>CALJEQ010000022.1 GCA_938074565.1 uncultured Alkaliphilus sp. | reverse complement strand
AGAGGATCTTGAATAATCTTTAAATAATTTAAAAGTTTGGGCAAGAAATAAAATAGCACATAATACTGCTACTGCTCCAGAAATTATTCCAGTAATACCAAAAATAGTAGGTAATAAGCCTAATGGTATCAAAAAGAGTGTATATGTCATTATATTAAGTGCAGTATTAAAATTCTTTTCACCTTTACTTGGCAGTAGTTTAAATCCTACCTTTTTGTAATCATCATGATAAATCCAAGCAATTGCCCAAAAATGAGGAAACTGCCAGATAAACTGGATACTAAATATAATTATTGCTTCTATAGTAATTTCACCAGAAAATGCTACCCAACCAATTAGAGGTGGTAATGCACCTGGAATTGCACCAATAAAAACTGCGATTGGCCCAACTCTCTTGAGAGGAGTATAAATAAATGTATACAAGAGTAAAGATACTAGACTTAAAAGTCCAGCAACCATATTAAAATATAATGTCATAATAGTTAAACCAATTACCATAAAGAATACAGAAATAATTAATGAATTTCGTTTAGATATTCTATTAGTTGGAAGAGGTCTACCTTTAGTTCTATCCATTTTACTATCTAAATCCTTTTCAAGAATTTGATTATTAATAACAGATGCTGCAGTTACTAAATAACCAGATATTCCTAATACTATTAAATCTATTATATAAAAATTATCTGAGGCAAGTATAAATCCAACAATAGCTGAAAATGAAACTAGAAAAGAGAGTCTAAACTTTGTTAACTCAAATATGACTTTAAGAACACTCATAATTTTTTCAATCGCAAATATAGTTTTAGAGGTAGTAAGTATCATAACGAATTTACTTTTTTAATGTTGGAGTTCTTTAGGTATATGTAAAACTGTAAACCAACTATCATAAATGCTAGAAGTAAATGAACAGGCTGTAAAACTCTTGGAACTTCAAAATATGCCATTCCAGCTCCGACTAATATCTCAGAAACTATAAGAATTAACATAACAATTGTAATATTCTTGAATTCTTTGGAATGTTTTGATCTTATAAAAACTAGATATGTTATAAACATCTGGACTAATAATATAATCAATGAGAATGATCTATGAATAATAAAATTGCTACCTAAATTTTCAATTAATTGAGATCTATTCTCAAAACCAAAAACCTTTAGAAAAGTATCAACACTTTCTCTCACCTCAGTTCCAAGAACCATTTGAATTAAAAAAAGAAATAAACTAAATATAATCGCGTAAGAAAGTATTGAAGATTTTTCAACTTTTGTGTTATTATTAGTCGATAAATAATAACATAATATAACATTCCAAATTATAACTAGAGCTACTATTACATGAAATGTTATGAGACCAGGAAGTAAGTTAGTAGAAACTACTATAGATCCAACCCAAGCCTGAAAAAATACTAATATCATTGATAGAAGTGATAGAATAAATAATCTTGAGTTGAATGGCTTAATATTAATAGATGATATAAAAATAAAAATTAGTGAAAAACCAACTAAAGCACCAATAAGTCTATTTATATACTCAGTCCATGTCTTAAATACATTAAATTCTTCAGCTTCTTTTATACTTGGGTCGTTAATTATTTTATCAGCTGTTTCGTTTAAACCTATGACATTTAAAACTTTGGAAAGTCTTCTATTTTTTTCAACTCTGCCTTCTACAAAGCTTTCTTTGTAATTCTCTGGCAATTGAGAAACTGAGGTTGGTGGTATATACATACCAAAACACTTAGGCCAATCTGGGCAACCCATTCCCGATCCTGTACATCTTACAACTCCCCCTGCAAGTATTAGGAGATAAAGAAGTACTAAACTTATTTTTGTTAGGCTTTTATAACTAGATCCTAAAAATCTGAACATTGTATTTACCTGTGTTCATCTTCAGGCATATTAGATTCTTTCGTAGAAGAAAGAGGAATATGCTGAGGAATAAAATCATCCTTAGCACCAGGCTTACTATAATCATATGGCCATCTAGTTACTGAAGGTATTTTTCCTGGCCAATTACCATGACCTGGTTCAACAGGTGTTGTCCACTCTATAGTATTAGATTTCCAAGGATTAGCAGATGCTTTTCTACCTCTGTACATTGAATAGAAAAAATTAAATAAGAAAATAAATTGTGCTGCAAAGGTTAAAATTGCAGCAAAACTTACAAAAGTATTTAAATCTATAAATGATTCAATTCTTCCTGTTTCAAAGTTTGTAAATGAATAATATCTTCTAGGAAATCCAGCAATACCAATATAATGTAATGGGAAGAAAACAAGATAAGCACCAATAAAGGTAACCCAAAAATGAACATAACCTAGGGTACTATTCATCATTCTACCAAACATTTTAGGGAACCAATGATATACACCAGCAAAAAGTCCAAAGAATGAGGCACTACCCATAACAATATGAAAATGCGCTACTACAAAATATGTATCATGTAAATTTATATCTACAACAGAGTTACCTAAAAATAATCCAGTTAATCCTCCAGATATGAAAAATGAAACTAAACCAATTGAAAATAACATAGCTGGAGTAAAAATTATATTTCCTCTCCATAGTGTTGCTATATAATTAAATGCTTTAATAGCAGATGGAACAGCAATTATAAGAGTCAAAATTGTAAAGACTGACCCTAAAAATGGATTCATTCCGGAAATAAACATGTGGTGAGCCCATACAACAAATGATAATACTCCTATACCAAAAATCGAGTATACCATAGCCCTATATCCAAAAATCGGTTTTCGTGAACATGTAGCAATGATTTCAGAGGTTATACCAAGAGAAGGTAAAATAACAATATAAACCTCAGGATGACCTAAAAACCAAAATAAGTGTTGAAATAAAATAGCACTACCACCTTGATTTGATAAAGCTTCACCAGCAATATATATATCAGACAAATAGAAACTTGTTCCAAATGAACGATCCATAATAAGAAGTAACGCTGCAGATAAAAGTACAGGGAAGGATAAAACACCTAAAATAGCAGTTACAAAAAATGCCCAAATAGTAAGCGGCATCCTAAAGAAAGTCATTCCTTCAGTCCTTAAATTAATAACAGTTGTTATGTAGTTTAATGCACCAAGTAGAGCAGAAACAATAAACAATGACATTGAAAAAAGCCATAAAGTCATACCCATACCAGATCCAGATACTGCTTGAGGCAAAGCACTCAAAGGAGGATATATAGTCCAACCTCCACTTGCAGGACCTCCTTCAACAAAAATTGAAATAAACATAACAATACTTGATAGGAAGAAGAACCAATATGATAACATATTTAAGAATCCACTAGCCATATCTCTAGCACCAATTTGTAGTGGGATAAGATAATTACTAAATGTACCACTTAATCCTGCTGTCAATACAAAGAACACCATAATTGTTCCATGCATAGTAATAAGAGCCAAATAAACTTCAGGATCAATTTTACCTTGAGGAGTCAACCAATTACCAATGATTGGACTCAATGCAGTAAGATCCATATCAGGAAAACCTAACTGAATCCTAAATAAAGATGACATGGCACCACCAATTATAGCCCAAAAAATACCAGTTATAAGAAACTGTTTAGCAATCATCTTATGGTCTTCACTAAATATATATTTAGTAATAAAACTTTCATCATGGTGTTCATGATGAAGTTCTTCAACTTTAGTTTTTGGTTTACTAGTGATTGTTTTTGTAACTCCCATATTTAATCATTTAATACGGCAACATCCGTAGAATTATTTTTAACAAAATTTGAGTAATAATCAGGATTTTTTTCTATCCATGATTTTTGAGAATTCTTCCATTTTATATATTCCCATTCTTCAACTACTACAACAGTATGTTTCATGGAGAAGTGTGCTCTTCCACAAATTTTATTACATACTATTTCATAATTAAAATTTTCATTTCCGGTTTCTGCTCTCATCTCCTCAGTAGTTTTAGAAGGAACGAACCACATTTGAGTAGGCATACCAGGTACAGCATTCATTTGAGACCTCATATAAGGCAAATAAACACTATGGATTACATCTCTAGCCCTGATTTTAAAAACAACTGGCTTACCTTTTGGAATATAAATTTCTCTTGGCATAAAATCATCTAATGAAGAGGAATCTGAAAAATCTATACCAACAATATTATCTACATCAATTAACTTATAATTTGAATTACCTAACTCATTGTCAGGTCCAGGATATCGAGATGCCCAAGCGAATTGGTATCCAACAACTTCAATAACCTCTGCGTCTTCGGGAGGCGGCCCCATAATCTTGTTCCATTTTACAAGCCCCCAACCAATAAGTCCTACTAGCACAACAGCAGGAATTACAGTCCAAATAATTTCTAATTTATGATTTTCAGGATAAAAATGAGCTTTTCTAGTTTTATTGTATCTATATCTGTACCCAAAATAGAACATAACAATCTGTGTCAATATAAATACTGTGAAAGTAATGGCAGTAGTTACCCAAAAAAGAACTTCAATTTCAGGTGCATGTTCAGATGCCATTGGAAGAAAATAATTATCAAACTGATCATATGAATACCAAATGATAGCTATAAAAAAGATGACTAAAAAAATAACACCAGATAAGGCATTAAAATTATTGTTTCCATCTTCAAAGGAATCTGAAATTCTTTTTTTCGCAACATTTAATATTTCTGTAGATCTAAATAATAGAAATACCGCCGTGAGAGATAAAATTAGAATTAATCCTATTAATAAATTCATAGAGCAAATTTAAATACCAAGTTGTAAATTACCACCTATCAATTGATGAATTTTACAACCAAAAAATCTTTTGTTTAATTTTAAATTTCAAAATAAAAATTAAATATCGTGATGTAAACTTTCATCTAACATTGGATGATTTTTAGCGACCAAAGGAAGTTTGGTTAGACCATGTAAAATAACAAATAAAAATGCAGATAAAAACACTAAAAGTAATCCGATTTCTAAGAATCCAAACCCTCCATTTGACTTAAGCACACCAGGTGTTATCATTAAATAAAAGTCAATAAAGTGTCCGAATAAAACTACTGGACAAGCTATCTTTAAAAACCTAGTAAACCTTTTACTTGCTCTAGTCATTAAAAATAAAAATGGAAAGAAGAAATTTAAAATAAGGTTAACAATAAAGAAAGGGAAATAAATATCACTTTCAAGTCTCTCAACAAAATAAATTGTTTCTTCTGGAATATTAGCGTAATAAATTAAAAGGAATTGTGAGAACCATATATAAGTCCAGAAGACACTAAATGCAAAAACATATTTTCCTAAATCATGAAGAACGCTATGATTAACAAAAGTTAAATACCCATTATCTCTTAAAATAATAATAATGTAGGTAATTAATGCTAGAGCAGATACCCACCAACTAGCAAACACATACCATCCAAACATTGTACTAAACCAGTGTGTATCTATCGATAGCACCCAATCCCAAGCAGCAACTGACTGTGTAAATGCATAAAATACAACAAATACAGTAGAAATTGTAAATAGTTTTTGCCATGACTCTGTACCTCCTAGTTTATCTTCTTTGGCAACATATTTTAAAATTAAAGTATAGAAGAGATACCATACCCCAAGAAAGAAAACCATCCTACCTAAAAAGAATGGTAGATTTAAGTAAGCTTTTTTACCATCTATTATATAGTCGTACCTAGGATCAGATTTATCATATAGATATTCATGTGTCCAATGAAATACATCATGATTAGTAATTGCAAAAACTACTAGCATTAAAACACTACCGGGTAACAACCATCTCCCTATTGCAAGAGGAACTCTCAAAATTCCCGAAGACCATCCTGCTTGAGAAACATATTGAATAGCAACAAAAAATATAGCTGAAATTGATATTCCAAGGAAGTATACTACGTTAATCCATAAATTAGAATACAACCTGTGATACCAATGATATTCTGAATGACCATCACTTGAAATATTAATACCTAAAGCTTGGGATACTTCTTCATGACCATTTCCAGAGTTTATGACCTGATATAATCCAATTATTGTAAGAATTACACCTCCTATAAATAAGTAAAATAAGTTCTTTTTAATGTTACTATTAAAATCAAAAATTTCTTTCATACTATTGTTTTTGAAGTGTTTGTACATACTTTACAATTTTCCATCTATCTTCAATAGAAATCTGTGAGCCATGTCCCCACATTCTTCCTTTTCCATGAGTAATTACATGAAAAATATGACCTTCAGATCTATCTTTTACAGCTCTTGAGTTGTATGCTGTTACACCTTTATATACTTTTCCTACTAACCCATCTCCCATACCTTTTTCTCCATGACAATGTATACAATATCTTTCATATAGAACTTTAGCTTCTTTCAAAACTTCATCTGATGATTCAATTGGGTTTTTTACTTTAGCTGCCTGTTCAAGACTATCTTTTGGAATTCTGTAAGGGAGATAGGCCCCTCTCTTGACAGTATTCTCAACTGGTTCTCTCATTGTCATTCCATATGGATTGTAAGGATTAGAGTTATAAAATTCACCGTGACCATCCTCCGGGTTTGAATCTAACCAACTTCCAATCTCTTCATCTTTAACTTGTGATAAAGGCTCATAAGGTACTGAATGATACATATTAGGTGCATATTCAACACCAGGATCATCCTTACTTGCAGAGCAAGATGAGATAAGTACTGTCACTAAAATTAGTTTTACAATATGTTTCATAAATCCATTATCTTATCGTTAACTTCAGAAGCACCACTATTATTTAAAATTGTTTTAATTTTTTTTGAATCTACTTTATTATTATCAAGTTCAATAGCCATAACATGCTTGTCATTAGTTGATCTTAAATCAAATGTTTTAGGTGTTCCCCATGGTTTTAGGTCACTTACAACTAAAAATGTTCCTACCATTCCAAATGCTGAAAGGAGTACCGTCATTTCAAATGTAACTGGGATAAAAACTGGAAGAGGTAAAAAGTCTTTTCCTCCTATAATCATCGGCCAATCTATAGTCATCATCCCAATCATCATTGTTAGAGCTAAGCAAGTACCTAGAAATCCAAAGCAAAAAGCTGCGATAGATAATCTTGATCTTTTATATCCTAATCTATTTTCAATACCATGCACAGGAAATGGTGAATACACTTCATAAATATTCACACCTTTATCCCTAACAGAAGTAATAGCATCAAGAAGTATATCCTCATCTTCAAAGATTCCAACAATAAATTTTTTTCCTTTATCGTCCATTATTTATTTCTTTTTTACTTTTTCACCAGTATGTTTCAAAATACTTTTAACTTCTGCCATGTTTATTACTGGAAAATATTTAGAGAAAGCTAAATATGCAGTAAAAAATAAACCGAAAGTAAATAGATACATTCCTACATCATATATTGTTGGATAAAACATTGCCCAACTAGAAGGTAAAAAATCCCTGTGAAGAGAGGTTACTATAATTACAAATCTTTCGAACCACATACCAATATTTACAATAATTGAAATTATAAATGTCGCAGCAATATTGGTCCTAATTTTTTTGAACCAGAATAACTGAGGAGATATAACATTACATGTCATCATAGACCAATATGCCCACCAATAAGGTCCTGTAACTCTATTATAAAATGCATATTGTTCATACTCTACTCCTGAATACCATGCCATAAATAACTCAGTCAAATAAGCTATACCAACAATAGAACCAGTTACAATAATTACAATATTCATTAATTCTAAATGCTTAATAGTTATATAATCTTCTAAATTATAAACTTTTCTTGTTATAATTAGAAGAGTTAAGACCATAGCAAAACCAGAAAAAATTGCACCTGCAACAAAATAGGGAGGAAAAATTGTTGTATGCCACCCTGGAATTACAGAAGTAGCAAAGTCCATAGATACAATAGTATGAACTGACAAAACTAAAGGCGTAGCTAAACCAGCTAATACTAATGAAACGGTTTCATATCTTGACCAAGTTTTTGCTGCACCATCCCATCCAAAACTTAAAGTACCATAAATAAAAGCTCTAATCTTCTTACCGGCAATCTTTGCTCTATCTCTAATAGTAGCAAAATCAGGAATTAAACCTATATACCAGAATACAAGAGATACTGAAAAATAAGTAGTAATTGCAAAAACATCCCAAAGTAATGGACTTGCAAAATTAACCCACAATGATCCATAAGTATTAGGAAGCGGTAAAACCCAAACTAAACCAATCCATAACCTACCCATATGAAGAAGAGGAAACATTGCAGCACAAATTACAGCAAATATAGTCATAGCTTCAGCAGATCTATTTATTGACATTCTCCATCTCTGCCTAAATAATAATAGTATAGCTGAAATTAATGTGCCAGCATGACCAATACCAACCCACCAAACGAAGTTTGTAATATCCCAAGCCCACATAACAGTTTTATTAAGACCCCACATACCAATACCATCCCATAAAGTTCTATATACTGCATATGCACCTACTGCTAATGTGATATTTGAAATAGCCATAGCTATATACCAAGAGATAGAAGGTTTTTCTTCTACTCTCTTAGATATATCGTCAGAAACATCACTTAGAGTTTTACCCCCAGTGATTAATGGTTTTCTTAACTTTGATTCTACGTGCATTTTTAACTATTTTTTTTATTTCTTACTTTTCTTAGGTACCAAACATTTGGACTTACTCTAATTTCATCAAGAACTGCATAAGCTCTTTCTTCTTTTAACTTCAAAGTAGATTTATCTATTTTCTCTACCTTCAATAGATTTCTTATATCACTATTCTTATCATTTACATCTCCAAAAGTTATTGCACCTGTAGGACAAGCTGTACTACATGCTGTACTAACATCACCATCTTTGAGCTCTCTTTTTTCAGATCTAGCAACTAATTTACCTTGCTGTATTTTTTGAACGCAGAATGAACATTTTTCCATTACTCCTCTTGATCTAACTGTAACATCTGGATTTAAAACCATTTTACCTAAATCATTATTCATGGAAATATTTTTATTGAACTGAGCGTTGTCATGATATTTAAACCAGTTAAATCTTCTAACTTTATATGGGCAGTTATTTGCACAGTATCTTGTTCCTATACATCTATTATATGTCATCTGGTTCAATCCTTCAGTGCTATGAGTAGTAGCAGCAACAGGGCAAACAGTTTCGCAAGGGGCATTATTACAATGCTGGCACATCATAGGTTGGAAAGTTACTTCTGGATTTTCAGCAGCAATCTCAAGACCTTGTAAATCTTCAACATCAGCATCACTTGAGTAATATCTATCTATTCTTAACCAGGCCATTTCCCTTCTGTTAAGAACTTCTTCTTTACCAACAACTGGAACATTATTTTCAACTTGGCATGCAACTGTACATGCTCCACATCCTGTACATGTATTCAAGTCAACACTCATTACCCAATGATGATTTGGATATTCATGACCATCCCATAGTGTAACTTCCTCAGGTTTTTTCTTACCTTGACTTGTTGCTACTTTGAATTGATATTTACCAGCATATACATCTTTTTTATATTCATCTAATGTAGTCTCTTGGATTACACTTTCTCTTGCCATTATTGTCTGATGTGTTTGAGTCTGAGCTATTCTATATTCCTTTCCAGAATTTGAAACTGATACATTATTAATTACTAAATTTTGATTATTCTTAGATGAATCGATTAAACTATATGCATTAAACCCGACATTATCTCCTACTGGACCAGCTAGTTTTCTACCGTACCCTAAAGCTAGACCTATTGTTCCTTCTGCTTGTCCAGGCTGGATAATTGCTGGTATTTCATATTCTGAACTATTAAGCTTTATAGAAAGCAAATTAGTAGACATAACACCTGAGTCAGTCTTTAAATTTAGTTTGTTAGCATCCTTTGGGTTAACAGATAAATAATTGTCCCAGCATACTTTAGATATAGGGTCTGGCATCTCATGAAGCCATGGATTATTTGACTGAACTCCATCTCCAACACTTGAGTTTAAGTAAATATCAATTTCAAATGCTTCAATTGGATTCAATGAATTCAAAACTGTTTTAATACCTGCATAAGTACTTTCAAAATTTACTTTGGGTGTTATTTTTTTATTAGATGATAAAAATTCAGCAACACCATCTCTTAATAATCTATCCCAAAATATTTGAAATGGTTCATTTGAATTGGTCAGTTTTTGCTTTACTCTCCAATTAGATTTTAGAACTTCAAAATAATTAGATTTAGAACCTGACCATTTCAACAAAGAATCTTGAGATTGTCTAGTATCAAAAATATTTCTGATTGAGGGCTGACTAAAACTATAAGAATTTTCAATTGGTTCAAAATCATTCCATGACTCTAAAAAGTGAGAATCAGTAGCAATTACATTACAAAGAATTGATGTCTCGTCAATTCTATCAGAAGTAGAAATTCTTAAAGGAATACTGGACAGACTATCTTTTAAATTTGAAGAAGCGAAATGATCATAAACTGGATTACAGTTTAAGAAAATTACAGCTCCAACTTTTTTATTATTGACATCATCTATAAAACTTCCCATTTGTGAATCAGAGCCATTTCTAATATTGTACCAATTATTTGTGTCAATAGTGTTACCATAATTATTTAGCATTATGTTTATCATATTAACTAATAATTGAACATGTTTATCGTTAGAGTTTGAAATAATAATTGATTTTCCTTT
>CALJEQ010000021.1 GCA_938074565.1 uncultured Alkaliphilus sp. | reverse complement strand
ACACTTTGCCAAGAAAAATACTCCATTATCTTACTCCAGATGAATCATTCGAAGATCACTTAAGAGAGATTATATACGACTAAATATCCATAATATTACAGTTTAAAAATTAGTTCAATTTGCTATTGCAATTTAGGATTTAATCATTCTAAATAAATATAATATAAAAATGTTATAATAAGTTAACTATTGCATAATTAGTCTAACAGTTGTTTAAGGAGGTTCTAATATGGAAAATAGAAACAAAGGTATTACGTTAATGATTCTCTCTTCTTTGTTTTTTGCTTTAATGGCAGCAGCGGTTAAACTTTCTGGAGACTTACCCACTATGGAAAAAGTCTTTTTTAGAAATATTGTTGGTTTGGCTTTTACTTCTTATTTGATTTTTAAATCAAAAAAAAGCTTCGTTGGTACTAATAAACGTTACTTATTTTATCGATCTTTGTTTGGACTGTTGGGGGTTTTCCTTTACTTCTTTGCCATTGACCGTCTTCCATTGGCAGATGCAGTAGTTCTAAACCAAATGAACCCTTTTTTCGTTCTTTTACTGGCTGCCTTTTTCTTGAAAGAAAAAATAAGAAAATTACAATTTTCAGCCATTTTGCTTGCTTTAATGGGGGTAGTGTTTATTGTAAAACCACAGTTTAACTTAACAGTTGTACCTGCTCTTGTGGGGCTTTCTTCTGCATTTTTTGCTGCTGCCGCTTATACAATCATCCGTCATTTGCGTTTAACTGATGATCCTCTTATTATTGTATTTTATTTTACAGGTCTTTCTACTATTAGTGCGATTCCCTTCTTTGGGCAATTTACCATGCCTTCTGTTAATCAATTTCTTACTTTATTAGCTGTTGGTATATTTGCTACAATTGCTCAATTTTTAATGACCTATGCTTATCGTTATGCAGAAGCAGGTGATCTATCTATTTACTCCTATGGAAATACCCTATTTTCTATTTTTATTGGTATAGTAATTTGGCGAGAAGTACCTGATATTTTTAGTCTAATGGGAATATTACTGATTTTGATGGGGGCATATGTAAATTATCGCTCCTATGGCTTACTAAAAGAAACAGAATAAAAAATAGACTGCCTCAAAATGATAAAAATGATAAAAAACCCCCTTCTTCACATACCTAAGTGAAGAAGGGGGTTTTCCTTAATATTATATTTAACCTATTTTACTTTTTTCTAACCTTATATTCTTGAGTTCTAATTGTTTATCTATAAAACGATTAACAACAAGCCTAATGACACCTATTACTGGTACTCCTAAGAACATTCCCAAAAGACCAAATAATTTACCTCCTACAGTTATTGAAAATATAATCCAAAAAGGGCTTACTCCAATACTATCTCCTAATATTTTAGGCCCTAAAATTAGTCCATCAAACTGTTGAAGGGCAAAGATGAAAATAATAAGCCACAACGCCTTCACTGGGTTATCAAACAAAGTAATTATTGTTGCTGGTACTGCTCCAATAAGAGGCCCAAAGTAAGGGATCATATTGGTGACAGTAATAATTACACTAATTAATAAAGCATATCTAATTCCCATTATTCTTAATCCAACAAAACAAATACAACCAATAATAAAAGAGTCTAATGATTTACCTACAATAAACTTAGCAAAAAGATCGTCTACTTCCCGCCCAAAAACCTTAAATTTTTCTACTGTTTCTTCTTTAAAAATAATTCTTAATATTCTTTGAGCACCTAATTTAAATGATTCTTTATCCATTAGTAAATAAAAGGATATAATTAATGCCAGTACAAAATTTATTACTCCAGAGGTTATGGATAAAATACTAAAAACAATATTATTTAAAATACCCTCCAAAGCTTCTGCTGTATTATCAAAAATACTATTAATCTTTGTATTAATTTGTTGAGAAACATTATACGTACTTATTCTTTCTAACTCATCTACCCAGTTACTCATTAATTCATTTGTAGAAGTAACGTATTCTGGAACGTTCCTAATAATATCACTAATGTTATTCCCTATTTGAGGAGCAACAACTACTGTCAACATTGTTATAGTTGACACAAGTATAAAATACATGGTGACAACACTTAATAGTCTATGAAGTTTTTTCCTCTTAAGAATAAATGTAAAACGACCATAAAACTTTTTTTCAAACCATCTTACTCCTGGACTTAAAAGATAAGCAACGAAAGCACCAATAATAAATGGACTTAAAATTTTTCTAGTTATGGATAAAAAATAACTAAAACTTGCTAAGTAAAAGCCCATGTTGTCTAATAATTGAAAGAATACAATTGACATTGCCACTGTAATAAATCCATAAAATGAATATTTAAAATATTTTTTATCTAAATTAAATTTCATCGGCATCATCCTCTTTTAGTTTTTATCAGTTCTATTATACATTATTTGAATATTATTTACCATTATGTATTTATTAAATTATTATAATACTAATGTTGTATGTTAATATGACCTTGTTCTTGATAAGGAACAATAGAAATACCTTTTTCTTTTGTATAAGTTGCTAAAAATATAGTTGATAAGTCGCCATAACCTTGCGTCTTTACTTCATCCCTTACCCATTGGGGAGATATTTTTAGTCTTTCGATACTGGGATAATCTAAATTTCCTTCGATAATAACCACATAAGGTATTTCTTTTTCTTTTACTTCTATATTCATATCACCTACTGTTATGGGATGATGCTCTGCTTTTTTTAGTACCGTTAATTTACCATTAGATTCAACAATGGCGTAGAGTACTTCATTATAATTAAATATATCTTTTTCCCGTAACAACATTAAAATTTCTTCTATTGTATATCTAATTTTTCTCATGTTTTTAACTAAAAAAATACCATTCTCCATTACTAAAGTAGGCTCAAAGGTAATTAGTCTAGCAAATTTTCTGTTTTTGATAATAAATTTATTAACAGTAAACTGAAATAACGCCAATATCACAATGGCGTAAGCTGTGGGTAAATGTTCTATATTGGGGTCTGCAATGTCTGCCCCCACCACTGCACCCATAGTAATAATAATTAAAAAGTCAAAATGGGCATTTCACCAATAAGTCTTTTTCCTGATAAGGTAAGGTTAACAAACAATAATAGAGACATAATTGTAATAATCCGCATTAACACAATTAGATAATCGTTCATTTCTTCAAACACCCTTTTTTATTTTATTATTACCAACTAACTATAAAACAAGACTAACTTAATAAAAAACCTATAGGTTTTTCACTTAATCTATGCTATAGGTTTTTTATTATTAATCTATTAATTACTTATTTATATAAATGAAAAACCCAATGCCTTATCATAGATAAACTATGTTTAGGCATTGGGTTTTAATATTTAATATTATATTAAGTTCTCTAATAATATAATTCTAGTCGTAATATACTTCCATTAAGAAAAGTCCTTGTGCTGGTACTGTTTTACCTGCTACTTCCCTTTTTCCACCCTTAAAAATTTTATCTATATAGCTTACTTTTTCTTCTCCCATACCGATGTCTATTAGAGTACCCATCATAATACGGATCATGTTGTGTAGAAAACCATCTCCAACAAAGGTAAATTCAATTTGTTGACCCTTTTTTTCAATGTTTATTTCTTTTATTGTTCTAACGGTGGACTTATTTGTCTTTTTTACTGATGAAAACGCAATAAAATCATGGGTTCCCACTAATCCTTCAGCCGCCTTCTTCATGGCTACTATATCTAACTTTTCTGGTATATAATAGCTATACTTTCTAAGAAAAGCTGATGGAATAGAATCATTCAATACATAGTAAGCATATTTCTTGCCAGATACATTATATCGGCTATGAAACCTTGCTGATACCTGTTGTAGGTCCTTCACAACTATGTCTTGGGGTAGATAATGATTTATATATTGTTTCATTTCTTTTAAAGACATATCGCTTTTAATTTGAAAGTTTGCCACTTGACCGTGGGCATGAGCTCCTGCATCAGTTCTACCTGACCCAATAACTTCGGTGGGTTTCCCCGCCAACTCACTAATAACACCTTCTAATTTCCCTTGAATTGTTTGATCTGTGTCTTTTAATCTTTGCCATCCCTTATAACGACTTCCATCATATTCAATTATCATTCGTATATTTTTCAATATATTCACCCTATCTTCTATTTTATTGTTTTTCTTTTACTAAAAAATTAGGAACTGTATAACATTCTACAATACTACCTATAATATTATGAGTCCCTGTTCTTGTATATACTCCTTCCAATTTACCATTATACATAAATAGACCTATTATATAGTTATGGTCTATAAACTTCACTTCATTAATATCAAACCTTGCCATTGGTATTTTAGGAACATTACAAAAGGCTTGCAGTAAATATTCAGAAATTGCTTCTTCATTAATTATTTTAACCCATTCTTCTGTTGAATAGTCTTGCCCCACCCTTACTCCATTGGAGGCATATTTATCCATTGGCTTAAGCACCAGTTGATCTTTGTTTTTTATAGTCTCTGCAACTAAATCTTTATTTTGATTATCAAATATTGCTGTAAAGGGTATATGTCTATTCACAAAGGCTCTTTCCTCTGTGGTAAGAAAAGGAGTCTTTTGTGGGTCATGTAATATAGCAAATACAGATTTATTATGTATCACTTGTGACCTAATTGGACCAACAACACAGACATTTCCATCTAAATAAGCATCAATAAGATCCGTTACTTCTTCTGCATTTTCCACTATTTCCCAAGTTACTGCTCTACGGTAAATACAGTCTATTCTAAAATCTTCATAATATAGACTTCCATCACGATATTTTAAATATCTAGGGTCAACAATAATTGTTTTGCAACCATTAGCCTCAAAAACTTTTTGAAACTCTACAAACTCACTAGGGGGATTCCCTTTAAAAAAGTCTATGATTGCCACTTGAGGTTTTTTATCATTTTTACTATATTGTCTATAATTTTTTAGTAATGCATCTACCCAACTTTGGAACAATTCAAATCCTTCTATTTCAAACTTATCCTTAAAGTCCTCTATGGCAACGGAATTTAAGAAAACCCTCTGCAATTCCCTCTGTTCCACCATTCCTGAAGATCCATCTGCATTTAATTCACAAAACTGGAAGTTACCACTGTCGTAGTGGTAAAATATATCAAAGCGACCCATTGGTACATTAATATCATATCCTGGTTCTTTTAAAATCATTTTTTCCAGCAGTGACGTAAATCCAAAATGTTTTCTAAACTCTTCATTCACTAAATATTCTTCTATTACTTTATTTAATATTCTCATTAAGTCATCTGTAAGGTCTCTAAACCGTTGTATGTCATCATGGGTAAAAAACATTGGTTGATATAAAAATTCCACTGGTTTTCCTTTATATCTTGCTACAGAATTTTCTACCTCCTTTACCACAATACCATAGCTTTGTTTATATAATTCTACCTTTTCTTCAACTTTTTTTTCATATGCTTCAAATAACTTCTTTGCCTGCATTAATTTCCCTCCTTACCAAAGAACTTAAAGCCATCCATTCTAGCCCTTGTATACCTTCTGCTTTTATTAACTCTTTTGACAATGTTGCAGGATTTTGTTGTTGTTTAATTAATTCTTTCAGAGGCATTAAATACGTCTTTTCCTCCATAGTTAAACCTACTTCTTCAACTAGGCTAAATAAATTTCTAATAAAGTAGTCTATTGATTCTCCCATAAAATTAGCTTTAAAACCTTCTTCAATCATATCACATTTATATGTATTTAACTCTTCATCTGAAACATTTAAAGATAAATTATATAAATGATCTAAAACCTCTTCATTATAGAAAATTCCCTTTATCAAAGCAACGAAAGCAATATTTAAAGGATATGGTAGTGAATCTGCCATACGTATTTCAATATATTTTTTTACACGAACATCTGGAAAAACCATTGATAATAAGTGTTCCACTTCTAAATCTGTTAATTGGTTTTCCTTCATCACTTCAGATGTTGTTTTGTGATGGGCAGAAAGATAGTTGCCCTCTTTAATAAACAGTATTGGTGGTACATCTAATATATATTGAGCATATTCTCTATAACCAAAGGTTTTGTCCATTACGCCCTTTACTATTCCACTTCTTTCTTTGTCTGTGTTTTCCCATATAACACTTCTAACACTATTCTTTTTATAAATTTCACCTTCAAATATTGGTGAATTATCTGATATAAGGGCTAACACAGGAGATAGAAAATTTGCCACCCTAAACTTTTTTATAAAGTCTTCTTCATTAATATAATCAATTACCACCTGAATAGCTGCTGTACCTTTCATCATATTATGGGCAAATGCACCTTTAAGTTTTAAGTAATTGGACATATACTGGTACCTTTTCTTGGGGTTAAAAGGTATTTGATCAATGGAGGATCTTGGATGATAACCTATTGATAAAAGCCTTTGTTCATGCTCTTCTAATATTGGTGAAAGTTCTGATAAAAAATTTATATATAGGTCACTTATACTTTTTAGATCTGTACACGGTGGAATACTAAGTTCTAACTGTCCTCCTGGTTCAAGGGTAATAAAACCTTCTGGCTTCTCTAAACCGATAAGATAACCTTCTTCATATATTGGTAAATAATTGAATTTTAGTAGTTTTTTAAGAATCTCTTCGATTCCGTCGTCTTGATAGTAATTAATTGATTGGTAATTTTGATTAACAACAATATGCTCAAATTCTACACCGATAGCCAACTGATTAGATTTTTTTTCTCCACTTTTAATAATATTTATAATTCTGTCTACATGATTTTCATCCATCATCATATTCCCACCTTATTGATTTACTTATAATATATGTCTTATATATACACTATTAATTATACTTTTTTAATTAAAAATCCTTTTTTACTGATGTTTTTTATTTTGCTTATCGAAATATATATTATATAACAATCCACCAGAAATAAAAACAAAACCTACTATTTTTCCAAAAGTAATTGGCACTTTATTAAACCAGTCTATTACTAATGCTGTTAGAAACTGACCTGTAAAAACTAATATAGTAGTATAGATTACAGGAATTTTAGGAATTAAAAAATTAGAACCCACCACCACTACTACCGTTATTAATCCTCCGGTATATACCCAAAGTGGTATTTCCTTTAAACTATGTATATTAACAGAAAAGCCTTTATATATCATTAATAAAATTATAAAAGCAGTTATTGACCCCAAAAAGTTATTCACTAGAGCAGCTCGATAAATTCCTATTCTTTTACCTAATTGAGCATTTAAGATGCCTGACATGGTCACCATTCCTCCAGCAATACAAGCCAACAATCCCCAAAGAAAAACCATTCTATTCCTCCTAGTAAAACATCATAATGGTTATACCGAGAATCATAAAAACTAAGCCTGGTATTTTACCTTTATTAAGCACTATTTTTTTCATATTTAATAACCCATAACTATCTATTAAAGTGGATGCCATCACTTGACCTAACAGTATTAGAGCTACTGTTATAGATACCCCCAAAGTTTTAAAAGAAACATTACTTATTACAACAATAATTGCTCCCATAACGCCACCACAATAGTATAATATTGATAATTTAATTTTTTTATTTTTTATTTCCTTATTTTTTAACACAAATACGGTTGTCCCTATGGTTGCAATTAGATGCACAATAAAAGAACTAAAATATGCATTTGTATAAACCCCTAACACTCCATTAATATTAATCATTGTTGCAATTAAAATTCCTATTATTATGGCTAATATATACTTCATCTTTCACCTCTTACTATGTTAATCAAAAATAAGCCCACTCTGTAGTGAGCTAAATTTTTCTAATTTTTTAAAGAATATAAAAACATTTCTTGGTTTTGATTGATAATAATTAATTTATTGTTTTTTTCATCGAAGTACATGGTGTTTACCTCCCAGGGTAGATCTATTAGTTTTCGATCCTCTCCCTTAGGGTTTACTTCAATTAATGCTGTTCCATTAACTAAATAGGCTTTATCTGGTGTCATAATAATAAACATATCTCTATTATTGAGTAGAGTTGGTGCATCATATATTTTTCTTTTATCATCGTTAATTGATACTATTTCTAAACCTTCTTTAATCCCTAAATTTTTACCATAGATAAGATCTGTAAACAGTATTTGATAATAATTATATTTAAAATTTTCAACTCTTTTTACTTCTTGTTTTGGTAAATTATAAATTCCAACGTTTTGATATTCCATTCTTTCTAAGTAATTTTCCTCACCTTTTACAATATTCCCCTCTAATATTGCTACTTTACTACTATCTCTACTCCACTGAATCCCATCAATGGGGTCAATAAATCCACTGGGGTTTTCCATAATTACATGTTGTTTATTTTCTTCTATGTCATATAATTTTAATTTATCTCCAATATAAGTTTCCCATTCTCCAATAATGATTTTATTTTCTATTTTATGTTGTGGTACTTCAATATAGGCAATATACCTGTCATTTGGTGACCACCTTAAACTGCTCGCCTCAATGGTGGCAATTTTTTCCCCTTCATCATTATAAACTTCATTGTTATTAAATACAAAGTAATTTATTTTATTGGACCATTGGGTTGTGAAGCTAAAATTAATATAGGCATCTTGTGGTATATTATTAACAATCAGTTGAGGTTGTTTTTCATCTAACATATATCTATACAGGCTAGATTGTTGATTCGTTCCTTTTGTATACAACACCCCTTCTCTATTTGGAGATACTAATACATTGGGACTATTAAAACCTGTAATTTTTTCATCTATTTTTATCTCTTTTCCTTGTTTTTTATAAAATAGATTTCCTTCTGTGTCTACGTATACTGCTCCCTGTTCTTCCAATGGAATAAAACTATCATAAGCATGTATTTCAGTAAAAACTTTCTCTAAGTCTTTTGTATTAATATCCATAGCATATACATTAAATTGCTCTTGGTGAATAGCAGTGAAATAAAACCTGCCATTTTCTACTCTAAACCCATTATACTCTTCAAATGCCTCCATAGCTTCTACTTTTTGTAATTCCTCTACTATTTTGGCTCTTGGTTGGCAACCAATTAAGCCTCCAATAAGTATAAAAAAATAAAGTAATACAATTCGCTTTTTCAAGCCCTTCACCTCTTCTATTAGCTTAGTTACTTTATTTTTCCCATTATTGTACAAATTAGTCCTCTTTTAACGTTGGTTAAAGAAAAACTATATAAACATTTAGGCTAGTGCTTGGGTAGGTTGTTAGCAAAACAAAATAAACAGCCACGTAGTAATTTAAAGATTAAGTCAATAAAAGTCAGACACCATCGTATATAAAATACGTAGGATGTTCTGACTTAATGGCAACGGAAATAATGGTTTTTGTTAGTCTAAACCGACAAAACATCGGTTGTTATATATTTAAGCTTCCTATTATTTGATACTCTTTTGGAATATTGTATTTACTATGATAATTTTTTTTATTGTCATAGGGTATCCATTTCACCGTAAAGCCCGCTTCATTAAAAATTCTTTGTAAATATAGCATCATAATACCCGAATCTAATAATAGGCTTTTTTCTGGTATGGTATTTCCCCCCACCACTAATATTATTTCGCTTCCATCTATAAGCAGTTTCCAGGGTTGTTGATTTTTCCAAGAAGGTGCCATTCTTGTATGGTATAGTACATTAATTAGACCCCGTAACTCTAAGTGTTCTGTGGAAGGTATTTCTCCCCACTTTTTAAAATACACAAACTTTTCAAGGGGTATTCTTGTAGAAGTGCTTTTGGGCGTAAAAGGTATTCTTGTTTTAGGATAACCTATTGCTGCTAAAGCCACTAACCTCCCTGTGGCTTTCATCTCCAATTGTTTTTTTAACGATTCTCCATCTTCTACCGTTAGCCAACAAGTACCTAAATCAAGTTCCGTAGCCTTTAGTAATAACTCTTCCATCATATAACCTGCATTTTGTAAATATAAGGGCTTTTCATCGCTTAAAATTGCTATATAGTGGGGCGCATATATTAGATGTCCATCATAACCAGCATTCCCTTCTAATATATCTCTCTTTTGTACTCCATCTGTAATAAAGATAAACTGAGTATTAATTCCTTCAACTAATCCTTCAATCTCTTCACTATAGTTCATCAATTGTAATAACTTAGTTCTATCCACCTGTGTGTTTTGAAATTGTCTGACAGATATTCTATTTTCTATTAACCAACGATACCTCATCCCAAATGCCCCTCCTTATTAACTACTTTACTTTATTCTTTATATACCCACTGCCCTATTCTAAAACAAAAGATTTTTTTAAGTAAAATAAAAAGTCCCTTCTAATTACGAAAGGACTTTTTTTATAAATTACTTTATAATTGCAATACACAATTTTTTAGTGTCTACCAGGATCTGGTTCATAACCATTAGTAACCATTGCTACAGTAGTATTTATTGCATTATTGCTTAACATACTACCTACCCAGCCTAAACTTGATACTAATAGTGTTGCCACCATTAAAGATATTACTAGACCTTTTGCTTTTTTCATATTAAATCACCTCCTTTATTTTATAAATTCTATAAACCTAAATTGCTAAATAATCTTGCCTGTTTTTCATCATATATTCTAAGCACTTTCCTTTTTCATTTAACTCTAAATATACTTCTGCATAAAAACTATGCAAATCATTTATTTTAGCTTTTATATCTTTTTCAATTATTATTTTCTCTACCTCTTGTAAATTGTTTAATGCATTATCATAATCCTTCAATTGAATGTATACTTGTATTAATGTAAAAAGGAAATCTATAATCATCTCATTTCTTAAATTATCTTTTGCTAAAGTAAGTCCTTCACTTAAAGTCTCAATAGCTTCACTAAAGTTACCCAATAACATCTGGCATTTAGCTAGTCCCATTATACCCATTGAACAGTATACTGGCATAACATCTTCCTTAAATTCCAATGCTTTATTAATATAGTATACTGCCTTATGAATTTTCTTTTGATCCCGATAAAAAGTTGAATAGTTTTCATAGACTAAAAATAGTGTATTTATATTTAACTCTGTTTTTCTCTGTAATAGTTTTTCATATATTTTTTCTGCTTTTTCATAAATTCTTAAATCACGATAGGTATTAGCTTCCACCAACACTGTTTGGTCATAATAAAAAGCATAACAATCTTGGTTATTTTCTAGTTCTTTGAACATTGTCACATATTGAAGTGTTATATCATATTTTTGCATTTTTTTATAACATAACGTTAGGTTAAATATTGACTCTATTTTTATTGTATCTTTATTAGCAATATTTTGTTCTATTGCTGTTTCATAGGATTTTGTATAATAAGTTATTGCTTTATCTATTAACATTAACATGTAATAACTAGTACCTATCAAGTTGTAAAGGCGAGCTATCTCACTATGATTTTTTTCTTCTATATAATATACTAGTGCATCTGAATAATCGTTTATAGCATTATTGTACTGATAACTATAATAATAAAATTCTCCTCTTAATAACAATAAGTCTACCTTTTCTTTTTTTAGACCCCATTGGTCTATCAAATTCATTAACTTATCAAAGGAAGGGTTTAATAATTTCACTTCAACGTTTCCTAATTCTACTATGGAACTTAGATATTCCATTTCTGCTTTTATTTCTTTTTTTACTAAATCTAATTCTGTCTCCATTAAGTATTCTGATGTAATTTCTTTCCCCATAGTTTTATAATACTTATTCAGACTATCTGCTATAATAGCAGCAGTTGTCCAAGTTAAAGCTCGTCTATTCTTTTCTATCATGCTTACCAAACTTTTAGATATTTGATCATTTGCAATATCTTCCTGTTTTAGTCCAAGCTCTTTCCGTAATTTTTTAACTTTCTCCCCTGGGCTTAATAACTCCATGTTAAATTTATTCCTCCTTCACAATTAAAAAACCGTCTTACTAAAATTAAACTTTATTAGGTCTTTCATATATGTGAATAGTTAAATTAATTTTAGTTTTTCTGCTCTAGCATTAATAATATAGATTTATTAACTTGTTATCAACTTTTTTGTTATTATTTTAAGTGCTTTTTCAATAAGTGTATTTTTTAATATCTTTTTAATGATGGTAATTATTCACAACTAATGCCTGTTTATTGTATTTAGTAACTAGTTTAAAATACAAATTTAAAACATTTTTTGTTTACTGTATTTTAAAATTATTCATATTTATTAAATCCACAACTACTTCAACCTATAAAATTAGCATTTTGTCGGCTTAATTGATAAAATTTATTTTACTTATATGGTTTTATAAAAGTATAAAGCATTGCAAATAAGTTAACCATTTTTTATTTTGTTATTTAAAAAATTGTTTTTAATCTATAAATTAAACAAATTTGATGGAATTTAAAGTAACCAACACTAAATAAATGACACAATAAAAGTCAGCATCATAACGTGTATAAAAACACGCTATGATGCTGACTTTCACAATAACAGAGGATAAAAAAATTTCTATTAGTTGTCATTAAACCTACTGCTCCTTATTATCCACCCCCAACTGGTGGAAATATTGATACAACATCATTTACCTTTAAAACTGTACTCATTTCACCATCTCTACCATTTATCAGTAATATTGCAACTTCCTCTTCTAATATACCCAATCTATTTATTATATCCTTCGGTGTTACCCCTTCATTAAGGGCTTCCAACATTAACTCTTTTCCACGACCTTCTCTAAGGGTAGCAAATAGTCTTACTCTTATATTCATTTCCATCACCCCTCCCTAAAAAAATTTATTTTGTAAACCCTGTTATAACATTTTGTAGTTTACAATTTTTTTATTTAATTTTAAATATTTAGAAAGAGCTTCCGTCAGAAGCTCTTTCTTTACTTTTAATATTTCATTTTATGCTTCACTGGAGGCACAATAATCCCCAATTTCTCTAATCTTTCTTCAGTAGGAACTCCATTTTCATCCCATCCACGGGCTACAAAATAGTTTGGTAGTAATTCACCTAATCTTGCTACATTATCCTTTGAAGGTCCATCAACAATAGGTTCTTCCAACAATCTTTTTGGCAAAGTATCGTCAGTTATGGAAAGTCCTGACTCTAAATTAAATAGTTTTTCAATGTTCCAAATTCTTTCCCCTGCTTCTAGTATCGACTGGGCTGTGTGATCTGTTCCACAAACAGCATTGTACATATCAGCATAGTCCTGTGCTCCCATTGCGAAGGAAGTAAATAAACATAACCCAGAAGAATCGATAACGGCTGTTAAATCTTGAAATACTTTAACCCATTGGGGCTTGCCTTCTAAAGAGAATCTATCTAATTTTTCTGGTAATGCCAAAATTTCTGGAGAAATTAAGTAAGCTCTAACATGACATCCTCCTCTATTGGATGTTGCATAGGCTAACCCCTGACCTTGAATCCCCCTTGGGTCATAAGCTGGTATTTCTTGTTTCTTAACTGACATTGATAATTCTGGTACACCATACATTTCACATAATCTATAGGAACCATCTGCTAGTTTATCTCCAAGTCCTTCTCTTTTTCCCATTCTTTTCGTCCATTGGATAACTGCATCGGCATTGCCAAATTCTAAAGGTACTCCATCGGTATCCTCTTCTTTGATATACCCCTTTTGATATAACTCCATAGCGGCTGCAATGGTTGCCGAAGCAGATATTGTATCTAATCCCAATTCATTACACCAGTAGTTTGCTTTAATTACAGCCCCCATATCAGAGACTCCACAGTCTGCACCAAATCCCCAAATTGTTTCGTATTCAGGTCCTCCACTTTCAAGATCATCAACTTTACAGTGTCTACCACAGGCAATTGGACAACCATAGCAACCTACCCTCTTAATTAAATACTTTTCTGCTAATGTTTCTCCACTGAGGTCTTCTGCCTTTGCAAAATGAGAAGATTGGAAGTTATTTACTGGGAATACACCATTTTCATTAATAATATTAACCAACACAGCAGTTCCATAGGTGGGAAGTCCTTGCCCTGTAACCCCATTTTCTCTAATTTTCTTATTGCAGTTTGCTACTACTTCTTTTAATTTTTCTGGATTAGCAACTGCTGGTTTTCCAGTTCCTCTAACCGTAATGGCTTTAAGGTTTTTAGAACCCATAACAGCTCCAACCCCAGATCTACCTGCTGCACGATCTATATCATTCATAATGGCTGCCATTCTAGATAAATTTTCTCCACCTGGACCAATATTAGCAACCTTAACCTTTTCATCTCCAATTTCTTTTATCAGTGCTTCTGTTACTTCTGATGTTACCATTCCCCATAAGTGGGAGGCATCTCTAATGGTAACTTCATCATTATTAATATTAATATATACAGGTTTATCAGATTTTTCTTCAATAATAATCATGTCGTAACCTGCCATTTTTAACTCGGCACCCCAACGACCACCAGAATTAGAACATGCCACAGTATCAGTTAATGGTGATTTTGTTACCACCATGTATCGGCCTCCTGTAGGGGTGGGTGTTCCACTAAGGGGTCCCGTTACAAAGATTAACTTATTTTCAGAGCTTAATGCATCAATTTTAGGATCAATTTCATCCATTAAATATTTTTCAGCTAAACCTCTTCCTCCCACATATTTCTTTGCTAAATCCATATTAAGTGGTTCTGTTTTAATAGACTTTTCCTTTAAATTAATTCTTAGCACTTTTCCAGTAAATCCGAACATATAACTCCCCCTTATCATAATCTTAATGTAGTCACATTTATTATAGTGCAAGTTGTATGCCATTAACCTACTTCATTATAAAATATGTTTAACTGGTATAAACCTATAGATTTGAATATTTCATAAGTATTTTAAATAAAAAACCACCATAGTCTGTGGTGGCTTTTTATTAGTGTTCCATATTAGCACAATTCTGCCCTTTAAAACTGTTCCATATCGATACGTTGTTCCATATTGGCACACTTTATATTATACTTTTTAATCTTCCTATATAAGGTATTTCTTCCTATTCCCAATATATCAGCAACATGGGAAATGTTACCCTTATATTTTATTATCATATTAGTAATATGGGTTTTTTCTACGTCTTCTAATTTTTCTACTTCGTATGTAACCTTCATAGGGTAAGTTGGAAGGGTAGAATGTTCAGCAAAATCCCAAATTAAACTATTGTTATCGGTATTGATAATATGTTCTATTTTGTTCTCTAGTTCCCGTACATTACCAGGCCACGAATACTCAATTAATTTTTGTATCATATTTTGTGGTAAGTTAACAGCTGTTTTTCCTAGTCTTAATGCTTTTACAGTCATAAAAAATTCTATTAAAAGGGGTATATCTTCCCTTCTTTCCCTTAAAGGAATTAACTTCAAAGGTAGTACATTAATCCTATAATATAAATCTTTTCTAAAAGTACCTTTTTCCACTTCCTTTTTAAGGTCTTTATTGGTTGCAGCAATAATTCTAACGTCTACGGTAATCTCTTTACTTCCACCGATTCTAAAAAGTTTTCCTTCCTCTAAAACCCTTAAAAGTCGAACCTGCATATCTAAAGGCATCTCTCCAATTTCATCTAAAAACAAAGTACCTCCGTCCGCCAATTCAAATTTACCAAATTGTCCTCCTCTTTTTGCACCTGTAAAAGCTCCTTCGTCATAACCAAACAATTCAGATTCAATTAAATTTCTTGGTAACGCACCACAGTTGATGGCTACAAAGGCTTCATCCCGACGCTGGCTATAATTATGGATAGATTGTGCAAAAACTTCCTTTCCCGTACCACTTTCTCCTGTAATTAAAACAGTTGATGGGCTATCTGCTATTTTCTTAGCGTAATTAAGGACTTTTTTAAACCCATCACTTTGACCAATTATATTATCAAATGTATAGACCGCCTGTTTACCTACAATTTTATTAGCAAGTTTTTTCATCTTTTTTATTTCTTTAATAACACAAACAATGCCTTGTGTTTTTCCTAATTTGTCTAGTATAGGGTACCCACTAAAGGTACAGTGGATTTTTTCTTTTTTTCCCTTCAAATAGGCTTCTTCCTCAAAATAGTGGATGTTACTGGCAACACTATCTTGTATGCCACTCCATCCTTCCAAAATACAATTTATATTCATTCCCATCATTTCTTCTTGTGAATAACCTAACATTTCCATTACAGCCTTATTAATGGTTTTTATATAACCTTTAGGCCCAACTGTAAATATACCTGCTTTTATTGAATCTATAATAGTTTCAATCGATTTTTTCGCTACTGCTAATTTATTGTTTATTTCATTTTTCTTGAAAATTTCTTCTATAGCATTAGCTGCCGACATCACCATTCCCAAAGTATGGGAGTGTACTAAATCACTATTACCCGTTAAGTCTAATGTTCCTATAATTTTTCCTTCAATATCCCTTATTGGTGCAGCAGAACATGTCCATCGGTGATAAGCGTGAATATAATGTTCTTCTTCCGAAACTTGTACTGGTATTCCCTCTGCTAAAGCAGTACCCATTGCATTTGTTCCTATATGTTCTTCGTCCATATAAGCACCATGAACCATTTTAAAACTTTGGGCGATCTCCAACACTGGTTCATCACAAATTAATTTTAAAATACAACCTTCCCCGTCGGTAAGAATTGCAAAAAATCCAGAACCTTTAACAAAATTATATAATTGCTCCATAAAGGGTATTGCGATTTCCATTAAAGATCTGTTATCCTTAAGCTTTTTTTGAAGTTCGTCATCTTTTAAAATTTTGGAACTATAAACACGTGTATAATCGATTCCCATTTTTCTACATCTTTCATGGGATCTTACTATATAAGGTTTTTGACTCACTCCCACTCCCCCTTAATTTTACTATCCATCTTGTTATTATTCTTTATATTTCTCCAATATTAATTTTTATTCCTGCTAGTAATACTTGTTAATTAATTAAATAAAAAAAGAGATAGGTTTTATTCTATCTCTCTGGTCTTAATATTTTTTATAATTTTCCAACCACTTCTAAAGTAGTATCGTAGTCTGGGTGGTTTGCTATCTCTTTTACATACTCCACATGTTGAATGATATTATTCTGATCAATAACCACTACTCCTCTAGCAAGAAGTCTTAATTCTTCTATTAGGAAACCATATGCTTTCCCGAAGGAAGCATCTCGATGATCTGAAAGTGTTTTGGAATTTTCAATGTTTTTAGCAGCACAATATCTATTTAGTGCAAAAGGAAGATCCATGCTTATGGTAATTACCTCTACATCCTTTAATTTAGCTGCTTCTTCATTAAATGTCATTGTTTGAAGGTCACAAACCCCTGTATCTATTGATGGTACTACACTTATTAGTTTAATTTTCCCTTCCATATCCTTTAATCCATAGGGTGAGAGGTCTTTTGTTAAAGCTGTAAAATCTGGTGCTTTATCCCCCACTCTTACTTCTGTTCCTACTAATGTAACTGCATTTCCCCCCATAGTAACTAAATCTGATCTTTTACTCATTATCTTTTACCCCTTTCAATACCTCTATTGTTTTTTATTTTTACCTTCTTATTACTTATTAGCTTTTTAATTCTATTCTAATCATTTTGTTTTTATCTCTTATTTATATACCCATTAACAACAACTTAAATCAATTTTTATTGTTTATTTATAAAAAAATATTATTAATAACAAAATCAATAATATTTGCCCTAAAAAGAAAACAACTTTAAAAAGCTAATAATATCATCCTTCTACTTATAAAGTGGTTTTGCTATGCCTTTACCATATGGTACAATGGTCTCATAACACTAAAAAAACAAACTATTTATTATTAATAATAAATCTATTAATACCTTAAGGAGTGAATTTATGAAAAAGTATAAGACTGCCTGCTCTTTAGATTGTTGGGATACTTGTAGTATTGAAGTAACAATTTCTGATAATAATGATATTCAAATTAAAGGAGACCAACAACATTCAATTACCCGTGGTTTTCTATGTGAAAAAGGGATGTATCATTTAGATAGACTTAATAGCCCTCATCGTATTACTTCTCCCATGAAAAAAGTACAGGGTGAATGGATTCAGATAGGCTGGGATCAGGCTTTTTCAGAAATAGCTCAACAGTTAAGGGAGATAATTAATAGTTATGGTGCTTCTTCTCTTTTGCTTTATGGCGAGGCGGGTCACTGTGGACTTAAAAAAAATATAGATGCCGCCTTCTTTAATAGTTTAGGGGAAGTGACAATGCCAACAGGTAGCCTCTGTTGGGGAGCAGGCATTGCAGCTCAAAAAGAAGACTTTGGAAAGGCATTAAGTCATCCACCACAGGATTTATTGAATGCTAAAACAATTGTTATTTGGGGTAGAAACCCTGTTAACACTAACATACATTTAGTTCCATTTATTAATGATGCTAAGAAAAATGGCAGTAATATTGTGGTAATTGACCCCATTAAAACTGCCACAGCTACTCTAGCCACCCACTATTATCAAATTAAACCCGAAGCTGACGGTCACTTAGCTTTAGCAATGGCTAAAATCATAATAGATGGAAATTATCATCAAAAAGAATTTATTTCTACTTATTGTGATGGTTACAGTTCTTTTAATGAACACCTAACTCAATTGAATTTAGATGAATTAATTATTCAAACAGGACTATCAAAAGAAGAAGTAATTGAACTTACCAAATTGTATTTAACTTCTCCTTCTGCCATTATACTAGGCTATGGGCTACAACGTTATCCCAGTGGGGGCCGTAATATAAGATTAATTGATTCTTTAGCTGCCATCACTGGAAATATTGGTGTTTCTGGTGGAGGTGTCAGTTATGCAAATCAATTTATTAACCAGTGGATCGACTGGAAATATATAAGAAATAACCAACATAACCATCAACCTACTTTTATTCGTTCTAAGTTTCATCAATATATACTAAAAGAAAGACGTAATGAAATAAAAGGTATGTTTATTACAAAAGGCAACCCCTTACTTCAATTACCTAATACAAATAAAACAATTGAAGCCTTTAATCACATTCCTTTTAAAGTAACTATTGACCTTTTTATGACAGACACCGCCGCCGCCTCTGACTATGTATTACCTTGCACCCATATTTTTGAGGAAGAAGATTTCCTTTGTTCTTCTATGTGGCACTCTCATTTTTTCTTTACCGAAAGGGTTCTTCCACCACGGGAGAATGTAAAAAGTGAATTTGACATTTTTGTTGAGCTTGCTAAAAGGTTAAATCTCTATGAATTTTTAGAACATTATGGAGATGAAACAACCTATTTAGAAAGAGGTTTGTATTCCCTGTTATCTAATACTGGTCTAACACTACAAGGTCTTCAAGGAAAAAATCTTTCTTTAATTGGCAATGAAATTCCCTGGGAAAGCAAGCTCTTTTCCACACCTTCAAAGAAATTTCAATTTATTAGTCTTAAGAATGTACAACTTACAAATGCTATTGATGAAAGAAATGATTTTTCATTTCAATTGCTTAGTTTACATCCAAAACATTCTCTACATTCCCAACACCTTCATAGTGTAGAAGAGGGTATTTACCCTACAGTATTCTGTAACCCCCATACACTCGAACAAATTGGTATTACTTCTGGAGAAGTAGTTGAATTGGAGTCTCAGCAAGGAAAAATTAAGTCAATCATTCAAGCCAGTGAAGAAGTTGGTGAAAATTTATTATTAATCTATGAAGGCTGGTGGCTAAAAAATCAGGGAGTAAATTTTCTTACCCCCGATGGTGTATCTGATATAGGTAATCAAGCCATTTATAACCATTGTTTTTGTAAAATAAATAAGTTGAAAGAATAAGAACGGGGCAAATTTTTGCTCCCTTTTTATTTTTTTTATTTTATCCCATTACTATTTATTAATTGTTGTAATTCAGCTAAATGCCTTTCATCTGTCTCAATCATTTCCTTCACCAGTTGTAAGCTATCGGTGTCTAAGTCACCTTTTATGGTTTCCTTAACCGCAGCAATACCCTGTTTTTCTCCACTAAATAACTCTTTTAGCATAAATTGATTATTGCTAACCATCCCTTCTGCCTTTAGTTTTATATCTGACATAACTCCCACCATTCCAGTGGACTCTTTTGGTTTTCCTCCTAATTTGTATATTCGGTCTTTAATTTCCATTGCATGTCTTTTATGGTCTTCTACAATCCCATTTAATTTCACTTTTAATTCTTTGTTATCTATGGTGGACATCACCGTTTCATAGCTTTCTATAGCCATATGTTCCCCTTTTAATAATTCATTCAATGTTGCAATATTAGGTTCTTTCAATGCCATCACCTCATTTTTTTTATTTAATAACTTATTTCCTTTAGTTTTCCCAATAAATATAACTTATATTTCTTTTATATTGAGGTCAAAATAGATTTGAAAGGAGTGATGAAATATGCCCTGGAAAAAAGGAAAAGTTAGACTAGCTGATGGCAGTGTTTATAATGCTGAGTTGTTAATAGAAAATGGCGATGAGGTTTGGAATATTAAACTCCATAGTGATCAAGGTGTTGTAGAAGAAATTGTTCCCGATAGTTTTGCTTCTAAGTTAAATAAAACGGCGGAAGAAGTGTATCCCTTCTCTTACCAATTAGATAATAAGTAACCCCAAAAAGAGACTAAAGAAATCCTTCTTTAGTCCTTTTTTTGTAAAATTATTAACTTTTCTATAAATAAATCAATTTTATTTTTTTCTTAAAAACAAGCAAGTATCTTGACCTTCATGTCATTTATACTTGCTTGTTTTTTACTGTAATACTTATTGGGGTGTTTTATTTTGTGACATAAAGAGTTTTGCCAACTCTTGAGGGTGGTGGGCATAACCTTCCATAAAAGCCCATTGGCTTAATGAATCCATTAATTCCTCTGATATTTCTTCATTTTCTTTAAAGGGCACTTTATTTTTTATATCATCCATTAATATTTCCTCCTATATTTAAACGATAGTTTCTTATTTTACTGTATTTATTTCATGATATTATAGTACCCTTTCTATTGAAAACTATTCTCATAAAGTATAAAATCTATTATTTTCATGTTTTAATTATCATTATTAGTTTTCTATTTTATATAATTATTTCTTTTTAACAGTATTTTTGACAATCATCACATAAAAAGGTGATATTGGTCACAGTTTCTCTATACATTATTCTGTATGATGGTATTGTAATCAAATGAAATAACTTATTAAGTAACTTATTAAATAATTTATTTTAATATATAAATAAAAAGGAGGAAATTAATATGTTTTGTTATCAATGTGAGCAAACTCCAAAAGGAGGATGTGCAAGTAAAATCGGGGTATGTGGTAAGGATGAAAATATTGCAAGTTTACAAGATACAATTATTTTTGGATTAAAGGGTGTTGCTGCTTATGCAACCCATGCTGCACAATTAGGTTTTAGAGACCCTGAGGTTGATTATATTACACAAGAGGCACTGTACATGACTTTAACAAATTCTAACTTTAACCTACAAGAACATATCGGTATGGCAATGAAGGTTGGTACTGCTACGGTTAAAGTAATGGATTTATTAGATAAAGCCCATACGTCTTTATTAGGTATTCCTCAACCAGTTACTGTTTCAGAAGACAAGGTTGAAGGTCACTGTATTTTAGTAACAGGTCATAACTTATTTGCATTAGAGCAATTATTAAAACAGACTGAAGGTAAGGGCATTAATGTTTATACTCACTCTGAAATGCTTCCAGCCCACGGTTATCCTCAATTAAAGAAATATCCTCACTTAAAAGGTAATGTTGGTAAAGCTTGGTATGATCAAAGAAAGGTTTTTGAAGAATTTCCAGGTTGTATACTAGGAACTACTAACTGTTTAATGCCAATTAAGGGTAGTTATTCTGATAGATTTTGGTCTTATGATGTAGCTGGTCTTGAAGGTGTGGCTAAAATTGAAAATGATGATTATACACCGATGATTGAAAAGGCATTATCTTTACCAAAAGCTAATGTTGAATCAGATAAAACATTAACAACTGGTTTCCACCATGAAACGGTATTAAGTATTGCTCCTGAAATTATTGATGCTGTTAAATCTGGAAAGATTAAAAGATTCTTTGTAATTGCAGGTTGTGATGCTCCAGGTAAAGGTGGAGAATATTATAGAGAATTAGCTACTTCTCTTCCACAAGATTGTGTTATTTTAACTACTTCTTGTGGTAAGTTTAGATTTAACGATGTTGATTACGGAGTAGTTCCAGGAACAAGTATTCCAAGATATATAGATTTAGGTCAATGTAATAACTCTGGTTCTGGAGTTAAAATTGCATTAGCTTTAGCAAATGCTTTTGATTGCGAAGTAAATGATTTACCATTAAGCATTGTTCTTTCATGGTTTGAGCAAAAAGCTGTTGCAATTTTATTAGGTCTATTCAGCTTAGGAATCCAAAATGTTTATATTGGACCTAAACCACCAGAATTTATTACACCAGGGGTATTAAGTGTATTACAAGATGCCTTTAACTTAAAATTAACTGGAGACGCTAAAGAAGATTTAGCTACTATGTTAGGATAATTATTTACAATAATAAACCCACCTGAAAATTCAGGTGGGTTTATTATTGTTTTTTTGTACTTTTATCCTCATCAATTTATATTCTTTCCACTGTGTAGCTATTCCATTGGTAAGTTATAAACAGAACTATATTTTTCTTCTAGGTATTCAATAAAATATTTAGGGTTAATAGCCTCTCCCGTTACCTTTTCTATTATTTCCGTTGGCTTTAAGGTTTTACCATGACAATGAATATTTTCCTTCAACCAATTTAAAATTGATTTAAATTCCCCTTGTCTAATTAAATCATGGTAGTTGGGTAAGTCCTTTTTCATTTTATTAACAAATTGAGCTGCATATATATTACCTAATGAATAAGAAGGGAAGTAGCCCAATAAACCAGCTGACCAATGAACATCTTGTAATACACCTTCACTATCTTGTTCTGGTCTAATACCTAAATATTCTTCCATTTTGTCATTCCAAAGGTTAGGTAAATCTTTAACTTCTATTTTACCACTGATTAACTCCTTCTCCAGTTCATATCTAACTATAATATGTAGGCTATAGGTTATTTCATCGGCAAATATTCTTATTAAGGAAGGCTGTATTTTATTAATAGCTCGGTAGATTTGTTCTGTAGAAACATTCTCTAGATTTTCTGGAAAAGCTTTTTTTATTTCATCCTCAAAATATAGCCAAAATTCTAAACTTCTGCCCACCATGTTTTCCCAAAATCTTGATTGGGATTCATGTATTCCCATTGAAGTACCAGTACAAACAGATGTATTCTTCAATTCCTCCGATACATTTTGTTCATATAACCCATGTCCGCCTTCATGGATGCTGGCAAAAAAAGCATTATTAAAAGAGTGTTCATCAAAATTGGTAGTAACCCTTACATCATTTAAGTTTATTTGTATAGTAAAAGGATGGGCACTTTCATCCATTCTTCCCTTATTAAAGTCATATCCCATTTTATCTAATATCAATAAACTTATTTCTTTTTGTTTTTCAATATTATAAGGTTTTTGAAACATACTATCATCAAGTACATTGAGATAAGCATTTATTTTCTGCAATAACTTAATAATATTTTCTTTTAGGTAATTAAAAATATTATCCAGTTTCTCCACTGTAATTCCTGGTTCATATTCCTCTAATAAAGTATTGTATGGATGTCCTTCATATCCCCATAGTTCAATTAAGTCCCGTTTATAGGTAATAATCTCCTCTAAATATGGTTGAAAGGTATTAAAGTCATTTTTACCTTTAGCTTCTTGCCATACTGCTTGTGCTTTTGATGTAAGAATATTGTAGGCTTCAAACTTATCTTGAGGAACTTTTTTATATCTATCAAACTCTTTTTTGTCCTCTAATACTGATGCTTTCATTGCTGAAGAAAGTTGATTAAAGTATTCCTCCTTCAATAATTCATTAAGGGTTTTTTCCATTTCCTCTGATACAGACAACTTTAACACTTCTCCCGAAAGACCTCCAATTGCCTCAGAACGTCCTTGTATTGCTCCTTTTGGTGCATTTGTTTGTAAGTCCCAATGCATTAACGATATAGCCTCTGATAAATGTCTTATTTTTTTAGTTATATTTTGATAATTCTCAACTGTTGCCTGAAAATCTGCCATATTCATCCCCCTTATATTCTTAATAAATAACTTTGTACATATATATTTTATTATCCATTAGGATATAAGTCAAAAACTAAAAAATATATTTTAATTAAAATATTAAATAACTTCAACTAAATATTTAAATTTTTAATCCATTATTTTTTTTAAATTTACTTAGTTATTCTTTTAAATTTATAATTAGAAATGTTATAATATATTTAGATATGCTAAATATATTTAAGGAGGACTTATGGACTACAGTAATAAAAGACAATTAATATTAAATGGCTCAATGAATAAAGTTATTCTAACACTGGCTACCCCTATAATGTTCAATAACTTTATTCAAACCCTTTATACTCTTGCTGATACTTATTGGGTTAGTAACAAATTAGGCACCACCGAAGTGGCTGCCATCACCTTAGTTTTTCCTATTATTTTTTTAACACTTTCTTTAGGCATGGGGGTCAACGTTGCTGGTACAGCTTTAATTTCTCAGTATATAGGTTCTGAAGAAAAGAAAAATGCTAAACGTGTAGCAGGTCAAATGTTTTGTTTTTCACTTCTATTATCTATTGTCTTAAGTATTATTGGGTTTTTTGCCACTCCTTTAATTGTAAAGGCAATGGGGGGTAAGGGGGATGTTTTAAAATATGCAACCCAATACCTTCAAATTATGTTTTTTGAGGTGCCTGCAATATTTATGATTTTTGTTTATAGTGCCATTAAACAAGGGCAAGGAGATACTCTAACCCCTATGATTTATAATGTTTGTGGCGTTGTACTTAATATTATACTGGACCCTATTTTTATAGTAACTTTAGGACTAGGCATACGGGGTGTGGCATTCGCCACAATTTTTTCTAGAACAATTTTTGCAGTCTATGCAATTTATACTCTTTTTACCCCGAATGATGGGATTAGTTTAAACATAAAAGATTTAAAAATAGAAAAAGATGTTTTAAGTAGAATTATAAAGATTGGTTTACCTGCTTCCCTTGGTCAGTCCGCTTCTGCCTTTGGGTTTATCTTCCTTAATGCCTTTGTTATTTCTTATGGGTCTGATACTTTAGCTGCCTTTGGTATAGGTAATCGTATTAACTCTTTGGTTTTAATGCCTGTAATGGGAATTGGTAGTGCCTTAGCTACAATTATAGGGCAAAATTTAGGGGCTAACCAAAAAGAGCGGGCTAACTTAGCTTTTAAAAGTGCAATGAAACTTTCTACCTTGTTTATGGCTGTAGGGGCTGTTATTTTATTTATGCTATCTAAAACAGTAGTGGCAATCTTTATTAAAGATGATCCTGTGGTTTTTCAGCAAAGTACAGAATACTTGAGGTTAATTTCTGCATCATTGCCTTTAATGGGCTTTTTTCAAGTGTTTGTAGGAACATTTCAAGGATCTGGTCATACACTATATGCCATGATTATGGATATGGGGCGACTATGGGGTTTAAGAATACCACTAATAATTGTTTTTGGTAAATTAACGACTTTGGGCTCCAGTGGTGTTTGGTATGCTATGGTTCTAAGCAATGCTTTAATTTGTGTAGTAGGTGTTGTGATTTATCTGGTGGGTAATTGGCAGGAAAAGGTTATTCATAAGAATGTGGTGGTTAATTAACTTTAACATACGCTTTAAATTTAATTATAAAAAAACAAAAGCCTTCTAATTCTAGTAGAAAGAAACCTATAAGTTGTAACGTATACAAATACGAAAACAACTGGCATCTTAACTACAAAATATTAGAAGGCTTTTTCCTTATAATGTTAATACCCTTCAGCTTGTCTTTTATGATTAATTTCATTTTTCTTTAAATAGGCAGTGGTCACTTCTTCCCATTCAAAACCCAAAACAACTCCCAATAGCATGAAATTTTGCCAAAGGAACAAATAGTTTTCTAAAGTTTGGTTAACCTGAAAGTTTGATATATTATTAAAAACCACAAGGAACTGATCCACTGCTGTTGTTTTTTCTTCCTTTAAGTCTGTTAAAGTAACATTTAAGTAATCTTTTTCTAGCCCAATACTTAATACAAAATGCAGACAATCTACATACTCCTCTAATATTACTTCCCTTTCAGAAGGTTTTTTCTTACTCCAATATTTAAAACACCTTGTTTCATTGGCTAGCTCACCAAGTTCAACTTCTAATGCCAATATCTTATGGGATACTAAATTATGTCCTTCCAATTGATGTTCCGTTGAAATTCTTATATCCAACTCTTTTTGTATATTAAAAAGCTCATTAATATTCATCTTATTTCCCCCCAAATTATTACTGTTTATAATTTTTCATTTTAACATAACTATGTATAAAATGCTATATTTCTTAGGCATTATAATAGAGTATCTACCTTTTTAATATTGGCTAATTATTTGTATGTTTATAAACTATATGTTTATTTTTATTTGCCAATCCTTTAAAATACATTGTCTAACATCATTTTTTTTGATATATTATTTAAATAATAGTATATTTATACACAAGGAGGTATTTAAATGCATCAATCTCAAAATAAAGCCCTTTGGAGTGGACGTTTTTCCAGCTCCCCTGCCGATATTATGCGTAAATTTAGCCAGTCTTTAGACTATGATTGGTCTTTTTATAAACATGATCTTCAAGGTAGTCGTGCCCATGCAAAAATGTTACATACAATCAATATATTCACATTAGAAGAACTTACCCTTATTCTATCGTCTTTAGATGAAATAGAAGAGGAAATTATGACAGGTAAGTTTGTACCTAAAATATCTTTGGAAGATGTTCATATGAATATAGAGTCTAGACTAATAGAAAAATTAGGTCCTCTAGGGGCTAAAATTCATACAGGTAGATCTAGAAATGACCAAGTTGCCACAGATTACAGACTTTTTATGAAGGAAGCCATTGAAAAACTAAAGTCAAAACTGATTACTTTTTTAGATGTACTTTTAACTAAAGCCCAAGAGGATATTGATGTTGTTATTCCTGGTTTTACCCATCTACAACATGCACAGCCTATTTCATTGGGTCATTATTGGATGGCTTACTTTTGGAAGTTTTCTAGGGATTTCAAGCGTTTTAATGAAGCTTATATCACTACAGATGTAAACCCATTAGGTGCAGGTGCTTTGGCAGGGTCTACTTTACCTTTAGACCGACAATTTACCACAAATGAACTAGGTTTTTCCTCTATTACAGAAAATAGTTTAGATACCGTTTCTGATAGAGATTATTTATTAGAGTTCTTGTTTGCTGCCTCTACTTTTATGCTAACTACCAGCCGTTTAAGCGAAGACTTAATTATATGGTGTACGTCTGAGTTTGATTTCATTGACCCCCCGGATGCCTTTTGTACAGGTTCTAGTATGATGCCTAACAAAAAGAACCCTGATGCACTAGAGCTTACACGGGGAAAAACCAGTGGCGTATTAAGTAGCCTATATGACTTAATGGCTAACATAAAAGGTTTACCTCTAACTTATAACAGAGACTTGCAGGAGGACAAACGCCCAGTATTCCACACTATTGATACAGTAAACATAGTTCTTGATGTCCTTACGCCCCTCATTACAGGTATAAAGGCTCAAGAAGATAAAATTAAACCCCACTTAGAGAAGGGGTTTCTATTAGCTACAGATATAGCTGAGTATTTAGTTCAAAAAGGTGTCCCCTTTAGGGAGACTCATGACATTGTTGGTAATATCGTTCAATTCTGTATTAAAGAGCATAAGACTTTTAATGATCTTTCCCTTAAAGATTGGAAAGAATATCATTTTTCCTTTGAAGAAGATATTAAGGACATTCTTTCTCCCTTGTCAGCCATAGATCGAAGAACTACTTTTGGAGGTACTGCCAGAAGTGAAGTAACTAGACAAATATCCGCAGGAAAGGCCCTCTTAGAAGGCTTATCTTAATCTTAATGTTATTACTATTGTTTTTTCAAACCTTTTTATAAATGTACAAAATAAACCTGCTACGACGTTCCATAGCAGGTTTATTTTGAATTAAGTATTTATTTACCGCAACACTTTTTATATTTTTTCCCACTTCCACATACACATGGGTCATTTCTTCCAGTTTTATCTTCTTTTACTACTGTTTTAGAAGCATTGTATTCTTTCTTTATTTCTTTTCTTTTTTCCTCAGTTAATATATCATCCCATTGAGGTAAAGAATATAACCAATCAGCCTTTACAGCTAACATATTAAAGTATAGTTTTTCTAAATCTATATGAAGATTTAATTCACTTTCTTCATTTAGACTCTCTAAATCAACTAAGTCAACTAAACTATCATTAATCCCATCTAAAAAGCCTACAAAGAAAACCGTTGTAACACCATACTTTTCTGCTAATTCTTTTAATGTTCCACTAATTTTGTCTTCTTTTTTTCCTAAAATGTCTTCATATATTCCTTGTTCAATCTCACAATATTCTTCCCAAAATTGGTTGGCTTTTTCTTGGTCAGTTTCTTCAAAGGCAATATTTTTCCATTGTTCATGTAAACTCATATCAACTACTCCTCTTATAATTTATTTCATTATATTATTATATTATAAACTCATGATTGATGCAATGGTATTAAAAACTTCAAGTGAATCCCCATCCCCTAATACTGCTATTTTTATAGTGTTGGATGGTATAATAAAAATATTTCTTACTTTTTTTAATTTTTTTGTTATAAAACTTCTATTTTGGTTATAAATACATTAGAGAGTATTTTGTTAATTAAGAGGAGGTCTTTTAAATGAAAACATTTGGAGAATTTTTACAAACTGGTGATTGGAAAGGCGAAAAACATGTACCCGTTATTCATGCACCAGAAAAAGTTGCAGCTGGAGAAAAATTTGAGATAAAGGTTTCTATTGGTGATGCCATAGGTCATCCAAATTCTTTTGAACATTACATAGCTTGGTTTAAAGTATTCTTCCATCCAGAAGGTGGAAAATTTCCTATCGAAATTGCTAACTTTAATTTTACTGCCCACGGTGAAGGTGACAATTATACCGAACCAGTAGGCGCCACTACCCTTAAGTTACAGAAGTCTGGTACGATTCATGCCATCAGCTACTGCAATATTCATGGTGTATGGGAAAATAGCAAAGAAATTACTGTTGAATAACTATTATTTTAAAAAAACCTCTATCTTATAGTGATGGGGGTTTTTTTTATTTAAAAATTTAATTAGTCTTTAACCTCATTTAAGCCAAGTTGTATGTTTTATTATTTAAATATTTCCATAATTTTAGAGGATTTATCTTTTCCTCAAAGAATATTATATAAACAACTATTATCAAAAGGAGGACTTTATGAAAAAACAAAAGAAAAATATTCATATTTTATTAGTATTGGTAATGTTATTTACATTGCTTCCCACTAATTTCACCTATGCTAGTTCCCCTAGCCAATGGGCTGAAAAAGAAATTCAACAAGCAAAAACAAATCAACTAACAACAACTAAAATATTAAGTAACTATCAGCAAAATATAACTAGAGAAGAATTTGCAGAATTGGCAGTAAAGCTTTATGAATCCCTCAGTCAAAAAAAGGCTACTCCAGTTTCTCCAAATCCATTTATTGATACTAAAAATCCAGAAATATTAAAAGCTAATAAGTTAGGTATTGTAGGGGGTATTTCGGCTAATCAATTTGCTCCTAATCAACCTATTACCCGTCAAGAAATTTGCGTTATGCTTCTTCGTACTATTAAAATAGCCACACTCCAATCAAATTATAGCATACCAAATAACATTAAATTCTCCGATGAAAAATTAATTGCTTCTTGGGCTTTAGATGCTGTTAAATATTTAAACCATCAAGGAATAATGGGGGGTATTGGTGGTAATCAGATCAACCCAAAGGGCAATACCACCAGAGAGCAAGCTATTGTATTAGTTAATAGAACTTTTGAAAAATTTTCAAAATCAAATAAAGATACATTAAATATTTCTCTAGCTTATTCTCCCTTTAGTTTAGATCCTCATTTAGCCAATGATCATGCTTCATTTACAATCATTGGACAAATGTTTGATACTCTAGTTTTATTAGAAGATGATAAACTTGTACCAGGGCTGGCTGAAAGTTGGAAGCAAATAGACCCTTTAACCTATGAGTTTAAAATTAGAAAGAATGTAAAGTTTCATAATGGTGCGACATTAACAGCTAAAGATGTTGCCTTTTCCCTTAGAAGGTGTGCGGGTTCTAACTTCACTAATAATGTATTAGAAAAATTAGATATTAAAAGTATAAAAGTAATTGATGATAATACAGTTAGATTTTCAACAAAAGAACCTTATTCCCAAATAATAAATAGATTAACCCATATAAACACCTCTATAATACATGAAGCATCCCTTGTATCCTCCAGTACTAGATATAATTCTTCGGCTACAGGTACAGGTGCTTATCAACTGGTTTCAAAATCTTTAACACAAGTAAAAATTAAATCCTTTGACCAACATTATAAAGGGAAAGCAAACATTCCTAATGTTTCTTTTTCGGTAATAAATAATCCAGATAAGGGTACAGAGGCTATTACTAATGGAACTATAGACATTGCCTACCACTTAAGTTTAGAGCAACTATATGAACTATACGATGTTACTCCATCAGATTTTAACTTAGCTCTATATCCTGGACATCTAACAACTTTTATTGGAATAAATAATGGTAATCCCAACTTAAGTAACCCAAAGGTAAGACGAGCTATCAATTACGCTACTGCTGTTGAATATTTAGGTGAATACATTTTTGAAGACTTTTATTATTTACCTGCTATTCCTACCAATCCACTTTACTGGGGTGCCAACAATGAAATTGAACCCTACTCGTATGACATTTCATACGCGAAAAGGCTTATAAAAGAAGCAGGTTTTGAAAAAGGTTTTGATGCCACCTTCTATATAACAGATTCTTGGGCTCATCACTTTATAGCTGAATCTGTAAAGGAAGACTTAGCTGAAATAAACATAGACTTAGAGATCGTAGTAATAAGCGACTGGGGTGAATATCTTGATGCCATTTCACAAGGAAAACCAGATTTCTACTTACTCAACTGGATGAACTATGCGGCTGACATCGACTATGCTTTATATCCTTTATTCCATTCATCCTCAAAAAGTATATCGGGTAATGGTACAAATTATAGCAATCCAGAAGTAGATATTCTGTTGGAGTTAGCTAGACAAACAGATGATTCTGACTTGAGAAGAAGTTATTATGAAGAAGTTCAAGCTTTAGTTGATTTTGACTCGCCTTTAATTGTTTTATGGTATGACTTAGGGGCATCATCAGTTAATAAAAAAATTACAGGTTTAAAACTAAACTACTTAAATTATTTTAATCTTAGAGAAGCTCGATTTAAATAACCCTATAGGAAAAGAAAAATACAGGAACCCATCACCTGTATTTTTTTTCTTTATTTAGGTTATTTATAATATTGGTGAAAACAACCTAGCAATAGACTCTTTTACACGATCTACCTTTGGTCTATTACTGTAGGATGCTAACGTAACTTCTTTACTATTTCTAAAGTCATCTATGAAACTAAACATCATCTTTTCTGAAACCTCTGGGTCATAAATAAAAGCATTTATTTCAAAATTCAAATTAAAACTACGTATATCTAAATTTGCAGTACCAATACTGACAAAATCTTCATCAGCCAACATCACTTTTCCATGTATAAACCCATTCTTATACTCATAAATTTTTACTCCAGCTTGTAGTAGTTCCTTATAGTGGGACTTAGAAGCCCAAAACACTGTCTTATGGTCGGGACGACTGGGTAGTATTACTCTAACGTCTACACCTCTAATGGCAGCTGTTTTTAATGCCATTAATATACTATCATCAGGTATTAAATAAGGGCTGGTAATATAAACTTTTTGGTTAGCTGAAGAAATAGCTGAAAAATATGCTTGATGGATGGCTTCCCATTGTGAATCAGGTCCACTGGCTGCAATTTGTATCATCTGAATTCCACAGTTTCCTTGTTTTGGAAAGTAGATAGAATCATCCAATTCTTCTCCAGTAACAAAGAACCAATCCATTAAAAATATTGTTTGAATAACATACACTGCTTCTCCCTTAATTTTTAAATGTGTATCTCTCCAAAATCCCATTTTATTATTTTTTCCTAAATATTCATCCCCAATATTAATACCACCTAAAAACCCCAATATTCCATCTATAATCAGTATTTTTCTATGATTTCGATAATTAAGCCTGTTACCAAACAGTGGAATTGATACTGGCAAAAAGGGTACTATTTTAACACCAACTTGTCTAAGGGATAAAAAAAAATCTTTTTTTAATCGCCAACAGCCTACAGCATCATAAATGATCCTAACCTTCACCCCAGCCTTAGCCCTTTCAATTAAAGCATTTTTTATTTTGCTTCCAATTTCACTATCTTTAATAATAAAATACTCCATATGAATATGATTTTTTGCGGATTTAATGGCTTCCAACATGGCTTCATATGTTTCTTTTCCATTCTGTAATACAGTAGATTCATTATTAACAGTTATTGGTGAATTAGTATTATTCATTAATAGTGGAATCAACTTTCCTTTTATTCCAGTTAAATTATCGTGAAATAGATTTGCGTACTTTGTAAAGGAAGCTTGTTCCTTTAATAAGTGGCACAGTATTTTATAGTCTTGTTTAGATTTTTTGATAAATGTCTTCTTTTTCTTATGATTCTGTCCTATATATAGATATAGAAATATCCCAACAACTGGTAGCCATAGAAGCACTAATAACCATGCCAATGTTCTTGAAGGACTTCTATTTTCCAACAGTATAATTATACTGATTAACACTGTTAACAGAGTAAAAAAAATTGTTAGTATATTTAAGATAGTCATTTACCAGCACCTCCCCATCAGTAAATTAGAAGACTTAGGGACTAGGTATAAAAAAGCAATTGTTATTCTTTAACATAATTTTAATTGCCTCTTGTAATAGTTTTTCTTTGTCTAGCCTTAATCTAATTTCATTTATAATAAAATTACCCATATCTTTTTCACATTCATCAATATTTTTATTAGAATTTAAGTATATAATCTTTTCCATCAATTCAGTTATGCTATATATTTTAAATGGTTCAATATTTTTACAAGCTGCCATATTTTCAATTACTCCTATAAGTACATCACCATAAGTTGCATTTTTTTCTAATTCCATTAAACTAATAAACTTAGGTATTATTCCCTCTAACAACAGTCTGTTTATGGGTAAAGAATGGGATAAATTAAAAAGATCTCCTAATTTTTTTATACAATTTTCATTAATTTCCATAAAAAACTTTAATGCTAAATTATCATCCATGTGACCCTTTAAATAATAACTTCTACCCCTTAAATTCTCAAACACCCTTAAGGTGTCAAAATAGCCTAATGTAATATTATGCCTGGCTTTATCTCTACTAAAATCCATTATCCCCCCAAGACTTTGGTTGGGGGTAATATAAACAACCTCCAAGTCATCATGTTCCACCTTTTTAATTCTACCTCTACTTAACAGGCGTACAGCAATTATTTTTTTATAGCCTTTATTATATAACATTTCTATGGGTAAATTATTGTAGAAGCCCCCATCTAAAAACACCTTTCCATCTAATTTTCTAGATTTGAAAATTGGTAAGTAGGAGGAAGCCATCAAATAGTCTAACATCTTATTTTCCGGTACATCTTCTTTATATATTTCCATTGGTCTACGGTCAGTTAAACAGACTGTTACAAACCCAAAGGTTTTATGGGATTTTCTAATAACATCTTCCTTTAAATACTTACTCATCAATTCCCTTAAAGGCTTTGGATCTAAACCTAAACCTTTAACAAATAACTTTATTTCTTCATAAATAACTTGAATATTCTTTGTAGATAATTCATCTTCTACAATCATTTCATAAATTTTATCATCCATCTCCATTATTTTAGTGGGATTAATGTTATACCAAACTTCATAGGCTAAATCAAACTCATCCTGCATCATTAATGCACCATTTAATGCACCTACAGAAGTACCCGATATACCTTGAAACTCTAAATTGAGCTTTTTAAAAGCCTTCCATGCACCTATTTGATAAGCCCCTTTAGCGCCACCACCTTCTAAAGTCAATCCCAACACAATAACCTCTCCTTTTCAATTGAGCTAAAGTACTCTATATAATTTTAAGTTTTATCAGCTGTTATTTACCTTTGCTTTATTATACTCATATTTTATGAAATAGACACTTTTTTAGTCTCCTATTGAAAAAAGATAAAGAAAAAGACGGGGTAAATACCCCGTCTAATAAACTACAATTTATTAATAATTATTAGCAAGTCTTTTGTAAGACTCATATCTTTCTTCTGCTTCTTTTTGTGATTTAGCATATAGTTCTTCAGCAACTTCTGGGAAAGTATTCATTAATGATGCATAACGAACTTCTCCCATTAAGAATTCTTTAAAAGAAGCCTTTGGTTCTTTAGAATCAAGAACAAATGGATTTTTACCTTGCTCTTTTAATTCTGGGTTAAATCTGTATAAATGCCAGTATCCTGCCTCTACAGCCTTTTTAGACTGTTCTTGAGTTTTACCCATACCAGCTTTAATTCCATGAGCGATACATGGTGAGTAAGCAATTACAATTGAAGGACCTTTATAAGCTTCTGCTTCCTTCATAGCTTTCATTAATTGATTCTTGTCTGCTCCCATTGCAACTTGAGCAACATATACATAACCATAGCTCATTGCAATCATACCAAGGTCTTTCTTCTTAACTTTCTTACCAGCAGTAGCAAACTTAGCGATTGAAGCTGTTGGAGATGCTTTAGAAGATTGTCCTCCTGTGTTAGAGTAAACTTCTGTATCCATAACAAGGATATTTACATCTTCTCCAGTAGCGATTACATGGTCTAATCCACCGAAACCGATGTCATATGCCCAACCGTCTCCACCAAATATCCAAGTAGATTGTTTAATTAAATATTGTTTCTTTTCTAGTAATTCGTCAACTATAGCATTACCTTTAGCTGCTTCAAGTAGAGGTAATAATTTATAAGTTGCTTCTTTAGAACCTCTTCCTTCTTCTTTATTTTCTAACCAGAATTTAAATGCATCTTTTAATTCAGCAGATAAGTCTGATTCTAATCCTTCTACCATTAGGTCAGAAAGTCTTTCTCTAATTTGAGCTGAAGCTAAGAACATACCGTATCCAAACTCTGCATTATCTTCAAATAAAGAGTTAGCCCAAGCTGGACCTCTTCCATTCTTGTCTTTACAGTATGGTACAGATGGAGCACTTCCGCCGTAGATAGATGAACATCCTGTAGCATTGGCTACCATCATTCTATCTCCAAATAATTGAGTAATTAATTTAACGTATGGTGTTTCTCCACAACCAGCACAAGCTCCAGAGAACTCGAATAATGGTTGAGCAAATTGACTACCTTTTACAGTTTCAATGCTAGTTAAATCTGCTTTATAGCTAATAGCACTTGAAGCGTAATTCCATCTATCTATTTCAACAAATTGAGTTTCTACTGGCTTCATAACAAGAGCCTTTTTCTTAGAAGGACAGATGTCAGCACAGTTTCCACATCCAGTACAATCTAATGGACTTAACTGCATTCTGTATTGTAATCCTTCAAATTCTTTACCCATTGCTTTTAAAGTTGTGAATCCTTCTGGAGCATTCTTTAACTCTTCTTCATCTGCTAAGAATGGTCTAATACATCCATGAGGACAAACAAATGAACATTGGTTACATTGGATACAATCTTCTGCTACCCACTCTGGTACATTTACAGCAATACAACGTTTTTCGTATTGAGATGTTCCTAATGGGAAAGTACCGTCTTCTGCTCCAACAAAAGTACTTACTGGAAGTGCATCTCCTGCTTGCGCATTCATAGGTCTTAAAATGTTTTTAATGAATTCTGGCTCTTCTTTAGCAGCAGCTGCTTCTTCTGTTGCACCTAACCAAGATTGTGGTACATCAACTTTCACTAATGCATCTAATCCACGATCAACTGCTTGGTTATTCATATTAACAATTTTTTCACCTTTATTTCCGTAAGCTTGCTCAATAGCTTCTTTTAGATACTTAACAGCGTCATCCATCGGAATAACTTGTGCTAACTTAAAGAAAGCTGATTGACAAACCATGTTAATTCTTCCACCTAAACCAATTTCAGATGCAATTTTAGTTGCATTGATGGTGTAGAAGTTAATTTCGTTTTCAGCAATATATTTTTTCATTGCAGCAGGTAATTTTTCTTCTAACTCTTCTGGTGACCAGATACAGTTTAATAAGAAGTTACCACCTTTTTTCAATCCTTTTAATAAATCATATTGATATACATATGATTGATTATGACATGCTACAAAATCAGCTTCATCAATTAGATAAGTTGATTTAATTGGCTTGTTACCAAAACGTAAGTGAGAAATAGTTACCCCACCAGACTTTTTAGAGTCATATGAGAAGTATGCTTGAGCGTACATGTCAGTGTTATCTCCAATAATCTTGATAGCACTTTTGTTAGCTCCAACAGTACCGTCAGAACCTAATCCCCAGAACTTACATCTAATAGTTCCCTTAGGTGCAGAGTTGATTTTTTCTGCAACTGGTAAAGATGTATGAGTTACATCATCTTCAATACCTAAAGTAAATCTATCTTTTGGTTGGTCTAATTTTAAGTTATTGTATACTGCTAATATATGTGAAGGAATAGTATCCTTTGAACCTAATCCAAATCTTCCACCAACGATTAATGGTGCATTTTCTTTAGCGAAGAATAAAGATTTAATGTCTAAGTGTAAAGGCTCAGCTAAAGCACCTGGCTCTTTTACTCTATCTAATACAGCAATTCTCTTAACTGTACTTGGTAATACATCAAAGAAATATTTTTCAGAGAAAGGTCTGTATAAATGAACTTTAATAACCCCTACTTTTTCACCTTTTGCTAATAGGTAGTCAACTGTTTCTTCAATTGTATCTGTAACAGAACCCATAGCAATTATAATATTTTCTGCATCTTCTGCACCATAGTAGTTAAATGGAGCATATTCTCTACCTGTAAGCTTAGTAATTTCCTTCATATAGTCATTAACAATATCAGGAATTGCATCATAATAACGATTTGATGCTTCTTTAGCTTGGAAGAAAATATCTGGGTTTTGAGCAGTTCCTCTAAGCACTGGATTTTCTGGATTTAAAGCGTTGTTTCTAAAAGCTTTAACAGCTTCCCAGTCTAATAATTTAGCAAATTCGTCATACTCAATTACTTCAACTTTTTGTACTTCATGGGATGTTCTAAATCCGTCGAAATAATGAATAAACGGCACTCTACCTTTAATAGATGCTAAATGAGCAACCCCCGCTAAGTCCATTACTTCCTGTACACTACCTGTTGCTAATAAAGCACATCCTGTTTGTCTAGCTGACATTACGTCAGAATGGTCGCCGAAGATTGAAAGGGCATGTCCTGCAATTGCACGGGCACTTACATGGAATACACCTGGTAGTAATTCACCAGCAATTTTGTACATATTTGGGATCATTAATAATAATCCTTGTGATGCAGTAAAGGTTGTAGTAAGTGCTCCAGCTGCCAATGAACCATGCACTGCTCCAGCTGCACCTGCTTCCGATTGCATCTCTGTTACCTTAACTGTTTGACCAAATAAGTTTTTTTGGCCGTAAGAGCTCCACTCATCAACATTTTCCGCCATATTTGATGATGGAGTAATTGGATAAATTGCCGCAACATCAGTGAATGCATATGAACAATAGGCAGCTGCAGCATTACCATCCATGGTTTTCATTTTTCTTGCCATTTCATTTCCCCCTTTTAAATTATATATTGATCTATCTGTGATAGAAACAATGTATCTTGTATACCTTTCTATTATATAAAAAAAACAGAATAATTTACAGTTAAATTTTTTGGAATAGCTCTACTTTTTTTAAAATAACCAACTTGTTATCACTATTTATTGAAAATACCCCTAAAAAACTTACAATTTGTTCCATTTATAATTCTACTTAAAATTGTTTTAAATGCTAAAGTTACCAGTTAAAACCTTGAAAAATACCAATTGTATAAATTGGAACAAATATAAAATTTACTTATTGTTATATTAGTTACCAATAAATACATTATTATATTTTTAACAATCTTTAAATATTTTTTTACGTTTTTGTAATTATTTTTTAGTAATTTTCAGTAGATTAGTAGGGTTTTTATACCCATATCATTGCAAATTAAATTTTAGTTTGTTATTTATCCCACTAAAACTCTTAATTAATTGTGTTAAATTTTCTACTAATTTAGTATGTTATTTTTCAACTCTTACGATATTCCACATCTACTTTAATATTAATTGCTACTTATACTACTTTTCTTCACTGGTTTTTTTAATAAACATAATCAATAGATTGTCTAACTCTTGGCTAAGTTTAATGGTTTCCTCATCAATTATACAATCCTCTTTATCATGGGTCATCTGGTTCAGTTTTCCACGCAGTTGTTCTATCTTTTCCTTTAATAAACTAATGTCTTCATAATAATTTGCCATCTAATACCCTCACTTTATTTATAATCATATTCATTTTATTTATAATGTTTAATTTAATTAGTGTTAATTACTGGACTTCATTTATTATATAACAGCAATAATAAAATGCAGGATATTCTTTAAAATTATAGTGCTATTCATAATTTCTGAATTTCTATCACCCCTTTTTTATCTTGTTCTTTATTTCTATTTCTTATGTTTTAATTCCTTCTATTTTTATATTTTATTAAGTTTTAAATTTTTTCCATTTATCTATTGTGTTCAATAACTAAGTTTTTATATTATTTAATAATTGCAAAGACTTTTCACCCCTTAACTATTGTGGGGATGAAAAGTCTTTGTTTTTATATATCATTTATTTATTATTTTAACTTCATTAATAACTGACCAGACTTAACTTGTTGATTATCTTTTACTAAGATAGACTCTACAACACCTTCACTTGAAGCAGTTATATTAGTTTCCATCTTCATAGCTTCTACAATCATTAGACTTTGCCCTTCAGAAACTGTTTCCCCTTCTTTAACCAACACTTTTAAAACTGTTCCTGGTATACTTGCACCTATTTCTTTGTTATTCTCTGGGTCTGCCAATTGAACAAAACTACTTTTATTTTCCACCCCTGATGCCTTATCGTGAATTTTTATTTCTCTTCGATTTCCGTTAACTTCAAATGATAGAGTACGTAAGCCTTCATTATCTAATCTACCAATTTCCATTAATTTAATAATTAATACTTTACCTTCTGCAATCTCTACTTCACAGGTTTCTCCTTCATGAAGACCGTGGAAGAATACATCACTACCCATTCGGCTAAGATCACCATATTCGCTAATATATTTTACATATTCTTCAAAAACCTTTGGATAAAGGGCATAACTTAAGCAATCTTTATTAGTAGGCTTAATTTTTAGGTTTTCCTCTAAATATTTTTTAATTGCATCAAAGTCTTCAGAAGGAAGTAACTCTCCAGGTCTACAGTCTATAGATTCTTCACCCTTTAAAACTAAGTTTTGAAGGTCTTTTGGGAACCCATTCATTGGCTGACCCATCATTCCTTTAAAATAAGAAACTACTGAATCTGGGAATGGCATATCTTTTGCCTTTTCTTGTATATTTTCTGGTGTTAAGTCATTTTGCACCATAAATATTGCCATATCCCCAACCATTTTAGATGAAGGTGTTACCTTAATAATGTCTCCCACCATATCATTTACTGTTTTATACATTTGTTTAACATCATTGAAACGGTGACCCAGTCCAAAACTTTCTACTTGTGGTTTTAGATTAGAGTATTGCCCCCCTGGTATTTCATATTTATAAACTTCTGTCGTCCCCGACTTCAAGTCCGACTCAAATTGACTATATACTGGTCTTACAACACTCCAATATTGGTCAATTTCTTCAATGTCATCCAAATTAATTTTTGTGTCTCTTGAAGTGTTTTCAAGGGCTGCCACTACAGAGTTCAAGGCAGGTTGACTGGTTAATCCTGACATACTGTTAATAGCTGTATCAATAATATCAACACCTGCTTCTGCTGCCATTAGTACAGTTGCCACACCGTTACCACTGGTATCATGGGTATGCAGATGTATTGGCATAGAAACTTCTTGCTTTAGGGCTTTAATTAGTTTTTCTGCCGCATAGGGCTTTAATAAAGCCGACATATCTTTTATAGCTAAAATATGGGCACCTGTTTTCTCAAGTTCCTTTGCCATATCCACATAATACTTTAATGAATATTTATCTCTGGTTGTATCCAATATGTCACCTGTATAACAAATACAAGCTTCTGCAATTTTATTGTTTTTAAGAACTTCATCAATGGCAATTTCCATTCCCTTTATCCAGTTGAGGGAGTCAAAAATACGGAAAACATCAATGCCCGATTCAGATGATTCTTTTATAAACTCTCTAATTACATTATCAGGGTAGTTTTTATACCCAACTGCATTACTACCTCTTATTAACATTTGGAATAATATGTTTGGTATTTTCTTTCTTAATTCTTCTAATCTACTCCACGGTGACTCCCTTAAGAATCTATAAGCTACATCAAAGGTAGCCCCGCCCCACATTTCCAGTGAAAAAAGATCATTCCCTAAAACGGATGTGGCTTTTGCTATTTTGGACATATCCCTTGTTCTTACCCTTGTTGCCATTAATGACTGATGGGCATCCCTCATGGTGGTATCCGTTAACAAAAGTTTATCCTGCTTTTTAATCCATTCCACCAACCCTTGAGGACCTTTTTCATCTAGAATTTGCTTTGTTCCTCTTAAGTCAGTAGGCTTATCAACTTTTGGGACAACTGGTACATCAAACTCTTTCTTATTACCCAGAGTTTCATTAACAACCTTTTCTCCAATATATCTCAGCACTTTAAGCTCTTTATCTGTTCTTGGAGCAATATCAAATAAAGATGGGTTTTCAGCTATAAAGTTTGTATGACATCTACCATTAATAAAGTCTTCATGTTTAAGAACGTTAACCAAAAAGCCTGTATTGGTTTTTACACCTGTAATAGATAACTCTTTTATAGAACGAATTGACTTTCTAATAGCATCATCAAAAGTTCTAGACCACGAAACAACTTTTACCAGTAAGCTATCATAGTATGGACTTACTATTGCTCCAGCAAAGCCATTTCCTCCGTCTAATCTAATACCAAAACCAGACCCTGTTCTATATACATCTATTTTACCCGTATCTGGTGCAAATTGATTAGATGGGTCCTCTGTTGTAACACGACATTGGATTGCATACCCTTGAACTTTAATTTCTTCTTGAGAAGATATTCCTACCTCCGGTGATGCTAATGGATACCCTTGAGCAATTAATATTTGACTTTGAACAATATCAATGCCTGTTACCATTTCTGTAACGGTATGTTCCACTTGAATTCTAGGGTTCATTTCGATGAAATAATGGTTACCGTTTTTATCCACCAAAAATTCCACTGTTCCAGCATTACTGTAATTAACTTCCTTTGCTATTTTTAATGCATCTTGACAAATAATTTCTCTCTTTTCTGGTGAAAGAGAAATAGCAGGCGTAAATTCAACTACTTTTTGATGCCTTCTTTGAATAGAGCAATCCCTTTCATATAAATGAACTAAGTTACCATGTTCATCTCCTAAAACTTGAACTTCTATATGTTTTGGTTTTTCTAAATATTTTTCAATAAAAATGTCATCTATACCAAATGCCTTTTTGGCTTCGTTTCTTGCACTATGGAAGGCTTCAATTAAGTCTTCTTCCTTTTGCACAATACGCATACCCCTACCACCACCGCCTGCTGCGGCTTTAACCATAACAGGATAACCACAATAATTTGCAAACTCCTTTGCCTCGTCTTCAGTTGTAATGGGTTTTTCCACCCCTGGTATTGTCGGTACTGAAGCACTTTTAGCTACAATCTTTGATTGTATTTTATCCCCTAATTTTTCAATCATCTCATGGGTTGGACCGATGAATACAATACCAGCTTCCTTACATTTTCTAGCAAACTCGGCATTCTCGGCTAAGAAACCATAACCAGGATGGATGGCATCTACGCCCTTCTTCAAAGCTAACCTAATAATTTCATCAATACTTAAATACGCCTCTACAGGACCTTTGTTTTTTCCTATTAGATAGGATTCATCTGCTTTAGTTCTAAAAAGTGCTGTCTTATCTTCATTAGAGTAGATTGCCACCGTTCGTATTCCCAACTCTTTACAGGCACGGAAAATACGAATAGCAATTTCACCACGATTAGCCACTAAAACTCTTTTAAATTTTTTGGATAACATGAACTTTCACCTCTCAAATCTTTCATAATATATTTTAAATTAATATAAGTTTGTGAATTTATATTCGTTTTAATCAATATTTATAGGGTTTGCACATACTAATTATTATATAACATAAGCCTATATACAGCAATAATATTTTTACTAAATGTAAGAAAACCATACAGCCAAAATGTATTTTAAATTAATACTAAAAATACATTATTGTAAACCATTGTTACTCCCTTTTATTTAGCTTATATTCCGCGTTTTTGTAGTTCTCTATAATTTCAATTCATTTTTTTTACAATTCAGAATATAGTATTACATAAAAAACACCTCTTCTATAATTTATGTAGAGGTGTTTTAATTTGCTCATTTTAATATAATTTTATACTAATGCCAATTCTGTTTCATTGATCAACTCTCTAATTAATTCTTTTACTGTTACAATATGATCTAGTTTATAAGCATTGCTACCTACAAATATTAACCCCTCATCTACATTACCTAAAACTGCATTAATTAAAGCAGTAGAGATACAGTAAGGACTACTCCCAGGGTCACATGGCCTCAAGCAGTTATAACATTTTTTAATAGGAATATTACCACTCTCTAACCTTTTAATAAAGTCATTTCGAATAGCTCTTCCTGGCATACCTACCGGACTCTTCACCAGTTGAATATCTTCTTTCGTTGCTTTTAAGTATGCCTCCTTGTAATTTATGTGAGCATCACATTCCTCTGTGGCTACAAACCTAGTAGACATCTGTACCCCTGATGCACCTGCTTTTATGTACTTTGCAATATCAAAGCCATCAAATATTCCACCCGCCACAACTACAGGGATGTTTTCACCATCTGATTTCTTAAAGGGATTTAAGGCTTCCATCACCTCTTTAAGAATATTAGATAAATCTGGCTTCTCTTCATGATTAAGTTGCTCCATTGTAAACCCTAAATGACCACCAGCCTCAGGTCCTTCTACAATAACCAAGTCGGGGGTATAATCGAATTTCTTTTGCCAAAGCTTAGCCATTAAAGCAGCTGCCTTTCCAGAAGAAACAACAGGCGCAATTTTAGTCTTAGTTCCCTTAACCAAAGCTGGTAGTTCTGTCGGTAGTCCCGCACCAGATATTATTAGATCAATTTTTTCTTCTACTGCAGCCTTCACCATATCTTTATAATTATTAATTGCCACCAGTAGATTTACACCTAAAATACCCTTTGGGCTTAACTCCCTAGCTTTTTTAATCTCCTTAATTAAACCTCTGACATTTGCCTCATCACAATTTTTTTCAAAGTCTGGTTCACGAAAACCTATTTGGACTCCTGAAATAACGCCAATGCCTCCTTCATTTGCCACCGCGGCAGCTAACTTAGAAAGAGAAACCCCAACACCCATTCCTCCTTGTATAATAGGTATATTTGCCATTAATTCACCTATACGTAATGATGGTAATTTCATTCTATCCACTCCTTGGTAATATTATTCTAAAGTTAATAATTATACATAATATGTAACAGTATATCTATAATTTTATACATCGTCAAGATGCCCCACAGCTTCAATATTTTTTTAATTCTTTTCTATTATATCCATTTTTTAGGTTAATTATATTGTCTATTATTGGACACAACTAGTTTTTTTTGATATGATGGCATAGAAACCAATAAAAAGGAGCGTCTAATTTTATGGAAAAAAATCAAGTGTTAGCCACTGTTGGCAAAAAAGAAATTACTCAAGAAGACATTGAAAGAGTTTTAAGAACTATCGATCCTCAAAGAGCAATGCAGTTTTACTCAGAAGAAGGTCAGAAAAAACTTGTAGAAGAATTAGTTTATCAAGAATTATTCTATTTAAACGCATTAGATAATGGTCTTGATAAAGATTCTACTTATATCAATGAAATTGAAAAAATGAAAGAAAACCTACTTAAGCAATACGCTATTAACTTGTTATTAAAAGATACTAACGTGAGTGATGAAGAACTATTAACTTACTATAATGAACATAAAGAACAATTTGTTAGTCCGGATTCTGTTCGCGCATCTCATATTCTTGTTGAAGATGAGTCAACTGCATTATCCATATTAGAAGAAATAAATGGTGGATTATCTTTTGAAGAAGCTGCTGAAAAGCATTCTAAGTGTCCTTCAAATCAAAAAGGTGGAGACCTTGGCTTCTTTACTAAAGGTAAAATGGTACCAGAATTTGAAGCAGCTGCCTTCACATTATCAGTTGATGAAATTAGCCAGCCTGTAAAAACTCAATTTGGTTATCATATAATAAAAGTATTAGAAAAGAAAACTTCTGAAACTGCACCATTTGAAGCCATAAAAGACCAACTTGCTCAACAACTAGTTTCGTTAAAACAACAAGATTTATACTATCAAAAAGTTGAAGAATTAAAAACTCAGTATTCTGTAACATTTAACGTATAATATTAACTTCTTAGAAGAAGTCCTCCTATTCGGGGGACTTCTTTTTTATTCCTATTATTTCATCACACTTCTATAAAACCTACATAAAATAATTAGAAAGAATAAATGAGTAGGTGACAGTAAATGTATAATTCAATTTTAAGCTCTAACTTTAAAAACCTAATTGTAGGGACGGATACCACTGTACCCTTAAAAAACGGACTTCTGGTACCTGCCATTAACTTTGATAATGCCGCAACAACCCCTCCATTCTATTCAGTTATTCAGGAGGTGGTTAATTTTGCGCCTTGGTACTCTTCTGTCCATAGAGGTACGGGATACAAATCTCAATTTTCATCCCACCTTTATGAAGAAGCCAGAAAAACCGTTGCTGACTTTGTAAAAGCTGATTATTCTCAGGATACAGTCATTTTCGTTAAAAATACCACCGAAGCCATTAATAAAATTGCCCATAGCCTAGTTTCTCCAGATAAAAAACAAGTCATTCTATCTACTTTTATGGAGCATCATTCAAATGATTTACCCTGGCGTAACGAATATACACTGGTTTATATTGATGTAGATGATACTGGCAGATTAGATATGGATGATCTCCAACAAAAACTAGAATTATATAAAGATTCTGTAGAGCTGGTGGTGGTAACAGGAGCATCCAACGTGACAGGCCACAAAAACCCCATTCACAAAATAGCTTATTTAGTTCATCAATACAACGCTAAAATATTAGTTGATGGAGCACAATTAGTTCCCCATTCTGCCGTTGATATGAAACCCCATCACTCCCCTGAACATATTGATTTTCTAGTTTTCTCAGGACATAAAATGTACTCACCCTTTGGTGTTGGTGTTCTAGTTGCTCCTAAATCTTGCTTCATAAATAATAGACCCAGCATGGTAGGTGGAGGCACAGTTAATTTTGTTACCCATGAATACATCCAATGGGCCGATCCTCCCAATAGAGAAGAGGCTGGTACTCCTAATATTATGGGAGTTGTTGCATTAACAACTGCTATTAAAACGTTAACCAATTTAGGTCTTAAAAAAATTGAAAACCATGAATACAATCTAATGAACTATACCCTCCAGCTAATGAGTAAACTACCTGATGTTGAGTTATATGGCGATTTAAAAAACATCCATGACCGTGTCGCCATTATTCCTTTTAACATTAAAGGCATGACCCACGAAATGACAGCTAAAATTCTTTCTATGGAAGGTGGCATTGCAGTACGAAATGGATGTTTTTGCGCTCAGCCCTATATTCAAAAACTGTTAAATATTTCATCTGACGTAATTGATGAACGAATAAAAAATCCTGATTTGCCCCACCCTGGAATGGTTCGTATTAGTTTTGGACTCTACAATCAAATTGAAGAGGTTGATAAACTAATAGCGCTATTATCCCATATTGTACAACATAAGAAATACTATAATGACTTGTACCAAACTATTCCAGATTACTTTTAATTTCAATACTTAATATTATAACTTTTACTGGTTACACTAAAATAAAGCTTAAATCATATAGTAAATGTTATATTCTTTTAAAACTATTTAAGGAGGAGTATCGTTTTGACACAAAGGATGAATTTATTAATGTTTAGCGGCGATTACGATAAAGCTATGGCAGCACTTATTTTAGCTAATACAGCTAAAGAAATGGATGTAGAAGTCACTATTTTCTTTGCATTTTGGGGGCTTTTCCTAGTTAGAGACCCCGAAAAAGCCACTGATGAAGATAAAACCACCTATGAAAAAATGTTTGGAAGAATGACACCAAAAGGGCCTGAGGACTTACCCTTATCTAAAATGAATTTTGCCGGCATTGGCAAAGAAATGTTATTAGAAATGATGGAAGATGATAAAGCCCCCCGTTTAATAGATTTCTTAAATGGAGCCCGTAAAAAAGGTGTTAAATTTTATGCCTGTAAGTTATCCGTAGATATTATGGGTTTTAAACAAGAGGAATTACTACCAGAGTTAGAGATTATTGAAGCAAAAGAATACTTAACAGATGCTTTAAATTCCAATATGCAGTTATTTATTTAATAATGCACCACAAAAAAAACTGTAGGATATTTGTTATCCCTACAGTTTTTCATTTATAACACTCTGTATTTTATAAAATTTTACATGTTAATCTAGTATTAATTCATCTACTTTTGTCCCCAGCACCTTGGCAATAGACACTATTTTATTGAAGGAAGGATTTTGTTTTGTACCTCTTTCCAGTTCTTCAATATAACTTTTTGATATATTAGTAAATCTTGCTACATCTTTAGTTGTATATCCCTTTAGTGTTCTTATTTCTCTAATTTTCACTCCATTTAACATATACAACCCTCCATTAAAAATTGTTAGAATTTTTTGTTTTACTCTATTTCAATGGTTTCTTCTAGGGTGTTGTTTTCATCTTACTTTGGAGAAATACATCTATTTAACAACGTTTAATTTTCTCTTCTATTAATATAACATTTCAATGATCTTTATGATATGCTTATCAATTTTTTTAAGTTCTAGTTGGTTAAAGTCTCAGTTGCATTATCTTTAATCCCTTCAATCTCAATAAATTGAGGTAATGCTTTAAGTTTATAACCCTCTCTTTTTAGTTTTTTTATAATGGCAGTTAATGAATCTACTGTCGTGGTTTTTACCGAGGAATCATGCATCAATATGACCAACACATCTTTCCCTTTAGAAGTATGTTCAAAACGATCCAGTAGATACTCTTTTGAGAGGGTTACCCCTTCACCATCACCATTTAAGCTATTCCAATCTATATACACATATCCAGCCTCATTAATACTTTTGCGGAACTTTTCCTTTTTATTACCAAAAGAACCTCCTGGAAACCTCGTAAGGGTTAGTTCATAATCTTCTCCTAAAACAGATTTAATAGCTTCTTCACCTTTTAGTAAGTCTTCTATATAATTGGTGGGATTTTTATAAATCCTATTATAATTATGGGAGTAGGTATGATTTCCAACAGTATGTCCTTCCTCATGTATCCTCTTTAAGATATGGGGATATGCTTTAACATTGCTACCTACTACAAAAAAAGTTGCTTTAGCGTCCTCCCTCTTTAATATATCTAATATCTCTGTAGTTACATTAGGTGAAGGACCATCATCAAAAGTTAAATAAGCTACTTTTTCTCTATTTTTCTTTGTAATACTATGGATATAGCTCTGAATTAGTTTCTCTCTTCTTATATACGTATCTTTAAAAACCCTTTCTATTTCATTACTTTTAGGTACTTCTTCCATACCCTCCTGTTTCTCTTGAAATTCCCCTGTTGAGTTTTCTTTATTATTAAAAACCTGTACATTTTGTTTGAATAACTCTAATGCCCTTACTGAGCTGGCTGTTAAAATAATTGCTACGAATATTATCATGTACGTTAATATCTTATTTTTCATCATCTTCCCTCTTTCTTTGCTAATAGCCCCCATATTATAGACGTAAGGATTATAATAAAAGTTTTAATAATCTTTATATAATTTAATAATCTTTATATAAAAAAGGTATCTTATTATAATTAGTTATTTATACGCAAAATCCTTTTAAAAAATAATAACAATCCCCCCATTTTAATAAATTTATACCATTATATCCCACTCATTTATTGACTTTCCGTTAAAAAACCTTCAATATAATAGTGTTTTAGTCAGCATCTAACAAATTAAAACATTATTTATAGTTACTTTTTTTAATACAACTATAAAATATTGCATAAAAAAATAGGTCATTAAATTGACCTATTTTTTTAACCTACCCGACTTCCTCTTTTAGAAATTTTATCTGCTATACCTGTTGAAGCATAGGAGTCTGGCTTCATACAACATTTAAAACCTAAACCCATTACCCAACCTGCAATTTCCTTTATTAAATATTTTGTTTCCCCCTGTGCCCCTATATCAATATGAACCTCTAAGGGAACGTCCATGTTGTTTTTTTCCAAAAACTCACCTAACTTAGTTGCTAAGTCTAAACTACACTGGGTTTCCACCAATATTTTTTGTCTTAAATTTTTAATGGTTTTTACCTTTCTAATATCGTAAAAGAAAATACCCCCTTTGGATTTCCTTACAAGAGTAATTACTGTAACTATTTTAGTAAAATTACCAATATTTTGAGAGTCCGTACCAACGGAAATAACAACATCATATTCTAAATCCTTTTTGGTGTACTCTTTGATTTTTTGGCAAACTTCGTCAAAATTGATTTCACCATAGGTTATACTCTTCATCAATACACACCTCCAAGTCTTCTCCACTAGTCTTTAATATTACTTATAACTAGTGTATGCAAACCTGAAGATTTTCATTTAAATTATTTAAATTTTCTATTATTATATTATGGAAACTATTCACCATAGAACCATTTATAAATATAGTAAGAATTTTTAACCTTTGTGGTATATTGCTGGGTTTCTAAAAATACTATTGCTGTTTGAAAATCTTCTTTTTCTATCCCCAGCTTACTTTTACTCCATTTTCGTACATTTCCTGGTCCACCATTATAGGCTGCTAAAGCTTTATCTATATCCCCCGAAAACATATTCAACATCTTACTTATATAGTAAGCACCAAATTCAATGTTAATTTGTGGAATTAATAGATCTTCCTCTTTAAAATCAACCTTTAATGCGGTGGTAATCTCTTTTCCGGTTGATGGCATAATTTGCATTAGCCCCAATGCTCCCACCCAAGAAACAGCTTCCTTTCTGTAATGGCTTTCTTCCCTCATAACAGCCCATATTAAATAGGGGTCTATGCCATATTTTATCGCTGCTTCTCTTACTAATTTTTCATATGGTCGTTGATAGGCTAGTTCATAGGCTAGTCTACTTTTTTCTTCCTTTAAAGCCCTTATACCCCACCTAACAGCTATATAATTTTCTCCCTGTTGCAAATAATAATCTCCTAAAGCTAACTTCTCTATAATAGTTGTGTTTCTTTCTCCTATGGCTAACTCCAAATCTGCCAAATGACTCTCTCCTAATTCCTTAAACAGGTCTACCCTTTGTAAAAACATTGGTTTTTCATTGTATTTTACTTCTATAATATCTTCCCACTGGGTTTCTTTCTTTAGCCTATTCATCCAAGCAGGATATTTTTCCAGTATTTTAAGCATCTCTTCTTTTCGTGAATCATTAGGATTATTTCTACTCATTAAAATATAGGCTCTATAGGCAGCATCATTTTGGTATGTGCCAGTTTCCCTCGCCATATTTAGATATAACTCCAAAGACTTATCTATATGACCTAATTCTTCCCAAAGTTTTGCACCTCTCCAAAGAGACTCCGCCTCTAAACTACTGCTAAAAATTTCTGCTGCTGCTTCTATCTTCCCCTCTTTTTGTAAAAGAAATCCACCACGATAAGTTCCTCCCTCACCCAAAGACAAATAAATTTCTTTTGCTTTTTTTGTTTCTCCTACACCTTCTAAACTACGGGCAAACCACCAACTAGTATCTGAATCCAACTGAGTTTTTTGCAGTAAATCCTTAAATACGTCTAAAGCTTCTTGATAGCGACCCAATTCCCCTAATACTCTTACATATTGTTTTTGCAACTTTATTTTTTTATCATTATTAATATCTTTTTGAAATTGTTTTTCTAACAATTCTAAAGCTACCTGCCATTGTTTTTGTTTCATTAAAGCTTCAAATATTATTTCTTCATCCACTTCCATTTCCGTTAATATTGCCATCACTTCTTTATCTTGTAATAATTCTAAATAAATAGTTACTGCCTCTTGTTCTTTTTTTTGTTCCCTCATATAATCTGCAAACTGGCGTTTATTCTCTTTTGAATCTAATAATTGAATAATCCTTTTATAATATGGACTGGCATCTATTTGTTGCTTTTTTGCCCTTTCAATAAGAACAAAGTTTGACTGATAACCAACTAAATCTTTTCTTAAGGCTAAGTTTTCAAGTACATCATTATTAAACTCAAGATTATCGTCTTTTAATTTTACTAAAACTTCCAAGTATTTTAATGGTTCTTCATTAATTTTGTGTTCATATTTTTTATAATTATTATAGTAGTTAATTCCACTATCTGCCCTTAATAAAACTGTTGGTAAATTTAAAACTTTGGTGACAATTAGGAGAAAAACAATCAACCCTACAGATATAAATCCTACACTTTTCTTCATATTATAATTCCTTTCCCTATTTGCTTATTGTTAGTTGGTTTCTACGTGCACCTACTAAATACCTTGTTAAAAATAATGGAAAAATAATTATAATACAATTTGTGGTTTTTTTTATTATATAGGTTTCTAGATTTCTAAGTTTCTATTACAAAACTTATTACATAATTTAACATTACATTAAAAAAATATTTTTAAGAAAATTACTAATAATATATTAGAACATTCTAAAAAACTTATCTATACTGGAGGCTCTTATATGAAGAAAAAAAGTTTATTTTTATTAGTTTTATCTTTACTTATGTTAACTGCATGTGGCAGTCCTAGAGAAAAGCCTAAGTCAGATGAGCCATTGGCAACCAGACAATCATCCATCTTCCATACTGCACCGGTAGAGCACTGTAGAATAATAGCTGACACTGCTGATGTTAAAGAAGGCATGGGAATGGACTTTAATACAATAGCTACTCTAAACAGAGATGATGTAGTTAGAGTATTAGATCAAGTTGGCAATTGGTATGTTATTCAATTAGATAACAACCAAGTTGGAAGTATTGAAACAGAAAAAGCTGAACCTATTGTTAAAGATGGGGAATCACCCCATTTGCCATTGGATAGGGTAGACGAAGGAGATAATGATCCTGATGATACCAACCCAGCAGAGGGAGAACAGAAATATTTTGTTCCTGATGTTTTTCCCCAACCAGAAGGACTTGAGCCAGAAGGTCCTCCTGCTCCAAGAGAAGCTATAGAAGACGATACTCCTCAGCGAATGGAAGTAGGACAACAAAACGAAAGAAATATAGCTCCAGCACCCGTAGGTGACTTAGGCAACCAAGCACAGGAAATGGTTAGTTTAATTAATCAAGAAAGAGAAAAAAATGGACTACCAACCCTTGAAATTGATAACGAAGTGGCAAAAGTTGCTGGCGTAAAGTCTCAAGATATGGTAGATAATGATTATTTCAGTCATTATTCCCCCACTTACGGAAGTCCCTTTGAGATGTTAGACAGTTTTGGTATTAAATATTTACATGCAGGAGAAAACTTAGCTGGAAACAACACTGTTGATAATGCTCATGTGGCATTAATGAACTCCAGTGGTCATCGCCAAAATATATTAAATGCTGACTTTACCCATGTGGGTATTGGCGTAAGATCTAGCGAGCGATATGGTTACATTTATACACAGATGTTTATTAGTAAACCTAGATAAATAATAAAAAGGGCGTAGAAGTTAAACTCTATGTCCCTTTTTTTATTTTCTTCTATCTAATTTACTTCTTCTTTTTATCATAACCTCTCAATAATAAAAATAAATTTAAGTTTGTAAAAATAAAATCTGTATTTTTGGACTCCAAAAATACAGATTTATAAATGTTTTATATTTAATTACATTTCTCTTGAATCAACTACGCTTTTTGACTTATTATATGCATCAGTTAATTTTTGTGATGGTGTGTTATAAGGCTTTTCCCATCCTTTAGTAACTGCTAAATCTCCTATTGCTGTATTTTTAGCAATCATAGTATTTACACTGGCTGAATACATAGCTCTAAGCTCTGGGGTTGCAGTTGTTAACGCAGCAGTCAGATATGCACTGGCAGCAGCAGCAGCACTACCCATAAGGGTATTTACTATCACTTCATCATTTATATCGGTGTTTCCTTTTACCATATTACCAAGAAAAGACGCCATATTATCGTACCTCCCCAGTTGTCGTTACTTGATTTTCATTAATGAATTGTTGAATTGCTTTTATTCTTCCTTCAGACGCTAAAATACCAGCTTCTGATTCCTTTTTTAAATCATCATCTGAAATCAAAGATTGTAATGTCCTTGTTAAAGCTAAACCGTCTTTTTCCATCCTTAACAAGCCTGTTAATGATAATATTTCTGTTTCTGATAAGTTTCTCATGTGCATTACCTCCATTTACAATATAATACTTTACTTCTCGATATTATTTTGTACATAGAAGTACTTTTTAATGTCTGTATATTATTACCTAATTTATTGTATTTTTTTGGGGCTACAAAGACCCTTTTCATTATTTGATGCCCTCCCACATTTTTTACATACATGAGTGGCGTCTTTTATCAGTTTTATGTATTCTTGAAATTCTTCTTTCTCAATGTCCTTTTTCATTAATTTGCATAATTTTTTAGGTTTATCCTTCATTTTGCTCCTCCTGCATCGTATTTATATATTTAATACCCACAGTTATTAATTTTATTCTGAAGTTTTTGTTCTTGGAACACCTTGCAAATTTTTTTAATATCTTCTGAAGAAAAGGATTTTGAAAATTTCTTTTTTAATTTATTATAATAACTAAACCTAAACATAGTATGTTTTTTCATTCTTTTTATATAACCTCTACTGAATACTTTTGGATTTTTTGAAATTGCCTCTACAATCATAATATTACAACTTTCACGTATAACCTCTATTAGTTTTTCTGAATCTTTAGTATTAAATTCTTTTGTTTTACTTAAAACTTTTTCTATAAACCAAAACAATTTATTTACCAAAGAATCTAGTGGCAACTTATAAGCAATTTGAGAAAAAATGGTCATGTTACCATTCTTCAAATCTTCTTCTACGTCTTGTAAATCATCAATTAACTGTAAAAATACCCCATACCCAAACATAAAAGATGCTTCTTCCTGCGAAAGAACGCCTTTAACCAAATATCCATCTGCTAAAACCGAAGTTCCTCCCTTTTCAAAACTAATTCCAATTATATTTCGTTCATTGGGCAAGCAATTACCCCGTTGTTGGATTAGACTTCTCTCTTGTGCTGCATGAATAGCGATTAAACTTTCAAAAACCTGCCGAAATGTTAATCTATCATACTGTCCCTCGATTTTCTGTATTAAATGATAAATGTGCATTTCATTTTGATTAATTGGTGCTACTTTTTTTCCTATTAACCATTCTTTAAACCTCTTATTAAAGTTAATTTTATCATCCATCGTTATATTTATATCATCTAAATAATTATCACTATAAGGATATAACATGCTGTAAGCAAAAATAGAAGGGGTCAATACCACTTCTATTTTAAGTAATATTTGAATACTATTCATAATCCATACATTTCTAATGGCTTGAAATACTTCATAAACATCCATACTAGCATCAAACTCATTAACTGTCTTAATAAATTCTTCTGTAATTGATAAATAACCCCTATTAATAAAAAAGTCTATACAGCCGTTTTCATATCCAATAATTCCACTTTCAAAGTCTTTTAGTGTTGTTAATATTTTATTACTGTAATTTTCATACTCTTCCTGTTCTTTCGTCATTCCCTTTATTTCGCTAGAAAGAGTTTTTCTAAACTTTTCTACTTTTCTTTCATTAGTATATTTATCAAACAAACTAACTTCTTTTGCTAAACTTGGAAAGTCCGACTTCATCCCCCACCATAAGTCTAAGTACTCCTCGGTTAAACCTTCTATAGATACTATTTTATTTATATCTGTTTTAATTTCATCATTGACTCCAACACTCATAACCTTCCTCCACCACTACTTAAAATATTTGTTTGATGATACTTATTCTATATCATATATGAAAGTCCTTCATTAAACATGTATATAGATTTATATAATAACTATAAAAACATTTCATTAGCTTCTTAATAAAAAAAACTGTATCAAAATAAGATACAGTTTAAATATTTACTTTTAAGCTTAATTACTTTCTCTTGAAAATTTTACTTTCTGGGTTTTGATAACTATAAAAGTAATCTGAACCTTCGTTGTTTATTATTCCTTCACTTTTTCCTAATACTAAAAATCCGTTCCAATCTAAAGAATGATAAAAGTTTTCTAATATGTTCTTCTGTAAAATAGGTTCAATATAAATGAGTACATTCCTACATAAAATTAATTGAAATTCATTTAATATACCACTTCCAATAAGGCTATGTTGAAAAAACAAAATATTTTTTTTTAATAATTCACTTATTTCCATATATTCACCATTCATTTTGAAGTATTTCATAAAGCTCTTATTTCCCTTTGCCCTTCTATAATTTTGTATATGATTCTCTAATCCCATCAATGGATATAATCCATTTTTAGCTTCTTGAATTACATAAGGGTTAATGTCTGTTGCATAAATTTGAACCTTATCTAACATATCCATTTCATGTAGTGCCATAGCCAGTGAATAGGGTTCTTGTCCAGTAGAGCAACCCGCACACCATACTTTAATATGGGCATAGGAATTTAGGTAAGGTAATAATTTTTCTCTTATTTCTGCAAACACAACTGGGTCTCTAAAAAACTCTGTTGTATTTATTGAAAAGTCAATAAATAACTGTTCAAATAAACCTTCATCCATTAATACAGACTCTTTAAATAAATTAAAATTACTTATACCTTGTCTTACCATTGATATTTTTATTCTTCGCATTATACTCTCTACTTGATAGTTGGTGTAATCATATCCATAACAATGAAAAATTTCCTCTAGAAAGTGCTTAACTTCTACCTTGTTAAATTGAAAATCTTTACAATATTGATTATTTCTTTTATTTCCACTGATTTTTTCTTTACTAATGAGTTTACAACGAATACCTAATTTAAATAAATATGTAAACAAATATTGTTTACATACTTGAACTATAGTTTGATTTTTTCTTTGGAGAAGATAGAGTTTGTCTATAATAGCTTTTTTAATAACAGTTGCATCATTAAATATGATTTGTATCTTCTCTTCTTCTCCTACATTCAATAATTCCATTATAGTTTCTACATCATCTTCTATTTCAATTTCACCAAAAACTGATACTTTTTTCAATCCATCCAAATTATGCTGTATCTCAATCTCCATTAAACGTCTCCTTAATTAACTCTTTTCAATCCAAGCCTTTACTAAACGAATAAGCACATCATAATTAACTGGTTTAGAGATGTAATCATTGGCTCCAGCCATTATACATTTATCTCTATCTTCTTTTAAAGATTTTGCCGTGATGGCTATTATAGGCATCTCTTTTAGCATCTGATCTTTTCGGATACTCTTTATTGTTTCAAACCCATCCATCTCTGGCATCATAATATCCATTAATATTAAATCTACTTTTTGTTTTTTCAAAATTGATAATGCTATTTTTCCATTTTCAGCTTCTAGTATTTCTGCACCATATTCCTCCAATGCAGTAGCTAAAACAAAAATATTTCTAGTGTCATCATCTACAATTAAAATTTTTTTATTATGTAGGCTAAGGGAATATTCAATATTTGTCTTTGAAATTAAATACGGAGAATTTTCTGGTACTTTTTTAATCCTATGCAGAAATAATGTCACTTCATCAATAAATCTTTCACTTAAGTTAGAGGTCTTAATAATAATACTATCTACATATTTTTTTATTTCCCTTTCTTGTTGCTCTGTTAAGTCTTTTTCTGTATAAATGATTATAGGTGTCTCTAGTTTTATATCCTTAAAGTATTTAATCAACTTTAAATCCCTTAGTTCCTTCTCGTCTTCTAACTTTAGGTCTAATATTATTCCGTCAACATTATAGTTTTTTAAATAATAAAGGCCTTCACTCCCATTTTTAGCAGTAAGTGTCTTAAATCCCAACCCTTCATTTATTTCTTTAATATAGTTAGCAAAGTGAAAATCATCTTCAATAATAAGTATCACTTTATCTTTATGTGATATTGTTTCCTCATCAGTAGTATAGGCACTCTCTTCAAGAGCAATTGTGGAATTTTCAACTATCGTATTATACTTTTCATCTACAATAATATTATCTACAAATAGTGAGAAACAACTTCCCTCATTAGGACTACTTTCTACTATAATTCCCCCATCTATTAACTCAGCCAATTTTTTAGATATAGACAGACCTAAACCGGTTCCACCAAAGCGTCTTGAAATAGATCCATCTTCTTGTTTAAACTCTTCAAATATACTACTAAAGTTCTCTTTGTTAATGCCTATTCCTGTATCTTCTACTTTAAAAATAACTCTTCCTTTGTTTTCTATATCTGAAACTATTGTAAAGTTTACTGAACCCTGTTGTGTAAACTTAATGGCATTTGCTATTAAGTTTCGTAAAATTTGAGATATTTTATCACGATCTCCCATCAGCAATAAATTAATAGAATCTTTAGCATTAAACTTTAAGTTTTTATTTTGTGCTAACTCTGTAAATAACAGTCTTAATTCTCTAGTTAATTCACTGGAGTGAAATTTTGATATATTCAAATCTGTTTTTCCCGCTTCAATTTTAGATAGATCTAAGACATCATTTATTAATCTTAATAATTCTCGTCCAGAACTATGTATTACTTCTACTTTCTCTAAATCATCCTGTTGTAATTCATTTTTATTATTCATCAAAAGCCTAGAAAGAAGAATAATAGAATTCAGAGGAGTTCTAAGTTCATGGGACATATTAGTTAAAAATTCAGATTTATATTTATTACTTAACTCTAGTTTTTGAGAATAATTAATGAGTTCTATTTTTGATTTTTCTAATTCTGTATTATTCATGTTTAATAAATTAGATTGCTGTTCTAAAATCTGCTGTTGTTCTTCTAATTGTGTATTTGTTTGTTGTAATTCTTCACTTTGTTGTTGAAGCAATTGCTGTTGCTCTTCTAGTTCTGCATTTGTTTGTTGTAGTTCTGCCGTCTGTTGATGTAATTGCTGCTGTTGCTCTTCTAATATGGTATTTGCCTTTTGTAATTCATTAGCATTTAATTTAGCTTGTGTTTGTGCTACTTCCGAGGCTTTAAGTAAATCTTTAATCTTTTCTCTTTGTAATGCAGAAAATAAATTAATTGTAACTATTTTTGCAGCTTGAATAATAAATTCTTGTTTTAAAGAACTAAACTCTTCAAACAATGCTAATTCTATTACCCCATACAAATTACCTTCACATAGCAAAGGGAAAGTATAAATGTTATTTGGTACTTCTTGATATGTGCCGGTTATAATATATTCATCCTTCTTAATAACATTTTTAAGCAAAATAGCCTCTTTTTCTAGCGCCACTTGCCCCACTATTCCTTCCCCCAGCTGATATTCATTAGATAAATGTTCCCTCTCTGTAAAAGCAAAGGATGCTGTCAACTTTAGAACATTTTTATCTTGGTCATACAAATAATAAGCACCTTTACCTGCACCAACGGTTCGTGCTAAAAAATTTAGAGCTTTTTGTGTTAATTCATTAATTGGCATATCCCCCGATATGGCTTCATTTAATTGATTTTGACTATCTTTAATCCAAAATAAATTATTCAACTTTTCTATTAATTGATTATAATACCTAGAAATATCTACTATTTCATTATTTCCTTCTATTTGCACCTTTTTTAATTCTTTAGCATTAATATTATCATCCATAGACTTATTTAATATTTTAATAGGCTTTAAAATACTTCTAATAATAAAGATAAAGAAAAGTGTAAGAAACAAACCTAAAACTAACATTAAAGTCTTTATCGTATTTACCAGTGACTCTTCTATTTCATATGTATCTTCCACTAATCTTTTAGCCTTGTCTTGAGAAATATTATCAATGGAAACTAATTTAGCCTCCATTTTTTCAATTAGTTCTACATTTGTACCAAATGAAATTTCAATTGCATCTGGAAGACTTCCTATTCTTTTATATTTAATCATTTTCTCCTGATTCCGTCGCCATATTAAAAATAGTTCTCTAATCTCCTCTACCAATAATAAAACTTCTTTTTTTTCCGCTTGCTTATCTAATAACTCCAATTGTAACAATACCCTATTATTTAGAAGTGTTGTTTTTACTTCTAAGTCATCCATAATATTTTCATCATCTGTTAAAAGTAAATCTTTCATTTCTCTTTGTATTTTTAATATATTCACACGAGCCTCAATTGCTGTATTAGATACTTTTAGTGGATCTTTGTATATATCTTTAGTTAAATCTCCTAAATTGTGTATTTTTAATACTGTAAATATCCCATAACCGATTACCACACTAATGGATATTAACAATGCTAAAATTAATCTATTTAAAATATTGAATTTTAAATATTTCTTCATCAATCTGTAAAACCTCCCCATCAAAGTAGATTTTCATAGTGTTTTTATATATTTTCTAAAAAGTATATATCCGAAAACTCTACATGTATTTTTTGAATAACACTTTCATCTGATCTATATAGGGAAGTTATTTCTTCTTGCTTTTGTAGAATACTTGTATCCACTGGTATGTCTATAAAAAATTCACTTCCTACTTGATATTTACTACGGACATATATATTTCCCCCATGCATTTCCACCAAAGATTTTACTAAATTAAGACCAATTCCACTCCCCTCATGCTTTCTGGTTAATAATTCATCCACTTGTTTAAACCGCTGGAAAATAAGAGGTAGTTTGTCTTCTGCAATTCCTATTCCTGTATCTTTAACTATAACTTGAATATATTTTTTATAACCTACTATTTTAACTTGTATACTTCCCCCTCTAGGGGTGAACTTTATGGCATTTGCTAAAAGATTTAATATAATACGCTCCATAGCATTTAAGTCGCATTCTACTATTTGTTTTTTTATGTTTGTCTCAAAACTAAGGCTAATCCCCTTGTTTTCAACATACTCTGCAACAGATAAAGTAATAGCCTTAATAACTTCTATAATATTACATTTTGTTTTACAAAGTTCAAAGTGACCAGAATCTATTTTTGTAATATCAATTAAGTTGTTAACAAGCCTTAACAAGCGATAACAATTTTGCACCTGTAGATCTACTTTTTTCCTCATTTGACCTCTGTTAATTTCTTCATCATTTAAATATAACTTAAGCATTTGTGTTGTACTCATAATAATATTAAGGGGTGTTCTAAATTCATGGGAGACATTAGCAAGGAATGTATTTTTAGCCTCATTTGCTACCTCAGCTTCTTCCTTTGCCTTTTTTAACTCTTCAATCTGCTTAGTTACTTTTTTTTCTAACATTACATTCATTGTTCTTTCTTTTTCGATTAATTTAAGATAAACATTAATACGATTTATTAATTGATATTCATCTATTGGCTTTGTTAGATAATCAACTGCTCCTATTTTAAACCCTCTTTTTCTAAACTCGTCTCCCACATAAGATGCTGTTAAAAAAACAATTGGTATGTCAGTAGTTTTTTTTCGTTGTTTAATTAAAGTAGCAATTTCAAAGCCATCCATTTCTTCCATTTGAACATCTAAAATAATTAAATCTACATTATAATTTATTAGTTTTTGAAGTGCTACTCGACCACAATCAGCCTCTATAACTGTAGCATCGATATATTCTTCAATTAGATTTCTTAAAGAAAATAAATTGTTATGATTATCATCAACAATCAGAATTGTATATGCAGTATTATTTATCATCTATATCACTTCCTTAAATATGGTATTTTATCTAATTTTAATTATTTTAAGCAATTTAAGGTATTTAGAGCTACTTTATAATTTTATACTAAAATTTTTATTTGTCAAATTTTATGCTTTATTCCTTAATATTACTGTAAAATAGTATAAAAAAAGAGTCCTATATGTGACTCTTCTTTCTCAACTTTTAATCATTTAAATTCAGTAGGTTCCGTACCATATTATCAACTAATTCTTTATTATAAAAAATGTTTTTGTTTATATACACTGTTATATCTTCAATATCAACAACATTAAATTGTTGTAAGTTGTTGGGTTTACCCATCATAACTGATGGTATCATATAAGCCCCTCAACAGTTTCCGCTTTTTGTTAAATCAATGGTAATACAGTTAAACGACATTCTATATAAATGCGTTTTTAAGGCTTTAAGCAATTCAACCTCCATTATAATTCTCCTTTCTATTTATAACCTAGTTCTATTATAGAAATTAGAACTTTTAGGAGTGCAAGTAATCTATTTATATTAAAAAATAGTTCTATTAGCCTAATTTAACTTTTTTAATGGTTTTACAGTAGGACCTTTCAAAATGCCTCCATCATAAGTAAATCTTGATCCATGACAAGGACAATCCCATGTTGTTTCAGCATCATTCCAGTTTAACTCACAACCCAAATGGGTGCAAGTTGTATCTACAAGATGTAAGTTACCTTCACTATCTTTATACGCCCCCACCCGCTGACCATCAACATTTATTATTTTTGCTTCATTTATATTTATGTCTTTTTCCACCGATACAGGCGATAACTTACCTGAAACAAAGTTAACTGCAACATCTACGTTTTCTTTTATAAACTTACCCGCAGAAGCCATAGGTGTAAATCGTGAGGGATTATATAGAGGACTCCATTGATTAGTACCTTCTACTATTAAGTCCCTAAGAATTATGGCTGATACGGTACTATTTGTCATGCCCCATTTTCTAAATCCAGTTGCAACGAAGATATTTGGTGTTGTAATGGCTAATTGACCAACGTAAGGAACTTCATCAGCAGTAACACAGTCATGGGTAGACCATCTATATAATATATCTTGTACAGTAAATGTATCCTCAGCAAAATCCCTCAAGTTATTATAGTGTACTATTGTACTTTTACCATGCCCAGTTTTATGATGTTCTCCACCAACCAAAATTAATTCTCCATCTTTATATTTCTGACTTCGTAAAGACCGTCCGGGGTCTTCTGCTGTAATATACATTCCTCCAGGATATGTCTCCTTTATTTTTACCCCAAGTACATAGGAACGTTCTGGATAAACCCTTGCAAAGTAAAGACCCGGTTTATCATAAAAGGGGTAATTCGATGCTATAATTACTTTATTTGCCTTCACTTTTTTCCCTTTTTCCGTTATTACCACAACTGGATTATCACCCTCAATATCTACAGCTCTTGTTTCTTCAAAGATATAACTTCCATCACCATCTATTTCCTTTGCTAGAGCAAGAAGATATTTTCTAGGATGAAATTGTGCTTGTCCATCAAAACGAACTGCTGCTTTTACTGGAAAGGGAAGGGGGGTTTCTTCTAAGTAGTGGGCATTTATACCTAATGCGGCGGCAACTTTAGTTTCATCCACTATTTTTTGTACATATTCATCCGACTGGGTATAAACATAGGCTGATTGTTGTTGAAAATCACAATCTATATTTTTATCTTTAACAAGCTTTTCCATCACTTTTATTGCAGTTTCATTGGCATTTGCATATATTTCAGCCATTTCATTACCCATTTTTGATTTTAATTTATTATAAATTAAACCATGTTGCGATGTAACTTTTGCTGTTGTATGTCCTGTTGTTCCTTGAAGAATGCTATCAGACTCTATAATAGCCACTTTGATTCCCTCTTGTTTTAATAAATAACCAGTTGTGATTCCCACCATTCCACCACCTACTATTGCAACATCTACTTGAATGTCCTCTTGTAAAGGTGGATATTTTGTTTTTTCAGTTGAATCAATCCAATAAGATAGTAGATTAACTTTAAGTATGCTCTCATCAATGTTATTCATGGTTTTCCTCCTAGAATTAAGTCATTACTATAACTATAAACTAATAAATTATTCAAACCTTGTATGTTAGCTTTAAATTATCAATATGTTTTATTTTTTCTGTTTAATCAATAAATTATTTATCCTTTTAGTTAAATTGTTTTTAATTATTTTGAAGAGAAATAAAAAATAGATTTAAAGCATAATTTCCTTAACATTAAAAAATACCTCATTGCGAGCTTTAAGGAGGTATTTCTGTAGTAAAATATTTATCATCTAAAGTCTCTAAAATTAGTAATTGTTCATAGTTATAGTTATGAGAAAAATAAAAGAAGCTATTAATTAAAATAGCTTCTTTCTTATGTATTTTATCAATATTTTTTTCTAATGTACTATCAATTAACAACTTCCCAAACTCGATATTTTCTAGAAAATTGAAAATCTTTTACAACTAGTCGTTCTCCGTTCTTTGAAAATGTTATTCCATAACCCGTATCCACTAACATATTCTCTTCAAATTTCCAACCCTCTTTATTCATCAGTTCAACAAATGGATAGTTACCTTCTTCTATCTTACTTACATATCTTTGAGGATTATTCGAAACTTGAACAATTTTACTTTCGTTATTAAAATTCAATTTAATTATTCCGTTTACAATAGCAATAGGATTTCCTGTTTTAAACATATTTGGTGAACCTACTAAAAAACCTAATATAAACACCAATATGAACACTAATATAATACCAGTTATTTTTTTAATCTTTTTCACCCCTCCTATTTTAAAGCAATTCACTTTAAAAACAAACATATATAACAGTTTAAAGTTCTTTAGTTATATGTACCAAAATTATATTAATATTTTACGGAATTGACAGTATAACTAAAGGTTATAGAATTAGTATAATATTTTTCTTCAAAGGTATCACCCCAATTATTTCCAACAAAGTATCTAAATTGTGCTATTACATTTCTGTTTTCGCTTACACCTCTTTGAAATCTTGTACCAAGCGTACTATCTAAGGTAAATCTATGTCCTGCACTTTCCATATATGTACTAACAGGAGGTTTTGAAGCTACAGATGAAACCTCTTGAGTTGTTGAAAAAAAGTCAGTTGAAACAGTTGAAGTTCCTTGTATGTCCGCAGTTGAAAGAAGACTAGTAGCTGCTCCCAATACAGGTATTCTATTAATACCATCCAGTAATAATGCCGACCAATTTATGCTACCACTATTAATTAAAGTATAACTTCCTTGTGCTTTATTAAAAAAATCATAATATTTTGTTCTAGTAGATGTTTTGGGTGTTCCTACCAATAACCTTACTTCAATATCTCTGTTTTTATCTAATAATAAGTTGCTATTTCTACCTATTACAAAAGTATTATATCCTCTTTCAAATGAACTGGTCTTATTATAATTAAAAGTAACTGTTCTTTGAGAAGTAACTCTAATTTCAGCTTTTACATTTGATGTTAAAATACTATTATCTGTTGCACCCTGTCCTGGGTTAACAGAAGTAGGTCCGTACACTTCATACCTTACTTTCATTTCCTCCATATGATGAGCAGCTTCTGTTCCACTCCCTAGTGTTGACCAAGCTACATAGATTTTGTCTTTAACTACCGTTTTGTAACTAGCTGCATTTAAAATACTTATCTCTTCAGAATTAAAATTTTTGTCTTTAGTTTCTTTAATTTGCTTCCTTAGAGAAACCCTAATTTCTTTAATTGGTATTTTATTTAATTTTTTATCAATTGTTAAAATATCATCTTCAGTGTCAATAACTACACTTCCTTGAGGTTTAACTATTCTACTAAACCATAATTCTCCAGCAGGTAAGGATTTCTCTAATACTTCAATAGCTGGCAAATTAACATTCAATGGAATAAACTCTTCCATAAAAATTAAGTCTCTATCTTTTAACAAATATAGGTTTATTAAAGATTTATTATTTGTAGTTTTATTAACAACATCAAATACATTAAAACTTTTTACAAATTGTTTCTTTAATGTAAAATAATCGTTAACATGTTCTATGTTTATGGTATTATTAATTAAAGAGTTATCAATAGAAAAATGAATCACATTGAAATTATCTAATTCGTCAACCAGCTCACCCACATAAACATTTTCTCTATCAATACTTTTGAATAATTTTCCCTGTAATTTAAAAGGTGTTGATAAAGATTTTTTATCATTGCTTTTGTTCTCTACGTATTTTCCATTAATGCTAATTATGTCGTTTTCTACTTGAATATCCGAAATAACAATAGATTGATCTAATACTTTTTCATAACTCTGCCCATCTAATGACAAATTCTTTAAAACACCTACACTGTTTGAAGCATAATAACTTGTACTCATCGCTTCAACTTTTAATACACCTATCTGTGATGTAGCCATTGCTAAAATTATTAAAATAACTATTATTTTTTTCATTTACTTCCTCCTTAGTTTTTTAAATAACTTAAGCCATAGCCTTTTTCCCAAACAAGGCTTTCTTATTTGTTATCTTTGGGATAGAAACAGAATAATACGACTTAATATTAACTATAAAAACAATTTAGTGTTTACAGATATTAATTTTATCACACTATTTTAATAAAGTATACAGAATTTTTAAATTTATTTGAATTAGCAACTTAATGCTTAAATTCAAAAAATTTCAAACCCCCAAATTAAACCCATTACACCCACTGTAAATATAAAACAAAACATAAAAACAAATGCATTTAACCAATTTCTTTTAGGATTATCGTAATAACGATCAGGCAATATATCTAATTTAATGTTTAGTTTGCTAAGTAATAGTTTTCTAATTACTAAATACTCCATGTATGAAATTATGAGTGCTATTAAAACCATATTCCAACACCTCGTCATAATGTTTTTGATTTTTGTCTTATTAACTATTTTTTACACCACATCAAAATAGTCACTTCTACCTTTTAACATGTATTCTACACTTTTATTGGTTTCCCCTAATTTGCAGTACACTTCAGAATAAAAAATATTTAAATCATTTATTTTCAACTTTATATTATTCTTAAAAATGATACTTTCAACTAAATTTAGTTCACTTAAAGCATTTTCATACTGCTCTAGTGCTATATATACTTGTATTAATATAAAATGAAAATCGATTATTTTATTAATACTATTTAACTCCTTAGCTACTGCAAGCCCTTCATTTACTATTTCAAAAACTTTGCTATATCTACCAGACCTCATGGCACACTTTGCTTTATGCTGATATATCCAGGGGATATACATGGTGCTTATCCTGTCCTTTAGCTCAAAGGCTTTATTTGTATAATATATTGCATCATCTAAGTTTTCTGCAAACAACAATTTCCCATAGTTATGATAGGTTAAAAATAAAGTGTCTTCATTTAATTCGTCTTTTATTTGTAGTAGTTTTTCATAGGTTTGCTGTGCTTTTATAAAATTGCCTAAATCTCTGTAGGTGTTTGCTTCCAGTACAGTTACTTCATTATACAGAGTTTTAAAATACTCTTGTTCATCTATACATTTTATTACTTTAAATATGTTTATATATTCCATTGCTAGGTCAAACCTTTTCATTATTCTATAGACCAATATTATATTACGAGTTGTTTCTATTAATATTTTTTCTCTATTAACAGTATTATTTATCAATACAATATCATTTGCTTTTGTATAATAATATATAGCCTGTTCTACAGCCATTAACATATGGTAACTTGCCCCAATGTGATTATATATACGGGCTACTTCTTTATGTTTTTTTTCTTCTATATAATACACCAACGCTTCGGTAAAGCAATTTATAGCTTCTTTATATTCGTAGGTGTTATAATAATAAGTAGCTTTTAGATAAAGAAGCTCTGCCTTTTCTTTTTTTAGTTTTAAAATATCTATTGAGGTTATTACTTTATCAAACATAGTTTTCACTATTTTTTTGTCTATTTTCTTTTTATCAATTAAACCTTTTATTATATTCAATTCATCTCTAACTTTATTTATTTCCCTATCTTCTTCTGTTTCCATTAAATATTCTGGGGTTATTTCCCTTCCCATAACAGCAGAATATTTATTAAGGTTGTTGGCGACTATTTTTGCAACACTCCATGTTAAATTTCTTTTGTTTCTTTCTATTAAGCTAATTATACTTTTGGAAATTTCATTATTTGTAATGTCTTCCTGCTTTAATCCCAAGTTTGACCGTAGCATTTTTATTTTTTCCCCTGGGGTTAACTCCATCATTATGTTTTTACTCCTTTTTTTAAAATTTTTTTATATTTATTTTATTATTATTTATTATACAATTTTCTTATTAGCCTTCTATTAAAACAATATATAATACTAACGGGGGTTTCTCTTGTAATTTTAGCAAATAATTATTTTAGTTAAGTTTTATATAAAATTAGATAGAATAAAAAAGAAAGATACTCCAAAAAGAATACCTTTCACTGCCTTTAAGTAACCACAAGGATTATTATTTTTTGCAAAAAACTCTGACTAATATTGTCCACATTAAACTTTTTTACTTTACAATTGGAGCAGGATCATTATTAATACTAATAACACCCATAGCAGTATTTATAATATTATTTTTAAAATTGTTATTACTAACTAAAAAACTACTAAAACTAGCAAATATGAAGAAACAAACTAACAGATATGAAATTACTGCTTTTACTTTTTTCATACAAAAACCTCCCATATGTTATAAGTTTTTCAAGTCAAAATAGTCTTTCCTAACTTTTAACATATATTCTACACTTTTTTCAGCTTTTCCTTCTTTACAATATATTTCTGCATAAAAAATATTTAAATCATTAACCTTTGTTTTTATGTCGTACTGCTTTATATATTTTTCAACTATCCCTAAATGGTTTAAGGCATTGCCATAATCCATATTATATATGTAGGTTTGGGTATAAGCAAAGTGGAAGTTAATAATCATTTCTATATGGTTTACTTCTTCTGCAAGGGTTAGCCCCTCTTGTAAGGTTTCATATAACTTACTTAACCTGCCAGACTTCATATAACATTTACTTTTAGTAAATATTAAACCTAACCTATTATAAGGCTTAACCTTATCAAATAATTCGTAGGCTTTACTAACCTTATTTACTGCACTATCCACCCTACCTTTATCCAATAGTAAAATGGCATAGTTGTCATAAGTCATAAACAACAATTCATCTGTTAGTTCTTCTTTAACTTCTAAAAGTTTATTATATATCTGTTCAGCCTTAACAAAATTACTCATGTCCCTATAGGTATTGGCTTCCAATAGCATTATACTGCCATTAATTTGTTTATATAGCTTTTGTTCCTTACATTTCGTCCCTTTAAATCTATTTATATAATGTATTGCTAAGTCATACCTTTTCATTTTTCTATAACATACAATAAGATTACACGTTGTTTCCATCCATATTTTTTCTCTATTACTGGTGTTATTCTCTACCGTAATATCATAAGCCTTTACATAATAGTTTATAGCTTGGTCTAGTGTCATTAACATCTGATGACATGCACCTAAATAATTATATACATTTGCAATTTCACTATAAATTTTACCCTCTATATAATATACCAATACTTCTGTAAAATCGTTTATGGCTTCTTTATAATCATAGGTTATATAATTAAATTCACCTCTCAAAAAAAGAAATTCTGCTTTTTCTTTCTTTAATTTTAATTGGTTTATTGATATTAATACTTTATCAAACAATGTATTCATTACTTTTTTATCAACATTTTCACTATCAATTAAGTCTTTTAGTAGGCTTAATTCTTCTTTAATTTCCTTTTTTATTCTGTCTTCCTCTGTTTCCATTAAAAACTCTGCTGTTATTTTCTTGTTCATATTTTTATAATATCTATTAAAACTTTTGGCAATGGAATTTGCAACATTCCATGTTAATCCTCTTTTGTTTCTTTCTATCATGCTAATTAAGCTTTTTGAAACTGCTTCATTTGTTATGTCGTCCTGTTTTAAGCCTAAATTTAAACGTAGTTTTTTTATTTTTTCCCCTGGGGTTAGTCCCTCCATTAAGCATGTCTCCTTTCCTTTTAGCATATATATTAAACCGATAGAATTTATTAAATATTTTATATACTTAAACTTTTCCTATAATGACACTATACAGTATTTTTAGTTATTTGTTATGTTTTTATATTAAAATTTACTTATTTGAATTGCTTAAGTTAATATAGCTATATTTTATATACTTATAACTTGTAGGTATAGCTTTTTTGTTGAAATACCCAATTGACAATGGTTTTTGGTGTTGTCAATTATACATTTATAAATGTGTATTACAGCAAAAATATTTAAGTTAACTATTAAAATATATAAAAAAACAAAACAAAAAGAACCTCCCTCTGTTTATGCAAAGTTAGATTCCTTGATGGTTTAGTTAAAAAACTAGTTTAATTACTTTTTAATCTAATCTAAAAGGTTTTGATGATTTGGATATGCTTTTTAACTATTGTTTTTTAATTTATTATTTCAAAGGACTTTTTTATTTTAATTTAACTTAAAGTCTCCTGCCTCTTCGTATGTATCTGGAAGTTGCATTTGTTTGTCTTTGTTGCTGTAATACCAAGTGTTATAACCGTCTATGTCTTTAGCAACCGAATCTCTATTTTTATAGTAAAAAGATCTAAACTCATATTTAGTGTCTGTATTTCCTTTTACGTAAAAAACTACACTTGCTTCTGGATATACATTAGAATCTACTTCTGTATACTGACTAAAAAATGCTTCAAAGAACTTACTTTGAAAAATTTCATCAGTTAGTAATGTTTTCGTTTTATAGAATATTTCTAATATTTCTTCTTCTGTAATGTCTTTTTCTACATCAAAAGCTATTTGTACTGTAGGAACATAATATTTTATAGTTATATTTTTAACATTATTGTGTTCACTTAATAACTGTTTCTTAAACTCTTGTACTTCTGTTGAATTATATTTTGCCCATCTAACTACGGTACACCCACTGAAAAACATTACTACTAACACCATCGCCAACAATAAAATCATTTTTTTGTTTTTCATAAAATTCTCCTTCACTTTGACTTTGTCTAATTGTTTTACAATTAATACACCTTTTTAATAACAAGTATCATTATGCCATTAATTATTTTGTCATATTAACCATAATTCTTGTTATTTTTTATTCATATTGATTATATAATAAACTTATTTTTATTTCAATAACTTAGTTAAAAAAATAACTACTATTTCACATCAAAATATATCTTAATATAAATTTTGTGAATATTGGTTTTCAAAAAAATGCTGGAGTTTGAAACCCCAACATTTATTATAGAACCTAAAAAAAGAAGCAGGTTTTATCCTACTTCCTTTTCTTATACGCCCTTATATTTAACTTATTACCTTCTTCATTATCTCATTACTTCTTTTAATGAAGTTAGTCATTGCCTCTGGTGCAAGGGGCTTATTTGTTAAAACTGCTAAGTCATATACCTGTTGTGCAATTAAATTTAATGTGTCTGTTTCTGTTTCTGAATGATCTAAAACATATTTAATAAGGGGGTGTTTTTTATTAAGTACTAATATTTCTTCATTTGGCATCATACCAAAGTTTAATCCGCCACCCATACCATATTGTTTCATCATTTCTTGCATTCTTCTGCTTTCTTCAGAAACAACCACCATTCCAGCTACATCTTCAGACTTTAAATTCTCCAATTGAATTTTACAATCTTCTTTATTAAGGGCTTTATTAAATACACTTACTAAAACTTCTGTTTCTTTTTTAGTTGTCTCTTCATCTGTTGCTTCATCTGCATCCTTCATTAGATCAGATATATGGGAGTCAACCCTCTTAAACTTAAGTTCTGTGTTCTTCGACTCAATTTGAGAAATAAAAGGTGAATCGATACTATGATCTAACACAACTGCTTCCACACCATGCTCTTTTAACATTCTAATGTATTGAGCTTGTTGTACTGTGTCTGAAACATAGTATACTTGTTTGTCCAACTTATCAGCATATTTTTCTTGGTATTCTCCAATAGTTAAATATTGGTCATCTGTAGTCTTATAAAGGATAACTGATTGTACTTTTTCGTAGAATTTTTCATCCCTAAGTAATCCATATTTAATAAACGGACTAATATCATCCCAAAACTTTTCAAACTCTGTTCTGTTTGATTTAAACAGACTATTTAATTTATCTGCAACCTTTTTAGTAATATAATCTGATATTTTCTTTGTATAACCATCATTTTGTAAAAAGCTTCTAGATACGTTTAATGGTAAGTCTGGACAGTCTATAACTCCTTTTAATAATAATAAAAATTCAGGAATTACTTCTTTTATATTGTCTGCAACAAAAACTTGACTATTATATAGTTTAATACGACCTTCCATTGTATCAAACTGATCCTTTAGTTTTGGAAAGTAAAGAATACCTTTTAAATTAAATGGATAATCCATGTTTAAATGAATCCAGAAAAGAGGTTCTTGGAACTCATTAAAGGTCTTTTTGTAAAATTCTTTATATTCTTCATCAGTACAAGCACTTGGTTGTTTTGTATATAAAGGACTTACCTCATTTAATGCTTTAGGCTCGTCTACAATAATGTTTCCATCTGCATCTTTTTCTGGTTCTTTATCTGCCACTTCAAAGTAGATAGGATAAGGCATAAAAGAGCAGTACTTTTCAATAGTAGTTTTAACAGTATATTCGTTTAAGAAAGTTTCCCCATCTTCTCCTAGATGCAAGGTGATTTCTGTACCTCTTTCTTCTTTAGTACCTTCCTCCATCTCAAACTCTGTTCCACCATCACAACGCCACTTAACTGCTTTAGAATCCGATCTAAAGGATAAAGTATCTATTTCCACCATATTAGCCACCATAAAGGCTGAATAAAAACCTAATCCAAAGTGTCCTATAATTTGTTCTACTTCACCTTTATCTTTATAGTTTTTAATAAAGTCCTCTGCTCCAGAGAAAGCAATTTGGTTAATATATTTCTTTACTTCCTCATCCGTCATACCAATACCATTATCAATAAACTTTAAAGTTTTTTCTGTTGTATTAAGTACAACTTTAACTTTAAAATCTATTTTATCTCCTAAATCAGCTTCACCTAAGCTATTTAGTCTTTTTACCTTTGTAATGGCATCGCAACCATTAGAGATTAACTCTCTAATAAAGATATCGTGGTCTGAATATAACCACTTTTTAATAATTGGAAAAATATTTTCACTGTGAATTGATAAACTTCCCTTTTCCATACTCATAAAAAACCCTCCTTGTATTTAAATATTCTAATCATTAAATTGTTATGTAGGAAAAAAGGACCTTTTCCTTTGTACATATCTATATTACAACGTTCTTATTTTCCAGTCAATACCCAATTAGCACTCTTTCTTATAGAGTGCTAATTTTTTTTATATAATCACCTACTTATTACCATAAATTGTTATTAAATATCGGTTTTTGTTATTATATAATGTAATGTGTAAGTATTAGTATAGTATTACTAATTAATAATATCTTAATAAGGGAGTTATGATAAATGTATAAACATTGTTTTATTACTACAACCCCTAGTTCTCGAATTAACATAGAACTTAGTTTAACCCTAATTAACAAAGAAAACTTAATTGACTATGAAAATAAGCCTTATTTCCAAAATCTCTGTAAAGAAGGTTGTGTTAACTACGGTAAAAAGTGGGCTTGCCCACCCTATAGCCCTACCTATACTGAAATAGCTGAAAAATATAACTATGCTATAATACTTCTCCTACATTGTGATTTAAGACAGTTCAGCCATACTAAAACTGAATATATGAAGATAAAAGCATCTAATTCTATATTAAGATCAAGATCTGACAGGTTTATACGTTTTCTTGAGGATAAATTAACTGGTACAGTACTATCTAATGGGAGTTGTAGGCTTTGTAAACCTTGTAATAGGTCCAACAGCAGTTTTTGTAAAAAACCCCATTTAATGCGTTATAGTATGGAGTCATTAGGCTTGAATGTTGAAAAAATAGCCTTAGACCTTTTTAATCATCCACTACTTTGGTATAAGAATAAATTAGCTCCCCAGTATTCATCTGTAGTTTCTTGTTTAATGACTAATACAATTTTTACTGAAAATCAACTTTTAGATATAATAAAAAAGATTGATACTATTTAAGTTTCAATCTTTTTTCACTTATGCACTTTTAATGTATTTCCTCTACCTTCTCTATTAAGACTACTATTCATTATAAAATTAATATATATGTAATTTTAACTTATTAACAAAGGGCAAATCGGCAGGGGCAAAAAAATAGTTATCCAATTCACCCACCGTAACCCACTCAATGGCATCATGATCTTTTAACACTATTTCGCCACTAACTATTTCAGCAATAAAAGCCATCAATCTCACTTTGGTTTTTCCATAATCATGTATGTTTTCTCCAAAATAACTAACTATTTTAATCTCCACCATCAGTTCTTCTTTTATTTCCCTTATTAAACTTTCTTCTGGTGTTTCTCCTACTTCAATTTTCCCACCAGGAAACTCCCAGTAACCCTCTAAGCTTTTTCCTTGTTTTTTTCTTGCTATGAGGACTCTATCATTGTTTTTTATAATTGCTGCCACAACATCCAACATGTAAATCCTCCAGTATATCAATGTTTTAATTGCTTCATTTTTTAACCTCTAGTAATAATACTTTCGTTTAGATATGTTTAGCTATTGAAAGCTATCCTTCTAATACCTGTCTGTAGTAGATTATCTACAATATTTTTTATCTCTACACCCTCAATAACAATATCCTTTGCAATTTCATAAAGAGGTATCATCACAAAAGCCCTTTCAGTCATTCTAGGATGAGGAATAATTAATTTTCCATCCTTTAACTGATGGTTTTCATACAATAATATATCAATGTCGATGGTTCTTGGTCCCCATCTAATAATTCTTTTTCTATCTAATTTAGCTTCAATGCCATTACAATAATCTAATAATTCATAGGGGGTTAATAGGGTTTCAACTTCCACTACAACATTTAAAAACACATCTTGATCTTCATATCCCACTGGGTCAGTCTCATAATAGGAAGACATTTTCATTGTTTTAATAGCTTCATGTTGTTGTAATAATTGAAGGGCTTTATCAATATAGTCTTTTTTATCCCCCATATTACTACCTATCCCTAAATATACTTTAGCCATTTCGCTTTCTCCTTATTTCCACTGCAAAATAGTCATATATCCCCTTAACAGGTGCTTCTGGTTTTCTTACTTGAATTTCAATTTCTTCTACTGTTTGAAACTTATTTAGTATAGTGTCTGCAATGTTTTCTGCCAATGCTTCAATTAGTTTATATTGTTGGTTTTCTGTTATTTCTTTTACAATGGCATATGCTTCTGCATAATTAACTGTATCTTCTACATCATCACTTATTCCTGCTGTTTTTAAATTTACATACAGTTCAACATCTATAAAAAATTTCTGACCAAGCTTGTTTTCTTCTGGTAGTACCCCATGATACCCATAAAAACACAAATTCTTCATAATAATCTTATCCATTTATTCGCCCCCTAACAATGGCATCTGTCACCTTTACAGTCCTTACATTTTCAACAATATCATGGACACGAATAAAATCTACCCCTTGTATAATTCCCATAACAGAAGTAGCCAATGTTCCCTCCACTCTTTCTTCTGGTGGCAAATCTAAAAGCTTACCAATCATTGACTTTCTTGATGTTCCTAATAAAATAGGATACCCTAAGTCATTAAGTTCCCCTAAACGGGACATTACTTCTGCATTTTGTTCTAAATTTTTTCCAAATCCAATGCCAGGGTCTAAAATAATATTGTGTTTTTTTACTCCTGCCTGTTGTGCAATTTCTATTGATTTAATAAAAAATTCATGGATAGCCATCATAATATCTTTATCATAATTAGTTCCCTGTTGATTATGCATTACCACAACAGGAACATTATATTTTGCAATAACAGAAGCCATTTTACAGTCCCTTTGTAATCCCCACACATCATTAATAATATGAGCACCTGCCTTTAATACCGCTTCTGCCACTTCTGCTTTATAAGTATCTACTGAAATAGGTGCATCTATTTCTTTTGTTAATCTTTCCACCACAGGTAATACTCTATTTAGTTCTTCTTCTGCTGATACTTCATCTGCCCCTGGTCTAGTGGACTCACCGCCAATATCAATAATATCTGCTCCTTGAAATACCATCTTCTTGGCATGTTCAATGGCTCTATCAACATTTGTATAGTTTCCTCCATCTGAAAAAGAATCGGGTGTAATATTTAGAATTCCCATAATAAATGTTTTAGACCCCAAATTAAGCTGATATTTACCACAATCCAACTTATATTTACGATCTAACTTTAATTGAATATTTTTCATATAGCTCCCCCACTAACTATTTATTTTCCAATATTAATTAACGACATCGCCTCTGCCTTAGTATTTATTTAGTAATCCCATCAACTTTCCAGTAACATTATTCTTCTTTAGATCATATTTTTTATTCTCTAGCATAACAACTGGCATAATTTCCAATAAAGAATTACTAACAAATAACTCATCAGCTTCAAATAGACTTTCCCTTGTATACTCACCTGTTTCAACATATATATAATTTTTTTTACATACTTCAATAATTTTGTTTCTCATTATTCCTGGCAATAGTCCACAACTAACTTGCGGGGTATATATTTTATCTCCCTTTACAAAAAATATATTACTTATAGAACCCTCACAAAGTTTTCCATGAATATTTTCAAATATGATTTCATCATATCCGTTATCTAATGCTTCTTTCCGTGCTAAAACATTCTCCATATAATTATTAGACTTTATATAGGTTAATATAGAGTATGGATTCCGTTTTATGTCAGTGAAACTTAGCTTGAAACCCCCATCATAATCATTTTCTTTATACTTGTTTTCTCTAATTGTTATTACCAAATAATGATTATCTCTATTTTTGGCATACAACAATTTTAAAGCACCATAATTTATTTTGTTCTGTTCAATTAATTCATCACAATAATTTTCCACCCTACTTATATCAAATTCCCAGGGCATATATAGCTTTTCACAGGCATTTTTAAGTCTTTCAACATGTTCTTCAAAATAGTATTTTTTTATACCCTTAAACTTGATGGTTTCAAAAGCACCATAACCATATAGAAAAGCTTCACTACTGGCATTAATTAAATTGTTGCTTTCTTCAATCAACTTACCATTCAATGAGATATACATTTTTATCACCTGTTTCTATTTACCCTCTAAGGCACGAATTAATGCCCTTGCCTTATAGAAGGTTTCTTCATATTCCATCATTGCATCAGAGTCCCAAACAATACCCCCACCCACTTGAAAATAGGCTTTATCTCCTTTACAAACGATGGTTCTAATAACAATATTTAAATCTACTTCACCATTTAATCCGATATAACCGATGGAACCTGTATATATATTTCTTTGGGTTGGTTCTAATTCATCTATAATTTCCATAGCGCGAATTTTAGGAGCTCCCGTTATTGAACCACCTGGAAAGGTAGCCTTTATACAATCTATGACATCACATTCTTCTTTAATTTCTCCTTGTATTGTAGAAACTAAATGATAAACTGTTGGATATTCTTCTAAATGAAATAGCTCTGTTACTTTAACCGTACCAGTTTTAGATACCTTTCCTAAGTCATTTCTCTCTAAGTCCACAATCATTAATAATTCTGCTTGGTCTTTTTCACTGTTTATTAATTCGTTTTTATTTAATAAATCTTCCTCTAGGGTTTTGCCCCTCGGTCGTGTTCCTTTAATGGGTCTAGTTTCGATGACTCCCTTTTTTATTTGTATAAAACGCTCTGGAGAACTACTGACAATCTGCCCTTCTCCAAAGTCTATAAAGCTGGCAAAAGGGGCTGGATTAATTTTTCTAAGTTTTGTATACAATTGGTAGGGACTTTCCTCAAGGGTACACTGAAACCGTTGAGTTAAGTTGGCTTGGTATATGTCTCCTTCTTTTATATACTCTTTTACTCTATCAATTGTTTTAATATACTCTTCCTTTGTAAAATTAGATTTTAATTCCACTGGCATAATTCTATTTATTTCCTCATTCTTAATTTCTACTTTTTCTGCTTTTTCTATTTGTTTAGCTATATCACCAACAACCTTATGGGCATCTTCTTTAATCCCTAATGATGCAATAAAGGTTTTGTTTTCTTTATGGTCAATGATGATAACCCCATCATAAAGACCAAAAAAGCTATCTGGAATACCAACATCGTCTATAGCCCTTCTGGGAAGTCTTTCAATATGGTGACATAAATCATAAGACAGATAACCCACAAATCCCCCTACGAAGGGAATTTCAGTATTATAACTTTTTTGATACTGATTAAAAATTTCTTTTAGTTTATCAAATGGCTCACCAGTAAAACTCTGTTGCTGTCCATCTTTTATAATATTTATTACATCATTCTTGCTTTTAAAAATGAGGTGGGGGTCAAAACCAATGAATGAGTATTTTCCCAATCCATCATGGTTCATCCCACTATCTAAAAAGAAGCTATAGGGGTAATCTTTAAATATAGTAAACAATTCAAAACTATTTAAGGCTGTATTTATCTGTTGTATGTACATTTTCTCACCTGCTTCATCTATGTTTTGCTTGTATTAAAAAGTTATTCAAAAGCTCCATGCCCATCTCAGTTAAAATTGCCTCTGGATGAAATTGAACGCCTTCTATCATATATTCCCTATGTTTAATTCCCATAATTTCTCCATCCATTGTTTCAGCAGTAATTTCAAAACAAGTGGGAAGGGTATTTTTATCAATAATTAAAGAATGGTATCTTGTCACCTTTAGGGGGTTGTTTAGTCCCTTAAACACCCCGCCATTATTATGATTAATGGGGTGTACCTTACCATGTACAGGCTCTTTAGCTTTAATTACCTTTGCCCCAAATACTTGACCTATTGTTTGATGACCAAGACAAATACCTAGAATGGGTATTCTACCTTTAAATTTTTCCACCACCTCTATACAAATGCCTGCTTCCTTCGGTGTACAGGGTCCAGGTGATAAAACAATAATTTCAGGATTCAAGTTTTCTATCTCATCTAAGGTTATACTGTCATTTCTATAGACAACAACTTCTTCATTTAAACTGGATAAATACTGTATTAGGTTATAGGTAAATGAGTCATAATTATCAATCATTAATATCAATTGTGCCACTCCTTTGTGGGATAAAAATAAATATGCTTTACTATAATGTTTAGTAACGGATTAAGCTGTCTTTTTCCTGCACATAACGTTTACATTCAATAGTTTTATTACATTCAATACATAAACGAGACATTTTATCCCCTTCATATATAACTTTTTCTAAGTCTGTTGATAGATTTTTTCCTTTTCGATGTTTCCGTATAGCCTCTACTATCAGTGCTATTTCTTGTTGGTTAAACTTACATTCATATAATAACCCTTCTGCTATTTCAGCGCTTAAAAGAGCATGATCCGTTCCGTCTTCATACTGTTTCCATCGTCCAATATCATGTAATAAGGCTGCGGCATAAATCATGTCCTTTGGTATCTTTATATCTTTTTCTAACACTATTATATAAGCCACCCTAGCCACATCTAAAAAGTGTTGTAGATTGTGTCTACAAAACCCACGATCTACCTCTGCTTTACTAATTTTTTTTAAATGATCTATGTAATGGGGATGATTTAATATACTGTTTACTCGTTCCATAGTATCCCTCCTGTGTAAAAGATACAGCTTATACTTAAGTAAGTTCTATCACTTTCTTTTAGAGTTTTCTTTTGAATTTCTTTTTAATTCTCTTTTGGTTTTTCTTTTAAAATTTGCTTTTTCTGCTGGATTGTTGGCTATAATATCCTAATTCGTTAAAACAATAAAAATCCCTCCTAAATTAAGAAGGGATTTTATTGGTTACAGATTAAACATTATTCAATATACAATTTTAATATAATTACAAAATAAGTAAATGGTATTACTTATATAACATAACTAAATGTTAAGGATGTCTTCTTGAATTACTTTAACTAACTTATTTAGAGCTTCTACTTCATCTTCACCCTTAGTAACAATTGTTACTTCTGTTCCATATTTAAGTTCTAGTCCCATTAATCCAATAATAGATTTTCCATTTGCTGTCTTAGTACCATTTATAAGTGATACTTCACATTTAAATTTTGTAGCTTCCTTTACAAATATTCCCGCTGGTCTTGCATGTAATCCTGTTTTATTTTGTATTGTTACCTTTTTTTCCATTATTTTAACTCCTCCTACTTTCTGTTATTTATCTTTTATCATAAGTTCCACTTTTGTAATTTTTTTATTATTGTACAACCATTTACTGCAAAAAAACTAATGCCAGTGCTATCTTTATCTGGATAAATTCTACTTGTAAATACTTCTTCTCCATCATTAACAAAAACCTCTATTGATGAAGTATCAACAAAAATATTGAATTTAATTATTTTCTTCCTATTAACAAAGCAACGTCTTATTCCCCTATAACCTTTTCCGCTAAAGTTACGGTTAAGCTCAACCTTATTAGTGTCTACATTATATGAAAGTATTGTTTTTTCTTTTCTGTCTTCTGAACATCTTAATAGAATACCAAATTCTAAAGCATCTATATTTTCAAATTCCACTTCCAGTTCTAAAACATCACCTTTTATATTATCCAACACCAATTCTTTATCTTGTACTATCAATTCTTCATAAACAACTGGATTCCTTCGTAATTGTTTCATTTCTTCTACTGGTTTTTGAATTATTTTATCATCCACCAACATTAGTTCCCGTGGAATTGTCATGGCATGAATCCAACCGTATTCAACAGTTGGGTGGTCTTCTTCCTCTGGTAGACCCATCCAAGCTATTAGAATTCTTCTTCCTTTTTCATCTAAAGTTGTTTGTGGTGCATAAAATTCAAAACCCCTATCTAACTCTATAAATTCATCGTGCCTCAACTGTCCTGTTTCATAATTTAATTTTCCAACAAAATATCCTGCTTGATACCTGTTGTTGTATAAGTCATCAATGGGCTCTACCCCCTGTGGGCAAGCAATTAAAACATCCTTACCTCCTAGCATAAAAAGATCTGGGCATTCCCACATATAACCAAATTCACCAACGCCATTAATATTAGTACCAGTTACTTCTCCTACTAAGTTCCACTGTTGAAGATTCAGTGACTTAAATAACAATACCCGACCTTCTTCTTCAGTTGTTTGAGTACCAATAACCATATACCAAGTATCATCTTTTTTCCATACCTTTGGATCCCTAAAATGTCTTGTATATCCTTCTGGTTGATTATTCATAATAGGATTATTAATATCTTTAATAAAATTAACTCCATCATGGCTCATGGCTATACATTGATATGTTTCACGATTTCCATTAAGGTCCTTTACATTGCCCGTATAGAGCAATGTAAAGATACCTTCATTATTAATTGCACTGCCAGAGTAACAACCGTTTTTCTCATACCATTCACTGGGGGCCAGTGCAATAGGTAGTTGCCTCCAGTTTATTAAATCTTTACTTTCCACATGTCCCCAATACTTTAAGCCGTGGGTTGTATTAAAGGGATGGAATTGATAAAAAAGATGATAAGTCCCGTCTATGTTTATTAGACCATTAGGGTCATTCAACAAACCTACTGGTGGCATCACATGAAACTTCAGACGATGATAATCCTGTTCAACCAGTTCCTTCATTTCAGCTATTCTATTATATGCCTTTTCCATAAGTTCTTGGTTTTTCATATCATCACCATCACTTTACTTCTTCTAATTTTGGTAAAGCAGCAATCGCACCCAATTTTGTACAAGTAATAGCTCCCACACGATTGGCAAAAGCTGCAATATCCTTCATTTTGCTAAAATCTTCCCTCAACTTTAAGGGTTCTTCTAATTGAGCCACTGAATAAAGAAACCCACCTACAAAAGCGTCTCCTGCCCCTGTGGAATCAATAGAAACAACATTAATACTGTCTATAATGGTACTTTCTTCACCATTTGAAAGATATACACCATCTTTCCCCAGGGTCACTGCCACCATTTTTGCCCCTAGTTCATGGAGGCCTTTTACCCCTTCTTTTAAGTCTTCTTTTGAAGTAATAATCTCCATTTCTTCACTACTTACTTTAATAAAGTCTGCAAATTGTATGCAATACTTACTTCTTAAAATAAACTCTTCACGATTATTCTTCCATAAGTCTTCCCTGTAGTTAGGGTCAAAAGAAATAAATTGTTTCTGTTCACTGGTTAATTTTAAAGTTTTGTAATAGGTCTCCTGTAAAGCTCCCCCCAACAATGCAGTGGCAGAACCATAATGAACCACCTTAGCCTCCATCAGCTTGTTAATATTAACGTCTTCGTAACTTAACAGTCCATCGGCTCCCCTATTAAATACGAAGTCCCTTTCCCCATCTTCTTTTAACGAAACATAAGCGAAGGTGGTGGGGTTTTCACCATCGTAAACCAACATTGATGTGTCTACCCCTACTTCTTCCAATGTCTTACCTAAAAACTTACCAAAGGGATCATTTCCTACTTTACCTGCAAAAGAAGCTTTTCCCCCTAATTTAGCAACTGCTGCTGCCACATTAGCAGGTGCTCCACCTGCCTTTTTTACAAAGTTTACCCCTTGTATTAAGTCCACATTTACATCTGAGCAAATGAAGTCTATTAACAATTCTCCAATACATAAGATATTATTTTCTTCAACTGCCATAATAAGTCTCCTCTATCCCATCATTTATAAATTAGTTGTTATTTAATGCTTCTGTAAGTTCTATAGAAACTAATTTGTCTTGAAAATTAACTAACCCAGTTTTTATCGTCTTAATAGCTTTCATGTCATGGGTATTAGTAATGATAATCGGTGTAATAGTAGACTTTGCATTTTTCTTTACTAAGTCTAAATTAACCTCCAACAATTGATCCCCTGCATTCACAGTGTCTCCATTTTTTACAAAAGCTTTAAAACCTTCTCCGTTCATTTTTACGGTTTCAATACCAACATGAATTAATATTTCTACACCTGTTTCTGTTGTAATTGCAATGGCATGTTTAGTATCAAATATATGAGCAATAGTACCTGTTACTGGAGATAGAACCTTTCCATCTATTGGTTCAATGGCGATGCCATCCCCCAATAACTTATCTGCAAAAGTTTTATCTGGTACTTCTTCTAAAGGAATTGCCTTCCCCTTCATTGGTGAAAAAAGCACTTCATTACTTGTTGCTTCTTTTTCTGCTTTAACTTCATCTACCTTATCATAACTAACAGTCTCTTCTTCAACAATGTTTTCTTCTGTCTCTTCTTTAAACCCTAAAACAAAAGTAGCAACAAAAGAAACACCCACAGCAATTGCAAAACCGATTAAATAATGTACCATTGAACCTTGTTGTACTATTGCAGTTCCTGGAATACCTGTAACCCCTACCGCTGTCATACCAACTTTAGTTAATACTACATAACCTCCACCTAAAGCTCCTCCAATAGCTGCTGCTATAAATGGTTTTACTAACTTTAAGTTAACCCCAAAGATGGCTGCTTCTGTAATTCCTAGAAAACTTGACGCTGCTGCTGGCATAGCAACAGATTTAAGTTTCTTGTTTTTTGTTTTAACGTATACTGCTAATGCTGCTCCCCCTTGTGCCACATTTGCCATAGACCAAATTGGTAAAAGGAAGTTTAAGCCTATATCTGGGTTTGATAATAATCCTGCTTCAACTGCATGGAAACTATGATGAATACCTGTAATTACTATTGATGAATAGAATCCTCCAAATAATAAACCAGCCACTGGTCCTGCACTATTATATAATGTTTGTAGACCTACAGAGATACCATCTCCTATTAATCTACCTGCTGGCCCTATTACTAATAAAGAAACTAATGCTGTTGAAATTAATGTTAAAAATGGTGTTACAATTATATCCAATACATCTGGTACTACTTTTCTTAATCCTCTTTCAATATATCCCATCACATAAACAGCTATTAAAATTGGTAATACTGTACCTTGATAACCAACCATACTTACTTCCATACCTAATACTGAAATGGTGTTTTGTACTCCT
>CALJEQ010000020.1 GCA_938074565.1 uncultured Alkaliphilus sp. | reverse complement strand
AAGATTTAAGATTTAAGATTTAAGATTTAAGATTTAAGATTTAAGATTTAAGATTTAAGATTTAAGATTTAAGATTCAAGATTCAAGATTCAAGATTCAAGATTTATTTAATATCCAAGTAGAATGTTGATTACAGATGTATGAAAGATGTTTTATAAGAAATAAGAAATAAGAAATAAGAAATAAGAAATAAGAAGTAAGAAGTAAGAAGTAAATATCCTATCCTTTGAGAAAATGTAAATGTATACAATTTGTATTAATTTAAAAAGAGTCTTAATGGTTGAGAAAGAAGGAATTAAATGTTTTTTCACTGTATCAATGATTTACCAGCACTGTGGAAATATGAAAAATTCAATAAATAACCGGGTTTCAATAGATCAGATTACTATTGAATACCCGGTTATTTTATTTGCTTTTATTGAAGTTGGCTTTGTTCTTGTGTAAATTTAGTTTTAGCACTCTGAACATCTTGTGATTGGGCTGGTTTTATTTGATACCATCCTCTTTGTCTCATGGCATCAAAAATTTGATATTGAATATTTTGAGTGTCATTTAAACAATTAGTTAAATGTTGTCTTAAATTATTACAAGATGCTTCGGTAATTCCAGTGTTATAAGCAGAAGTTACTTGCTTTTCTGAAGTCAACAAATCGTTCATTAATTCTTTTTCAGATAAACTTCTTTGATGCGTCATAGATAAAACCCTCCTCTTAATTAATAAATAAAAATCTTATTATTGATGGGAATTCAAGTAGTTTAATAATTCATTATAATGTTGCTTATGTTTTTGAGCCGCTTGTTGACAAAGATTTTTTAGTTCGGTATCGGTACAGTATTGAGCATAAGTAGCAAACTTCTTGTTCATTAACGACTCATAAGAAAGTTGATCTTCAAGAATTTTTAAGTTATTAGAATCTAGTTGCATATTTCCTTGACCTTGATTATTAGCATTTTGTTGCATAATGACCCTCCTTAAAACTGAATTGTGTGTTTTGAACAATAATATTATTTGCTATAAAAGGAAAAGATATAGTTTGTAATAAAAGGTAATTATAGTACAGTACAAAAAAAATAATAAATAAATAATACAATAGAACAATTGTTAAAAAATAAATGTTGTAGAAGTATTTTACAAAAGTTTTAAAAAATTTATTTTCATTATCTAAATATTTTTAATAACTTAAAATTGGAAATTACATCATAATACATTATAATAAGAATAGTGGAGTGAAGACAGAGGAGGTTTTATATATGCAATATAGGGAATATGGAAAAACTGGAAAAAAAGTATCTGTTATAGGCTTCGGTGGAATGAGGTTTGGTAAAGATGAGGACTATGCAGCGGAAGTGGTTCGTAGAGCCAATGCATTGGGAATAAATTATTTTGATACAGCGCCCTTTTATTGTGATGATCGAAGTGAGTATATTTATGGCAAGGCCTTTAAAAACATGCCAAAAGAGTTTTATGTTTCTACTAAAAGTAGTGTTAACAAGGAAGCTACAGCAGACCAAGTTCGTTGGAGAATAGAAAATTCTTTAGAACGTATGGGTGTAGATAAAATTAACTTTTTTCATATGTGGTGTATTATGGACCTAGAACAATACAATAGAGTTATGGCTCCCGGCGGTGCTTATGAAGGGGCTTTGAAGGCAAAAGAAGAAGGCTTAATAGACCATCTAGTGGTTTCTACCCATTGTAATGGTGCTGATATTAGAAAAATAATAGAAGATAATGTATTTGAGGGTGTTTTGTTGGGCTATAATGTATTAAACCATCCCTTTAGACAAGAAGGGGTTGATGCAGCCATAGAACATAATATTGGTGTTGTTACGATGAATCCCTTAGGGGGAGGTCTAATACCTCAACATGAAAAATATTTTAGTTTTTTAAAGAATAGCGAAGAAGAAACCGTTAGTCAGGCAGCTCTTCGATTTAATGCAGTACAAAAAGGAATTACAGTGGTTTTGGCGGGAATGGGAACAATGGAAGAAGTAGAAGAAAATGTTAAAGTAGGGGAAGGTATTCTAGAAATCTCTGAAAATAAATTAAACGAAATAAAAGAAAAAATAGGTACAGGAATTAATACGCTTTGTACTACGTGTGGGTATTGTATGAAATGTCCACAAAAAATAAAAATACATAACTATTTAGAAGCTTATAATTTATCTATTTTAGATGCTCCAGAAAGAATGATGGAACATCTACATTGGTTAAAAGAGAGAGGTAATCTAAATGAAAATGATGTTTTACCATCAGAATGTATATCCTGTGGTATATGTGAAGACCTCTGTACACAAAAGCTACCAATCATTAGTAGGCTAAAAGAAATGGCTGAATATATTAAATAGTAGAAGTAAAATATAAAATGTCATATAAAGTAGCACATAAAATTATTATAAAATATCTACTAAAATTGATTTTTAGTATTTCCACAAATAATTATTTTTAATAAATATAAAAAAATTAGAAGAGGTGAACCAATATGGAAATTCATTTAGAAGTAGGGATGAAGGCAGAAATTGAAGTTATCGTAACAGATCAACACACAGCTGAAACTGTTGGCAGTGGAGGTGTTAAGGTTTTTGCCACACCATTAATGATTGGACTAATGGAAGGGGCGGCTCTAAAGTCTGTTGACGCTAATTTACCAGAAGGTTTTTCAACGGTGGGAACTCACTTAGATGTAAAGCATTTGGCGGCAACACCAGTGGGAATGAAGGTATATGCAGTAGCCGAATTAATAGAAATAAACGGAAAAAAATTAAACTTTAAGGTGGAGGCTTTTGACGAAAAAGATAAGATAGGAGAAGGAACCCACGAAAGATACATTATTGAAATGGATAAATTTATTGAAAGAGCAAATGCAAAGGCAAGCAAGTAAAAAATCATTAATAAAGAAATTTGTAAAATAATATCTATTTTAATCTTGACATCTACATAGCCATCTGATAACTTAGTTATAACAATTTAATCAGTTCACTCATATAATGCCGAAAATAAGGTTCGGAAGTTTCTACCAAATGACCGTTAAATCATTTGACTATGGGTGAAGTTATTATAACTTTGCTTACTATTAAGAGCATGGATTTTTATAATATCCTTGCTTTTTGATGGTAAATTAAAAGAACCTATATAATAATTTCACTCTATAAAAGAGAAATTATTATATAGGTTCTTTTTGTATTTGTAGGAAATAGGCTATTAATTTATTTCTTGTTTTAGTAGACTATAAATCCTTTAAAAGACTTATTATAAAACACCCATCTAATGGGTATTATTCTAATAGAGGAATACTAATTATAATGAATTAGTAGTTAAGGAGGAAATATTATAATGGAAGATAAATTAGTAAAAGAAGGTTTAACATTTGACGACGTTTTATTAATCCCAGAAAAATCAGAAATACTTCCAAATCAAGTGGATATTACTACATATCTAACAAAGAAAATTAAATTAAATATACCTTTAATGAGTTCTGGTATGGATACAGTAACAGAGGGTAAAATGGCAATATCAATGGCTAGAGAAGGTGGAATAGGAATTATTCATAAGAATATGACTATAGAAGAACAAGCCTTGGAGGTGGACAAGGTTAAAAGAAGTGAACATGGTGTTATTGTAGACCCCTTCTTTTTATCACCACAACATGCAGTTTCAGATGCATTGGAATTAATGGAGACCTACCGTATTTCAGGAGTCCCTATAACAACCAATGGAAAACTAATAGGAATAATCACTAATCGAGATATAAGATTTGAAATGAACTATCAAAGAGAGATCTCAGAAGTAATGACAAAAGATAATCTAGTGACTGCTTTAGAAGGTATTTCTATGGAGGAAGCTAAAGCAATTTTAACAAAACATAAAATTGAAAAACTACCCATAGTTGATCAACAAGGAATGTTAAAAGGGCTAATAACCATTAAAGATATAGAAAAAGCCATTAAATATCCTAATTCTGCAAAAGATGAAAAAAGCAGGTTAATGGTGGGGGCTGCCGTTGGGGTTACTAAAGACATGATGGAAAGGGTAGATGCCCTATATAAAGCCAAAGTAGATGTCATTGTAATTGATACCGCCCACGGACATTCAAAGGGAGTTATTGATGCAGTTAAAAATATTAAAACAAAATATCCAAACCTACAAATTATAGCAGGAAATGTAGCCACAGGAGGAGCAACAGTAGAGCTTATTGAAGCAGGAGCAGATGCAGTAAAAGTAGGAATTGGCCCAGGTTCAATATGTACAACTAGAGTAGTGGCAGGTATAGGTGTACCTCAAATAACGGCAGTATATGACTGTGCAAAGGCAGCTAAACCCTATGGGGTTCCAGTTATTGCCGATGGAGGCGTTAAATATTCAGGGGATATTCCAAAAGCCATAGCTGCCGGAGCTAATGTAGTGATGATTGGTTCGTTATTTGCAGGTACAGAAGAAAGTCCAGGAGAAACTATTATTTATAAAGGAAGAAGTTTTAAATCTTATAGAGGGATGGGATCAATTGCAGCCATGAAAAAAGGTAGTAAAGACCGCTATTTCCAAGAAGAAAATCAAAAACTAGTACCAGAAGGGGTAGAAGGTAAAGTACCCTATAAAGGGCCCCTTAAAGACACTGTTCATCAACTAATTGGAGGATTAAGGGCAGGTATGGGGTATTGTGGAACGGAAACCATACAACAACTTCAAGAAAATGGTAAATTCATTAGAATAACAGGAGCAGGTCTAAAAGAAAGTCATCCCCATGATATTACCATTACAAAAGAATCACCAAATTACAGTGTAAGTGAATAGTAGGTTTGCTAAAATAAGTTATTATAATTGCCACTGAAAGGATGAATATAATGAATAATGAATTAGTATTAGTACTAGATTTTGGAGGACAATACAACCAATTAATCGCTAGAAGAGTAAGAGAACATAATGTTTATTGTGAGGTAGTACCCTACCATACCTCGGTAGAAATAATTAAAGAAAAAAATCCAAAGGGGATTATTTTTACCGGTGGGCCAGCCAGCGTGTATGGAGAAAAATCACCCAAATGTCATCAAGAAGTATTTGAGCTAAATATACCCATATTAGGCATCTGTTATGGGGGGCAATTGATGGCAGAAAAATTAGGTGGCAAGGTAAATCGTGCAAAAAATAGGGAGTATGGTAAAACGGAATTAAAAATAAATGAAAATTCTTTGCTTTTTAAAGGAATTCAGCAGGACTCCATCTGTTGGATGAGTCACACTGACTTTATTGAGAGGGCTCCAGAAGGGTTTGTTATCACTGCATCTACTGAAGACTGCCCAGTGGCGGCTATGGAAAACATAGAACGAAAGCAATATGCTGTTCAATTTCATCCAGAAGTAGAGCATACTGAAAATGGAAAAGCTATGATAAAAAATTTCCTTTATGAAGTATGTGGCTGTGAAGGTACTTGGACAATGAAAAACTATATAGAAGAAGAAGTAAAAGCAATACAGCAACTAGTAGGGGATAAAAAAGTTCTTTGTGCCTTATCAGGGGGAGTAGACTCTTCTGTGGCAGCTGTTTTAGTACATCAAGCTGTTGGAAATAATTTAACTTGTGTATTTGTAGATCATGGATTATTAAGAAAAGATGAAGGTAACTGGGTGGAAGAAATCTTTAAAAATCAGTTTAAGATTAATTTTATCCGTGTAAATGCTAAAGAAAGATTCTTATCAAAACTAAATGGTGTATCAGATCCAGAAAAAAAGCGTAAAATAATCGGGGAAGAATTCATTCGCCTCTTTGAAGAAGAAGCAAAAAAATTAGGCGAAATTGATTATTTAGTGCAAGGAACTTTATACCCAGATATTATAGAAAGTGGTACAGATACGGCATCCGTTATTAAAAGTCATCATAATGTAGGTGGACTACCAGAAGATATGCAGTTTCAATTAATTGAACCCTTTAAATATCTTTTTAAAGATGAAGTAAGGGAAGTTGGTACAGAACTAGGGCTACCAGAAGAAATTGTTTGGAGACAACCCTTCCCAGGCCCAGGGTTAGCAGTAAGGGTGTTGGGGGAACTTACAGATGAAAAATTAGAAATAGTTCGAGAAGCCGATGCTATAGTTACGGAAGAAATAAAAAATGCAAAATTAGATAGGGAAATTTGGCAGTATTTTGCCGTGTTACCTAATATTAAAAGCGTGGGTGTTATGGGAGACGAGAGAACATATGCCCATACCGTTGGAATAAGAGCCATCACCAGTTCTGATGCCATGACGGCTGACTGGGCTAGAATCCCCTTTGAAGTATTGGAGAAAATGTCTAGAAGAATTGTCAATGAAGTAGAGGGTGTAAATCGTATTGTATATGACATTACTTCAAAGCCACCATCAACAGTAGAATGGGAATAAAACCAACGTCAAAAGACAAAATGCGAACATTTCAAGAAAAATATATAAAAATTGTTCGACACTATACATATATATATAATGATTAATGAAAAAATGTGCGAAAAAATATTGACCTTACGATTTTTATTTGTTAAAATGATTGTAGGTTAGTTAATCATTTGAATATTGACTCGTATAATGTCGAAAATATGGTTCGACAGTCTCTACAGAATGACCGTAAATCATTCTACTATGGGTGAAAGTGTACCTAGGGTTCCTCCTTACATAACAGGAAAGGTCCGAGCGGTACAAGCATATTATTATATGCTACACCGAGGGGATAAAAGCCCGGACGGATAGGTTTCACTTACATGGTTACCTATCCTTTCGGGTTTTTTTAATGCAAACATTTATAAGATGGAAAAAGAGGAGGAAATTATTGTGGCTAATTCTTTTTTAGAAAAAAAGTTTCAGTTATCTCAGAACAAAACAAATGTTAAAACAGAAATTATAGCGGGTATTACTACATTTATCACAATGGCTTATATTTTGTTCGTTAATCCAGATTTACTATCACAAGCAGGTATGGATTTCAATGCAGTATTCGTAGCAACCTGTTTATCAGCAGCTATTGGTACACTAATCATGGGCTTATATGCTAATCTTCCTTTTGCGCAAGCACCGGGAATGGGACTAAATGCCTTCTTTACTTTTGGTGTTGTACTGGGTATGGGCTATTCATGGCAACAAGCTTTAGCGGCAATATTTATTTCAGGTATTGTATTTATTTTACTTACAATAACTGGTGCTAGAGAAATGATTGTTGAAGCAATTCCAAACTCTTTAAAACATGCAATTGGAGGCGGTATTGGTCTGTTTATTGCCTTAATAGGATTCAAAAATGCAGGTATTGTTGTTGCTAGTCCAGCTACCTTAGTTGATTTAACAAAATTTAATGAGCCAGGGGCAATCCTTGCAGTAATTGGTATAGTTATTACAGGTGTTTTAATGACAAGAGGTATAAAGGGATCAATTTTAATTGGTATAGTTGCTACAACGCTAATTGGTATACCTATGGGTGTTACAAATACAAAATTATTAGAGTTTTCTATAGATATTCGTCCAACATTTAATCAAATGGACTTTGTAGGTTTATTAAATATTGGTGAAGCAGGTATAGTTGGGGCGCTTACAAGTGTTCTTACTGTAGTAATCTCCTTCAGTTTAGTAGATATGTTTGATACAATTGGAACATTAATTGGAACAGGTGCAAAAGCAGGCATGTTGGATGAAAAGGGTAAATTACCTAATATGAATAAAGCCCTGTTGGCAGATGCAGTGGCCACTTCTGCTGGAGCTATTTTAGGAACTTCAACTGTAACCACCTTCGTTGAGTCTGCTGCGGGTGTGGCAGAAGGAGGTAAAACAGGTTTAACAGCTGTTACCACTGGTGTTTTATTTATTCTTTCTGTTTTTCTTGCTCCTTTCGCTTTATTAGTACCTGCACAAGCAACGGCACCAGCATTAATTATTGTTGGGGTATTAATGATGGGGGCAGTAAAACAAGTTGACTTTGATGACTTTGAAGAAGCTCTACCAGCTTTCTTTACCATTGCATTAATGCCATTTTCATTTAGTATAGCCAATGGTATTGCTGCCGGAATCATCTTTTACTGCGTAACTAAATTAGCAGTAGGTAAATTTAAAGATGTACATCCTACTATGTATATTTTAGCAGTATTGTTTATTTTAAGATTCTCTATTTTACCTCATTAAAAGCGTTATAAAACATATAGCAGCTAAGTTTTCCTTAGCTGCTTTTTCAACACTAATTACAAGCAATATATTTACAAATTTTCAATAATTAAACACAGAAACTTATTGAATTTTTAATATTTACTTATTAAGGAGGGGAAAAATGAATAAAAAAGCTAATGAAATTAAAAAAATTGGAATTATTGGTGGAGGTCAATTAGGAAAAATGATGATTCTTGAAGGGAAAAAAATGGGTTTATATTTTCTTGTATTAGACCCTAAAGCAGATTGTCCTGCTGCTTCTATAGCAGATGAAATGATTATAGCAGATTTCCATGACCCATTAAAAATAAAAGAGTTGGCAGAAAAGTCCCATGTTATTACCTATGAATTTGAACACATCAATGCAGAAGTATTAATTCAACTAGAAAATATGGGGCACAAGATTTACCCCTCTCCTCAAATATTAAAAACCATTCAAGATAAATACTTACAAAAACAATTATTAAAAACCAACAATATCCCAGTTGCAGACTTTACTTTAGTTGATTCTTTAGAAAACTTAAATATAAAGATAAAGGATTACGGCTTTCCTACTCTTTTAAAAAACTGTTGTGGTGGCTATGACGGTAAAGGAAACTACCTAATAAAAAAACAAGAAGATGTTAAGATAGCCATGAGTATATTAGGAAAAGCAGAGGGAAACTTATTACTGGAGGCATTTATCCCCTTTAAAAAAGAAATTTCTATAGTAGTGGCCAGGGGTATTGATGGGGAGATAAAGACTTATCCTATATGCGAGAATATCCATGAAGATAATATTTTAAAAATGACAATATTTCCTGCCCAAATAAGTGAGATGGTGGCGGAAAAAGCAAAACAGATAGCTTTAAAGACTATGGAGATTTTAGATGGTGTGGGGGTTTTTTGTATAGAGATGTTTATCACTGCTGATGATGAAATATTAGTCAATGAAATAGCCCCCCGTACCCATAATTCTGGGCATTATACAATAGAGGCTTGTAGTATTTCTCAATTTGCACAGCAGATAAGAAGTATATGCCATTTACCCCTTGGAGAAATTAAGCTAACCAGTTGTGGCGTAATGCTTAACTTATTAGGGGAAAAGGGTTATAAAGGAAAAGCAAATCTAATTGGTGTTGTTGAAGCTTTAGCTCTGGCAAATGTATTTGTACACTATTATGGAAAAACTGAAACTGCCCCCCAAAGGAAAATGGGGCATATCACCTTATTAGGAGAATCATTAGAGGATTCATTGGAGAAGGCTGAAAAAATTACAAATATTATAAAGGTAATAGGTGAGGAGGTAGTCTGTGAATAAAAATATAGTTTCAATTATTATGGGAAGTGATTCAGACCTCCCCATTATGAAAGAGGCAGCAGAAATGTTGGAATTTTTTAATATACCCTATGAATGTAGCATCGTATCAGCCCATCGAACCCCTGATAGATTGTATCAGTATGGAAAAGAAGCAGAAACAAGAGGTATTAATGTGATTATTGCAGGTGCAGGAGGGGCAGCTCACTTACCAGGAATGGTGGCATCTATAACTACCCTACCTGTAATAGGTGTTCCTATAAAAAGTAAAAGTTTAGATGGGGTAGATTCCCTGTACTCTATATTACAAATGCCTCCAGGTGTTCCAGTGGCAACAGTAGCCATTAATGGCAGTAAAAATGCTGGAATATTGGCGGCTGAAATTATAGCTCTGCAAAACCAAGATGTAAAGAAAAAATTACATGAATATAAAACAGAATTAAAAGAAATGGTAGAGGAAAAGGCGAAAAAGTTAGAAACAATTGGATATAATGCTTATCTCAAAAAGTAAGGGGGAAGTAAAATGGAGTTAGTTAAGTTAGATATGCTTTATGAAGGTAAGGCAAAGAAAATATATACAACAAATATAACTAATCAATTTATTGTAACCTACAAGGATGATGCCACTGCTTTTAATGGAGAAAAGAAGGGGAGTATTGGAGAAAAGGGTGTAGTCAATAATAAAATGTCTGCAATACTTTTTCAACTACTATCTGAAAAGGGCATAGAGAATCATTATATTTCCTTGTTAAATGAGAGGGAAATGGTGGTAAAGGCAGTTAAAATCATACCATTAGAAGTTATTATAAGAAATGTAGTGGCAGGTTCAATGGCTAAGCGATTGGGTTTGGAAGAAGGTAGTCCATTGAAAACACCTGTTTTAGAGTTTTGTTATAAAAATGATGAATTAGGTGATCCATTAATAAATGATGACCATATTATGGCGTTGCAGTTAGCGGATTTAACACAAATACAACAGCTGAAACAAATGGCTTTAAATATAAATAAAGTTTTACAACAGTTTTTTTTCAATAAAGAACTAAGACTAATAGATTTTAAATTAGAATTTGGACTTTTTGAAGATCGAATTATTTTAGCTGATGAAATTTCACCCGATACCTGTAGGTTGTGGGATTTAACTACAAATGAAAAATTAGATAAGGACCGTTTTAGAAGAGATTTGGGAAATGTTGAAGAAGCCTATAAAGAAGTATTAAACAGAATAATGAATTAGGAGGAAATAAAATATGAAGGTAAAGGTTTATGTTACTTTAAAAAAGAGTATTGCAGACCCTCAAGGTACGGCTATTCAAGGAGCTCTGAAAAAGATAGGTTATCCTATTGTTGAAGAGGTTAGAATCGGAAAATTAATTGAACTACAACTAGGCGAAATTTCTGTAGAATCAGCACAGCAACAGGTAAAAGAAATGTGTGAAAAATTATTGGCTAACACAGTTATAGAAGACTATAGTTTTGAGCTGATTGATTAATAATAAAACCATATTTGATATTAACTACTAATTTCAAATAATGATTAAGGAGGGTTTTGGATGAAATTCGCTATAATTGTTTTCCCAGGTTCAAATTGTGATGTTGACTTTTATCATGCATTTAAAGATGGATTTGGTGTAGATATTGAATATGTATGGCACGATACTGAAAATATAGATGAGTTTGACTGTATTATCCTACCAGGTGGGTTTTCTTATGGAGATTATCTTAGATGTGGGGCTGTTGCAGGTTTCTCTAAAGTGATGGAGGCGGTAAGACATCATGCGGAAAAAGGAAAGTTATTAGTGGGCGTATGCAATGGGTTTCAAATTCTAACAGAAATGAGATTACTTCCGGGTGCATTAGTAAGGAATCAGAACTTAAAATTTATATGTAATACAGTGGGAATTAAAGTGGAGAATAATCAAACTCCCTTCACTAATAAATGTGAGAAGGGGCAAATTTTAAATATACCAATAGCCCATGGGGAAGGTAATTATGTGGCGGATGCAGAGACATTAAAAAAACTAAAGGAGAAGGGGCAAATTTTATTCACCTATTCAGATAATCCAAATGGTTCTCTTTTAAATATAGCAGGGGTTTGTAATGAACAGGGAAATGTAATGGGAATGATGCCCCACCCTGAAAGAGCATATGAGTCTATATTGGGTAATGAAGATGGAAGATTAATTTTACAATCAATTATTGCTTTTTTACAGGGAGGATGGAAAAATGAGTAAACCCTATGAGGAAGTTGGCTTAATCCAAGAAGAATACAATAAAATACTAGAATATTTAGATAGAGAACCCAATGAGTTGGAATTAAACATGTATGGGGTGATGTGGTCAGAACATTGTAGCTATAAGCATTCTAGGGCATTGTTTAAACATTTTCCCACCACCGGTAAAAGGGTTTTACAAGGGCCTGGGGAAAATGCAGGAATAGTAGACATTGGTGATAATTTAGGAATTGCAATGAAAATAGAAAGTCATAACCATCCATCGGCAATAGAACCCTATCAAGGAGCAGCAACAGGGGTTGGGGGGATTATTAGAGATATATTTGCTATGGGGGCTAGACCAATAGCTCTTCTTAATTCATTACGATTTGGAGAAATAGAAAAAAGTGATCGGGTAAAGTATCTTTTAGAAGGAGTAGTTGAAGGAATTGCTGGTTATGGAAATTGTATAGGTATTCCCACTGTGGGGGGAGAAGTTTCATTTAATGCTTCTTATAATGGAAATCCTTTAGTAAATGCAATGTGTGTTGGTGTGATAGAACACGATAAAATCCATAGAGGAAATGCTTCTGGAGTAGGAAATTCTATTATGTATGTGGGGGCTGCCACAGGAAGAGACGGTATGGGGGGAGCCAGCTTTGCATCGGTGGAGTTAACAGAAGAATCGGAAGAAAAACGGTCTGCTGTACAAGTGGGAGACCCTTTTATGGAAAAGTTACTAATAGAAGCCTGTTTAGAGTTGTTGGAAACAGGAAGTATAGTGGGAATACAAGATTTAGGAGCAGCGGGCTTAACTTCTGCCTGTTGTGAAACTGCCACTAGAGGAGAAGGTGGCATGGAGATAGATGTATTAAAAGTACCCCGTCGAGAAAAAGGAATGCTTCCAGTGGAAGTAATGATTTCTGAATCCCAAGAGAGAATGGTACTAATTGTTGAAAAGGGTAGAGAAGCAGAAGTAACTGAAATAGTAGAAAGATGGGGACTTCATGCTGTCATAATAGGTAAAGTAACAGATAATGGGCGTTTAATAGTCAAAGAAGGTGATAAAGTTGTGGGGGATATGCCAGCCTTTAGCTTAGACGCTTCTGGAGCACCAAAATATTATAAAGACTATGAAGTGCCTGAATATTATAAAGAGGTTAAAAACTTCAGTAGTGAAGAAATAAATGAACCAGAAGACTATAATCAAACAATGTTGGAAATGTTAAAGTCCCCTAATATCGCCAGTAAAGAGTGGATATATAAACAATATGACCATATGGTAAGAACCAACACTGTTGTTAAACCTGGGTCTGATGCTGCTGTATTAAGAATAAGAGGAACCAAGAAGGGCATCGCCTTAACCACTGATTGTAACAGTAGATATTGTTATCTAAACCCTAAAGAGGGTAGTAAAATAGCAGTTGCAGAGGCTGCTAGAAATATTATTGCCAGTGGAGGTAAACCAATTGCCATAACCGATGGTTTGAATTTTGGAAACCCAAACAAGCCAGATCGTTATTGGCAGTTTAGAGAAAGTATTATAGGAATTGGAGAAGCCTGTAGAGAACTAGACACCCCTGTTATTAGTGGAAATGTTAGTTTATATAATGAAACTGAAATGCAAGCCATCCACCCAACACCAATAATAGGTATGGTGGGGGTTTTAGAGGATGTAGAAAAAAATTGCACAATAGATTTTAAAGAAGAAGGCGATGTTATTATTCTATTGGGTGAAACCAAAGATGAAATAGGTGGAAGTGAATATTTAGCCAGAATACATGGGTTAGAGAAGGGAGAAATACCTTTCTTGAATTTTGCCCTTGAAAAAAAAGTACAAAAATTTGTATTGGAGACAATAGAAGATGAATTGCTACAATCTGCCCATGATTTAAGCGAAGGGGGTATGGCAATTGCCTTAATAGAGGGTTGTATGAATAGAACTCTTGGTGCTAATATCAATATTGAAACTAAGTTAAGAAAAGATGTTGTATTATTCTCTGAAAGTCAGTCAAGGTTTATTATTACTGTTAAACCGTCATTAGTTAAAGAAGTAGAAGACCGTTTAATAAAACAAAAAATACCCTATACATTATTAGGAAAGGTAGCGGGGGAAGCATTAACCATCACTATTAATCAAGAAGAAGTTATCAATATGCCTATAAAACAAATTGAAGACACATGGAGAGGGGCATTAAAATGTTTGATGGGTTAAACCTTGATAAACTAAAGGAAGAATGTGGTGTAGTTGGTGTTTATAGAAGTAAAAATATTGAAGTAGCAAATATGGTGTATTACGGTATCCATAGCTTACAACATAGGGGGCAAGAAAGTGCAGGTATTGCCACCAATGATGGTTTAAACCCCCATTTTCATAAAGGAATGGGTTTAGTGCATGAAGTTTTTAATGATAATATATTTGCAAAATTGAAGGGACACATAGGCATCGGTCACGTAAGGTATTCCACCACTGGGGAGAGTTATGTGGCAAATGCCCAACCTCTTGTGGTGAAGTACAGAAAAGGAAGTATAGGTCTAGCCCATAATGGAAATTTAATTAATGCTCATCTTTTAAGGGAAAAGTTAGAAGAAGAAGGGGTTGTTTTTCAAACCACAATTGACAGTGAAGTTATTGTTAATCTAATTGCACGATTCAGTAATGAAGGAATGATTTATGCAATTGAAAGAACAATGGAGCTTATTAAAGGCGCTTATGCCCTTGTTGTTATGACAGAGGAGCAGTTGATTGGTATTAGAGATCCTCATGGGTTAAGACCCCTTTGTTTAGGTAAGCTGGAGGAAGGTTATGTATTGGCATCGGAAAGCTGTGCCTTAGATGTTTTAGGGGCAGAATTTATTCGAGATATAGAACCAGGAGAAATTGTTTCCATAGATGAAAACGGATATAAAATTAAAAAATTTGAAAAGACCCCTAATAAGGCATCTTGTATATTTGAGTATATATATTTTGCTAGACCCGACAGTGTTATAGATGGAGTTGGAGTATATCAAGCTAGAAAAAATGCTGGTATATTATTAGCGAAAGAACATCCCGTCGATGCAGATATGGTAATTGCAGTACCCGACACATCAATACCAGCCGCCATTGGCTATGCAGAAGCTTCTGGAATACCCTTTGGGGAGGGCTTTATAAAAAATAGATATATAGGCAGAACCTTTATTCAGCCAGAGCAAAGTTTAAGGGAGACAACGGTAAGGTTGAAGTTAAACCCCTTAAAACAAAGTGTGAAAGGTAAAAATATAGTAATGATAGATGATTCAATTGTGCGGGGAACTACCAGCAAGCAAATTATAAATTCATTAAAAAAGGCAGGAGCAAAAGAAGTACATGTGAGGGTAAGTTCACCACCAGTAGCCCACAGTTGCTACTACGGAATAGATACACCAGACCGTAGTCAATTAATTGGAGCAATTAAAACAGTAGAAGAAATAAGAGAAATATTAGGGGCGGATAGTTTAGGCTATATTAGTTTAGAAGGACTATTAACATCAACTGGACTTCAAAAAGATACTTTATGTAATGCCTGTTTTAGTGGAAATTACCCTATAAACTTAGATGAAATGCAACCATATAAAGTAAATAAAAAATAGAGGGGGAAAGTCGATATGGAAAAAATAACCTATAGCAGTGCTGGTGTAGATGTGGAAGAAGGACAGAGGGCTGTAGATTTAATGAAGCAACATGTTAGAGGTACTTTCACCCCTCAAGTATTAACGGATATAGGGGGATTTGGTGGCTTATTTAAGTTGGATTTGGTAGGAATGAAAGAGCCAATACTGGTGTCTGGAACTGATGGCGTGGGGACAAAACTTAAACTAGCTTTTATGATGAACCAACATGACACCATAGGGGAAGATTGCGTGGCAATGTGTGTTAATGACATTTTATGTCAAGGAGCACAACCTTTATTTTTTTTAGATTATATTGCTACAGGAAAGTTAAAAGCAGAAAATATAACCGAAATTGTTAAAGGAGTTGCCAATGGTTGTAAAAAATCAGGGTGTTCCTTAATTGGTGGAGAAACAGCAGAGATGCCTGGTTTTTATTCGGAAGATGAATATGATGTGGCAGGTTTTGCTGTGGGAATTGTAGATCAATCTAAACTAATAACAGGAAAAAATATAGGTGTGGGGGATGTCATCATTGGACTACCCTCCAGTGGTATCCATAGTAATGGATATTCACTAGTGAGAAAGTTATTTTTTGAAGTTATAAAGCTGTCGGTGGATACTAAATTAAAAGGTTTAGAAAAAACCTTAGGGGAAGAATTGCTGACCCCCACTAGAATTTATGTTAAACCAGTGTTAGAACTATTAAAACAAATGGAGATAAAGGGAATTGTCCATATCACAGGAGGAGGTTTCTTTGAAAATATACCAAGAATACTTCCTCAAAATGTGAATGCAAAAATACAGTTGGGCAGTTGGGAAGTGCCTCCCATCTTTAAGTTAATTCAAGAAATGGGAAATGTTACACAAGAAGAAATGTACAAAACCTTCAATATGGGTGTGGGTATGATGTTGGTGATGAAGGCAAATGAAGCGGAACAGGCATTAGAACTTTTGAGTAAATTAGGGGAAAAAGCCACCATTATAGGAGAAATAACAGAAGGTCAGAAACAGGTGGTATTATGTCAAAAGTAAAAATTGCAGTTCTTGTTTCTGGTAGTGGAAGTAATCTCCAGTCTTTAATTGATTATATTGAAGCAAGAAAAATCAATGCTGAAATAAAATTAGTTATTTCTAATAAATATGGGGCTTACGGATTAACAAGAGGAGAAAAATGTGGTATAACTACCTTAGTATTAGATAAGAAAGATTTTCTAGACATTAGGGAAAGGGATAGACTCTTGTTGGAAAATTTACAGAAAAATGAAATAGACATAGTAGTTTTAGCAGGGTATTTAGCAATAATACCCCCAGAAATAATAGGAGTATATCGTAATCGAATTATAAACATACACCCTTCTTTGTTACCAAGCTTTGGGGGAAAGAGCTATTATGGAGAACGGGTACATCAAGAGGTCATCAAACGGGGAGTAAAGATTACTGGAGCAACTGTACATTTTGTTAACGAAGAAACCGATGGAGGGCCTATCATTCTTCAAAGAGCAGTGGAGGTTGACTTTGATGATGAGTGGCAAACAGTACAAAAAAAAGTATTGGCAATAGAACATGAAATACTTCCAATGGCAGTAAAACTGCTGGTGGAGGGTAAAGTTGAAGTTGTAGGTAATCGGGTTAAATTATTATAAGAGGTGAAAAGATGATAAAAACAGCATTAATTAGTGTATCGGATAAAAGTGGAATTGTGGAGTTTGCAAGTAAGTTGGAGGCATTAGGTATTCAAATACTCTCCACTGGAGGGACAGCAAAGTTATTGAGGGAAGCAGGCATAAAAGCCATTGATGTTTCAGATGTAACGGGCTTTCCAGAGTGTTTAGACGGAAGGGTAAAAACCCTACATCCCGTTATACATGGGGGAATTTTAGCCATTAGGGGAAACCAACAACATATGGAAACCCTAAAACAATTAAATATAAACCCCATAGATTTAGTAGTCATAAATTTATATCCCTTTAAAGAAACTATACTAAAAGAAGAAGTAACCTTAGAAGAAGCCATAGAAAATATAGATATTGGTGGACCTACTATGTTGCGTTCTGCCGCTAAAAACCATCAAGACGTAACAGTGGTGGTTGATCCAAAAGACTACAATAAGATTTTGGACGAAGTATCTTTGGCGGGTAACACCACCCATGAAACAAGATATAAGTTAGCCCTAAAAGTTTTTCAGCATACAAGTCATTACGACACTTTAATTGCTGAATATTTAGGAAAAGACTTAAAAGAGTTTCCTGAAACATTAACCATCACCTACGAAAAAGTGCAAGACCTTAGATATGGAGAGAATCCCCATCAAAAGGCTGTATTTTATCGGGAGATTGGAAAACAAGAGGGAAGTCTAGTGGAGGGTAAACAGCTTCAAGGGAAGGAACTATCCTTTAATAATATAAATGACGCCAATGGAGCTTTAGAATTGTTAAAGGAGTTTGATGAAGCTACTGTTGTGGCAGTGAAGCATACGAACCCCTGTGGAGTTGCTTCTGCATCCACCATATACCAAGCTTATAAAAAAGCCTATGAAGCTGATCCTCAATCAATATTTGGAGGTATTGTAGCCGCCAATGATGTAATTGATGGAGACACTGCAAATTTAATGAAGGATGTTTTTCTAGAAGTAGTTATTGCACCAGACTTTACAGAAGAAGCCCTAGAAATATTTAAAAACAAAAAAAATGTTAGATTAATTCAGTTAAATGATGTTAAAAGAATGCCAACAGGAACATATGATGTTAAAAAAGTATTAGGTGGCATCTTGCTACAGGAAAAGGACGATATTTTAATAGAAGAAATAAAAGTAGTAACGGAAAATAAGCCATCGGATAAGGAATTGTTAGATTTAGATTTTGCTTTCAAAGTAGTAAAGCATATCAAATCCAATGGAATTGTTATGGTTAAAGACCAACAAACCCTTGCCATTGGTCCAGGTCAAGTTAGTAGAATATGGGCATTGGAAAATGCTATACAAAATTCTATACATGACTTAAAAGGCAGTGTATTGGCATCAGATGCTTTTTTTCCTTTTAGTGACAGTGTAGAGGCGGCAGCTAAGGCGGGAATAACAGCTATTATACAACCAGGGGGTTCGGTAAAGGATGAAGACTCCATAAAGGCTTGCAATGAAGCAGGAATAACAATGGTATTTACTGGGGTTAGACACTTTAAACATTAGATGATAAAAGGGTTATAAAGCTATAAACCTACTACATGAAAATAAACTTTTAAACTACACAAGGTGGTGCAACTATGAAGATATTGGTTATTGGTGGTGGGGGCAGAGAACACGCCATTGTTTGGAAGTTGAAACAAAGCCCATTGGTGACGGAAATATATTGTGCCCCTGGAAATCCAGGAATAGGTGAGATGGCGAAATGTGTAAATATATCGGTGGAAGATATATCAGCTTTAGTCGAATTTTCCCGGGAAATAAACATTGATATGACCATTGTTGGCCCAGAGGGTACTCTTGTGTCGGGTATTGTTGATGAATATAGAAAAGCTGGTTTAAATATTATTGGGCCATCAAAACAAGCGGCACAATTGGAGGGAAGTAAGGCTTTTTCAAAAAAATTTATGGAGAAGTATAAAATTTCTACTGCTAAATATAATCAAGTAACATCCTTTGAAGAAGGAAGAAGATTATTAAATCAGTATCAACTTCCTGTTGTTATAAAAGCTGATGGACTGGCTGCTGGAAAAGGTGTGTTTATTTGTAATACCCTACTGGAGGCAGAAAAAGCTTTGCAAGAAATTTTAGTGGATAGAGTATTTGGTGATGCAGGTAGTGAAGTTATTATTGAAGAATTTTTAGAAGGGATAGAAACTTCTATTCTTTGTTTTGTGGACGGTGAAAACATTGTACCAATGGTAGGTAGCCAAGACCATAAAAGGATATTCGATGGTGATGAAGGGCCTAATACAGGTGGAATGGGTACTTATTCTCCTAATTATACTTATAGCAATGAAATGGCAGAAAAGGTAATGGAGCAGATTTTAAAACCCACCCTTAAAGGTATACAAGAAGAAAACATGGACTACAGAGGAATCTTGTTTGTGGGTTTAATGATTACTCAAGATGGACCAAAGGTTTTAGAATATAATGTGAGATTTGGTGATCCTGAAACGCAGGTTGTATTAACCCGCTTAGAGACAGACTTGGTGGAAATATTTCAAAAGTTATTAATAAACCAATTGAACTCAATAGAAATAAACTGGAGTGAAAAAGCTTCTGTTTGTGTTATTTTAGCATCAACGGGGTACCCAGAAAAATATGAAAAATATAAAAAAATAGAAGGTTTAAACTGTCTAGATGAAGATATTATTGTTTTTCATTCTGGAACTACCATAAAAGAGGGTAATTTAGTAACAGATGGAGGACGGGTTTTGGGGGTTACTGCCATAAGTAATTCCATTGAAGAAGCTAGGCATTTAGTTTACGTTAACATAGAAAAAATTCATTTTGAGGGTAAACATTATCGTAAAGATATTGCTATTAAATAGATAAATAAATATAAAGTAAGTAGTCATATATAAAAATACCACCCATCATATTAAAAACGATGGGTGGTATTTTTATGTAAACATTTAAAACACCAAATAATTCTAGACAAAGTACAGTTTAACACTGATAAAAACCTTAATATTAGAGGAAAAAAAAATAAAAGTTATATTAATATTAAGTTTAAATTTTGTAGCAATAAAAGTATTTTTACGTAATATGTAGTAAGACTTTAAGTCTTTTAACTACAAAAAAGAAAATGAAGGTGGTGTCGTTTATGTCACAATGTGGAACTAGTCCAGTAGCAGGTATTTTTGGAGGTCAAAATAGCTTATTATTCTTCTTCCTATTACTAGTGATTATCTTTATGAACTGCGGTATCTTTAGAGCAGCGGGAGACAGTTTACTATTCTTCTTCTTACTATTAGTTCTTCTGTTTACAGGCCCAAGATTATTTGGTAGATAAATTAACTATAATTAAATATTGTATCTAAAAAACCTCCAGAGATCTACTCTCTGGGGTTTTTATATTAAATGGAATAAAAATATTTTAAAAAAAGTTATAAAAATATATCATATCTGAGTCATTTACATCATAAAGTAAAATGTTGCTTTAAATAATAAAATTTAACAATTAAAGAATGACATAAAAAAAGCACTTGTGAAAAAAAAGAAGTTACCAATCAAAAGAAGATGAAAGGAAGTGGGGGTTTATGACAACTTCTATAACAGTCAATAATATGAATCTTTTCCATGAAGGTATCAATTATCATAGTTATAAAATATTAGGTGCTCATCCGACTACAATAAATAATATTGAAGGCACTAAGTTTACCCTATGGGCACCAAATGCTAAAGTTGTACATGTGGTGGGTGACTTTAATAATTGGGATGGACAGCAACATCCCATGAAAAAAGTATCAGATTTAGGTCTGTGGTCAATTTTTGTTAAAGGTATACAGGAGGGTGAATTGTATAAATACAAAATTACTACCGAAAAAAATGAGGTATTAATGAAAGCAGACCCCTATGGGTTTTATTCGGAAGTAAGACCTGCCACAGCATCTAAAGTTTGTTGTTTAGACGGATACCAATGGCAAGATCATAAATGGATAGAAAACAATAAAAATAAAGCAGTATATAATTCACCAATAAATATATATGAAGTCCATTTAGGTTCTTGGCAAAAAAATAAAGATAATAGTTTTTTAAACTATAGAGAGTTAGCTCCCAAATTAGCTAACTATGTGGTGGAGATGGGCTATACCCACGTGGAGCTTATGCCAGTGACAGAACACCCCTTTGACGGTTCTTGGGGGTATCAAATTACAGGCTATTATGCCGCCACCAGTCGTTATGGTACACCTCATGATTTAATGTATTTAATAGATCATCTACATCAAAAGGGGATAGGTGTCATACTTGACTGGGTTCCAGGTCATTTCTGTAAAGATGACCACGGGTTAAGGAAGTTTGACGGTAAAAACTTATATGAATATCAAGATGAAGCTAGAAGTGAAAACGACTGGGGAACACTGAATTTTGATTTAGGTAGACCTGAGGTAAATAGTTTTTTAATTTCGAATGCCATTTTCTGGTTTGAAGTATTTCACATAGATGGGTTAAGGGTAGATGCAGTTGCAAATATGTTGTATTTAGACTATGGAAAAAAAGAGGGAGAATGGAAACCAAATAAATATGGTGGTAAAGAAAATCTAGAAGCAGTGGAATTTATGAAGAAACTTAATACAGCAGTGTTTAAGTATTATCCCAATTCATTAATGATTGCAGAAGAATCCACCCAATGGCCAATGATTACTAAACCTACTGACATAGGGGGGCTAGGCTACAACTTTAAATGGAATATGGGGTGGATGAATGATACATTACGCTATATGGAAAGGGATGATGTTTTTAGAAAGTGGAATCATAATTTACTAACATTTTCATTTGTCTATGCTTTTTCAGAAAATTATATTTTGCCCCTATCCCATGATGAAGTGGTTCATGGGAAAAGGTCTCTATTAAACAAAATGCCAGGGGACTATTGGCAGAAGTTTGCAAACTTAAGGGCATTTTATGGCTATATGATGGCTCATCCAGGTAAAAAATTACTCTTTATGGGAGGGGAGTTTGGTCAATTTATTGAGTGGAACTATAATAATTCATTAGACTGGAACTTATTAGAGTTTGATTCCCATAGAAATTTACAATATTATGTAAAAACATTAAATCATTTTTATAAAGATAATAATAGCTTTTGGGAACTAGACTGTGAAGAAAAGGGATTTCAATGGATTGATCCCCATGACCATAATCAGTGTGTAGTCACCTTTATGAGACACAGTAAGAAAAAAAATGATTATACGATTATTGTTTCAAACTTCACACCTGTTGTAAGAAAAAATTATCGTATAGGAGTGCCGCAATTAATAAAATATCAAGAAGTTTTTAATAGTGATGGAGAAAAATTTGGGGGTTCGGGAGTGGAAAACAGTGAATCAATAAAAGGAAAAAAAATCCCGTGGCACAATCAACCATACTCTATTCAGTTGACATTGCCACCACTAGCAACAATATATTTAAAACCTATGAAAAATGCAAAAAAACTAAAGGTTAAGGGGGATAAACATGAGTAGAAAAGAATGTATAGCAATGCTATTAGCAGGGGGACAGGGTAGTCGTTTAGGAATATTAACAAAAAAATTAGCAAAACCAGCAGTACCTTTTGGTGGTAAATATAGAATTATTGACTTTACCCTAAGCAATTGTTCAAATTCTGGAATTGATACAGTGGGGGTATTAACCCAATATCAACCACTGGTGCTTAATTCATATATAGGTATTGGTAGTCATTGGAATTTAGATAGAAAAAATGGTGGAGTTACAGTATTACCCCCCTATGTAAGGGATAAGGGTGGAGAATGGTACAAGGGTACTGCCAATGCTGTCTACCAAAACATAGATTTTATCGATCAATATAATCCAGAATATGTATTGGTGGTTTCTGGTGATCACATTTATAAGATGGATTATTCTTTAATGATGGACTATCATAAAGAAAAAAATGCAGATGTTACTATAGCTGTAATAGAAGTACCATGGGAAGAAACCTTCCGATTTGGAATTATGAACACCAATGAAGAATGTGCCATAGAAGAATTTGAAGAAAAACCTGTCAATGCAAAAAATAACTTAGCTTCTATGGGGGTATATATATTTAATTGGGAAAAGTTAAGAAGTTATTTAATTGAAGATGAAAATGACTTTGAATCTTCCCATGACTTTGGAAAAAACATAATTCCTAAGATGTTACATGACCAGCAAAAAATGTTTGCCTATCCTTTTAAGGGATATTGGAAGGATGTAGGCACATTAGATAGTTTATGGGAAGCTAATATGGACTTGCTATCAGATAACCCAGAATTAAATTTATATGATAATAAGTGGAAAGTTTATTCTGTTAATCCAACACAACCACCACAATACATAGCACCAGAAGCTGTAATAAGTAAGGCACTGGTTAATGAAGGTTGTCAAGTATTTGGGGAAGTAAAAAATAGTATGCTTTTCCCAGGGGTTTATGTTGGAGAAGGTTCAGTTATAGAGGATTCAGTAATAATGCCAAATGTAAAAATAGGAAAAAATGTATACATAAAAAAAGCAATTATAGCAGAAGAAACGCTGTTGGAAGATTGTTGCCAAATTGGACAGAAGGATAATACGGGACTAACTGTAATTGCTGAAAAAATGAAAATCCCTCAAGGGGTATTAATTAAAAGTAATAGTGTTATTAGTTTGGAAAATTATCAAGAATTTGGGTGTGAGACTAGACTTGCCAACAATGAGGAGGAATAGGGATATGAAAGATGTTATGGGGATTATTAACGATACCACCAGTGAAGAAAGTTTAAAAGGAATAACCTATAACCGTTCTTTAGCGGCTGTACCAACAGGAGGACGTTATCGTTTAATAGATTTTATATTATCCAATATGGTAAATTCAGGTATACGTAATGTTGGCGTACTTACCCAAAATAATTATGGTTCTTTAATGGACCATGTAAGAACAGGTTATGAATGGGATTTAGTAAGAAAAAAAGATGGATTATATATTCTTCCACCTAAATACAACAACTTAGGTATGCAAGGTGGAGACATTCAGTATTATTATAATCACCTTGATTATATTCAAAGTAGTAGTCAAAATTATGTGGTTATTTCAGGTAATAATTTAGTTTTTAATTTAGATTTAAGAAAGATAGTAGAAAAACACAAAGAATCAAAGGCAGATATAACAATTTTATATAAAGAAATGGAGAATATATCAGATAATCATCGTTATACTATGTTGGATATTAACCAAGAGGGACGCATTACTGATATGGCAGTAAACACAAAAAGACACAAGGGTAATAAAACATCTATGGAGCTATATGTGATGGAAAAAGAAATATTATTGGACTTAATAGATGGTTGTATTTCGAGGGGATATTGCGATTTAGTAAAGGATGGTTTTATAAAAAATATTGATAAGTATAAGCTTTATGGTTATCGGTACGATGGTTATCTTGAAAAGATTGATTCTATTCAAAGTTATTATAAACATAATATGGACTTATTGAATACCAATATATGGAATGAACTGTTTTTTCAGTCTGGTTTAGTTCATACAAAGGTTAAAGACGAACCACCTGCTAAATATATGGAACACTCTACAGTGAAAAATGCAATGGTAGCCAATGGTTGTGTTATCGAAGGTTCTGTAGAAAACAGTATATTATTTAGAGGGGTAAAGGTACATAAAGGGGCGGTTATAAAAAACTGCATTATAATGCAAAAAAGCGAAATAAAAGAAGGTGCATTTATAGAAAATGTCATTATCGATAAAGAAGTTTGCATAACAGCAGGAAAGCGATTAAAGGGAGAAATAAGCTATCCTATTGTAATTGAAAAAAAAGCAATCATATAATATTTAACGAGGGAGGAATATAAATGAAAATACTATTTGCAGCATCAGAGGCATTTCCATTTGCAAAAAGTGGTGGTTTAGGAGATGTAATTGGTTCATTACCGATGGCATTACAAAAAGAAAACGTAGATGTAAGGGTGATATTACCAAGATATGTGGATATACCACAACAATATAGAGATGGAATGAATGAAATTTCCCGTGTAAATGTGCTTGTTGGTTGGCGAAATCAAGAATGTGTTATACATAGCCTTCAATATAATAATGTTACTTTTTACTTTTTAGGGAATGATTATTACTTTGATAGACCAGGTTTATATGGTTATTATGATGAGGCAGAACGATTTGCATTTTTCTGTAGAGGGGTTTTAGAGGTCTTACCCTATATCGGTTTTCAACCTGATGTTATTCACTGTCATGACTGGCATACTGGAATGATTAGTGTTCTATTGGAGGCAAATTTCCGACATAACCCATATTACAGCTCTATTAAAACCGTATTTTCTATCCACAATTTAAAGTTTCAAGGTATATTTTCAAAGGATATATTAGGAGAGTTGTTAGGATTAAACGAAGGTTATTTTACACAAGAGGGAGTAGAATTTTATGATGCAGTTAGCTTTATGAAGGGTGGATTAACTTTCTCTGAAAGAATAACAACGGTAAGCCCCACCTATGCAGAAGAAATTCAGACAGATTTTTTTGGGGAAAAATTAGATGGTCTTCTTAGAAAACGTCGAGATCATCTACAGGGAATATTAAATGGAATAGACTATGATGTGTTTAACCCTAAAACTGATCATCGTATTATACCCTTTGAAGAAGGTTGTATCAATAAAAAAGCTTCAAATAAGTTAAAGCTTCAAGAAGAACTAGGTTTACATATGGATGAAAATATTCCTATGATGGCTATTATTACACGACTTACTCCTCAAAAAGGGATAGATTTGGTGGAACATGTGTTGGAGGAGATATTAGAGCTAGACCTTCAATTAGTGGTTTTAGGAACGGGAACATTAGAATATGAAGAACTGTTTAGGAGAATTGCATCGAGATACCCCAACAAAGTGTCTGCTAATATTAAATTTGATAACGATTTAGCCAATAGAATTTATGCTGCATCCGACATGTTTTTAATGCCATCCCTTTTTGAACCTTGTGGCATTGGTCAATTAATAGCAATGAGATACGGTAGCATTCCTATTGTTAGAGAAACTGGGGGCTTAAAGGATACAGTTCAACCCTATAATGAATTTAATGGAGAAGGAAACGGGTTTAGTTTTAGTAATTATAATGCCCATGATATGTTACATACCATAAGAAGAGCATATGGGTTTTATCGAGATAAGAATGTATGGAATAAATTAATAGACAATGCTATGAAGACTGATTGTAGTTGGAATAATTCTGCTAAACAATATGTAAATTTATATAGAAATTTATTAGACTTATAGGGGTTTCTTATCTTAATAATATACATAACATAAGAATATATAGGTATTTCAGCATTTAATAAATATTACAGGACATGGACTACCTTTAGGTTCTACGTTATAGTGTAACAATTTACCTTTAGGAACTCCATGACCTTGATTATAAAATAATAATAAGGGGGGAGTTCCTTTGGAAATTAAATTTGCTAAGCACGATTCCCATAATCAATATTATCGTCACCCCTTTGGAGCTGTGGAGTGTAGCGAAAAAATACAGTTGCGCATAAAAATTCAAGCTAATAAACCAATTAATTCGGTGCAAATAAAAGTATGGTTAGATGGTAAGCAATATAAGGAAGTACAAATGGACTTGGAAGAAGTAATAGAGGGTTACAACATCTATAAAGGAGACTTTATCCCAACGGAAATTGGAGTAATGTGGTACTATTTCACAATAAACTTAGAAGGAAGTACCCACTATTATGGTAATAATTATAGAATGTTGGGAGGGTTGGGGGAACTATATTCATGTAATCCCTATTCCTATCAAATTACAGTCCATAAAAAAAATCTTACTATACCCCATTGGTATAAAGAATCGGTTATGTATCAAATTTTTCCTGATCGTTTTTATAATGGATTAGAAAATGGTAGTGTATTAAATCCTAAGAAAAATAGTTTTATTTATAGTAATTGGTATGATAAACCTATTTATATAAAAGACCCTAGAGATTATGGCATTCTTAGGTGGGAGTTTTATGGAGGTAATTTACTGGGTATCATTAAAAAATTAAATTATTTAAAGGAATTAGGTATTAACATTATTTATTTAAATCCAATATTTGAATCCCCCAGTAATCATCGTTATGACACCTCCAACTATAAATCAATAGACCCCATGTTAGGAGACGAAGAGATCTTTAAAACCCTTTGTCAAAAGGCTAAAGAAATGGGAATTTCAATAATTTTAGATGGTGTATTTAGCCATACAGGTAGTGATAGTGTTTATTTTAATAGGGAGGGTAATTATGAAGAAATAGGGGCATATCAATCCCAAAAGTCTCCCTACTATTCATGGTATAAATTTTACAAATTTCCTAATAGTTATGATTGTTGGTGGGGCTTTGGGAATATGCCCAATGTAAATGAATTGGATCCTTCTTTTCAAAACTATATAATATATGATGAGGATAGTGTAATTAAGCATTGGATGAAGTTGGGGGTTAAGGGTTGGCGTTTGGATGTGGTGGATGAACTTCCAGGAGCCTTTGTTAAAGCCTTTAAACAGGAGATGAAGAAGGTGGATGAAGAATCCATCTTAATTGGAGAAGTATGGGAAGATGCATCAAATAAAGTTAGTTATGGTGAACGTAGACAATATTTATTAGGGGAAGAATTGGATTCCACAATGAATTATCCCTTTAGGAAGATATTGTTGGATTATTTCATGGGTAATGTAGATGCAGAAGGAACTGCCTTAGCTTTTATGAGTTTATATGAAAATTATCCTAAACAACATTTTTATAGTGTAATGAATTTAATTGGAAGTCATGATATTCCTAGAATATTAACAATGCTTAAAAGATCAGATGAAGAATCAGAACTGGCAATTCGTCGGTTAAAGCTAATGGTGGTTTTTCAGATGACTTTCCCTGGAGTACCTTGTGTTTATTATGGCGACGAGGTGGGGGTGGAAGGATATGAAGACCCTTCAAACCGTAGCACTTATCCGTGGGATATGGAAAATATAGAACTTTTAAATTGGTATAAGCAGTTAATTCAACTTCGCCATGATAATGATGCCCTTAAAACAGGAGAATGGCAGGTTATTTACGCTGATGGTGATGTTTTTGGTTATATTAGAACTATTAAAAATCATCAGGATGTTTTTGGTGTAAAAAAAGAAAATCAAGTAGCCATTATATTGTTTAATAGAAGTGTTAATCAAACTTTCAAGGTGGAACTTAATATAAATAAATGGGTTTCGGCTGATGGTTTAATTGATGTTTTAGATGACAAAAAAAACATTAAAGTACAAGAACCTTTGAAGATTGAATTAAGACCTTTGGAAGTAAAAATATTTATAGATAGATTAAGATAAGGGAAGAACACCATGGTTAGGTGTTCTTCTTTTATATAAATAATGGTGCTTAACTAAGGGTATTATTTGGAGAAGTTAATTTTTTGATTTCCTTATCCCAAGCCTCTTGGTAAAATTTTTCTGAACCATAAGCATCAATATTCTTTACCATATCTAATGGCATAACATAAGAGTTCATTGTTTTTTCTAAAATATCATAATCTCTTCTATTATAAGTTGAATCTATTATATCTTGTGGATTTCTAAAGCTTTCTCTAGATTTATTTTTCATAAATCCACTCTCCATTCTGTTTTTAGTGGGTAATCGTAATATAGAATAGTATATGAAGAAATGGAAAAGTTTAATGTGGTAATTTTTTGAATGTTTTTATTATTGCAGGAATAAGGTCTTTAAGTAGAGAAGTTATATAGAAACATTCGATTACTTATGTAATAAGGGGGAAAAAATATGAATATAGCATTAGTAGGGGGCGGAAAAGGTGGTTTTTCCATTTTAAAAATCCTAAGCAAAATGCCACAAATAAATGTGGTAGGCATTGTTGATATTGATAATAATGCGCCAGGAATAAAATTGGCTAAAGAACTAAATGTTTTCCATACCAACAAATTAGATTTATTATTTCAAAAAGAAATAGATATTATATTAGAAGTAACTGGAGTACAAAAGGTATGTAATGAAATAGATCGATTAAATAAAAACAACATTATTGTAATGTCCAGTGAAGCGGCTAATTTAATGATGTTGTTGGTGTATAAAGAAGAAGAGCTTTTGGAAAATATGGAAGAACAAGTTAAACAACAGGTAGCATTATTAAGCAAAGCAACTTCAGAAAGTATCGATAAAATGAAGTCTAGTATTAATAATACTATGAATTTAAGTGTAACTTTAAACGAATTTGCTAGTAAAACAATGGAACTTGTTAAAGAGACGGACAGAATAATTAAGACAATGGGACAAATTACTCAACAAACAAATATATTAGGATTAAATGCATCTATTGAGGCAGCAAGAGCAGGGGAACAAGGAAAAGGTTTTGCGATTGTGGCTAAAGAAGTTCAAAAACTTGCCAACAATAGTGAAGAATTTACTAAACAAATAGGGGATATATTAAAGACAATAAAACAAGAAGTAGTAAATGTTTCTAAAGAAATAGAAGAATTAAAAGAAGTAGCAGCAGAACAAAAAGAAGTTGGAGATAATTTAGAAGGTGCTATGTCTAATTTAAGTTCAAATATAAAATAATGAAATTGAAATAATAAAAAATCCTCAGATTATTTAATTTATATTATTAAATGGATTATAAAACAAATAAAAATAAAAGGAGAAAGAGAAAATAAATAGAATAAATAAAAGATATAAACTAATTAATCTGAGGTGAGAGAATGTCTTATCAACCTAAAATAAAAGATCAATTTACTGATGAACTTTTTGAAGCTATTTTAAAACTAGAAAATATGGAAGAATGTTATCGTTTTTTTGAAGATGTATGTACTATAAAAGAAATACAATCTATTTCCCAAAGGTTGCAGGTGGCAAAGTTATTAAAAGAGGGAAAAACCTATAGCGATATAGAAGAAGTGACTGGTGCCAGTACAGCCACCATCAGTAGAGTGAACAGGTGTCTACACTATGGAGCGGATGGATATAAACTAATGATGGAAAAACTAGAGGAAAATAGCGAAAAGTAGACCAAAAGAAAAAGAGCTTATTAGTAAGCTCTTTTTATAGTTGATCTAAATAAAATGCTTCGTGAAGCACATTTACAGCTTTAAAAGCATCGTCTTTTTTTACAAGACATGAAATGGTAGAGTGGGAGTCAGAACTTTGTAGTATTTTAATTCCTTCTTTAGATAAAGACTGAACTATTTTTGCCATAACTCCTGGAATTCCAGTAATTCGACTTCCAATGATGGTAACTTTACTGCAATCTCTTAAAATTTGATAATGAATATTAAATTTATTTAGAAGTTTTTCTATTAGAGAAATTTGTGAATCTTCAATAACAAAAACCTTATGATCTACAAAAAAGTTGATCATATCAATACTAATTTTAGCATCTGCCAGTGTAGTTAATAATTCACTGTCACTATTCAAATCATCCTCCATTATGATAGAGACTTGAGCAATATTGTCTTTATGGGTTATAGCTGTTAATAGTTTTTCATTTCCTTGTGAAGAATAAAGATTAACACCATTTTTACAATAATAATGAATGCTAGTGCCAGGATGGTCTGACATTGTATTTTTAATCTTTACTAGAATGTTTCCCTTTTGTGCAATTTCCACAGCTCTAGGATGAATAACTTTAGCACCCTTTTCTGCCATTTGAAAAACTTCTGTATAGTTTATTTCATCAATAATCTTAGCATTAGGAACAACGTTAGGGTCAGCGGTCATAATTCCGTCAACATCAGTGTAGATTTCAACTTCCTCAGCCCCTAGAGCTACTCCTAAAGCAGTAGCTGTGGTATCACTTCCACCTCTTCCTAACGTTGTAATTTCTCCCTGAGCAGTTGCCCCCTGAAAACCACATACAATTACTATTGCATCTTCCTCTAAATAAGGAAGTATTTTTTTTTCATCAATGGAAAGGATTTCAGCATTTCCAAAACGATCATCAGTTAATATTCCTGCTTGTGCCCCCGTTAAAACAACAGCTTTATGAGAAGCCTTCTCTAACATGGATGCCAATGAAACGGCTGAAATGATTTCGCCACAACTCATTAACAAATCCAAGTTTTTTAAACTACAATTAGGATTATCAATAATAGCAAGATTTTTCATGGTATCAGTGGCATAGGGATCACCTTTACGTCCCATTGCAGAAACCACCACTACTATAGAATTCCCTTGATGTTTTGAATTTAATATTTTACTAACAACCATTTCTCTTCTATTTTCAGTAGATAAAGAAGTACCACCAAATTTTTGTACAATAATATTCAAAAGAATCACCCCATATTCAGTTTTACTTATAAACTTAAAATTAACTATAATAATTAAATTATGCTTTAATCTTATAAATGTTCTAAGATAAAGTCAATGAAATTCGTTATTAATTTAAAATATACTATTGGAAATGCACAACTTTTTTATAGCTACATATCATGTAATGAGTTGAAAAATGTAAGAAAATTAACATGGAGGTGTATTTTATGAGTGGAGCAGTACAGGGAACCGGTATACTTGGTAATATATTTGGAGGAGGAAACAGTATATTGTTCTTCTTCTTACTATTGGTAATTATCTTCTGTAACTGTAATATTTTTAGAGATTCAGGAGATAGTATATTGTTCTTCTTCTTATTACTAATATTACTATTTGGTGGCAGAGGATTAATTGGTTTTTAATTAATAAAAGGAGTGGCTGATAGTATAGTCACTCCTTTTATCATAAATGTTTAGATTCATTAACTTAATAAGATATGACACACTTTTAATTATTAATACATAGAATATATTGAACTTGAAAGAGTTCAAAAGATCCATATCGAATAAAATAAGGAAGGTGACATGTATGAGTGACGTAGCTAAAAAAAGTGTGCTTGGTGGTTTATTTGGTGGTACTGACACCAGTTTATTATTTTTCTTTTTATTGTTAGTGATCATTTTCTGTAATTGTGGATTATTTGCAGATGCTGGTGACAGCTTATTATTCTTCTTCTTATTATTAGTTCTTTTATTTGGTGGAAGAAGATTCTGGGGTTGCTAGTTAAAAACTTTAATAATTATTAAAGAGGAGGATGCTTCCATAAGGAGTAGCCCTCCTTTTGTTATATTTAAATATAAAGATTTTATTATTTTAATCAATACTTTGACATTTTTTAATGAATGGTATATGATAATAATATACAAGTGATAATAATAATCATTTTAAGTTTGAGAAAGAAGGTGTTTGGATATGAGACTAAATAATTGTTTTTGTTTAAATAATGATGAGGACTTTCTGCATTGGTATACAGAACTTTTAGGACCAGTGTTACTGGGGGTTAAACCAGCTGAAATTTTAAGTTTTCCTCAAAGGAAAGAAAAAGACCTCATAGTAACAAAAAAGGTAAAAAATCTATTTGAAAATTCCAAACTTATCAACTTTCAAGAACTGAATTGCCAACAATGTGTAAAACTATTCTTTTACAATCCGATAGCATTAGATGAAACATTAAAAGACAGTAAAAACTTGAAATTTTTAAAGATGATGGGGTATCCCCAACAATATACATTAGAATCTTATTTAACTCACTTGCTAACTATTTTAAATGATGGAATAATTCCAGATGAAATAGGAATATTTTTAGGTTATCCACTAAAGGATGTTTTAGGTTTTATTGGTCATCCTTCTTTAAGCCTAACAAAAGTAGAAGGCTGGAGGGTCTATGGAGATGCAAGACTTTCTGATGAAAAGCGAAAAGCCTTTAAAGAAGCAAGGGAAGAAATGAAGAAGATGTTACAGCACAAAACACCTGAGAATATAATATTGACGGCTTAGAATAAATATATTTTGGTTTAGAAATTTTATTTTGAATATATATTAGTTAACTTATTATAGTAATCTGCTGATAAATATATGATTATGGTATCGTTGAATATACCATGATGTGTAATTTCAGCAGATTTTTCTTTGTTTTCTACAACTATAATTGTTAAAAACATAACATAAATATACGATTTAGTGCATTATTAAATAAATTTGTAATAAAACTGTAAGGTTTCGACAGGGGGATTCGACATATTATTTAAGTAAACCATTATATAATAACTTAGTAAACATAAACTGTAAAAGTAAATAGCTGTCAGAAGCTTAATAAAGAGTTTTATTGTAAAGATAATAAGAAGATTTAAAAGGCTTCTTATAATAAATAAAATAAAATAGGGAGGTGTAATTATATGAATTACGATAGAGCACCAGCAAAATAACCCATATTATTAGTTATTAAATTTTTTTCTAATTTTTAAAAATGTTTGCAAGTGTTATCTAGAAGTTAAAAATACTAAGGAGGTTTTTTAGAATGATGAAGAAAACTACAAAAAAAAGAGCTTTGTTTTTAGTAATGACAATTGTGATGGTGTCTATGTTGGGGATAACTGCATTTGCTAATACTTCATATAATACGTCTATTAGCTTAAGCAGTCGAAGTACTCTTCTTGGATCATACAGAGACTATGTTGGGTCAACACATAGAATAGATAACAAATTAACGTGGAGAAATTGGGAAACAACTGGAGACAATTATGCTGAGTTTCAACTAGAAAAAAAGACTACTTTTAGCTATACTGTACAAGGCACTAAAACATTAAATTTAAAAACTATTGATAGTACCTATTCTGCATCATATACAGGTCAGTCAGATGGTACCTTTAGATATTATATATATAATACATACCCAATGGGTGATTACAGACGTGATTCTGTAGATAGTTGGTCAAGCAATCAAGTTACTATGTCTAGCAAGTAATTGTAATTCAGCAGGATTAAATCTTAATGTATCTTAAGATTTAATCCTTTTATCATAAGTAAAAATATATTTGCAAATATATTTATTATACAAAATCTAATATTGAGGAGCTAAATTTTATGGAAGCAGTTATTGTAGCAAACAACCTTGTGAAGCAATTTAAGAATGTAAAAGCTGTAAATAATATATCAATAGAAATTAAAAAAGGATGTTTTTATGCAATAATGGGAAGGTCTGGTTCTGGAAAAACAACATTATTAAGCTTACTTGGAATGTTAGACAACCCCACCAGTGGCAAATTATATGTAAATGGATGTGATGCATTAACACTGGAAGATAAAGATAAGTCTAAAATACGAATGAAAGAATTTGGATTTGTTTTTCAAGAATTTCATCTTAATCCTGCATTAAAGGCTTATGAAAATGTAATGATTCCAATGCATATTAATCCAAACTATAAAAATAAAAACAAACAGAAAAAATCAATAGAATTATTAGAGTTATTTGGACTAAAAGAACGCTATAATCATTTTCCTTCTCAATTATCAGGGGGAGAACAACAACGGGTTGCTTTGGCAAGAGCATTGGCAAATGACCCCATGTGTGTTTTTGCAGACGAACCTACAGGAAACCTTGATGTAGAAAGTGAAAAAATAGTATTTGATTATCTAAAGATGCTTTCTAAGGCAGGTAAAAGCATTGTAGTTGTATCACATAATGAAATTGTACTAAATTATGCAGATGAGGTTTTTTATATGACAGAAGGTAATTTAAAGGAGAAATAATATGAAAACAAACTATTATATTTCATTAGCCCTAACAAATCTGTTAAGAAGAAAAAGAGCATCAATTGTAAATATTTTAATGATTACAATTTCCTTGACGATACTATTATTAACAACAACATTAAATTCATCTTTGAGTAAATACATAGATGAATACTTGTACAATTCATTGGATTATAGAACATTAATAATAAATACTTTTAAACTTCAACCTAACGTTAAAGAAACAATTGTAAATATAGTAAATAGTGATGATAATATTGTAGAATTTAATGAGGAGTTATTTGGTATTGTTACAGAGGTAAATAGTATAGAAACTCTTAATACTGAATCAGATTCAAAATCAAATTTTAAAAAATTGATTTTAAAGTCAAGAAAGAACCAGTATGAAAATATAGTTGTTGCCGGTGAATTCTTTGATACAACAGATGTCAATGTTGGCATTATACCAAAAAAGTTTTATCCAGATACAACTTTTCAAATTGATTATTCAAAAGAGAAGGTTGATTTTATAGATGGAGAAAGCTTAATTGGGAAGACAATAACTTTAAAATATTTTGCAAGAGACTACAGTTCTAATGAAATGAGTATAATAAAAGAATTTAGTTATAGCTTTAAAGTTGTGGGGGTATATGATATAGTACCTAACCATTTTTATCCATATAATGTAATAATACCATTCAATGACTTAAAAGAGATATATACAAATATTGAACAGCATAATATAGGGCTGGCAGAAGATTTTAATATATCCTACAGTGTTATAGTAGACAATCAAAAGAATGTTGAAAATGTGATTACCAAACTAAATAATAAGGGATTTGTTGTAAATAGAGCAGCGGTATTAGGCCCTATAGGAGAAATATCCAAGTACATATTGTATTCGGGTAATATATTGGGGTTAATAATTCTAATTACTTCATTAATAAACCTTACATTGACTATGATCCAATCTATGAAGAAACGTACAGGTGAAATTGGACTAATGAAGGCAATAGGGTATAATAATCAGAACTTAACCATAATAGCAAGTTTTGAGGCTGTTATTATAGGAATCATTAGTTTTATAATATCTTGTATAATCTTACTTGGGTTTATAGTTTTTTTTCGCTGGGGAATAGCAAACTATGGCTCAATGTATGTACAGGCTATAAAAGTAAGAACTAATTTAAGTTTGATTTTACAAACGGCTATTATCAGTATTATAGTACCATTACTAGGGAGTATCTATGCAATGAGGTATGCTATAAAAATTTCACCTAAAGTAGCCTTAAGTAAGGGACGTGAAAATAATTGACTCTACAGCATGTATTAAAGCAATCTTTTATAAATCTTAGACGACATAAAGGCAAAACTATTGTTAGTATATTAATTAATACTTGCACAACTATACTAATTTTATGTTCTTTATTTTTTACAATATCATCTTTTTATTTTATCGATGATAATTTAAATAACCTAGAGGGTGAAATGGTTTTTAGAGAATTTACACTAGAGTATTCTGGGGGAGGCTATAATGTTGATGTAGAAGACTTTATTAAAGAATTATATAAAATACCCCATATAGAGAAAGTAAGTATAATTTCATTAGATCAAAATATAAGTTTACAAATGACAATAACTGTTGATGATTATCGTAATATTAGTAAGGTTACCCACTATTTTAGTAACACTGAAAATTATATGGTAATTATAAATGAAAAAGCAATTATAAATGTAGAATTAATTAAAACGATTAAGATTATTAGCTTTATAGCGTTGTGTATTGTTATGGTGGCAACCGTTATAACAGTAATAATTAATGTTAATGTTTTTATTAATGAAAGAAGATATGAAATTGCTTTATATAAAGTTGTAGGATATAACAAGAGTCATTTATTTAAATTAGTATTTACAGAAAGTAGCATAATGGTTATAGTAAGTTGCATATTAGCATATATAAGCACTTTATTTTTGTTTAATAATATTTTAAGTCGAATCCTATCTAAAATGGAAATAACTAATTTAATGAGAACTAGTATAAGTTTAGATTTAATTACCGTGCTGATAACGGGGGTTATATGTATGTTATTTACATTTTTTTTATCTATTATTATTCTTAACAAAATGAATAAAATATCTCCATATATGTTATTAAAAAATAATATATAGAGCCTAGAATAAAAATTACTTAATTTTGTGTATATAAGCAAATACTACAGAAATCACTTAGTTAGATATAAGTGATTTTTGTCTATTTTGAATTAAGCTGTATATTTGAATACTAACATTATACAAGAATCATTGTATTCTTATAAATATTTAAGATTATTGAATAGAATGAGGGGTGATAAAAAATAATAAAAGTAAATACCATTAAAGTTTTTTAAATATAAAAAATTATTATAAAGATTTAATGCATTAATGATGTATATATTAGAAAAATAGAGTACAATAAGGAGTAGACATACAAAGATAATAAAGAGAAAAAGGAGATATTAAATGAGCATAAATAACTTTAATGAACTAGGAGTTAATCAACAACTAATTAATCAATTGCTTAAACAGGGGATTAAAGAGCCTACCCCTATACAACAAAAAGCAATTCCATATATTATGGAGGGAAATGACGTAATTGCCCAAGCACAAACAGGAACAGGAAAAACTTTGGCTTTTATTTTACCAATGATGGAAAAAGTATCGCCAGAACTTCCTTATGTACAAGGATTAGTTATAACCCCCACTAGAGAGTTGGCGCTTCAAATTAAAAATGAAACAGATAAATTAGCTAGAGGACTGGGTATAAGCGTTTTAGCTGTTTATGGCGGACAAGATGTTGAAGCACAAATTAGAAAATTAAAGCGTAAAGTACATATTGTTATCGGTACACCAGGAAGAATAATGGATCATTTAAGAAGAGGAACTTTGCGTTTTAATCAATTAAATATGTTGATTTTAGACGAAGCTGATCAAATGTTGGATATGGGTTTTTTACAAGATATTGAGACAATTATTGAAAAAGTAACTCCATCTCGTCAAACCTTATTGTTTTCAGCTACTATACCTAAAGAAGTAGGTGGATTAGCTAAAAAGTTTATGGTTAATCCAAAAGAAGTACAGGCTAAGGGAAGAGAAATCACCTTAAAAGAGATTCGTCAAATGTTGGTGGAAACTACAGACCGACAAAAACAAGCATCTTTGTTGAAAGTGATTGAGGAAACACAGCCATTTTTAGCAATTGTTTTCTGTCGTACAAAACGAAGAGCAAGTACATTAAATGAGGCATTGATAAGTAATGGATATAATTCAGATGAATTACACGGAGATTTAAGTCAAGCAAAACGTGAACGTGTAATGGAGAAGTTTCGTAAAGCTAAAATTCAAATATTGGTGGCAACTGATGTAGCTGCAAGGGGACTTGATGTAGAGGGTGTAACCCACATATTCAATTACGATATGCCACAAGACTTAGAAGGCTACATTCATCGTATTGGAAGAACTGGAAGAGCGGGAGAAAAGGGTGTTGCCGTTACTTTTGCTGCTCTTAAAGATAGAAAAGCTTTACAGGAAATTGAAGAGGGTATTAATAAAAGATTAGAAAGGTATCCTCTAAACATGCAATTAGATGTAGAAGTTGATACAACAAATCAATCAGAGCATAAGTCTAAGGGTAAGTTTAATGATAAAAATAAATCTACTGGAAAAAGTAAAACCTTTGAAAAAGGTAGATCTAATGATAGAGGAAGATCTAATGACAGGGGAAGATCTAATAACAGAGGTAGAACAGACGAAAAAGGTAAATGGAATGACAAAGGCAGAACAGATGAAAAAGGCAAGTGGAATGACAAGGGTAGAACAGACGAAAAAGGCAAGTGGAATGACAAAGGTAAAACAGAAGATAAAGGAAAATGGAATGACAAGAGTAGAACAGAAGATAAAGGAAAATGGAATGACAGAGGTAGAACAGACGAAAAAGGCAAGTGGAATGACAAGGGCAGAACCGGTGAAAAAGGCAAATGGAATGACAAGGGCAGAACTGACGATAAAGGTAGAAAAGATGAAAGAAGTAATAACAATGAAAGAAATCAAAAAAGTTATGATGGAAAAAACAAATATAATAAAAGAAAATAGCAAAGCTAAATCCATAATCTATATTTAAAAGCCAATTAGAATATATAAGTCGATTAACATAGAATTTACATTATATTCGCTGAATAAATCTTGAATAATCTCGAATAATTGTGTAGAATGGACTATATATATTCTAGTTTTGTTTGCTTTTAATTAGTCATATTATAAGGAGTGTGTGGATTTGGACTTACAGAATAAATTTAGTTTCAAAAGGATTACACGTGTAATATATATTATTATCTTGGTGTGTTCTATTATATTTTCAATACAAGCCCCATTTAATCATGGAATGGAAGTAGGATTAAGAATTAGTATGTTAATGGGAGTAACCGCCCTATTATCTACTATACTGTACTTCTTATCTAAAAAAGTAAAAATTTCAGAATTGTTTGTAGGGGTATTAATGCCATTAATACCAGCATTAATTGCTATGGCTTTACTATATTTTGAAAATGGAGCTTTTAGATTTTTTATGGTTCTTCCAGCCACAATAAGTTTAGCTTCTTTATATTTTAGAAGAGATATTTTACTATCATTTGGTTTTGTTTTAAACTTACTTTTAATTGTATATTTTGCCATTAATCCTCACTATATTATGGGGGCAAATGTAGACTTATCAGACTTTATAGTTCGTATGCTTATACTAAATTGTAATTTATTAGCTTTGGACTTCCTTACTAAATGGGGAAATCAATTGGTTATAGCAAGTATACAAAAAGAAAAAGAAACCACCGAATTACTTACTAAGTTACAGAAAACAATGGAAGTTATTAAAGAAAGTTCAAGTACTTTAACTTTGAATATTAGTAGAAGTAATGACGAAATTGCAACAACTAAGGAAATTAGTGAGACTGTAAATCAAGCTATACAAGAAATGGCAAGAGGCGTTGAAGAAGAAGCTGCCAGCATTAGCAATATTAATAATAGGATGATGAAGGCTGGTGAAGTTGTTAAAGAAGCTCAAGAAGCCTCCCAAATAATTTTTAAATCTTCTCAGCAAGTAAATGGACTTGTAACAGAAGGAATTAGTAACATGAGTATAATGAATCAACAAATGAAGTTGGTAAAGAATGCAATGGGTTCTGCCGTTACAACAGTTACAGAATTAGATGAACATATGGAGAAAATTAAGTCATTTTTATCTGCTATATCGCAAATTTCTGAACAGACTAATCTACTTGCTTTAAATGCAGCTATAGAATCAGCCAGAGCAGGGGAAGCTGGCAAAGGTTTTGCCGTGGTGGCTGATGAAGTTAGAAAACTAGCAGAACAAAGTAAAAACATGGTAAAAGAAATTCATAATGTTACAGATGAAATTTATCATGTAAAAACTATGGCTCTACGGGAGGTTACAACAGGTGATGTAGCCGTTAAAGAAAGTAACAAAATTGTTGAAAGTGTTAATATTGCTTTTAACAAAATGGTGGAGTCATTTGATGAGATGAATAACAGTATTAAAGAAGAAGTGGAAAAAATTAATCAAGTGACAATAATCTTTAATGATATTCAAGATAAAGTAGAAAATATAGCCAGTATTACAGAAGAACATTCAGCTACAACAGAAGAAATTGCAGCTTCTATAGAGGACCAAAACAATAGAATAAACGACTTATATAAAGAAATACATGAGATAGCTGCAATTAGTGGAGAACTACAAGAAATTTCAAGAATATAGTATTAAATAAATATAAAGTCAAGTAAAGACATATAGGAGGTTTTCTATGTGTCTTTTTTTGCAGAAAATATAGAATGGTTAAAAATATTTTAAATTAAAGTTAACAAAGGAGGATTCTTTATAAAATTAATAGTTTAAATGTCGATATATTTTTTCTGGTTTTTTCGACGAAATACATTACTTAATAATAAACAAATTAATATTATTAATATATGGTGTAAAATTAAATGTTAATTCTCAACAGAACCTACAATATTTTCCCCTTAAACAATAACCAAAAAAAACTCCCTCTATTAAATAAAGGGAGTTTTTAAAATTACAATGCTTTAGTCATCATTTAGGGACGCCAGAGGTTATCGTACCAGCATTGTAGGTGCTTGTACCTACATTAAAGAAATAGTTTCTACCACCATTACTATCCCACGTACCACTTCCATTATTGAAGCAAGCTTCCAGTTGGGTTGCAGGTCCAATGTTAATTGTTATTTTACTATAACCTGCAACTTCAGAGTTTTGCATTGCTCTTCCAGGTGTTGTAGTCCATGTACCACCAACAGGTCTGTAATGGATATAAGGGGTTGAATAACCTCTCTTGTAATAAATAGTTACCGTGTTACCATTCTGTTGTTCTACCCAAATAGAGTTAGAACCACCATTTACATGGAAGGTAGCCCACCCATCGTTTCCAATAGTTACAGTGTCTTTTCTGTTTCCAGTAATATCATGCCATACTTTACCAGCATGTCGTGTACCAACAAACATACGCTTACTACCACCAGGTCCATCAGAAATTAAAGAAGCAAGACCAGAACCAGGGCGTTCAGTAATACCTTCTCTTGTCCATCCAATAATGTCATGATGATCTAAGTAATCATTTTGTTTTCCATAGGCATAGTCTTTTCTAGCCAGTAATATAGGATCTAATTTATCCTTCATAGCAGGGATGTTAAACTTAGGAATACCATAATAGTCTCCGTAGAATACACAAGGGTAACCTTCTTGTCGAGTTAATATAAACGTATAGGCAAGAGGTTTAAACCATGGTTGTACCCATGACTCCAGTGATTGACCTGGTTGGGTATCGTGGTTATCTACTAAAGTAACTGCTTTAGTAGGGCTATCCTTCATTAATGTATTATTCCAAATAGTTCTCATGTCATAATTACCAGAAGAGTCTGATGCAGTTTTAAATCTATAGTGTATAGGTGCATCGAATAATGACATAGTACCTTGAGATTTTGATATGTAATTATGTAGTTTATTAATGTCTGGAGACCAAAATTCACCAACTGCAAATAATTCTTTACCAGTTTCAGATCTTAAAGTACCTAGCCAATCAGTGAAGAAGTTGTATCTAATATGTTTAATGGCATCTATACGGAAACCATCAACTTTTGTTGTATTTAAGTACCATCTACCCCAGTTTTTAAGCTCATTAATAACTTCTGGGTGATCCATGTTTAAGTCTGCATACATTAGATAGTCATAGTTTCCATTCTCGGTATCAACTTCCCAGTCCCAAGACTGATTTTTAAATCTAAAGACAGCTTTTTCACCAGTGGATTGATCCCAATCAACACCGTCAAAATGATACCACTTCCAAACGAAGTTGGAATATTTACCATTACGAACAGGATAGTTAAAGCTTGTCCAAGCTTGAATCCATTTATCACCTAAAGAATGATTTCTATTGTTACTTGCTACTCTAGTGGCTTCAACCCATTCAGTTGCATCTGCACCACCAAGATGATTGAAAACAACGTCTGCATAAATTTGTAAGCCATTAGCTTTAGCTGTATTAATAGCATTTAAATATTGAGTTCTTGTACCATACTTAGTTCTAATAGATCCTTTTTGGTTAAATTCACCTAAGTCATATAAATCATATACACCATAACCAACATCGTTAATCCCAGCTTCACCCTTATAGGCAGGTGGTAGCCATAAAGCTGTAATACCTACATTTTTAAGTTTCGGTGCTTCTGATGCAACCTGATTCCATAAAGTACCAGTATTAGGTAGATCCCACTCAAAGTATTGCATCATAGTGCCGTTAGTAGCAATAGATGATGCCTCAGAGATGCTTACATCAACATTAGGTAGTTGAAAGTAAGAGGTAAATAGTAAACAGATTAAAAGAAAAACAATGGTAGATCTCTTCGCAAACGTTTGCATTCTCATGGCAAGTCACTCCTTCTTTAGTTTTTTGTTTGTGTTAAAATTTTATAATAAATATAACCAAAAAGCAAGCAAAAATTGTGAATAATAAAAATATTTTTAATAAACAAAAACAATTTGTAATATTAAAAAATCTTATGTATAATTTAAGAGTAGGTATTAATCAATAAAGTACTTCTAAAATTAACTAGTTAATTTAAGAGAAATAATAAACATATATATGACCATTATGTATAACTATGAAAGGAGTGCCACTAAAGATGAAACGATTAACCACAGGTGAAAGACTTAAAAGAATTTTGATAAACTTAGGTTTAAGCAAAGAGGAAACAATTGGTGATAAAATATCTAGACAGCTGCGGGGTAAAGGGAAAAAAAGTAAAAGAAGAACTAAGGGTACTATTGACGTTATGACAGAAGGTGTAAATGAATATTTTCAACAGTTGGGTCGGGGGAAAAAAACCTCTTTACTTAATACAAAGAGAAGAACTAAGGCAAAGAGAAGAAATAATTTAAGTAATTTACTAAATTCTACAACAAGTAAACGAAAATAATATTTAAATTCTTTAATATATATCTTTTTTGTAACTTTTTAAAATAATAAAATAATGTTTAAAGTAGAAATAGCTATGGGGTATATACCTAGAGCTATTTTTTTAGTAGATTATAATATTGTCAAATAGCTTAATAGTAATAGAAAATGTTTGAGTCTTTTACTGTATTGTATAACCATTTTAAATAGGGTAAGATAGACATATGTAAAAAAAATGGTTGAAGGGAGTTATACAATGGATTTACGACACTTAAACCAACAACAGCGGGAAGCTGTTTGTTATACAGAAGGACCATTGCTAATATTAGCAGGGGCAGGATCAGGAAAAACTAGAGTACTAACCCATCGAATAGCCTACTTAGTGGAAGAGAAGGATGTATCACCTTACCAAGTTTTAGCCATTACCTTTACTAATAAGGCGGCTAAAGAAATGAAGGAAAGAATACAAAGTCTTTTGGGAGATTACTGTAGAGATCTATGGGTAAGTACATTTCACTCCTCTTGTGTACGTATTTTAAGAAAAGACATTGAAAAAATAGGTTATCAAAAGAATTTCGTAATTTATGATACCACAGACCAAGAGGTGGTTATTAAAGAATGTCTAAAAAAAGAGGGCTTAGACGAAAAACTATTTAACCCAAAGGCAGTACTAGGCGAAATTGGTAGAGCTAAAGATCAATTAATGGGATTCAAAGAATTTCAGCAAAACTATGCATATGACTTTAGATTGAGTAAAATAGGTAAGATTTATGAAATGTATCAAAATAGATTAAGAAGTAATAATGCACTAGATTTTGATGACTTAATAATGAAAACAGTAGAACTGTTCCAAACAAACCCAACGGTTTTACGATATTATCAAGAAAAATTCCAATACATAATGGTGGATGAGTTTCAAGATACCAATATTTCACAATATGAATTAGTGAGTTTACTCTCCCGTAGTCACAAAAACCTATGTGTGGTAGGAGATGATGACCAGTCTATTTATGGTTGGCGGGGAGCTGATATTAAAAATATTCTTGGGTTTGAAAAAGATTTTCCATCAGCTAAAGTTATTAAGTTGGAGCAAAATTACCGTTCAACAGAAAATATTCTTAATGCAGCCAATAGTGTAGTGGCAAACAATGTACAACGTAAAAGTAAAAAATTGAATACTGAAAACCCACAAGGGGAAATCATTCAATATCATAAAGCAGTAAATGAGTATGATGAAGCCCAGTATATAGCAATTAACATTAAAAAATTAAGAAATGAAGACAATAAAAAATATGCAGACTTTGCTATATTATATAGAACTAATGCTCAATCCCGTGTTTTAGAGGAAATATTGCTAAAAGAGGCAATTCCATATAAACTTTATGGTGGTACAAGATTCTATGACCGTAAGGAAATAAAGGATATTTTAGCGTACTTAAAGATTGTTGAAAACCCTGTAGATAATGTAGGGCTACAAAGGATTATCAATGTACCAAAACGGGGGATCGGCTTAAAGACTATTGAACGGGTGGCAGATTATGCAGCTGAAAAGGGCGAAAGTATGTTTAGTGCCTTATTAGATGTAGATAAAATAGGTGATCTTTCTACTAGAGTGAAGGTACAAGCAGGAAACTTCACTGAATTAATAGTAGATTTAATACAAAGAAAGCACGAATTGACTGTGACAGAAATTGTTGGCGAAGTCTATGAAAGGACAGGGTATATTCAAGCTTTAATTGAAGAAAATACAGTTGAGGCTAAAGGTCGTATAGAAAACCTTAAAGAGTTTCAGTCTTTAACTAAGGACTTTGATGAAAATGCAGAAGTAAAAACATTGGAAGAATTTTTAGCCAGAACTTCATTAGAGAGCCCATTAGATAAAATGGAAGAAGATGATGATGCAGTGGTGATGATGACCCTCCACAGTGCTAAAGGTTTGGAGTTTCCAGTTGTTTTTATACCTGGTATGGAAGAAGGTATTTTTCCTTCAAAGATGTCACTGGATGAAGATAATGAAGAGGAAGAAAGAAGACTATGCTATGTAGGTATTACTAGAGCAATGGAAAAACTGTATATGTCCCATGCAGTTATGAGAACCTTATATGGAAGAACAGGTTATAATGGTATTTCAAGGTTTATTAACGAAATACCTCAAGAGTTAATATCAAAAGAAATACAAAAACCATATGAACGTAAAAAAGAAGTACGAAAAGCTCAAACATCGCCTCTATTTAGAGGAGATATGTTACATGAATATGCCACAAAACCAACTGTTGGTAATAGTAGCAATAAGGCAGACTTAAAGGCGGGTACAAAGGTTAAACACCCTAAATTTGGATCAGGCACTATTGTTGCAGTGGATGGAGATATGTTAAGTATAGCTTTTCCAGGTGGGGGAATTAAAAAAATTGCAGTAGGCTTTATTAAATTGGAAATCATCCAATCATAACAAAACAGAGGTGAAATGATGGATTCGATGGAAAAAATAAAAAAATTAGTAAATCAAATCAATCAACATAATTATCAATATTATGTTTTAGATAATCCATTGGTGAGCGATAAAGAATATGATGCTCTTTATGATGAGTTAGTAAGTCTAGAAAAAGAAACTGGTGTAGTCTTACCAGATTCTCCTACACAACGGGTGGGGGGCGAACCATTAAAAAGCTTTCAACCCCATAAACACATGGCTCCCCTATGGAGTTTAGACAAATCGAAAACAGCCTCAGAACTATTAACTTGGGATTCAAGGGTGAAAAAACTTTTGGAAGGTAAAAACCTACCATTAGAATATGTTATGGAACTAAAATTTGATGGACTAACTATAAACCTTACCTATGAAGATGGATTATTGGTACAAGCGGCAACTAGAGGTAATGGAGCAATAGGAGAAGGTATTTTAAAACAAGCTAAAACCATTAAAACAGTTCCGTTATCTATTGATTATAAAGGAAAAATTGAAGTGCAGGGAGAAGGGATAATGAAACTGTCTGTTTTGGAAAAATACAACCAAACAGCTACAGAACCATTGAAAAATGCCCGTAATGCAGCAGCAGGAGCATTAAGAAACCTAGACCCTAAAACCACTGCTAAAAGAAGTTTAGATGCCTTCTTTTATAATGTGGGTTACTATGAAGACATTGAATTTGAAAGCCACATTGAAATTATTAATTTTCTGAAGGAAAATGGTTTTCCAGTAAATCAATATAGTAAGCATTGTAATAACATCCATGAAGTAGTAGCAGAAATAGAAGTTTTAAAAGATAATCTAAATAAATTGGACTTTTTAATAGATGGTATCGTAATTAAAGTAAATCATATAAAAACTAGAGAAGCCTTGGGGTATACACAAAAGTTTCCCCGCTGGGCAATGGCGTATAAATTTGAAGCACAAGAAGTAACTACTCAGTTGAAGGATGTAATTTGGCAAGTGGGGCGAACAGGAAAATTAACTCCATCTGCTGAATTAGAACCCGTTGATATTGGAGGCGTAACTGTTAGCAGGGCTACCCTTAATAATTGGGAAGATATTCAACGTAAACGAGTAAAAGTAGGTTGCAACGTATGGTTAAGAAGGTCAAATGATGTTATTCCAGAGATTATGGGAGCCATTGAAGACACCTGCGAAGGGGCTAAATCGGTTGAAAAACCCATTGTTTGTCCTGCTTGTGGTAGTGAAATAGTAGAAAAAGGAGCCCATATTTTTTGCCCTAACTCCCTATCCTGTAAACCTCAACTAGTATCAAGGATTGTCCATTATGCCAGTAGAGATGCTATGGATATTGAAGGGTTTAGTGAAAAAACAGCATCGCAACTTTTTGAAGCTTTAGGGTTAAAAGGAATAGCAGATTTATATGTATTAAAATATGAAGACTTAGTTTCATTAGAACGTTTTGGTGATAAAAAGGCACAAAACCTATTAGATGCCATAGAAAAAAGTAAAGATTGTCGTTTAGATGCTTTTGTTTATGCACTAGGAATACCCAATGTAGGAAGAAAAACAGCATCAGATTTAGCCAAACACTTTACAAGCCTTGAAGCTATTAAAATGGCTAAATATGAAGAACTAATTACTCTGCCAGATGTGGGAGGCATAGTAGCCAACAGCATTGTAGAATTTTTTGACGGTGAGACAATTGTTGAAAGTATAAATAAATTATTGGATGCAGGGGTCAACCCACAACCCGAAACAGTTGAAGAAGTAAAAGATAATATATTTAAAGATAAAACAGTGGTGGTAACAGGTACATTAGAACATTTTAGTAGAAAAGACATAAAAGAGTTATTAGAGAAATTAGGGGCTAAGGTGGCTGGCAGTGTAAGTAAAAAAACAGACTTTGTTATAGCTGGCGAAGAGGCTGGTTCTAAGCTGGAGAAGGCACAGGAAATTTTAGCTTCTGGTGTGGAAACACAGCTAAAAATTCTTCAAGAGTCTGAATTTAAGGAACTAATTTAATAGAAATGAGCTAATAAAAAAACAGCACTTCATTGAAGTACTGTTTTTTTAAAATAACTTACTACAGGCTAAGTCCAGAAAGTTCTGCCACCAAATAAAACTATTAGTAGCAAGAAGAAGAATAATAAGCTGTCACCATAAGCTGTGAAAAGACCACAGTTACAGAAGATTATAACTAGTAATAAGAAGAAAAATAATAAGCTGTTCTTACCTCCGAAAATAGGGCTTACACAAGTTGACATAGTATCCACCTCCTTAAAAGAAATTTGTTTTCTTTTGTACTATATACTATGAAGCAGAGAATAAAAGGTGACTAAGGGATAAAAAAAGCGTATGTTAGAAGTTTGATAAAATACTTCCAACATACGCTTTTTACTTTTCTTTAAGATTTCTTAATTTCTGCATTAGTAAAAGATATTGTTTTTCGTGTTCTGCTTCAGTAACCCTTAATTTCTTAAAATAGTCTGCAATTTCTTCAAAACCTTCTTCACTAGCAACCTTTTCATATTCCTTATATAACGTAGTGGTTTCATAATGTTCACCTTCAGAAGCCCGCCGAAGGTTAGTTAAAGTATCGTGTACTTCATTTAAATATTTTAAAAGACCGAGGGCATGGTCTTCTTCCTGTTCAGCAGTAGATTTGAAAACGTCAGCAATATCATTGTGTCCCTCTTCTACAGCTTTTTTTCCGTAGGAAATATACTTGTTTCTTGCTTGGCTTTCACCTGCAAAAGCCATCCATAGATTTTTTTCAGTTTGGGTTCCTTTAAGACTCATAGAAGCCCTCCTTCAATTAATATATAATAAATATTTTAACATATTTTTCATGTAAAGTTAAATTGATATTACTAAAATAGTAGATAAGAAGATTAAAAGTATTGGTTTTATAGTATATAGACTAAATTACATACTAACTATTAAACTTTTAATTATTTTGAGGTGGAAGATGTTGACTGATAAAAATTAGTATGATAGAATTATTTATAAGTTATATTGAAAATCATTATCAAGTACACAGTAACAACAAATACTGGTTGTATAGAATAACACTAATATTTAATTCATTATTTAATATAAGGAGGATTTAATATGAAACTTGATAAAGTTACAAGGGGACAACAAATTGAGATTGTTAAAATACCAGATGTAAATATAAGAGCACAAGCAATAAGATTGGGAATAGGAGAAGGCGCAAAACTTACTTGTTCTGAAAAGCTCCCAGCAGGTCCAATAATTTTACAAAATAGAATGCAAGAAATTGCTATAGGAAGAAGATTAGCTGAAAGTATTGAAGTTAAAGCAGTTTAAATAGGATAGGAGGTATATACATTGAGTTGTCATAATCCAGCGTCTACCATAGAAGTAGCAGAAGGTAGCAAAAAAATAGTACTAGTGGGAAATCCAAATGTTGGTAAATCAGTTTTCTTTAACGCCCTTACAGGAGTATATGTAGATGTTTCAAACTTTCCAGGAACAACTGTTGATATAAGCCATGGGAAATATAAAGAGGATTTAATATTAGACACACCTGGAGTATATGGTGTTTCATCCTTCAATGATGAAGAGAGAGTTGCAAGGGATGTAATATTGTATGGAGATATAATTTTAAATGTAGTAGATGCGCTGCATTTAGAAAGAGACTTGTTTCTAACTCAACAAATCATTGATATGGGCAAGCCTGTTATTGTTGCCCTTAACATGATGGATGATGTTGAACGAAATGGAAGAAAAATTAATATCGATATGTTATCCCAAAAACTTGGCGTAACGGTTATTCCTACTGTAGCAGTAAAAGGAAAAGGAATAGATGAAGTTAAAAAAGCATTAAATAATGCTAAAAAGGGAAATAGACTAAGTATTGTTGAGGAAAATATACACAAGGTAATTAATTCTGTAGATGAAGAATCAGAAGCTCTATTGGTTTTAGAAGAGGATGAAAATATCCAGAAAAGACATGATGCTAAGTTTAATGAAACCTTAAGGGAAACAATATATTCATCAAGAAGAAAATACATTGACGAAATTGTTACAGAAGTTGTAACTGAAGATATGCAAAAAGCCTCTTTTAAAACAAAATTAGGTAGATGGATGGTTCAACCAATTACAGGTATTCCAATATTATTATTTGTTCTGTATATAATGTATCAAGCAGTTGGTGTTTTTGTAGCACAAACAGTAGTAGGAATAACTGAAGAAGTTATAATGGGTACATACTACTATGATTTTATTGTAAATTTACTAGGTAAATTTGTAACGGAAGAGAATTTTATTGGACAATTAGTAATAGGTGAATTCGGACTGTTCACAATGACTCCAGTTTATTTATTAGGACTACTGCTACCGTTGGTTGCTGGTTTCTATTTCTTCCTTTCATTAATGGAGGATTCTGGTTATCTTCCAAGAATTGCAACTTTAGTAGACAAGATGTTGACTTATTTAGGTCTAAACGGAAGAGCTGTTATACCAATGATACTAGGGTTTGGTTGTGTTACGATGGCTACAATAACTACTCGATTATTAGGTTCTAAAAGAGAGCGGTTTATTGCAACTATGTTGTTAGGCTTAGCAATTCCTTGTTCAGCTCAACTAGGGGTAATTGTAGGTTTAATAGCACCTTTAGGTGCTAAATATTTAATGATTTATGTAGTAACAATTTTTACAGTGTTTGTACTAACAGGTACATTGTTGAATAAAGTGATGCCAGGAAAGTCTACTGACTTGTTAATTGACTTACCACCACTTAGAATACCACAATTAAGCAATGTGTTAAGAAAAACCTATTCAAAATCATTAGCTTTTATGAAGGAAGCTGCACCATTATTCGCTCTAGGAGCAGCAATAATTACTATCATGCAGTTTACAGGTGTATTAGACAGTGTAATAAGTGTATTTGCTCCTATTACAGAAGGATTCCTAAAATTAGATCCAAGGGTTGCACAAGCATTTGTTATGGGTATTATTAGACGAGACTTTGGTGCAGCTGGTTTAGATAGTTTAGCAAGTGCAGGCATTATAACGGGGGCACAGGTTGTAGTTGCTTTGGTAGCTATTACATTGTTTGTACCTTGTATTGCGGCAATAATTGTAGTTTTTAAAGAAAGAAGTTGGCAAGAATCTGTTATTATATGGGTTGGTAGTTTTATTATGGCTTTTTTAACAGCGGGAATATTAGCACAAATAATTATTTAAGAAGGTGTTAAAATGGAAACAACGTGTCCCACCTGTAAGTTGAAATTGGATACAAATCAGCACCAACGTTGTCCTAGATGTTATACAATTTTAATGACAATGAAAAAGTGTGAAGGTTGTTCAGGATGCTCCATTATTAAACCATCAAAAAACCCTACAAAAACATGTTCCCACCAGGATTAACTGGTTGGAACATGTTTTTTTGTAAACATTTTTAAGTGTGATGAATGTAACACCATTTATTTGTCTCTTTAGATACTAGTAAAAATTAAAACAAACAAAATAATTAAGCCTACTTAAGTAATAATATTTTGTTTTTATATAACTACATAATACTTCTTGGAATGGCTTATAATAGATTTGTATCTTTTTGTTCAATATTCTCTGTTTTGCTTTTGAAGTAAGCGCAGCTTTTATTAGATGATTGAGAAACAGAAGTCACATGAGTCAAAGTGCAGTTTCCATCGTCTTCATAAACACAGGGATTGTTGCAACAAATGATTATCATAAGACCACCTCCTACTAATAGTTTATGATTAATTTAAAAGTCCATGCATTGTAATTATTGCTATCATATTATTATTACTGCCATAAGATGCAGAGTAAGGAGAGAGAAATGTTTTTTGATGATTATACTAAAACGGGTAAAGTGTATCATATTGCAACGATTAATGATTTGCATAAAATATTAGAAGAAGGCATTAAATATGATGATAAGGTGACCTACACAGAAAAATATTATAATTTTCATCAGTTTATTGACCACAATCGTTCTGTAAATATTCCCAGTTGGGTTAAGCGTAGCCAAGCTATTTTTGCTTCTATGAATTATCGTAGTGCTCCTCTTTTTCATTCCCATTCAGTTGTACTAGGTATTAAAATTGATATAGAACGGTGTTGGGTTGCCAATGAGAATAGGGCAAACCAAGTTTATGAACCATTTATTATGAAGGAAGTACCAATGTTTAAAAAGGTGGAAGGTTACATTGCTACAAAAGGAATATCATTAATAAAAGAGTATTGGAATACCTCTTTAAGCTTTTCAGATAATTTAAAGGAAAGAAAAGATCTTAAAAATGGTTATGACGCAGAGGTGTTAATTCTTCATTCTATTCCACCGCAGGATATTGAAGTGTTATATATTATTTCTGACCATCGTGTTTTAACATTACAAGAATGGCAAAGTATTTTTTGTAATGATGAAGCTTAAATCAGCCAAGTAGATATGATATAATACCGTTAATAAAGTATTATATGTAGGGGGAATAAAAAGAATGGAAATAGGAAAAGTTCCTACAGAAGTTTTAAAGGAAATTATCTTTTCAAATATAACACATCATAGACAAGAGGTATTAATTCGCCCTGGAATAGGGGAAGATTGCGGTGTAGTTGATTTTGGCGATTTTGTTTGTGTATTAAGTTCAGACCCCATTACGGGAGCTGTGAACGCTATAGGAAGTTTAGCAGTACATATTTCGTGTAATGATGTAGCTTCCAATGGAGTAGAACCATTGGGAATAATGATGACCATCTTAGCCCCTAAGGGAACAACAAAAGAGGACTTAAAGCGAGTAATGATGGATGCCAACGAGGCAGCTACCTCCATTAATGTTGAAATAATAGGGGGACACACTGAGATTACTGATGCAGTTAATCGCATGGTAATTACCACCACAGCCATAGGAAAACAATTAAAGCATAAAATGGTAGCTACAAAAGGCGCAAGGGTGGGGGATTCTGTCATAATGACAAAACATGCAGGTCTGGAAGGGGTGTCAATCATTGCTTCAGATCTATTTGATCAGTTAAAAAAACAGTTAGATGAGTCAGTACTGAAATCTGCCATAGACTTTTCTAAAGACATCAGTGTAGTTAAAGAGGGGGTATTGGCAGGTGGTCTAGGAATCGTAACTGGTATGCATGATGTTACAGAGGGTGGAATATTAGGTGCTCTTTGGGAATTAGCCGAAGCCTCTGGGTTAGGCATTTTGGTACAAGAAAAGGCAATTCCTATTCGGCAGGAAACATCGGATATTTGCAATTTACTGAATATTAATCCATTACGTTTAATCTCCAGTGGCGTTATGGTGATGACGGTATCATCAGAAAACAAAGATACATTATTTAACACCTTTAAGGAGGCAGGCATAGAAGCTACAGAAGTGGCTACAATAACAGAAAAAGACCGTAGTATTGTTAAAAATGGGTTGGTTGTTCCATTGGATGCCCCTGATGTAGACGAGCTTTATAAGGTGATTTAAAGCTTTTAAATGTATGTGTAAGTTGTTAATAATTGAATTTTACTCATGAAAGCCAGCATGAATCGTATTATTATATACGTGTCATGGCTGGCTTTTGTTATGTTGTATTAAAATAATTGTGATGATCAAAATATACCTTCGTCTATAAGTATTACAAAAATAAGTCATAAATTACATGTTTATTACAAATAGTTGGATATGTTGACATAAGTTTTTATGTAATGATATAAATATAGTATAGCAGAATGATTGAATGGGAAAAGTGTTAGATTTTGTAGATTAAGCAAATTCTGTCAAGTAAAATAAATGGATTGATTACTATTTTCCATCAGTGGAAAGTACATAAAGAGGAGGACAAACAAATGAAGAAACTGATGTCGATTGTATTGATAATACAATTATTGGTGTCGATGATGATTGTTAATGCAAATGCGGCTACCAATGGTACCGGTACTATTCAAATGAGTATGGATGGAAGATTGGTGACTTTTAAGGTGGCACAATTAAGCATTAATGACCAATTAATACAATCGGATGTACCTCCTGTAATACACAATGATAGAACCTTAGTTCCTTTGCGTATTATTATGGAAAATATACAGGCAGATGTAAATTGGAATAGTGGAAAACAAGAAGTAGTTGTAAAGACTGTAGATAAGGAAATTGTTTTACAAATAAATAATAGTATAGCGATGGTTAATGGTGTAAACAGTCCGTTACCAGATGCTGTTGCGCCAAAGTTAATTAATGGCCGTACAATGGTACCTATTCGTTTTGTTGCAGAAACCATAGGGTTAGAAGTAAATTGGAATAATAGTACACAAACCGTTTTACTTAAGCATAAGCCAGTGGAAATTCCCAATGTAAATGCTGTAAGGGCGTCGGCAATAAATGTAGGTAATGGTTATTTACCAGAGATAAGAATTAAAACCCATCAAGAAGTGTCCTATCAAGTATCAAACTTAACTAATCCAACACGTCTTGTTGTGGATTTAAAAAATACAAGATTCGACTTAATTGATAAAAGAAATATGCAGGCAGATGGTGTATATAGACTACCTATTATTGATAGTGGAGTTAAATTAATAAGGATGTCTCAATTTAAAACACAACCATTGGAAACAAGAGTTGTACTAGAATTGGACACAGCAGTAACCCATAAAATTAGTTATGACCCTGCAACTGGTGATATGGTTATTAGTTTTACCAATCATGTAAAGAGTGTAAAAACTGAACAACAAAACATGAAAGAAGTTGTTGTTATCGAAGGGGATAATGTCAGTAATTATAATGTCTTAAGGTTTAATAATCCAGAAAGATTAGTGGTGGATATAAAAGATGCACAACTAAGTGGAGCTAACTATAATATATCTGTTAATGGCAGGGTGGCAAAAAATCTTCGTGTTTCTCAATTTGCGCCAGATAGTCTTTATAAACCAGATGATAAAATTGTTAGGGTGGTAATTGATCTACAAGAACAGCAAAGTTATGCAGATTTTCATTTTGAAGTAAAAAATAATCAACTTTTAGTTCATTTAGAAGGAAAGCCTTTGAGCAATATAAGTTATGCTGCAACTAGTTGGACTGTTTCAAAGTTGGTGTTTAGAGGTAATTCTCCTACTCGTTACCAAGTAAAACGTCTAGCAAATTCTAATATAATAGAAATATTAGTACCTAAAACTAATGAGGGTTTGCAGTTTTCTGATATTGAAGTAAATGATCACATGATTAAAAAGTTAACAGTGGACAGAACAAGCTCCAATCAACATGATCGGATTTTAATAGAAATGGAAAAGGATGTAGATCATCGGTTGCTTTCTCCAGAATTAACTAAAGATTTAGAAGTAGAATTTAAACATAAAAATAAGTATAGAGAAATTTTAGTTGTTATTGACCCTGGTCATGGTGGTACAGACCCTGGTGCTGTTTCATCAAAATTAAAAGAATCCCATGTGGTATTGGACGTTTCTTTGCGTTTGAATAAATTATTAACAGATGCTGGGTTTAGAACCCATATGACTAGGTCAACTGATGTATTTATAAACCTTGATGACCGAGTTAAAATAGCTAATGAAGTTAATGGAGATGTCTTTGTTAGTGTTCATGCCAATTCTTTTACTAATCCAAGTGCGCAGGGGATCGAAAACCTATATTATCCAAGTGAAAGTGACCCTAAAGATAACAGGAATAATAAAAGACTAGCTGAAATTTTTCAAGATAATATGATTAAGGATTTAGGTGGTACTAATCGTGGTATTGTGGCTAGAAGTGGTGTTAAAGTTTTAAGAGACACTAAAATGCCTGCGGTATTAACGGAAATGGGCTTTATATCAAACCCAAATGAGGAAGCTAAATTGGCAACCGAAGCATATCGTCAAAAAGTAGCAGAGTCATTATATAAAGCAATTGTTCAATATTTTGAAGAAACAAGATTTAAATAATAAGATACATCAAAAAAGACCATTTAATTTATGGTCTTTTTTTTATATAATGATTAAAATAAAGATAGTAGTGGAATATAATATATATATTCGTTAGGAGGCATGTTATGGAATTTATTTGGGGTTATTTATTCATTTTTTTTGCTAGAGTTACAGATGTAAGTATGGCAACTGTAAGAATGATTATGGTGGTAAGGGGAAGGCGAAAACAAGCAGCAATTATTGGATTTTTTGAAATTATAATTTATATTCTTGCAATTGGTAAAGTTTTGAGTGGATTAGATAATCCTATAAATGTAATTGTGTATGCCTTAGGATTTGCAACTGGTAATTATATGGGGGTATTTTTTGAAGAGAAAATGGCATTGGGGGATATTATTGTACAGGTAATTACCGACCACGAAATTATGAAGTTGGTGGATAGATTAAGAAATGAAGGGTTTGGTGTTACTGTGTTTGAAGGTTATGGTAGACAAGGAATAAGACATCTTATTAATGTCACTTTAGCCAGGAAAAGTCTATCTAAACTTTATAGCGTGATTGATGAACACGATAAAAATGCATTTGTAACAGTAATGGATACGAGATCTATAAGAGGTGGATATTTTTCTAGAAACAAGAAGAAATAACGAATAGAACTGATGCCCTTCTAATATAATGTTATAAAAGCTTTCTTACTTTTTTAATGTTTGAAAGTATTTTATGATTGAGGGGGACATTAATCAATGAAAAGGTACAGATGGATTCATGTGTTAGTTGTAATATGTCTAATGACTTTGCTTACAGCATGTCAAAATCCCCTATCGATGCTTTTGGGAGATAGTGGGGAGACGGATGTTAGTTTAATCATCGATGAAGATAGTCAGGCAAACGATTTAGATGGCTTAAGGGAAACTGTTCTTTACTACCGTGATGATAAAGGAATATTAATTCCTGTGATGAAAAAAATACCGTGGGAAGAAGGAATAGCTAAAGGTGCTTTGATGCAACTAGTGGATGAACCAGTACTTAGAGAAGACTTAAGTGTGGTTGGACTAATGCCTATTTTACCACCAAATACAGATATAATTGGTATGTCTATTAACGAAGGAATATGTAGAGTAGACTTTAGTGAAAATTTATTAAGTTATGAAACCGAGGTGGAAGAAAAAGCCCTTGTTAAGTCAATTGTATACACCCTTACAGAATTTGAGGCAATTAATGAAGTTCAAATTTTGGTGAATGGAAACACAATGAATAAATTAAAATTTGGCACTAGAATTGATGAGCCTTTACAAAGAGAAAACATTAACTTAACAGAAAAAATAGAGGAAGATAATATCCCTGTAGTGGTATATTACAAGTCCTCCACCAATGGTCTAAATGATTATTATGTTCCTGTAACAAAAGGTATTCAAGCAATAAAAGCAGACGTAAAATCAGCTCTGGTGGCGCTGTTAGAGGGGGCACCGGAGGGTTCTGGACTATATAGTGAGCTTCCAGATGGAGTGGTTGTAAATGATGTGTTTGTTAAAAATGGAGTAGCCTACATAGACCTTACAGAAGAAATTAAACGAATGCCTAATAATGAGGGCATACAACAATCATTAGTATATGAAATAGGACTTACACTAAAGGAAATAGAACCTAGCATTTCACAAATTAGATTATTATCTTCAGGTACAGAAATTCAATTATCTTCAAAAGTTAATTTAAATTTACCTGTATTCTTTAATGAATATTAGTCCGAGAAATTTCTCGGATTTTTTTCCGTTTATATATTTTGTTAAATGAATATGTATTTTAATATCTGCTAAAGATAAAATGAAATAATAACTTTGTAAATTACACCAAAAATATGGAAAGTATGATACAATACTAAATGAAAAAAGATATAGAGATCAATAAAATAATAGGAAGGATGGAGATAGCTTGAATAGAATAGATGGTAGAAAATTTGACGAGATTAGACCAATTAAAATAACAAGGAACTTTACAAAACATGCAGGAGGTTCTGTATTAATTGAAATGGGAGAAACAAAAGTTATTTGTACGGCAAATGTAGAAGAACGTGTTCCTCATTTTCTAAGAAATAGTGGGAAAGGTTGGATTACAGCAGAATATGGAATGCTTCCTGGTTCAACTCAGGTAAGAAAAGTAAGGGAATCCAGCAAAGGTAAAGTAGAAGGAAGAACACAAGAAATTCAACGTTTAATAGGTAGAGCTTTAAGATCAGTGGTGGACTTAACGGCTTTAGGAGAAAGAACCATCTGGATAGATTGTGATGTTATTCAAGCAGACGGGGGTACTCGCACAGCCTCCATTACAGGCGCCTTTGTAGCAATGGTGGATGCGTTAAATACAGTAAAAGAAAAGGGTGGTTTTGAGAAATTACCTATTAAAAATATGATTTCCGCTATTAGTGTGGGTATTGTTGATGGTCAGCCTTTGTTAGACCTTTGTTATCAAGAAGATTCAACTGCTAAGGTAGACATGAATATTGTAATGACGGATAATAAACAATTCGTGGAAGTACAAGGAACAGGTGAAGAAGCTCCTTTTTCTAGAGAAGATTTAATGGAAATGCTACGTCTTGGTGAATTAGGAAATCAACAATTAATCAATTATCAAAAAGAAGCTTTGGGTGAAATTCTTATAGGAATTGAAGCGTAAAATAAATATTTATTATTAAATAAGGTGGGAAGTTTAATGGATAAACATATGGCGGTTGTGGCTACGGGAAATCAACATAAGTTAGTGGAAATCAGAAAGATATTATCAGATTTTCCGTTGGAAATAAAATCAATGAAAGATTTTAATTTAGAAGGTCTTGAAATTATCGAAGATGGAAAAACTTTTGAAGAAAATGCTTTAATTAAAGCAACAACAATTATGGAAAAGACAGGTTGCCTTTCCATTGCTGATGATTCTGGTTTGGAGGTAGACCATTTAGACAAACAACCAGGTATATACTCTGCCCGCTTTGCAGGAGAAGGGGCTACAACAGAGATGAATAATACAAAACTTTTGAAGATGTTAGAGGGTGTACCAACGGATAAAAGAACTGGACGCTTTGTTTGTGCTATGGCGGCTGTATTTCCCAATGGAGAAACTATTGTATTAAGGGGAGAGTGTGAAGGTATTATTGGTGTTGAAGCATCTGGAACTAATGGGTTTGGATATGACCCACTGTTTATTGTACCTCAATTTGATAAAACCTTTGGCGAATTAGATTCTGAAACTAAAAACCAAATTAGTCATAGAGGGCGGGCTTTAGAAAAGTTAAAGATAGCCTTAAATGAAAAATTTGGGGGGTAATAAGTTATGATAATTGGTGTAATGGGAGATAGTCATTCAAGATGTGAGTATATTGATATGGCAATGGAACATTTGAAAAATGTAGACTTAATTATCCATACAGGAGACAATAACAGTGACCTCCACTACATTACTAATAGATATGGAATAGAAGCAATAGGGGTTAAGGGAAATTGCGATACTAATGGTGATGTTGAACTTATTAAAGAAATACAAGGGAAACGATTTTTTATTTGTCACGGACATCAATATAACATAAAAAGCAACTTAAATACTATTTTCTATAAAGGGAAAGAAGTCAATGCAGATATAGTTATTTTCGGACATAGTCACATTCCTTGTTATGTAAAAGAAGAGGAAATGATTCTTTTAAACCCTGGAAGTGTTTCAGAACCTAGAGGCGGATCCCAAAGAAGTATTGTAGTAATGGAACTAGAGGAAGACATAAAAATTAAATTTCTTGAAATAGATTAAATTTAATAATAGATGAAAAAATAAGTATTATTGAGTATATAAACTTTAATTTATGTAAATCATATATATTGACAAAAGAATTGCATTGACCATCCACCAAATATTATATATAATTAACTTCGTTGCTCAAATAAGGACTATGTTGTTTAATAGTAAGTTAAAAAAAAGATTGACATAATCCTAAATAAGTGATAAAATTATTAAATGTCAGGAAAAAAAATTCCTAACAAACAAAAGGTTTGCGGGTGTAGTTCAGTGGTAGAACTTCAGCCTTCCAAGCTGACCGCGAGGGTTCGATTCCCTTCACCCGCTCCAAAAAAATGTGCCCGTAGCTCAGCTGGATAGAGCATCGCCCTTCTAAGGCGAGAGTCCGGGGTTCGAATCCCTGTGGGCACGCCACTTTTTTAAAAAATATAATATGGTGGATATAGTCAAGCGGTTAAGACACAGGATTGTGGCTCCTGCATGCGTGGGTTCGAATCCCATTATCCACCCCAAACATTGGGATATAGCCAAGTCGGTAAGGCAACGGACTTTGACTCCGTCATCCGAAGGTTCGAGTCCTTCTATCCCAGCCATTTTTACCAATGTATAGTTTTATTCAAAGTGTGCCCGTAGCTCAGCTGGATAGAGCATCGCCCTTCTAAGGCGAGAGTCCGGGGTTCGAATCCCTGTGGGCACGCCATTAAAAAAAAAATAATTAAATAAATATAAGCGCTCTTAGCTCAATCGGATAGAGTTGCAGACTTCGAATCTGAAGGTTGGGGGTTCGAGTCCCTCAGGGCGCGCCAATAAAATAAAAGCTTGTAGTGGTATGATAAATACTGCTACAAGCTTTTTATAGTTAACCTCAAGTTTAAATACTTAGGGTTTTTTTATGTCCAAAACTTAAAGGGTAATTCTAAAACTTAAAGAGTAAATTCTAAAATCCGATGTATTCTAATAAGCTACTCCAGCGTTTATAACTTAATAGTTTAATTTTGTTTTCTGTAGATTGACTCAAGGTTACTGTCGTACGGTCAATATATGAATCATCAAATTTAAATTTATATATATCTTTAGAATGGTCTAGCGTAATAGAGATTGTTTTTCCTTGAATGTAATAAGTACCCCATTCCTTATCAGTGATCTCCACACCACCTAAGTAATCACCTGTAGTAGACTTAAATCTATGAACTTCCCTATAGATTTTGCCCTTTTTATGAAAATGCATAATGGTATAGTAGGAATTGTTATCTATTACCTGCCAATCACCTAGAAACTTCTTGTGAGGACTGCGAAAACCCACATAGTCTATTGAAGCTACTAATAGAAAAATAATAGAAATAATTAGTATTACTAAATGTGATTTTTTAATGGCTTTTAGCTTTTGTTTAAGCGTGGTACTTTCGTTGCTTTTTTTACATTCTGTCATATTCCAGTTCTCCCCTCTTTTTACACTGCTCCTTCACAATTATATAGTCTAACTAGTAGGAAGGCAATGAAATTTAGACTCATGTCAAATAATTAAACCTCCTAACACTACTAAAGAAACAGGAATATAAGTACATTTATTATTAAAGGACTATATACTAAAAACTATATACTAAAATGATGTATACCCACAATAAATAATAAAATTAGGACAACATAATGATTGATTATATAAAAATAAATTTATATAATTAAAATAAAACGTTTCATATTCTACTTTAAAAGGTGAGTTGTGCTATGATTAAAAATAATATTACGTTAAAAGATGTAGCAAAGTTTGCTGGAGTTAGTTTAGGTACTGCTTCTAAAGTTGTAAATAATATTTACGTTAAAGCTGAAACGAAAACTAGGGTAGAAAAAGTGATTAAAGAATTAAATTATACACCTAATGCCATAGCAAGAAGTTTGAAGGTTAAATACACTAAGACAATAGGGGTAATAATATCAGATATTTCCAGCCCCATCGTATCGAAAATTGTTACAGGAATTCAAGACATAGGAAATATGGCGGGTTACAGTGTAATGCTTTATGACACAAAAATGAGACAAGCAGATGAAATTAAGGCTATTAATTTATATAACAATAAGATGGTGGATGGAATAATATTTACAAGCAATACAATAACAGAGCCTATAGCTGACTTATTAAAAAAAGTAGGTATACCGACAGTTCTTGTTGCCACTAAAGATGAAAGTGGATACTTTTCCAGTGTGACAATTGACAATGAGAAAGCAGCATATACTGCTGTTAAACATTTATGTGAATTAGGACATAAAAAAATAGCAATGTTATCTGGAAAAGTTGACGATCCAAACGCAGGAATACCAAGAGTTATTGGATATAAAAAAGCTCTTGCTGAATTTGATATAAATTATAACGAAAGTTACTTATATTATGGTAACTATAGATTTGAAGACGGTTATATCGGGATGAAAAATTTATTAACTATTGATAAAACCATTACAGCTGTTTTTTCAGCTTCTGATGAAATGGCGATGGGGGCAATTAAAGCCCTTCATAATGTGGGTAAACGTATTCCTAAAGACATCTCTATAATTGGTTTTGATGGTACTGAAATGATTAACTATACCGTACCTACCCTTAGCACAATAGAACAACCTCTGTACGATTTTGGTGCTATAGGGATGAAGATATTACTCGAACAAATTAAAAATAGCAATCACAAGGAAAATATAATAGTAGATTTTAAACTAGTTGAAAATGGGTCATGCTTTTTAATTGAAGAAAATATTTAAACCCATAAGGGGAAATGCTAATTTTATTATGTAATTTTATAATATTCAATATGGATTATAGAAAAAAATGAAAATAATAACAAAAACATTGTTTTTTGGTAAATTATTGGGTATATTATATATATGAAACTTTTATTTTTTAATAGTTATTTTTAGATACACAAATTTATCTGCTACAAAAGTTAATTATAAATATTTAAAAAAGTATCGTCAAGTAAAGCTATATTAGTTCATGTATCGTTATAAAAATATAAAATAATTCTACGATACAACAATAATTTACATATATTCTACAAAAATTAATGATTATGAGGAAAAATTTGTCGATAAAAAAAAATTAAAAGATACAGGAATTTCAAAAATTATGCAGAAAGTTAATAACTGGAATAAAAAAGATTGTAAGAGGCCAACGTACTCTTGTGTTATAGCATTTTATTTTATCGTTTAAGAAGATTTACTTTGGAGGTTATAAAATGGAAAAGAGATCAGATCAAATTGAGGTAGAGTTAAAGGTGCTTTGTATCAAGATGATTGAACTGCTAACTAAATTAAAAGAAAAAGGCATTACTTCTGAAGAAGAATTTGAAAAACATGTAGCATTAAAGAAGAAGTTTTTGCAGGGTAACAGGTAATTAAATTTAATGATGGGTGACACCTGTCTTTTGATAACAATACTTATTATTAGTTAATAACGATTTTAGTTTGAAAATAATATTTAAACACAATAGCGAAAAATGAAATGTATTATATTACCTCGAATGGATTAACCTCAGGTACTAAAAATATAAGGGTACTAAAAACAAATATACGAGGTGATAATATGAACAATTATTTTAATAATAATAACATAAACAATAATATAAATAACAACATGAATAATTTAAATAACCAAGTCAATAATAACTTTGTAGACCCTAAAGCAAGGGAAGCTCTCCGACGGGCAAAAGCAGAAATAGCAGAAGATATGCATATATTTAATCAAGCTAATGACAGAGGGTCATTACAGTCAAGAACTGTAGGTTTTATTGGTGGTAGTTTAGGTGGAACAATGACAAGAAGATTAGTGGAAATGGGAGAACAATTATTAGTAGATCAATACAATAATAAAAATAATAATTAGTGTAGATGACTAAGAATTATTATTTAGTAATCAGTTTTATTGTGTTTAAAAAAAGGATTGAGTCTTTTAAAGAAGACTCAATCCTTTTTTTAAAATTGAATTATGAAGAAGAGTATAGATTTGCTTTAAAAGTATGAAAGTGGACAAACATAACGGAATATGTTTTATGAAATACTTGTACTTATTAAATTTAACTAGAAAGGAGAAAAAAATATGCTACAAAAGATTATTGTAGGGTATTAATAGCTTAAACATAAGTGAGGGAGTTGAATCTATGAGGTTGTTGAAAACAATGGATTTAGGTCGTTGTGAATATGAGAAAACTCTAGTAATACAGTTTGATGCTTTGGAAAAAAGACAAAGGGATGAAATTGAAGATACGCTAATTTTAGTAGAACATCCACCTGTCATTACTTTAGGTAGTAATGCAATGAAATCAAATGTCATCGCATCAGAAACTTTTTTAAATGAACAGGGAATTTGTTTGTTTCAGACCAATAGAGGTGGAGATGTGACCTATCATGGACCAGGGCAACTGGTGGGCTACCCCATTGTAGATATAAGGAGTAACAAAATAGGTATTAAAAGTTTTGTTAGAAATATAGAAGAAGTATTCATTCAATTGTTAAAAAACGAATTTGGTATTCAAGCAGAACGAATTAGTAAACATACAGGAGTATGGGTGGGGAATGAAAAAATCGTAGCAATTGGCTTAGTAGTAAAAAAAGGTGTAACAATGCATGGTTTTGCATTTAATATTAATACAAACCTTCAACATTTCGATTGGATTATACCCTGTGGAATAACAGATAAAGGGGTTACATCTCTAGAAAAAATAACGGGTATAAGGGGAGATGTAGCTTTTGTAAAAAAATTAGTGATAGCTTATTTTAGCCATGTTTTTGATTATGGAGAAGGGCGGTAGTTATGGAGGTTAATAGTAAGCCTAATTGGTTAAAAATAAAATTGAAAAGAGATCCTAATTTTGATTATGTTAATAATACTTTAAAACAACTTTCATTAAATACAGTTTGTGTAGAAGCAAATTGTCCTAATAGATTAGAATGTTTTAATAAAAAAACTGCAACCTTTATGATTCTAGGTAAGGAATGTTCTAGAAATTGTAAGTTTTGTAATATTTCCTACGGAGAACTACAAGTTGTAGACCCCCATGAACCAGAAAAAATTGCACAGGCAACAGTGGCTTTAGATTTAAAACACGTTGTCATCACTTCTGTAACAAGGGATGACCTTTCTGATGGTGGTGCGGGACATTTTGCAGAAGTTGTAAGAGCCATTAAAGAGGTAGATAAAAAAATAATCGTTGAAGTCTTAATACCAGACTTTCAAGGGAATGAGGAAGCTTTAAGAACTGTGGTAGAATCAAAGCCAGAAATAATTAATCATAATATAGAAACTGTCCCTAGACTATATGAAGTAGTTAGGTCTATGGCAGAGTATAAGCGTTCCATCGACTTATTAAAGAAGGTTAAAGAATTAGATGCAACTATCTTTACTAAATCAGGTTTAATGGTGGGGCTTGGGGAAGAAAAAGAAGAAATTCTGTTGGTATTAAAGGACTTAAGAGAGGTTTTCTGCGACTTCTTAACTATAGGACAGTATTTAGCCCCAAGTAAAAAACATTATCCAATAAAGGAATTTATTTCTCCAGATGTCTTTAAACATTATAAGGAAAAAGCTTTAAAATTAGGGTTTAGTTATGTAGCATCTGACCCGTTGGTAAGAAGTTCTTATTATGCCGCGGAGGTTTTATCTAATAATAAAATTAAATAATTTGTAATTTTTAAATAAAACACAGGTAAATGCCTGTGTTTTATTTTTTTTAAATATTATTAATATAAATTTAAGTATTGACAATGATAATCATTATGAACTAATATTGATTTATATCAACAGACTAAGGGAGGCTTTTTATGTTAGAACATAAACAAAAACAAATTTTTTCACTTTTATTAACTGCACTGTTATCTTTTAATATTTTGACAGTTTTTTTTATGCCATTAACTGTACTAGCAGAAACAGAAGGTAGTTTCACAGTTATGGCAGGGGCACCAGTCAAAAACAAGTCTGGTTTTGTAGGAGTAGTGCCAAAAAATGTTGTCTATAAACAACCTTTTAGTTTTATGGTTTCATTTAAAGATGCTAATGATGTAGCAGTAACCGGATTAAATGCTTCAAATATAGGGTTAAATAAAGGAAATCTATTAAATATTGAAGATCATAACGATGGTACATACAGCATTACAGCATCCCATGATCGGGCAGTAAAAGAGACTTTTAAAATAATTGTAAATGGGGTTGAATTTCTAGAATTAAAGGATGTAACTGTACAACTTCCAACAGGGGCAGTATTGCCTAATGGGGGTAATACCACGGTTTTATTTCCAACAGAGGCTGTGGTTAATGAAAGTTTTACAATAACTACAGTATTTAGAGATGCAAATAATAATGTTATTAATAACATTGCTATTGAGGATATTAGCTTAAATAAAGGCATTGTAGAAAATGTAGTCCTTGATGGAGATCAATACATAATAACAATGAGTCACCAACAAGTTAAAAAGGATGAAGGATTTAAAGTTAGAGTTTATGGAGTAGACATCAAAGAATTTAAAATGAATATTAAAGCTGTTGAACTGCCAGGTATTCCAAGTCAAAGCCCTGTGAGTAATATTGTAGAAATGCCACAAGGGTTGGTATCGCAAAATGAAAACTTTACATTTAAAGTGGAGTTTAGAGATTTGAATAACCAAACCATAAGCAATTTAGATACGGCACTTATTACTTTAAATAAAGGTATATTAGTGGCAGTAGTAAATGAAGGTAGTGGAATCTATAAAATCACTGCCAAACACAGTGAAGTAAAAGAGAAAGAAACCTTTAAGGTAAGGTATAATGGAATAGACATAGTAGAATTAAAGGATATTAGAATATACCCTACTATGGAAGAGGGTACACCCCATGAGTATTACAGTAGCATTAGCCCACCAATGGGAGAAGTAACTGTAAATGAAGAGTTTACATTAATGTTGGTACTAAAGGATGGACTAAACAACTTACTAACAAATGCTAAAGATAAAATTAGTTTAAACAAAGGAACTTTAGTAAATATAGATGAAATTACAGCTGGGTCTTATTCAATAACCCTAAAGTTATGGCAAGTTAAAAATGATGAATCTGTAAAAATAAGGTTTGATGGAAAAGATATATTGGAAGTTAAACCTATTATTGTGGTAGCACCTTCAGGCGTAACTTTACCAACAAAGAATAATTCAAATATTACAATGCCAGTGACAGAAGTAATTGTAGATAAAGACTTTACATTTACAATTACAATTAAAGATGTAGAAGGTAAAGAAATAAACAGTATCCCAAAACATCAGGTTGCATTAAATAAAGGGACTTTAGTTGATGTGGTGGAGAACGGCTATGGTGTATATACTTTAACGGCAAGACATTCTGTGATTAAAAAAGAAACTTTTAAAGTACTTGTGTATGGAGTGGAAATTGGAGAATTGAAAGATATTGAAGTTAAAATGGGGGAAATTCCTATTGTAAATGATTTAGCAGATGGAGAATATTTTGGTACAGGTAATGGACGTAATGGAGCTATTAAAGTAAGGTTGGTTATTTTAAATGGAAGAATTACTGTTGTTGAAGTAATTGAACACAAAGAATCAGTTGATTCAAAAAATTATCAAGATGCAGAAAAAGTAAAACAAGCAATTGAAGAAGTAATACCAACTGAAATTCTTAATAAGCAAAGTATAGCAGTAGACACTGTAACAAAGGCTACAATCACCAGTAATGGTATTAGACAGGCTGTTTATCAAGCATTATCTAGTGCATCCAGCAAACCGCTTCCTCAACCAATCTACACTGACACAAATACTAAAGCGACAGATACTTATACAGGAGCAACAGCAATAATAGGAGATGTTACTAAAGAAGATGACCACAAGAATCAAACTGCTAAGGCTGTTGTGAAGTTATCCAAAATAAAATTAGAAAAACAAAGCAATCAACATATTATTGGCAGTGTTGGTTTTGAAGAAATTAGTAAAATATTTAAAGAGCATAAGGACGTAAAAAAAATAGAAATTGTTATTGAAGAAGAAGTTAAGAAACTTGAACTTAAATTAGATAAAGATAGCATAAGGGAATTAAATAAAAAAGAAGTAGATTTAACGTTAATATTTAATGGAGGTAGTTATACAATTCCTTATAAAATCACTTCATTAAATGAACTTATTGCTACAAAAGGAGAGCTAAAGGGAGTAAATCTTATAGTTGAAAAAGTAAGTATACCTGTTGAAACATCTACACCTAAGTTGTTGGTGGAGCCAATGAAGTTTACTCTAGAGGCGGAGTTCTCCAATGAAAAATTTGAAATAAGTTATTTTGGAAAACAATATTTAGAAAGAAGATTAGTGATAGATCATAAAATTGATACAAGAAAGGCAACAGGGGTTGTTTTAGAAAATGGTGTTTGGAAGACAGTGCCAACTGTATTTGTTGAAGAAGGCGATAAAATTATAGCTGTTATTAAAAGGAATTCCAACAGTATTTATAGTGTGATGGAAAATAGTATAACCTTTAAGGACATAGAAAAACATTGGGGTAAAGAAGACATTGAATTACTGGCAGCTAAAAAGATTGTAGAAGGTATTAATGGCGAGTTTATGCCAGAAAAACTAATAACAAGGGCAGAATTTGCCACAATGTTGGTGCGAAGTCTTGGTTTAAAGGCGACAAAACCTACGTTAAATTATAATTTTAAAGATGTAGTAAAAAATAGTTGGTATGAAGAATATGTTAGTATTGCAGTTGAATATGGAATTGTCGAGGGTTATAATGATGGTACTTTTAAGCCCAATAAAGAAATAACAAGAGAAGAGATGATTGTTATGGTGATGAGGGTTGTACAGCTAATTGAGGGTAGCACTCAACTTTCACCAATTATTGAAATTCCAGTAAGTATTACGCCTTCACAGTTATCAGATGGAGAATATAGTGGTGTAGGAACTGGTTTAAAAGGAAAAATAAAAGTTAATGTAAAAATAAGAAGTGGAAGCATCTCAATTATTGAAGTTATAGAAATTAATGATACAAAAGGATATGTAAATATAGCTTTAAGAATAATTGACGATATAATAGAAAAACAATCTACAGAAGTTGATACAATAACTACAGCGACAGTTTCTAGTAGAGGCATAAGAGAAGCTGTGGGAAATGCTTTAGAAAATGCTTTTATTAATTCTTATTATAATGAAAAAAATTCAGATAAGATTAGTACTAAAACTATTGATTTTATAGATCAAGAAGAAATTAACCTTTGGGCTAAGGGAGCTGTTCAATCGGCACTGAAAGAAGGCATTATTCGAGGTTATGAAAATGGTAAGCTAAAACCTCAAGATAATAGTAAGAGGGCAGAAGCTGTAACTGTGATAAAAAGAATGTTAGTGTTGTTAGAATTAATCGCAGAATAATTAAGGATACACTAAAATTCTACCAAATTGATGACGATAAGTAAGACACTTAAAAAAGAGGATTCTGTAAACGGATTCTCTTTTTAAGTTATAAAGCAATTAATTGTAATGTTAAATTTAAATAAGATAAATTATATTTTATTTTTAATTATTCATAACATAGTAATTATTAAAATAGTTTAAAGTTAATTAATATTTAAATACATATAAATTAACACATTCAAATAAAAAATATATTGTATTTTAGATTTATAAATAAGTTATTTCAAACAATAGTTACATTTAACCAAATACTACAAAATACAACAAACTTTGAAATATAAAGTTTACGTTTATATCAAATTGTGATATATTATTTGTATATAAATGCAGACTTTAGTTATTTTAGTTATTTAATAAAACGTTAAACAGGCAGTTAATTACATTCATTATAGTCTAATAGCAATTTTAGTACCTATAGTGATGTTGTAGTTTGTGTTGAAGTTACAAAAGACTATTTAAGTCAGGAGGCTTTTTTATGACAAAGAAAAAAAATAAGAAGACTAGCACAGTTAAAAACAAACTAATAGTAACTATGATTCTAGTAATTTTGATACCCGTTATTGTTTTAGGGGGTGCTACCTATCGAAAGGCTTATCGTATATTAGACGAAAAATTGGTTTTAACAACATCACAGACCACAAGGGAAGTAGGAGAAGCGTTAGAAGAATATATGCGAGGGATTGAAAGTCAAGTTGCTGCTATTGCTGAAAACTCTATTAGTATTGAAATAGCTAAAGATAATCAAGATTTATTGGATGGAAGTAATATTTATATGACATTGGGATTGGAACTGTTGGAGAAATCTAAAAACCATAATGTTTCTGTATTTGATACTTATATAGGGACACAAAAAGGTGGTATGTATCCTGATACAGATTTACCAGATAATTATGATCCAAGAGTCAGACCTTGGTATCAGGAGGCTATAGCAAATTCCACTAAAGTTATTTGGACAGAACCATATTCAGATATAGCAACAGGAGAAAATACTGTTACGGCAGCAAAAGCAATAGTACATAATGGCAATATACTAGGGGTTATTGGTTTTGATATAGATATGAACATGTTGGCAGAAAAGTTAGTTGAAATTAAGTTGGGTAGGGAAGGTTATGCAGCTTTAGCTACTGAAGCTGGTGTTTTAATCTATCATCCTGATAAGACTTTAATAGGAACAGATGTAGTAACTAAACAGACCTTCTGGCAAGAAGTGAGTACAAGTCATAGTGGTTTCGCACGATATGAATACAATGGACATGAAAGGTTTGTTAGTTATCTAACCAATGATAGTACAGGTTGGAAAATATTGGGCATAATGAATGAAGGAGAACTTGTGGTGGATACTAAGGCAATAAGAGATTATATTCTTATTGGTATTGGTATTGCTGTTGTACTGGGGGTCATTATTGCTTCCCTTATAACAAGGGGAATATCAAATCCACTTCAAAGAATTAAGGACGCTTTTGTTAAGGCAGCTTTAGGGGATTTAACAGTTAAAACAAATGTTATAAGCAAAGACGACTTTGGCGAGTTAAGTGATAGTTTTAATGAAATGATGGACAATATAAGTGGGTTAATTAGCGAAGTTAAGCAGTCCACTGGTACTGTTGTAGAAACTTCAGCTGCTTTAGCCGATATAACAAATCAAACAAGTCGTGCCACAAATGAAATAGCTTTAACTATAGAAGAAATTGCTAAAAGTGCAGGAGAACAGGCAAGAGATACAGAGGCTGGGGCTATTAAAGTAGATTATCTAGCCAATAAAATTGAAAGTGTTCAACAATCCACAGATCATGTTTATAGAGTGTCTGATGAAACTAATCAGTTAAGTAAAAAGGGGTTAGAAACAGTAAAATTACTAATTGATAAGTCCGCAGAAAGTAGTGTAGCAGCTGGGGAAGTGGGTACCATAGTAGTAGATGTAAATAAAAGTTCAGAAGCTATTGGTGTTATTACTCAAACCATTACTCAAATAGCAGAACAAACTAATTTATTAGCACTAAATGCTGCTATTGAAGCGGCACGGGCAGGGGAAGCAGGTAGAGGATTTGCAGTGGTGGCAGATGAAATAAGAAAACTTGCAGAACAGTCTGGAAAAGCAACTAAAGAAATAAGTCAGTTAATTGAAGATATACAAGGGCGAGCACAAGCTGCTGTTAATGCAATGGGTGTAGCTAAGGTTATTGTAGGAGAACAAGTAAAAGCAGTAACAGAAACAGAAAGTATCTTTAATGAAATATCCCATTCAATTGCTTCTGTTATGGATAGTGTTTCTGAAGTAAAGGAATATACATATGAAATGGTTATACAAAAAGATGAAATCGTTAGTGTAATAGGTAATGTCTCTGCAACAGCGGAAGAAACGTCGGCTGCAACACAGCAAGTATCTGCTGCTACTGAAGAACAACTAGCTTCAATTGAAGAAGTGGCATCTTATGCAACAAATTTACAAGAGCTTTCAGATCAACTACAGTCAATGATTTCTAAATTTAATATTAACTAGCTTAATAAATAATTAAAACCCTCTTATTCTAGATGTTATAGAATAGGAGGGTTTTGTTTTGTTACAAAAAAATGTTGCATAAATATAACACTTAGAAAATATTGGACATAACATACAAAATTTACATAATAGAGTAATCTTCACCTTCCTATAGAAATGTGGTATATTAGATGTAATACAATTATTACGTTTTTGTTAATTGTTATGCAAAGAAGATTGGTGTTAGTAGCAAACTTAGAAAAAAGGAATGAACTAAAATGTAGGGCAAAGGCACTTTAAAACTAAGGAGGATCTTTTATGGCAAAGGTAAAGAAAAAGTTTAGTAAAGTCAGAAATAAAATGATATTTACTTTGATACTTGTAATATTAGTACCAGTAAGTATTTTGGGAGCAGCTTCATATGGTAAAGCATATGGTATTTTAGATGAAAAACTTGCTCTGACCACTGGTCAAACCACTAAAGAAGTTGGAGTAGCCATAGAGGAATTTTTAGGGGGATTGGAAAATCAAGTTGATGCACTATCACAAAGTTCTATGATAGTTGAAATTTCAAAAGACAATGCAGTGGGTGAGGCTATTAACGGTGAGTATACATCAATTGGGATGGAACTTTTAGAAAAATTTAATCGAGCTAATACTTCTGTAATTAACAATTATATTGGAACGGAAAAAGGTGGAATGTATATATATCCACAAGTTCAGTTGCCTGATAGTTATGATCCAAGGGTAAGACCGTGGTATAAGGAAGCTATGGCTAATCCTAATAAGGTTGTATGGTCTGAGACATATTTAGATGCATCTACTGGTGAAACTACTATTACAGTGGCTAAAACGGTAATACATAATGGCAATATAGTAGGTGTAATTGGTTTTGATGTAGATTTAGATATTTTGTATGAAAAGTTAAGAGAAGTAAAATTAGGTAGAGAGGGTTATATTGCTTTAACTGATGCTGAAGGGATACTAATTTTTCATATTGATAACAGCCTAGTTGGTACAGATACAGTGTTAGGGCTGTCTTTTTGGGAAGAAGTAAAAAACAATAAAGAAGGTTTTGCTCGTTATGAGTTTAGAGGAAACCAACGATTTGTAAGCTATCTTACCAATGAAAGTACAGGGTGGAAAATACTTGGAATTATGAATGAAGCCGAGTTATTACATGATACCAGATCCATTAAAAACTATATTAGTATAGGTGGATTATTGGCTGTAGTCTTGGGTTCTATAGTTGCAATATTTATAGCAAGAGGGATTTCTAATCCATTAAAAGTGATAAAGGAAGCTTTTAGTAGTGCTGCTTCTGGGGATTTAAGTGTTAAAACAAGTATAAAAACAAGAGATGAATTTGAAGAATTAAGTGATAGTTTTAATGAAATGATTGGAAATATTAAAGGGTTGATTAATGAAGTAAAAATTTCAACTGGTACTGTGGTGGAAACTTCAGCTGCTCTAGCCAACATTACTAATCAAACCAGTCAGGCAACAAATGAAGTTGCTTTAACAATAGAAGAAATAGCTAAAAGTGCTGGTGAACAGGCAAGGGATACAGAAGTTGGAGTTATTAAAGTAACTTCTTTAGCAAATAAAATAGAAGATGTAGAACAGTCATCAGATCATGTATATGTATTATCGGATAAGACGGGTCAATTAAGTAAAAAAGGATTAGATGCTGTTAAGCTGCTGATTGAAAAGACAGTGGAAAGTAGCAACTCGGCAGGTGAGGTAGGTACAATTGTTTTAGGTGTAAATAAAAGTTCAGAAGCTATTAGTGTTATTACTCAAACCATTACCCAAATAGCAGAACAAACAAATCTGTTGGCTTTGAATGCAGCTATTGAGGCTGCTAGGGCAGGAGAAGCGGGTAAAGGGTTTGCTGTTGTAGCAGATGAAATAAGAAAACTAGCAGAACAGTCTGGCAAGGCAACTAAAGAAATAAGCGATTTAATTATAGATATTCAAGATAGAGCTCAACATGCAGTTAGTGCTATGGGTGCAGCTAAGGTGATTGTAGGAGAACAAGATATAGCAGTAAAAGAGACAGAAGTAATTTTTAATGAAATTTCAAGTTCAATTGTTTCTGTAATAGAAAAAGTTTCTGAAGTAAGGGAATATACCAGTGAAATGGTTATGCAAAAAGATGAAATTGTTAGTGTAATTGAAAATGTTTCAGCTACTGCGGAAGAAACATCGGCTGCTACACAACAGGTTTCAGCAGCAACAGAGGAACAATTGGCTGCTATTGAAGAAGTAGCCTCCTATGCAATGAATTTACAGACACTTTCAGATCAACTTAGACTAGTTATTTCTAAATTTAAAGTAGAGTAGTTAAGAATAAATAACCTTTAGTTAACACAATAAGTGTATAACTGAAGGTTTATTTATTCTTAAAAGTATATATATATTAGTTTTAAATAAAAAACAAGTATTGTTAAGATGCTTATTTAAACAAATTACAGAAGGTAGAATGTAAAAAACTAAATTTAGCAATCTGTTGTGAATTTAGGTAAGTACCTATTATAAATTACAAGAATAAGTTATTTGGAGGGATGCGGAGTTTTGAAAACAGGCTTGATTTTGTATAATGAAGTTTACTTCTGTGTATAAGCATGGTATATTAATAGTTGAAAGTAAATTTTTATACACTTATATTTATACCATGCTCTGTGGTTGGAATATAATGTAAAAACAACGTGGTGGTTAGTTAAAATGAGATGATGACCTAGTAATCCTAGAGTACTTTATATTAATGGAGGTTGTTTTATGGCAAAACCCAAAAAAGAAGAAAAAGCAAAGAAAATTAGAAATCAACTTATATTTATTATGATTATAGTAATTCTATTACCAGTGGGATTAATTGGTGGAGCCTCTTATCGTAGGTCTTTTAAAATTTTAAGTGGAAAACTAGCTTTGACTACTGAGCAAACCACTAATGAAGTTAAGGGAACTATGATTGAATACATGGCTGGAATAGAAAATCAAGTATCGGCTTTAGCGGAAAACTCCTTTATTATAGAACTTGCTAAAGAAGAAAACGAAGTTGATGAATATAAGAACTTAGGTTTCGAGCTTCTTGAAAATTTTAATCAACATAATAATTCTGTGGTTAATACCTTCATTATATCTAAGAATGGCAATGAATATAAAAATCCACAAAACAATCAACTAAGGGATACTAGTTTAAGTACTTCCCAATGGTATCAAACTGCTGTTAGTAACCCTAACGTTACAACGTGGTCAAAGCCTACTATTAACTCATATTTTCGTGATGTGACTATTACAGTGGCTAAAGCTATAGTACATAATGGAGAAGTATTGGGGGTAATAGGTTTTGAAATTGATATGAAGGTTATTACAGATAAGTTAATGAAAACTAAATTGGGTAGTGAAGGTTATGTTGCACTAATAAATACTGATGGAGTATTTATATCTCATCCGGATGAGAATGTAGTAGGAACAAATACACTTACAGAACAAGCTATTTGGCAAGAAATCAGTTCAAAAGATAGTGGTTTTGTTAATTATGAGTATAATGGTGATAAACAATTTATAAGCTTTACTGCAATTAATAGCATAGATTGGATAATTTTAGGAGTTATGAACAATAATGAATTGGTAGACGACACTAAGGCATTAAGAAACTTTATTCTTATAGGGAGTATAATTGCTTCTTTTATAGCCATTGGTATAGCCGCTATTATAGCTATAGGAATATCAATACCTTTAAATGTAATTACTAATGCTTTCAATAAAGTTTCAATGGGAGATTTAAGTGTTAGAACAAACTTGAAACATAAAGATGAATTTGGACAATTAAGTAATAGTTTTAATGATATGGTGGAAAATATTAAAGATTTAGTTATTGAAGTTAAACAGTCATCAGAGACAGTTGTGGAAACTTCAACAGCACTAGCAAATATTACACAACAAACCAGTGCAGCCACAAATGAAGTTGCCTTAACGATAGAAGAAATAGCCAAAAGTGCAGGCGAACAGGCTAAAGATACAGAAATAGGAGTAATGAAAATTAACTGTTTAGCAAACAAAATAGATGAGGTTAAACAATCTACAAGTCATGTGTATGAAGTGTCAGAAGAAACAAATCAATTAAGTGTGAAAGGGCTGGAAACTGTAAAGTTATTAATAGAAAAAACATTAGAAAGTAGTCATGCCGCTGGTGAGGTTGGTAAGATTGTTGATGGGGTAAATAAAAGCTCTGAGTCAATTAGTACTATTACTCAAACTATTACTTCTATAGCAGAGCAGACAAATCTTCTAGCGTTAAACGCTGCAATTGAAGCTGCAAGAGCAGGGGAAGCTGGAAAAGGATTTGCAGTTGTAGCTGAGGAGATTAGAAAATTGGCAGAACAGTCTGGTAAAGCTACAAAAGAAATAAGACAATTAATTGAAGATATACAAACTAGAGCACAATTAGCTGTAAGGGCAATGAATGATACAAAAAGTATTGTTGAAAAACAAAATGATGCCGTTAAAGAAACAGAAAGCATTTTTAATCAAATTTCTACAGCCATAGAATCTGTTATGAATCAAGTGATTACCGTACAAAAATCTACAGAAGAAATGGCAATGCAAAAAGATGAAATAATTGAAGTAATAGAAAATGTCTCTGTAACAGCAGAAGAGACATCTGCATCAACTCAACAAGTATCGGCAGCAACAGAAGAACAATTGGCATCGATGGAGGAAGTAACCCATCATGCAGCAGATCTCAAAATTTTAGCAGAACAATTGGAGTTATTAATTAATAAATTTATAGTTAATTAATAATTAAATCATTAGCATAAACTATATATAAAAATCTCTAGTTAAATATTGACTGGGGATTTTTATTTTTTAAAGGAGTTTTTATAATATTGTCGAATAATGTATTAGTTATTATTGGTAAAATAAGAAAATTTAAATATACGTAAAGATTATGTTAGGAGGGAAGTCAAATGAAAAAAAACAAAGATATAAAATACAAAAAAGTAAGAAGTCAACTATTGTTTACGATGATTATTGTTATTCTTTTGCCAGTAGCTATATTGGGAACAGCATCGTATATGAAAGCATTTAATGTATTAGATAATAAGCTAGCTTTAACTACAGAACAAACTACAAGGGAAGTAAAAGAATCTTTAAGCGAATATATGGGTGGAATAGAAAATCAATTATCGGCTTTAGCGGTGAATTCAATAGTAAAAGCCCTTGCTGAAGGAGAAGATTCCAGTGACAATTTATCAATTGATCCCTCAATAAAGGCAATTGAGTTGTTGGAGAACTTCAATAACAATAACGATACAGTTATAAGTACATATATAGCAAATGAAAAAGGTGAAATTTATAAATACCCAAAAGTTGTTAAACTAAATGGATATGACCCTAGAACAGAGGCATGGTATCTAACAGCAAAAGCTAATCCGAATCAAGTATCTTGGTCTGAACCCAATATTAATACAATAACTGGTAATATTACCATATCAGTTACTAAGGCCATTGTACAAAATGGTGAAACGGTAGGCGTAATTGGTTTTGATGTAGAAATGGACTTAATGGCTAAGAAGTTAATAAATATAACCTTGGGTAGAGAAGGTTTTATAGTATTAGCCACCAGTGAAGGGATTTTTATGTCTCATCCAGAAGAATCATTAATTGGAACGGACGTATTGACTCAACAGGCGCTTTGGCAAGAAGTGAGTAATAATGATAGTGGATTTGCTAGATATGAGTACGAAGGAAATAAAAGATTTACCAGTTATGTTACTGATGAGAGAACTGGATGGAAAATATTAGGAATTATGAATGAGAAGGAATTAGTTAATGATACAAAAGCGTTAAGGGATTATATTATAATGGGTGGGTTTATAGCAATTGTATTAGCCAGCATTATTGCTATAGCCATAGCTAGGGGAATAGCTGTACCATTAAATCATATTAAAGATGCTTTTATTAAAGCTTCATCAGGAGATTTAAGTGTTAGAACAGATACAAAACGAATAGACGAATTTGGGGAACTAAGTAATAGTTTTAATGATATGATGGAAAATATAAAGGTGTTAATTATGGAAGTTAAACAATCTGCAAAGACAGTTGTAGAAACTTCTGCTTCTTTAACGGATATAACCAGTCAAACCAGTAGAGCCACCAATGAAGTAGCTTTAACCATAGGAGAAATAGCCATAAGTGCAGGGGATCAAGCTAGAGATACTGAAATAGGTGCGATAAAAGTAAATGACTTATCCAATAAAATAGAGGAAGTGCAACAATCTACAGACCATGTGTTTGAAATGTCAGAGGAAACTAACCAATTAAGTGTCAGAGGGCTTCAAACTGTCAAATTGTTAATTGAAAAGACACTTGAAAGTAGTGAAGCCGCTGAAGAAGTGGGCAAAATTGTTAAGGGAGTTAATGAAAGTTCCGAGGCAATTAGTTCCATTACACAGACTATAACTTCAATAGCAGACCAGACAAATTTATTGGCTCTAAATGCAGCAATAGAAGCGGCAAGGGCAGGGGATGTAGGTAGGGGATTTGCAGTTGTGGCTGAAGAAATTAGAAAGTTAGCAGAACAATCAGGTAAAGCCACCACTGAAATAAGACAATTGATTGAGGATATTCAAAGTAGAGCACAATCAGCTGTATTTGCAATGCAGGATGCAAAAGAAGTTGTCCAAGAACAAAATGAAGCAGTTCGAGAAACTGAAGTTATTTTTAATCAAATTTCACAAGCTATTGAATCTGTTAAAGATCAAGTGATGGTGGTAAAGCAATCTACCAATGAAATGGTGACTCAAAAAGAGGAAATAGTTAGTGTGATAGAAAATGTTTCAGCTTCAGCAGAAGAAACGTCAGCATCAACTCAACAAGTATCGGCAGCAACAGAAGAACAGTTGGCATCTATAGAAGAAGTTACTCATTATGCGGGAAATCTAGAAAAATTAGCTGTTCAGCTTAGGGAAATAATCGGTAAATTTATCATTGATTAATATTACTTGATAACAATAACAGTTTTTGCATAGAAGATGAAAATTTGCTAAAAATAGAACAGAAAATCAAAACTTTTTCTGTGGTAATCTTGACAGTAAGTTGATATAAAGTGTATAATTTTATAAAACTTATAAACAAGTAATGATGAGGACAGTAGTAAAGGACGAATTTACAGAGACATAATCATAGGCTGAAAGATTATGATGAAGACCTTTAACGAAAATCACCTCGGAGCTGGAGACTTGAAAAAAAGTAGAGTATCCCGTAGACATACGTTAACATGTACAAGAGACAGGTTTAATATACCTGTAATCAGGGTGGTACCGCGGTTAATTCGTCCCTAAGCATTTGCTTAGGGACTTTTATATTGTGCGCCCAGCATGGGCGCGAACTTGCTGGTGAAAGTCCAGTACGGGGGCTGGTAGTGCCAACCGTTAGCCAAGAGCAAGGGTGTCCATCGTGAGGTGGAATCTGAAGGAAGCTGGAGGCAAAGCACCGAACCGAGGTAC
>CALJEQ010000019.1 GCA_938074565.1 uncultured Alkaliphilus sp. | reverse complement strand
ACCTAATGGGAAAATAGATCGGAAGGCATTACCAAAGCCAAGTGTAGATGGATTAGCAGTTGAAGAATATCAAGCACCACAAAACGAAATAGAAGAAAAACTAGTAGAACTATGGTGCGAAGTATTAGGGCTTGAAAAAGTAGGTATAAATGATAATTTCTTTGATTTAGGAGGACATTCTTTAAAAGCAACCATTCTTTTAAATAAAGTTCATAAAGAATTAAACACAGAATTAACATTAATGCAATTATTTAGGCATCCCACAATTAAAGAAATGAGTTATATCTTAAATAATATCAATGATAGCAAATATAATGTTATAGAAAAATGCAGAGAAAAAGAATATTATGAAACTGCTTCTGCCCAGAAACGAATATATATGTTACAACAAATTGATAAAAATAGTACAGCTTACAACATTCCTATTATATTTAAATTGGAAGGTAAAGTAGACACAAATAGAATAGAAAAAACTTTTATTAAGTTAATACAAAGGCATGAAATTTTAAGGACATATTTTGAAACAATTGATGGTGAGATAGTACAGAAATTAAATAAAGTACAGGAATTTGAATTTAAGGTAGAAGTAATATCATGTATGCAAAATGAAGTACAAGCTGTTGTTAAGGATTTTGTAAGAAACTTTGAATTAGATAGACTACCGTTATTTAGAGTTGGTTTAGTGGAGTGTAGTGGAACAACTTATTTATTAATTGATATACATCATATTATTATTGATGGTGTATCAATGACTATATTGATAAAGGAATTTGCAACAATATATAACGGCTTTGAACTTAAACCATTAAGACTTCAATATAAGGATTTTGCAGAATGGCAAAATAGACTCCTTAAATCAGAAAGAATTATAAATCAAAAAGAATATTGGATTAAAAAGTTTAGTGATGATGTTGAGGCATTAAACCTACCGTATGATTTTGAAAGACCATCTATTAGAAGTTTTAAAGGTGCTAAAATAGGGTTTTCTTTAGATGAGAAATCAACTGAAGGGTTAAGAAACATTGTAAGAGAAACTGGAAGTACAATGAATATAGTTATACAGGCATTATTAAATTTACTATTACATAAATATAGTGGACAAGAAGATATAGTTATTGGAATGCCCATAGCTGGAAGAACCCATGAAGAACTAGATAATGTTATAGGTATGTTTGTAAACACTTTAGCATTAAGAAATAATCCAAAAGAAGAAAAATCATTTAAAGAATTTTTAGTAGAAGTAAAGGAAAACTCACTATATGCATATGAAAATCAGAGTTATCAGTTTGAAGAGTTAATTGAAGCAGTTAATGTAAAAAGAGTCAAAAATAGAAATCCTTTGTTTGATGTAATGCTAGATATGTCAAATGATTTTATATTAAATATAGACTTAGATGGAGCTATATTAACACCAATTTCATACGAAAATGACATTTCTAAGTTTGATTTAACCTTAAAAGTAGTTGAAAATACAAAGAATTTAGATATGTGGTTTGAATATTCATCAAGTCTATTTAAAGAGAGTACCATTAATAAAGCTATAAAAGATTTTATGACAATAATTGATACAGTAATTAAAGATAGTAACATACTTATAGGTAATATAAATATTTTAGATGATGATGAAAAGACGTATATGATAGAGTTAAATGAAGAAATAGCTAATTTAAGCAGTACAGGCTTTGATTTTTAATAAGTATGTAAGAAAGGTTAGAAAGGGTGACACGAGTATTATGAAAGTTGGCGATGAAAAAGAAAATATTATTGATAAAATAAATTCATCCAATAGATTTTGGAAAAACTTGAATCTACCAAGTGATGATATATCATCAATACCGCATGATTTTATTTATGAAGCAGGTTATAAAAAAGAAGTAATATCCCTTCAATTAGATAAAGATCTGAATGAAAAACTAGATTTGATTACTAATAATAAAGATTTGGCTTTATATGTTGTTTTCCTTGCTACGCTAAATATTACACTTTATAAGTACACTGGTAATGTAAATAGTATAATAGGTATACCTGCTTATACAGGTAGAGTACAAGATAACATAAATGAAAAAAACAAAGTGTTACCTCTAGTAAATAGCTTGTCAAATGAGACTACTATTAAAAGCTTATTTATGGATATACAAGTTAAATTAATTAAGGCTTACGAAAATCAGCACTGTGATGTAGGAAATGTTTTAAAAAACTGTAATGTTTGTAGTAATATAATGGACTTAACCTCTATAAGTATTACTAGTAATATATTACACAGTAAAGAAAATATCGACTATATATGTAATTCTAGTAAAAATTTAATAACGGTATGTATAAATAAAAATGAAGGTGAATTAATTAATGTATCTATTATATATAATAAACTCATATTTAAAGCAGAAACAATAAGTTTGTTTGGTGAGAGATATATAAAGGTTTTAAATCAAATAATTCATAATTTAGATAACACAATAGAAGAGATAGAATTAATAACAGAAGAGGAAAAAGAACAAATTTTATTAGGATTTAATTCAACGAAAATGGATTATTCCCAAAATAAAACAATTCAAGAATTGTTTGAACACCAAGTTGAAGAGATTCCTAGTAATATTGCAGTAGAATACAATACTAAGAAACTAACCTATAAAGAATTAAATGAAAAATCAAATCAAGTGGCAAGGCTACTAAGGGAAAGAGGGGTAAAGGCAGATACCATAGTAGGTATTATGTTAAATAGGTCACTTGAAATGGTAATAGCAATTATGGGGATATTAAAGTCGGGGGGGGCATATTTACCCATAGACACAGATTACCCTAAAACTAGAATAGAATACATTTTAAATGATGCAAAAGTTGATATTATTATATCATCACAAGCCCTTATTAATGATGTGGAATTTAAGGGTAGTGTAATAGATGTTTCTGACGAGAGTATTTTTACTTATTCCACCAGTAACCTACAGTTAATAAACAAAAGTAAAGATTTAGCTTATGTACTATATACTTCAGGAAGTACAGGAAACCCTAAAGGTGTGATGATAGAGCATAAGTCTTTGATTAATTATATTTCTTTTTGCATAAACAATTATCCACAAAATAATAAAGGAGATTTTCCTTTATTTACATCTATATCATTTGATTTAACTGTAACATCTATATTTACGCCTCTTTTATCATCAAGAAAGATATGTATATACGATAACTTCAACAATTTGTCTATTGGACAAATTGTTGAAGCAAAATTAGATATAATGAAACTTACTCCCGCACACTTAAGCATAGTGAATGATTTAGATATAAGAGAAACTAATATATCTAAGTTTATAGTAGGGGGTGAAGAATTATCCCCTAAGTTAGCGGAGAAGATATACAACAAGTTTAATGGTGAAGTGAAAATTATAAACGAATATGGACCCACAGAAGCAACTGTAGGGTGTATTGTGTACACCTATGATAATAGTAGAAGAAATGAAAAAACTGTACCTATAGGAAAACCTATTAATAATACAAGAATATATATATTAGATAGTAATTTAAACTTAGTTCCAAAAGGAATTGCAGGGGAACTATGGATAGCAGGTGATGGACTTGCCAGAGGTTATTTAAACAGACCAGACTTAACGGCAGAAAAATTTATTGATAGCCCATTTAGCTTAGGAGAAAGAATGTATAAAACAGGGGACTTAGCTAGATGGCTACCTGATGGTAATATTGAATTTATAGGTAGAGTAGATAACCAAGTAAAAATACGAGGGTTTAGAATAGAGCTGGGAGAGATTGAAAATAGATTATTAAGTCATAAAAATATAAAAGAAGCTGTAGTGTTAGCACAAGAAAATGAAAGTAATGAAAAGTATCTATGTGCATATATAGTAGGTGATGGAGATATTGATAAGTCTGAAGTTAAAGGATATTTAAAGGAAAGACTACCAGAATATATGGTTCCATCATATATAATGCACTTGGAAAAAATGCCGTTAACTGTAAATGGGAAGATTAATAAAAAAGATCTTCCAAAGCCACATGTAAGTGGACTTATAGTTGTAGAATACGAAGCACCAAGAAATGAGATAGAGGAAAAATTAGCACAAGTATGGAGCGAAGTATTAGGAGTAGACAAAGTAGGGATAAACGACAATTTCTTTGATTTGGGCGGAGATTCAATAAAAG
>CALJEQ010000018.1 GCA_938074565.1 uncultured Alkaliphilus sp. | reverse complement strand
TAAATCTTAAATCTTAAATCCTAAATCCTAAATCCTAAATCCTAAATCCTAAATCCTAAATCCTAAATCCTAAATCCTAAATCCTAAATCCTAAATCCTAAATCCTAAATCTTAAATCTTAAATCCTAAATCATAAATCCTAAATCCTAAATCCTAAATCCTAAATCCTAAATCCTAGTTATCCACTGCTTCATATGAAAAATTCATTTAGAAGAGTTTCTCTTCTTATATACATAATAGCATGTCTTTAACTAAAATGCAAGTATTTTTCTGAATATTTTAAAATTTCAATTTATTACCATGTGATACCTATATTTTCACATTGTATATAGAAAAAAGGAGTGGTTTCCCACTCCTTACTGAACTACATCATTGGCATTCCGCCGCCCATTCCACCTGGCATTGAAGGTTCATCTTCTTTAACATCTACAATTGCACTTTCAGTTGTTAATAACATTGCAGAAACTGAAGCTGCATTTTGAAGAGCTGATCTAGTTACCTTAGTTGGGTCAACTATACCGGCTTTAATCATATTTACATACTTTTCATTCAAGGCATCGAAACCAACACCCACTTCTGAATTCATAACTCTTTCTACAATTACAGAACCTTCTAGTCCTGCATTGGCAGCTATTTGTCTTACTGGCTCTTCAAGGGCTCTTCTTATAATTTTAACCCCTGTTTTTTCGTCACCTTCTGTAGTAGCTAATAATGCTTCTACAGCTGGAATAACGTTAATTAGAGCTGTACCACCACCAGCTACAATACCTTCTTCTACTGCTGCTCTTGTGGCGTTTAAAGCATCTTCAATTCTTAACTTTCTTTCTTTTAACTCCGTTTCAGTAGCTGCTCCTACTTCAATAACTGCTACTCCTCCAGAAAGTTTTGCTAATCTTTCAGAAAGTTTTTCTTTGTCAAACTCAGAAGTTGTTTCTTCTATTTGAACTTTAATTTGGTGTACTCTATCTTTAATTGCTTTTTCGTCTCCAGCACCTTCAACAATTGTAGTATTTTCTTTATCTACTTTAACTGTTCTTGCAGTACCTAACATATCCATTGTAGCAGTTTTTAAATCGTATCCTAATTCTTCAGAGATTACAGTACCACCAGTTAAGATAGCAATATCTTCTAACATAGCTTTTCTTCTGTCTCCAAAACCAGGTGCCTTAACAGCTACACACTCAAATGTACCTCTTAATTTATTAACAACAAGTGTTGCTAAAGCTTCACCTTCAATGTCTTCAGCAATGATTAATAACTTCTTACCTTGTTGTACTATTTTTTCTAGTACTGGAAGAATTTCTTGAATGTTGCTGATTTTTTTATCAGTAATTAAAATATAAGGATCATTTAATACTGCTTCCATTTTTTCTGCATCTGTTACCATATAAGGAGATAAATATCCTCTATCAAATTGCATACCTTCCACTACTGATAAAGTAGTTCCCATTGACTTTGATTCTTCAATTGAAATAACTCCATCTTTACCTACTTTTTCCATTGCATCTGCAATCAGGTTACCAATTTCTTCATCTCCAGCTGAAATAGCCCCTACTTGAGCAATTGCTTCTTTGCTTTCGATTGGCTTAGAAATTTCTTTTAATTCTGCTACAGCAGCATCAACAGATTTCTGGATACCCTTCTTTAAGATCATTGGGTTAGCCCCAGCTGCAACATTTTTAATTCCTTCACGAATAATTGCTTGTGCTAATAAGGTAGCAGTTGTTGTACCATCACCTGCAACATCATTAGTTTTAGTAGCAACTTCTTTAACTAATTGTGCACCCATATTTTCAAATGCATCATCTAATTCTATTTCTCTTGCAATAGTAACACCATCATTAGTAATTAATGGTGAACCAAACTTTTTATCAATTACTACATTTCTTCCTTTTGGTCCTAATGTAACTTTAACTGTATCTGCAAGTTTATTAACTCCTGCCTCTAAACCTCGACGAGCTTCTTCTCCAAATTTTATCTCCTTAGCCATGGAAATACCTCCTTAAATAATTTATTAGTATTCTTACAATGATTAAGTAATCTCTTTTTTTAAGAAAGAGCCTATTCTACGATAGCCAAAATGTCATTTTGTCTTAGGATGGTGTATTCTACTCCATCATATTTAACTTCTGTACCAGCATATTTAGAGAAGATTACTCTATCTCCAACCTTTAATTCCATTTTAACTTCTTTACCTTCCACCATTCCACCTGGTCCAACTGCCATTACTTCTGCCATTTGTGGTTGTTCTTTTGCACTACCAGGTAAAACAATACCACTTTTTGTTTTTTCTTCTGCTTCTAATCTCTTAATTACAACTCTGTCTCCTAAAGGTTTAATGTTCATTTAATTAACCCTCCCTAAAAAATTTTTATTATTAATATTTTTTTATTAGTTATTTGTTAGCACTCATCATTAACGAGTGCTAATCACATTTATATGTTATATAAAAGTAATACAGCTAGCAAATGCCACTACAGGTTAATATATCCTTTTTTCGAGGATTATAATCAATTATGTAAGTTTTTTTTACTATTTCATAGTTTTACTTAAAATTTTTGATTTATTTATGTAATAGGTTTTTATTTACTCAAAAAAGCCCTCTAAATGAGGACTTTTCAACTAATTAACTATAATTTTAAAATTATTTTAAAACAGTCCGTTTAATATCTCCAATAACCTAACTAAATATGGTTGAACAAAAGGATATAAAATTGGTAAAAAAACCGCTGGCAACATATTTCCTACTTTTATCTTTTTAATGTCTAAAATATTAATAGATATACCCATAATTAATAACCCTCCAATGGCAGACATTTCTGTAACTACATCAGTGGTGAGAAAATCTTTAATAAATGTAGCAGAAAGGGTTATTATTCCTTGATATACAAATACTGCTATAGCTGATAATGCTACACCAACTCCTAAAGTAGAAGCAAAAATAATTGCAGAAACACCATCAATTAAAGATTTAGCATAAAGGGTTTGATGATTACCTGTTAGTCCACTTTCTAGAGAACCTACAATTGCCATTGCACCTACACAATAGATTAAACTTGCAATAACAAATCCCTTTGCAATAGAACCATCTCCCTTACTAAACCTTTTTTCTAGCATTTGACCCATTTTATCCAAGTTATCTTCAATAGCGATAATTTCCCCTATAATACTACCTATAACAACACAAAATATCATTAGTAATATGTTTTCACTTTTTAATGCTCCACCTAATCCTATAACAAAGACACTAAGACCTAACCCCTGCATGATAGTTGTTTTATAACTTTCTGGTATGCCCCGCCTTAAAAAAATCCCCAACAAACCACCTGCCATAATGGAAAGAGCATTAACTATTGTTCCCAGCATTTCTTTTGTCCTCCTTACCAATTCCTAACTCTCTACCATAATAAAATAAAAACTGCTGTGCATAGCCTGCGTATACTCCAAAATTTTGTTTAGCAAAATGTTGTATTTCTACACTTGAAGTTTCTTCTTTAAAATAAAAGTATTCCATAATCCGCTTAACCCAAACATCAATAGGAAATGCCTCTAACTTCCCCAAACCAAAGAAAGCGATGCAGTCAGCTACCTTTGGCCCTACACCACTTAATTCCATCAGTTTCTTTTTATAAACGTTGTTAGGGAGGTTTAAATAATCCTCCAACACTAACCCCTTATCCACCACATGTATGGCTGTATTCAAAATATATGAAGCCCTATAGCCAGTATTACATAGTAACAGGTCTTCTTTGGTTAAACAAGATAAAGCATCTGGTTTTGGAAAAGAGTAATATTTTTTTCCATTATAAGTGCCTATAAATTTACCGTATTTTTCACATAATAAATTAATTATTTTTTTAATACGAGGAATATTGTTATTTGCAGATATAATAAACGATATAACGGTTTCCCATAGGTCTTGCTTTAAAATTCTAATACCTCCACCAAATTCTGTCGCCTTCTGCATTACTAAATCATCTTTATTTAACTGTTTTTTTATTTTACTATAATCAGTTTTCAAATCAAAATAATTTAACCAAACTTCGTTAAACTCTTTTATATTAGTATTATTGAAAATAATATTGTTTTCATTTTTCTTTATATTTAATATTCTATCATGGGCTACACCGGTGTAGCTTCCATCCTTTTCTTCGTCCCAACGAAAGCACTGTCCACATTCAAAAATATGTTTAGGTTCAAAATCTATACTGTCTAGTAACATAACTTTATTGTCCATCTCCACTAAATTAAGTTTCATACTTAACCTCCTCTTTACTTTTATATGAAAAAGTACTAAATATGAAATTACATATATAATTTAAAGTGAATGCTAAAATAATTCCCTTCGTTGGCAAAACCCTTATTCGCTTATAACACTTAAATTAACTGCCTCATAAATATAGTACAGTGAAGAAATCTGTTTACCTGTTTCCACATCAAAAAAAACTAACATTGGTTGTTGATTACTTATCATTTTAAAACTATACGCTACACGAGGAACGTATCGGGTTTGAAATGAACGTATTAACATCAAACCTTCATATTCTATTTCTGAGTCACCAAAAACTTCTTTATTACTTTCTATTATTTCGTCTTTAGTGGAGTTTTGTGTATAATTAGGAATGTTACTTTCAGAAAAGTCATTACTATATTGTACAATATCACCAGTAGCAGATGATACATTTATTGATATAGCATCCGACACCATTTTTATATCATTGATAACAGGTGTAAATCTAAAGGCAAAAATTGTAGTATTTTTTTCCCCTGTCACCTTCATTTCAAACATTTCTTCAACTACTTCCCCTTGATAGAATTGCTGTAAATATTCTAAAGCAATTTCCATAGCCTGTGTTTTAGAAATATATTTATTAGATGTATTTTCTTTAGTAACTTCAAAGCTACGTATACCAGCGTTAATTGCATCCACTGATACAATATAGAAATTGTCTTTGTCTTTATTCTTAGAAAATTTTAATTGGTAATAATGAACACCTTCTTTAATCAAAGGTTTATTAGAGTTTTCATCATATAGTTTATATTCCTTTAATAAAGGAATTTGCTTAATTGCCTCTGCCACCGCTTCTTCAAAGGAGATATAGTTTGGATGATTATTAGGAATAATACTATGACGATACAGGCGGGTCATGTCTTCAATATTTCCTGCCACTTGCACGAGTCCCCCATCTGACTTACCTAAACTACTTAACTCTGGTATACGATCTTTAATGTTATTATAAACAGTTAATAAATGGTCTAAATTTTCTTGTAATTTATCTAACAGTTCTAAATCATACTCACTAAATTGATTGTTGTTGGCGATATATTGATTGTTTAAATGATGAACTATTAAATTACGCATAGACTCTATACCACTTAAGCCTTGTTGCATTACTTTATTGGGTTTTCTATGCATTTGATTAATCTCAACCCAGTGCTTAAAAGTTACTGCTAAGTCCTGCATTGTACGTTGTAAGCTTTGCATTGATTGTTGTGATTGACTTACCTTTAAATCACCTACAAACCCCATACTTTGGCGTATGCTTTGTTCTACGTGTAAGGAAACTAACCTATTTGTTTCCTCTATTTTACGATTTGAATCATCCAATCTGAAAAACCCAATTAAATTTACAGATAAACTAATGATTAAAAGTATTGATAAGCCATACTTTTTTATATACTTCATAGTTAATCCTCCTCACTCTTCAACTCTGTATATATAATAACATAAACTAATGTATAAGAATACCAAAAATCTATTCTTTGTTACACTTATACAAAAGGCTTTCTTTGGTGTTATGTATTTTGTTATTCTGTATTTTTGTTCCTCCACATCATTATTGCCTCCAACACACCCCCAGCAATGCACCTTCCTTTATCTGAAATTGTATAAACCCAGTCTATGTTTCCTCTTGGGTCAACATCCCCTATTTTGAAATTCTTTGTCACTGCTAGTCCATCTTGAATTAAACCCCTAATGACTCCTGCTATTACTGTTTTTACTTCAGTATCGCCAACTTTAGCAACTACATCACCTATCTCAACATAATCGCCAATTTTTTTTATCAAAACAATTTCACCTGCATTTGTAGACCGTAACACCCGTTCCTTTGAATAACCTCCTATATTTCCAGGTATACCTGTATCTCTTTCAGCACTTCCTTTTAGTATTATTTTTCCTAAGTCATGACCCCTATTAGTTTCAATTACTATATCCAAATCTTTACCAGCAATAAAACCAGGCCCTAGTCCAATCACCAATGGAGCATCATCAATTTGAGTTCCTGTATTTTTCTTTGCTAATATACAATCCACCAACACGCTATGGTTTATTTCGTTTTTTATACTACATGATTCATCTATTAATACAGGAATTTTATTTTTTTCCCATATTAAAGGTATATCTATTAAACTTTCGGCTTTTTCACCTTTAACATCCTCCACTTGCCATTCCCCTTCATAAATACAGTTAGCAAAGGATACGTAGCGACGAAGGCAGGTGGGTTTTTCTACTTCTGTCATCACCACTTTAAACCCACTACGAAAAAGTTTATGGGCTACGGCAGTGGCAATATCTCCTGCTCCCTTTATAATAATTATATTATTATTCATATGATTAACTCCTTTAATCTATGGATTTAATAAATATCTTTGGTCTTCCTTATTATTTAAAGACAATATTCGCCATTTTATTATTAAATCCTCTTAATAAAAAAACTCCTAAGATTAATAAAATCTTAAGAGCTAAATTCCACTGACTTCTTTTTTATTGGGGTAAAACTTTATTAAGTACAATACCGAAAATAGCTGCCAAAGCCATTCCTTCTATTTCAAAGTTCAAAACCCCTACAGATATAGGTAATACTGCTCCACCTAACCCTAATACTAAAATAATAGCCATAATAATTAAATTTCTTGATTTTCCAAAGTCTACTTTATTATCCACTAGTGTTCTTCCTCCAATGGCAGCTATCATACCAAATAAAATGATAGAAATACCTCCAACTACAGCCACTGGTATGGTTGCAATAACTGCTCCTAGTTTAGGCAGTATACCTAATATAATGGCAAATATAGCAGCCGTCCTCATTACTAAAGATTTATGTACTCCAGTTAAAGCCAGTACTCCTGTATTTTCAGAATATGTAGTATTAGCAGGTCCTCCAAACATTGCTGAAATAGAGGTAGCAATACCGTCACCTAAAATAGTACGGTGTAAACCTGGAGATTGCATAAAGTCCTTTTCAACGGTTTCACTTATAGCTAATACATCACCAATATGCTCTACCATAGTAGCTATAGCCACAGGGGCTACAATCATAATTGCTTGAAAATTAAATTTAGCAACAGTGAAGGGTGGAATACCAATAATATTCGCCTGTAGGATGGGTGTAAAATCTACATTGCCCGTAAGCACTGCTACAATATAGCCTCCTATTAAACCACAAATAACAGGAAGTACCTTTAAAAACCCTTTAGCAAATACACTAACCCCCGCAACGATAATAAAACTAACCATTGCCAATATCCAGTTATCAGAAGCCATATCAATTGCTACAGGGGCTAATTTTAAACCAATTACCATAATAATAGGGCCAGTTACCACTGGAGGAAAAAAATCTACAACCCGTTTATATCCAAAAGCATATACCATCAACGCCACCAACAAATAAAATAAGCCTGCTACTACAATACCTCCTTGTGCATAGGATAACCCAATTTCTGGTTGTCCCTCTACTGCAAAGTTTCGATGGTTGGCAACGGCTAAAATAGGTGCAATAAATGCAAAGGATGAACCTAAAAAAACCGGCACTTTATTTTTAGTAATGATATGAAATAATAGTGTTCCCACCCCAGCCATAAATAGTGCCACAGCAGGATTCAACCCTGTTATAATAGGTACTAATACAGTTGCACCAAACATAGTAAATGCATGTTGAATACCAAGTATTACTGTTTTACTTATGGACAGAGTATCTTCTTCTTTAATAATTATCATGGAATTATCTGATGAAAACTGATTATCTTTCCTCACCTAACCGCCTTCTTTCATATTTTTATTACTTACATGGGTTAACGCTTTAATTGTTTAATATCTATAATAATGCTCTTATTATATTCAAAACCTACTATTATTTATGCTTATTTTTGCAATTAACTTTGCTTTAACTATATTTCAATAATTATCTGTTGATAAATATATAATGATAAGTGCAAAAGAAGAGTCCGAGGAATTAATAGATTTCCTCAGACTCTTCTTTATTCATATAATTAAATTATTAAATTACAACTTTACCTGGATTTAATATGTTTTTCGGATCAAAGGTAGCTTTTATTCCCTTCATTAAAGAAAGATATTCATCTCCAATGGATTCACCTAAATAACCTTTCTTTGCAAACCCAATACCATGTTCTCCAGAAACTTGTCCATCCAATTCTTTAGCTCTGTTGTACATACAATCAAATACATCATTTAATTTCTTTTCCCATGTTTCTTGATCTAAATCATCCCTTAGTACATAGATGTGTAGGTTTCCATCTCCAGCATGACCAAAAGATTTAATTCTAATATCAAATTGTTTTTGTAAATCATTTGAATATTTTACAAACTCAGCAATTTTGTTTCTTGGAACAACAACATCACATTCATCCATTTCAGTTGTAGACGCTTTAATAGCCTCTAAGAATGCACCTCTAGCAGACCAAATAGACTCTTGTCTTTCTTGTGTTTCAGAAATATAAACATCTAAAGCACCTGCATCTAGACAAATTTCTGCAACTTTTTCATAGGCTTTTTCTACTTCTTCCTTTGAATTTCCATCAAAAGTTAATAATAAATATGCATCGGAAGACTTATCTGGGAAGGGCTTACCTAAAAATTCTTCAGCAGATAATATGGTATCCCTTACCATATACTCAATAGCTGTTGGTATAGACTTTGACTTGATTACTTTTGGTACAGTTTCAATGGCTTCTTCTAAACTGTTAAAAGGTACTAATAAACTGATTGCCTTCTTTGGTAAAGGTAATAATCTTAATATAGCCTTCGTTACAATTCCTAATGTTCCCTCTGACCCTACAATAAGGTCTTTAAAGCTGTAACCAGAACTATTCTTAACAATTTTACCACCAACTTCTATCACATTACCGTTTGCTAAAACGATTTCAAGACCTCTAACATAATCCCTTGTTACACCATACTTAACTGCCCTCATTCCACCTGCATTAGTGTTAATATTTCCAGCGATAGTTGCACTTTTCTCACCTGGATCTGGTGGATAAAATAAGTCATGGGATTCTACAAACTTACTTATTTCCATTAATAATACCCCTGGTTCAACTGTAAGTGTCAAGTTTTCTTCATCTATTTCAATAATTTTATTCATCTTACTCATATTTAATAGGATACCACCATAAATTGGAACAGCTCCCCCCACTAACCCTGTACCCTGACCTCTTGGGGTTACTGGAATATTGTTTTCATAAGCATATTTCATTATTTGAGATACTTCTTCAGTAGTTAACGGTTCTACCAATGCTTCTGGCATTTGCTTTACACTTGCCAATTCATCATGGCTAAAATCTTCATTTATTTCTTCACCGATAAATACTCTTTTATCCCCACAGATGGAGATTAAAAACTGAATATCCTTCTCATCTATTTTTTTATAGTTCATCTTTTTTCACCCCTATAATGATTTGATTTTTTCCAATAAACTTGGAATTACTTCGTAAATATCACCAACAATTCCATAATGGGCAACATCAAATATTGCTGCGCTAGGATTTTCATCTATAGCGAAAATAAACTCTGAATTCATCATACCTGCTTTAAATTGTACCGCACCAGAAACACCACAAGTAATAATCAGTTTAGGTCTTACTGTTCTACCACTTAATCCGATCTGCTTTCTAGCGTCTCCCCATCCTAACTCTATTAATGGTCTAGTTACTGCAACTTGTCCTCCAAGTGCTTTAGCTAATTCATTAATCATTTCAAGATCCTTCTCTTGCTTAATACCTCTTCCTGCAACAATGATTACTTCTGCATCAGAAATATTTTCTTCTACTTCTTTTTGTTTAATCTTTAGTACATTAATTTTAGAAACCAACTTATCTTCTGATAGTTCACATACAGTTATTTTTCCACTTGTATTTTCTGTTTTTTCAGGTGCATTAAATATTTTATATCTTACTGTAGCAAACTGTGGTCTATGATTTGGTGTAATAATTTGAGCCATAATGTTTCCACCAAAGGCTGGTCTAATTTGTACTAAATCTGTATTTTCTTTTACATCTAATATTGTACAATCTGCTGTTAATCCTGTTTTAAATCTTGCAGCAATTCTTGGGGCTAAAGACCTACCTAAAGTTGTTGCACCAACCAAAACTATAGATGGTTGCGTTTTTCCTATAAAATCTTCAAAAGCCGCAGAATATGGTTCTATTCTAAAATCTTTTAATGAAATATTGTCATATACGAATACCTCATCAACACCATAATATAATAGTTCTTCTGCTTTATCTTTAATATTATTACCGATGAATACTGCATATACAGGTTGATTTATTTTAGCTGCTAATTCTTTTGCTTTTCCGATCAACTCAAATGTTACTGGATGAATGTCTCCATCAGAATGGTCAACATATACAGCCACACCCGTCCACTTACTTTTGTCTACTTCCACTTTTTCATCTTCTTGATATACAAAAGCACCTTCTGGTCCTTTTTTAACACAAATCATACACATTTTACAGGCTGCATTTATTTCTACTGCACCATTTTTTTCTTCTATTGCACCAAAAGGACAAAGTTTTATTACCCCATTAATGTCTTGTATTTTCTCTTGACTTACAACAATACCTGCCATAAACTCCCTCCTAATCCTATAAATAGTTATATAAACTTCAGTTCAGTTAATTTATCAAACATTTTGTTACCTAGATCATCACCTTTACCCGTCCATATTTCTTGATCTGTATTGGCATCTGGTGGAAATATTCTTTCTACTTGAGTTGGTGATCCATTAATACCATATTGTTTTTCGTCTTGATCATTAAGATCTTTTAAACTTATATAAGTGATTGTTCTATCTTTAGTAGCTAACTTACGTTTATAGGAAGGTAGTCGTGGTTGAAAAATCCCCTTCTCTACAGTAACTAGACACGGATATTGTACTTCTACTACTTCCAACGTATTTGCCATATCCACTTCAACCACAATTGAGTTTTCTCTTAGTTCAATTATTTTTTTAGCATTTGCCACATGGGGAATCCCTAAATATTCCGCCATTTCTGGCCCTACTTGAGCAGTATCTCCGTCAGTTGTCTGCTTACCACAGATAATTAATTGAGGACTTCCTGTTTTTTGAACTCCTTGAGATAATGCATATGCAGTGGCTAACACGTCTGCACCTGCAAATTTTCTATCTGTTAATAAATAAGCATCATCTACCCCCATCATAAAAGCTTCACGAAGTACAGCTTCCGATTGTGGTGGACCCATTGTAATTACATTTACTTTTGCACCTTTTTCTTCTTTAATTTTTAATGCTGTCTCTACTGCATATAGGTCGTATGGATTCATCTTAGAATCTACACCGTCACGAATAAGATTTCCTCTTTCATCTACTTTTACTTCATCGGTTCCTGGAACTTGTTTAATACAAACTATTATTTCCATGTTCTCCCTCCTACTTTATGGTATTATGTTATATTTAATTTTTGAAATGAATCAGATTAAAAATGCAAACGTTTTCTTATAGGTTGTAACTATCTATATCAATAAAAATAATTACCTAATTATTGAATAATACTATTGAACAATTACCGAAACTCCATCTGGAATAGCTGTTATTTTAGCATCTTTTCCTTTTATTTTAAGGGCTTTTTCCATTGCTTCTTCAAAAGTATAGGCATGATCCATGTGCATATTTTTTATCATTTGCGGATCACATTGGTCAGTTACTAAAATCACTTTATATTGATTCAAAATTCTAGCAAGGATTTGATACTCCCATTGGTCTGGCTTAGTTTGGTCTCTAGGTATTTGAATTACCTTCTCTAGCACCTCAGCAGGACTTGATGCCTCAGCCATAGAACGATAAAAAGCCTCTCCACCATGCCCATCATTACATGCAGCCACCATTATAATAACAGCGTTTTCTTTACAACAAGCTTCAGCTGCTGTCATTCCCTTCACTGCTTGATATATATTTTGATCTAATGGATAACCCCCATTTGAAGATATGACAATATCTGCTTTTATTTGTTTCACCCTAGACAATTCATTTACAAATTTACATCCCTCTTGATGAGCTAATAGACTATCTCCACAAAAGGCATTAATAATTTTTTTATCACTATCGATAACTACATTTAGTATAAACGCCAAGTTGGCTTTCTCTGCTGCATATACCATATCTCTATGAATCGGATTGTTTTCTAATACGCCTGTTCTTGCAAAGCTACTGGCAATAAACTCGGAACAATGATTTGCTAAAACAGTTTTAGCTCCTGCAATTCCAGGGAGTACACTCTTTCTTCCTCCTGAAAAACCTGCAAAAAAATGAGGTTCTATAAATCCTTCAGCAATTAAAAGTTCAGTTTCCATTGCTAACTTATTTAACCATAACTCTCCACCAGATGGTAATATTCCTATCTTTACTAGACTATCTATATCCTGTGAAATATGATTAATAATCACTTCTTTTTCGACAATTGTCTCACCAAACTTATCTATCATTTCCTCTTTAGTGGTGGGACGGTGATACCCTGTAGCCAACAAAATCTTTATGTCAATCTGTGGATTAATTTCCCTAATTTTCTTTAGTATTATAGGAATTGTTATTTTACTAGGAACTGGTCTTGTATGATCACTGGTGATAATAACCATATTCTTTTTTCCCTTTACCAATTCTTCTAACTTATTAGAACCTATTGGATTTTCCATTGCCCTATTTACAATTTCTTCTTGAGATAGTTCGACTTTAAAATGATGGGCTTTTGATTCTAATATGCCTACTAATTTTTCATCAGGCAAGTCTGCCTTTATAAAAGTTCGGGCAAATGGTATTTTAATAGTTGTCAAAACATCACCCCTTTAATGGACTTTCTATAAAAGCTACTTCTAAATAAATATACTTTCAAATATGTCTTTTCTTTTCGGTAGTATGGTCATACCAGTTATATTTATAAATTATCATACAATTTATAATATTACAACGATTATCTTTTTTTTAACATTTACAATGTGTTAAATAGGTAACAATAATCTATTTTTATTAGGCTATGCTGTATATTTATATTAATTTCGTTGGTTTTTCAAGCACTTAATTAATACATTTTCACCATCTATACCGAATATTTATACAGTTAATTCTTTTGTAGTTTTATTTTTAAGACTATATAATACATGGTGTTGGTGAATAATCTAACATATTTTTTAAAAAAACTAAATTAAAAATGGCTTAGGGGGAATTATCAATCTCCATCCTAAGCCACTTAATTATTTTATTGGTTTGTATTTCTTATTTTTTGGCTCTGTTAATAATAAATGTTGATATTATATATATAAAGTAAGGAATGGTTATATTGCTTGCATGAAGCCTATAATCATTCCTTTTTTCGTTAAGTCGTCTAAAATAGATAATAAGACTTAAACCTTAATCTATTTCCTTCGTATTTTAGTAAAAATGCCTACTATTGAATAATATTTTCAAGCCTATACAGAAGCATATGATAAATTCGGTCATTGCAATAGCCTTGTTCATCAACCTTGTCTACTCTTTTGAACTTACAGTTTTCAATGAGTCTAGTTGAACTAACGTTATTCTCCTCAGTATATGCATCCAGTGTTTTTAATTTCATAACATTAAAGCCATAATCTACTACACCTAACAGTGCTTCCTTCATAAGTCCTTTACCTTGAAAATCCGGTATTATACCATATCCAAGTTCCGCTAGTCCCTTTTCTTTATCAATATTCCAAATACTTATCGTTCCTATAACCTTCTTCGACATTTTATGTTCGATTGCCCATATAATCCATTTGTTTTCAGCAATCCCATTAAGCATTTTATCAATATATGCTTCTGTTTCCTCTATGCTTTCGTCGGGTTTTGAATCAGTATATTCATGGATTACGGGGTCTTTTCTCATTAAAAAAATGTCATGCTTATCCTCAAGTGCCATCTTCCTTAATAATAGATTATTTGTCTTCATAACAGGGAATGGACTTACAATAATCATTACTCTTCCTCCTTATTAGCAGTTATTTCAACTTTCATCCTATCTGGATCTTCAAAATACACAGCATAATAATCTGTTCCGCCTGCATAAGGATGTTTATTATCATACAATATTTTAATACCCCTTTCCCTTAACTTTAGTGTAACTTCATCTACAAATTCTTTACTTCCACCATGAAAAGCAAGATGGTTCAATCCTGCTCTACATCTATGATAAGGTATATCTAAAAACTTTTCCTCAACTTGAACAAATACAATATAGGTTCTCTCTAAAATGTAACTTACACCCTGTTCCCAATTTTGATATTCTTTATAGCCTAACTCATTCAATAACCATCCCCAAAACTCTTTACTTCTATTTAAGTCTTTAACATAAATTTCAACATGATGTAGTTTTCCTTTCATAGTAACCTCCTATTCTCCGTCGTTATATTCATCTTACATGCAATAATATCCTTCTATATTAATCATCAAAACCCTTTAACTAATTTCAAACCCAGCAGTCCTTATGGATTTGTAGGTGTCACTTACCTTAAAAAGACATCCATTTATAAGCATTGTTTTAATACCCATAGATCCTGCATTATGACTGATGGAGTCAAGAAATTTAAACCACTCCAAGTAATTGTCTAGATATTTTGTTGAAACTCCTTTAAATCTATCTAGCCAGCCCTTAAGTCTAGAGTGATAGCTATTTACATTTTGAATATGATAAATTCCCTTGATGACATGACCACTATCCTCAGGTTTTATTCTATAATGCTCAATACCCTTTTCTTTAAAGTAGGCTTTATATGCCCTCCATTTATCGGTACATATGACATTATCCTTGGATAGGTATTTGCCCACAATTTGTTCTACCTTGGGTTTCAAAATTCTACCCCTAGAGCTGACCTTAGAGATTGTGTTTTTATTCCTATCTCTAGCCACTAGGATGCAAATTTGTTCATTACTAATTCCTCTATATTGAGATTTTCCACCCCTTTTTCGGGGTTTTCTATGGGTTATATTTTTATTTCCCTTTTGTGATTCCAAAATATATGTCTCATCCATTTCAATTATACCTGTTAAGGCATTAATTTCATCAAGTTTTAGAGCATTAAGGATTTTATGGCGCCAATAGAATAGGGTGACATGGGACACTCCCACAATCCTTTCGGATTTCCTAAGGGACATACCTTCAAGCATACATTCGATAAAGGATGTCCACTTTTGAGGATATTTTGATCTATATAGGGGAGTTTTAGTAAAGTCACTAAAGGTTTTATTGCAGCTCTTACACTTATATCTCTGACGATTATTGAACTTACCATATCTTACAACTTCTTTACTGTCACAATTGGAGCATACTAAGCCCCCTGCATACTTGGTTTCCCTTAACTTTTAAACGCCAAATGAGAGAGATTGATATAATTAATTACTTACTAGATTTAGATCCACAACTAAAGGCTTCATATGACCTATATCATAAAATTAGACACTGTCTTAAAACTAAAGATACTAGACAATTAAATAATATTATATATGCGTCAAACAAACAAGTTTCCGACCATATGAAAACTTCCATCAAAACGATTAAAAAATATATGGAATACATTGAAAATGCTTTATACTATGGCTATACTAATGGTATTTTAGAAGGTATTAACAACAAAATTAAAGTTATTAAAAGGATTTCCTTTGGATATAGAAGCTTTTATCATTTAAAAAACAGGATACTTATTACCCAAAATTTAGCCACATTAAAAACGACTTAGGGGGAATTATCAATCTCCACCCTAAGCCACTTAATTATTTTATTGGTTTGTATTTCTTATTTTTTAAAAATTTTTCATCAACACCAGTTGATAAATACACTATTAAAATTGCTTATTAAGTTGTTGAAGATAAGTATATATAGTTTATAAAGTACCACTATAAAAGAAAGAGTCTATGACATATACCTATTATAGCGTGTATAGTTTATCTTTAGACTATATTTTTTTGTGCTATAAGACAACTTCTTACCATTAACGAAATTTCAACAAATTAATGTCCAGAAGGGATAGGGTCATTCTGTAATCTTACAACTAACCCATCAACAGTTGTTTTGTCTTCTATACTATTTAAACTACTGTTACTTATTAAAAACCCACTACTATTTACAAAAATAACTGAACAGATTAGCAGAGATGCCAATACTCCTTTAATATTCTTCATTTTAATACCCTCCAATTAATATAAATTTATTAAATCAAAATAATCTTTTCTAACTTTTAACATATATTCTACACTTTTATCAGGTTCCCCTGCCTTACAATAAACCTCTGCAAAAAAAATATTTAAATCACTCTCTTTGGTTTTTATTTTATTTTGTATAACATATTTTTCGACAACTTTTATATGATTTAATGCATTTTCATAATTTTTTAAAAATATATACGTTTGTGCATAGGCAAAATTAAAATTAATAAGCATTTCCACATGGTTAACTTCTTCAGCAAGGGAAAGTCCCTCCTTTAAAGTTTCAAATAATAAACTTAACCTTCCAGACTTCATGTGACACTTACACTTTGTAAGTATTAACCCCAATCTATAATATGGTATTACCTTATTAATTAATTCATATGCTCTAGCAACTTTTTTTATAGCACTATCCACTTTTCCCATTTCAAGTAATAATATTGCATAATTATCATAAGTCATAAACAATATTTCATCATCTAAAAACTCTTTCATTTCTATAATCTTTCGGTATGACTGTTCTGCCTTTACATAATTAGTCATATCCCTAAAAGTGTTTGCCTCAAGTAATGTTATATCTCCAATAATTTTTTCATAATAATCTTGATCCTTCCATTTTGTATCTTTAAAGCTATTTATATATTGTATTGCTATATCATACCTTTTCATTTTTCTATAACAGAGAACAAGGTTTTTTGTTGTCTGCATTTTTATTATTTCTCCATTTGAAATATCATGTTGTAAAGTTGTATTATATGCTAATGTATAATAATTTATGGCTTGGTCTATAGATATTAACATATAAGCACTCATTCCTAAAAAATTATAGGTACGGGCAACTTTACTATGGTTTTTGTCTTCAATATAATAAGCCAACACCTCTGCAAAATCTTTTATGGCATTATTGTACTGATAGGTTAAATAATTGAACTTTCCCTTTAAGAAAAGTAGCTCTGCTTTTTCTATTCTCATTTCCCATTGATTTACTAACCCTAAAAGTTTATCAAAGATAGGTGTCATAAGTTTCTTATCAATTTTTCCTTTATCCAACAATGACTGTATATACGCTAAATCTTCATTAACTTCCTTTGTAACCCTATCTATTTCTGTCTCCATCAAAAATTCAGGCGTAATTTCTTTGCCCATGTTTTTGTAATATTGATTAAAACTATCTGCAACTATTTTAGCAACACTCCAAGTTAGTCCTCTTTTATTTCTTTCTATCATACTAATTAAACATTTTGAAACCTCTTCGTTGGTAAGGTCATCTTGCTTTAGCCCTAAATCTAGACGTAGTTTTTTTATTTTTTCCCCTGGTGTTAGTCCTTCCATTAGTTCCCTACTCCTTCCTGTTATGAGTATTGCATGTAATCAATTAATTTTATTGTGAAATTATGTATAAAAACATTGTTACGTAACATTTATATTTTCTATGAATAATTATATATTATATTTAACCTAATTTCAACATTAAAGTAAATTATATTTATTATTAGTCTTTGTTTTAACGTTATAAAAGCTATCATTAAATTAACAAAGCTACATTTCAAACAAACTTCACTATGTAAATTTTATTATAAAAACTGTTTATTGTTTTGCATTATTAATATACTTATAGTCAATTTATATGTTATTCTTTCAAGTGATATATTTATGTCATTTTTTCCAAAAAAACTAAAAACTCTCTTCTAACAAAATATCATTAGAAAAGAGTTTTATAATAAATACTACAGCTTATTAAATTTTTTTATTTCTTATCTACTTTAACCTCTGCTATATTTTTAGAGGTTTTAATTTCCATAGGGAATTAAATTATTTTCTAACTTAATAACGCAATAGGAAAAACAATATCAAGAGATGTTGTTACGTTTCAATTCCCAAAGGGAATTAAATTATTTTCTAACATGTTGATAACACAAGATAATCAAAGAATCAAAGAAATAGTTTCAATTCCCAAAGGGAATTAAATTATTTTCTAACACAATACGGACACGCCACACGTGACGGGGGATATATAACCGTTTCAATTCCCAAAGGGAATTAAATTATTTTCTAACGGTAGCGTAATTGCACTGGAGGGGGGAGATCCAAAACGGTTTCAATTCCCAAAGGGAATTAAATTATTTTCTAACGACAAAGTTTCTGAAAGCAGTATGGTAGAAATAGTCAATATGTTTCAATTCCCAAAGGGAATTAAATTATTTTCTAACGAATAAACATGGTAATATATGTAATGCTTTAAAAATAGGCAGTTTCAATTCCCAAAGGGAATTAAATTATTTTCTAACGGAAAGGACTAGAAGAACTTTAATAACCCTTTCTGAAAAGTTTCAATTCCCAAAGGGAATTAAATTATTTTCTAACCAAGAAGAAGTCAATAACTACAAAACTGAAGTTGATGAAGGTTTCAATTCCCAAAGGGAATTAAATTATTTTCTAACAAGAGGAAGAAAAGCAGGTACTACAAACTCAAATTCAAATAGTTTCAATTCCCAAAGGGAATTAAATTATTTTCTAACAAAAGGAGGATTGTAATGATAGTCAGAGAAGATATGCCTGTTTCAATTCCCAAAGGGAATTAAATTATTTTCTAACAAATAATAATTATTGAAAGGGGGTGTTTAAATGTCCGCATGTTTCAATTCCCAAAGGGAATTAAATTATTTTCTAACTGATGAATATATACAAGCTGTCAAGGAAAAAGAAGAACAGTTTCAATTCCCAAAGGGAATTAAATTATTTTCTAACATAACTCCAATAGCTATATTCGATACAGTTATTTTAGAGTTTCAATTCCCAAAGGGAATTAAATTATTTTCTAACTAGGTCAAATTATAGAAATTAAAAGACCACTTAATAACAAGTTTCAATTCCCAAAGGGAATTAAATTATTTTCTAACTGTTACAGACGATAACAACAGCGTTGCAGGAAGTAGTGGACAGTTTCAATTCCCAAAGGGAATTAAATTATTTTCTAACCCTTGCCTTGCAGACCCGTTGAAATGACTAGTCTGTAGATGGCATTTGCGAGCATCTGCTCTTTCGACAAATTTTTTAGTGCCTTTCAAAACGCAAAACCTTTATAAACGTTGAAATTTCATAATCGAGCTACCCCCAGGTTTTTATGTTTTCCTCGATGCTCGATAATAAGTTTTACTATATAATATTAATTACTAATTGCATTTTTTATTAATAGTTTAAAGGGATTAATAGCATTTAAATAACTCCCTTTTTCTTTCGTCTGTATATGCTATTTTAAAAAAGCATTTTTTACTATATTATACTAATTCTCCATAAAAACCAAAAACCCTTCTTCTTACTACAGCTAAGTTTAAAAAAATTTTAATTTATATTTCCTTTAGCACTTTTTCATAATTTATTAGCAAATGAGATAATAAGTTAAATAAAGAAAGATTTTAAGCTATTTATAAAATAGAACTTAATTTCAACTTATATCTCATTTACTTAAACAATGAAACAACACTAATTCTTTGGTCTGTTAATGGAACTGTCGCCATTTCTATTATCATTTTAAATTCACGATCACTTGAGGCATGTTAACTAATTTTTAATGTTTAATTTAAATAAAAAATCCTCCAGCTCTTTCATTACTTCTAATATGGTAGCTTCCGATACAGATTTACCACTACTTAAAGGGCTATTTTTATATAAATCACTATTAGCCCTAAATTTTAAATGATTTCTTACGGCATCTACATAGGAAGCACAGTCTAATTCACCTGTTTGCTGTTTAAATTTAAATTCACCATAATATCCATCAGCAATATTATCCCCCAATTTGTCATACATAGAAATTGATTTGTCCATTAACAGTATAGCTTTTCCTATTGTTTCATTAAACGTTTTTTCGTCTATACCTTGTTCAAACTTGCAATTAGGTACAATTATATTAACTGTCATAGGTTCATTAGAATTAGGTTTTTGAAATATTGTTCTAAATATTGTATTTCCTGTACTATCGTCATTATACATTTTAACTTCATTAGATAATAATTTATTATTTAAGCTACCTGTAAGATTCGATAAATCAAAAACTTTTTTGCCAAAATCATTTTGTTGTACTAAATTAAATTTTTCTGTTACATGTTTATCCTTTTCATTAGCAAAAACATCATTAGTTTTCTTGATAGGTCTAGAATAGCTTGTAGCGTTAATACTATTAATATTCATTATGCAAACCTCCTAATATTATTTATAGTAATTAACTGTTCCATCAAAAGTAGAATTAGAACTAAATGTTATTAAATATCTAAAGTCGCCCCTGGAACCATTATTATTATTCCAATTAAATGGGTTATATAGCACATCTCCAGACTTTATTGACCCAGTCCAAGTGTTCATAGTTTCCCACTTATTAGTTGATATACTCATACGTTGTAATTCAATTTTATACGTTCTGCTTACACTAGATGGATTAACCAACATTCTTAACCAGCAGGAACCAGTGTTATAAAATTGTTCAGTAGTAAATTGTGTTGTTGATATAGTTGACTTAAAGGTAAAAGAATACCAAGTGCCAGCAAAAGCTACAAAAGATGTAAGCATAACCAATAATAAAACTGTAATTATAATACCTTTATAATTTTTCATTTATATTTCTCCTTTAAATATTATTTTTTATTATAGTATTTTTAAAATTCTTATTTATATTAGACTATTAAAGAACCCCTATCCCCCTTTTAGTAGTAATATAGACAGCATGTGATAAGTGGTGAACCCAGTTCTCTTACTAAACTTAAATAGGGAACAATTATTGTTATAATAAAATATTTATCTACTGATTATTCTACAAAAAATGTTAATGTTTGTCAAAATTTTCCGTTATGCATTATTCGACAAAATTGTATGTTTAAAACAAAAACTTTAATAGAAATATTAGTAATATGCAACTCTAATATCTAACTAAAACAAAAAGGCATGACTCCAATAAAATATCGAAATCAGCCTTTATCTTTATAATCGTGTAGTTTCTTTTCTAAATAATTAATGTCTTAATTTACCTTATTAATTTATTTCTATGACTAATATTTATATTATTTTTAACTATTTCTTTAATTATTATAAAGGTACAGATATTCACTAAACTTTAAAATGAAACAACACTAATTCCACTATTGTATTTTATTTAAATATTCTTTAATAATAAAGTCTATGTGTACCCCCATAGCTTCGGAAGCTTCCTTAGGATTTCTATTTTCAATGGCTTTAAAAATATTTTCGTGTTGTTCTATTAAAACATCTTTATTTTGAGGATCCATCAATATCATCCCTCTAGCATCTTCAATAAAATTATCCATAAGGGCTGAAACAACATTTAATACATTTAATAATAGAAGATTCTTGGCGGAATGGGCTATCTTATAATGAAATTCTTTATCTACTTTAACACTGTTTTTCTCATCTTGAATTTCATTAAATCCTTTTAATTGGTGAATGAGTCCTCTAAGTTCTTCAATTTCTTCATCACTAATTCTTTGGGCAGCTAATGAAGCTGTCTCCATTTCTATTATCCTTCTTAAATCCACGATCTCTTGAGGTCTACTTTGATGTAACATAAACATTGCCGATAGTGGTTCAAATAAACATTGATCAAAACTCTCTTTAATAAAGTTTCCATCCCCTTGTTTTACTTCAATTAATCCGATAATTTGTAATGCTCGAAGGGCTTCTCTAACCGAAGTACGACTTACCCCTAGTTGTTCTGCCAAGTGTCTTTCTGATGGTAGTTTATCTCCAGACTTTAATTCTCCAGTGGCTATCATACTTTGTATCTGTTGAATAACCTGTTCATATACTTTGGTACTTTTAATTGGACTAAACATTTCCCCCACTCCTTACATAACTTCAAAAACTTATTTAACTTCACGTAGTTATTTATTTTTAGTATATCACGGGTAAAGTCTCAACAATATATTTATTTTTCTATAATTCATTACAATAAAAAAATCGGATGTATAAAAACACCCGATTTCATTTATTATATATTGGTTAATTCTAGTACCATCCTCTTAACTTCATAGCAACTGCAATTCTCTTAATAGACATCATGTAAGCAGCAGTTCTCATATCTACTCCATGCTCTTCTTTTAATGACCAAATTTCGTCAAAAGCTTTAACCATTAATTGCTCTTGCTTTGTTTGAACTTCATCAAAAGTCCAAGTATATCTCATTAAGTTTTGTACCCACTCAAAGTAAGATACAGTAACTCCACCAGCATTTGCTAAAATATCAGGAATAACAATTATTCCTTTTCCAAATAGAATCTTATCTGCTTCTGGAGTAGTTGGTCCATTAGCACCTTCACTAACGATTCTAGCTTTAATTTCATTAGCATTTTTAGAAGTAATCTGATTTTCTAAAGCACAAGGCATTAAAATATCACAATCAACTGTTAGAACTTCATCTCTATGTAGTTCTTTAGTAGCTCCTGGGAAGCCTTTTACATTTTTATTTGAAGCTGTATATTCAATTAATGCTCTAACATCTAATCCATTTTCGTTTACGATACATACAGAAGAATCAGAAACAGCAACAATTTTTGATCCCATTTCATCCATGTATAAACCTGCATAACTACCAACGTTACCAAAACCTTGAATAGCAATTTTTGCACCATCTAATGGTAAGCCAATTCTCTTAGCAGCATCTCTAGCCATAATAGCCGTACCAAAACCTGTAGCTTCAGTTCTTCCTAATGATCCATAAAAATCTACTGGCTTTCCAGTGAATACACCTGGCTCAAATCTTCCTGTAGCTTTTTCGTACTCATCTACAAACCAAGCCATAATTTGTCCATTCGTATTTACGTCTGGAGCAGGAATATCTTTTCTTTCACCAATAATTGGTGAAATTGCTCTTGAGAAACCTCTAGATAATCTTTCTAATTCACCCTTTGATAATTCAGAAGGATCAACAGTAATACCACCTTTACCTCCACCATATGGAATACCTACAACTCCACACTTGAATGTCATCCAAGTAGAAAGTGCTTTTACTTCATCTCTTGATACGTCGTGATGAAATCTGATTCCACCTTTAAATGGTCCAACTGCATCATTGTGTTGCGATCTGTAACCAATAAATGACTTAACGCTTCCATCATCCATTTTTACAGGAATTGAAACTTCTAAAACTCTTTGTGGATTCTTTAAGATTTCATAAACCGCTGGCTCTGTACCTAGCTTGTCACAAGCTGTTTTTACCTGTTGTTGAGCAATTTCAAATGGATTCAGTGTTTTTTCAGACATTTAAATACCCTCCTAAAAGATATGTTTTGAGATAAATGTAAAAACTAAATGTACTAACCGTAATGCACATCTATTTTAAGAAGAATCATTCTTCTTAAAAACGTTTTCATTGATACTTTTTTAACACTCCTATATGGTAAATAAAATGTGGAGATAGTAAAAACAATTAAAATATGTATAAATATTAAAGATGCTTGACTCTTTTTTTCTTACATTTGAATTATATCATACTCATATTTAAATTGTAAACTATTAACTATAGTATTATTAAGTTTTTAACAAAAACGTTAATATATAGAATATTCAGTGAAGTCATCCCCTCTACTTCCACATTTATTTGCCTCTGGACATCTTCCATTAGTGCCTTTATTGAATATCCATAAATGGCAACTAATCCGACATCTATAATTATTCCACTAGTCAAAGTCTTTAATTCTATATAATTAACCTTATATATTCCTTTTATCTTCATTATGGCGTATACTGTTAATTCTCTAACTACTCTATCAGAAATAGTATACCGCCCCATATAACTAAAAGTTGGTCTTACTACCGACTTTTCATCAGATTCATATTTTTCACCCTTACCTAAATGCTTAAAAACGCTAAGTGGATTTAAAAAATAGCCTGAAAAGTCTTTTTTAATTTCAAAAGTAGGGACAGGAATAACATGTTTACCTTCTTTAAATCTACTTTTTTTAGCAATTCTAATTTCTTCCTTTGAGACAATATCTTCAATATAAAATCGTTGTTGAATGGGTTCTAACTGTAAACGTCTAGCAATATTATTAACCATTTTATCTGAAGTGCCTAAAATTAAAATAGATTTAGGATTTTCTTTAATAAGTATATCTACTATTTCTTTTCTATGTTCTTCATCTATAAATAAAGCCCTTTTAACAGCCGCCATTTTAGATTTTTCTCGCTTAGCTGAGTAACCTCCTAAAACTTTGTTACCTTTAATTAAAAGTCCATCATCTATTATATAAGTGACTTTTTCACTTTTAGCCAAAGAAATAGCTTGATAACTTTTACCTGAGCCACTTTCCCCAACTAATACAATAACTTTCATTTAGTCTCCTCCTGCTAAGTATTTTATTTTATTGTACCATACTTATACTATTTTGCCTTAAATACAAAATTATATCAAAATTATTTCTTCTAGGTCCATAGTCTCAATAATATACAATGATAATCATTATATATTATCAGTTTTTTATAAAAAATTGTTTTTTTTACTTTTTCTTTTTATTAATATTGGTATAATACTGTTATAAACAATTTACAAATTAATGTAAAAAACTATAAAAAAATTTGAGGAGGAAATTAAAATGGCTTATGTAATTAATGATGCTTGTATCAATTGTGGAGCTTGTGAACCAGAGTGTCCAGTAGATGTTATCTCTGCAGGAGATAGTCTTTATGTAATCGATGCGGACGGATGTATTGACTGTGGCGCTTGTGCTAATGTTTGTCCAGTAGATGCTCCAGTACCAGCAGAATAATTTAAACTTACTTATTCAAACAAGAGATAGTAATTAGCTATCTCTTGTTTATTTTTTGGCTTTGTTAGTAGTAAGTGTTATATTTTAAAAATAACAAAAATGGCTATCTTGATTAAATCTCAAGTATATAGCCATTTTTATCGTATGTTTTATGTCGCATAGAAAAGACGTTGTGTCATACAGGTCTAAAGAGTATCTACTCTTTTAATTTGTTTAATTCTTCCTTTAACTGCTCTACCTCTTTTTTAAGGGAACTTACTTGTGCGATAGATGATAAAGCAAAAACAAACGCCACAGGCGCTAAGAGTCCTACAAATTCCATTTTACAACCTCCTATACAAATTTTTTAACTATCAGGTTTCATTGATTTCTAATTTATTCCTTTTAAAAGTCTATATTTGTATCGTACTTTTTTTATATGTAATTATATCATTCTACACAACCCAATAGAAACCTTTTTAAGTCTTAATATCTTTTATTATTCCACTTAAATTACAATAATCAAAGAATTAATTTCTTTGTCCCTATTCATTATAATATAATGATATTAATTCAATTAGCTTAACAATTTAAAAAAGTAGACAAAACATTGCCGTTTTGTCTACTTTTTCATAGTGATGAGTTATTTTTTTTTAACATATCCACTTTTACTAGAAATTTTAATATGGCTTTCTCTTCATTAAAAGTAAAATCATTTAATAATGAGTACAATAATTCCTTTTCTTTCATTACAATTTGATGGAAGGTGGATTTACCCTTTTCTGTTAATTGCAACACCTGTGCTCGTTTATCTTCATCTGATTTTTTCTTAATGATATAGTTAAAACTTTGTAACCTATTAATAATAGTACCGAAGGAATTTCGATCAATTTCAAACTCCTCTAGTATTTGGGACATTTTCTTTTCTTTTTCATCACCAAATGACTTTAATATTAAAATTTCTGTCATTGAAAGGGTATCCCCATTGTTTTTAATACCTTTTTTATCTAAAATAATGATATTTTGCATTAACTTTTCTAAATATTCCTGAATCTGCACATAATAATTTCTCATTCTATCCCCTTTATTAGTTAGAAGAATACTAACTTAAATAAACAATATATTATTTACTTAAATTTTCCTTTTCATTTAATAGATAAGATAATATAAATAAACTTTCACTTAAATGAACATTTTCTACTATAGTGTCTTTTGGTACTTTAATGTCTACAGGAGCAAAGTTCCATATTCCCTTTATATTTGCGCTTGTTAATTTTTCAGCCACTTCTTGTGCAACTTCCTTTGGGGTGCAAATAATACCAATTTCTATATCATTCTTACTAATAAAGTCTTCTAGTTTGTCTAAATCTAAAATGTCTATTTCTCTTATTTTCATTCCAATTAGTTTAGGGTTTGTATCAAACAAAGCTAATAATTGAAATCCATACTTGTTAAAACTAGCATAATTAGCAATTGCCTGACCTAAGTTTCCTGCTCCAATAATAACTGTAGTGTAGGTCTTATTCAAACCTAAAATTTTCCCTATCTCTTTGTAAAGTTCTTCTACATTATAACCGTACCCCTGTTGCCCAAAACCACCAAAACAATTTAAATCTTGTCTAATCTGTGATGCAGTAAAACCTATTAAACGACTTAACTCCCTTGAAGAAATACGATATACTTCTTTATCTAATAGATCCTTTAAATATCTATGGTATTTTGGTAATCTTCTTATTACAGCCATTGAAACGTTGGAAAAATCCCTGTTCATAAAAACCCTCCTCCTATCAATAATTTTATAACATTCAGTAATTTAGAGTTCTATAAAATAACTATTTAATTAATACCAATAATCTCAAAATTTTATTTTGCTTAATAATAAGTTGTTCAATATTTTTCATTAAATTAGCTTATTTTTTTATGTTGCATTTAAATTTATTTATAATTATAACAACCAATTAATACAATGTCAATTAATAGGAACTTGTAAAACACTGTGTTTGTCAAGTTTAATAAAATATTTTATTCAACATTTTATACGTTATTTCAACAAATTATTACTTTTCCTTAATTAATATTAATTATAGTATTACCATTTAACTTCCTATTTAATAGATATTGCAATTAGTAAAGGTAGATCTGCTATATACAGATCTACCTACTTTAATCTAACATTTATATCTATTTCATTAGAATAGAGTTGGAAAGAATACGTATACAGCTAAATAAGCAAATACACCTGTAACAATTGCATAAATGAATGCAGGTATAGCATTTGTTCTAATAACTCTACCTTCCTTACCTAATACACCAACTGTAGTACAGGCAGCAACAACGTTATGCACACAAATCATATTTCCTGCTGCTCCACCCACTACTTGAAGTCCTACTATTACAATTCTAGATATACCAATCTGATCGGCAACTCCATATTGAAAACCAGAGAATAATATATTTGATGTTGTATTACTACCTGACATAAAAGCACCTAATATTCCAATAAAAGGAGAGAATATTGGCCAAACTCCTTTGAATAGGTCACCGGCAGCTCGCGAAAGTGCCACCATCATTCCTACTTCCCCAGAACTATTATTTCCTGAATTAAGCATTACCTGTACCATTGCAATTGCAAAAGTTAATGCTATTGCTGCTGGTATTACTTGTTTTAAAGAGACTTTCCAAGTTTCTTTAATTGTTTCGCCCTTCATTTTGTGCATAAATCCAGTTAGTATTGCCACTAAGATAAACGGTACTGTACCAGGTAAATATAGATATTGTAAGTTATAATTTAAACCTGTTCCTAAAACACCTCTCCAAGATATAGTAAAAGTAGGGCTAGTTAAAATTGATTTCAAACCAATTGCTGGTATTCTTGTAATAACCAAAATAACAGATACAAGGATGTATGGTAACCATGCATTAAAAGGACTTATTTCAGCAGTTGCTTCTTCTTTTTTAGCCACTACTTCTTCCGTACCACTCCATGAACTATCCCACTTAGATTTATTTGCAAAATCCCATACAGTTTTAGGTTGTAAAAATCCTTTTTTAGTGGCTGTAATAACCACTGCTATGGCGATTAACCCACCAGCTAAAGAAGGAAGCTCTGGCCCAAATAAAAATGCTATTGCAACATATGGCACTATAAAGCTAAGACCAGCAAATATTGCAAATGGAGCAACTTCAAAGGCATCTTTAAAAGATTTCTTTTCACCAAAGAGTTTTGTCATCATCATTACAATTATTAATGGCATAAATACTCCCATTAGTGCGTGGGGTAAAGCTGACCATATACCAACTTGATGTAAAAATCCACTGGTGGTAAGTCCTGCGCCTTCAATTTGAGCAACAATGTCAGCAGATCCTAAAACAGAAGAAACTCCTCCGATAATAGGCGTACCTACAGCTCCAAAACTTACAGGTGTACTATTTCCTACTAAAGCCAACATAGCTGCTGCCAATGGTGGAAAACCTAACCCCACCATAAGTGGCCCCGCTAATGCTGCTGGAGTACCAAAACCCGCTGCACCTTCAATAAATGAACCGAATAAAAATGCAATAATAATTGCTTGAATTCTTCTATCAGGACTAATGCCATAGAAGGTTTTATTTATCACTTTAATTGCCCCACTATTTTTCAGTGTATTCATTAAAAGAATTGCACCAAAAACAATAATAAGAATATTGAATGCACTTAACCCTCCAAATATAGTTGAACCAGCTAACCATTTAAATTGAACTCCCCATACACCAGCTCCTAATGCAATTGCCAAACCCCAAGCTAAAGGCATAACCCTTTTTGCAGGCCAGTTGAATGCCACCATTAGAACAACTGTAAGCACAATAGGTAAAGACGCCAATAAAGCATATAACATATCACATTTCTCCCTTCATCCTATACTATTAAATGTATTTTCAACCCTATACCAATACCAATACCAAACTTAGTATTTTAAAAGTGTTGAGCCCCCTTTCACAGATATTTATAGTTATACAATGTTTATAAGGTTTTTATTTTTATCTAACTAAAACAACCAGATGGCACATCCCTTCTCCCACAAAAACCCGTGGTTTGTTAAAAATTATTCATTAATTATGCAATTTTGCATTTCCATAATTTCATTTATAAGTTTAAGCTTACTATCTAATTATTAAGTTCCAATACATCAAACACAAAATTAGGAAAACGTTTACCTTTCATTTTTAAAAAAAATTTAACAAACTTAACATTGTTAAAAATACTTCAAAATCTATTTTTTTAAACTTCCACCAGTACTTCCTTAAAAGGTAATTATTGGTCAGTCATCCTACGGTAAGGTGGTCTATCCAATATTGTTAAATAAAAAAACAACTAAATTAAATACACATCATTTTGCAACTTACTTAATACAAACTGTTATTTTATTAATATTTATTAATTTTATACTATTCTCAAACATATTTCAATAATTATCTGAAAACTCAATAAATTTATTTTTTAACAATGATTACTATCTTGTAAGTGTTTTCATTTACTAATTATTTATAGTTAATTACAAGCTTTATCCCAGTCCGTTTTTTTGTTAAAATGATTATATTAACTTAGTTTAATAGGAGGAAGTATATGATCATTTTATCTTGTAATCAATTAATGAAATATTTTGGTGTTGATTTAATTTTACGTAATATCACTTTTAGTATTCAAAAGAACGAAAAGGTTGGTTTGGTTGGTGTTAATGGTGCTGGAAAATCTACTCTTTTCAAAATTCTTTGTGGGCAATTACCCTATGATAGTGGCGATCTATTTATTTCTAAATCTACAGTTTTAGGTTATTTAGAACAAAGTAGTGTTTTGTCAAATAATTCAACTGTCTATGATGAAGCACTTTCTATATTCAATTACTTAATTGAAATGGAGAATAATTTGAGATCCCTTGAAGTTAGTATTGCTAACGTTGGAGAAGATTCTGATAAATCCCATGAATTAACAAAGCTAATGGATCAATATTCTGTCTTAACTGATGAATTTGAAAAAAATAATGGATACGGTTTCCGTAGCGAAGTAAAGGGCATATTAAAAGGCTTAGGCTTTAACGATGAAGATTTTTCACAACCAGTACTACAACTTAGTGGTGGAGAAAAAACCCGTTTATCTTTAGCAAAACTTTTACTCTCAAAACCAGATGTTTTACTATTAGACGAGCCTACCAATCATTTAGATATACAAGCAGTGGAATGGTTAGAGGGTTTCTTAAAGGATTACTCTGGAACTGTTTTAATGATCTCCCACGATCGTTACTTCTTAGATCAAGTGGTAACCCGTATAGTGGAAATTGAAAACCACGAAGCTTCCAGCTATAATGGTAACTACTCAACTTTTATTGAAAAGAAAAAAATTATGCAAGAACAACAGTTAAAGAATTATCAAAATCAACAAAAAGAGATTGATAGACAAGAGGATATTATCCGTCGTCTAAGGCAACATGGTACTGAAAAGTTAATTAAACGTGCTCAAAGTAGAGAAAAACAGTTAAGTAAAATTGAGGAAGTAGAATTACCTCAAACTTTCCAAAAGAGAGCAAAGATTAGTTTTGAGGCACAAATGAAAAGTGGCAATGATGTTCTTTCTATTAAGGATGTATCAAAAAGCTTTGATGATAATGTACTATTTTCAAATTTATCTTTTCAAGTATATAAAGGCGAAAAAGTGGCTTTAATTGGACCTAATGGTATTGGTAAGTCTACTTTAATGAAAATGATTCTAAAAGAAACTACCTTATCTAATGGAGAAATTATAGTAGGTCATAATGTTAACCCTGCCTATTACGATCAGGAACAAAAATCTTTAGATAATAGTAAGCTAATGATTGACGAAATTTGGGATGAACATCCTACAAAAACTGAAACAGAAGTTAGAAGTTTATTAGGTTCTTTTCTATTTCATAATGAAGAAGTTTTTAAGCCAATATCAACTTTAAGTGGTGGAGAAAAAGCTCGACTCTCCCTTTTAAAATTACTTCTTTCTAAGGCTAATCTCTTATTATTGGATGAACCAACAAACCATTTAGATATTCTTGCTAAAGAAGTGTTGGAGGATGCTTTAGTTAATTATGATGGTACAGTTTTTGTCATCTCCCACGATCGTTACTTTTTAAATCGTGTTGCTACTAAAGTAATTGACCTAAATCCCTTAGGGTGTGAAATCTTTTTAGGGAATTATGACTACTACCTCTATAAAAAGAAACAGCAGGAATTTGACAGTACAGTAGAAATTGTTGAAGAAAAAACTAAAACCCAAATAAAAGAAGAGAAACGTAAAGAAAAAGAAGAAAAAAACAAACAAAAAGAAACTATAAAAAGACGACAAAAAATAGAATTAGATATTATGGGACTGGAGGAAGAAGTCGCTGAGCTAGAGTCTTTAATGTGCCAAGAAGAAGTTTACTCAAACCCCGAAAAAAGTCGTGAAGTACAACAGCAAGTATCCTCCATTAAAAATAAGATTAACTTACTTTATGAAGAATGGGAATCTGCTATTGACATTTCTTCATAGACAAGATAAACTATTTTTGTTAACCAACACATAATTATAGGTTAACGAAAGGAGAATTATTAATGGGTAAAATTTCCGTTAAAAACATGACCTTAGTAGCTTTATTTGCTGCTATTACAGCTGTATGCGCTCAACTTGCATTTCCCATCCCTTTTTCACCGGTGCCTTTTACGTTACAAGTGGTGGCAGTGTGCCTAGCAGGGGGTATCTTGGGTAGTAAATTAGGAGCTATGTCTTTAATTGTATATCTATTAATTGGTGCTACAGGAATTCCTGTTTTTGCTCAATTTAGAGGTGGACTATCTGTTCTTGTTGGCCCAACAGGTGGATTTTTATTGTCTTTTCCTATAGCAGCTGCATTAATTGGATTTTTTATGGAAAGAAAGAACAACTTCAAGTCTTCCTTCTTATCAATGCTATTAGGTCTAGTGATTATCTATGTAATGGGTTTGGTACAATTTAAACTTGTTACAGCTATGAGTTGGGAAAAATCTTTTGCGTTGGCTGTAGCACCTTATTTAATCCCTGATATTATTAAAATTATTCTTACATCTATTCTAGTTTTAAGTGTTAATGACTCTTTAAATAGAAATAACTTAAAACCTTATATAACCAAATAAGAAATTATTAATACCTATTAAAATATACCCCTTAGTACTTAAACTAGGGGTATTTTTTTGACATTTTTCTACCGAAAATGATTTTTAAACCTATTTATGTTAACAAATCAATGTAGAATCTTAACGAAATAAAGTATACAATATTCATGTTAAATTCATTGTCCACATTTGTCCACATTTAATCCACAGATTCCACAGCTTTATCCACATATCAACTTGAGCTTATTAGTTTTTACCACAGTTTTTCCACATTATCCACATTTTTATTAAGAAATTGATTGTGAACAATTTATCGTATATTAGTTAATAAAAATACCCCACTCTATTAATGGGAGTGGGGTTTTACTTAACATAATTAATATGTAACTATTTATCTTTTAATGTCTTTTTTAGTTCCTTAATTAGGGCATCGTTCTCTTGTTTTTTTAGTAATAAGGCATTAATTACTTCATGCATGTTGTCGATTAGATCCAATAGATTCTCTCTACTCATATCTGTATCAACTTTCCTCATCCAAGATAATAATTCCATGTGTATTCCCCCTTTATCAGAATGTTTACACTTAAATTATATCATAGGATTGATTTGCATTTATACAGGTAATGATATGAAAGGCATCTAACTATTACCAGTTCTAATAGCGTTGTCCTAGTTTTAAATTTGGCACTGCATTTAAGTGCATGTCAGACTTTAATCCTTTAATATAGTCATAATAGCCTACGCATCCAATCATAGCTGCATTATCTGTACATAGCTTAATTGAAGGATACTTTAATTCTAATCCACTTTCAATACATTTTTCTTCTAGTAATTTTCGTAATCCACTATTAGCAGCTACTCCCCCTGCTAATACTACTGTCTTTACCTCTTTTTCCTTAGCACAGGCAATAGTCTTTTCAGTCAATACTTCTATTACTGACTGTTGAAAGCTTGCCGCTACATCGGCAGTATTAATAGTATTTCCCTTCATTTTTTCACTGTTTAGATAGTTTAGTACCGCTGACTTTAATCCACTAAAACTAAAGTCATAGCTCCCTTGTTCCAGTGATGCTTTTGGAAAAGATATGGCTTGTTTATTACCGATATTTGATAGACGGTCTATTTCTGGTCCTCCTGGATAATTTAACCCTAATGCCCTTGCCACTTTATCAAAGGCTTCCCCTGCTGCATCATCCCTTGTTCTACCCAACACCTCATATTCTCCGTAATCCTTCATGTATATTAGATGGGTATGACCACCAGATACAATTAATGATATGAAGGGTGGTTCTAGTTCTTTATGTTCTATAAAATTAGCATAAATATGTCCTTCTATATGATTTACACCATTCAGTGGTATTCCTCTAGCAAAAGAAATGGCTTTAGCTGCTGATAAACCCACCAGCAATGCCCCAACTAAACCTGGCCCATAGGTGACTGCCACATGGGTAATATCTTCAAAACTCATTTCGGCTTCCTTTAATGCTTGGTCTATTACTTGATTTATATTTTCAATATGTTTTCTAGAGGCTACTTCTGGAACTACACCACCAAATTTTTGATGTTGCTCTATTTGAGAGGCAATAATGTTTGTTAATACATTTCTGCCATTTTTTAATATACTTACAGATGTTTCGTCACAACTACTTTCAATAGCCAATGTGATAACCTGCTGATTTTGTTGATGATTGATGATCAAATTAGTTCTCCCCTTGTTTAATTAGTATTATTTTCTATTATATCATTATATCTCTTTATTAGCCTATTTTATATAAGGTAAACAATTTTTATATTAGTATTTTTGACTTATTGGCAAATACTAATGTAGAAGGAGTGATAATAATGTCTAATAAAAAACGAACAGTAAAAAGATATGTAGAAGCTGATAACGTTGATACATCTATAAATGCAAATGTTAATGTAATGCCAGATGGTATGTTAGAAGCCATTTCTCCAACAGATTTAGCTATTTTAGCTATTGCAAAAGATGCTCCCAAAATACCTAGCGAAGAAAATGAAAAAGAAAATCGATAGCTTAAAGCTATCGATTTTAATTTACCCTTTTTAATGAAATTTATCTATTTTTACTACTTTACCATCTTCTTAATGTACTGGTGGAAATGAATCTCCTCCATCATATTCATTTTTATAGTATCTCTTTATTGTTATTAAAATGATACCAATTCCCAAAGCGGTTAATCCTATGTTAAGGAACACTCCTAAAACAGGAACTAACTTTAATGCTGCAATTAAGAGACTACCAATAATAAATGAAGTATAATATTTTTTTTCATCTCTTAAGATTTTTCCTCCCAGCCAAAGGGCTATTGGCATTTTAGCGAAAAATAATAGTAAAATATAAAGTGTTGTCATTAACATACTTACAGGAATACCTACTAATGTTATAATTAAAATAAATACTGCAAGAGGTACACCAATAAATGTGCTTACACCTAATCCTAAGCTATACCACGGTTTTTCTTCAATTATTTCACCTGTCTTTTTAAAAGGTATTTTAAATAACTTAATTAAAAGTAAACCTATTAATATATAAGAAATTAGGTAAATAACTCTTATAGCATTAAACAGTATGCGAAAAGCACCTCTTAATCCTCTTAAACCAATTTGTATTCCAGATTCCTCCGCAGGTATAAACTGTATATTTCCTTTTACACTGGTAGGATCTATCACTTGTTCTTCATCACTGGTATAGATTAAATCACCTTCTATAACTGCACCAGGTTCTATAAACAACTTATTAACATTAAGATTTACATTGCCTTTAACAGTACCACTAATAACAGCAGTTCCTGCCCCACCTCTAATGTCTCCACCTACAAATCCTTTAACATTTAAGTCTCCTGTAAAGATATAAAGACTTCCATCAAGTACACCATTTTCTTCTAGAAAAATTTTAGTTGCAAATATTGAGGCATTTCGATGAACCTCACCCATTATAGCTATGTCTTGACCTATCAAACGAAGATTCCCATTCACATTACCATCAACATGAATACTCTTTCCACTAATACCTAGTAAATCCCCTCCAATTACTCCATTGTTATAAATATCCTCAGCAGCAGTAATTAAATCACCCGAAATAACACCCTTATTTATGATCTGATTGGCAGTTCCAATGAAGTCTCCACTAATTTTTTTATCTTCTTCAATGGTAATAACCTTATTTTCATAGGTATCTACTCCATAGACTATAACTCCACCAAGCATCACTAACAACATTACTAAAGAAATTAACTTATAATTCTTTTTTAGTAATTTTGACATTATCAAATCAAACTCCTTTGGGTCCTATATTTTTTGATTCTCCAAAACGACTATCAATAATTTCTCCCATTCCAATTAACTTAAAGACAAGAGTAAATACTTTCCCAACAATTGAAATGTCTAAAATCGTATATATTAGTGATCCCGTAATAAGTTCCATCATAATACTCCATGATTTGTTTTGACGTTGTGCAATCCTTCTACCAATGGCAATTTTAGCAGTGGTATTGGCTAAAAACTCTAGTAACATAAGAGCTGGTAATAACAGTACCGCTAAAGGCACTCCTATAACAGTCATTACTAATATTGCCATTCCAACAAATGTTCCCACATATACCAATATACCAATTAATAATTTTTTTCCAGGGTCAGTATCTAACCTATTTGCCATTTTATCTAGGCGATCATTAAATAAGATTACTGCAATAACTGAAAACCCTAGCGCAACTATATGTTTTACCATTGTTAGTATTAAAATAATTGTTAAAAGTATTCCAGCACCAGATAAACCTTTTGGTAGAAAACCTAATATACTAACGGTTTCTTGTCGTATAATCCCTTGATTGTCTATACCATGCCCCAATACAGAAACACCACTACCATTTATTTGTCCTGTACCACCAACCTCTATTCCTCCAATAACAGCAACTACATCACCGTTAACTTGACCTGCTATATTTGCATTACCGAAAATAGTTACTGTATCACCATGAACTTTACCTGCTATTTTAGCATTACCGAAAAGAGTTACTACATCCCCCGTAACCTCTCCTTCTATTTTAGCATTACCAAATAGAGTAACTACACTACCTACAACGGTTGTGTTGTCTGGTACGGAATTATTTGTAAAAAATCTAACATGATCTCCATTTTTAACTACATCCACCGCTAAAACCCACGAAGCAGATAACATAATGAAGACAAGTGTCATAATCAATATTTTTTTCATCTTAATATCATTCACTTATAACATCCCCCTTTACTAATAACCCAGATAAAGTGCGTTTTATTACTTTTAGCAACAAAGCTAGTATTATAAAACTAATAAAGTAAACTGTAAAGAAACCAAAGGAACTTTTTGTAAATAACCCGAAGAAATATTGCATCAGTTTTTGTGGATAATATACTAAATAAGCTAAACCACCGAAAATCACCTTTTCTACAATATTACTTATTAAATTGTATTGTTGTATTAACTTAGAGCCACTGATAGTTATTCCACCAGAGTCTTTAGATAATCCCTGTCTTAATATTGGTAAAACAAAGGTTAAATAAATTCCTATGGATAAAATAATGGCATTTACACCTAACCATTTATTCACCTTTTCAGTATATAGACTTTTATCTATAGATGCCATTACCTTATCTTCAAATGTTTTTGATGGTTCATACATCGGCACATCTTCAAATAAGTCTAACATCTCTGTAAATATTTTGAACTCCTCCTGACACTGGTTACAATTATTCATATGTTCTTGGAGGTTAGCCCATTCATTTTCTTTTATTGTTTTATCCACATAATTCATTATTAAAGTTGAACTTGTTTTGCAGTCCATTGTGCTCCCTCCTCCTTAATACTAATTAGTTTTTCTTTGAGAAGACTTCTTCCTCTATGCAGTCTATTCTTTACTTTAGACATTGGTAAATTTACACTATCTGCTATTTCCTTATAACTTAGTCCATATTGATGGTATAGTACTATTAGTGTCTTATAATCTGTAGGCAGTTCATTAATAGCTTCTTGTATTAAATCTTTATTATGATGGTGGAAATAAACCGATTCTGCACTGGCTGATTCTTGCTTAGATTCTATTTCTTCTTCTAAAGGTAGTGTCTCTACCTTCTTCTTCCTAAGGTAATCTATAGAGGTATTTGTAGCAATCTTCAATATCCAAGTAGAAAATTTATATGCAGGGTCATATTTTCTTAAGTAGTTATAAGTCTTTATAAAGACCTCTTGGGATAAGTCTTCTGCTTCTTCATGATTGTTTGTCATTCGATAACACAATGAATAAACTGATTTTTTATAGCGACTAACAATTTCACGAAACAAGTCACTATTCCCTTGAATTATTTGTTGTATAATTTCCCAATCTGACATATTCAAGCTACCACCTCTTTCCCTCTACTCTATTTACGGATACATAAAAAAAAAGTCTATTCTATTTTAAATAATATTATTATCTATTATTATCTTTCCATCACCATATTGTAATTCGCTTCTATTTTCTGTTACCATAATTACCCTAGTACCTCCATCAATGATTTTTCTAACCAATTGTATAAAGGCTCTTATTTCATCCTCATTTAGGTAAACAAAAGGAGCCAATCCACAAATTAATTTTGGCTCCACCACCATTGCTTTAGCTAACATTACCTGTAGTCGTTGTATTGTGGTGAGTTCTGAAACCAATTTATCCTTTAGCTCCGTTATCTCCATTTCAGATAAAGTTCTATCTATAATTCTTTTTATTTTTGTGGGATATATACCACTATATTTCAATTGCATTTGTAAATTTTTACCTACACTATATTCTTCTAATAAAAAGTGGTTATCATTAATATTTATAGCCTGACTTTTTCTAAAATAGGACATTTCCCTAGCAGTAAAATCAGCAGTATTTCTTCCTTCAAAACAATATATTCCATTCACTATCTTTGTTTTACCACATAAAACATCTAATAATTTATTTAAATTTAATAGGTTTTTTCCATAAATGACTACCCACTGTTTTTCTATATCAACATTTATATTTTCTAAAACAAGTTTAATCAAAAGGAACAACTCCTTTTATTTTTAATTATATATCTTTCCACATAATAATAGCATCTTCACCATTATCTTGGTAATAACCTGGACGTACTCCACAAGAAAGAAAACCCAAAGTCTTATACATGTTTTGGGCTACTAAATTACCTCTTCTTACTTCTAATGTCATTTTTAACATACCTAAACTGGCGGCTTCTTTAATCATTCCCTCAACCAAAACTTTACCTATTTTCTTGCCTCTATAGTCTGGGTCTACGGCAATATTAGTTACATGGGCTTCATCTACAATAAACCACATTCCACCATAGGCTACAATTTTATCTTCCCATAGTGCAACGAAATACTTGGCTAATATATTTTTTTTAATTTCTTTTTCAAAGGCATTTTTAGACCAAGGTATAGGGAATGATTTCTCTTCAATAATAACAACTTCCTCAATATCTCTAACTTCCATTTTCCTTACTATAATTGGCTCCATTTAGAGTACATCCTTTTCTTTAATTTTTTCATCATACTGATTTTCTGCCTGAGACTTGCGCATATATAAAGGTATCATTGTTGCTGCTTCCATTAGTTGTCCCTTTAAAGCACTTTTTCTAGCCAACGCAGCAATTGACGAAGCTCTAGGAAACACCACTGAATTTGGTGGAAAAGAAGCTTTATCCATCAATTTTTCTTGTAGTATTTCATTAAATTTTTCTACTGCATCACCTATAAATATAATTTTTTCATCTTTTGTATGTAGGTAATTAATTAATTCTTCCACAGATAAAACTTGTTGTTGCATCACCTCTACTAACCCAGTACCCTCCCAACGATATAGGGCTGTATATACCACATCCCTTTGGGCATCAATTATTGGACAAATAAGACCTTCTGCATAAGGTAGATTAAAAGCTAGTCCTTCTAATGTTGATACCCCCACCACTGGTTTATTTAATGCTTGAGCCATTGCCTTTATCGTAGTGATGCCTATTCTTAGACCTGTAAAGGAACCTGGGCCTACCGATGCTGTAAATATATCAATTTCAGTTGGTTTCACGTCACACTGATTCAACAAATCTTCCATCATGGGCATTAATTTCTCTGAATGGGTTTTTTTATAGTTTAAAACTATCTCTGCAATTAATTTCTCATCTTCCATTAAAGCTATAGTTGCCACATTAGAAGAGGTATCTACCGCTAATATTTTCATTATTTCAACAACTCCTCGATGATTGATTCATAGTATTTACTGGTACCCTTTAAACATACTTTTCTTTCAGTGGGCCCCTCCACTGTTATTGTAATCCAAAGATGTTCTTTAGGTATTAATTCTTCAATTAAAGATGCCCACTCAATTACACAAACACCATTACCAAAGAAGTATTCTTCATAACCTATATCCTCCATCTCTGTTGGATGGGTAATCCTATAGACATCAAAATGATATAAAGGTATTCTTCCTTCATATTCTTGAATAATAGTAAAAGTTGGGCTAGTTACTGGTTCTTCTATCTCTAATCCCTTTGCGAAGGATTGTGTAAAAGTTGTTTTCCCTGCCCCTAAATCTCCTGTTAAACAAATAATATCCCCTTTATTAACCAACTTTGATAGTTTTTCTGCTAAATCTTTAGTTTGTTTTTCATTATTAATAATTACACAATTCATTATTACACCTACTTGTTTTATTTTCTATTTATTGTTTTTATTGTTTTTATTGTTTTTTAGTTAGCATTTCAATTAAAGTTTATTTGAATTCTATTAATTTCTTCTAAGTACTTTCATTTTCAATTTAACCAGTAATTACTTACTATACTCTATTTTAGCATAATTTATTTAAGTTAAATAATCTATTTTATTTAAAAACAAAGTATAGGTCTACTTTATCAGTGGAGAGCCCTTGAATATATTATAAACAAAGTATGTAATTTTACCAACTAATTATAAACATCTAGATTCAAGGAACAAAAAAAATTCAGCCACTACAACGTATAAGAAATACGTAGAGGTGCTGAATTTTTGTAGTGACACCGTAGATGATTTTTTCATCAGCTTGGGGCCACATTTATCAACGGAGAAGATACTTTATAACTATTACTAATTGTTTTTCAATAACGGCGCTATTTTTTTATATACTAGCATTGTAATTATTCCTATCAAGAAACCCTTCAATATATTAAAAGGGGTAATTCCATATAATACCAATGTATTCAAATCAACAATTCGGCTATTTACAGCTGTACCCATTCCAATGATAGCTTCTAAAGGGAACAGTTTAGAATAAAAAGGAATAATAATATAAATATTAGCCATTACCCCAACTATACACATAGCAATTGTTCCTACTGCAACACCAATTATAGCATGCATCTTGTCCTTTTTATAATTATATATAATGGACGCAGGAATGATGTAGGAAGCTCCAATAATAAAGTTTGCAAATTCTCCAACTCCACCAGTTTGAGTTTTAGTAATAAAATGTAAAAAAGCTTTTATTAATACAATTAATGTACCTGCCACTGGTCCCATTGCAAAAGCTCCTATTAAAGCTGGAACATCACTTAAGTCAATCTTTAAGAACCCTGGAAAAATTGGTAATGGAAATTCTAAAGCTATAAGAATATATGCCATTACTGATAAAATCGAAATCTTCACTAAGGTTTTTGTTGAAAACTTCTTTCTTTCTACACCAAAACTACTTACTCTTTGCATTGTTTTGCCTCCTTTAGTTTCTATCCTCCTTATATTAGGAAAAATAAAAACACCTGAATACGATCTTCAGGTGTTAATTAGCTATTGTTTCACATTGAAAACAACCTAATCTTCTTCCATCCAGACTTTACTGTCGGCTCTGGAGTTTCACCAGATCAGCCAATTGGCTCGCGGGCTTCGTAATTACGTTACCGCCGGTCGGGAATTTCACCCTGCCCTGAAGAATAGACAAACTATTTATTTTATTAAATTATAACCTTTATTAAGTGTGTTTACAAGTATATCTTCCCTTTATGTAATACTATACTTTTTATTTAACATTAAACTTTCCCACAATTTGTATTTCTTCCTCCAATGTAATATTATACTTTATACAGACTCCTATAATGATTATTAGTATTAACTGTTTTGGAGATGTGAAAACAACCCTTAACCAGTCTCTAGAAAGAATCTCTGCAAATGTGTAATTACTTACCTTTAAAGCAATGATTAGATAAGAGATTTCTACTATAAAATTTAATGAGATACCAATAAAACTAGAAATAAAACCATTAATGAGTGTAACTTTCACAATTGTACAAGTAAGTAATAATGTTGTTAATGCTTGAAGAAGAATGTTTATGCCATAACCCGTATGTTTCCTAATAAAGTAGGAAGCAATTCCCTGTAAAATACCAGCAGCAATTACTTTATTGACGGAAGGTTTTATTCCCATCATATATAATCCTACATAAATTATCATAATCGCTTCAGGTATAGAACACAATACAACAAACTTTATAGGCATAGTATCCATTTTTTTATATTCTCCCTTTTATTTGCCCCGATACCTTATTACTTCTTTATTTGCGGTAAACAACCTTCCCATCAATAATGGTACAGCACACTGACGCTTGTAAATCGAATGGATGGTTATCCCATATAACAATATCTGCATCTTTTCCTACTTCAAGACTCCCTACTCTATCTTGAAGTCCTAAAATCTCAGCAGGATAAATTGTAATGGCTTTTAATGCCTCTTCTTCGTCCATTCCAGATTTTACAGATAATGCAGCACACATTGGCAAGTGTTGTAGTGGAATAACAGGATGATCTGTCATAATTGCCACCTTTACCCCCGCTTTATTTAGCACACCTGGTGTATCAAAGGATTTATTTTTTAATTCAAATTTAGAACGGTCTCCAAAAGTAGGCCCAACAACAACTGCATAACCCTCTTTTGCCAATTCATCAGCAATAAGATGCCCTTCTGTACAATGCTCTAACGTTATTTTCAGATCAAATTCTTTTGCAATTCTTATGGCTGTGAAAATATCATCTGCTCGATGGGCATGGGCCTTTAAAGGAATTTTTCTTTCCAACACCGGCAACATTGCCTCCATCTTCATATCAAAACTTGGATATTTTGATAAATCACCATCAGCAGTTTGTATTTTTTCTTGATATTGTTTAGCCTTCATTATTGTTTCTCTTAATAGAGCCGCTGTTCCCATTCTAGTCATAGGAGTACGGTTTTTATCATTATAAACTCGTTTAGGATTTTCGCCAAAGGCTACTTTCATTGCAATATTCTCATCTATAATCATATCATCTATACGTTTTCCATAGGTTTTTATGGCGGCAAATTGCCCCCCTATAACATTGGCACTACCAGGTCCAGATGCGACTGTAGTGACTCCACCTTGATATGCTTCTTCAAATGTTCTATCCATAGGATTTATAGCATCTATACTTCTTAAATGAGGGGTTATTGGATCAGTCATTTCATTACCATCTGCACCTTCAAACCCAATAGCATCTTCCCATAACCCTAAATGACAATGGGCATCAATCATACCTGGAAAAACCAACTTACCATCAGCATCTATTATTTCCGTATTATCTGGTACAGAAATCACTTCTGAAATTTCTTTAATTATACCATTTTCAATTAGTATACTTCCTTTTTCTAAAACCTTACCAGCCATTGTATAAATTTTAGCATTTTGAATTAGAATCATCATTTTCCCTCCTTATATGTCAATAAACCTATATTCAACAAAGTGACAATAAATCCCTCTTTTTCTCAAATTAATTTCGGGTATAAAAATACTTTTATTCCATCCTAGGACTTAGACTGTTTTTTTCATAAAATGTTCCCTAATATTATTAATTCTTCTTATAATTTTAAAATCTAATTATGTAATACTATACCAGACTCCTCCAACGTAATCATTTCTTTCATCATAAAGGTGGCTGCTTCAACAAAGTTAAATGCCAATACTGCCCCAGAGCCTTCTCCTAGGCGAAGTCCTAAGTCAAACATTGGTTTTAAACCTAACAATTCTAAACCAATTCGACCTCCCTTTTCAGCAGTGGAATGGGATGGAATTAAGAAATCTTTTGTTTTGGGTTCTATAGTTACTGCAATAAGGGCAGCTGCGGTGGAAATAATCCCATCCACCACCACAGGTATGCGATTTGCAGCAGCAGCTATCATTGTTCCTGCCATTCCTCCAATTTCAAACCCGCCTACTTTTGCTAATACATCTATTCCGTCATGGGGATTAGGTTGATTTAATTCAATAGCACCTTTTATTACCGATGCCTTATGACTTAATTTTTCTACAGATAGTCCTGCACCTACTCCAACAATTTCCTTTGGGTTAAGTCCACCTATTGCAGCAATAATTGCTGTACTGGCGGTGGTATTACTAATGCCCATTTCACCTGTTCCAATAAGGTTTTTTCCCTTTTTTATTTCTGCTGTGGCAACTTCAATTCCCACTTCAATAGAACGAATAGCTTCTTCTCTTGACATGGCAGGTCCTTTTGCCATATTATCTGTTCCATATCTAATCTTTTTATTAATTACCCCCGGTGCATCAATATCTACTGCTACGCCTATATCAACCACCACCACATCACTTCCTGTTTGCTTCGCGAAGGCACATACCCCTGTTATCCCTTTCGGAAAGTTAGTAGTTTGTATTGCTGTAATAATTTGTGGGTTTGGAGCAACCCCTTCATGATATACACCATGATCAGCTGCCATAACAATTACTACTTTATTATCTACATTGCAATATACATTACCTGATATACCCGCCAACTGAACAGCTAATTCTTCTAAACGACCTAAACTACCCGGTGGTTTTACTAAAGCATCGACTCTTCTTCTAGCCTGCTCCATTGCTTCTTTTTCTAGGTAACCAATTTTTTTTAGTGTTTCATTTAAAATTATCATTTTAAATTCCTCCAATGTATGTTATTTTCTTATTTTATAGCATCATTGCCTGCACAAAAAAAGTTCATGGTATGTTTGCATTGCAAACATACCATGAACTTTACCATCATTCAGGTTACTTATGATACAGGCAGGTCTCCTGGCTCAGTTTCATCGACCTACCCTCCTTCCCGGTCTCCCAGTGGTTTATGTGTAGGACTCTTCTTTACAGTGGTGGGACCGCTGAAGATTACTCACTTCATTCCCTATTCTCCCTATTGGGCACCTGTTTCACCTTAAAAATTAATTATAACAATATATTCTTTTCATATAATAAAAATCCTTCTTAAATTACTTTTTTACACTATAAATATTTTTGCATCCAGTTTCCTTAACTGTAAAAGTAAATAAAAAACCTATAATAACAAAAATAAAACAGTACATAAATGCTTTTTGGTATAACTGAATAGGTTCTAATACGCCACCAAAGGTATCAAATACCCTACCTAGAATGGGTGGCAAAACTGCCCCACCTAAAAACCCGCCTATGTTTACAATAGAGGTTGATGTTCCAGCAATAGCAGGATGATTAACTTCTTTACCACATGCCCATCCTAAAACAAAAGCAGAACAAGAGAATCCTAAGATAAAAAATAATGGATAAAGTATTTCTAATGGAGGTTTTCCTCCATTCATAAAAACTAGCATCGTCCAACATAAAGTATAGATACCACCAAAAATAATCATTGGTAACCTTCTTTTCTGTAAACTATCGGATACTTTACCGATGGCAATACTGCCAAAAGCCAAACCTAATACTGCTGCCATCATATAATTGGGAGCTACATCTGGTGATAAACCATATACGTCAACTAAATAACTTCTTCCCCATGTACCTGTTAATGATACATATGCTCCAAAAAACCCTGTAAATACAAAAAATCCTGGCCATGTGTACGGGTTTGACAAAGCTTGAAACAAACTTTTCATTAGTGGGGGTCTTTCTACTGTTTGGTTTTTCTTAGAGACTCCTTCAATATCTTCTATAGTTGGTAATCCCATATCTTTGGGGGAATTTCTAACAATTACATAGCATAATATTGCTAATATAATACTAATTACCCCTATAGCTGCAAAAGTGGTTCTCCATGTAAAGTATGCCACCATTAATGCCAATGGTGTTTGAGCAATAATCCCCCCCATATTACCTATAAAGGAAGTAATTCCTGACATAGTTGCAAATTCACTTTCCTTAAACCATTGGGATATAACTTTTAAAATGGCAATGAAAGCTACTGATACACCAATTCCCACCAGCAAACGTCCTGAAAAAACCCAAAACAGGTTAGGTGCAAGTCCAAAAATAATAGAACCTATTCCTGCCAGCAACGTTCCTATTGTCACTGTTTTTCTAGCACCCAGAGAGTCTGCCAAAATTCCAGAAGGAATCTGCATTATCATATAAGCATAAAAGTAGGTAGAACCAATATTTGCAAAAGTTGTACCAGTAATACCAAAGGTATTAACTAAATCTTCCCTAACTACTCCAATTGCTAAACGATGGAAAAATACAATCACATAAGTTAAGGCTAATGTTCCCCATACAAGCCATCGATAAGTCATCATTTTTTTTATTCGACTCTGTTCCATGAAAACTTCATCTCCCTTTTACAAATTATTCCTAACCTTATCCTAACTCTTTCATTATATAATATAATGCATAATAATTACATTAATTTTATATTAGTATCTGCGTCATGCCTATATAAAAAAATATACTTAATGAATATTAGTATTAAAAAAAGAGAATCTACATTAATATATCATGGCTAAGTTTAAGCCTCTAACATTATAATGGATAGATTCTCATTCATTTTATTGATTTTATTTGGTGTGATATCTAGTTTTAGTTTAATAAACAAATAAATAATTTTTAAAAATAACTAACAATTAACTATTCTACAGTATTGCTGCAACGATTTCGTGTAGGTCTATTTTTTCTACAATTCCATTTCCATCTATATCTGGTGTGAAATTATTCCATGCAGTTTCTGTTGTCTTTAAAAGTCTTGCTGCAATACCAAGGTCAGCTAGAGTAAACTTTCCATCACCATTTACATCTGATGACAATATTTTAAAGGTCTTACCCATGAATTCTGGTACAAACTCACCACCATAACCATCTGCTATTAACCCTCCTATTACTTTTATATCTCCTTCTCCCATTACTGTTTTTGCTTTAAATGTAAGCTTTAATACTTGAGCATCTCCATCTACCCCATACTCTGCTCCATTACTGGCTACTATGTACCTTAGTTTGCCTTCTTCTAACATATTGCTGTGATAAATTGTCATGGCTTCAGGGTCTAATATTTCTCCACCTAAATGCTCAAATAACTTTGTATCATATTGAACAATAATATCTTGTGCATAAATTCCTTCTGCATTACGAATGACTACATCTACAGTAAACGTTGTTCCACCATTTATTTCATATTTTTCTGCTTCAATGTCTAATTGGGTTGTAACTTCACCTAGTTCTGTTGTTGTTAAAGTAACAGTTTCGCTCCAATGAACTGCACCAGCATTTTTGATCTTTACTCTATATGTATGTTGACTTCCAGGCGATAGATTGTCATGTACAAATATGGTACTTGTACCATTACTCTTAATGATTCCATCTACCTCTATTTCATAGCCATTTGCATTAGCCACAGAACTCCATGTTAAGGTAATTGATGTAGCTGTAACTGATGTATTCAAGATTTTGGGTACTTTTTTAGCAATTTTTTCAGATTGATTTACTATAATAAAACTTTGTTTATTAAGAGTATAAGCATATGTTTCGTTTTGTAATGCTGTTGTAAATATTGGTAATATAACAAAAATAACTACTAAAGTAATTAATAAAGATGTTTTTTTCATACTTCACCTTCCAACAAACCAATATACATTGGTTTAACTATTAAAAGTATGTGTTCTTAACTTTTTAACATTGCATTTTTATTTAAATAATTAATAGAAGGATCTATATTTATATTAAAATTACTTGCCTTTTTAATATATTTAATACAGATCCCCCTATTCTTATAAGACTTATATAATATTTATAACTATTGCTGCATTAATATTGCAGATACAATTTCATGTAAGTCTATTTCTTCCACTAATCCATTACCATCCAAATCTGGTGTATATTTTTCCCAAGCAGCTTCTTTTGTCTTTAGTAACCTTGCTGCAATACCTAAGTCTGCTAAAGTAAATTTACCATCGCCATTTACATCTGTTCCAAGCACTTTGAAGGTTTTACCCATAAATTCTGGTATAAATTCTCCACCATAGCCATCTGCTATTAGTCCACCTATTACTTTAATATCTCCTTCACCAAAGACAGACTTGGACTTAAATGCAAGCTTAAGTATTTGTGCTTCACCATCTACCCCATACTCTGCACCATTACTAGCCACAATATACCTTAACTTTCCTACTTCTTCAGTATTACTATAATAAATTGTCATAGCTTCAGAATTTGATACCTTTGCACCTATAAACTCTAATAAATCTTCATCATATTGTACAACTATATCTTGTGCATAAATACCCTCAGCATTACGTATTACAACGTCTACTTCAAATGTTGTATTAGCATTTATTTCATACTTCTCTGCTTCAATATCTAACTGTGTTGTACCTTCTTGCATTTCAAGGGTTGTTAAAGTAGTTATTTCACTCCATGAACTAACACCTGCATTATTTTTAGCCCTTACTCTATATTGATATTGTGTTTTAGGTGTTAAACCACTATGTACAAAAGTTGTACTTGTTTTATTATCAACTACTTTACCATTAACTTCTACTTCATAACCAGTTGCATTAGCAACTAAGCTCCAATTTAATGTAATAGATGTAGCTGCAACTGATGTGTGTGATATTTTTGGAGTAACTGGTAGAATAGATTGACTACCTAGATTAAAATCATTAATTTGTACTGGTGTACGTTTAGTAGCTGTTGTACCATCTCCCAATTGATTATAATTATTTAAACCCCAACTCCATACTGAACCATCATTCTTTAATGCCAGAGTGTGATTCTCTCCAGCAGATAATGCTATTACCCCCTCTAAATCTAATACATCCACTCTAATTACTCTGTTAGTAAGAGTATTATCACCCAATTGACCATATGCATTATGTCCCCAAGCCCATACTGTTCCATCACTTTTTAATGCTAAACTATGATTTCCCCCTGATATAGCTGTTACGTCAGTAATGCTAGTAGTAACTGTTGGGACACTTTTATTTGTAACACTGTTATCCCCCAATTGACCAAATGCATTATACCCCCAAACCCATACTGTTCCATCATTCTTTAACGCTAAACTGTGATGTGTACCTGCAACTATAGACTTAATATCACCTGTTATGGAAACTTTCACAGGCTCAGTTCTAGTTACCAATGTCCCATCTCCTAATTGCCCACTACTGTTTACACCCCATGCCCATACTGTTCCATCATTCTTTAGTACCATACTATGAGTATTCTTAGCTGTTATAGTTTTTACATCACTTAATCCAGATACTTGTACTGGTACACTTCTATTTATTGTTGTTTTATCCCCCAATTGACCACTAGTATTTAAACCCCATGCCCATACTGTTCCATCATTTTTTAATGCTAAGTTATAACCATTTCCAGTAGCAATTGCTTTAACACCAGATAAATTAGATACTTGTATCGGTAAAATTTGATCGGTAGTTGTGTTGTTTCCTAATTGACCACTGGCATTACTACCCCACGACCATACCGTTCCATCGCTCTTTAATGCCAAACTATGATTTGGACCAACAGCAATGGCTGTTATCCCACTTAAGCTTTTTACCTGTACTGGTGTACTTTTATTTGTTATAGTTCCATCCCCCAGTTGTCCACTAGTGTTTAAACCCCATGCCCATACTGTTCCATCATTTTTTAATGCTAAAGTGTGATTTGTTCCAGCTGCAATGCTTGGTTGTACAACTGTATTGGCATATGCCTCAAGCTGCCAAGTTGGTATAAAGAAAGAAGATACAACCAAAATTAATGCAATAATTAAAGATACTTTTTTCATACTTAACAACATCCTTTCAATATTTTATTATTTCATGAAAAATATACCATATTTTGATATAAATTTACAATTAAAACTATGTAATTTAACATAAATTGTTATAAAATGTAATATTTTAATATTAATGTATTATATTTCATCACAAATATTTTAATTATTATATAATTTCTCATTAAAATTGCAGAAATAATTCGATTCAAAAACATAAAAATAACCTCTATAGCATACCTACTGTAAAGTTGTATATGCTATAGAGGCTATTTTATTAAACAATTTTTTCCTAAACCTGTTTCATGCTCAAAGATATTTTACCTCGTTCAACATCTAAACCAATTATCTTTACTTGTACTTCATCTCCAACAGAAATTACATCCATTGGGTTTTTAACAAATCTATTAGTTAGTTCGGAAATATGAACAAGTCCATCTTGTTTAACGCCTATATCAACAAAAGCTCCAAAGTCCACTACGTTTCTTACCGTTCCACCCATAATCATATCTAATTTTAAATCTTCCATTTTTAATACATCACTTCTAAAGATGGGTTTTGGCATTTCTTCTCTTGGGTCTCTACCAGGTTTTTTTATTTCTTCTATAATATCCTTTAAAGTCGGTAATCCCACTTCAAATTCTTCTGCCAGTTCTTTTAATTGCTCTTCTAATTTATTACATTTTTCTTTTGCATTTTGTAATACCCTATCTTCTATATTTCTAAGTTCGCCCTTTTTTATATCTTCTTGACTGTATCCAAGTTTTTTAATTAGTTTCATTGTTGTTTTATATGACTCTGGATGGACAGCCGTATTATCTAATGGATTATTTCCATCTGAAATTCTTAAAAACCCAGCACATTGTTCAAAAACCTTTGCACCTAGTCTTTTAACCTTTTTTATTTGTTCTCTATTTGAAAACTTACCATTTTCTTCTCTAAATTGAACAATATTTTTTGCAACGGAGGCAGATATTCCTGCTACATATTGTAATAGGGATGGTGTGGCAGTGTTTAGGTCTACGCCAACACTATTAACACAATCTTCAACTACATTCTTCAAGGTTTCACCTAATTTTCCTTGATTCAAGTCATGTTGATATTGACCTACCCCAATACTCTTAGGATCAATTTTAACCAATTCAGCTAATGGATCTTGTAGTCTACGACCAATTGAGATGGCACCTCTAATAGATACATCAATATCTGGGTACTCTTCTGATGCTAGTTTTGAAGCTGAATATACAGACGCACCTGCTTCACTAACAATTGTATAATATACTGTTTTTTCAATTTCCTTCAACATTTCTGCCACAATAAATTCCGTCTCTCTTGATGCAGTACCATTTCCTATTGGAATAATATCTATATCATATTGAAAAATTAATTCCTTCATCACCTTTTTTGCTTCCTCAACTTTATTTTGTGGAGCATTAGGATATATGGTTGTATAATGTAACAACTTACCCGTTTCATCTAGTACTGCTATTTTACATCCTGTTCTGAAACTAGGGTCAATAGCTAAAATTCTAACATTTTTAACTGGGGCAATAAGTAATAAAGGTTTAGTATTTTTACCAAAAACTTTTATTGCCTCTTCTTCTGCCCTCTCTGTTAGTATATTTCTTATCTCCCTTTCAACTGATGGTGCTATTAAACGTTTGTAGGCATCTTCTATTGTCTCCTGTAACAAATATGTTGTTACGGCTTTACTGTTTGTTATTACCTGTTTTGTTAGATAAAGAATGATTTCTTCATCGGGGCTCAATAATTTTACCTTTAATATCTTTTCTTTTTCACCCCTATTAACTGCTAATATTCTATGGTTTGCTATCTTATTAACACCTTCACTAAAATCATAATACATTTCATATACAGTTTTTTCTTCCGTATCTACTGCTGAACTATTAATTACACCCTTATTTAAATTCAGTTCTCTTATTTTTTCTCGATATTCTGCATTATCAGAGATATACTCGGCGACTATATCTTTTGCTCCATTTAATGCATCTTCAACAGACATTACTTCCAACTCTTCATTAATAAAAGGCTTTGCTAATTCCTCAATAGTTCCCTCTACTATATCTTGTCTTATTATTAATTCAGCAAGGGGCTCTAATCCTTTTTCTTTAGCAACGGTAGCCCGAGTTCTTCTTTTTTGTTTAAATGGTCTATATAAATCTTCTATTTTTTGAAGTACAGTAGCCTCTAAAATTTCTTTTTTCAGTTCTTCAGTTAATTTCCCTTGTTCTTCTATAAGTCTAATAACTTCTTCTTTTCTTGCTTCTAAATTTCTAATGTATGTAAGTCTATCATAAAGATCCCTTAAAACTTCGTCACTTAATCCCCCAGTCATTTCTTTTCGATAACGGGCAATAAAAGGTATTGTGTTTCCTTCATCAATTAATTGAAGTGTATTTATGACTTGATTTTCTTTTAATTGGAATTCTTTAACCAACTGTTGAGTAATTTTCATAATATTGGTTTCCCCTCCTAAAATTTTCATAAGGTTATTATATCATAGGCAATACTAATTTAATATTTTTTTAACTTTTATTAATATCTTTAAATGGTTTTTTTCTATACATTTGATGACAATGTATTAAATATTTTTCCATAACAAAACCCAGCGACGCAACATTCATAAGAACACATTGTCAGACTGGGTTTTGTAGATTAATTTAGATAAGGTTTATTAACCTTTTTTCCATTTGTTTTCATCATTCACTATATAATCATTTAATTGGTTTTTCCCATAAGTAAAACCAGTTACTCTTGTTGTTCCTTTATTTGGTGAAACATTATCTTGCATTCCTTCTGACAGTTGTTTCCACGCATCACAAAGAGGTGTTAAAACCTTTATTGCTTCTTCTAACTTAGATTTATTCCTCTGATTTACTGCCTCTGTCATTAAGCGATTTACATATAAATATAAATTTCTTAGGTTTGTGGAAATTTCTGAATTTCCCTCTAAAGTTGACAGCAACTCTGAAAGTATATCCCTTCCTTTAGAAATACAAAGATATAGCTCTTCAGTTTTGTCTTCACTAATGGACTTAGTAGCTTGCTTTAACCATTCCATTAATTCTTCATATAAAATCACCACTAGTTGAGTTCCATTGGCAGTGGTGACACGATTAAATAAGTAGTCTTTATCAGTCATAACAGGTCACCACCATTAGCTTAATAATTGTAATATAGATTGAGGTCTTTGGTTGGCTTGAGCCAACATTGCTGTACCTGCCTGTGTTAAGATATTTAACTTTGTAAAGTTGGACATTTCTAATGCCATATCTACATCCTCAATACGAGATAGGGCAGCAGTGATATTTTCTGCTGTATTATCTGCATTGGCTATGGTATGCTCTAGACGATTTTGTATAGCACCCAATTTAGACCTCACTTCTGATACAGTTCTAATGGCTTTACCTAATTTATCAATTGCTTCACCTGGGTTATTAATCATATCAAGCTTTTCTGTTCCACCAATTTCTAATGTTTGAGTATCTAAGCTATCAATAGTAAAAATCATGTTTTCATTGGCATTAGCTCCAATTTGTAGAATAACCCGCTTAGCAGCAGCAATATCAGGATCTGCATCTACACCATTTAGAGATCCATCGATTAGCTTCTTATCATTAAAATTAGTTGTGCTTACAATATTATCTATTTCTTCTAATAATTGATCTACTTCATTTTGAATAGTTTGTTTGTCTTCATCATTATAAGTTCCATTGCTGGCTTGTACCGCTAATTCCCTCATTCTTTGCACCATTGCATGAATTTCGTTCATGGCACCTTCAGCAGTTTGAACCAACGATATTCCATCTAAAGAGTTTCTTGAGGCTACGTGTAGTCCATTTGACTGGGATCTCATCTTTTCTGCAATAGCTAACCCAGCAGCGTCATCAGCAGCTCGGTTAATTCTTTTTCCTGATGATAGTCTTTCTAATGTTTTAGATGCCATGTTAGTATTTTGAGTTAATAATCTATGGGCATTTAAAGCAGGTATATTATGATTAATTCTCATCTTTTTATTTCCCCCTTAAATTTTAATCCTTAATATATGTTAAGTCTAGTATAATATCTGTCTTTATTGTTTTGGTTTATTATTTTTCTTTATTGTACTTCTCAAATATATATCGTCATTTGAAGTAAAAACTTTAACTTTACTTCTTATGATCTAAGCCCTCAACAAAAATTAGGACTTGAGCAACAATTTCGTAAAGTTCTGGTGGTATTTCTGTTCCCACTTTAAACTGAATTAATTCTTTAACCAACTTTTCATTATATTGTATGGGTACTTCATTTTCCTCGGCTTTTTCAATGATTTTTTCTGCCACAACCCCTTGCCCTACAGCAGTAATTATGGGAACATCGTTCTTTTCTTTATCATATTTTAGAGCGATTGCCTGTTTTATTTCTCTTTTTTTCATCTCTTCACTCCTAAATCATCATATCTATGGAATGTTTAACACCCTTTTGCTTTTCTTCCATTTCCTCCACCATACTCATTAGATATAAGTCTTCATCGACTCTAAAAGAAATCTCTTTTATTTCATATCCTATTTTTGATAACATTTCTTTTAAGGCGGGTACTTGAGGTTCTATCATTTCTTGATATTCTTTATATTTTACTCCCACCTTCAAAGTCAATTGTTTATAATTAACTCCTAAATAAACATTAATATTTCCCATATTATTTGTATCCATGTTTAACAACACAGACATGTTTTGTGGATCAATTTTACGACCACCTTGTTTTTCGTTCATAACATATATTTGTAGATTTTTTATTTGATTATCCATCATATAGGGCAGTTGTACCACTGTATCTTTTTGATTTAATGCGTTTTGTGTATCAATGGTTTCTGTTAACCTATTTAGGCTTTTATTAAATTCTTCTTTAGGTTTATCTTTTAAATAATTTCCTTTTGACTCTAAGTCTTTAACTACTTTACTTATTTCTTCATGGAATCGATTTAAGTCCACTTTACCATTCTTTAACTCTTTTGATATTTCATTAATTACATTTTTTATGTCCATTATTTCAGCTTTTACGGATTCCTTTGTTTCTTTTTGAAGGAAATCAAAAATCTCTTGTAGTTGATGCCCCAATTGTTGTTGGTTTTGCATGAATTGTGATACCTGTTTCATCTCATTTAAATTAATTGGCATATTATTTTTCATCAAAGTAGCCAATAAATTTTCTCCCTGTTGTTGAATTTGGGGTAACGCATTAATTAATTCCCATTTTCCTTCACTCATCTTATATTCATTAATAAACCCAGTTAATTTTACTAACTCCATTTTTTCTAATCTAATATCTTTTTCAACTCCAACAGCAATCATTGAAGAAGATAAACTAGCTTTTATAAAATTCATATGTTTAAATATCATCTGAGCTTCATTACGGACATTTTCAGTATTTTTAATCCCAATAGATTTTACTACTGCATCTTCTTGTCCGCTATTTACAATAGTTGAAGCCAAACCTTCTAAAGTCATAGGTAAATTGCTTTTTAACTGCTTTACAATATCGTTTATATTAACTTTGTTTATTTCATTAAATATACCTACCATCTTAATGGTTGCTTGGTGTACTTCATTATTTCTTTCTTCTGGTAATAGGTTAGTTGAACTACTGAATTTTACTCTGTGAAGGTCTTTAAGTTTAAAATCTTCACCTTTTTTTAATAAAAACAGCAATTCTTCTTCCTTTGCTTCCCCCAATTTCTTTATTTTAAGTAATATATCTTTAACGTCATCACCTTTAATGAACTGAGACTCTACATCAAGTCCCTCAGATACTTCCATTGACTGTATTTCCTTTACTGTACTTAATAACTTTGTTATTTTTTCCTTCTCTACATCTATACCTGCCTTTAATAACAGTGCTATTTTATCTTGGTCTAATGTTTTTACTAGCTCATTAATTGTGTCTTTAAGCTGCTGCACTTTATCTATATTTTCTTTAGATACCGCCATTCCTTGTTTTATCAAAGACTTTGATAAATCAATATCTTCTTTAGTAGTTTTAATTCCTTCATTTTCCAAAAGTTCTTTAATATTTTCCTCCAATAACCTTAGGTCTTTTTCAGATAGTTCTACTGGCTTATTAGTAAAACGATCATATACCCTTGAAGCATACTGACTAAGCTTTTCTTCAATGGCTATAGCTCCTTTTTTGATGGAATTCTTTATTTTATATAAATGATCTATGTTGGGTTCAATATTATTTTTAATAACCTCTACTAAACCTCCATCATCATAGGTTTTAATATTGTGTAGTTTATTAAATACATCATTAACTCGATCTATATTTTTCTTTGTAATTTCCATACCAGACTTATGCAGTGCCTTTATTATATCTATAATATCCTTCCCCTGTTTATTGCCATATAATTGTTGGGCAATATCTTCTGCCTCTTCAGTAGACATGGGAGTTAAATTTCTAATAAACTCTTTTAACGAAAAGGGTTTTTCTTCCTTTTTTGCTTCCTCTAACTTATTTACCACCTCTTGTAGGGAGTCTTTCTCTAGATCTACATCTTTATCTATCAGTTGAAGTGCCGTATCATAATTTAACCCCTGTACTAACTCATTTAATTGATTTTTTGTTGACATATATTGAATAATATTTTCTTTATTTAAGTGGATTCCGTGTATATCTAATACCTTTAAAGCTTGAATTAAGTCTTCCTTTATCGGCATATTAAAACTATTTAATAGTTTAGTATATTTCCCCTCCTCACCAGGTAAAATTTGAACTTGTTTTTCCTGGAGCACATTTTTCAAAGGGCTTTCCTGACTAGTTTTCAGCATAGAACTCTCCCTTTTCTTTAGGGGAATCATTCCATTACCATATACTTGATTAAATAATATATTATTTGGTCTTCTTATCCCATTATCCAACTTAAACACCACCCTTTATCCTTCTACTGAAATTATCGTCATTTCTACCTTTGAACTTTAATTTAATGAATAATCTAATGTATCTTTTCGTTTTAGTCTAATACTTTTATTATTTATGTCGATATATTATAATAGAAGAATAGGATAAAGGAGGGATACTCCATGAAGCGGATAGATAGCGTTGGTTCCCTTGAATTTAGGGAATTAATGAATGCACCAGCTCGGAAAATGGATGTAAATAAGGAAAAATTCATCTCTAAATTTCAAGAGATTAAATCAGACCAAGTAAGGGAACATCTACAGGGACTTTATGAAAAAATTGCAAATCAATCAGATCGTATTGGAGACAAACTCCATTTGAGCGAAGTGATTAAATATAAAAGCTTAGTTAGAGAATTTCTAGAAGTAGCTACTAAGAATTCTCATCAGTTTTCAAAACAAAATTTTTTAGATCGTCGAGGTCGTCATCGAGTTTACTCTATTGTTAAAAATGTTGACAGGGAATTGGAAGAACTAACCAAAGAATTTTTAAAGGATGAAATTGACCGAATTTCAATCGTTAAAAGGCTTGATGATATAAGAGGAATGCTATTGGATGTAATGATGTAAAAGTTTTTTGTAAAATAATGTTTGACAAGTCTATTTTTTGGTGATATTATCTAATAGTAACGTAGAGTTACAGAATACAAAATTTTGGAGGTTTTTTGATAATGAAAACAGGCGTAGTTAAATGGTTTAACAGTGAAAAAGGTTTCGGTTTTATTTCTGTAGAAGGTGGAGATGATGTATTTGTACATTTCTCAGCTATCACAGGAGACGGTTTCAAGACTTTAGAAGAAGGTCAACAAGTTCAATTCGAAGTAGTTAAAGGCGACAGAGGCCTTCAAGCTGCAAACGTAGCTAGATTATAATAGAATATAATTAATATTTTAATATATCGACTACTAAAAAGAACCCTGAATTATCAGGGTTCTTTTTATTCTGTAAATAATTGGGGTTTTTTACTATATTCTAATACCTTTTTGACATACTTTCAATAATTTTCAAAGAAAACATTTATATAAAAAAAATCCCTTTAATTATAAAGGAATTTTTTTTATAAATTATTAATTTTTATATTCTTCTTGTTCTATCTCTTCTTGTTCTATCTCTTCTTGTTCTACTTCTTCTTGTTCTACTTCTTCTTGCTCTATATCTTCTTGTTCTATCTCTTCTTGCTCTATCTCTTCTTGCTCTAGTTCTTCTTGCTCTAGTTCTTCTTCAATTAATTCACTTGCATTAGAACTTTGTTTAACTTCTCTTTTTTCAGTTATTTCTACTTCAACCAACTTAAATCGTTTTGTTATTAATTTTAATTCATTTATCATATCATTTAATGTAACTGTTGAAGATGCAATATATTGGATGGCCGAATCCTGCTCCTCTACACTTGCCAAGACTTCTTGAGCTGCTGCTGCTGTCGATTGTGAGACACTTGCCACTTCTTGTATTGTCCCTTCAGTTGCCACTACTTCTTGAGACATATTTTCTATAATATTTTCTAACTCTTTCATTGAGCTAGCAACACCATTAGCTTCTTCTAGTATATCTGTAAATGAACTGGCTGTACGATTAATAACGGTATTCCCTGCCTCCACTCCTTTAATTCCTTCTTCCATAGATATAACGGCTTTGCTGGTTTCTCCTTGTATCTTAGCAATTAATGATATAATTTCTTTGGATGCACCTTTAGATTGTTCTGCTAACTTTCTTACTTCTTCTGCCACTACAGTAAAACCTCTTCCGTGCTCACCAGCCCTAGCAGCTTCTATTGCAGCATTTAGAGCTAATAAATTAGTCTGATCGGAAATTGCTGTTATTAACTGACCTGCTCGATCAATCTCTTTAATTTGTTTATTTAAATTCTTTATTAGTTCAGATGTATTTCCTACTAACGCTGTAACTTCTGACATGGTTACTTTTATTTCCTCAATATTCCTTACACCATCTGCCGCCAAGTTGGTTGTATTTTCAGCTGATACTACTACAATAGAAGTGCTATTCTTTACTTCCTTTACGTTATCTACCATTTTTATTAAAGCTTCAGCAGACTGTTCTACACTTTCCATTTGTTGAGAAGTACCTGCTGCCACATGTTCTATTGTTTTAGATATTTCTACTGCTGCTCTAGAGGTTAACTCTGAATTACTTTGTAATTCCTCTATAAATTGCCCCACTTGATCAGTTGTCCCTGTAATTTGTTGAACTATTTTAATTATTGATACGGACATATCGTTAAAAGCTTGTTGTAATTGTCCTATTTCATTTTTTTCTTTTACTACAATCTTCTCTGTTAAATCCCCTTCTTTAATTTTATTGGCACTATCAACCAGCTGTGAGATGGGCTTTGTAAAATATTGTGCAAATACAGTTACAATTGATAAGGATGCAAGAATGATTATCAATGCAATTAATATATTTCTAAAAAGTGAACGTCTAGTCAACTCTAACACTTCTCTTTTTTCCTGTTCAACAATTACCCTCCAAGGGTAATTTACTAAAGATGCCGCTGTAACCAACATATTAACCCCATCATTGTTGATACCCTCCAAAATATCAGCTTCACCTAAAGCAGCTTTACGCACCACTTCAGAATTGGCCTCTAAAACATTAAATTGCTTCATAACATATTCAGATGCAATACGATGCCCTATAATGTATCCAGCTCCATCCACCACATAAGCATAGCCCGATTCACCAAAAGACACGTCTCTTACTATTTGATTTATTTTATCATAACCTAACATAACAGATAATACTCCAGACCTTCTATTTAGTCGATCTCTTAGGGGAATTGCAATTCTTACCCCAACGGAATTAACGTTGGTGTCTAGGATTGTTTCAGAAATATTTAACTCCCCTGCCATAGCCTTTTTATACCACTCTTCATTTGATACATTAAGATTTGATCTATTTGTATTAGTTACTGTAACCTGTCCACTGGCATCAATTAAGTATATGGATTTAATTTCTCTATTTTGGTTGATAAACTGATTAAACATTGTATTAATGGTGAATTTCTCCATACTATTATAATCTTGAGTAATAGCCAGTAATCTGATGGTATTCAATACTGTCTCCATATAGATGTCCAATTGCATTGCTATAGAATCTGCCATTGTTTTATTGTTCATTTCTGTAGTTTTTACAATACTTCTAGAATCGATAATATAACTTATAGAATTAGTAATAATAATGGAAGCTAAAATGAGCGTACAAATAATTGCCACTAATTTTCTTTTAATACTGTTTTTCCCACCAAATAGCCTATTTATACCCTCTATAAATCTCTTCATGTTTATTCCCTCTCTCCAGTTGGTTTACTTTAAAACCTTTATTATTAACATATGTCTAATATTAATTAAAATGATTAAATATTAATACATATTAAATTCTATAAATAATTGAAAATACCTTTAACTTTATGAAATTTTACTATAAAATTTTTATAATACGACATTTTTAGTCAACTTTTATAAAAAAGCAGAGTTTAGGTATTTACACCTAAACTCTGCTTTAAGTACTCATTTATAAACCCATCTATTTCTCCATCCATAACAGCTTGCGTATTCCCTATGTCAACATTTGTCCGATGATCTTTAACAAGATTATATGGATTAAATACATAAGAACGAATCTGACTACCCCAAGCTATTTGACTATACTCTCCTTGAATATCTTCAATAAGTTCTTTATTTTCCCGCTCCTTTACTTCCACTAATTTTGACTTTAAAAGAGCCATTGCTGTTTCACGATTACTATGCTGTGATCTTTCATTTTGACATTGAACAACAATTCCTGTTGGTAAATGGGTAATACGTACTGCTGAATCTGTTTTGTTTACATGTTGTCCACCTGCACCACTGGCACGGAATGTATCTACTTTAAGATCCGATGTTTTAATATCTATTTCTACTTGTTCGTCTATTTCTGGCATTACATCCACTGATGCAAAAGAAGTATGCCGTTTTCCAGATGAGTCATAGGGAGACACCCTTACTAAGCGATGTACTCCTTTTTCAGACTTAAGAAAACCATAGGCATTAATCCCCTCTATTAATATGGTTACACTTTTAATCCCAGCTTCTGGATCTTGTAATAAGTCTAAAATCTTAACTTTATAACCTTTTTTCTCTGCCCAACGGGTATACATCCTCATTAACATCTTTGCCCAATCCTGGGCATCTAGTCCACCAGTACCAGCATGAATAGAAAGAATTGAATTGTTTCTATCATATTCTCCTTTTAGAAGGGTAGATAACTTTAACTCTTCTATATTACTTTCAAGAGAGTTAATTCCCTGTACCAGATCAGCCTCAAAGGTAGTATCTCCTTCTTCAATAAACGCCACCATCATATCTAATTCTTCGTGGGTTGAAATCAATTTTGCATAAGTGTCAATAAGGTCTTTATAGGACTTGCTCTTCTTTAAAACCTCTTGAGCTTGTTGGGGATTATCCCAAAACCCCGTCTCCGACATTTTTGCTTCATAGTCTAATACCAGTATATTTAACTGATCTATGTCAAAGAGAAGCCCTCATTTCCTTTATGTGCTCCAGCACCTTTGCAAGTTGCTGTTTGTAAATATCTAAATTCAGCATCTTTTCACCTCAATTATTATCCACAGCATTTCTTATACTTTTTCCCACTTCCACATGGACATGGTTCATTTCTTCCTATATCATCATCCTTAACAATAGTAGTTGGTCGATTTTTTTCACCATGGGTTGCTTCTATAGGTTTTGCCACTTGTTTACGTTCTATAACCGATTCCTTTTGTATGTGGAATAAATATCTAACTGTTTCTTCTTGAATATTTTTAATCATTTCATGGAACATATCAAAACCTTCAACTTGGTAAGCCCTTACAGGATCTTCTTGACCAATTGCCCTTAAGCCGATTCCCTGTCTCAACTGATCCATAGCGTCAATATGATCCATCCACTTAGTATCAATTACTTGAAGTAGGATAATTCGTTCAATTTCTCTCATTCTTTCAGATGTGAAGTCTGTTTCTTTAACTTCATATACTTTATGGGCAACTTCTAATATTTTTTCCTTCAATACCTCCACCGTTAGTTCTTCAACTTCTCCTAATTCCAGAGAATTTGCAGGTAAAAACACACCATATAAGTACTCAGACAAACCTTCTAAATCCCAATCTTCTGGATATTTTGCGTCAGCTGTATATAGGGCAATAGCACTGTCAACAATACCTTCTATCATATTAAATACTTGATCCCTCATATTTTCACCAGATAATACTTTTCTACGTTCCCCGTAGATAACTTCTCTTTGTTTATTCATAACATCATCATACTGTAGTACATGTTTACGAATTCCAAAGTTACGTCCTTCCACTTTCTTTTGAGCATTTTCTATACTTCTTGTTAATAAACCATGCTCTATTGCCTCGTCTTCCGCTAATCCCATTTTTTCTACTAAACCCTGCATCTTTTCTCCACCAAACAAACGCATAAGGTCATCTTGTAAAGAGATATAGAAACGACTAGAACCTGGGTCTCCTTGTCTCCCTGCCCGTCCTCTTAACTGATTATCAATCCGTCTAGACTCATGTCTTTCAGTACCAATAATATGAAGACCTCCAACTGCTGTAACTTCCTGATGCTCTTTATCAGTATCTTTTTTAATTTCTTTATATACTTCTTCATATAAAGCTTTTGCTGCCTTTAATTCTTCATCATCTGTTTCATTATGGCTAGTCACCATTGCTAATATCTCATCATTATAACCCCTCTTTTTCAGCTCACGTTTAGCTAAAAATTCTGGGTTTCCTCCTAAGATAATATCCGTACCACGTCCTGCCATGTTAGTAGCTATTGTTACAGCTCCTTTACGGCCTGCTTGAGCTACAATTTCTGCTTCCCTTTCATGTTGCTTAGCATTAAGTACCTCGTGGGGGACACCTCTTTTTTTCAATAGTTTTGATAACTCTTCTGATTTCTCAATAGAAATAGTACCCACCAACACTGGTTGTTTTTTAGCATGTTTTTCTTCTATATCTTTAGCAAGGGCTAAAAACTTACCATTTTCTGTTTTATAAATACTATCCGCATTATCTTGACGCACCACTGGTTTATTGGTGGGCATTTCAATAACATCCATACCATAAATGGATACAAACTCTTCTTCTTCAGTTTTTGCTGTTCCAGTCATACCTGCTAATTTATTATACATTCTAAAATAATTTTGGAAGGTAATTGTAGCTAATGTTTTGGATTCTCTTTGTATATCTAATCCTTCCTTAGCTTCAATCGCTTGGTGTAATCCATCACTATAACGACGGCCAAACATTAATCTACCTGTAAATTCATCAACAATAACTACTTCTCCATCCTTAACTACATAGTCTTTGTCTCTTTTCATTAAATTCTGTGCCTTTAACGCTTGATTAACATGGTGTGAGACCTCCATATTGGCAATATCAGAAAGATTTTCTATACCAAAGTACTTTTCAGCCTTCTCTACCCCTTCTTCTGTTAAAGCTATGGAATTTGCCTTTTCATCAATAGTAAAATCAGCTTCATTTTTAAGGGTTCTAACAAACTGATCTACAACAAAATACATTTTAGTAGACTTTTCCCCTTGCCCTGAGATTATTAAAGGCGTTCTAGCTTCATCTACTAATATACTATCCACCTCATCCACAATGGCAAAGTTTAAATCCCTTTGTGTCATATCTTCTTTGTGTATAACCATATTGTCCCTTAAATAATCAAAACCAAACTCATTATTAGTTCCATAGGTTATATCTGCCTCATATGCAGCTTTTCTTTCCTTTGGTGTAACTCCATGAACAACTACCCCCACAGTTAAACCTAAAAAGTTATATACTTTTCCCATCCACTCCATATCACGTTTCGCTAAGTAATCATTTACTGTAATAACATGTACACCTTTTCCTTCTAAAGCATTTAAATAAACTGGTAATGTTGCTACTAACGTTTTACCTTCACCCGTCTTCATTTCTGCTATTCTTCCCTGGTGTAGAATCATTCCCCCATATAATTGAACAGGGTAATGCTTCATCCCTAAAATCCTCCAAGCCGCTTCTCTTGCAGTAGCAAACGCCTCTGGTAATATATCATCTAATGTCTCATTCTTTTTTAATCTTTCTTTAAATTGTCTAGTCTTATCCTTTAATTCATCATCTGTTAATTGTTGATACTGTGGCTCTAAAGATAAGATATGCTCAACTGTCTTCTTTAATCGTTTTATCTCCCTATCACTATGAGTTCCAAATACTTTCTCAAATATGCTTTTCACAATTACCACCTCGAGTTCTATTTTCGATACTAAAATACATTGTAACACAACAAATTATAAAATCAATAAGCTGAGTTTCTTATCTCAGCTTATTTTTACTTATTGAAAGCCAATTTATTACTTTATCTTGTAAATTCATTCCATTTCTACCTTTTAACTTTACCTTGATGATCAAAACGAATAACACCAACAGCTTTACGATATATTTTTGATTGCATTATTTTTTGAATATATAAAAATAGTCCCAAAGAAATCAGTGCATCTCCAATTGTAAATATCTGTTTTAATGGATAGAAATTTGGTGTTACTAAACGCTTACCTAAATATTCTGTTAGGGGATAGGCTTGATCCAGAGAAATATAGTTAGGTAGCGCCCCCATGCTAATGGATTGCAACATATTTTCAAAACCTGTATTTTGTAATATTTTAAGATCAATAGGCATACTTCCTTGATTTAGAACAATGGCTGCAAAATTAGCTATTGTCCCTATTAGTATTAACCAAATAGACTTATTATGTAGATTTAAAAACAAAACAAGAAAAAGAATACAATAGGATATAATATACAATATCATCCTATGCTTAATAAATGCCTCGTGTCCTATTGAAATCATAATTGAGGTCATTAACATTAAAATAAAAGACAGAATTACCATAAAAGGAAATTTTAAAGTCATGTAACCTAAACGTTTAAATTGTCCTCCTTTTACTTTACCCACTATAATACCCATTAATAACGCTTCAAAAATCATATTTTCTTTCCCCTTTGTCTATAGCTTTTTATAAAACCTAAAAGACTTACTTAAAAATTCTCTATTTTTTTTCTTTTTCCTTCCTATTTTTTTGTTTTTATAATATTTAATATTCTTTCTTTTCAAAAAAAAGATAAAGCAGCCTGTTTGGCTGCTTTAAGTTCTGGTAAAGTCAATAAAATAACAACTAAATATTTTCTACATTTCAGGTTCAATCAACCCATAGTTACCATCTTTTCTTTTATATACAACATTTACTTCTTCTGTTTCTGCATTTGTATAAACGAAGAAGTTATGGCCTATTAGCTCCATTTGTAGTACTGCTTCCTCTGCGTTCATAGGTTTGATAGCAAATCTTTTTGTTTTAACAATTTTAGAATCTACATTAGAAGCGTCTTCTTGAAGCAATGGAATATTTTCAAATCTAATTGTTTGATATTTAGTATTCCTATTCTCCAACTTAGTTTTATGCTTTCTAAGTTGTCTTGTTAGCTTGTCTACAACTTTGTCAATAGATGTATACATGTCTTCTGTTGATTCTTCTGCTCTTAGTATAGTACCATTAGCAGGAATTGTTACTTCAATGATTTGTCTAGTTTTTTGCACTGATAGGGTAGCTTTAGCCTCTACTTCCTGATTAAAAAATTTCTCAAGCTTTGTCATTTTAGATTCGATAGAACCTCTTAATGCATCTGTTACTTCAATATTTTTTCCACTTACTATTACTCTCATATGTTCAGCTCCCTTCACTTCTATAGAATTAAACTGACCTTTTATGTCAGCTTAAAATTATTACATCATTTACTGGATTTTTTACTAATTAATTCAATATCTACCCAATATTAAAACCTGTAATCAATAATTTGTACACTTTTTATAATTTTCCTACAAAAGATAAAATATGTCAACCTATTATTAACAAAAAAACCACAATTTATATGTTTTTTTATTTAATGTTCTATTTTTAGTAACCAATTTTATTATTCTTAAATAATAATACTTTATTTACAAACCCATAGACATATATCTCTTAATCCGTTGAATTTTCAGTTTTTTTCGACACTTTTCTTGTGGATAATATGAAATTTGATTGTGTATATGTTTATAACAAGACTGTGGATAATGTTGATAAACTTGTTGATAACTTATTTTTCAATAGGACAAGGCTGTGTATATTCTGTGTATAAATTTATTTAAAAAATTCTAACTTTTTATTTATACCCCATCTATTTACATTTATTCTTTATTATTGTATTTATCTCTATAGTATTACCTTTTTAGATTTAACATAGTAGAATTTAGTATTTTTTCAAATGCAAAAAAAGCCTTTGATATAAATATCAAAGACTTTTTTATATATCCATGAAGCTGACCTGGTTTTTGACCCCACACTCGCCTGCTGGAGGGTTCGCTGGGGGTTACCTTCACTACTACCTCTCTCGGTTTTCCCGGCAGGGCTTACCTCTAAGCCGCACCATGATCAATAACTATTTTTGTGTTATCTTACGTGGGTCCTTTTGCCTGCGACTGGCATGGACTTACAACCACAGACCTTCATGGCTACATTCTATTATACCTCATTTACTTTTTCTTATCAATCAATATCGAAGGATTTTCACTAAATTTTTTACCATAACCGTAGTTTGCTTTCTTTCCTATCTTAACTGTCTTTAGCTGTTGCTTAATTTGATCCATATTATCCTTAGCTTTTTTTGTGTTAGCTTCATCTAATATTCTAATATCTTCAGTAATATTCATAATTTCTTGTATTTTTTGTTTCAAAGTTTTTATTCCCACTACTGGTTCATCTTTAAGGTCTGCAAAACTATTTATTCCTAGACCTTGCTTTAACTGAGTAAATTTATCTAAAAACTCTTTATCTAAAACATCTATTTTTCCAATAGTTTCATGCTTTTGCTGAATTAGATCATTAAGTAGCTTCATATCTTCTTCTTCCACTACTTGAAGGGCTTCTCGTTGTTGAACAGATAAATCCAGCAGTTTACTAATTAACTGAAGTTTTCCTTCACTAATCCTTATTAGATAATCTGTCAATACTTCAACATTCATCCCCATCACCTATTTTCCTATCTTAGCTAATCTCATAGCTTCCTTCCACGTATCCCTTAGCTGTGTTACCATTGATGCAGCTTCATCTAGATGTTTACAATCTTTTGTAATATTAGCCTCTACTAACTTCTCTAAAATATACATATACAGTCCCCTTAAGTTCTTAGATATTTCATAATTCATATCCAATGTAATATTAAGTTCTGTAATAATGTCTTGAGCTCGCTTTAAGGATTCATTAGCACTGGGTATATTCTTTTGCTCAATAAATAGTTTACCTTGATTAATAAATTTTAATGCTCCATTATATAACATTAGAGTTAATTCTTGTGGACTTGCGGTTTTTATGCTATTTTCTTTATATTGACTATATGGATTACTCATTGCCATATTTATTCCTCCTTATATGTCCTATTGACTTAAGCCCATTTGAGACATGATCCATGTACTTTGTTGTTGCATTTTAGCCATCGCCTTTTCCATTGCTGAGAATTGCTTCCAATATCGTTCTTCTCTTTTAGCCAATATTGTTTCTTCTTTAGAAATTCTTGAATTAATTCCACTTATATCTTTGTCTAACACGCTAATTGAACTATGTTTTGTGGCGTATTCTGTTAATATATTACCTTGTACACTCCTTAAAAAAGATGTGTCACCACCAGTACCTGCCTTTCGTATTACTTCCTTCATTCCTGAAACAATACCATCATATACTCTTTGAACAATGCCTGACTCTTTTGTTCTTGCCTCACCAGTTAATCCTATATCAGGGGCTTTAAAGAATAGATCCATAACCCCTTCAGGATCATTATTAATAGCGTCTCTTAGACGGTTTTCGTTAATAACTAGCTTTCCACCCTCTTTATACCCACCTGTGGCAATACCTATATCTGTTAGGTGCTTAAATGTTCCAGTTACTCCGCCAACATTCATGTACAAGCTAGATCTAATGCCTTGAAATGTTTTTGTAATAGTCTCATCATTTCTTAAAATACCACTTTTTGCCTTTTGTTCCCACTGTTCTATATCTTTTTCTGACATGGCATCCTTTTCATCTTTAACCAGTGGAAAAAAATCTCTATACCTAGTTTCACTGGTTCTTGAAGTTACAAAGCCTACCATTTCATTGTAGTTATCAATAAAACCTTTTACTTTGTCATAAATTCCATCCACATTTGTTCCTATGTTAATGTTAATGGTTGTATTAGCGGGTGTAACATCTTTAAGGTTTATATCTATTCCAAAAACTGAAAAGTTGTTAGTCGCCATTTCTAAAGGATTACCATTATACTCTATTTCTGCACTTTTTCCGTAACTAGTGGCTGATGTAACACCTGCATCGTATAACCCAAAAATTTTCTCTGCATTATCACCTGTAACATCTGATACACTAACATAAATATCTTTTCCTGTATCCTTTGTGGTAATCATCAGTTGTCCTAAATTACGATCAAAAGCTGCCCTTACTCCCAAACTTAACTTCTTGTCAGGGTCTGCACTATCTATGGCATTATTAATCTTAGACACAAAAGTACTGATGTCATCCCCAGCATTAATTTCAATTACTGTACTACCCATATGGGTCTCTATCCTAATTTCACCAGCTTCATTAAACTTAAAATTATCATTTAATACAGGTATTTCTAATTTGTTTTCATCATTTGCAATCTTTAAATTATTGCTTAACATGGTAGCATTTGATGCTAACTGACTTACTTTTATTTTATGATCTCCATTTACAGCATTGGCTCTAGCAGTGGCTGATACAATTCCTTCATTACTGGAGGTTGCCTTCTTCGCCCAAGAAAAGTTATCTACATTACTCTTTCTAATGTTCCCAGTTGAAGAAATTTGATTAAGTCCAAAATCACTTCTGCTATTTAAAATAAAATTCGCCATTATTTTGTTAGTATCGTTATATGCTGTTTGTTTCCATTTTATTGTTTGTTCTTGCCTCAAGAATTTATTCATTCTTGCTCGTTCTGCCCTCATTAAGTCTTTAACCATTTGTTCTGTATCCATCCCCGATGCGATTCCACCTATTCTCACATAAATCACCCCATTCTAATAATTATATCCACCTATACCTTTTTATCCACTAAAATCCCTGCTACTTCCAACATATGAGCAACCATGTCCAATATCTTTTCAGGGGGTACTTCTCTAATTAATTCATCATTAGTAGAATTTATTACTTTCACCATAATTGTATTTGTTTTTTCATGTACGGATATTTCAAATCTTCTATCAAAAGGCTGAAAACTCTTATTAGCCTTTTCCACTGCTTTAACTACCTGTTCATCTGAAATTTGTTTTTCCCTAGCTATTGGATCTCCACTACCTTGTCCCTTTGCCATTGGCATATGTTCTTGGCTTCCTTGCCTAATACCATTGGTTTGAGTGGGATAATTACTTCCCCACTGTGTAGCATCTATCTTCATATAGGCTCCCTCCTAATTATTCATTTTTTCCTACTAATATTATCGGTTGTATATGTAAAAAAGTTTAATATTATTATATTGATTTATATTTAGTGATACAATATAAGAGAATGATTAATATACTAGGAGGTGTATTCCAATGGGGAATAACAATATTCAAAATGAAATAGAAGAAAAATTTTATATAAAAAATAATGATATAGACAATACTGTAAATTTTAAAATAAACGAAATTAACTCATCCTTCTCGGTTTATGAAGTAATAAGAGTAGCAAAGGCTGTTCCTTTATTCTTAGAAGAACACTTGAATCGTCTAAATCATTCTTTAAAGTTATCAAATTATGCTATTAGATTTGATGTTAATTTATTAAAGCAACAAATTCATAGGTTAATACATATTAATGGAATGCCTGAAAAAAATATAAAAATTGTTGTTAATAATTTAGATCAAAAGCCTAATTTATTTCTATATTTCATTCCAAGTAAATATCCTTTTTCAATCCAATATGAAAAAGGAGTTTCCACAATACTATATTTATCCATTAGAGAAAACCCCAATATAAAGACAATTGTTCTAGATCAACGACAAAAAATTAATGAAGCTATTAAAAATTCCAATGTTTATGAGGCTATCTTAGTGAATGAAAATAACCGAATTACAGAAGGAAGTCGCTCTAATATTTTTCTTGTTAAATCCAACAGTCTTTATACCGCTCCAGCTTCCGAAGTACTAAAAGGGGTTACCCGATCTCGTGTCATTAACTTATGTCAGCAACTAAATATTCCAGTTATTGAACAACCGATTTCTATTGACTTTTTATATGAAGCAGAGGGACTATTTTTAACTGGTACATCTCCAAAGATATTACCCATTGAATTAGTAAATAAACAAAGGTTTTCTTCGTCTCAACATCCATTAATCTTAAAATTATGTAATGGCTATAATCAACTAATTGATGAATATATAAAAGACTACAAATAACTTTGTAGTCTTTTTACTTTTATAATATTTTATAAATATCACCAAACAAAAAGACCCCTGTTTAGGATCTATAGATTTAATAAACAATTATTTATTTATAGTACTTATTTTACCTTCTTTAATATATTTTAGAATTAATTTCACTTCAACTCCAGTTGCCTCTGCAACATCAAAAACACTGGCTCCACGATTAAAAAATATATAATCCTTCACTTTTTGATAGGGACTTTCTTTATCTTCTAAACATTTTGAACAAATAGTTCCCTCTTCACTTTTGAAAAGTCTTCCACAAATAATACAGTTTATTAGTTCTACCGTCACCACCATCACTCCGATCTTTTTATCTTTGGTGATACATTATCTAACTAGATTATATCATATAATTCTATGTTATTTTATGGATACTTATATTAAAAATAATATTTTTTTAATACAAAAACTCCTAAACTTTTTATAGTATTAAAATAGCGGAGAATGAACCCATTCTCCGCTATACAAGTTATTATTATATTTTTATAAGTTTCAGATATTAAGAAATAATTATCTTAATAATTGTAGAACTCCTTGAGGAGCTTGGTTAGCTTGAGCTAACATAGCTGTAGCAGCTTGTTGAAGGATATTGTTCTTAGTGAACTCCATCATTTCTTTAGCCATATCTACGTCTCTGATACGAGATTCAGCAGCTTGAAGGTTTTCTGTAGTTGTATCTAAGTTTCTTACAGTACTTTCTAATCTGTTTTGAACCGCTCCAAGAGTAGATCTTTGAGTATTAATAGCATCAATAGCACCTTCAATATCAGCTGTTTGTGATGCACTGCTTAATCCAGAAGCAGTACTTACGTCAGCAGCTGAAATAGTTAACATAACTTGATCGTCATCAGAAATTACGATATTAAATGTACTACTACCATCTAATACAGTTTTACCATTGAACTTTGTATTTGTTTCAATGTTTCCAATTTCTGTAGTTAACTCAGTCATTTCAAGTTCAAGGTTTGCAATATCTTCTGCATTGTAAGTTTCATTTGCTTTTTGTACAGCAAGTTCTTTTAATCTTACTAACATGTTACTGATTTCATCCATTGCACCTTCAGCAGTTTGGATTAAAGAAATACCATCTTGAGCATTTCTAGAAGCTTGAGATAAACCTCTGATTTGTCCTCTCATTTTTTCAGAGATAGAAAGACCAGCAGCATCATCAGCAGCTCTGTTAATTCTAAATCCAGAAGATAATTTCTCCATAGACTTAGCACCTGCATTATTGTTGATTCCTAATTGTCTGTGGGTATTCATTGCCATAATATTATTATTAATTCTCATTGTAAATTCCTCCTTGAATTTTTATTTTAACCTTCGACATCCTTGTCTAGGTTATTGGTTGGTTTTAATATGAAAACATCTTGTCCTACTGCCGGCACCGTAAGCTTTGATGTTTTTTGCCTTCAATATAATTATCGGAAGAAAAAAAGATAACTTTATACCTAAATATAAAAAAATTATACTATTTTTTAAAAAAGTTTTTTAATTGTTCTAAATCGGTTTTTCTAGAAGTTGCCACCTTGTTTTCTTCTTGTATTTCTAAGTAAATCTCTTTACGATAAATCTCCACATCCTTCGGAGCTGATATACCAATTTTAACTTTACCTTCTTCAATACCTAGTATTTTTATTTCGATATTGCTTCCCAAAACAATACTTTCATCGGTTTTCCTCGTCAGTACTAGCATAGTCTATCCCCCTAACCGATCTTTTTCATTTCTTCAAGTATATAATGCTTTGTTTGGTATTCTTCAATGTCCAGTAATAGCTGTTTACCTTGCTTATTCTTGTTATTGATAATGAGGGGGGCTTTAAGGTTAGCTGTCATTTTGCTAACATCCTCAGGTACAACGACAATAGAATATACTAAAACATCCTGTTGTGATGTAATTTCCAATCTATCAATAACATTTTGTGGTACCTCAAAATCATAATCCTTTCTAAAAATAAAAGGATTAATAATAACAAAAGCCAAATCGGTTTCCTCTACTGACTGAAGCCATTGAAAAGGCATATCCTCATCTGGATTTTCGATTACTACATATTTCTTTAGTGCTTCAAAACCTGGAATACCATCCTTAAAACAAATAATTTCATCTTCTGCAATTTCTATTTCACCAAAATTTCTAGTATTTAAAAGCATAATCTATACCCTCCTGTTATCCCCCATAAGTATCTACATTTTCACCTATATATTGTATATTAATACTTTGTTTTTGTTTTATATATATTTCCACTTTTGCTGGTTTATAGTCTATTTGTGGAGTAATATTGTCCATTTTTATATCTATTTCTCCCCTATCAAGATGCCCATTAATTTTTCCCTCTTCAACACTAATTATCGGACTACTTTTAGGGATCATATCAAAATTATAAGGTTTCTCTTTAGGCTTTGAACGTCCTTCTGCTAATCTTGCTATGACGCTGCCATTTTGAATATTAGCCATTGCCCTTCCTTCACTGGCAATTCTTGATATAGCTTGAAGGGCTGCTTGTTTACCTTTTTGATAAAAGGTTTTAGACATGTCCATATTGTTTTTAAGACCAGCTTCTGAAAAACATTGTCGCTGGTCTATATAAACTACTGGATATTCTATTTGAAGATTTAATTCAGGTGCTTTTGTTTTTAAGTTCATAGGAAATTGATTTTGTTTAATATCTAGTTGTCCATCCTGCCGTTCAATTCCTATTTGGGCATTTTGACTTTCAATCTTTATCATTTCCCTCACCACCATAGTATATAATTAAAAACCCCTATATATAATTGTTAAATACAATTTATTATTACCTTAAAAAATCTAAAAGTGTAGGCTGTATAACCTTTGCCCCTACAGATAAAGAAGCCCTATAAACATTTTCTTCATTAAGGAGTCGCATTATTACTTCCCCCATATCTGCATCTTCCAATTTAGATTGGAGACTGGTGAAGTTAACCATATCATCACTTATACGATTCTGAACTAATTCCATACGATTAACCTTCGCTCCTATTTCAGAACGAACGGTCATATTAATATTTAAATAATGATCAACATTGGCTATGGCTGCTGACAAACTAGCATTATCCCCTGCATCTAAATGTGTCATTATCTGATTTATCATATTAACAATTCCTATTGGATTATTTTCACTAACTTCCTTGGATGCTACATCATCAAAAACTTCAAAACCTAACGAATTAATTTCTAACTTTTCATTAACACCAACTTCAAACTGAATTTTATCATCAATAGCATTAGGGTCTACTACATCACTTAAATTAACATTGTAAACATAATCTGACAATCCATTATCAAACTTAAAGAGTGGTTCATTAATTTTTTTCCCAGAGAAAATATACTTACCTGCGTAGGTGGTATTACCTATATTAACAATCTGTTCTTTAATTTCTTCTACTTCACCTTTAATTTTCAGTGTGTCCTCATTTGTTAAAACCCCATTGGCTGCTTGTACTGTTAGTTCTCTTAATCTTTGTAATGCATTTCCAACATTTTTTATTGCTAATTCAGTGGTTTCTAAAAAAGAAGTAGCATCATCTACATTAACCTTAAATTGTTTTAATTCGCTTAAGTCAGCCCGTATTTTTAAACTTCTAGAAATTGCAACAGGATCATCAGAAGGTACATGCACTCTTTTTCCTGTAGAAACCTGCATTTGAGACTTATCTAAACGCAACATATTTTTATTCAAGTTTTGCATCATGTTTCTAATCATCATATTATTGGTGATACGCATAATTTTCCCCCTTACCTACCTACTAAGCCAATTCTATTAATGATTACATCCAACATCTCATCCATGGTGGTAATCATTCTAGCAGAGGCATTATAGGCGTGTTGAAATTTTACCATATTTGACATTTCTTCATCGATAGAAACACCTGAAATTGCTTGGCGTTGATTGTCTATCTGCTCCACTAAAAAAGTTTGGTTAGCCGCCATACGGATGGCTTCCTGCGTGTCTACTCCAAGATTTGAAATTAAAGATTTAATATAATCCTCTGGTTTCCCTTGAGCGAACATTGTGGATTTATGTCTTAACCCTGTTAGTTTCAACGCTACAGAACCATCACCAGGTAATAAGTCAATACGACTTGAAGCAGCTATTTTATTTAAATCAGAATCGATGTCTAAAGATATTTGAATATTCTTTGCAGTAATTAAGTGACTTTGTAAAACACCAGCATCATACATTTCGCTGGAGAACTTTTTACCATTTGCAAAAAGTAAATAACCTCCACCATTTGTATTGTCGCCAATACCAGCAATAAAACCACCATTTAATCCATACCCACTTGCATGTAATGTGTTTATTTCTTCTGCAAAAGTATTTACAAAGCGATTTAATTCTCCAATGTAATAAGGTATTCCCTTACGATTTGCAGAGCCACCATCCCTTAGATCTAATAATGCTTTTAATTCACCATTTAAACCTTTAATGTCCAGTACATCCCCATTAGCCCATCTAACTTCCCTCATTAATAAATCCCCATCAAAGGAACTCGGTTTTTCTGAGCTAACGTCAAGCTTATAGGCTCTATTATGATATACCAAAGGTTGTCCATTTATTTGTATAATTGTTTTTCTACTGGTTTTATCACTTTGTCCTGTAATCCTCTGATCTCCAGAATCTAAAACTTCCACCACATCAACCTTAACAAGTTTAGATAATTCATCTATTAATACATTTCTTTGATCTCTTAAGTCATTGGCATTTCCACCGTCAATTTCCGATCTGAAAATTTGATCATTTAGTATAGCAATTTGATCAGCATATGCATTAATTGAAGTTACAGTAACGCTAACATCAAAATTTAAATCTACTGCCATTTTTTCCATTTGATTATACATATGATTAACTGAATTTGTAAAGGAAATGGCCCTTTGTCTTACTAGTGCTCTAGTTGTTAAATTTTCTGGGTTTTTACTTAATTCTTGAAAGGATGCAAACATCTCGTCCATTACAGTACTTATACCTGTATCAGAAGGCTCATTAAAAATGGCTTCCAAGAAACGTAAGCCATCCCTTTTTGTCTCCCAAAACCCTTGAGTAGTAACTTCGCTTCGATATTTAAAATCTAAAAATTCATTTCTAAATTGAGTTATAGAAAGGGAATCTACCCCTGTTCCTAACATCCCTTGTCCCCCTGGTAATCTCATAGGAGTGCTTTGTACTTGATTTAATCGTTGACGACTATACCCTTTTGTATTTACATTTGAGATATTATGTCCTGTTATATCTAAAGATCTTTGAGCGGCAAAAAGCCCTGACCTTGCAGTATTAAATCCTAAAAAAGTCGAACGCATTTTAACCCTCCTTCTTATATTTTGGCGTCAAATAAATGTGTTTTAGTTTTGTCTTTACCTTGAGCTTTATTTCCATAATGATTACCATCTTGCACTTGATTGGTCATTAACTCTATATTAAGATGTATATAATCTAGATGTTGCTCCATCAGTTTTTCATTAAGTTCATTAACTTGTTTAATGTCCTCTATTATTTTAAGTATATCATTGCGTAATTCATCAATTTCATTAATAACTTCTTCATCTTCAAGGTAAAGTAGAAATTCAGAAAGACTATTAAGTTCCTCTATTCCTAATAGTTCTGCTGTATTAATAAAAACAGATCTTCTAATTCTTTCAAAGGTTCCCATTTTCATAAGATATTGTTGTTCTTTTTTTGTCATTGACTCAAGTTCTTTAACTTTACCCTTGCGAATTACCAATGTTTTTTCCTTTTCTAGTTTCAAAATTTCTTCATACATATTTTTTTCATGTATTAAGGTTTCCTTTAGCTGTTCAATGGCTTTTATCATAAACTCACCTCTGTATTCCTTCCTCCGTATGCTATATTTTCTGATCAATATGAAGGTTGGCTAGAATTTTATCTGCTACTTCTTTTCCAGAAACATTATAAGTCCCTTGTTGTATCTTTTGTCTTAATTCAGATACTTTTGATTCTCTAATATCTGGTAAATCTTTAAATGCCTTCATTGCAATTTGAAACTCTTTGGCATTTTCAGACAGTTGCAATTGATCTTTTGCTTGATTAATTTTTGTTGTAGCTTCTGTAGAATTCTTCTTTGAAGAGTTATATATATTCATAGCCTTTGTAACATTAGGATTATTATAAATTTTCATAAAAAAACACCTCAACTTATCCGATTTATTTTCTAATATTAGTATCGGCATAAATGAGATGTTTCTTAACATTATTTTTGATTTTTTCTCATACTAGCAATATGCATCTTAGTCGTTGTCCTTTGCTTTTCTTTTAATTGCACTTCTTGTTGAGGTTTAATAACACTTCCAAACTGCTTTTTAATTTCAGCAACGCAACTATCACAAAAGCGACCAGATCTAATTGACTTTTCACATCTTTCACAGTGAAGTAGACAGTTGTCTTCCTCTCTAATTTCTATTCTACTCTCCCTTAAATATCTTAGAATTTGTTTTTCACTCACACCTGTTCCTTCAGAGACTTCTGTTACAGTAGCTCCTGGATGATCATATAAATATTCCTTAACCTTTTTAAAATCATTTTCGGTGTCACTTGCACAACGGGAACAAATATCATTACCTGTATATGCAAAGGCTCTACCACATTTTGTACAATTACGTAATTCCATATCAAAACCCCCTTACATAAGATTGAAGTTATATAAATAAAAAATTAATTTATAATAGGTTATATTGTTCTTTATTAGATTTATTTTTAAATAGTTTATAACAGCTAACCACTTCACTTACTCTTCATCGATGATAATTAATTGTTCTTGACTTACCTTAGTAAAAGTAATTACTGTAACCGAAACTGCACCAGCCTCTAACAATGTTTTAAGACATGCCTCTACCGTAGCCCCTGTTGTTAATATATCATCTACTAAAATTACTTCTAAGCCAACTATATTCTTGGGTGATGTCAAGCTAAATGCATTATTTACGTTATCTCTTCTTTGTCTCTTACTTAATTGATGCATTACTGTAGTATTTTTAGTACGAACCAAGTTGTTGCCACTGTAGGGTATTCCTTTTCCCTTAGAAATATATTTAGCCAGTAAATTAGCTTGATTAAAACCCCTTTCCCTTTCTCTACTTTTATATAGAGGTACAGGGATTATCATATCTCCTTTTAGTCCTTCAGCATCCATATAATCCACCATCATTTTTGCCATTTCTCTAGCAAGATAAGTTTCATAACTATATTTTAAACGATATACAAGTTTTCTTATTTCCCCTTGATATTCAACAACTGAAAACATCCTACAGGAAATACCATCCCATATATCCGCTGACTGTAGCCACCTACCATTCCCAATAAACTTGATTTTGTCTAGACAATCTTTACAAATACCATAATTGCCTAAACCATATTTATTTTTACAAATGATACAAGTACAGTAAGAAGGAAAAATCAATTCAAAAAATGCATTAAAGTAATCTCGTATACTATTAATTACCATAGTCCTCCTACTTATAAAAGAACATATTAAATTATTTATACCTTTATTTCTATCTTTTACACAGTATTCCTCTTTTTTATTCAATTCCATTCTGGAAATCAAAATATTTCTTTAAACGATACCCTAATCCTGAATACCTTTCAACAATTTTATTGTTTTGTATCATTTGGTTTAAATAATTTTCTGTGCCTACTAAAACCACCAAATTTTTAGCTCTTGTAACAGCTGTATAGAGAAGATTTCGTGTCAGTAACATTGGTGGCCCCCAAGTAATTGGCATTACCACCACTGGAAACTCACTTCCTTGACTTTTATGCACAGTAACGCTATACGCCAGTTCCAGTTCATCTAATTGGGTAAAATTATATACCACTAAACGATTTTCATCAAAACATACTGTTACCTCTTGATGATTATGTTCTATAGAATGAACATACCCAATGTCGCCATTAAAAACACCTTCACCCTGAATATCTGTAGAGTTAGACTCTATAGTATACCATTTTAATGTGTAATTGTTTTTTATTTGCATTACTTTATCCCCAACTCTAAAGGTTTTGTCACGATATTCCTTTTCTGACTTCCACTTTATAGGAGGATTTAAGCTATGTTGCAATGCTTTATTTAGGTTAATAGTCCCCACTTCACCCTTTTTCATTGGTGATAAAATTTGTATATCCTTTATAGCATCAAATTGATAGTGTTTTGGTAAACGTTCCTTTACCAATTCTACTAAAGTCTCTAAAATATCTTCTTTTTTGTTCCGTGTAATAAAAAAGAAATCTTTATCCTTAACGTTAGATTGAGGAAATTCCCCTTTATTTATTTTATGGGCATTAATAATAATCATACTCTCCTGCGCTTGTCGAAAAATCTCTGTTAACATCACAACCTTTACAATATTACTATCTATAATATCCTTTAATACATTACCTGCACCCACCGATGGAAGTTGGTCTACATCCCCTACTAATATCAGTCTAGTCCCCAATGAAATTGCTTTTAGAAGACTGTTCATCAAAAGAATATCCACCATAGATACTTCATCTACAATAATTACATCTGCATCCAATGGGTCCTCTTCATTTCGTTGAAAATTCATTTCCTCTTCCTCTTCTGAATAACCCAGTTCTAGAAGACGATGTATTGTTTTTGCTTCCATCCCCGTTGCCTCTGTCATTCTTTTAGAAGCTCTACCCGTGGGAGCTGCTAAAAGTATTTTCAGTTTTTGTTTTTGGAAGGTTTTAATTAATGAGTTAATTGTAGTTGTTTTCCCCGTACCTGGCCCACCAGTTATTACTAAAATTCCATTTTCCAATGCCTGACGAAGAGCTTCTTTTTGATTCATTGCTAAATGAATGTTTTCTTCCTGTGCTAAACTCTTTATTTCCTCTTCCAAATTAACACTTAGAGGTTTCACCACTACTTGTGATAACTGTATTAACTTATTACAAGTATTAGTTTCTGCATAATAGTAGGGTAATGAATAAACATTAAGTTGATTTTGGTATTTTTCAAGATGAATCTTTTGTTCCAATGCTAAATGTTGTATAGCATCTTCTATTTCATCTGATGTGCCATTTAGTAACTGACATGTTTTTTCCACTAACAATTGTTTCGGTGCATAGGTATGCCCCTCTAAATGAAGACAATTTAATATATATTTTGTGGCAGCATGTATTCTATATTTTGAATTAGAAGATATGCCCATAGTCTTTCCTATTTCATCTGCCTTCTTAAACCCGATGCCCCAAATATCATCAGCTAAACGATAGGGGTTTTCTTGTATAGTGGCAATGGTTTTTTCCCCATATTTCTTGTAAATTTTAACTGCATAATTAGGGGTTATCCCATACTGGGATAAAAACAATATAATATCCCTTAGCTCCCACTGTTCTTTAAAAGCTTCTGCAATTGCCTCTGCTTTTGCTTCTCCTATTCCAGAAACTTCTCGTAAACGATGGGGTTGATGTTGCATAATCTCAAAGGTTTCAGAACCAAAGAGGTCTACAATTCGCTTTGCCATTTTCTCCCCTATTCCATGTATTATCCCCGATGAAAGGTAGCTAATCATTCCCTTTGTAGTAGAAGGTTGTACAGGGCGATACTCTTGTATTTCCAATTGCCTACCATAATTGGGATGCACTGTCCATTTTCCCTTAACTTTAAGGTCTTCCCCTTCCCTTAAGGCGGGTAACACCCCTACTATGGTAATTTCTTCATCTTCTGTAGACAAGATTCCCACGGTATAGCCATTAGACTCATTTTGGTATATTATTTCTTCTAGCCTACCCTCTAGTTCTATCAATCTATCTCACCCCACTGATACAAAAAAATTATACAAATATTATATCATAAAATGTACTAATAAAATTTTTGTCTTTTGTACAAAACTTAGGATGTTCATTTTTTTCAAATAAAAAACCCATCTGCTTTCACAAATGGGTCTTTTAGATATTTCTTATAAACCTAAACCTTCTTTTCTTAACACTTCTGCTTTATCAGTCTTTTCCCATGGTAGATCAATGTCTGTTCTTCCCATATGACCATAAGCAGCTGTTTGTCTATAGATAGGTCTTCTTAAATCTAAATCACGAATAATTGCAGCAGGTCTTAAATCAAAGTGCTTATTAACTAATTCTGCAATTTTTTCTTCATCGATTTTAGCTGTTCCATGAGTTTCTACTAAAATAGAAACTGGTTGAGCTACACCAATGGCATAAGCTAATTCAAGCTCACACTTATCTGCTAATCCTGCTGCAACGATGTTCTTTGCAACATATCTAGCAGCATAAGCAGCTGAACGGTCAACTTTTGTTGGATCTTTACCAGAGAAAGCTCCACCGCCATGACGAGCATAACCACCATATGTATCAACAATAATTTTTCTTCCTGTTAAACCTGCATCCCCTTGTGGTCCACCAATTACGAAACGACCAGTTGGGTTGATGTAATACTTTGTATTTTCATCTAATAATTCACTTGGTACAACTTCATTTATAACATGTTTAATTAAATCTGCTTCTATTTGAGGACGTTCAACTTCTGGACCATGTTGAGTAGAAATAACAATTGCATCGACTCTTACTGGCTTGTCTCCTTCATACTCTACTGTAACCTGAGTTTTACCATCAGGTCTTAAATAGTTTAACGTACCATCTTTTCTTACATCAGATAATCTTTTTGCTAATTTATGAGCTAATGAAATAGGTAATGGCATTAATTCAGGAGTTTCGTTACATGCAAAACCAAACATAATACCTTGATCTCCTGCACCAATGGCTTCTAATTCATCCTTCATATCGCCTTCTCTACTTTCTAAGGCTTCATCTACACCCATTGCAATATCAGCTGATTGTTCATCAATTGCTGTTAATACTGCACAAGTTTCACAGTCAAATCCATATTTAGCACGATCGTATCCAATTTCTGCTATTGTTTTTCTAACAACCTTTGGAATATCTACGTAACAATTAGTGGTGATTTCACCTGCCACTAATACTAAACCTGTTGTTACACTCGTTTCACATGCTACCCTTGCTTTTGGGTCTTTTTCAAATATTGCATCCAATACTGCATCAGATATTTGGTCACAAATCTTATCTGGATGTCCTTCTGTTACTGACTCTGAAGTAAATAATCTTCTTGCCATTCTTTTACCTCCTTTATTTTCTTTGGTTTTTTATTTTATAAATAATCTCTATAAATAAAAATAGAGTTTTTTTATACTATTAAAAAATTATTTTATCAAAAAATCTCATATATAATGATATTAGTAACTTGTTGTTATAATCAAACACAAAAATACTCTTTATGTACTAATATGCCCATTATTTAAATACAAAATACTACACAAAAAAGCATTAAGTATATTTATACTTTTTATAATGTAACAAAATATCAAATCATTATTTACGATTTTATTTGACCATAAAAAAAACCCCTTATCAAGAAGAGGTATATTATTAAATATACAGACCTCATCTTTCAGAATAAAAATTCTGAGGGACTTAGCACCATATTGCTACGGTTGCCGGGTATCATCGGGCCCTTCCCTCCACCACTCTTGATAAGGCATCAAGATTTTTATTTAATTTAACATTATAATATCATTACGGGTAATATCTGTCAACAATATTTTTATTAATATGAGTCTTTTTTTTCTAATATACTTATTTTCGACACTTAGCTGTCTATAAAAATTTAATTTACATTACATCCCTAGATAGATGTAATAATATAACTTAACACAAACATGATTCCTCCTGAAATAGTAGTACCAAGTAAAATAGCTGTAAATGCATTCTTAAAAGGAATATTAAAAATCGTGGCTGCTAAACAACCACTCCATATCCCAGTGGTGGGTAATGGTAATGCAACAAATATCATCAAACCCCACGAAGTATATTTTTTTACTTTATCACCTTTTTGTAATGTTTTCTTTACAGTTCGGTCAACCATTTTACGAAAAGGTTTTGTTCCCCTCAAAAATAAAAATATAGGTTTTAAATATAATAATAGTAATGGAACAGGTAACATACTTCCCACAATTCCTAAAAGAGTTGCATGTAGTGGGTGCATTCCCAACGACACACCAATGGGGATAGCCCCCCTTAATTCCGTTAACGGCATAGCTGCTATTATAACTACCATCACTTCCAATGTAATAATATCCAATAATCTATTCATGCCCTCACCTCTTTTAAATTTAATACTATTACCATTATATAAAGTGCTGGCGTAAATTATTATAACTATGGATTTGTAACTTTATTTTATTGTTTAATGAGTCATAAATAGTGTATAATACTATTAACAAGATACGAACAATCTCTGTATTTTTTATATCCTATTATATACAGGAGGAATTTCTATGGAAGAAATTAATAAGTTAAAAAGTGAGATAGAACTATTAAAGGCTAAACTACGCCGTTTCTTAGAAGATGATGAAACAGACAGGAAAAAAATATTAGAAGTTAATTATAAAATAGATGATTTAATACTTAAATTTTATCATCTTCAAAATAAAGACCGTTAGCATCTTTGTGTATTAACAAAATACTTTTTTATTATTTTTTTGTAAAATCTATTAGAGTAACATTGTTAAAATAGGTATGGTTAACATTGATAGTAATGTAGTAATCAACACACCTTTTGATGCAAAAATGGGTTCTCTATTGTACATAGAGGCAAATACAGCTGTGTTGGCTGCCGCTGGCATACCAGCTATCAAAAACGGAACACCTAAAAGAATGTCTTCAAAACCCATCACCTGTAAAACAACCATTGTAACAATCGGAATCACTAACAACCTTACAACAGATACCATAAATAATTGTTTTTCATTGAATATCTCATAGATAGACAGTGCGCCTAACATTGAACCAATAATAAACATTGATAAAGGTACAGTCATTTCTCCTATAACATGTAATGTCTCATACATTATAATGGGAATTTTTACTGAAAATAAAAATAACATAAAACCTAGAATTACAGATATAATCCCTGGATTCATTAGCACTTTAAAATAACTTAATTTAGAGCTACCCCCTTCTCTATTTCTTGTCATTATAGTTACCCCTAAAGTCCAAATTAAAAAGTTAAAAGGAATATTAAATAAAGCAGTATAAAATACCCCCATTTCTCCATATACGGCATAAATTACAGGATACCCCATATATCCCACATTTGAAAATATTAACATAAATTGAATGATGTCTTTTTTTCCTTCTTCAGCTTTTAATAACCTGTAAACAAAATATGAAATAAGTATTGCAATTCCATGAACAAGCAATGATAATAATATCATTTTAAAACTTGTAAATAATACTTCTTTAGAAAATTCAAATTGCATGGATTTAATTATCATAGCTGGCAAAGTTACCTTCAGTACTAGATTGCTCAACCCTTTATTCATTTCTTCATTTAGAATCCCTAACTTTTTAATTCCATATCCCACAACAATCATTAGAAACAATATTGCAATTTTATTAAATACAGTAATAAATGTCATTTCTAAACCTCCATTTTTGCTGATTTTTAACTCTATTATTTTATACTAACAGATATAACCCGTCAAACAAAAAAAACTATAGACCCGATGGTTTTGGGTCTATAGAAGGAGGAGGGGAAGACTAATATATTCAAAATTGAGGATCTTTCTTTTTTTCTTCTCTCGATGTTAAATCTAGTAGAGCATATAAAATAATTAAAAATAAAATAAAAATAATTTTCATATACATTCACCACCAAATTTTTTTTTAAATATTACAATATTGTTTGTATAAAAAAACTTCTTTATCATATATGTATAATGTATGTGATTAGTCGTGTAATAAACGGGATATTTCATCCCCCTTTGTACTAAGTTTCTCATGGTTGGTAATAACTGTCTAGGGGTCATTAGTACTAAAAAACAAACAAGTTCTTATTACAGTAGGCAACATCAACATCATTAGTTGCTGACGAAACAAAAAGGTCAGCAGATATAATGTATAAAAATACATTTAATCTACTGACCTTCTTAATATTTATTTTGCTTTAATCTTAGCTACTTAAGTTTCCTTAATTATTCAAAATCTTTTCTTGAAAGGGGTTCCATAATTTCATAATGGGACATCAATGTTTCTCTAACGGTTCCATCAACATAAATTTGTACTTCATCAATTTCTGGTAGTTCTGTTAAAGATAATACCATTTGGGTTAAAATCGAGGTTTCCTCCAATGAACCACCATGAAGTTCTTCACTGGAAAGATTCACGTAGGCTGTGTTTTCCTTAACTTCTACACCTAATACTTTTATATTTTCCATTGAAGTTGTTAAGTTTTCTTCTTCTGGCCGTTTTTGAAGTTCTTCCAATATAACTTCTTCAACAGTTTTCTCTCCTATAACCACTTCTCTTGTAATGGCAATTGCTTTCTCTAAAGTCTCGTCACCTGTTAAAATATACTGTTCATTCATAAAATAGAGGGTAACTTCTACTTTATCATCTTTAGGATCTGGATCAACAACAACATTTCCTCCTGGTTCTTCACCATTAGGTGCTTTTACTTCTCGATTAACACAGGCTGAAAAAGCTAATACTACTATTAAAACAAGACTTACTATCAATATTTTTTTCATAATTTTTCTCCTTTCAACGACTACTTTCAATTTATAATTATATTATTTAGGTTAATTAATATAGATTAATTAAATTAGCAATACCTATTGGTAGCTTGCTTATGTTTCTTTTTGCATTTATCATTTTTATACTTGTTTATATTTTTACCCCTTAGATAAAAAAAATAACATATTCATTTATTTAATTATATCATTTCTATTGAAATTAATATATGTAATTTTTTGCATAAAAATGCCCTATGTTGTATAGGACATTTTTATAAACTATTTAACCTTCTCTAATAAAACTGCTATTGTATCATTTAATTTTTGGCGACATAGTTCTAAAGAAGCTTCCTGTACGCCACCATATATTTTTAACTTAGGCTCAGTTCCAGATGGACGAAGACATAACCATGTATCATCGGCTAAAATAAACTTAATAACGTCAGACTGGGGTAAGTCTATTTTTTCTTCTTTGTTTTCATTAAGCAAATAACGTTTTTGATGTAAATAGTCCTCCATCACAACAACGGGAATACCACTAATCTCCTTCGGTGGATTTGCTCTAAAGTCTTCTAATGTAGCTTTAATTTTCTCAATTCCCTCTTTGCCTTTTAGTGTAACTGACTTTAAATCCTCTAAGAAATAGCCATACTTTTCATAAAGAGCTAATAATCCTTCATATAAGTTCATACCCTTTGAATGGTAATAAGCTGCCATTTCACATATTAACATAGAAGCCACAACTGCATCTTTATCCCTTGCATGGGTTCCTACTAAGTAACCATAACTTTCTTCATAACCTAATAAATAAGTATATTCATTAGTATCTAAGAACTCTTTTATCTTTTCTCCTATATATTTAAAACCTGTCAATGTATTTAATACCGTCACACCAAAATCTTTAGCAATTACTGTACCCATTTCACTGGTAACTACAGTTTTTACTATAGCTCCATTTTCAGGCAACTGATTTTTTTCTTTTAATGTACTTAATATGTATTCAGCTAACAAAGCACCTGTCTGATTTCCAGTAAGAACGATAAATTCCCCTTCTTTATTCTTCACAACGGCCCCTACACGATCACAATCTGGATCTGTACCGATAATTAATTGAGCATCTTCCTTTTTTGCCAATTCCATAGCAAGGGCAAAGGCTTGTTTTTCTTCTGGGTTAGGGTAGGCAACAGTAGAAAAATTAGAATCTGGCAATTCTTGTTCTGGTACTACGTAAACTTGTTGAAAACCAATTTCTTTTAAAGCTCTACGTACTGGAATATTCCCTGTGCCATGAAGGGGGGTAAACACAATTTTAAAGTCATTTCCCACCTGCTTAACAACATCTTTTCTTAGAGATTGTGCTTTAACTGCTTCTATAAATTCTGTGTCTATTTCTTCACTTACAATATTAAACAAACCAAGTTTAACTGCCAAATCTTTTTCCATAACTCCAATTTGTTGAAAGTCATATACTTCATTAATTTCTTTAATCACTTCATTGGCTAGATCTGTTGCAATTTGTCCCCCATCTTCCCAATACACCTTGTAACCATTATACTCTGGTGGGTTGTGACTGGCTGTTACAACAATACCTGCTATGGCATTCAACCTTCTAACTGCGAAGGATAATACTGGTGTTGCTCTTAGGTCACTAAAAACAAAACTTTTTATACCATTAGCTGCCAATACTTTGGCAGCTTCTTCACTAAATTCTCTTGACATATGTCTACAATCATAAGCAATAACAACACCTCTTTTTTTAGCTTCTTCACCCCATCTAGTGATGTAATTTGCTAATCCTTGTGTTGCTTTTCTTATAGTATATATGTTCATTCGATTTGTTCCAGCACCAATAACACCTCGAATGCCACCTGTTCCAAATTCTAAGTCTTTATAAAAACGATCCTCTATTTCCTTTTCATTTCCTTGTAATTCCTTTAATTCTTTTTTTGTATCCCCATCAAAATAGGCATCCGTCAACCAATGTTCATAATTCTTAATTGTTATTAGATCCATCCTTTTTATTCCTCCTAAAAATCTATTGATTTTATTTAATATTATTAATTAATATCATAAATAATTTTTTCAATTACTAAATTTCTTTCATTATAAAGATTACATAACCAGGGAGCTACCCCTTTACCCTGCTCTTTTATTATTTTTACTATTGGTCTTTGAAAGTTTTCTGTATTAATTTCCTCTACAACTCCTTCAAAACCATTACTTAATTTTACTAGTGTTCCTAATGGGTAAGGATTAATTTTCGCCACAAATACTCTTGTTAAATCTAAGCTAAAATATTGTCCTCCACCACCTAAAATATACTCTAAAGCTTCTTTAGCAGGTAAGGCACTACGATAATATCTATCTGATGTTAATGCGTCATACACATCTGCTATGGCAGTAATCCTAGAGTAAACATGTATGTCTGCTTCTTTTAGATTATTAGGGTACCCTCCACCATCCACCCTTTCATGATGTTGGCGACTTACAATCCTCGCCATTGCAGAAAATTCTGTGCAGTTTTTTAAAAATTCAAAGCCTTTAATAGTATGTTCTTGAATTAATTTATATTCTTCCACCGACAGTTTTGATGGCTTTAATAGAATTTGTTTAGGTACAAATAATTTTCCCACGTCATGTAGTAAAGATCCTATGGCTAATTCATAAAGTTGTTCTTTATTCATATTAGCTCCTATTCCTAAGATAACAGAAAGAATCATTACATTTACACTATGACCAAAAGTATAGTCATCTACCTTTTTAATATCTACCATATTCATAACTAGATTTTTTTCTAGAAATAATCCATCAATGATACCTTTTACCATTGTTTGAACTTCTTCCTCTTTATTGCGGATATTTCTTACATCGGCATTGCTCATTTTTTTTGTATTAATTTGGGATTCAACTAAGTTTTGTAGTGATTTAACAGTTTTTTGTCTTACTTCACTTTTAATTAAGTCTTCAACTTCATGTTGGGAATATTGGTCTTGAATATAAACTGATAAAAAACCCAGTTGTCTTATCTTTACAATTAAGGAATCGGTTAATTTTGCACCTTTATTTAATATAATATGACCATTCTCATTAATTAGTGGTTTAGCCAAAAAGCTATTTGCTTTTACATGTTGAATAGGGACATATCTCATTAATCATTCATCTCCTAACCAGCAGCTACTATCATTGTCTATAATATCCTATCATAAATTGTTATTAAAATTAATCCATACTACTTTTTATCTACTAAAGCAAAACTTAAATCTGCACTACAAGCTAATTCGTCCCCCACCAAAGCTTTTGCTGATGCCTTACCAATACCCCTTCTTAGGGTAGTCATCTCAACTTCTAGTCTAAGGATATCACCCGGTACAACTTGTCTCCTAAACTTACAATTATCTATACCTGTAAATACCCCTAACTTTACTTTATTCTCTTCTAATCCCATACAAGTTATAGCAGCTACTTGAGCAAGAGCTTCCGTAATTAATACGCCTGGCATAATTGGATTCTCAGGGAAATGACCTTGAAAAAAAGGTTCATTAATAGTTACATTTTTAATCCCCACAGCCCTTTTACCCAACTCCATCTCTACTATTTTATCCACCAATAAAAAAGGGTATCGATGGGGTATTATTTTTTGAATTTCAATATTATTTAACTCCATTTTGAGAATCTCCTTTTTAAATTAGAATTAGCTCTACTTTTTAAGTATTGTACAGTTCTATAAGAAACAATCCATTATTTTAAAAATAATTAATGATATTAACACAATATTTACCCATTTTCATATACCTATTATTTTTTTATTCTATCCTATATTAATAAGAGATTCAATACCTTAAGCCAATAAAAAAACCAGGGAAATTACTCCTGGCTTTTATTTTTAATATTAGAAGCTGTATGGGTTCGAGATAGTTGTCGATATAATTCTTTTGCTAATCCAATTCCTTGCCCTTTAGACATCTCATCAGCTAATGTTTCATCATACATAGATTCAAAAATGCCTCTAGCTTGACTTTTTTCCGTTAGCCCACCATCAGTCACAGTTGCCCTCATTTGCTTTAACATCATATTTAAGAAAACAGATTCGAATTGACGACATACATCCTTTAACTTTTCTGGATCCTCCACCTGTTGGTTTTTGATTCTCTGTTCTGGTTGGTGAAGAGGAGTATTTAATTGACTAATTTTCATCATTCCACCTACCTTTTAAGCAAATTATCTTCTTAAGTTATTTGCAATCCCTAACATTTCATCTCCAGTTTGAATTGCCTTAGAATTAATCTCATAGGCTCTTTGAGCTGTAATCATTCTTACCATCTCGTCAACGATTTGAACGTTAGAAGTCTCTAAATATCCTTGAAGTATATTACTTGTTCGACCTTCATCTTCCATCGGTATTTCTTCTCCAGAAGCTACAGTAGCCTTATAGAAATTTCTACCCACAGACTCTAATCCCTCTGGATTGATGAATCTAACTAGTTTTATAACAGCAACTTCAACAATTTCACCATCTTCAGTCTCAGCTGTAATCATACCCTTATCAGAAATACTAAAATTATCAAGCCCTGCTTCAAAAATAATCTCATCATCAAATTCTGACAAAATGGTATAGCCATCTGATGTCACTAGTCTTCTATCAGTATCTTCTACACTTAACTTGAAATTACCGTCTCTTGTATAAAACAATTCACCACTGGGACTTTCAATAGCAAAAAACCCCTCACCATCTATTGCCACATCAAATGGGTTTTCTGTACGTTCTAAACTACCAGTCATAAAGGATCTAGTGGTGGCACTAGGCATTACCCCATGGCCCACTTGAAGATTTACAGGCTTACCATTTCCATTATTTAGATTACTCTTACTTAATGTTGCATATAGTAAGTCTTTAAACTCTACTCTTTGTTTTTTATAAGAAGTTGTATTTACATTTGCTAAGTTATTTGAAATCGTATCAATGTTTAATTGTTGTGCCTTCATTCCCGATGCTGCAGTCCATAAAGCTCTCATTGAAAAACCTCCTACCAAATATAATATAGTCAACAGCTGTACTTAACCTACAGCATTATTTTATTAAACTATTTTAAAGTACCTATATCATTAACAGCTCTTTGTAGTAACTCATCATATGCTTTAACTACTTTTTGATTTGATTCATATACTCTAAAAGCAGTTATCATTTCCACCATTTCTCTTATCGTATTAACATTAGAACCTTCTAAATATCCTTGTAATACTTCTCCTGTAAAGGGTTTCGTCTCTAATGTTGCTCCCGTTCCAACTCGATAGTATCCTTCTCCATGTTTCTGTAACATTCTAACGTTTGTAATATCTACAATTTCCACTTTATCCACTACTTGATTGTTTATTAATATACCACCTTGTTGAGTAACTTGAAAATCCATACCATCCACCAGTATAGATCCACCTTGATCATTTAAGAGGAAGTACCCTTCTGAAGTAATAATTTCTCCATTATTATTTAAGGTAAAGTTTCCGTTTCTGGTAAAGAATGTTTCCCCAGCTTCATTAGATACTTTAAAGAACCCATTTCCTTTAAGGGCTAAATCTAAACTATTTCCTGTTTCCTCTAATGCTCCTTGACTAAAGTTAGTCTCAATATTACTAATTCTAATACCACCATTAGTAGTACCTATAACATTTAGTCCGCCTTTTGTAATTAAATTAGCTTTAACCTGACCATTAACAATTACTTTCCCTAATGGATCAATTTCAAAAGGTTGATTTTCTACATTAATAGGTCTTTTATTGGCATCTAATATATAATTTCCCTGACTGGCATCAGCTTTTCCTTCAATATCTCTAGTAAAGGTTCTTAAATAGCCATTTTCGTCTACTGCAAAAGTAGTTTCACGATTATAGCTTATTCCATTGGGGGTATTGGCTAAAAAGAATCCGCCATTAGTCTTTAAATGATATTCACCATTTTGTGAATTAACCTCCACTGTAGAAACACTACTATGGGCTTCTGTTGGAAGTTGTCCATTCATTTTATATAACAGTACTTCTGGAAATGTCTCAGAGACCACCACATCTTTTTTAAATCCAGTGGTGTTGACATTTGCCATATTATTAGATATTACATCAATTTTTTTCTCAGATGTTTGCATTGCTGAAACAGCTGTATAAAGTCCTCTTAGCATTGAACCACCTCATTTTTATATCTACATATAATTATCGGTCCTTATAGATACTTACTTTAGTGAAATAGTAGCTTTTCCATAAAATACATAAACTTAGGTCTTTTTTACTATATTCTTGTAATATATTTATCTGTATTTAGTTTTTGTAGTTTGTTGACTTTGCTCAAGAATATGTAAAGAGTCCAATGCCTTACCCGTTCCTTTTGCTACACAAGTCACTGCATCTTCAGCAATATAAACAGAAATACCCGTTCTTTTTTCAATTAATTTATCTAATCCCCATAACAAAGCTCCGCCTCCAGTCATAATAATACCCTGGTTGGCAATATCCGCAGCCAATTCTGGTGGTGTTCTTTCTAAGACACTATGAACAGCTTCGGCAATAGCCATTACTGATTCTTCCAATGCTTCTTTCATTTCACTGCTGGAAATGGTTATATTAACTGGTAGTCCCGACACTAAATTTCTTCCTCTTGCATCTAATGTAATTTCTTGTTTTCTAGAATATGCTGATCCAATATTTATTTTTAGATCTTCTGCTGTTCTTTCACCGATCATAATATTATGTTTTTTTCTCATATAACGAATAATTGCTTCATCAAACTTGTCTCCTGCTACTTTAATGGAGGTACTAACAACAATTCCACCTAACGAAATAACTGCAATATCACAAGTACCACCACCTATATCCACCACCATATGTCCATTTGGTTTTGAAATATCTAATCCTGCACCAATAGCCGCTGCTATAGGTTCTTCAATGATATAAGTGCTTCTTGCCCCCGCTTCATTGGTTGCATCAATCACTGCTCTTTTTTCAACTTCTGTAACCCCACTAGGCACACATACAATGATTTTAGGTTTGAAAAATAGTTTTCTTCCTACTGTTTTAGAAATGAAGTATTTAATCATTCTTTCTGTCATTTCATAATTTGAAATAACGCCATCCCTTAATGGGCGAATAGCAACAATATTACCTGGGGTTCTTCCTAACATTTGTCTTGCGTCTTGTCCAACTGCAAGAATGCGATTTGTATTATTATCAATAGCCACCACCGAAGGCTCTTGTAATACAATTCCCCTTCCCTTTACATACACCAAAACACTGGCGGTACCTAGATCAATTCCAATATCCGATCCGATTCCAAACATTTATTTCCCTCACTTTCAATATAATCTTTTATCATTTATCAACTCTTTATAAAACAGTTGCAAATTTTTTAAATATAAACTTACTTATAGTCTACATTAACTATTATACCTTCTATAAAATTAATCAAAATCCTTTTTTTAAAATATTAATTTTCATGGTATTTTTTTGAAATGTGTCTAGTGCTTTAATACACAAAAAAAATCCTTCCTCTAAGAAGAAAGATTTTTATTATGAGCAAAGACCCTCAATTCTATGAAGGTCTCGTTTATGAGAAGTATATTATTAACTTATTCTACATTGTACTTGTCTTATACTTCATTTTTGTTGCTCTTCCACCTCTAATGTGCCTCTCTGCTTTGTTTAAATCTAAAATATCTTTTACTTGATTTGCGATCAAGGGGTTTATCTTAGGAAGTCTTTCTGTGACATCCTTATGTACTGTACTTTTACTTACACCAAATAACTTAGCTGTTTGTCTAACCGTGGCTCCTTCGTTAATAATAAAGTTGGCAATTTCCATTACCCGTTTCTCTATATAATCCTTCAAACTTTAACCCCCCTCTATTAAAGTGTCTTATTTCATCATATGAGGGTTAACATATTTTTAGAATTAAGAATTAAGGAAAATAGATAATTCCCAACTAAAATTTAATATTTAATTATTTTTAGGTAAATATGCCATCGGATCTACAATTTTTCCATCCCTGATTACTTGAAAATGAAGCAGTGTACCTTCATCAGCTTTTATAGATGCTGTTTTTCCTACACCACTGATAATTTGTCCTTTCTTCACTTGGTTTCCAATTTTAACCATTGCATCGGTAGATAGATTACTATAACGGGTTAATAGTTCATCTTCATGTTCTATAGTAATGGTTATTCCCATCACTGTATCATTTGTTACTTCAACAACTTCTCCATCTAATGCTGCTCGAACAGGAGCTCCTTCGTCGGCATGTATGTCTATTCCCCTGTGGGTACTCCACTGTTCTAAGGTCTTGTGGTAAACTAACTTATCATCTGCATAAGTTAACCCATATTGACCCACAACTGGCATAATCATAGCATGAAAACTTTTTGTTTCAGATACAGTTTCTTTTTCTTGTTTTATGTCGTCGTTTTCTTCTTTTTTGGGTGTTTCTTTTGTTGGTTCTGACTCTTTTGTTGTTTCGGTCTTATCTTTTTGGGGAATTACAATTGTTTCACTGGTTTCCTCTTCTTCTGATGAAGGTTTATCAACCAATGTCACATCAGTACTATTGTCCTCCACCTGATCAGATGGTTTTTCACCAATAATGGAATCTTGGTTAGATACCCATATGGCTGTTACTGCAACGATACATACACAAAGAAAGAGTATGATATAAAACCCTTCTTTGTCTAAAAATTGATACAAGGATCTTTTACTTTTTTTCTTATCATCGTTATTGTGGTTATTATTATATGACATTATATCCACCTCCTGTTGATATTATCACCATTTTAATGGGTTTCATACAAAGAAAGGTGGATATTTTATCTATTTATTGATAGCTTTTTAACTTGCTCAAAGTAATCCCTTGATAATAGTGTTTTAAGATTTCATCATAAGTATGTCCTCTTTCAGCCATTCCATTTGCTCCCCACTGGCTCATTCCTACACCATGACCATAACCTCTTGTTTTAAATATAACATGATCTCCTTTTGCTTCCACTGTAAAATCAGATGATCTCAATTCAAACATTTGTCTTATTTCTGTTCCTTTAAAATCTTTATTACCAATCTTAACTTTTTTAATACTTCCTCCATCACTTCGCTCTTGGATATTAATCTGAGAAGCTAAGTTTTTTTCCTTTATTTCAATATCGCCATTCTGATCTTTTAATTTTTTAATAAAATCTTTTACAGTTACTGATTTTTCATCTGTTAATACTGGTGAACGCTCTTCATAGGGACTGGATACGCTCTTTAAATATGGTTTGGGGGTTGAAAATACATCTTCTGAATTTTCTGTTCTCCCCCCACTGGTGGAATGATATAGAGGTTCTATAGGTTGCATTGAATGGGTCATTAGAACACCACGGGTTTCCTCCACCGCCTCTTGAATCTTTCCCCAGAAGTTGTACATCCACAGTCTACCATGTCTTTCTCTTAGTTCTTCCTTAGAAAGCCATTCTTGACAATGGGTATGACTAGTACATATATCGGCTTCGGGATGATGGGGGTTTTCTCGATCTTTAAATGCCATTATTTTCCACATGGTATAGGTTCTTGCTGCCACAGCTTGAGCTTTTAATGCTTCAATCTCAAAAGTAGCAGGTACTTCTGCTGCCACAACATTGGCAATATACTCTTCTAAATATAACTCCATTACTTCATTGGTTTTATGATTTAATACGGTTACTTTTAAATCTGATTCCACTGTTTCTAATTGTCTTGGCTTGTCTCTAATTGGCACATCCAATTCACAACTGGTGAGAATTAGTGCGGGAATAATTAAAGTTGAAATAATTAGAGAAAGTATAGCAAAAAAAATACCCTTCATTAAGCATATCTCCTTATCACCAATCTATAATAAGGTATATGTTATTAATGAAGGATTTAGTACTAATTAGGCCTCTTCTTCCAGACCTACTTCACGATAAATTTTTGCACCTAAACCTCTAAGTTTTTCTTCTATCCTTACATAACCTCTATCAATATGTTTAATATTGGTTATTTCTGTTCTACCTTCTGAAACTAATCCTCCTAAAATAAGGGCAGCACCCGCTCTTAAATCAGTGGCTTTTACTGGACCACCCAGTAGTTGTTTTTTTCCCTCTACAATGGCACTTCTTCCATCTATTTTTATATTAGCTCCCATTCTTTCCAGTTCTCTAACATGCATAAATCTGTTCTCAAAAACTGTTTCGATGAACACACTAGTACCCTCTGCCACACACATTAGTGCCATAAACTGCGCCTGCATGTCTGTAGGGAAACCAGGATAGGGTAGTGTTTTAATATCTACTGCCTTTGGTCTATTGGGGGCATTAACCCTAATACCGTTACCTTCTTCGTTTACTTCCACAAAGCTTTCTTTTAATTTTGCAATAATGGGTTTTAAATGATCTACCATTACGTTATCAATTAAAACATTTCCACCTGTGATGGCTGCTGCCACCATGTAAGTACCTGCCTCTATTCGATCTGGAATTACCGTATGTACGGCACCCCCTAATTTTTCAACACCATTGATTCTAATTGTATCTGTACCTGCCCCCATAATTCTAGCACCCATTTTATTTAAAAAGTTTGCTAAATCCGTTATTTCAGGCTCTTCAGCTGCATTTTCAATAATGGTTTGCCCCTCTGCTAATACTGCTGCCATCATTATATTTTCTGTAGCTCCTACGCTGGGGAAATCCAAATATATTTTTGTTCCTACTAATCGGTCTGCTTTTGCCTCAACAAATCCATGTCCTAGCGTAATTTCAGCCCCCATTGCCTTAAATCCCTTAAGGTGTAAGTCTATAGGTCTTGTACCAATGGCACATCCACCTGGCATTGAAATTCTAGCCTCCCCCATTCTTGCCAAAAGGGGTCCCATCACTAGAAATGAAGCTCTCATTTTCCTTATAAGTTCATAAGGTGCTTCAAAGTTATCTAAAGATGCAGCATTTACTTCAACTTTTTCACGGTCAATTCTCTTCACATCTGCACCTAACGATGCCAGCACTTCACAAATAACTTCCACATCATTTAGATCTGGTACTTCTTCTAATATGCATTTTTCTGTAGATAGTAAACTTGCCGCCAATATAGGTAATACTGAATTTTTAGCTCCACTAACTCTAACGGTTCCCATCAACGGTCCACTTTTCTCTACAATAATTTTACCCAATTTTTCTTCCTCTCTTTCAACTGCTGTCATACCATCATTCCTTTAATCATTCTATAGTTTTTTTAATATGTATTTGTAATCAACGGTGTAGCAATTAACAAATAAGTTTTATCTTCATATTGGTTATATCGAGTTGCCAACTGTAGATTTACTGTTTTACCGTTATATTGTATAGCTTTTGAAATCTGTGGCGAAAACAGTGTTATACTAGTATAAAATTCATCCTTAACTTCTTCTATTTTCTGTGCTTTTACAGTTTTGATAATTGCATTAAGCCATTCTTCCTTATCTGATTGCAACAGTCTACCTTCTTTTGCTCCAACTATAGTTGTTGTAATTTCAATATCTTCTCCAAACCTTTCTAACGTTTCTCGTTGTTGAAGAATAATCTTTCCAATATCTTTATATCCTTTATTTTCAACAATGTCAATAATTATATTTGACTGACTTTCATTTTCTAAGACAGCTGAGTATAATATAATAACCATCATTTTACCACTGGTATCGATGGAGGTTACTGTAATTTCATTACTTCCAACATCTTCGTTTTTATGTATATAAATAGTATCTTGGTCTACCTGCTCTTGTAACATAAGGTATGGATTATATTGTTCTACACTGGTTATATCTTTAATTTCACCCTTTAATTCTAATTCATTAATAAGTATTTCTTTTATGTCTTCCAATTGATACATGTTAAAAAATTCATCTTTTATATGTAATGTTGCATTAATGTTAAACTCAATAAAATCTGTTTGGCTAGACTCAAATGCTTCAATAAGGGCTAAAGCTTCTACCTCTGGATTGGTCTCATCTTTCTTATAAAAAGCTTCTGGTATCTCAAATATACCTATTAATAAAGTTAATATAATTCCAATAAATATTGCTCTTTTCATTTTAACCCTCCATTTCAATCTATATTACTAGTCCTATCAAAATTAAATACTACATTGATACTAGTAATACCTATTAGTCTATTGTTTAAAATTTATTAAAAATTATAAAAGAGAAGAGAACTAAGCTTGTATTTGGATGTTAAAGGGGGACAAAAAACATCTTGCTTAACAACTTATTCTCTTCTCTTGTATTTAAATTATTGACAATATCTGTTTTGTTATACACACATTAATTTAAATAAATAAAAAAAAATTGCTGTTTATCTTCAGCAATTTTCTTACATTAGTGGTCCACCATCTTCTTCCTTCTGACAAATACTACACTTGATACCCATCATCTTATCTCCAAAAGTAATTTTCTTAAACTCATCAGCGTATTCGGGGGCTAACTCATTAACCTCTTGTAGATGGTTGGCGCATAAACAATTATGATGTAAGTTTCTATAATTTTCAGGTAACATTTTAACTTGGGGTACTACTTCATGTCGATCAACTGCACTTCTACTTGCCACAACCACCCCCATTGCATCATTATTATCCATAGCCATAGACTTATACTCTTTGTTCATTTTTTTTGCCAACTGCATGTAATTAGCCATTATTTCCATTGGTATACGGTTATTTACAATTAGCATTTCTGCCATATTATCAGCTAAAGCATCTTCTACATACTTTAATGCTTCTCTATATAAAGACTGTTCTAACGGAAGTCCTAATATAACCCTCTCTCTAAACTCTCCTAACCATATACGTTTTTCTTCTCGCTTGAGCTCTGGTGTACCATGTAGTGCATAGTCTAGTGTTCTTTTTAATTCATTGTTTTCTGCCATTTCTCTACCTCCTCAAAACAAACATATGTAAATTTTACCACTATTTTAAAATCTTTTAAAGTTTTTTAGTTAATTTTTTATACTTTTCGTTTTTTGAACTAGGATTGATTATGCTTAAAATACACTATCTTTGTATAGATATATAATTCTAATTTTAATATTATTTACTAACTATGTAGCAACAATCATTAAAATGCGACTATAAAATTTAAAGATTTTTATAATGTTAAAATGCCCTTTTTCATTTATCCTTATTCTAATCTTCATTGTAAACCTCGGCTAAATGGTTTATAATAGTTTTAGTTGCTTTTTGAAGTAGCTTTAGTTAGGAGGATTTCCATGAAATTTATGACAACGGCAGATAAGGTCTTAATTGTTTTTATTATACTATTAAGTGTTGCCTCTATCTTTGCAGTTCCTCGTTTACTTACCACACCTATGGAGGGTAAGCAGATTGTTGTTAATATAGATGGCAAAGTTATTCATCGTTTTCCTTTGGAGGAAACTGAAGAATCTGTTTTTATTGATTTCCCCTTTGAGTTTGGTGGAAAAGAATATACTGGTAAATTAGAAGTCAAGGATGGAAAAGTACGACTGCTGCGTCTTCCTGATGAAATTTTACCATTATCTATTCATGCTGATATGGGATGGATTAGTGAATCTTATCAGATGATTGTGGCACTTCCTATTAAAATGTTTATTACAGTTGAAGAAGCTGATGTAGATCATCCATTTGATGCTATATCTTATTAAATAGTTACTTTTAATAACCTACTAGATTAAATGCAAGCTCACTTTTAAAAGGTGCTTTTATTTAATCTAGTAGGTTTTTTTCAATGTGTTAAATCTATAATATTAATACTAATAAATAAGTTTTTAAAATTTTGTTACCAACTCTATTTAGAATCTTTTTCTCTATATGCATATCCCCCCAAACACCAGTCAAAATATACAAATTCTTTAGGGTTTTTAATAATATGATAGGATCTTTCTACCCATAGTTTTATAATTGGAGTGTCTATTTTACTGGCTTTATCTAATACATCTAAAAGTTCCTTCAACATTTCAGATGGTTTAATTTCAGCTCCTATATAATTCCCTACCATATGATATAAACAAGAAAGTAGATATATTCTATGAGGACAGTTTTCATCACTTACCAGTTCCAGTAATAAATCTGCATTTTCCAATCTCCCCACCACTAACTCCCAGTCTTGATCTGGAACTTCTGTATCAGAATCATAAGCCCATTCTTTTATTTCTTCTTGTGTAGCATTCCAAGGGTCATTCATTTTAATTTTCCTCCATAACTTTAATACCTTACTCCTAATTAATTACTTTCCAAAATTAACTTTCATTTTGTATAATCCTTTTTCGTTGTAATTATTATTAGTATAGAAAAGATAGTTATAATCACTGGACCAATAAAAGTCTACTACTACAGAAGCATTAATAGTTTTTTCTTTAAGTCTCATTTTATTAAAATTAATTATGTTAGCATGTTGATCAATAGGTCTTAAAAATCTCAAAAATGCCCCAACGAATGGAATTGCATCAGTCATACGAAACTTTGTACCTGTTGTAATTAACACAACTTTATCAGGAGTTATCCACGAAATAGTTTCTCTATGAACACTTTTACCAACATGAATAGAATCCTTCTTTAAACCATCATTCATGTTATATCTTTCCATATCTTCACTGAAAACATAATGGGAATTAGGTATCCAATCTCCATAAAAGTTTATTTCTTTAAAATCACCAGTTTCAAAATCTACATAAGCATAAACTATGTTCCATCTATAGTTTTCATTAACTGACTCTGTAAGATAATTTAAGATAGCTTTTTTATCGTCACTGGACCACTTAATTTCCGTTATCCCTTTTACAGGCAGTTGTACTATGGTTCTATTGACAGTATCAATTAATAAATTATTATACAGCTTATCACTTGCAAACTGATATACAAATAAATACTTATTTGTTGAAGACCATTGTACATTTACTGTTGAAGCTTCTTCACTAATTTTTTCAAATCCAAATTGTAATAAATCAACGGAATAAATCAATTCATTACCCATGAAAATGTCCAATACATTTTCTTTTTCTTTGGTGCTATATAACGCATCCTCTTTTACAAATAGATTAGAGTTATCTATAAAATTATTATTTTCTGTGTCATAGACAATATTCTTTGTTTGTCCATCTTCTACAACACCCAATAATAAATACCTTCTATCCTCTGTTTGGTCTAAGATATTAACACCTTTAAATACTTCCCCACCAACGGGTAGTTCAATTTTTTTCTGACTGGGTTGCAGTAATTTTGAAATTATTGAAATAAGCACAATAACTACAATTATACCAGAAAAAATCTTCAACGCTTTTAATGGGGTTATCTCCATCTTTTGTAAAGTTATTATAGTGAGTATAAACAAAACAAGTGTACTTATGGATAGTATTCCTATGATAAATCCTCCGTTTCAAATGTTATCAAATACTATTTAAAACCTTATATTATGTAACAAAATAACTTTAAACATTATTTACCTTCTTTTTCTCTAAAAGCATATCCCCCTAGACACCAATCAAAATACACAAATTCTTTAGGGTTTTTAATAATATGATAAGATCTTTCAACCCAAGTTTTTATAATTGCAGAATCTATTTTTCTAGCCTTATCTAATACATCTAAAAGGTCCTCCAACATTTCAGATGGTTTAATTTCAGCTGATATATAATTCCCCACCATATGATATAAACATGAAAGTAGATATATTCTTTGGGGACAGTTTTCATCACTTACCAATTCCAGTAATAAATCTGAATACTCTAGTCTTCCAACTAATAAGTGCCAGCTTTGATCTGGTACTTCTGCATCAGCATCATAAGCCCATTCTTTTATTTCTTCTTGTGTTGCATTCCATGGATCATTCATTTTCTATTGTCTCCTTCATACTTTTATTTCTTATATGTAATTATAAATGAATATATAGAAAAAGCAACATTCTTTAAGGACATATTGCTTTTTCTATTTTAATGTATTTTTCAATACTTTTTAATAGTTTAAGGTAAAATAGGATAAGAAGTAATAATTTTAAAACCTAATTCAAAAGCATTAGATTTTTCTATCACTATTCTCGATGTCCTAAGATTAGTTATTTTTGTTACAGTTCCAACCTTATAACCATAACCTAAGTCAAAAGAATGTGTCGTGTCAAAAATTAAACGATTTGGTGATGAAGTGTTTCTTAACCAAGCTTCAACATCATCTGCGTTATTAAGAACAGCTTCCTTTACAGCTCTAGTTGCCTTATCTAAATCATGATATTTAGAAGCATTTACACCTCTAGCTAACAGACCATCATCGGTTATATTAACATGTTCTTTTATTGTATGACAGTCAGGTATTTTTTCCATTTCAGTTAAAACATTATTTTTTAAATTTCTTAGCTTATAACCTAGTGTATCTTGTAGTTTTTGTATATTAGATCTAAAATTATTTGTAGACCTAGTTGTTAGACTTGCTGATACGAACGATACTCCTGTCATAGTTACTGCTCCAGCTAATGAAGTAGCAGCGGTAGCGCCAAAAACTACTGTACCTGCTCCAGATGGAGAGGTTGCTATTGCAAGTCCACCAGAAATTCCAGCTGCTGACCAAGCATTCATTGCTGCTTGAACACTACCTGCCGTAGCGATAGTATACTTTGCTACAAAAAATGCATCCATTAGTGATTTAGCTCTCATATAGTAGTAGTTATGTTCTAATCTACCAACATTCACTATTTTTTGGGCTAGTCCAAAGAACATATTATTATCAATACTATGTACAATTCCACTCTGAACCATTTTTTTATCATTAGTATTTAATGAAGAATAAGGAATGCCAATAAAATCTTCTATTTTATTAACCATTTTATTCCTAATATCATTAATATCGATAACTTTAATACTAGAAATTCCTACCGAATTAATAATATTTTCATCTATGCCAACATCTGCTATAAGTAATGTCCCACCTGGTCTGTATGCAACCACGTTTGATTGGTACCATTCATCATTTATTAGTCTATAAGTTGATAATAGCGTACTGTTATTATGAACTACTCTCGCCTCTGTAATTATACTCGTTTCAATAGACTCTCCAAGATTATTCATATAGACTTTTAGTACATCCCCATTGTCAGTCTCTATTTCTGCATAATACCATTCTTCAGTTGGTGACACCCTTAATGTATATGAACCTGTTCCAGAAGTATTAAAGTGTCTTACCTTTATAAAGTAAGTTTGTCCTGCTGTTAAGTTTTGGGTAATTCTAAAATTGTTTCCGTCTCCACTGTCATCATCTGTAGCAATTTGTGTTTGACTACTGTTGTACAAATGTCCAAAGGTGTCTATACTTCCTGTGGTTTCTATTGTATATGAGCCTGTTGTTGATGCCGTAAATCTAAAGAAGTCTTCATCTCCACCATAGTTTATTGCACCTGCTACATTTGTATTTACATTAATTGAAGTTGCTGTTGAGAAATTATTTCCGTGATCATCTGCTGGTACTGGAGCATTTACCCTTAAAACATAAGCTCCTGTTCCTGTACTAAAATGTCTAACTTGTATAAAGTAAGTTTGTCCTGCTATTAAGTTTTGGCTAATTGTAAAGTTATTTCCTTCTCCGCTATCATCATCTGTAGCAATTTGTGTTTGGCTACTATTATATAAATGACCAAAAGTGTCTGTACTTCCTGTGGTTTCAATTGTATAAGAACCACTTGTAGGTGCTGTAAATCTAAAATAATCTCGTTCACCACTAACTCCTATTGTACCAGAAATGTTAGTATTAACATTAATAGTAGTGGCGTTACTAAAACTATTACCATGATTAATGACAACTGTATCTTCTGTAGATTTTTTGTCTTTTTTATCTTTTTCCTTCTCTTGTTTTTCTTTTTTGTATTTGTCTTCAGAATCTAATTTATTTCGTTTAACATTTTTTATTTTACTTAAACTATCATTCTTTGTATCATTAGATCGATACTTTTCAAACGTGCTTAAGGCATATTCTACATCAACTAAACCATTGCCATAGTAATTGTGATCACCTAGTCCCATAGCTGAATACATTAAAACATCCCTAACATTTTCATTTGAAACCACTGGATTAACACTCCAAATTAATGCCGCTGCTCCAGAAACATATGCTGCCGCCATTGAAGTACCACTTTTGCTACCATAATCCCCTTTATTTAAGGTACTATATGTGTTAACACCCGGTGCCATTAATTCCAATTCTGTTCCAAAGCTAGAGAAATCAGCTCTAATTTCATTCTCATCAATTGCTCCTACTGCAATAACATTATTAAACTTAGCTGGATATGTAATATCTAAACCACTATTACCTGCCGATGCAATAATCAATATATTATTTTCATAAGCAAGATTAATAGCTTCCTCTAATATTTTAGAGTAATTACTTCCACCAAAACTCATATTAATAACATTGATATTATTTTCAATTGCCCAGTTAATACCTTCAATTATACTACTATAGCTTCCTCTACCATCAGCTGCAATAGTTTTAACTGAGTATATATTAGCCAAAGGAGCAACCCCTAATATTCCTTTTCCATTAAGTAACGCCCCAATAGTACCTGCAATATGAGTACCGTGTCCATTGTCATCATAATAAGAATGCACTCCATCAACAAAGGAAACTCCACCTTTTATATTAAGATCAGGATGGGGACTTATACCAGTGTCAAAGATAGCTACATTAATACCTGCTCCCGTTACCTCTTGTCCATGGGCTGACGTGGCTTTTATGCTTTTTACCCCCCACGGAATAGTTTCTTCTTGGGTTTCAATTGTATAATCCGGCTCAATTAGTGTAATATATGTATCATTTCTTAAATTTTTATAATCATCTTCTGTTAGCTCAACCGATAAAATATTTAATTTATCAAGTTCTTTTAATATTTTACCACCCTTGTCTTTAATCTTTTTTTCTACCTTTTCTTTAAATTTCTTATCCTTATTATTGTACTTAATTAAATACTTTTGTTTCATTGAATTATTATCATCATTATAATTACTTGATTCATTTGTTTCTAATACTTCCATATCATTATTTGCAACTGTATTTTGTGTTTCAGTTATGGCATGTACTGGTACCGAAAAAATGTTAAATATTAATACAATTAGTAATAATGCCGAAATTGTTTTGTTATGTTTCATAAATACACTCCTTTAGTAATATTAATTATTGCGTTGAATGAAATTTTCTTACATGTACTATTTCTTAGTATCAGAATTTTATTTGGCATGTAATATATACACCAATACATTATGCCAGTAAAACTTTAACTCTTATCCCTCACCTCCCGTTAATTATTATACTAATATAATAATATTCTGTCAATATTAAATTAACACCCAAGCCTACGAGGTGTTATTTTGTAAATATGGCATAATATAGGTTCACCCCATTTAAATTTACATTTTTAAATAGTTAATTATTTAATTTATTTTAGCCAAACTAAACTGTCTAGTAATTTGCAATTGTGCAATTTAACAAATATATATAATTAATAGTAAATATAAGTGAAATAAACAAGAATTTATGGGTTAATTTTATTAATATTAAACCAATAACAACTAATTTATATTATAAAATTATAAACATAATAAAAAGCGTCTCAACACTAGATCTATTTTCTAATGGAGACGCTTTTTATTTTATCTATTTTCTTTTAGCTACATCAAGACGATTTAGTGCTTTTTTCAAAGCAATTTCAGCCCTAATAGCATCTATTTCTGGTGTTCTACTTTTAATTCTACCTTCTGCTCTTTGTTTAGCTTCATTAGCTCGATTCACATCTATTTCTTGTGGCCATTCAGCAGAATCTGTAATGACTACAGTTTTTTCACCATTTACGTGAACAAAACCACCAGCAACAGCTGCTTCACGGGTTTGCCCATCGCTTACAATTTTTAATTTACCAATAGATAAGGGCGTCACCAAAGGTATATGGTTCTTTAATATACCCAGATCCCCTTCTACAGTTCTTAATACTACCATTTCAATCTCTTCGTCTAAGAAAGTCCTAGTGGGTGTTATGATTTGGAGATGAAATTTAGAGGCCATCCCATCACCTACTTCCCTTTAGCCTTTTCAATTGCCTCTTCTATCGTACCAACATATAAGAAAGCACCTTCTGGAAGATCATCATGCTTACCTTCCAATATTTCTTTAAATCCACGAATCGTCTCTGATAATGGTACATATTTTCCTGCCATTCCTGTAAACTGTTCAGCTACGTCAAAAGGTTGCGACAAGAATCTTTGCATCTTTCTAGCACGGGAAACTATTAACTTATCATCATCAGATAATTCATCCATACCAAGAATTGCAATAATATCTTGTAGTTCTTTATATCTTTGTAAAACCTCTTGAACTCCTCTGGCAACTTTGTAGTGTTCTTCCCCTACTACAGTTGGGTCAAGTATTCTTGATGTAGAATCCAATGGATCTACTGCTGGATAAATACCTAACTCTGCAATTTGTCTTGAAAGAACAGTTGTTGCATCAAGATGGGCAAAAGTTGTGGCTGGTGCTGGGTCAGTTAAGTCATCGGCAGGTACATATACCGCTTGAACTGATGTAATAGAACCTTTTTTAGTTGATGTAATACGCTCTTGTAAGGCACCCATTTCTTGTGCTAATGTTGGTTGGTAACCAACAGCACTAGGCATACGACCTAGTAACGCAGAAACCTCACTACCAGCCTGTGTGAAACGGAAGATGTTATCAATAAACAATAACACGTCTTGTCCTTCTTGATCTCTAAAATATTCAGCCATAGTTAAACCAGTTAAACCAACCCTCATTCTTGCCCCTGGTGGCTCATTCATCTGTCCATAAACTAGTGTTGTTTTCTCAATAACTCCAGAATCGATCATTTCATGGTAAAGGTCATTACCTTCTCTTGTACGTTCACCAACTCCTGCAAATACTGATAAACCACCGTGTTCCTTTGCAATATTGTTGATTAACTCCATAATTAGTACTGTTTTACCAACACCTGCACCACCGAAAAGACCAATTTTACCACCCTTTGAGTATGGAGCAATTAAGTCAACTACCTTAATACCAGTTTCGAAAATTTCTGTAGAGGTCTCTTGCTCCTCAAATTCTGGAGCTTGTCTATGGATAGGTGAACTAAATTCAGAATTTACTGGTCCTTTTTCATCTACTTCTTCACCTAAAACGTTAAATATTCTACCCAGAGTAGCTCTTCCAACAGGAACTTTAATAGCACTGCCTGTATCGATAGCCTCTGTCCCTCTAATTAAACCATCAGTAGAACTCATAGCAACACATCTTACAATTTCGTCACCAATATGTTGAGCAACTTCTACAACTACTTTATTATGCTCGCCTTTTACCTCAATGGCGTTTAATAGAGCCGGCAGATTATCTCTGTCAAAACGTATATCTAAAACTGGTCCGATAATTTGAACCACTTTACCGACATTTCCTACAGCCATTACTTTACCTCCTTCTTAAAGCAGAAACACACATTTGTTTTTCAATTCAAATTGGAACTTAATGTTTCTGCTAAATTTATGGTTACAAACTTTTTACTTTAGGGCTTCGGCTCCACCAACAATCTCTGCGATCTCTTGTGTAATGGAAGCTTGTCTTGCCCTGTTATATACTAATTTTAGATTTCCAATCATTTCTTCTGCATTATCAGTAGCACTTTCCATTGCAACTCTTCTAGCTGCTTGTTCACTGGTGGCAGATTCAACTAAAGCACCAAAAACCATGCTATCTACATATTTAGGAACTAAATAATCTAAAACTGCTTCTGGGGAAGGCTCATAGGAAATCATTGTTTTACTTTCCTTTTTATATTCATCTTCTGATATTTCTAGAGGAAGTAGCCTTACCACCTTCGGTTTTTGATTAATTGTTGTAATAAATTCTGTAAACACTAGATAGACTTCATCCACCAATCCTTGCTTGTAAAGTTCTAATGAAAGTCTACTAATTTGCTGGGCAATTGAAAAGGATGGCGTTTCAGAAATATGAGTAAATTCACCATCTAGATCATAGTGACGCTTTCTAAAGAAATCTCTTCCTTTTGATCCAACTGCAACAATAGATTTTCTTTCTTTGTTTTCCATATGATTAAGGGCTAATTTGATAATATTTGAGTTATATCCACCACATAAACCTCTGTCTGCGGTAATTAAGATATATGCAGTTTTCTTAATATCTCTTTGGGTTAAAAACTCGTGTTTTATCCCTTTTGTGTTTTGTAATATCCCATGAATTGTTTCTTCCATAGAGTTAAAGTATGGCTTAGTCTTTTCCAGTGCTTCTTTAGCTTTTCTAAGCTTTGCAGAAGAAACTAATTCCATTGCCTTTGTTATTTGCTTTGTACTATTTACACTTTTAATACGTCTTTTAATATCACGCATCCCAAGTCCAGCCAAAATCTCACCTCCCGATTACAGCGGAATAACGTTATTATTCTATTTGAGATTTAAATTGTTTTTTAAACTCTTCTATTGCTTTTTTAAGTGTTTCTTCTGTTTCACCTTCTAATTTACCTGTTGAAACGATCGTTTGACCAACTTCTGCATATTGATTTCTCATAAACTCTAATAATTGCTCTTCAAAAGTTCTTACATGCTCAATATTGATGTCGGTTAGATATTTATTTGTTACCGCATAAATAATCATTACTTGTTCTTCAACAGGAACCGGACGATATTGTGGCTGTTTTAAAATTTCAACGATTCTTTCCCCTTGGGCTAATCGTTCTTGTGTTTCTTTATCTAAGTCAGAACCGAATTGAGCAAAGGCTGCCAACTCTCTGTATTGGGCTAATTCTAATCTAAGCTTACCAGCAACCTGTTTCATAGCCTTGATTTGAGCACTACCCCCAACACGGGATACCGATATACCAGGGTTAACAGCTGGTCGAATACCAGAATAAAACAATTCAGACTCTAAGAAAATTTGTCCATCTGTAATAGAGATAACATTTGTAGGAATATATGCTGATACGTCCCCCGCTTGGGTTTCAATAAGCGGTAGGGCTGTTAAAGATCCACCACCATTGGCATCACTTAACTTTGCAGCTCTTTCCAATAATCTACTGTGTAGATAGAATACATCACCAGGATAAGCCTCACGACCTGGAGGACGTCTTAATAATAATGACATTGCACGATAAGCAACAGCATGTTTTGATAAGTCATCATAAATAATTAATACGTGCTTACCATTTTCCATAAACTCTTCACCCATAGAACATCCAGAGTAAGGAGCAATATATTGTAATGGTGCTAATTCACTGGCAGATGCCGATACAATAATGGTATATTCCATTGCACCACTTTTTTCTAATACATCATAGATTTGTGCTACAGTAGATTTCTTTTGTCCTATTGCAACATATATACAAATAACATCAGTATTTTTTTGGTTGATAATGGTATCAATAGCAATTGCAGTTTTACCTGTTTGTCTATCTCCGATAATTAATTCCCTTTGACCTCTTCCTATTGGAATCATAGAGTCAATGGCCTTAATACCAGTTTGTAATGGTTCGTGAACAGACTTTCTCTTAATAATTCCAGGTGCAACTTTTTCAATTTCTCGATATTTAGTGGTTTGAATAGCACCTTTACCATCAATAGGTTGTCCTAAAGCATTAACAACTCTACCTAACAGGGCATCCCCTACAGGTACCTCCACTATTCTCTGTGTACGCTTAACAATATCGCCTTCTTTGATATTCTCATCTGAACCAAGAAGTACACAACCTACGTTATCTTCTTCTAAGTTTAGAGCCATACCATACACATTTCCAGGAAACTCCAATAATTCACCAGCCATACATTTTTCTAGCCCATGAATCCTTGCAATCCCATCACCAACCTGAATCACAGTTCCGACATCTTTTACTTCTAATTTATTTTCATATCGTTTAATTTGCTCTTGAATAATTGAGCTTATCTCTTCTGGTCTGAGATTCACGTCATATCACCCCTATCCTATACTATGATTTGTGATAATTGTTCTTTCATTTTATTAAGTCGATTTTTGATTGTTCCATCAATGACTTTATCACCTATTTTGATTAGAACCCCACCAATTATTTCACGATTTATTTCATTACGAATTGTTACATTTTTCCCAGAGGTTGCAGAAAGTTTTAATTGAAGTTGGAGCAAATCATTTTCAGTCATTGGTTCTACTGTTATGGCTACTGCCTCTACTATATTCTTTGCCTCTTCCACCATCGTTTTATACACTTCAATAATTTCTTTAATATACAGCTGCCTTCTTTTATCCACTAAAACATATAAAAAGTTTAATATTTCTTCGCTAACTTTTCCTTGAAAAACTTTAGTGAAAATGTCTTTTTTCTCTTGTGCATGGATGAGGGGAGACTTTAACAACTGGTCAAACTTTGGGTATGTTTGTAAAGTATTTAATATACCAAGAAGTTCTTCCATAAAAAGTTGTTCTTTTTTTAAGGGAAGAGCTACTTCAAACAGAGCACCAGCATACCTTTTAGCTACTAATTCTGCCATTTTGCTTCCCCTACCTCCTTAATAAATTCTTTGATCATAGCGTCATGTTGGTTTTTGTCTAACTCTTTTTCAACTATTTTAGAAGCTGCCATGATCACTAGTTCAGACATTTGATCTTTTAATTCATTAAGGGCTTTTTGCCTTTCCCTTTCAATATCTAAATTAGCTTTATCAATAATCTTCTTTGCTTCTAACTCAGCCTTCTTGATGATTTCTTCACCCCGTTGGTCTGCACGTTTAGAAGCTTCTTTTATCATTTCATTTCTCTCTTCTTTAATAGAATCTAATTTGCTTTGATATTCAGCCTTTAGACCATCGACTTCTCTATTTTTGTTTTCAGCAACTTTGATAGAGTCTTCAATTGTTTTACGTCTATTCTCCATAAATTCAGTTACTGGTTTGAAGAGAAATTTCTTTAGTACCAAGAAAATAATGATTGTATTTATAATCTGGAAAACAAAATCCCAGTTAATTCCTACTAATGGTTGCACAATATTGCCTCCCTTCCATCAGAATATTAGGTAAGAATACGGGGGAGGTTTTAATCCCCCCACAATAAATAACTATTATGCTAATGGGTTAGCAAATAATAAGATTAATGCAATAATTAATCCGTAAATACCAGTAGTCTCTGCTACTGCTTGTCCCAATAACATTGTTCTGATGATTTCTCCCTGTGCTTCTGGTTGTCTACCTACTCCTTCAGCGCCTTTACCTGCTGCATATCCTTGACCAATTCCAGGTCCGATACCCGCGATTGCCGCTAAACCTGCACCAATTGCTGAAGCTGCTAAAATTAGATCTCTTCCTGTGATACCTTCCATAATATAATTCCTCCTTAATTTTCGTTTTCTTTAATTTAATTAAATTTATTTTTAATTTAAATTCTATTTTATAAATAGAAAATTATTAACTAACTATTTCGTCCCACTAACCTAATCCATTGCCATTGAAATAAACACCATTGACAACATTACGAATATAAAGGTTTGTAGTACTCCTGCAAATAAATCAAAGTATAGATGAAACACAACTGGTATTGCTGCTTGTAATACTGGTATGAAAGTAATTCCTAACATACCACTTAAGGAAGCTAATCCTCCGTATAATAGGCCAACAATAATAACTCCACCTATAATATTTCCAAATAAACGGAATGCTAAAGAAATTGGCAATGCCAATTCACCAATAATATTTAATGGTAGCATTGCAGGAAATGGTTCTAGAAATCCCTTAAGATACTTCTTAGCTCCTTTTCTTCTCACGCCGTTGGTATGGATAATTAAAAAGGTCATAATCGCCAAAGCAAATGTAGTGTTTAAGTCGGCAGTAGGAGGCCTAAGACCAAATAAACCAAATAAATTTGCTAATAACAGGAATAAGAATAATGTTCCCATATAGGCACTAAATCCTTTTTTATCTTCCCCCATAGTTTGGGCAGTAAACTTATTAATTACATCTACTATTGCCTCAACTACATTTTGTATTCCTCTAGGAATTTTATCAAACCTACGGGTTGCAAATACTGCAAAAATAGTAAGAATCGCCATTATTATCCATGTATTGACTACTGTTTCAGTTAATGGTATTCCTCCTAATATTGGTATTTCAAATAATATTTTTGTACCAAACCCTTCCATCTCTTATCTCTCCTCCTTTCTTTTAAAAATTACTTTCCAAAATTCTTTTTGAAATAATTCTTTTTTTAAAATAACTAACTTTAAAGCGAATAAACCTACAAGTACACCAAAGACATTAATATGATCTGCTTTGATGGAGACATATAAGACAGCTCCAGTAATTGCATATCTAGCCATGTAATTACTTACTGCATAACCCTGTGCTTTATGGGGCTGCATTTTCACTGCCTTTGTTAAAGTAATATATAATAATCTAAAGTTTAGAAATCCCATTATTGATCCAAACACTAAACCAGTAATGAAGGGTTTAGGTTCTTTTAAGAGAACTACGCTTACAACAGAAAGCAGTCCAATAAATATGGCTACCCCTTTCAACAAAATAAGTTGAGTACACTTTACCACTTCCACCAAATCACTTCCTTTTCCTTTGAGGAGTATCTTTTGTGGCAACCTTAAAAAGATTTACAAAAGAAGAAGCTACCCCTACAACAATAAATAAAAATAAAAAAATGGGTTCAGTGTTAAATTTTTTATCTAGCCACCGGCCAAAATATAGTCCACCTAAAATTGGTACAATCATTAGTATGCCTATATGACTAATCAGAGCTAAGTTCTGTAATGGGTGACTTTTTTTTCCCATAATACCTCCTATTTCTGAATTGCATCATGTTAATTTAAATTTTTTTAAGCTACTTAATCCACCCTAAGTTATCTTATTTATCGTTAATTTAATCACAATAACTACAGGTTGTTTTTATTATAGTTTTACTTAAATATACATTCGCTATGCTTACTTATACATTGGTTTTTTTCCACAATACTATGTATTCGACGGAAAAAACTATATTCCTCCTTTTTTTCCACTTATTAATTATACGTGTTTTGCCATTTATTTTTTTGTTAGTAAATTAACTGTTTATGTTTTTAAAGTCAAAAAAATTTTCATAATATCACTTTTTATTTTTATAAATTTAATAATATTTCAATAATTCTTTCACTTGCCTTTCCATCTCCATAAGGATTTATAGCATTAGCCATAGTTTCATATGCAACCTTATCATTTAGCAATCTATCTATCTCTTTAATAATATTATCTTCTTGTACCCCCACTACTTTAACAGTTCCAGCTTCAACTGCCTCAGGTCTTTCTGTTTCTGTTCTAAGTACCAATATAGGTTTTCCAAAAGCTGGAGCCTCTTCTTGAATACCACCAGAATCCGTTAAAATAATGTCCACTTTATTCATTAAATTAGCAAATTCTTCATATTCTAATGGTTGAATTAAATGTATTCCATCAACATTTCCCATTATTTCTTGTGCTAATGTTTGAATGGTTGGGTTCATATGTACAGGAAAAATCACCTCTACATTTGAATTGCTTTCTACAATTTTTCGTACCGCTGTAAAGATACTCTTCATTGGAGTTCCCCAGTTTTCTCTACGATGACAAGTCATAGCAATAACTTTTTTATTTTCATAATCTATTTGGTTTAATAGATCATTCTGAAAAAGATAATCATCCTTTACCACCTGTAATAATGCATCTATTACAGTATTACCAGTAATAAAAATTTCATTAGCAGAGACACCAGAATTAATAAGATTATTATAATTTCCCTTTGTGGGGGCAAAATGTAAATTCGCTAATGTACTAACTAATCTTCTATTCATTTCTTCTGGATATGGAGAATAAATATTACCACTTCTTAGTCCAGCTTCCACATGTCCCACCTTGATTTGTTGATAAAAAGCAGCTAATGCTCCTACAAATGCAGTAGAAGTATCTCCATGAACTAGTACAACATCAGGTTTAACTTTTTTTAGTACCTCTTCTAGTCCTTTTAATACGCCAACTGTAATATCTGAAATAGTTTGCCCATGTTTCATTAAGTTTAAATCGTAATCAGGCTTAATATCAAACAAATCTAAAACCATGTCTAACATTTCTCTATGTTGTGCAGTAACACACACAATTGACTCTATGGCTTTTTCAGCTTCTAATTTTTTTATTAAAGGAGCCATTTTTATAGCTTCCGGCCTAGTCCCAAATATCGTCATTACCTTCAACTGTTTCATTCTTTTTTATTCCTCCTATAGCATTCCCATATAAAATAGGATTTCCCTCAATTACCATTTCATATGTAAATATTTTTAATATTTTAATTATAACTCAAACAGTACCTACTATATAATATTTCTATATAAATAATTATTTCCCTTCATCTTTATTTAAAAGTTTGCTTTTAAGTATTTAGACTCAAATATTATTACATATAACCAATAAAAATGATACAAATTACCTCAATTGCAGTATTTAACATTGGGGTGAAAATATCACTTTTCACAAATGAAAAAAGCCTGCCCTAATGGACAGACTTTTTCATCATTTATGAACCTATCTTAATAATAAGATAGGTTTTGGTTAATAACGTTAACCTATTTATAAGGTTAGGCTTTTGCCTTGCCTTCTTTAGATTTTTTCATCAGTCCAATTCTTAATGCCCCATATAACACCATAAGTGCAACAGTCATTAATACCGAGTATGCACCTATACGACTATTAGTATCTGATATAAACACTGCACTTCCACATAAAACCATACTAATCATATATAATACTAATACTGTTTGTTTTTGCGAAAGCCCTTGTTCTAATAATTTATGATGTAGATGACCTTTATCGGCTTCCATTATAGGTCTTCTATTTACTAATCTTCTTGCTATTGCAAATGCAGTATCAAAAACAGGTACTCCTAAGGCTAGTACAGGTATTGCCACTGCAATGGTAGTGGCACTTTTAATTACTCCTGCCACTGAAACACTGGCTAAAACAAAACCAATCAAAAGAGAACCCGTATCCCCCATAAATATTTTTGCAGGATTAAAGTTATAAGGCAAAAATCCTAATGCTCCACCTGCTAATATTAACAATAATATTGGTGCTACTTGAGATTGTCCATTTGAATAAGCTACAAATGCCAATGTAATAGATGCAATTGACGAAACTCCTGCCGCTAAACCATCTAGTCCATCTATTAGATTAACAGCATTGGTTATTCCAACAATCCAAAAAACCGTCATTGGAATACTATAAATTCCAAGTGGAATTAATCCTCTATTTAACGGGTTACTAAAATACTCCATCTTAACACCACTGAAAATAACCACAAAAGCAGCAACTATTTGCACCAACAACTTATATTTTGCAGAAATTTGTTTCATATCATCAATTATTCCAATACCCACAATCATAGTTGCCCCTGCTAATATTCCTAGCAATTGACGGTTTATGGGTGCCATTATTAGAGCTGTTAATATAAATGCTGCATAAATAGCTAATCCACCCAGTCTAGGTATGGGTTTTTTGTGTACTCGTCGATTGTCTTTAGGTACATCAATAGCTCCTATTTTGTGAGCAAGTTTTATTGCATATGGTGTCAATATATAAGAAATCATCAATGCAACTAAAAAAGCAATAAAATATTTTTCCATGTTTTCACTCCTTGTATAAAACTATAATCCATTAACCATCATACACCAAACTTCATTGTTAATCAATGGCTTTTAATGTCTCGTTAATCGAATTTTACCAGTTTTATTCCAGCTTCTCTCAACATTTCTTCCGCAAACTCATCGGGATAAGTTCCTCTAAATACTAGTTTATCAATGCCTGCATTAATAATAATTTTAGTACAGAGTATGCAAGGTTGTAATGTAACATATAGGGTTGCCCCTTGAATTTTGACTCCGTGATAGGCAGCTTGAATGATGGCATTTTGTTCTGCATGGATTCCACGACATAGTTCGTGTCTTTCGCCAGATGGTATGTTCATCTGACTTCTTAAACAGCCTGTCTCTTCACAGTGTTTTATACCACTGGGAGCACCATTGTATCCACTGGCTAATATACGTTTATCCTTTACAACTACAGCCCCAACCTGTCTTCTTAAACAAGTGGCTCTTGTCTTTACTACTTCTGCCATTTCCATAAAGTATTCATCCCAAGAAGGTCTCATCTTTTCTCCCCCTTTGCGTAAGTGTACCTATTATCTCTCTATTTTAACACATTTATTTTTGTATTGTTGTATTTGTCATTAAAATTTAATATTATTCATAAAAAAAACCACAGGGGGTAATTTTTCTGTGGTTTTTTATTTGATTTCATATAAAATATACATTCATTTTCATCTATTAATCCTTGAGCTTTCTCAACTAGTGCATTAACATTTATAGGAGAAATAATAATCAGCTCAATTCCTGACTGTGATGTAAGCAACAGTGAGTAATATAATCTACTAATTATAATGTCATTACTTTTATGTAATCTACTACATTTATAAGTTATCAATTTTTATACCATATTCCTTACAAATATCTCTAGTTAATTTTGATAAAGGGCGTTTACTTAAATCTTCTGTTTTTATATAATTTCCAAAAACTAATCTATATATTTCTTCTTTACTTTCAAACAATTTTTCAATGCCAATAAGCTCATTTATTTTACTCCATTAAAATAATAAGTTATAAATAAGTCCTGCTAGTACAGCAACTAAAACACTGGACAAAGTACCAATTAGAAATTTATCACTAAAATCAGCATCTTGTTCTATTTTTTTATATCTCGCTATAGATTTTGCAGCTAAAACAGAACTAATAGCTACGTAATTTCCATGTATAACAAAAGTACAAATAAGTAACCGTTCTATTACTCCTATTATTTCTCCACCAGTATACTTCTTTTTCATTATTAAATTATATGGAGTTGTTTTAAATGCTTCCAAAAAGCTCACTAAAATAATATTTCTTTTTTCCACAGTTAATGTCTGACTCGCTGTTTCATTTGCAGCTGCAACTTCATCATTACTTTGTTGTGTATTATTCTGTATTTCATCAACTACTGGTTTTTTTAATATCATTCGACCTTTTATTTGTACTTTGTCGTCTTTAAATTTTTTGCCGTTAAAAGATAATTCACCTTCTACGTCAAATTCAACATCTTGTATTCTTTCTGCACCGGTATCTAATTTTTTTGTAGTCAATTTACTAATTACAGTCCCTCCATTAATTATAAATAAATATAATAATATAATATATATAACCTTTATCCAAATATAATTATCTACATCCCCTAAAACGGGAAATAACTTTATCATTAAATTAGTGAAGTAAATATGTAAAGAAGTAAATTTTGTAATTTTTGTATATTTCATATAAGGAAGCACCAATAAAATCATCAATATATGCATTATTTGATCCAAAATAAATAATTTGATGGAATTAATATCATGCTTTTTTTGCAAACATATCTTAAAATAATCCAATATGCAATGTGTAAAAGATAATATTACTGTGAAAAAAATAATTTTATAACCTAATAATAATGACACTACTGCTGTTGTTATAATAAAGTGATGAAAACAATGGGTTAATAATGCATTAAACGCTATTTCTTTATTATTACTTAATTTATTTTTAGCCATTTCATCCGTTTGCAAGTAAAAATCAGCTATTACATGACAAAGTAATAATAAACTAATAATTAAATCTGTTATCAAACAATCATCCTCCCTAATATAAAAATAATTTATTTATATTATGTATCACTCAGCACATTTTATATATTATGCATATTAACATACATAATATAGCTTATGTATTTACAAGTACATAATGTTATTCTGTTTTAGTTTTTGAGCAAGAACTTCAATTATCTGTTTTTCTGCAAACCTAACTTCATCATAAAAAGAATTTTTTAATATTCTACTTATTGTAGATTGATCCTTTTCCAAAATTTTTGATATTTCATTCTGAGTCTTTCCTTCTTTATATAATTTGACAACCTCTAATTGTATTGCTGTTCTCCTTTGTATAGATGATTCTATTAAATATATTGTGGAATTAATAAGTTCATCTTCAAAAGAATCTGAATAATAACATATAGAAGGCTTCTTTTTCTTTGCTCTTTCACACATTTTTCTGGCATAATGATATACAGGTCCATCAGACCCTATAGAAATATCCTTAGAAAAAGTGGTTTCCATAGTACCTATACCAACTCCAAATACTAAATTTACAGGCATCATATTTTCCTTAATATATTGTATAATTTCATAACTTATAGAAGCATCATTTAATAAACCTTGAAATTCATCCCCAAGTGTAATAGTAAATTTAGATTCAATATATTGACTGTACTTATTATTAACTTTACTAATTACATCTTTAAATTTTTCTTGTACCTGATTGCGTTGTTCTTTTAATTTTTTAGACCCTACAATATCACCAATAACAGCACAATATTTCATACATTACATACTCCTTTGTGAAAGGTTTAATTTATAACATTATAATATATAAGTGTAATTTACCGATTTATAAAGTTTTTTCATTAACTCACTAATAGTAATATTGTACCATACTTATTTAAACTAATAAAAAGAAAAATTAGTATTAAATATGAACCTTCATTAAACTATAAAACAATCATAAATTGCAAGCCAAAAACTAAAACCAACCCATATTCCTATAGGTTGGTTTTTTGTATTATTTATATTTATTTTCTACTTAGTTCCAAACAATCTATCCCCAGCATCACCTAAACCAGGTACTATGTAGGCATGGTCATTTAACTTTTCATCAATTGAAGCCACATAAATATCAACATCATCATGGGCTTTTTGTACAACCTCCACCCCTTCTGGTGAAGCAATTAAACAAACAAGTTTAATGTTTGTAGCCCCTCTATCTTTTAGAAATCTTATTGCAGCCACAGCAGAACCACCAGTTGCCAACATTGGATCTAGTACAATTAAGTCTCTTTCTTCAACGTCACTTGGAAGCTTACAATAATATTCAACTGGTTCTAAAGTTTCTGGGTCACGATAAAGTCCTACGTGACCAACCTTAGCAGCAGGAATTAATTGAAGAATACCATCCACCATTCCTAACCCAGCTCTTAAAATTGGAACAATTCCTAATTTTTTACCAGCTAATGCTTTAGACTTAGTAACACATAAAGGAGTTTCTATTTCCACTTCTTGTAATGGTAAATCTCTAGTAATTTCATAACCCATTAACATAGACATTTCTTTTACTAATTCTCTAAAATCCTTTGAACCTGTATTTTTATCCCTTAATAAAGTCAACTTATGTTGAATTAACGGATGGTCTATTACGATTACTTTACTCACTAAAATTCCTCCCTTTGTATGTTTTTATTAGACTTCTTTGCTATACTTTTTCTCTATTTCAGTAATTAAATCAACCCTTTGTTGATGTCTTCCACCTTCATACTCAGTTCTAAGCCATATATCAACAATTTGCAATGCCAAACCGTCTCCAATAACCCTAGCCCCTAACGCCAACACATTTGAATCATTATGTTGACGGGTGGCTTCAGCAGTAAAGCAGTCCCCCACCAATGCACATCTAACCCCTGGGATCTTATTTGCAGCGATGGATATACCCACACCCGTTCCACATACTAAAATTCCTTTTTCATATGTACCCTTTGCCACTTCTTCCCCTACAGCTTGGGCAAAGTGAGGATAATCGCAGGAATCTGTTGAATCTGTACCAAAATCACTTATTTCAAAACCCTTTTCTGATAAATGATTTTTGATAACTTCCTTCAACTTATAACCCCCATGATCGCTACCTAAAGCAATTTTCATTACTCCACATCCCTTCTAACTAAATCTCAAACCTATATAATATTCTACAAAAATATTTCAAATCCTCTATTTATTTATTAATAAAGTTCCATAAATATTATAATAATTTCTCCAATAGTCTATTTAAATAAACATTAATCTCATTAGCACAACTTCTATAAACCTCCACAGACTGACCAAAGGGATCAGTAATATCTAGGGAGAAACTCAACATATTTTCTGCATCTGCAAATTCCTTTAATGTATATACTTTGTTTTCAGCTTCTGGAACTATACCAACAACATATCTTTTATGATTAAGGGTCATGGTTAGGATTAAATCAGCCTCTTGTATAGCCTTTACTGTTACTGGGGTTGACCTATGTTTTTCGAGAGAGATTCCGTATTCCTTCATTACTTCCACAGCCTGTGAAGATGCCTTGTCCCCCATAATTGCAGCTGTTCCCGCAGACGTCACTACAATTTCATTTAAGTTTATATTCTTTTCATCTAATAACTTTTTTAATAACACTTCAGCCATACTACTTCGACATGTGTTTCCTGTACATACCAATAAAATTTTCTTCATGCTACTGCCCCCTTATACCTCAATCACCCTATAACCAGCGGCTTTTAACATCCTATTCATTATTGCCTTACCCAAACCTGTTTCCTCCACTGCTTCAGCTAATATTATTTCCACAGTGGTTTCATCAAATTCCCGTAATATTTTAAAAAGATTTGAAGCCATAGCCTTCATATCTACTCGACTTCCCATAGATTTTACCATATTACTGGTATACTTATTTTTCGATTCATCAGAGCAAATGATTCCCACCTGTTTTCCATCATCCCTTAAAGCTTTTTCCATTTCTACAATTCTTTTAGTAACGTGATCTATATGCCCTTTTACAATGGTGACCTCTGCTTTTGGGGCATAATGGGTATATTTCATACCTGGTGACTTAGGGGTTAATTCTCTACTATTTTCTTCTAAAGCAGGGTCTAATACCACAGCCGAAAGTACTACTTCCAACATCTCTTTGGTTACCCCACCAGGTCTTAAAATGGTTGGAGTTTCCACAGTTAAATCTAGCACCGTTGATTCCACACCTATATCACAATTACCTCCAGAAATTATAGCATCAACCCTACCATATAAATCTTTAACCACATGGTCAGCTTTTGTTGGGCTTGGTTTTCCAGATATATTTGCACTGGGGGCAGCCACAGGGACTCCTGCTAGTTGTATTAACTTATTAGCGATGGGATGTTGAGGTATCCTTATGGCTACAGTATCTAGTCCCCCTGTAATTTCTTTTGGTATTAATTCACTTTTTTCAAATATTAACGTAAGTGGTCCTGGCCAAAAGGTGTTCATAAGTTTTATAGCAACTTCAGGTATTTCCTTTACTAGAGACCTCACTTCTTCGATAGAGGAAACATGTAAAATCAGTGGGTTATCAGAAGGCCTTCCCTTTGCTTCAAATATTTTTTTTATTGAACTAGTCTCTAAGCCATTTGCTCCTAATCCGTAAACCGTTTCCGTAGGGAATGCCACCGTTCCCCCTCTTTTTAGTATTTCACTACACTCAATTAATTTTTCTTCCTCTATGTTTAAAGAATCTATTTCTATAACTACTGTCTTAATCAATTCAAAACACCTCTTCTCAACGCTTCTCTCATAATTTCTCTTGCGATGGGAGCCGCCACAGCCCCTCCTGTATTTCCTTCCTTCTCCAAAAGAACTGCCACTGCAATTTGAGGGTTGTCAGCAGGGGCAAACCCAATAAACCAAGCGTGACTAGCTCCACTAATGTTTTCTGCTGTCCCCGTTTTACCAGCCACCTGTACACCAGAAATTCTAGCATTTTTTCCAGTACCTTCTTGAACAGCCGCCACCATCATCTCTTTTACTTGATTAGCGATGGTTGCTTCCACAATTCTTTGTGGTTGGATACTTGGTCCATCAATTATTCTACCCTCTGGAGTCTCAATTTCCCTTAATATTTTAGGTTGTAACATTTCTCCTTCATTGGCAAATACCCCTGCTATTAAAGCCATATGTAGTGGTGTCACCAACAATTTACCTTGCCCAATGGAAACAGCCGCTAAATCTGTTGGTTTCATATTATTTTCATAAGGAAATAAGCTTTTAGTCAAGGGAATATCTCCACCAATAGCTTCCCCTAAAAGAAATCGACGGGAGATTTCCATAACTTTTCTATCCCCTAACTCCTGTGCCATTCTAGCAAAATTAGTATTACATGAAACCACCAAAGACTTTCTTAAATCCAATGGCCCATGCCCTTTTTTATCATAATCTGAAAGATTGTATCCATCAATAGTGATGCTACCTTCACACTGATATTGATGGTCTATCTCTTGATTTTCAAGAACAGCTGCTGTCATTATCACCTTATAGGTAGAGCCAGGGGGATAAAGCCCCGATAAACCTCTATTAAGCAGAGGACTTCTTTCATCCTCCACTAGATTTGACCAATCTTTAACCAAGTTATTGGGATTAAAATCTGGTTTACTCACCATTGCCAATATCTCACCAGTGTTAGGGTCAATTGCTACAATCGAACCAGTCTTCCCCTTTAATAATGCCCCTGCTTTTAATTGTAGTTGATGAATCAAAGTTAAATATAAATGATTACCCCTTATTTTTTCACCAGTAATACGCTCCATAATTCTTGAGACACTTTTTTCATTTGTCAGACCCATTATTTCATTATTGTAATAAGCTTCTACTCCCGATCTCCCATATTGCCTATGGCTATACCCTACTAAATGACTATACAACCTATTATGGGTATATTTTCTTATAATACCTTCATCAGTTTCAATAGATTCAGCAATAAGCACACCATTACGGTCATATAAATTACCTCTTACAGTAATTTCTTCCCGCTGCCATTGTCTTCTATTATAGGGGTTTTCTACAATTGTTTCCGCTTGAAATATTTGAAAGTATGTTAAATACACTATGATACTTAAAAACAAAAGACACGACAATATAATTAAGTGAATAATCTTTTTATTATTCTCCTCCAACTTTCATAATCTCCTCTCCCTGTAAGGATTTTTTAGAAAGGGCTTGCAAAATACCAAAAGATATAAATGCTGAAACCAATGCACTACCACCATAACTAATAAAAGGAAGGGTAATTCCCGTTAATGGTATTAGTTTTATGACTCCTCCAATGATTATAAAAGTTTGATAACTGTAGGTCAATGTTATTCCTAGAGCAATTATCCGTTTAAAAGTTTCTTCAATAGTAAGACTAATTTTAAACCCTCTATATATTAAAATAAAGTACAGTAGCACCACTGCAACACCACCAAAAATCCCTAATTCTTCACAGATAGCAGAAAAAATGAAATCTGTATGGACCTCTGGAATATAGTCTGGTCTACCTAATCCTAATCCCACACCAAAAAAACCACCTTCAGCTATGGCAAACAACGACTGGGTAATTTGATAACCTCTCCCGGCAATATTCTTCCAAGGGTTTAGCCACGCTTCAACCCTTACTTGAACGTGGGTCATGGTATAGTAACTGAAAATACTAATGATAACTGCTGCTAAAAAATTGCCATAGAATAGTTTTTTTTGTTGATGGTAGATATAATAAACACTAATGAATATTCCATAAAATAACATCGCCATACCCATATCTCTTTGCAGGGTTAGAAACATAATATGCAAATAGATTAAACCTAAGAAAATATATTCATTCTTAAACTTTTTAGGATATTTAAAGTAGGCAGCAATAAAAAACACATATACCAATTTTATTATTTCTGCAGGCTGTAAGTTAAAATTTCCTATTCTTATCCAATTAGTAGCCCCTTTTACAGTGGTTCCCATCACAAAAGTTAATATAAATAGAGAAATCCCCAAAGTAATATAAAAATAACCATAATTCTCCCATCCTTTAATCCAAGTAAATATTAAATAGGATAGAAAATAAAGCAATACACCTAATCCATACAACGTAATTTGTCTAAAACCATATTGTGGGTTTAAACGATAAATCATTACCACCCCTAAGCTGGACAATACAGAAATAATTAGAAAAATATATTGATCTCCCATCTTCGCCTTTACAATAATATAATAACAAAGTACCATTAATACAGTCAGTAATGCTCCTGCAATGGGTACGTTTACATCATATGGTCCTATGTATAGGTAAAGTAGTCCAAAGAAAAGAATATTAATGAAAATGAGTATATTAATTGGTCTACCTAAAATTAACCTTTTAAACATTTTCTTAATCCACCTCTTTTACAAATAAGAACTCTACTTGCCCGATTCCTATTCGATCACCATTTCTTAGTTCCACCACATCTTGAATATTTTCATTATTTAAGTATGTTCCGTTAACACTCTCCATATCCTCTAAAAAATGTACGCCTTCATCGATGGTAATTTTACAATGAATGGAAGAGATATACTTGTCCATTATCTGTATGTCACTTTTGTTGCTACGCCCAATGGTTGTTTCTTCTTCTAAATCATAGAACTCGTTTATATCGAAGTCTAAGCGATCTTTACGATTAATGAGTTTAAGATAAGCATCTGCCTGACTTTTGCCACGATTATGTATGGAATGAATATCCAAATAGATTAATCGGATAATACTGTAAATAAAGTAATAGATCATCCCAATAAAAAGATAACGAACTATCCACGATAGGATTTGAAACATGGAAGATCACCTTCTACTTTCAACTTGTTATTTATCTTATTTTATACAAAAAACACTAAATTAACAATGGATTCTAAAACCTTTTTGAAATTAATATTCCCAACATAAAACCTAAAATAGCAAAATAAGTTGAAGTTTTGCCTTTATGTAATTCTTTGCCCTTCGGCAATAGCTCACCAAAGGTTATATAAAGCATTGTTCCCCCAGCAAAGGCAAGGCATACCCCAATAAGACTAAAAGCAAACTGTCCTACTAAAGCTCCAAAATATGCCCCCACTCCCATAGGTGCCCCCGCTAAAAGAGTCAATAAGAAAGCTTTTGTTCTTGAAAAACCTCCCACCCTCATAGGTGTTACCATAGCAATACCTTCTGGCATATTATGCAGGGCAATAACAATAGCTAACCCCACTCCTAATCTTTGTTGAGCTACGAAACCTGAGCCAATAGCCAGACCTTCTGGAAAATTATGTAGAGCAATTCCAACCCCTAGTAAAATACCTGTTTTAATATATCCTTTCCCTTCTTTTAGTTTAATATTAGTAAACCTTGAAATGATTCCATCCAATGCCGAAGCCATTAATGCACCTACACCTAATCCAATAACTGTAGCAGGAATTCCACCCAACATAAATGCCTCTGGTAATAATTCAAAAGTAACAATTGCCATCATCAATCCACTGGATAATCCAATAATTCCACTTAAAAACCTTTTGGAGGGATTTTTAAGTACAAATGCCATAGAACCACCTACTCCTGTACCTATAATGCCTACTAAAAAACCAATTAATGTAGTTCTTAATATATCACTCAATAGAATACCCCCTCGATATTAAACAAATAGTGTAATATCATTTCTAAAATCCACCACTGTAAATATATTCAAAAGGGGTAGTATTTATAATAAAAATAATAATTGTATTATACTTTTATTTGAGAGAGTTAAGTCTTTTATTCTAGAAGAGGCAACACTAAATAAAATATTAAAAACCTCCTATGGAATACACCACGGGAGGTTTGGGATTGCTAATTAACCTAGAAGCTATTATTATAACTCAATTTCTTTATAGCTATTAGCTACATAACTACCTAACTATTGAAATACACTAATAACTATTAACTTAACTATTTACTGCTGAACTTCCTTTAATTTATCAGCTTGATCAGAGGTAATTAAAGCATCTATCATTTCTTCAATTTCCCCCTCTAAAAAGGCATCTAACTTATATATGGTAACATTAATACGGTGGTCTGTAATTCTACCTTGAGGGTAGTTATACGTTCTGATACGCTCACTTCTATCTCCAGTACCCACCTGTAACTTTCTGTTTTCAGCTATTTCATCATGTTGCTCTTGAATTAACTTATCTAACAGACGTGCTTTAAGTATTTTAATAGCCTTTTCTTTATTCTTTAACTGCGACTTTTCATCTTGACAAGATACCACTAAACCAGTTGGATTATGGGTAACTCGAACAGCAGAGTCTGTAGTGTTAACACTTTGTCCACCACTACCCGATGAACGAAATACATCTATTCTTAAATCATTAGGATTAATTTCGAATTCCACGTCATCTACTTCTGGTAAAACTGCCACCGTTGCTGTGGAAGTATGAATTCTTCCTCCAGATTCCGTTGTTGGAATCCGTTGCACACGATGAGCCCCACTTTCAAACTTTAATTTAGAGTAAGCACCTTTACCTCTAATCATAAAGATTACTTCTTTATATCCACCTACTCCTGTTTCATTTACACTCATCATTTCTACTTTCCAGTTTTGTCTTTCTGCATATCTCGTATACATTCTAAATAATACAGCAGCAAAAAGACCCGCTTCATCTCCACCGGCCCCTGCACGAATCTCTACAATAACGTTTTTGTCATCATTAGGGTCTTTTGGTAATAAAAGAATAGTCAATTCATTTTGTATATTTTCAATTAGTTCTGTCATTTCATCTATTTCCATTTTTGCCATTTCTCTTAATTCATCGTCGGCAGATTTATCATATAAAATTTCTTTTGCTCCCGACACAGCTTCCTCTGCCTGTTTATATGCTTTATATTTTTCAACAATTGGCTCTAACTCTGCATGTTCCTTTACCAATTTCGTCCATTGAACTTGATTATTAATTACATCAGGATCACTGATTTTTTTACTTAAATCCATATATTTTTCTTCCAAAAAAGCTAGTTTATCTAGCATTATAATTCACCTCAACCGATTAATTTTTTCACATTTAAATATTATACCATACTTTGTAATTTATGACCATTAAAACAATTGTCATCTATAGTTGTTTTTTCCCTAATACAACTCTATCTAAACCTGCTAAGTCTTTTATTGCTTTAATCTCTGAAAAACCGAAGGCTTCCATTAATTTAGAAACTGCCTCCCCTTGATCAAAACCAATTTCAAAAATTAGCCAACCGTCATCTTGTAAATAATTAGGCGCTTCTTGAATGATTTGGCGATAGAAATCTAACCCATCTTCTCCTCCCACCAAAGCCAGCCAAGGTTCATAATCTTTCACTTGTGGTTGTAAGCCTTCTACAACCTTCCGAGGTATATAGGGGGGATTAGAAACAATCATTTGAAAGGAGTTATCTAGTTTTTTATCTAATAGTGGTGTAAATAAACTACCCTGTAGAAAATGTATTTTTTCTTTAACTCCCAAATTAACGGCATTCTTCTCTGCAATTTCTAGGGCATTAGGGGATATATCAATAGAGAATACTTCTATTTTCTCAATAAATTTAGCCAAACTGATGGTGATGGCACCACTGCCTGTCCCAATGTCCAAAGCCTTAATTGACTGTGGAGCATAATGTTTTTGGTAGTGATTTATTACTTCCTCCACCAAAATTTCCGTATCTCCTCTAGGAATTAGTACCCCTTCATCCACATAAAAGTCCATACCCATAAATTCCTGTTGGTTAATAATGTACTGTACCGGCATAAAATTCACTCTTTTTTCTACAGCCTCCCAGTATTTTTGACATATTTCCCAGGCAATCTCCTTTTCAGGATGTATATGAAGTTGCACCCGTTCTACTTCTAATAAATTACAAAGAATCACCTCAGCATCCAACTGAGGTGTATCTATTCCTACTAATTTTAACTTTTCTACACCTTGTTTCAACAGATCAACAACTCTTACCAATCTGCTTCCTCCTTATTATCTACTAAAACATTCTTTAATGCTTCTAAAGCCACTTCTATTTGGCTATCATCTGGCTCTATTGTTGTTAATTTTTGCATCATTAGTCCTGGATAACTAACTAAAGCCATTATAGGCGATTTGCTTTTTCCTGCAAACCTAATTATTTCATATGACACACCTGCCACCAATGGTAATAAAAGTAATCTAGATACTACTCTTACTAATAAGCTTGACCAGCCCACTGTCGAGAAAACAATCATACTTACCATCATTACAATGAAAAGAAAACTTGTTCCACAACGGGGATGAAGGGTAGTGAATTTTTTTGTATTTTCAACAGTTAATTCTTCTCCACTTTCATAACAATAGATCGCCTTATGCTCTGCTCCATGATATTGGAAAACTCGACGCATGTCCTCCAACCTTGATACCAATAGAATGTATATGGTAAATATTGCTATTCTAATTATTCCTTCTGTCAAATTCAATATTACTGTATGCTCAGTAAATCTTTTTAATAAGCTAACTAAAAAAGTTGGTCCAAGAATAAATATTCCTACAGACATTAACATAGCAAGAAACACAGAAAAATATAACATCATTTCTCCAGCTTTATCTTTAAATATTTTTTGGAGAAACTGTTCAAACTTATCTGGCTCTTCTTCCTTCATGCTGTCCTCCAACAGTTCTGCCGAGTAGGTTAATGATCTAACCCCCAACAACATTGAGTCCACCAGTGCAACTGCCCCCCGAAGAAAAGGGATTTTACCGAGATTAAATCGTTTAGTTAATCCTGTAACTGGCTCTTTTTTTATTGTAATTTGATTGTCTGGTGTCCGTACAGCAATGGCAATCTCTCGAGGTCCTTTCATCATAACCCCTTCTATTAAGGCTTGACCTCCGATGGAGGTAGGTCTTGAAACCTGTTGATTTATTTTACTCATTTTTATCTTCCTTTCGACGGTTAGATAAAACTAACCGTGTTTTCCCTCTCCGTCTATTATATCCTATTATATAGTTCTAAACAAATGAGTTTTTTATCAACATAATTATACTTTAAAGGTATTTACTAACTTATTTAAATCTGTTGCTAACCGAGCTTGTGTTTCAGCTATTTTGCTAATACGATTAAATCCTTCTGTGGTTTCAGACACATCAGCTGCAATTTCCTGCGATTCTCCACTAACATGGTCAATGGACGCTGATACAGATTCTAAAGCATTATTTACTTCTTCTACTGAAGCTGTTATTTGTTGACTTGTACTAGCAAATTCGTCTACAATTTCGCTAATAATTTGTGCATCTGCATAATATTGTTCACCAACAGCCAACATTGCTTCATAATCTTGCATTACCTTTTTATCATAGAATTCTAACATATTATTGGCAGAAGTAGATAATTTTAAAAATGCACCATCAACTTTTTCCAAAGTTGTTTTAATCTGTCCAACAGTCAATTCCGATTGCTCTGCTAACTTTCTTACTTCTTCTGCAACAACAGCAAAACCTTTCCCTTGCTCTCCTGCTCTAGCCGCCTCTATTGCTGCATTGAGGGCTAACAAGTTAGTTTGCGATGCTATTTGAGAAATAACAGTAGACATTTTTATAATTTCTCCTACTACTTTTCCTTCTTCAATCGATTGTTTCATACTTCGCTGATTTTGCTTAAATAATGCTTTACCAGTTTTAATAGATTCTTCTGTATCCTGTTTTAGTTTTATGGCTCTTTCTTCGATCTCGTTTGATTGACGACTGCCTATTTCAGCTTTACTGGCTAATTGTGTAATTACAGAAAAAATTTGTTCTTCAGAAGCAGATACTTCTTCTATTGTAGCACTGTTTTCTTCCATATTTGTAGCTATATCTTGTGCATGTATATTAACTCTATTAGTTTTTTCTATTAAACCTGTAGTAGTATTATATAGACCTTCGGTTCCTTCTTTCAATGTTGAAGCATTGTGATTGATATTAATTACTAATCGTTGTATTTTCTCTACGAATAGATTGAAATTTAATGCTAATTCTCCAATTTCATCTTTAGTAGTAACTTTAATTCTCTTAGTAAGATCCCCTTCACCTTCTGCTATATCTTTTAACATTAAAGATGTTTCTTGTAGAGGCCCCACAATAATATTTGCAAAGTAAGTAGCCATAACAATACCGAATATAACCATTGTTCCTAAAGATATTAATATTAATCTTCGTATACTATATAATCCTTTAAATGCATCCTTTTTGCCTACTTCTATTACTAGACCAGCAGTTGTATCTCCTACTTTCAAAACCCCTAAGTTTCCTAAAACTTCACTGCCTATGTAGTTTTTATATTGACTTTGTACTGCATAACCTATATTGTTATTAATAATTTCATCTACTATTAGTTCTATTGCTTTAGTTTCAATTCGTACATTTAATGCAGAATCGTTTGTAAAATCCCCTAATTTAGTGTCTGTTAACAGTAAGCCTTCTTCATTAATTAGATAAGCATCAGCACTGTCTCCTAGTTTACCTATTCCTTTATGAACAATTTCATTTAATATATCTTGATTAATAATTATATTGACAGTTCCTATAATTTCATTGTTTTGTGCATCATTATATACAGGCGTAGAAAGAATCATAACATTTTCGCCGGTTATATCAAAATACAACAAATCTGACCATTGTTGTTTTCCTTCTAATGCAGCTTGGAAATATGGGCGTCTATATATACTTAATCCTTCTAATTTTTCTTTATTCTTAGCAACATAGATTATTTCACCTTTTGAAGTGGTAACAAACATATCTGTAAAACCATATTCTTTCAAAACAAGATGAAAATATTTCTCTAAGCTATTATACTCATCTTTCCATTGCTGTTTAGCTATATCATTTTCTTGAAACAATTTTAATACATAATTAATGTTTTCATTAACAGCTATAGCTTTTCCATTACTTTCCCTATCTGAAAAGTATTTAGTTAATTGTTCTATCGTTAGTTCCAAATATATTTCTTTTCCCTTAGATATTTCCTTTTCTAATTCTTTTGCTGATTTATTATAAGAGAAGAAACCTATAAACATTAGTGGTATAAGTCCGGTTATAATAAACATTACTATTAACTTTCTTCTCATTCTTAAGTGCTTCAACATATTCTTTCCCCTTTTCACCCAGTTTAGTTTGTTCTAATAGATAAATGATTACATTATATAAATTAACTTACTTATAAAAATTATTTTTTATATAATTCCTTACTAAGAAAATTTTAACAAAGTATTAATATAAAATCAATCAACTTTATTCATTTTAGTTACTTTTATTTATTATGAGTTATGTTTTTTAACATAATATTCGCTTATTCTTTAGAATATTTGTTTGTTCATGGAATTTCATGTACTTTTATCACTAAAAATTATTCCACAAACTATTAATATTCTATTTATTATCATCTATGTTACTAAAAAATTTTAAACACTTTCCACTTCCCTTAGCATACTATTCAACTTTAATTGTAAATATTACAACTTCAAATAATTTTGCTCATGGTCATATTCATTATTTCTCCTGAAACTATTATTATATATACAAAAAGATACTGACTTGTTCTAATCAGTATCTTTTATCTTTTTCTTATTTTAGCTATATAACCCAAAGGTTACCCTTATTAATTTAATTTCCTACTGTTAATAAACTGAATATACTTATGTTTTTCTTGTTTGATACTAGTGTACTACTGGGTCTGGATCTTGTTTAAATACAATGTTTTTATAGTCCATATTATACCTCCTCCTGTTTTTATGTATTGTCACGAAACATACATTACAATAACTGTTGATACACATCTATAAAAAGTCTACTAATACTATTTACAAACCTTCTTATATTTTATAGCACGTTTCGTGAATTTACAAATTTAACAAATTATTACTTTATGTGAATTCTACACTTTATCCTTTTACTCATTGACACTTATAGTGATTTACCTTGATTTTATTCACTTCAAGTGATACCTTAAAATAAATGATGCCAAAATAGAATGGGTGATAAAATGTTAGCTGAAAGATTGAAAAAACTTAGAAAAGAGAAAAGTCTTAGTCAAAAGGTTTTTGCTGGTATTATGAAATTATCCCCCAGTACCATTGCCATGTACGAAACCAGTCAAAGAGACCCCGATACCACAACCCTGCAAAATATTGCTGATTTCTTTGAAGTATCTGTTGACTATCTTCTTGGCCGTACTGACGTTAGAAACCTTTATACAGTTGATGAACACAATACAGAATTTAACGAATTAATCCACGAATATAAAACGCCTAAACAAAAAGAATTAGAAGACAAGAAATTATATATATTTGATATGATTCTACAAACACTTATTGATGATGGAACGCTAAAAGAAGAATTTGAAATTAATGATGAAACAGAAAAACTTATTTTGAAACGTGTTGAAAAGATTGTTAAAATGTATCACTTTATTTATAATCGAGTAGGAGGTAGATAATTATTTTATCTACCGACCTCTCACACCACCGTACATACCGTTCGGTATACGGCGGTTCACTAGGAACTAATGTACTAACTGATACCTCTTACTAATGCTTTTATAGCCTAGTTTCTCTA
>CALJEQ010000017.1 GCA_938074565.1 uncultured Alkaliphilus sp. | reverse complement strand
GTAACTACTATTTGTATACCACCCTGCAAAGTTGTGTCCTGTTTTTATTGGGTCTGTTGGTTTTATAGCTTTTTCTAAGTGATTTATTGTTTGGTTAGGAACTGTACTTCCTCCGTTTACATCAAAGTTAACGGTATATTGATTTATGTTCCATTTGGCATATAATGTTGTGTTTGCCGTCACTACATCTGTTGTAAAGTTCCACTGATTTGTACAGCCTGCTTCTTTGTACCATCCTCCAAAGTTGTAGCCCGCTTTTGTTGGTGCTACTGGTGTTGGTAATAGACCGTTGTAATTTACTACTTCGCTACCTACTGGGCTTCCCCCTTGACTGTCGAAGGTCACTGTGTATTGGTTGATGTTCCATTTTCCATATACTGTAACATTTCCTGTTATTGCTGTGTTTGTAAAGTCAAATTGTGTTGTGTAATTGCTATCTGTATACCACCCTGCAAAGTTGTGTCCTGTTTTTGTTGGGTCTGTTGGTTTTATAGCTTTTTCTAAGTGATTTATTGTTTGGTTAGGAACTGTACTTCCTCCGTTTACATCAAAGTTAACGGTATATTGCTTTATGTTCCATTTGGCATATAATGTTGTATTTGCCGTCACTGCATCTGTTGTAAAGTTCCACTGGTTTGTATAACCTGCTTCTTTGTACCATCCTCCAAAGCTGTAGCCCTCTTTTGTTGGTGCTACTGGTGTTGGTACTAAACCGTTGTAGTTTACTGCTTGGCTTCCTACTGGGCTTCCCCCTTGACTGTCGAAGGTTACGTTGTATTGGTTGATGTTCCATTTTCCATATACTGTAACATTTCCTGTTATTGCTGTGTTTGTAAAGTCAAATTGTGTTGTGTAACTGCTATCTGTATACCACCCTGCAAAATTGTGTCCTGTTTTTGTTGGGTCTGTTGGTTTTATAGCTTTTTCTCCTTCGTTTATTGTTTGGTTAGGAACTGGACTACCACCATCAACATCAAAAACAACGTTATATTGAGCTATTTGTAATGGAAAGTAGAAGCTATACATGTCTTGTATTTCTGTTGGTGTTAAGGCTCTTCCATAAATGATTGTATCGTCTAAATAACCTTTTAAGTATTCGCCCTTACTCCATTCCACCCCTACATGCCAATCTGAAACCCAGCTACCATCATTAATATTGATGCTATGGGGATATATCATGTTAGCAGAAAGTTCTCCATTTATATAGAGTTTTATGTTAGTTCCATCCCAAACAAATGTAATTAAGTACCATTCATCTATTTGTGCTTCCCCTGTAGCTACTACATCAGTTCCCCATACACCTACATAAAACCTTTTGTTAATAGAGTTATATCTTAAATATAACCTATCACTTCCACCAAATTCCCAGATTCCTTGACTAGAATCATTAGCTATTTTAACAAGGGTTGATACTGTAATCTGATTATTGGTTCCTAATGATGATAAATTATGTTTACCATCCATATCAGATGGGTTATAGGTATATATAACAGTATTACCATCGAAATAAGCACAAAAACTTCCTTCTTTATGGGCTGTATTGTTATATTGGATTGGACTACCAAATGTCTGTGATATATCTAAACTTCCCTTTTCATCCATCTGATTATTCTCAAATTTCCATCGTATACTGTAATCCCCAGGGGCAGAGCTTCCATAGACAACTATCCTATTATATGACATAGGTAATAACATACATATCACTAACAACAAAGATAATACTTTTTTGTGTTGCATATTTATCCTCCTTCTAAATATAGTAAATAATCTTTTACTCAAAGAGACCACGATGGCTAAACTTACTTTAAACGCCTTCGTGGTGACTTATTCTAATCTCTAGGTGGCCAAAGCCCCTGAACTGCTATAGTATAATTCATACCCAAAATGGCTCTACTTTTTAACTTCTAGGTGGATAATTTCCTTCAATGGCTATGATGTAATTCATCCCCAAATAAGGCTGTCTATTCTCGACTGGTTGACTTCCACCTGTATTGCTTACTTCAACATTAATATTTTGAAGCTTGATATCAACAGGTGTTGGCTTCATATTCACGTCAGCTTCATTATCAGTGTACCCTGATTGACTTATACTTTGACCTGGACCCTCTTGACGATTAACAACTGCTGGGATTGCCCCCTCTGGTGATGTTTTATTTCCATCTTTTGAATAAGCCTTTAAGGTTATTTCAGTAGAAACATTAGCTTCATTAATTTTAGCCCCATGACTATGGGATGGTAAATTATTGTGAGTTAATGTAACTCTTTCAACTCCGCCTTTGTTTCCTTGATAATAATTAGATGTACCAGGTGCTTGCCCTGTACCTACTGCAACTCGCCCCCTTAAATCTGGCAAGGCAAAATTAGTACTCCCATCTCCACCAAACTTATTACCTAAAATTGAAAATAAAGCTTGATATTGAAATATGGGTAAAATCCTACCATCACAAAACAGCCATCCCTGTGGTTCATAGTTTCCTGCGAAAAAAGCAACTTCACCAATAAATGGTTCTAGTCCCATAAAAATTCCTCCTTCAAGTTGTATTTATGAAAGAATTTTAGAAGTTAGATAATTAAGATAAACGCTCTACTTTTTAACTTCTAATTGGATATATTCCTTCAATGGCTATAATATAATTCATCCCCAAATAAGGCTGTCTGTTCTCAACTGGTTGACTTCCACCTGTATTGCTTACTTCAACATTAATATTATTCAGCATGATATTAACAGGTGTTGGCTTCATATTCACATCAGCTTCATTTTGAGTGTAGCCTGATTGACGTATATTTTGACCTGGACCCTCTTGACGATTAATAACTGCTGGGATTGCCCCCTCTGGTGATGTTTTATTTCCATCTTTTGAATAAGCCTTTAAGGTTATTTCAGTAGAAACATTAGCTTCATTAATTTTAGCCCCATGATTATGGGATGGTATATTATTTTGAGTTAATTGAACAGCCTCAGTACCCCCTTTTTGACCAATGGAATACGTAGATGTTCCATTAAGTTGACCTATTCCAACAGGCACCCTTCCCCTTAAATCTGGTAAAGCAAAAGTTGTTTTTCCATCCCCTCCATAAGTAGTGCCTAAAATACTGTATAGAGCTTGATTTTGATTTATTGGTAGCAACTGCCCCCAACAATACTTCCATCCTTGTGGTTCATAACCTCCTGCAAATAAAATAATTTCTCCTAGATACGGATCATAACCCATTTCAATTCCTCCTTTTTTTATTATTATTATTTATAAGTTTATATAACTTAAAACAAATAAAATATTATATCTTCTTAAAATAACTTGTTTTTATTATTATTTGTTAAATAATAATACATATATATTAGTTAAAAACAAACACATTAGATAATATATATGTTATTTAAATATGTATAACCTTTCTTAATCTTTTAAAACACCATAAATTAGCGTGTTTTAAAAAAAATAATTAACATACAGTATATATTATATATTAATTACTAAAACCCTTTTTAAAATTTGTAATTTGTGCCTTTTATTTTTTTTCTATTTATACATGTATTAATGTTACACAGACGAGCCAGTTGAATCTTTTTAATTGTCTTGTTTATTAACGAAATAAAATCAATAATTAAGGTGAACAACCACATATAATCAGTACAAAAATAAAAGACCATCATTAAAGTTATTCTTTAACATGGTCTTTATTCCTAAAGCATCATTTTAGTCTTAACTTGAACATAAAGGAGCTTATTATATCTTTTATAGATTAATAAACAAAACTCTTTTCACTACCCTTAGTTAAAGTCACTTCTTCCTCATAGTGTGCTATAGTGAAGTCTTCACCCTCTAAAAGTGTATAAGTAACTTGTTCTTTACTCATCTCAATTCTTAATTTTCTACCTTTAAATCTTGTATTAAATGCATAACCTTGCCATTTTTCTGGTGTATAAGGTCTAAAGTGTAGTTTGCCTTCATATACCCTCATACCAGCAAAACCATTAACAACACTTAACCAAGCACCTGCCATACAAGCTGAATGTAGCCCTTTATGTACGTTGTTATTATAGTCATCTAAATCCATTCTAACTGTTTGCATAAAATAGTTATATGCATATTCTTTATAACCTATTTCCGAGGCAATAACACTAAAAATACAAGCTGATAAAGAAGAATCGTGGGTGGTTTTTGGCTCATAATAGTCAAAGTTTGCCTTCTTTAATTCTAATGAAAACTTTTCACTTTGTAATAGCATTAATAAGAGAACGTCTGCCTGTTTACAAATTTGGTATCTCCAAATATTTAATGGATGCCAGTTAAATACTAATGGTAATCTTTCCACTGGTATGTTTTCAATATCATAAGGCTCTTTATAGATGAATGAATCATCTTGTGGGTTGATGCCCAACTCTTCATTATAAGGCAAGTACATATTTTCAGCAGCTTTCTTCCAGAAAGTTACTTCCTCATCTTTTAACTCTAATTTTCCTTTTAATGCTTCATACTTTTCAGGAGCTTCTTTTTTCATTAAGTCAACAATTTCCACTGCATATTCTAAGTGTAGTTGTGCCATATAGTTAGTATAACAATTATTATCTACACCTGGTTTATACTCATCTGGTCCAGTTACTTCATGGATACAGAACTTATTTCCTCTTAGTGGAATAAACCCACCTCGATCAACCCATAATCTAGCTGTCTCCCAAACAACTTCAGCTCCATAGTTCATTAATAATTCAATGTCTTCTGTAGCTTCTACATACTTTTTAAGGGCATATACTACATCGGCATTAATATGATATTGAGCTGTTGAAGCTTCAAAGTAGGCAGAAGTTTCTTCTCCACCAATTGTTCTCCATGCAAATAATGCTCCTGGATGATCAAGTTCCCTTGCTCTTTTTCTTGCTGCATCTAACGTATGATAACGATACATGACTAAACTTTTTGCAATTTCTGGATTATTATATAGGAAGAAAGGTAAAATATAGGTTTCCGTATCCCAGAAATAATGTCCTTCATATCCTTCTCCAGTCAATCCTTTAGCTCCTATGTTGGTATAACCGTCTCTACCAACAGATTGTAGCAGTTGTAACATATTGTATCGGATTCCCTGTTGAAGTGTATCATCTCCATTTATTACAATATCTGTGTTTTCCCAGAAGTTTTCCATAAACTTAACATGATTCATTAATAATTTTACATATCCATGCTTACTGGCTTCTGTTACACCTTCAATAGTGCCGTTTAGAAGATTTTCTTTCTTATCGTGTTTTCTATTTGCATCAAAATAGATATATTTTTCGACTGTTACTTTTTGATTTTCTTTTCCATCTATATTCCATAGTACTTTTACCATTTCGTCTTCTACTGTGTAGTTAGGTTTAGCATCAAGTTCTACGTTATCCAAATATACTTTATGTAACATTCCACAAGCAATATCAAACTTAGTTTCTTTTGTTTTTTGTAAAAGATACATTATGTCATCTTTTACACCTTTATCTATCGTTACAAATGCTTTTTCTCTTAAATTTTCATTAATAACATCACCATTAATAAAGGAAGTAAGTTTAATGTTTCCATTGAAATTAAGAGGTTCTAATGTCAATTTAAAAGCGATTACATTGCTATTGTCAAAAGAAATAAATTTTTCCATTAATATACGAACTTTTTTACCTAATGGACTTTCCCAAACTAAAGATCTAGTTACTTTAGCTTCCTTCATATGAAGGATTCTTGTATATTCTTGAATGGTTCCAGCGTCCATTGTAAATCTTTCATTATCTATATGGATTTCAAGAGACTGAGTATCCATAATATTAAGCATTGTTTGACCCCAAAGTGGAAATGCATATTGATATTCTCCATATATGATTTTTTCAGATTCATAAAATCCATTAATATAGGATCCTTTACAGCCTTCCACATCGCCTATAAATCCTTCTTCTATATTTCCCCTCATCCCTAAATATCCATTTCCTAAACAGAAAATGGTTTCATTTCTATAGTTATTTTCTGGGTTAAATCCATTTTCAATAATATTCCACTGGTCAAACGGATATATGGCTTTTTTATTTTTATGAAATGACCTCATTCCCAAACCTCCTATATTTCATATAATATTAACCTTTTGTTAGGTGCTTCTTATTATACTGTTGTAATAATTTATTACAATTTTTAATTATTTTAAATAGTATTCTGCAATAATTTCATCAAAGTTTAAATCTTCTAAACTTCCTAATACCATATCTGCATTACTTAATATTTCTTTTTCACCTATTCCAACTGCAATCATATTTGACCCTTTAATAGCTTCTACCCCTGCTGCTGCATCTTCAACACCTAAACAAGACTCACACTCTACACCTAAGCCATTGGCACAAGTAATAAAAATTTCTGGGTCTGGCTTACCTTTAGCAATTTTAGCAGCATCTGCAATATAATCGAAATATTCTGCAATTTTTAAGCTTTCAACAACGGTAAAGGCATTTTTGCTTACAGAAGCCAATCCAATTTTAAGATTTCTTCTCTTTAACTCTTTTAATACATTTTCTGCTCCTGGTAATAAATCTTTTTCACAAATTGATTTGATTAATTCTTTATAGTAATCATTTTTTGTGTTACATAATTGAGCTTTTTCTTCTTCTGTGTAGGTTTTATTTCCTTTTTCAAGGATTTTGTTAAGAGACGCCAAACGGTCTATTCCTTTTAATTCTTCATTTGCTTCTTTATCAAATGGAATACCTAGTTGGTCAGCCAACATCTTCCATCCCTTGTAGTGATATTCTGCCGTATCCGTTAATACACCATCTAAATCGAAAATAACTGCCTTTAATTCACTTTTCATCTCTTCATATCTCCTTCAATAATATCTATTAAGTAAATTATTCATTACTAAAAGATAGGGTATATCAAAAGATATACCCTGTCAAGTAGTATCTACAAATATCTATTATTTTTTAGCATCTTCGATAAGCTTAGCGTGTTTATCTAAAGTTTCTCTTACATCTTTACCTTCCATTGTGATCTCTCTTAAAGCATCATTTAATGCTTTGTCTACAGTATCCCAATAGATAACGTTTGGTCTAGCTTCTGCAACTTTTAGTGCATCATTTACAGCTTTGAAGTATGGTTTTTGCCATTCATCAACTTCTCCATAAGCATCTCCTCTTGATGCAGGCCATCCAAGTTCAGTTACTAAAATCTCTTGTACTTCTTTACTCATTAAGAATTCCATGAACTTAACAGCTAAATCTTTATTAGGTGATCCAACTGGAATACCAATAACTTCTCCACCTAATACCTTTGATGCTTTTACAGGACCAGCGAAACCGCCAAATGCCTTAATGTTTTCTTTTCCACCTTCTTGAACAATTACATTAACACCAAATGGCCAGTTAGCGCCTAAGTATACTGATTCTGTAGCTAAATATTTATTCATTGTGTTCCAGTCAGCTCTTGCAGTGTCTGGTGATAAGTAAGGCCATAATTCCTTTAAGTACTCGTATGCTTTAACAGATCCTTCATCATTTAATACTAATGGATCTCCACCTGCTTGACGAATGAATTCATATAATTGTACTGTTGTGTTACCATCTAGTGTACCTTTTACAGCAACTCTTCCTAAACCTTCTTTTTCATGGAATGTTTTTGCAACATTTAATAATTCATCCCAGTTTTGTGGTATTTCTAAACCGTATTCATTGAATTTAGTTTCATTATAGAAATCGATTTCAACGTTTGGTCTGTAAGGCATAAAGAATAATTTAGAATTAAACTCACCAACTGGTACTAATGAAGGCAGTATGCTATCTGGGATACTGCTTTTAAATTCTGTTAAATCTTCTACTAAACCTTTATCTACAAGTTGTGCTAATTGCATATTATCTTGTGTAATAATGTCAATTTCCATTTTTCCAGCTTTATTCATAGCTTCTAATTTCGTAATTAAATCAGCAGCTTCTGTTTGTACTGCTTGAACTTTTACATTGTTGTCTGCTTCAAATTTAGGAAGAACTTTAGTTTTCATTACTTCCCATTCTGATTCACCTAAAGCCATACTTACATTTAATACTCTTGTTTCTGTTTTTGCTGTTCCTTCTTCTGTCTTTTTGCCACATCCAACAGCTAAAGTGAATAACATTACTACAACTAAAATCATTGCTAATTTTTTTGAAGCTCTTTGCATATTAATTCCTCCCTTTTTTTGTTAGTACTTAATTGCTTTTTTTATCCCTTAATTGCTCCACCAAGATAATCTGAACGGATATATTTTTGGAGAGCATAGGTAACGATAAGAACTGGCACCATTAAGATTGTTGCGTATGTAGCCATTGGGAAGAATCCCCCTCTGTTTACATAGTAATAAACTTGTAATGGTAATGTGTTGGTGGAAAGTGACAAGTATAATGCATATGTAAATTCATTCCAAGAATTTAACCATGTAAACATAGCTGCCACTGCCAAACCCGGTGCTGCATTTGGTAACACGATGCTCCATAAAGCCCTAATTCTTGTGGCTCCATCAATCATTGCACTCTTTTCTAAGTCCACTGGTATTACTTCAAAAGTTCCCACCAATATCCACGTTATAAAGGGTAATTGTTCTATTAAGTGGGCTAAAACCAACCCAATATGGGTATCTAGTAAATTCCAACGTATAAACTTTACTGATATAGGTAACGCTATACCAACATTTGGAAACATTTTTGTAAAGAATATACCTAGTACAATTACATATTTAATCTTTTTAGGTAACCTAGAAATTACATATGAAGCTGGTGTTGCAATACATATTGCCAATATTGTTGTAGCTGTGGCTACGATGAAACTCTTCGAAAATGCTGGTATTAAGTTTCCTGAACTTAAAACCTTTTCCCAATGGGATGTTGTAAAGTTATGTATTAAGAATGTAGGATGTTGTGTTAATACATCTACTGGTTGACTAACTGATACTTTTACTAGTATATATATCGGTATTAGTATGATGAACATAAAAAATATTGTTATTGGAAGAAATCCAACTTTTAAAAAACGATCTAAATAATCTTGTTTAGGTTTATATGATGTATCTAATTTAGTGTTTTTTTGAGTAGATGGTGCTGTCTTCATTACGCCATTCCCTCCCCTTTATCAACGACTTTTAAGTATAATAGTATAAACGCAACTATTAAAAACAATAGGATTGTAGAGGCTGCCCCCGATACATTGGCATTATTGTATATTCTATATTCCTCATAAGCAAAGGTTGCTAATACTGGGGTCTGTCGTCCTGCTAGAATCATAGGAAGCTCGAATATTCTAAAAGCATCTACTGCTCTTAATATAACCGCCATTGTTATAGAAGGTTTTAATAACGGTAATGTTACTAGTCTAAAGGTTTGCCATGTGGTAGCTCCATCAATTTGTGATGCTTCATATACATCATGGGGTATAGACTCTAAACCTGCCAGTAATAATAATGTTACAATTGGTGTAACTTTCCACATATCTCCAAAAGCAATAACGAATATAGTTCTGAGTCCACCACTACCCCAGTCAATGGGAATGAATCTATAACTTTCTGACATAATTCCTATTAATTTTAAACCTTCAACTAATCGATAGATTAATTCATTAAAATAACCATGGGTATCAAATATATATAATAAGGCTACACCAGATACCAGTGTTGGTACCCCCATCGGAGTTAAGATTATTGATCTAAAAAATCCTTTTCCTTTAAAATTTTTCTTAAGTATTAAGGCTAATATTAACCCGAAAGTCATTTGCATTGAGAGCCCTAAAAATGTAATTGTTATTGTATTAAAGAAAGACTTTCTAAAATGACTCTTTTCTAATAAATAACGATAGTTACTTAGGGTAAACTGATCTGTAGCCCTGTCTACAAAACTTAGAGATATAGTTTGTAAAATGGGTATTAGTGTAAAGTAAAAAATATATAAAGTTAACGGCGCAATAAATAAAATTTCTAATTTGTATTTTTTAATAAAATTTGCAACTTTCAATATTTTTCCCCCTTCCAAAAGTGTAATCGATTACATTTTCTTTTTAAAATTTTTTAGTACATTAAGTTTAATCATTCTGTACATACGCTTGTTACTAGTTACTCTTAGAGGCTTAATCTAGTGAAATTAACAGGACTCTCTTTCAATAAGATTATGCTTTAGCACTACATTATTACAAGGTATTTTTTCACCATGTAATATCTTTGTCAGTAATCTCATTCCCACAGCTCCCATTTCATACATTGGTTGTGCCATGGTTGTTAAAGCAGGAACTATTTTTTGAGCCATATCAACATCATCAAAACCTGCCACTGCTAAATCATCTGGAATAGAAAGTTTTAACACTGATGCCGCCTTAATAACTCCTAAAGCCATTTCATCATTTGAAGCAAAGATTGCTGTAGGCCTTTTAGGTAAAGCTAGTAGTTTTAAAGCTCCTTCATATCCACTCTTGAAACGGTAATCACCTGAAACAATTAGGCTTTTGTCTAATTCCACACCTGCTTCTCTAAGGGCTAATTTATACCCCTCGTAGCGGGAAGTACCTGCTATGGCATCATCCTCTTTACCTGTTATCATTCCTATTCGTTTATGTCCTTTATTTAAGAGATAAGACACCATTTCTTTACTGGCTGCAACATTGTCAATAATAATTGCTGGAAAGCCTTCATACTCTGTAGAAATCAATACTATAGGTACTTTTAAACTTTTTAATTTTAATGCTAGGTCCCTTGTAATAATATTACTCATAAAGATAATACCATCCACTTGTTTCTCAGTTAATACTTCTAAATATTTTTGTTCTTTTTCCCTATTTAGATCAGTGTTACAAAGAATAATATTGTATTCGTACATATTAGCAATATCCTCTATTCCTCTAACTACTTCGGGAAAAAAGTGACTTGATATATCTGGAATCATAATACCTATTGTTTTTGTATTTTTTACTTTTAGGCTTCTAGCAATGGCATTAGGCTTGTATTGAACTTCATTTATCACCTTCATAACCTTTGTATAAGTATCAGGCTTCACGGAGTCACTATTGTTCAGTACCCTAGAAACAGTTGCCACCGATACTCCAGCCCTAAGGGCAACATCTTTAATTTTTAGTGGCATTTTTTACCCTCACCTCATTATGTAATCGATTACATTTTATCGTATATTCAGATATTTGTAAAGGGGTTTTTAACAAATTATTAATTAAAAACATATATTTTCCCATAAAACCTTATTTTTCAACGTTTTTATTTACTATCATTTTCTTTATTATGTTTACTTATTGTTTTTATTGTTTACTTATTGTTTTTTTATTTATTATTTAACTATATATTACAACCTGTACAAATATATACCAATTAATTTCAGTAAATAAAAAGATACTGTCCTTCCCGTAACAGGAAAAAAACAATATCTAATATTAGTAGGTCTTATATGTTTTCTAATAGACTCGTGTTAATATATGTTCTGAATGAATCAACTAAGTTATTTGTTTCTCCTTCTATGTAACTATCTAGAATATCAAAACAATTCAAAATTATATTTTCTTTCTCCATTAATGCTAACAATTCTTCTTTAAAGACTCCCCTATCCCCCAATATATCACAGGAAGGACTTCCATGAATACCCACTATACCTATTATTTGATAACCATTATTCTTATACTCTTTCATTTGCACTACCACTTTCTCTGCCAACTCTTTGCAAACATTTCTAAACTCTGGTATATCATATTCTTCCTTTGTTTTAGGAGGTCTGTCTTCTCCTAAAAATGTAAACTCTGGACAAGGCAATTGTATAATAGCTATATTATTATCTAAAAGCACTCTAACAATATCATTGAAAGCTCCCGCTGCCCTTTCCCAGTCTCTAATCACCGAGTTTTGATTTAATACACAATGGGCAGTATAAATGATTTTTTTATTTCTGTGCATTGTGTTGTCCCTCACTAAACGTTAAGTTCTTCGGTAAATATTGTAAAACCATTGCAACTAATAAACAACTACCTATCTTATCAATTAAGTTTCCTGTAATTCTAGGAATAAAGGCGGCAGTAAAAATCTTTTGACCACTGGCTAAGAGCCATGCAAAAATAATATCTGTTCCCCCACCAGTTACACCTCCAAATACCCATACTACTATAGGTGTGCCTATTAATGGTGCAACAATTGATAATATAATCCCTGTAACAGCTGCCACTTTTAAATTAAATTTATATTTTTTAGCGATAACCCCTACAACTACTCCAACTGTAATGTTAACAATTGCAAAAGGGATTGTTTTAGGGTTAGTGATAATCCCTTGAATAACATTACTTAATCCCCCGGTTAAAGCACCTGCAAAGGGTCCTAATACTACTGCTACAAAAATGGTTCCTATCGTGTCTAAAAACAAAAAAGGTATTTGTAGCGTTTGTACAACTGTTCCAAAAACAATATTAATAACAATACCTAATGTTGCAAAAATCATTGCATTAGTTGACTTAAATGGTGAATTCTTCAATATAACTCCTCCTAATAAAGTATCTAGTTACATTTACATTGTAATAGTTTTAGTTAAGAGGGTAAAATTGAATCTTTTTATAATATGTAACTTTTGTATAGATAATATCAATTATATGTGTATTTTAAAATCAAACTTTAAAGCAATGTAATTTTTTATTTGATATTCATTTCATAAAAAAACATGCTGTTATCAAATATAAACAACACGTTAAATACAAAGAGACCCTATATATATTATAGAGCCCCACTTTAAATAAATATCTAAAACCAGCTGATTTCAATCTACTTATTCTATTATTCTTAGTTTTTTAACACTGCCTTTTCTATCGCTTTTAATATAACTGTACTACTGCCAGTTGCTCCAGATATTGTATCAACCTCTAAGCTTTGTCTATCAATAACTGAATTAATTATTGCCTCAGCTTTACCACCAAGTCCAGTGTTATGCTCTAGTATCTCAATCTTTTCAATTTTATTATCTTTAACTGTTACTTCAACTTTTGCTCCCACTGCTTCACTATGATTATATTCGCCTATGTACACACCATCTTCAACACTATTTAAATCAATATTACTAATTTCTATTTTGCTGATTTCTTTATTTAACTTATTTAAGTTAACCACTGCAACACCAGCAATACCTAGAACTAATACAAGCACTCCAATTAACACTTTTTTAAATCCACCTTTTTTAGCCATTACCTTCACCTCTTCATTTTTATTATAATTTGTTACCTATTGTCCTTCATTTGAAAATTTTTAATTAAATAATATACTTACACCCCAATTTTATTCAACATCACCCCTCAAGCTTTCACACCTAAACTGTATACATCGTTAATAATATTATACTCTTTACTTTACTTTTGTCAACATATTTGCCAAATTTTAGACACCTAGTTAAAGGTCATTTCCTTTTATGTATTAATCTGTTTTAAAAAGCCAGACCTTTATTACTTTAGTTGAAATTACAAGATGTTACTAAACTTTGTCTTACTATTATAATACTGTATTTACTTTAAATCTTCTACATATTTAATAAATCGTTAATATTTATTTTATATTATATTTATATTTTATTTTGTAAAAGTTAATCCCCCCGTCAATATCAACAGGGGGATTCTTTAAATTAATTACTATTTTTGAACTTTCACTGTAGTTTGACCAACTACTAGTCTACCATTAATATAACCACGGAATTCAACCAACACTTCTGGTTTATCCCAAGTAAAATGTGATCGTTCAAATTTGAATTGACCTATTTTTGCTTGGTTATAGTATCCATTATTACTGGTTAAAGCACTAACTCCATTAAGGGTTACAGTGTTAAGATCAATGGTTTCTGTACCAAAACCTTCTGGTAGAGTAACTCTAACCGTAAACACTCCTTTATTACCCTTTATAACCTTAGGTGTTACTTCTATTGTGGCTACTATATCTGTTATATTTATTTCGTTTACGATAATTTGTTTTTTAATTTCTGTTTGTAAACCTGCATTATCTGTAACTGTAACGATAATATGATATACACCTACTTGATCTAATAAAAGTTCTGATAGGTTTTCTACTACTTTCACAGTTTCATCTGGGTAAATAACCTTCATTTGTTCAGATTTAACACCTGATAATTCGTCATTGGTAATATAATTTAACTTTATTATTGTACCAACTTCATATTCTTCATCTAAATCTAAACTTAACTTTGGTGCTGTTTTATCTATTTTTATTTCAACTTCTTGTACTTTTTCAATATTTCCTGCATTATCTACGGAATAAAAGGAAACTTGATTTATTCCTTCTTGTTCTACTGTAAAAGTAGTGCCTTCTTTATAATCTGATCCATTAATAGAATAATAAATTTTAGCTACTCCACTTAATGTATCTATAGCTGATAGGTTTACTTCTACATTTTCTGTCTTCCAATTACTATCTACATCTATTGTGGTAATTGGTGCTGTTTTATCAATTTTTACTTCTGCTTCTTTTACCTTTTCTACATTACCTGAATTATCTACGGAATAAAAAGAAACTTGATTTATTCCTTCTTGTTCTACTGTAAAAGTAGTGCCTTCTTTATAGTCTGATCCATTAATAGAATAATAAATTTTAGCTACTCCACTTAATGTATCTATAGCAGATAGGTTTACTTCTACATTTTCTGTCTTCCAATTATTATCTACGTCTATTGTGGTAATTGGTGCTGTTTTATCAATTTTTACTTCTGATTCTTTTACTGTCTCTACGTTTCCTACTTTATCAACGGAATAATAAGCTATTTTATTTATTCCTTCTCCACTAACAGTGAAGGTTGTTCCTTTAACAAAGTCTCCACCATTAACAGAATAATAGGTATCTGCAACACCTGTTAAATTGTCCGTTACACTTAACGAAATAGTTAATCCTTCTTTTGTCCAATCACTCGGCACATTGGCAGTTGTTACAGGTGGTTCTGTATCTACTATTAATTTTGCTAGAACTAAATTAGAAGGTTTAGATTCACCAAATGAGTTACTAAAGGAAGTAACGTAAAATTCATGGTCTGCATAGCTTAAATTATTAACAATATAGGAAAGATTATTTAAGTTTTTGATTAATAATACTGGTTCCCCATCTACTATATGGTATACATTGTATCCATTGGCATAAGTAACGAAGTTCCAAATTATTTGGGCACTATCTTCACTTAATAACTTTATCGTTGCCACAGGTGACTGCATTTCTGGGTAAACGATTGTTTCTGATATTCTATTTGAAACCACTGATTCACCGAATCTTGTACTAAATGCTGTTACTTCAAAACTATGTGTATCTTCTGTTAAATTGTATATTGGGTAATTAAGTAGCTTACCCTTATAAAGTAATTCTCTTGAATTTTGTCCCACTTTATACACACGGTATTCATCAGCCCAAGTAATTGCTGACCAAGATAATGTAATGTTATTTACATTAATAATAGTTCTTGATATAACAGGTGGTTGTACAACTGGCCAAACTAAATTAAAACTTAACTGGCTACCCACTGGCGACTCTCCAAATCTTGTTGAGAATGAATGTACAACATATTGGTAGTTTCCTTCTGCCATGTTGGTAAAGTTAACTTGTGTACCTGTTACTGTACTTCTTAGTACCTTTTGACCATCTACAATCTGATAAACCCTATAGTTATTTGCATGGGTGGCAACATTCCATTTAAGTACAATATCATTTCCACCAGTAATGCTTTGTGTAAAACCAGCTGGTGCTTGCATTGTTGGATGGGCGATAGTAAAGTTAATTTCACTTGCCACTGGTGATTCTCCAAATCTTGATGAGAAAGAATGGACAACATATTGGTAATTTCCTTCTGCCATATTGGTAAAGGTAACCTGTGTACCTGTTATTGTACTTCTTAATATTTTCTGTCCATCAACAATTTGATAAACCCGATAATTATTTGCAAAAGTGGTAGCATTCCATCTTAAAGTAACGTCATTACCGTTGGAAATACTATGTGTGAAGTTACTTGGAGCTTGCATTGTTGGGAATACCATTGTTAATGAAACTTCATTTCCTTCTTCTGAATCTCCAAAACGAGTGGAAGAAGAATGGATTATATAAGTATGTTCACCCTCTGTAACATTTGAAAGAGTTACAGTTAACGCAGTAGGTGAAGCAACTAATACTTTTTGCCCATTAATTAATTCATAAACTAAGTATCTATTGGCATTATCAGATTTAGCCCATGTTAATACTACATCATTTCCATTTTGTACTCTGTAGTCAAAGTTACTAGGAGCCAACAATTTTGGAAAAACGATAGAAAATGAAGCTTTTGCTGCAACTGGAGACTCTCCATAAAGGGTTGAGAATGAATATACCTCATAATGATATTCACCTTCTGGATGATTAGAATAGGTAACTGTAGTTCCAGTAACCCCACTTTTTAGAACTCTTTCTCCATTAACAATTTGATAAACATTATATTTTGATGCATTTAATACAGAATTCCATCTTAATGTAACATCATTAACATTTGCAGTACTTACAGTTAAGTTTGTTGGTGTTTCCATTACTTGATCACTAACAATTACCGTTATTCGGTTTCCGCCTGTAGACTCTCCAAAACGATTTGAAACAGCCTCTACTTCATATACATAGCTACCAGGAGGCATCTTAGTAAAATTTACAAACGTTGTTGTTACTGTATTTCTTAATACCCTCTGACCATTAACTATTTCATATACTTTATAACTGGTAGCATATTCTACTGCACTCCAACTTATAGTAAAATCTGTACCACTTTTAATTGTATAAACAATATTAGTAGGAGTCTGCATTTTAGGATATACCACCGATAATGCCACAGGACTTCCTTCTGCTGATTCTCCAAAACGATTTGAAAAGGAATATACTTGGTATTCATAATTACCTTCAGCTACATTAGCGTAAGTAACTGTAGTACCTGTAATTGTACTTCTTAAAACTTTTTGATTGTTTACAATTAGATAAATTCTATAATTTGTAGCATTTGTTGTTGCATTCCAAGATAATACAATATCATTACCATTTTGTAATCTGTAATTTAAATTTTCAGGTGCTGTCATTTCATAGGAGTCTACCGATAGATTTAGTTGATTCCCTATTTCCGACTCCCCAAAACGTGTACTATTGGAATGAACTACATAAGTATATTCACCGGCTGGCAAGTTGGTATAGGTCACGGTTGTTCCCGTAACTGTACTTCTTAATACTTTTTCACCGTTTAAAATTTCGTAAATTTTGTAATTATTAGCATTTGGTACAGCATTCCAACTTAATACCACATCGTTAATATTTTGTATTTTAAAATTAAAATTATCTGGTGCTGTCATTACAACTGATCCCACTGTTAACGTAACTTGGCTACCATTTGCTGATTCACCAAATCTAGTTGAGAAAGAATATACCTCAAAAGTATACTCACCTGCCAACATATTACTGTATATAACATTAGTTCCAGTAACTGTACTTTTTAATATTTTTTCACCATTTACTATTTCATATATCTTATAATTTGTAGCATTAGCTACAGAGTTCCATTTTAAAGTAACATCATTATTAGCAGCAACGGTAAAGGTGAAGTTCTCTGGAGTAACCATAACAGGATGCACCACAGTCTCATTTACAACATTTGAAAGGGAAGATTCACCATACAATGGATTTACTGAAGTAACCCCATATTGATAATTACCTTCTTCTACATTTGTAACTGTAAGAGTCCGTAGTGCTGTGGAATTAATTAAGGTTCGATTTCCATCTCTATCAATTTGATAAATATTATAAGCTTGAGCATATTGAGATGCAGTCCAATTCAAGACTATATCATTTCCATTTCTTAACAAACTAGTTAGGGATGGAGCTAACATTTCTGGATACTCAATGGTAGCAGAAACTGGTGCACTGGGTCCTGATTCCCCTAATGAACTTAAAGTAGATACCACATAACTATACATACCTTCTGATAGTCCACTAATTGTATAGGAATTAGTGGTTGAAGTGCCTAATCTAATTAACTGACCTTCAGCTATTCCATATACATTGTACCCTGTAGCTCCATTAACAGCACCCCAAGTTAATCTTACTTGATCTGGTGTCAGGAACTGTAAACTTAAATTGTTTGGTGGAAGCATTGTATTGACGGTTGTTGCCAGCACCATTGATAAAGGAGAAATTACTTGTAATAATAGCAACAGTACAACTAAGAATGCCATCCTGATGTGGTAACGTTTTCTCATAAATTGATCCCTCTCTTCTCCCAGGAAAAAGGTATAAAGCCAAAAAATGGACCTCAAACAAGACCCATAGAAAGTAACTATGTCTCCTTGTGGTAACCGGCTGCCATCCATACTAAAAACGTATTGGTTCAGGCCCTTTGGCTTTGCGTCTCATGATTTCCCATGATTTGCCCTTTTCACTTGGTATATTTTACTTAATTATAGCACATATTAGTAATTCATGTAAATATAGCATATGTACCTAAAGATATGATTTTTCAATGTATTTTTTGCATAAATAGTTAAATTTTAACTATATTTTTTCTGAATTTATTAGCAGGTTATACTCCATCAATTACCATTATATTTTATTATATTGAGAAGATACTATTAAAGGAGGTGATTTTAATGAGAGCAGAAAAAATAAAGTTAAATAATAGGTTAAGAAATTCTTCCGATATGAAAACTGAGGCTAGAAATATCACTGATGCCATCCACAGTTTAGGAGATGGAATTAATGCAGTGAGGGTTGATCCATTAGAAAATACAATTACTGTTGACTTCATTGGTGATAAAGTTAGCTTAACTGATATAGAAAGAAAATTAAGAGAAGAAAACTATTTATAATTTGTTTAATAAAACTACACAATCGGAATTGTTATTGTATTGTGTAGTTTTATTGTTTATTAAAAAACACATCGTTTTTTAGTTTTATTGCTTTCTATAGCCAATTCTATAACTCTAATTGTATTTCTTGCTTCCTCTGCCTTTACCACCAACTCTTCCTTTCCTAAGATGGCGTTATAAACATTTTGATAGTATTTTCTATAATCACCCCGTTCACTTTCCACTACTCCCATAAGATGAACGCCATTCATTTCTGTATTTAACCTTCCATGTAATATTTCTGGTTCTGCTCCCCAATTTTCAGTATTTTCAGGGGTAATACCTTCTTTAAGGGCTGTTTCTTGTACATCCATACCATATTTAACAAATGAACCTTTATCTCCTAGTAGGATAAAATGGAGAAGGGGCTCTCTAACCAACATACCTGCTTTTAATATTGCTCTTAATTTGTCATAGTGTAAAATGATGTGGAAATAATCATCAGTTTTTCCACCTTCTCTTTGAATTCCAATATCAGCTGTTACTTCCATTGGCAAACCAAATAAACATAATGCTTGATCGATTAAGTGACTTCCTAAATCGTAAAGTATGCCTGAACCTGGATTATTTTCTTCCCTCCATGCATTTTTCTTAAGGGTATTCCTAAACCGATCAAAATGAGACTCATATTCCACAATATTTCCTAACAAGTTACCTTCAATTACTTTTTTTACGGTTAAATAATCACTGTCCCATCTTCTATTATGATGTACTGTTAATACTAGTTTTCTTTCTTTTGCTAATTTAATTAATTTATCTGCTTCATTAGTGGTAATTGTAAATGGTTTCTCCACCACAATATGTTTATTTGCCATTAACCCTTGAGTAGCCAGTTCAAAGTGGGATGTATTAGGGGTTGCAATTACAATTAAGTCAATATCATCATCTTCTAATATTAAACTTACGTCAGAAACAATTTCTGTATTAGGATATAGCTTTTTAATGGTTTCTATTGCTTTTACGTTTGTAGTAACTATTTTAGTTAGCTCTAATTGTGGAATACTATTAATTATTGGGGCATGAAACACTTGACCTGCCATACCAAAGCCGATTATGCCAACATTTAATTTTTTCTCCATGTAATCACTCCTTAGTTAACATTAGATTACTTTTTTAAATTTTCTTTTATTAAAATACTCTTTGTTTATTATTATAGACTAAAAATATTCTATTTTTAATAATGATATTCGACTAGTTATATTCATTATAAGCCCTTAAAGTTATAAACCGAATTATGTATTTTATTAACGATATTTTTCTCTTCATCAGATGGGATTAAGTTTGGATAAGACATTAACAAAAGTGGAATTTCTCCTTTGTCTTTTCCGTATGACGGTTGAAAATACTTTGTTCTATTTAAACTGAAACCCAAACTACTATAAAATTCTATACGACTTTGGGATAATTCATCTTTTGGAAATTCAACTTCTAATATGATATTCCTATTAGAAAGGCTTAACATCTCCTTCATCATTTTTTTACCGTAGCCTCTTCCACGATAAACTTTATCCACTGCTAAATGTTCTATAAATAGAAAATCTTGTAGATCCCAATAAAAGATAAACCCAATTAAGTTATCATTTTCATAATAAACCTTTATTTGATAATTAGTATTCTTCATCAATCTGTTTTGAGATTCTCTATCTCGTCTTTCAATAGAAGGAAATGCTTCTTCATAAATAGTCCATATTTTATCAAAATCCTTCATTTTACTTCCCCCCTTACACCCTCTATTCATTTTCATAGATTATTTTAGTTATTTTAGTTTTACGTTTAAAACTACATCATAATAATTATTCCCTTTTTAAATACTCTTAATAACAGCAAAAAGACTATGAAACCCATAGTTTTCCATAGTCTACTTACATTATTTTAATATTTTTAAGCTCTAATCACTTCAATATCATATCCATCTGGATCAGTTACAAAATAGTATTTAGGGGGATTACCTGGAAGTCCCATCAGATCTGTAACTTTATAGCCCATCTCTTGATGTCTTTCTCTTGATGCTTCAAGGTTTTCTACTGCAACTGCCATATGACTAAAGCCATTGCCTATTACATAAGGTTCTTTTGGGTTATAATTGTAAGTCAACTCTATTTCATAACTACCTGAATCGTCACTTAAGTAAACTAAAGTAAATTCATGGTCTGGAAAATCATTTCTTCTTGTTTCTATTAAACCCACTGCTTCTTTGTAAAACTTTAAAGATTTTTCTAAATCCATTACTCTTATACATGTATGTAGCATTTTGTATTTCATAGTAATTAACCACTCCTTTTTTATTCACTTATTACATTATACCAAATTTAGGATGTATTAACGACATTTACTTTACGTTTTTTAATTCTAAATTTATACTTTAGGTCTAAAATTCACGTTTTTCATATAATTTCAAAGAAGAAAACATTGAAAGCAACAGTATTACAACTACTACGGCTAAAGAAATTAGTGATAAGATTTCTGTAGAACTCTCATTAATTAACTTTACAATAGGATGAGTAGGATTAGATAAAAATTCTGATAGTATAACTTTAGGCGCAAAGAAAAATGCAAGAAAAACTAATGTATTATATACTCTCATTCTGCTATATCCAAATTTAAAGTTAAAAGGTAAGTATAAGGCTATTAATAACCATACGCTTAAAAGGGCAATGATTATATCACTAGAATAAATAGTAGGTATTTTTCCTATAAATATTTTAGACAATGCTGTTCCAGTAATAAACATTAGGATTATAGTAAATACTGAAAAGCCGATTGAAGAAATGTACTTAGCTATTACAATTTCCCTTCTGGTTATTGGAAGGCTATTTAAAATCTTTTCTGAATTATTTTTTTCATCATTTGCAAAACCATTCTGAATGAATATGCAAGTAGTTGCCACTGTCCCCATAATATATACGGCTATTGCAAAATCTCCTCCTTTTAATCCAAAGGCAATAAAAATTCCTATACTATATAAGGTTGCCATTATAAAGGATTTTTTTTGAATGGTGGCATCTTTCATTACTAAATTAACCATTAATATTCCCCCTAACTGTATAAATCATAATATCGTCTAAGGTAGGTCGTTCATATATAACTGAATCTTTAAGACTTTTTACTAAGTTATTATTATTTTTTACCAGCGCTTCAAAACCGAAGTTGTGTTGCTTCACTCCTAAAATATGCTTTCTTATTTCCTCATTTAATATATTATTATCACCTTTAATAATTGAATAAGACTCTACTATTTCATCCTTTGACTGGCTAAACACTAGATTCCCATCATTAATAAATGTGATATAGTCTGCAACTTTATCTAAGTCTTTAGTGATATGGGTGGAGAATAATATACTTTTTCTTTCATCTTGAATGATTTCATGCAATATCTCTAATAACTCACTTCTTACTATAGGGTCTAAGCCCGAAGTTGGCTCATCCATAATAATAAGTTCAGCATGGTGGGATAAAGCCAATGCTAGTGAATATTTCATCTTCATCCCTTTCGATAATTCTTTTATTTTTAATTTTAATGATAAACCAAATAGTTTTATATATTTTTCAAAGCACTTTTCATCCCAGTTTTTATAAAATGAAGCTATAATATTTTTCATTTCTCTTAAATTAAGATCTTCATAATAATAGTTTTCATCATAAACAAAACCAATTTTTTCTTTTATTTCTTTTTCATACTGTAGATGATCTTTACCAAATACTTTAATTTCTCCCCCATCTTTTCTAATAAGATTCATAATCAGTTTTATTGTTGTGCTTTTTCCTGCTCCGTTAGGGCCAATAAATCCCATTATATATCCCCGTTCCAATGAAAAGCTTAAATCTTTTAAGGAAAATTCCTTATACCTTTTTGTTAATTGATTAAGCTCTAAAATTTGCTCCATCATTACTCAACCTCCTTAAATAACAGTGATAGTATAGATTGCACTTCTTCTTCAGTAAGCCCCAGTTGTCTACTTTCCTCTACAACTTCTAATAATTTTTCTTCAATGACTCTTAATTTACTTTCCCTTAGAAGTTCTTTATTCTGTGATGTGACAAACGAACCCTTTCCTGCTACTGTTTCAATAAATCCTTCTCTTTCCAATTCTTCATAAGCTCTTTTAGTGGTAATAACACTTATTTGAAGTTCTTTAGCTAAGCTTCTAATGGAGGGTAACCCCTCTCCTTCTGCTAGTTCCTCTTTTAAAATTAAAGCTTTAATCTGATTAATAATCTGTTCATAGATGGGTTCTTGGGATGCATTTGAAATTATTATTTTCATCAAATCACCTCCGTGCATACTGTGTATATTATATATATACAGTATGCACGTTTAGTTGTCAAGTTATTTAAAGAAAATAAATAAAAAAAACAAAGGCTAGAGGTTACTATGATTCCCTCTTTGCTTTTGTTTTCAATTTATAAAACATCTTCATTCATTAATTTAACATATTTACCTAATAATTTTATTGAACCCTTACCAAGTTTAAATATAGTCAACCAACCAAATCTTTTAATAATATAACTTATATCATTTCCAAACAAGTTAATATAAAAATTAGTTTTTAAAATCTCGTAGTAATACCTTCTTAGTGTCATCTTTGAAGGCATTATTGTCACCTGTCCAAAACTCCATTTTTCATAATCTTCCTTTTTTACAATTATTCTATCCTTATATTCATTATATAAAGGTAAATTAGGAAAGGGGGTTAAAGGAGAAAAAGTGGAAATTTCAGAGTTGAGAGTTTTTAAATACCTTCTAAAACTTTTAAAATCCATTATACTCCAATCGGGGTTTAACATGAAGGATGCCCAAACATCAATGCCTGTTTCTTTTAAGTACCTACTGGTTTCATAGTTGTCTTGTAAAGAAGACTTCTTCTCGTAATTTTTGAGTTCTTCCTCTTTAAATGTTTCATAACCCACTAGAACGGTACTTAACCCTAACTTTTTGAATCGTTTAATTACTTCCTTGTTTTTTAAAATACCGTTAACACTGGCATAGCAAATAAAGTTTTTATTGATTTTCTCACTTTCTAGAAAATCACAAAGTTCCTTAAGGCGTTCTCCATTGTGTAAAAAGTCATTATCAAAAATCATTATATGTTCCTCTTTAATGCTTCTTATTTCTTCTTTTACAAAATCCATTGGAAAATAATTTTCTGTAGCCCCCTCCATTCGCCACCTTAAACAAAATTTACACACCTTTGAGCAACCTTGGGCTGTGCCCATAATGGCAGCAGGTTGATAACCAAAATATGAATAATTTTTCCTGTATTTAGTTGTCGATTGTCTATTGGGGTGTACATACTCATTCACCCCCCATTGACTGGTTGTTTCAAAGCCATTAACCTTACTACAAATTCCATCTATCATTGGTGGGTTTTCCCCTAATTCTAAATAATCATATAACTGATTAATATTTTCTGTTGTAGTATATTTCATTACATGATCTATTGAGGCGGTGAAAAATGCTTCACTATCTAAGAAAGCCTGCGTTCCACCAACAACGGTTATAATATTTGGGTTATATCTTTTAACAGTTTCTGCTGCATTTCTTACTGCTAAAACATCAATACAAAGGGAAGTAATTCCCACCACTTGGGGTTGGTAATCTTTTAATTTATCTTGTAAGTCTATATCTTCCGACATTAAATCTATTATTTCTATTTGATGTTTTTCCTCCAACATTGTATAGACCATTTCTAGCCCAATAGGTTCACTGTACATAAATTCACCTAAAGTAATTGCTTGTTTTATTCTAGCTGTTCTTAGTAATAATATCTTCATTTTTTATCGTCCTCATTAAATAATATTTGGTGTTATTTTTATTTAATGTATAGGTTTGGGTACGGAACACTAGAGTTGATCTTAATATCTAAAATTGGTTAACCTATGGTAGATTACTATGAGACTCCCTTCATCCTATTATTACTAAGTGCACGATCTCTAGTTCTCTAATTTCACCTTACCATTCTGCCTAGTTATGCCATAAATATAAAAAAATTTGCTATTGATATACCATTTTCATATAATTTTTACTTAACCGTAGGTAGAATATCGTTATAATTAATGCAAATAAAACTATTCCACTTGATATTTGCAATGTGAATTTTACATTCATAATCTGTTCTACCATACTCATAGCAACTATACTATGTATTATTCCTACAATAATAGGTAAGATAAATTCCATTGCTACCTGTACATACACCGTTTTTTCAACTTCTTTTCGACTCATACCTATTTTTTTCAGCATAATATATTGATCCCTATCTAATAATGCATTACTTAAGATTTTAAAATATAAGGTACTAAATGTGGCAAGAATAAATACAACTGAAATAAATAGACCTAAAAAGAAGAATATTCCTAATGCGTAATATTCCCATACGTATTGTGAAATATAAGGATAGACTTTTTCAAACCCACCCGGTACAATTTCAGCAACTTTGCTAATAAGATCTTCACTTTCTTCTGGGTTTGTTATAGAGACACCATTCAAAGTTATTTCTAAGAGACTAGTTTTTAATTCATCATATTCTTTATCAGATATTACGTATATATTCTTCCTACCCAGCGTAGGAATATTTCCTGTAAAAGGCACTTTAATGTCCTCTTTAACAGTATATACCCTACCATTCATACTTAGTTCTTCTCCCTTTACAAAAAAAGGTGATGCGATTGTATTAGCATTTAAAACAAATGTGACCTCATTCTCTTTTGGTCTTATTTTATCTAATATAATCTCCTTATTTTTAAAATTTAAAAACTCTAAAGTTTTTTCTATTTCAGAATAACTTGTAACAATTGCTTGGTTTTTATGGTCAATCCTATGTTTTTTATTTAAATATTTTGTATCTACTACAAAAAAACTTATTTCATTTACACCTATTAACTGATGTTTTGATTCATTAATAACTTTTTCAACATTTTGTTTAACTTCAGCTTCATTACTGATATAACTAAAACTATACGGAGACTCCATAATTATATTATCATCTGCAAACTGCTTAAATGACAAACTAATACTAAATGCTGTAACTGTTGATGCTGCTAAAATCGCCGTCATTGCCAATGTTTTATAATTTATTTTCAATCTAAAAAATGTATTATTTAACCAGATAATCCGTACATTTTTATACTTGAATTTTACATTTTTTATTAATTTACTTAGGATAATAGTTAAAAAACTTCCAAATAGTAAATATGTACCCAAACATACCATTATTAGAGTTGACATTGACGCCAATAATAAATCAAACTCTTGTTGTCTTACGTTTACACCAATAATATACCCTCCTATAATTAATATAACTCCAATAAATCCTTTAGGATAATTTAATTTAGGTACTGTACTATTTTTCTTAGTAGCATTAAGCATATTAATTAACTGACTTTTCTTTACTTCAAAATAATTTTTAAAAGCTAAAAATACAAAAATCAGTGTAAAAATTATTATAAGTTGCAATACTGCTTTAAATGATATAGTTAATGGAAACTCAACATTCAGAGATACTGCTTTTCCTAAAAGCATAAAGAAAAGTTTTGAAAAAAGTATACCTAAAGGTAAACCTATTACTATAGATAATGCCCCTAATAAAAAACTTTCAATAGCAAAAACCATTCCTATTTTAGATGAACTTATACCCATAAGTAAATATAGCCCAATTTCTTTTTGTCGCTGTTTGAAAAAAAAACCATTCGAATGCCACATGAAAAAAATTACTGTACAAAGCAAAACAAATCCGCAGGTAAAACTTGCTATTGCAGTGGATTGTAACCGATTAGCCAACTGGATATAGGTTTCATTATACCTCATTGCAACAAAGTTATAGTATGTAGCTACAGTTACCACAAGAACCATAAGGTAATGTTCATATATTTTTAAATTATCTTTTAATAGTTTGAATGCTAATTTAAAGCAACTCATCACCTGTACCTCCCATTACTGTAAGCATATTTAGTATTTTTTTATAAAGCTCTTTCTTATTTCCGTTACTATCCAACCTACCATTTATTTTTCCATCCTTTAAAAACATAATTCTACTACAATAACTTGCGGCAAATGCATCATGAGTTACCATGATAATTGTTGTCTCAAATTCCTTATTAACCCTTTTAAAACAATCAAGAACTTCAGAAGATAGTTTAGAATCTAGTGCTCCTGTTGGTTCATCTGCAAATATAACTTTTGGATTATTTATTAATGCTCTACATATAACTGCCCTTTGTTTTTGCCCTCCAGATAATTCATATGGATATTTATCTAATTGAGGTGAAATACCCATTACCTTAGAAAGTTCATCTATTTTTTTTATAATAATATCAATATTGACATTATTTAAAGTAAGTGGCAACGCAATATTATCTCTTATAGTCATATTATCCAGCAAATTAAAATCTTGAAAAACAAAGCCAATTACATCCCTTCTAAATTTAGCTATTTCTTTTTCCTTTATGGTTGTTATTTCTTTTCCATCTATCTGTACTTTTCCCAAAGTAGCCTTATCAATTGTTGACATAATATTTAATAACGTAGTTTTCCCAGATCCGGATGGACCCATAATTCCAACAAATTCTCCTTCATTAATTTCTAGACTTACCTCTTTTAAAGCTCTAAATATCCCCCCTGTTTCACCATATTCTTTTGTAACATTTAAAGCTTCAATTATCTTCTTCAAATTTAACACCCTTTTCTCTTTATTAGCTTACTTTAGTTTTTAATATATCTATCAACATAGTAATAAATAGTATGTTATATGTATTATATTATGAATCTATTTTTGTAATGTTATAATAATCTGACAACTTATATAACATTATTGTAAACTGAGTATATTTTCCCTTTTCACTTTCTATGTTTATACCAATTCTTAATTTTTCTGCTATTTTTTTTACATAGTATAGTCCCATTCCTGTAGATTTAGTAGTTGTTCTCCCATTGCTGCCTATAAAACCCTTATCAAATACTCTATTTATATCTTCCTTAGGAATACCTACTCCATTATCTTTTATATAAATATAATAGGCACATTCATCTTCGGTGGTAGTAATGCTTACTTCTCCATTATTAGGTGTATATTTACTACAATTATTAAGTATTTGACTAATTATATAAAGAAACCATTTTTTATCACTAACTATTAAAATTTCTTTAATCTCTGTAATGATTCTGATATTTTTGTTAATAAAAAATATTGCATTTTCTTTAATAGCACTTTTTATTACTTTGGATACATTTAATTCCTCTACTACAATATCTAAATTATAGTGATTAACTCGCGTTACATTAAGAACTTGATTTACTCTAAACTTAATTTGTTCAATTTGATAACTAAGCTTACTAATACTTTCATTTTCAATTTCTGTTTCAATATCTTCTAATAATAACTCACAAATACCCATATTAACCTTTATATCATGAACCCATTGTGTAATATCCTCTTGGATGTAATTAATTGTTTTTTTATAATAATCTTCCCTATCATTAAACTCTGTTTGTTGTACTCTTAAGACTTGTAATAACGTACTTATATGAAAATCATCGTTATATGCATTGTACTCTTGAATATTTACTTTACCTTCTATACTTTTAAGTAAATTACTATACTTTTTTTGTTGTTTTTTATAATCATACAAAATAAATGTAAATTGTATAAAAACTATTAAAATATTCATATATAAAAGATCACTTAAACCCTTATTTATAGTTGTACTACTAAATATAATAAAATTTAAAATTGTTACTATAATTACGTAACTTATTAATAACAATTTATTTATCTTTAAATAGTTAAGTATATTCATATAACAATATATCCTATTCCCTTTTTAGTGTTTATATAATCCTTAATACCTATGTCTTCAAGCTTTTTCCGCAGTCTATTTATATTTACTGTAAGAGTATTCTCATTGACATATATATCGTCATTCCATAGCTGCTTCATTAAACTGCCTCTGGATACTACTTTTCCTTTATTTTCAATAAGAGTTCTAAGTATTTTAAATTCATTTTTTGTAAGCATTACGCATTCTTCTTTATAATAAACGGTAAGATTTCCTACGTTTAACATTAAATTATTACATTCTATAATCTGACTTGTAACAGAATTATATTCATAAGTGCGTCTTATAATAGCCTGTAATTTTGCTACCAAGACATTACTATCAAAAGGTTTATGTATATAGTCATCGCCACCATTATTTACAGCCATAATAATATCCATGCTACTATCTCTTGAAGAAACAAATATAACCGGTATACTAGTAATTTCTCTTATTTTTTTACACCAGTAAAAACCATCATAAGATGGTATATTAATATCCATGAGAATAATGTGAGGATTTGACTCTATAACTGTTTTTAATATATTATCAAAGTTCTCACATAACACAACAATAAAGCCCCACTTATTAAGCATTTTTCTTAATGCATTTGCCATATTCATGTCATCTTCAACAATAAGTATATTATACATATTATTCATTATATTCACCTACTACCTATAAAAAATTGGTTTATTTTACAAGTATATTATATCATGTTCTTACAATTTTTTGATATAAATCGTGTAATAAACCAATTTTTATTTTATATATCCTATTACAGTTTAAAAATTTTAAATTTACCCGACTTTAACTGCTCCATCTTTTTCAATTACACCATCTCTTAAATAAATAATTCTATTTCCATAATTAGCCGACTCATTTGAATGTGTTACTTGAATTATTGTTTTATCAAACTCTTTATTAATAGTTTTAAAGAGTTTCATAATCTCATCCCCAGACTTGGAATCAAGGTTTCCGATAGGTTCATCAGCCAATATAAGTTTTGGTTCAAATAATAATGCTCTTGCAATAGCAACTCTTTGCTGTTGTCCCCCTGAGAGTTCTCTTGGAGTATGTTTTCTCCAATTATTTAAACCTATAATATCTAATATCTTTTTTAAATCTTTTTCATAATGTTTTGGTTTTTTATCATCTAAAAGTAACGGCAATAATATATTATCCTCTACATTAAGATTGGGTACTAGATTATAGAATTGAAAGACAAACCCTAATTGCCTTCTTCTTATTAAACTCATATCCTTCTCTTTCATTGTATTATAACTATTAGAATTAAAAATTACTTCTCCTTGTGTAGGTATATCTAGACCACCTAACAAGTATAGTAAAGTAGACTTACCACAACCCGAAGGTCCCATTATTGAAACGAATTCTCCTTCATTAACTGAAAAATTTAAGTTTTTTAACACCTCGAGTTTTTTCCCACCTATTGTAAACGATTTAAATATTCCTCTAGCTTCTATTATTTTATTTTTCATACTCTCCATAGCACTCATCAGTTATCCTCCTAACAAAATACAATGTTATAACACTATATTTCATATCTTTTTTAACTTATTAAATTTTACTCATATCTTATTTCATTAATAATTGATAAATTTCTACTTTTTAATGCTGCTGTAACTGAAGTTATAAGCATTAATAAAATAACTGTTATAAAGGCTGGCAATATACTTTCTACAGGATATTCTAATATCAAACTTAAATCGATATATTTTAAATAATCTGTTAAAATAATATTTAAACCAAATACTGCTATCGTTCCAATACATAATGCTAATAAAGCTTGAACTAATCCCTCTAGAAAAAATAGTAATCCTCGTTGTCTCTTATTTAAGCCTAATACACTAATAATAGCTATATCTCTTTTTCTTTGAATAAAACTCATGATTATATTACTAGCAACTCCAACACCACCTATTATGAATATAATATAGGCAAATACCTTTAACAGGTTTATAGTTGGCTCCATTGCATTATTATTTCTTTCTTGCATCTCTGATTTTGTAACTATAGAAGTACCTATTCCCTTAAAATCTTTCTCTAATAGTTCTTTTAGTTCTTCAACATCATCATTTGTTTTTATATAATATGAGTCTGGATACATTAATCCTAGTTGTTCTTTAACCATTTTAATATTTACTAAATTAAAATCGCCTAACATTCTAGAATCTAATAATCCTACTACAATAAGTTTTACTTCTTTATTGTTATAGCTAATGCTTAATGTATCGCCTTCCTTAAGATTGTTTTTATTGGCCGTTTTCTTACTTAATATTATACCTTCATTATTAAGTTGTAATTTTTGCAAGGTTTCCTCTTCATTATCGTACTTTATATAGTCATTCCAACCTACCCATTCATTAGGTGTAATTGCTTCTATTAGCATTTTATTATTTTCATTTCCATTCACAAAAACATTACTAAGTCTATTACTCATATATAATTTATCTATATTTTTTAAATTAAGGATTTTCTCATTAACCAAGTTAGGCACATGAGACTTGTCTGTAACAATAATATTACAATTCATTTTTCCATAAACATCTTTTACTCCATTTGAAAAAGAAACTGCTATGGTATTTATCATAAGCATAACAATAATTGATATTGTTAATAGACGAGTATTATTTAATAATAACTTAGATGTACTTACGTTATTAATAACTACTACTAATATTCCTTTAGTATTTCTAAAAAGTCTACCCAAAGGCTCCATAGTTAGTTGAACTAATTTTGGTATTATTAATATAATACCAATAATTAAACTAAAGATAGCTATAACCGAATACTTATAATTACTAACCTCTGCTGTATAATGCAGAACAGTAGATATACAAATTAGCGTTATTCCAATGAAGAAAGTATAAATAGAGTTTTTAGATTGCACACTCATTGTATTTAATATTACTTCCTTAATTGGAAGTTTTCTTATTTTAATAATTGGTAATATCGATGAAACCACCGACAATACTATAGAGAAAGCAAATCCTAATATAAAATGATAAGTTTCATAATCTACAATTGCTTCTACCCCCATAGATTTTAAAGGATTTCCAATATTAGCTAAGAATTGGATAAACACCATCCCAAGTAAGTTACCTATTATTCCTCCAATTAATCCATATGCAATACTTTCCTTCAATAATATTTTGATAACTTTTAGTCTTGTTGCTCCTTGACTTAAAAATGTTCCAATAACTGGTACCCTTTCAAGTACGATTAAATTGAAGGAATTGTAGATTAAAAATATGGTACATAAAAATACAATTGCTAATATTATAAACATGGAGTTCCTTACCATATTTATACCAGCTGCCGCTTTCTCTTCATCATAAAGTTTATAACCAATTATATTAGTATCTTTGTTATCCTTATTAAATTTATTTACCCATTCTTCTAGGTTTTCTACATCTACACTTATAAATTCTTGTGTATAAAGATCTTTTAATCCATATATTTCTGATACCATATCTTTGTTTGCAATAACTACAAAAGAATCTTTTTTGTCTTCTGTAAACAAACCTCTATTAATGGAGACACCTTTAATTTCATATGTGTAGCTTTTTCCTAAAATTGTTACATTAATTTCATCTCCAATATTTAATCCATACTCATCACTGGTTTTTTGTGAAATTATTATACCGTCCTCGTTTAAATCTATTAAATCATCATTGCCTGTTAACTTCATTACATTAAAAGATTTAAAATCTGATAAACTCATTCCATAAATACGTATTTCTCTAGCGTTATCATCTGATAAATACCCACCAATATTTAATATTTTAATATTTTCTGTAAAGTTAAACTCCTTTATATTGTCTGTGTTAAAAAAGGGGTTTTCTCGATTACTAGATACTAATCCTACATTAAAGTCACCATATGAATTTTTATAAACATCACTAATACTATCAGTCATAGACTTGATTGCCCCAAGCGTTCCTACCAATAATGCCACACTTAAGCTAATAGACATTAATAGTAATATCATCCTTCCTTTTTTTTCGATTATAGATTTCCATAAATACTTATTTAAAATATTCATTTTATCCTCCTTTCGATATTCAGCCAAATGCTAATTTAAATATACTATTTTCTTAATAATATTATATTTGATATACATAGTCATTTTCTATCGTTTTAAGTTACATATCAAAGTTTAATGTTACATTGTTGTCACTTTATAGCTTAGTTGTCTACTTAGACCTAATTTGCATGATAAATGCATACCTCTTTAACTAGGAGGTATGCTTTTAGTTCTACTAAATATCTTTTAATAGTGATGCTAATCATTTAAATAATTAACTTTTTATAGAAATATTAGTTTTTAATTACAGTTATAATTTTATTAACTATAGAATAGTTAGCTACTATGTTTTCATTATCAATCATTTTGCCATGTTCGCCAAAACCTTGATATGTCTTAAATTGACTTGAAGTTAAATTCATCCAAGATTGATGAATGTCTCTATGGTCAATTTTATCTTTTGGTTTTTCAGCCTTTATGAGATGTATGTTTCCATTAATAATGCCTAAATTAATATTACTATTTAAATAACTTGAGTAAGCCTTCATTTTGTCAAGAACTTTTTGTTTTATATAATCTACCTCAAGATACTTTTTATAAAATTGGTTATTTTTAGCTTCTTGAATAATGTTTTCATATGTGTTAGATTCTTCAACATCTTTAAGTGTGTCATTATGGCGAATAATATAACTATCTAACATAATTAAATCTTCTACTACTAGTCCTTGTCTTGTTAACTCTGTAGCAACTTCGAAAGCTAAATTCCCACCAGCTGAATAACCCAATAGTATATAAGGACCTTCTTTTTGAATACTTGTAATGGCTTTGACATACTCATTAATAATATCTCCAGATTCTAAAAAGTCAAAAGAATAGAATGAATGTGTATTAATTAGTTGTGCTAATTCTCTATAGAATATACCTAATCCTCCGATAGGTGGGAAAGCAAATAAACTTTTATCTTTTTTATCATTCAGCAGACTTAAAATATTGTTTTCATATGAAGTTTTATATTCTTCCTTAAGTATACTCTCAGAAATTAATTTGATTGTAGGATTTTTATATATACTATTTAGTTCTAAATTAATATTAAATTTATTCCTAACCTCTGACAGCATTTTTATCAAATTCAACGAATGTCCGCCTAAATCAAAAAAGTTATCATTTATACCGATTTTTTCTATGTTCAATATGCTACTCCATATTTCAACTAAATTTATTTCTACTTCATTTCTCGGTTCTTCATATTCTGTATCAATGGTCAAATATCCTCTTGAATTTGAATAGTTATCACTAATTAGTAATTTACGGTCTATTTTTCCATTTGGAGTTAAAGGCAACACTTCTAAAGATATAAAATAAGATGGAATCATATATTCTGGCAACTCTTTGCCTAAATGATCTCTTATTTCTGTGACGCTCAAATTATTTTTATCAGACTGTTTATCAAAAACTATATACGCCCACAGTATTTTATTACCATCTTTATCGTCTTTTGCAACAACAACCGTCTCTTTAATACTCGGACAACTTAAAAGTTTACTTTCAATTTCTCCTAATTCTATTCTATAGCCACGTATTTTTACTTGATGATCTATCCTACCAAGGAATTCAATGTTGCCATCTGGTAACCACATTGCCAAATCTCCAGTATGATACATCATTTCAAAACCAATTTCACCATTAGCGAATGGGTTTTTTTGAAATTTCTCCTCTGTAAGCTTTATTCTGTTTAAATACCCTCTAGCAAGCCCATTTCCCGAAACACAAAGTTCCCCTACTATTCCTACACCTTGCAAGTTATTGTTTTTATCTACAATATAAACTTTAGTATTAGCAATAGGCTTTCCTATAGGAATTGAGGAATATTTCTTATAATCTTTACACTTCCATATTGTTGCACATATACTTGTCTCTGTAGGTCCATACGCATTTATAAATTCTACATAGTTACTCCATTTCTCAACTAATTCATTATTGATTGATGAACCAGCTGATATTATAGTGTTCAGTGTTCTTACATCTTCTGGGTTAATTGTCGATATATATGAAGGTGGAAGAGTCGCTATGGTTATATTATTAGCTTTTATATATCTCTTAAATAAACCTAAATTATTTATAATAGCTGGTGTCAGTATATGAAGTTGACTACCATTTAAAAGTGCCATAAAAATTTCCCATACTGATGCATCAAAAGAACTGCTGGCAAATTGAATAATACGGTCATTATGAGTTATTTTAAGGTCATTTTTAAATGTAATTTGTAAATTTACTAACCCATTATGCTCTAACATTACTCCCTTTGGATTACCTGTACTTCCAGATGTATAAATTACATAAGATAAATCTTCTGCACTGTTAATATTTTTTAAATCGTCTACTCTACTGGTATATATACTTTCATCACAAATTTTAATAACTCTTCCAGAAAACATCATATCTTCTATTAAGTCATCAACAGACAATACTACATCAACACCACTATCAGCTAATATATATTTTTTTCTTTCTAGTGGATACTGTGGATCAATTGACAAGTATGCACCGCCTGATTTTAAAACTCCTAAAATAGCTACTATTAATTCTACTGATTTTTCAACTATAATACCCACTACATTGTTTTTTTCTACTCCTATACCCCTTAGTAACCTTGCCAATTGATTAGACTTTTCATTTAATTCTTTGTATGTTAGCTGTTTTCCCTCAAATACTACTGCTATATTATCTGGTGTTCTTTCCACCTGTTCTTCAAATAGCTGATGTATTGTTTTGTTCATTGGGTACTCTACTTCTGTATTATTAAACTCTTTTAGTATTTGTCGTCTTTCTTTTTCTGACAACATTTCTATTTCTGATATATTCACATTTGGGTTTTTCACTATATTATCTAATATGTTAATATAGTGGTTCATAAATCTTTGTATTGTTTCTTCTTTAAAAAGTTTTGTACAATACTCTATATTTATTTCTATCTTCCCATCAACTTCTACTGCATTTAATGACATATCAAATTTAGCTATACTGTTTTCATGTTTATAAGGCTTTAAGCTTATACCTTCTATTTTTATTTCTTCCATTTCCTCATTATGTAGCACAAACATTGTGTCAAATAATGGGTTTCTACT
>CALJEQ010000016.1 GCA_938074565.1 uncultured Alkaliphilus sp. | reverse complement strand
GAGAAACTAGGCTATAAAAGCATTAGTAAGAGGTATCAGTTAGTACATTAGTTCCTAGTGAACCGCCGTATACCGAACGGTATGTACGGTGGTGTGAGAGGTCGGTAGATAAAATAATTATCTACCTCCTACTCGATTTATAGTAACAGTAAAACAACAACTAAAACCAGTACCCAAAACCAAGTTCCCTGCCCACTGAAAACTCTTTGTGGTTTATTTTTATTAGGGATACTAGGAGGTAAAGTAGGTGAAGGATTTGGACTTATTTCTTTAACTATAGTACGTATATCTAATAAACCAGCTCCTTGAACATCGGGGTTTAGACCAAGTTGTAGAGCATTACCTGTGATTTGTCTTTTAATCTGGACAGGTGTTAATCGTGGGTTATTCTCATATAGAAGGGAAGCACATCCAGCAACTATTGGAGCTGCCATTGAAGTACCAGATAAACTTCTATAATCATTACCTTCATTACTTAAGGAGTGAATATCCACACCTGGGGCTAAAATATCAGGCTTGGTTATTCCATCAATTGTAGGCCCTCTACTGGAGAAATCAGGCATAGTTATGTCTTTTGCAGTCGTTGATTTACGGTCATCGCAAGCACCAACTGCAATAACATTAGGACTGATGGCAGGAGAATTAATGGTGGAGTCTTTAGGTCCATTATTTCCTGCGGCAGCCACTACTGTAATTCCTGTTGCTACAGCAGCATCAACAGCTTGACAAAGAGGATCTTGTTGGTATGTCTTTTTTGCTGTAGTGCCTAAAGATAATGTAATTACTTTAATGTTATATTGTTTGCGATTTTGGATGGCCCATTGAATTCCTGCTATAACGTCTGAGATACTACCTCCACCATCTTCATTTAAAACTTTTATACCTACAATATTAGCATCGGGAGCTACTCCCATATACTTTCCTCTTGAAGAAAAACCATTACCTGCTATAATACCAGCAACATGGGTACCATGACCATCATCATCATAGGGTTGGGTTTTGTCATTGATAAAGTCCTTAAATGCCACAATCCTGTTATTAGGTGTTACAAGATCACTATGGGGGTGTACGCCTGTATCAATAACAGCAATTCCAACGTTTTTTCCTGTTAAACTCCGTTCATTTGCATAATCTGAACCTACAGTAACGGAGGCTTTATCCATTAGTTTAAATGCCATATCATCAAAGAAAATCTTTTCTATTACCTTTTCTCTTGCAACATTGGCAACAACAATGGAGGGGAGGTAAACTGCAACTGCATTAATAATATCTAATTTATGTTTTACTTTCCCTCCTAGCTTATGGACAAAGGCTTCAAGGTCATCACATTGACAATCTTTTGCAGTAATAATAACAGATATGTGTTCATCTTCTGAGACCATTAACTTTTCAATTAATAAATCTTCTATAACATTTCTATAACCAAACACAGGTAGGCCTCCTTTAAAAAGATTCTAATATAGACTATGCCACAGGAATAAAAAAGTGATAAAAAAAGAAAACATTAATAAGACATATATTGTTAGATAGATTAGATGGAAGTTTACATAATAATGTGATATAATAGTTCAGTATTATCCCTTACATAACTTAAAAGTAAGGAGGGATAGCAATGAAAAGAGAACTAAGAAAAGAACATTATAAACTATATATTAAAGTTATGTTAAGTATCATGTTTGTATGGATTCTTTTTACTAATCAAATAAATCCCAATGAAATTATAAGAATAACTAGACCTTTGATGAGAAATTTAGAGTATAGAATGGTATCCCTTCAAGTTAGAGGGTATAATCAGTTGGAAACAGAAAACTTTATAATTAATTATCAAGATATTGATAAGAAAGTACTAAATTTAGTAGCTGTTACAGCTGAAAGTAAATACCAACAAACCGTTGAGCTATTTAAATATAAACCAAACAATAAAATTAAGATAGTATTATATGATGACCCAGAACCAATGATGAGGGTGACAACGTTAAGGAAAGGAACTCCACCAATGGGGGTTTATTATGGGGATACTTTGCATATTTTAGACCCCACCCATTGGATAAAAGATACAAGTCAGATGGAGTATATTTTTTATAGAGAAGGACCAATTTTACATGAATTAGTGCATTTATTTACAGATCATTTAGCTAGAGGAAATTTTCCAATATGGTTTACAGAAGGGGTTAGCCTTTACTTTGAATATGAAATAGATGAATATCAATGGGGTAAAGATGTAGAATTTAAAGAAGGAGAATATACTCTTGATGAACTGACTTATTCATTTAATGAAAAAGACCAATATTTAGCTTATACGAAATCCTTTAGAATTATTAAAAACTATGTGGAGGAACATGGGCTAGAATCGCTGATGAAACTAATTATGGAGTTAGGCGAAGGGAATCAATTTAAAAACTATCATGGCTTATTTAAGGATTACTAGAAGTTAAGCTTGTCTATATTTGTTAATAATAAATATGTTAACACAGCAGGAAAAGTAACTATACAAGTAGAAAAATATAAATTAGAAAATCATTTCGAGGTGGTATAAATGGAAAAGAGAATTTTAATTGTAGAAGATGAAAAACCGATTGCTGATATTGTTAAGTTCAACTTAGAAAAAGAAGGTTATAAGGTTGAAGTGGCAGGAGATGGAGAAGAAGCACTGAAAAAAGTATCTCAAATGAACCCAGATCTAGTATTATTGGATGTTATGTTGCCTAAATTAGATGGTTTCCAAGTTTGTAGAAAAATAAGAGAAAATTTTTCTATGCCTATTTTAATGTTAACTGCAAAAGAAGAAGAATTAGATAAAGTGTTGGGTTTAGAGATGGGGGCAGATGATTATATTACTAAGCCCTTTGGTATGAGAGAATTATTGGCAAGGGTTAAGGCTAATCTTAGACGGATTAACATTGCTGATGGAGATCAAAAAACAGATGTTATTGTTTCGGGGGAACTGTCAATTGATTTTAATAAATATGAAGTAAAGAAAGAAGCTGAAATAGTGGAATTAACTTCCCGTGAATTTGAACTATTAAAGTTTTTAGCTACTCAAGCAGAGTTAGTATTTACTAGAGAACAATTATTAAAAGAAGTTTGGGGTTATGAGTATTATGGGGATATTCGTACCGTAGATGTGACAATTAGAAGATTAAGAGAAAAAGTAGAAGAAAACTCCAGTAGTCCTAAATATATTATGACAAAAAGGGGAGTAGGATACTATTTTAGGAGGGCATAAAAATGTTTAAAAGCATAAGGTGGAAATTTATAACGATATACTTCCTCCTTGTTTTTATTGCAATGGTTATAATAGGAGTCTTTTTAATTCAACAGTTTCAACAGTATCATCTTGGTGAAGTGAGGAATAATATTAATCAGACTGCCAACTATGTAATGGTGACACTAAAGGATTTAGACTTTCAAAATAATAAAAACGATATTCAGGAGAACATAAGCCGTTATGAAGTAATGGGAATGGAGATTTTTGTAATAGATAAAGATAATAATTTTACCATAATATCCAGTACAAACTTAACTTATCTGTCTCAAAATGCAACGGAAATTTTAGAGACAGATTTGATTATGGGTGCTTTTCATGGTGAAATTTTAGAAAAAGATGTTTCTAGGGGAGAGACATTAACGAGGTCAAAGAATATCGTTTATCCTTTGTATGATGAACACAGTCGTATTATAGGTGCATTATATTTAAGAAAAAATTTAATTGAGATTTATAAAACATTAAATGAATCAAAACTAATATTAATTAGAGCCACCGTTTTAGCTCTAATTATAACTATTGTTTTAGGTTTTTTTATTGCAAAGAGCATCACTGGACCAATTAAAGACGTGACTGTTAAAGCAGAGAAAATGTCTAAGGGTGACTTTGACCAAGTGGTAGAGGTTAAGTCAGACGATGAAATTGGACAATTGGCTTCCATGTTTAATCATTTAACGGGACGATTAAAGAGTGTATTAAACGAAATGTCCAGTGAAAAGAAAAAGATGGATACAATTATTACTTATATGGCTGACGGGTTAATTGCGGCTACGGGAGAAGGAAGAATTATCCATGCAAATCCAAGAGCTATTGAAATGCTTCAAATTGAAGAGCAGAATTTAGACTACATGGCTTTTGATGAAATATTTGCTCCCCTTAATGAAAATTTAACTATAAAAAATTTAAGTAATGGAAAGTCTGGCAGTGAGATGATGGTAATGAAGGAAGACGTTACGTTAAGGGCTAACTATGCTTCTTTTATTAATGAAAAGAAAGAGTTTGGTGGAATTATTGTACTGCTACAGGACGTTACAAAACACGAGCAGTTAGAAAAAATTAGAAAAGAGTTTGTTGCAAATGTGTCCCATGAATTAAAAACCCCCCTTACAACAATTAAAAGTTATACTGAAACTTTAGTTGATGGGGCTATTGAAAATCATGAACTGTCATTGCAATTTTTGCAAGTTATTGATACTGAAGTAGATCGAATGACTCGACTTGTTAGAGATTTACTACAATTATCAAATATTGATTTTCAAAAAGGAAATTGGAATAAAAAACCACTAGATTTAAATGAAATAATCAAAAAAGCTGTATTAAAACTTGAGGTATCTGCAAAAAATAAGGATCAACAGATTAAGCAACATATAGTAGCTGGTGAAACAAGACTATATGCAGATGAAGATCGTATGGAACAAGTGCTTTTAAATATCCTTAGTAATTCTTTGAAGTATACACCTAATGGTGGTATTGTGGAGATTGAAGTAGAGAAAAAAGCACATAATGCAGTAGTTAGAATTACAGATACAGGCATTGGTATACCAAAAGAAGACATCCCAAGATTGTTTGAACGTTTTTATCGAGTAGATAAGGCACGGTCAAGGGAAATGGGAGGAACTGGTCTTGGATTATCTATTGCAAAGGAAATAATAGATGCCCATCAGGGGAGCATTGAAATTTTCAGCAATGAAGAACAAGGTACCAAGGTTGAAATTACACTACCTTTGTTGGATGATAACAGTGTAATTTATTCTTAATTTCATTGTAATATGGTTGTAATATTAATTCTGTATAATAATAATAAATTAGACATTGCTGTTTTACAGGAGGAATCTGAATATGAAAAAATTAATTGCATGTACATGTGTACTTGTTATATTAGGAAGCTCTGGTTCCTTTACTTATGCAAATCAAACCACAAGTAAAACCGAAACAGTCAGGGCTGCAAGTCAATCTTTACAATTAGTTACTCCAGAGAAAGATACTAGTATTAGTACTAATAATTTAGTATTGGAATTTACTGCTCCTAAAGAAACCAGAATACGTGTTTTAGTATATTACAACACTAGTCTTGAAAAAGACCGTGAGAATTTTGTTCTAGCTTTTGATCCAATTTTATTAGAGATTGGAGCATTACAAAGAGGCTGGGCAGAGGTGGATCTTAGAAGAGGTATAAATAGAATTGATATTATAGCCATATACAAAGATGGTACTAGTGATAAAATAACTAGATTAGTTACAGTACGAGGAGTAGAAGATGTAAAAAGATACTTAGAAAATAATACAGCTACTACGTCTGCATCAGAGTTGTTAAAGGGTATAGTAGGTACTGGCAAAAGGCCTTAATTTTGGAGTGATAACAATGGGTAGAGAAAGAGCAAAGTCTATAATATTATCTTTGTTGGTAATATTAAGTATTATGTCGGTTCATAAAATTTGGTTTGACTCGCCAATGCCTCTATTACAAACAGAAGCAACCAGTAATAAAGAACAACAACACAAAATATTAGATATAAGAAAACAAGTATTATCACCACGAAAAGTTATTTTAGGTTTTGGTGGTGGAACTAGAAATGATTATTATACTGTGTTAAATTATGAAGAGACGAAGGTGGTTTGGGAACAAAGCAAGCCCCTTCTTCTTGATTTTTTTACAGGTGATGTAGATGTTGAATTAATTTCTTATGATAAATATATTGAAAATAATAAACGTAAATTTATTGAAATTGAATTCGGAGATGATCTGTATTCAGTTTTAATTTCTTCTATATTTGATACTTTTGACAGTAAAGTGATCGGAAATATTCGTCAAATAAAAAAGATTCTGATACCTACCAACAACACAGGCACTATCTATATGAGGGGTAAGGATGATTATTTTTTTGAAGTTAAGCTTAAACAATATACAAATAATGATTTAGAAAACTTTATAGTAGATTATGAGAAAAAAGATTTTGTAAAATATTATCCTTTATTTAGTTTTGTAGATAATACAACACTAATGCCATTAAACTATTATGTTAATATACCTCAACTATTTGTTGAAAGTGAAATTAATACAATGGATGAACTTGATGTTGTGGCTAGAACAAAGAGCCTTTTTAATCAAAACTTAGATTTTGTAAAAACCATTCACGAAACCAGTGGTTCAGTTATTTTTCTTTATGGATATGGAGAAAAAAGTGTGAGAATTAACAATCGTGGAAGATTAGATTACAAAGAAGAAATTGGAAATTTTTCAAGTACAAATGTTATTGAAGCATTAAATGTCGCATTAAATTTTATCGATGGTCATGGTGGAATGCCAGATTCTGCTTATTTAAGTGAGGTTAAAAGTATTTCTGGACCTAATAATGGTTATTACTTTGGTTTTTCTTATAGCATAGATGGTTATCCACTTAACTTTAATAATATTACTCATCCAATAGAAGTTGAAGTGTTTGGTACTAAGGTGAAAACCTATAGAAGATTAGCTCGTAATAGAATAAGTTCGTCATCTAATAATCGAACAGATGATATATTATCTCCCCATAAAATTATTGAAGATAATATAACTTTATTAATAGACAATTATCTTACTGATATTAATCAGAAAGATAGAATTATCAGTTTTGATGATAATGAAATACTTAAAAATGTAAATTATATAGAAATGGTATACTATGATTCATTGGAAGACACTAAAAGACAATTGATTGTTCCAAGTTGGAAGATTCATATTAAAGAACGAATTTATTATTTTGATTGTTATAAGGGTAAATTACTACATAGTACGATTGCAAACTAAATGGTGGTGGAATTAATGGATTGGTCGAAGGCAAAAAATATTTTAATATTAGCTTTTATAGTGACCAATATGTTTTTATTTTATCATGTAGGTAAAGATTTATTTACTGCTGGTGACCTACAATTAGTGAGTGATAAATACATTGAATATGTAGAAAATCACTTAAGTGAAAGAGGTATTTTCATTAGCGGTGAAATCCCAAGGGAGATTATATCATTACCAGCTTTGATGGTTAAATATCAACAATTTGAACACGATGAAATAACTAAATTATTTTTAGGTGATGGTTTTATTCAAGTTAATGGAACTACTTATGAAAAAGACCAACAGAACTTAATCATTGAAAGTAATAAAAAAATAAAATACTATAATAATACTATTGTTAATGAAAGTTTTCCCATGAATGAAACTGATGCGAAAAAAATAAGTGATGATTTTTTAAAGCAGAGGGGGTTTTTAAGGGAAGACATTCAACTTAAGCAGATATACTATGGTAGTAATGAAAACTTTGGAAATAATAAACTGTATAAAATGGTTTATCATCAAGTTTATAAAAATCGTTTTTTAGGTGAAAGCTATATTCATGTTTATGTAAATCAAGGTGAGGTAGTTGGCTTTGAAGCAATGCTGTTGGAAATGGGTCTAAACCATCATCAAAAGAAAATGCTTATTCCTGCCACCGTAGCTTTATTGAGAAAAATGAATGATATAATTAATGATAATAGTGGAAAAATAATGGTGAAAAGTATTGAAGTAGGCTATTATTTTAATCCATATGATATTGAATTCACAGAGTGGCATTCTATTGAATCGGGGACAGCCTTCCCTGCTTGGAAAATTACTTTAGAAAACGGAAAAATATATTATGTTGAAGCCTTGAAAAATTAAATATTTTATAAAAAAATAAAGGATTTTTTAATAAAAAGTAGAAAAGGTATAATGGACTTTTTCTACTTTTTTTAATTACTAATATAAATGAAGAAAATAAGCTATTTTTTACCATTAACAAATAGATTTTGTAATGATAAAATAGAAGTTATGATAGATTACGCATTTTAGTAGGAATTGATGAATAAATCAAAAGGTGGTGGAGACTGACGTGATGTCAGTGAAATATATGGATAAAATCGTAATAGAAGGCGGTAATAAATTACAAGGAAGAGTAAATATTAGCGGTTTTAAAAATGCAGCAGTTGCAATAATCCCTGCTGCTGTTCTAGCTGGTGGTAAGTGTATTATTGAAAATCTACCAGAGATAAGTGATGTAAAAACTCTTGGTAATATATTAACTAACTTAGGTGCAACAGTAGTTCAACATGATGACAAAACATTAGAAATAGATACAACAAATATGAACCAATGCTTTGCTGATTATGAAATGGCAAAGGAATTGAGGGCTTCCTATTATCTGTTAGGGGCAGGACTTGGACGTTTTAAAAAGGCAAGAGTAATTTATCCTGGGGGATGCTCTATAGGAACTAGACCTATTGATCAGCACATAAAAGGTTTTGAGGCAATGGGGGCTACGGTTTCTATTGAACATGGAATTATTTCAGTTGAAGCTGAAAGACTGGTTGGAGCTGAAATATATATGGATGTGGTTAGTGTTGGAGCTACTATCAATATTATGTTAGCGGCATCAATGGCAGAGGGAAATACTGTTATTGAAAATGCGGCAAAAGAACCCCATATAGTAGATGTTGCAAACTTTTTAAATTGTATGGGCGCCGATATTCGTGGTGCTGGAACAGATGTAATTAAGATTAAAGGTGTTGAAAAACTAAAAGGGTGTAACCATATGGTAATTCCTGATCAAATAGAGGCTGGAACTTATATGATTGCTGCGGCTGCAACTGGTGGTGACGTTGTAATAGATAATGTTATACCAAAACATCTTGAAGCCATCACTGCAAAACTAAAAGAGATGGGTGTAGAAGTTATAGAAGATGGAGATTCTTTAAGGGTTAAATCTTCTAGAGATTTAAAGAATGTTAGTATTAAAACTCTTGTGTATCCAGGTTTTCCAACAGATCTTCAACAACCAATGTCTAGTCTTTTAACAATTGCTAAAGGAACGGGTATTGTTACTGAAACCATATTTGAAGGTCGCTTTAAACATGTGGATGAGCTAAAAAGAATGGGTGCAGATATTAAGGTAGAAGGCCGTGTGGCTGTTATACAAGGGGTTAATCAATTAATGGGCGCAAAGGTATCTGCCAGTGATTTAAGAGCTGGAGCAGCCCTTTTAATTGCAGGATTAATAGCAGAGGGTGAAACTGAAATTGAAAATGTCCACTATATTGAACGGGGTTATGATAACGTAGTAGAAAAACTTACTAGTTTAGGGGCAGTTATTAAGAAAATAGATGCATAACTACAATGCACACCCCTGGGTGTGCATTTGTGTGATATAAAGAAGAATATTGATGGGAGGTGGGTTATGACAATACAGTTTTGTTCCCTTGCCAGTGGCAGTAGTGGTAATTGCCATTTTATTACTGATAAAGATAAATTTTTACTAATTGATGCTGGATTAAGTGGTAAACAAATTCAATCAAAATTAAATGAAATAGGAATAGAACCTTCAAAACTTTCTGGTATATTAATTAGCCATGAACACTCGGATCATATTCATGGGGCTGGTATCTTATCTCGAAGATTTAACATACCTATTTATGCCAATGAAGGTACTTGGGAAGGTATGGAACATAAGTTGGGGAACATTAAAGCTGAAAATATTCGACTATTTGAATCTAATAAACCTTTTCAAATGGGAAACTTTAGAGTAATGCCCTATAGCATCTCCCATGATGCTAATGAACCTGTGGGGTTTTCTCTAATAAATGAAGGAGTAAAAATTTGCATTACAACAGACTTAGGACATATGACAGAATCTATAATGGAAGAAATTAGTGACTCTGATTTAGTTGTTTTAGAGTCTAACCATGATGTGGAGATGTTGAAGGCTGGTGGGTATCCTTATTATTTGAAGAGAAGAATACTATCAGATATGGGGCATTTAAGCAATGAAGCTGCGGGGAATGCTATAGTTGATATGGTAAAGCGAAATGTTAAGTCTGTAATGTTGGCGCACTTAAGTAAAGACAACAACTTTCCAGAATTGGCTATGGAAACCATTAAGAGTATTCTAACAATAAATAGAGTAGTATTTAATAAGGATATAAAAATAGACTTGGCCCTTAGAGATCGAGTTAGTCATTATTATGAGTTTTGTAAATAGTTCCATAATTTGATATAACTAGTGAAATTGGGGTATAATTATTGTTATAATGTTTACGGTCAGCTGAAATTGATTATTTTTATTATTTATTAAAAATACATTTAGATCAGGAGGTACTGATTATGAATTACAATAACAATGATGATTTTCAAAATAACTATGAAAATCAAAGAAACTATGAAAATCAAAATAACGAAGAAAGACTTAAAGATGATGTTACTGTGGAAAATAGGGAAACGATAATACCTACACAGGATAGAATTATTAAGAGAAAAAAACCATCTAAATTCAGTTATTTCATTCTTGTTCTTGTTGGTGCATTATTGGGTAGTTTTATAACAATGGCTGCTACATATATGTACTTACCTACACTGGTACAGCAGAGGGGTATTTATCTAGGTGGCGGCGATGGCCGTTCCATTGTTATTGAACCCTCACAAGACTTAACGGTATATTCTGCTGTGGCAAGGAAGGCAATGTCTTCGGTTGTAGGTATTACAACCATTACTCAACAAAAGGATGTGTTTTTTGGTACTACTAGAAAAGCCAGTGGACTGGGAACAGGTGTAATAGTTGATGAAAGAGGTTATATCTTAACTAATTCCCATGTGGTGGGGGACGGAGATGTTGAAGAAATTGTAGTTATTTTATATGATGGTGAAAAATTGCCTGCTACTGTTGTATGGCAAGAAAGAAGTCTTGACTTGGCTGTAATTAAGGTTGAAGCCACTAATCTACCTGTGGCAGAGTTGGGAGATAGTGACATATTAGAAGTTGGTGAAATTGCTGTAGCTATTGGTAATCCTTTAGGGTTGAACTTTGAACGCACACTTACTCAAGGGGTAATTAGTGGATTAAATCGTTCTATTCCACTAGAGGGTCAGGAAACAATTGAAAATTTAATTCAGACGGATGCTTCTATTAACCCTGGTAACAGTGGTGGTCCACTTTTAAATGCTAGAGGACAGGTAATTGGTATTAATACAGCTAAAATTAGAACTGGTGAAGGTCTAGGTTTTGCTATACCAATTAACACTGCAAAACCTATTGTTGAACAAATAATGGAACAGGGTGAATTTACTAGGGTTTATTTAGGTATTCGGGGTGTTAATATTGATGTTTTTGAAGGTGCTACAGGCACACAATTACAAGCTGAATATGGAGTATATGTTGTAGAAATTATTTCTGATTCACCTGCTGATAAGTTTGGTATTTTACCAGGTGATGTTATCACTAAAATAGGTGATAATACTGTTAAAACAATGGGTAGTCTTCAACGGGAACTTTATCATTATCGACCTAATGATAAGGTTATGGTAACTGTTTTAAGAAATGGTAGAGAAGAAGTTATTGAGATTACTTTTGAATAGTAATATAGAAGAAAAAACCTAGTCTTATAGCTTGGTTTTTTCTGTTTTTTGGAAAAAAGCTTTACTTTGTTGAAAAATTATTAAAAGTCCTATATAATGTAGGAAAAGATAATATGTTATTAGTAAATTTGTTAATTTTGTATAGTTTTAGTTAATAGACAAATAATAAATAAAATATATTAATTAATAAAAATAAACCATGTAAATGGAGTGATAAATATGTATGTTGTTTGCAGTAAGCACTTAGAAGATGCAATTGAAGAATTTATTGAAGCGTATGAACAGCCACCGGACTTATATGAATTAGATACTATTACATTTACTGAATGGACAACCCCTAGTTGTTGTCATTATTGTGACACTAATCCTAAATATTTAATTGTCTAGCCGGGAGCTTTCTCGGCTTTTTGCTTTTTTGCATATTATGTACGTAAATTAGATAAGGAAGTGATGTTTTGAATATTAATATTTTGACTGTAGGTAAAGTAAAGGAAAAGTTTTTTAAACAAGGTATTGATGAATACACAAAAAGATTATCACGATACTGTAAGTTAACTTTTATTGAAGTGCCTGACGAGAAGGCTCCAGAAAATTTAAGTGAAACGGAAATTGAATTAGTAAAAGGAAAAGAAGGGGAATCTCTTTTGAAGCATATTAAAGAGGGTGGTTATGTAATTGCTCTAGAGATAAAGGGTAAAATGCTGTCTTCTGAAGAATTAGCAGAAAAGATGAGCCATCTAGCAGTTACAGGTAACAGTCTTATTTATTTTGTAATTGGTGGCTCTTTAGGGTTATCGAAAGAGGTTGTTAAACGGGCGGACTTTAAACTTTCTTTTTCTCCTATGACTTTTCCCCATCAGTTGATGAAGGTTATTTTGTTGGAGCAGATTTATAGGGGGTTTAGGATTATTAAGGGGGAACCGTACCATAAATGATGGCGGTTTTTTGATTATTGGTAGATATTGAACTAAAAGATATTACATATAGCGTAATTTAAATTGTTTGTTAATACAGAATATAATAAGAGAGATTGAAGCTTATTGCATGATTGTTTTGCTCAAGGTTGTGACGATTTAGAAAGAGAAAATAAATCAGAATTTAATGTAAGTTGCAGCACGGATAACTTCTTTAGTATTATAAATAAACAGTTTTTGAAAATTAGTGGAACATTACTATTAATGCACTTCTAGATGATTATATGGGATTACACATGAGAAGAATTTGTACGCTAATACAAGGGGGATGGTTAAATGAGTTATAATGAAGAAATGATAAAAAATAATTTAGTACTTCCTCTATTGAGAGATATTGGATTAAATGAAGGGGAAATAGAGTTTGAAACAAATTTCTCTATACGCTTAGGTAGAGGTGTTTATAATGTAAAGAATGAAGATGTAGAGGTTGTAAAAGGAAGACTTGATATATTATGCAAAAGAGATGGTAAAAATATATTTATTTTAGAACTGAAGGCTGAGGGAGTTGGCCTAACAGAAGATGATAAAAAGCAAGGACTATCATATGCAAGATTATTAGATCAAATGGCACCATATGTAATCGTTACAAATGGAAAAAAGACAATAATATATGATACATACACAGGTGAAAACATTGAGGAATTAAATAAAGATAGACTAATTAAAGATTATATTCCTACATTAGATGAAGAGTTAAGAATAAGATTAGATGCTTTAAATAACTTTATTGGATACTCTTACGATAATTTAAAAAAATTTTGCGTAGTAAATAATAAAAATATATTAAAAAAGTTTTGTTCAAATTCAACTTCTGATATTGAAGAACAACTAAAATATAAATATATAAGAGATATATATGTTCAAAGACAGGACCTTCAGAATAGTTTTAATGAGTTTCTCATGCAAACAGAGAAAACTGTTTTTGCAATAATAGGAGCTTCCGGAGTAGGGAAGACCAATTTAATGTGTTATCTTGCAGATAATTATAATCAAGAACCATACTTATTTTATTCAGGTTCTATATTAGGGAACTCATTATTCAAAGAAATAGTTTCCGATTTTAATATGTTCTTTTCATCCCAAGAAACAGAGCTAAATGTATTTAAAAAAATTGCTAGTCTTTCGCAGATTCATAATAAAAACTTTATTATATTCATTGATGCAATTGATGAGTGGATAGCACACGATAAAGTTTTACAAATAAATAAATTGATAAAATATACAAGTGTATTAAATATCAGACTTTGTATCAGTTGTAATGATCTTATATGGGATGAATTTACTAAAATAAACGATGTTTCTTCAGATTTAAATGATAACTTATTTTACAATACACCTAAATTAGAAGAAATTAATAGAGAAGAATTCCTTGAATTAGCTAATATGTATCATAAAACTCTGGGTATTAAATTAAACACTGAAGATGTTACGAGAATAGATAAAAATCCTTTTAATATTAGAATTGCATGTGAAGTTGCATATTATAATAGAACAACAGTAAGTGTAGATTCTAGAGTAACATTGATGAAATACTTAGATTCAAAGTTTAGCAAATCAGTAAATAAAAATTTATTATATAGGTTTATTGATGAAATTAGCGGATGTATACTAGCAGAAGGGAAAAATTTAGTATATGAAAAAGATATTAGACGATATATAAAACTAAACATTAATGAAGATATACCTAAAGATTTATATCGTTTTAATATCCTCTATAAATACATGGATGATGCTGGTAATGTTTATAATGGTTTTTACTTTTCAAAGATTAGAGACTATATAATTACAATAAGAGTCTTGGCGCTTGATAGTATTTATAACAAAGAAAAAAAAATAAAAAAAATAATAGAAGGGCTTTCAAATAATATCGGTGTAAACTCTATAAGCTATTATTTCATAACAGGAAATGAACAAGAACAAAGTGAAGTTATCGAAGCAATAATACAATATGACTTAAAACATCAGGGAAGTTTATTAGTAAAGTTTTTGTCTAGAGTGAGCAATTATTTTTCAAGTAGTTTAAAAGGTGAAACATATCGTAATATTGCTGACCACATAAGACATGTTTTTAGACAATTCAAAAATAATAGCATTGTTGCAAATGAAGCTATTCAATTATTTAAAGTTTTTATGGAAGAAGGTAAAATTGAACAGGATTTAATAGAAGAAGATTTAATTACTTTTTTTGAAATAATACTAGATAATCCTAAGGAAAGCTTTGCCATTGTATCTTGTGAAATAGCAGGTTTGCTAAAAGGTTATGATAGTAAAGCCGGAACGGAAAGGCTATGTAAACTGGTCCGAAACAAAGAACATGATGATTATGTTAGAAGATATATTGTTGAAAGTCTATCAATGAGACAGAGTTTAAACAAAACAGAGTTATTTTTAGAGCTAATATGTGATACAGGTGGTAATGTTAGAACATGGATAAGAGGATGGTATAAAGATATCGAAGATATTATATTAAGAGATCAAATGTTATCCGTGCTTGATAATATTAATAACACCAGTATGGAAATAGATATTGTAGTAGCGTTGTCCTACTCAAAGTTTAAATCTACGGCAGAAGGTTTATTCCAAAGGCTAATTAGTGCTACATTTGATAGTGAAGTTTTAGGCTGGATGAGTAGAGGGCTTGCGTCAATGAATTACACAGAAGCAATACCAACATTAATTGATTTGTTAAAAGAGAATGTATACTCAAGACTTGGAGAACAAATATTAATATCCTTAGGAAATTATAAGGCCAAAGAAGCTTTAGAAGTAATTATGGAATTAATGATAGATGCTGAATTAAAAGATACACATTGGTTAACATATGCGTTTTCAAATATAGCATCAGAAGAAGATTATGAAAAGGTAATAAAAAAATTAGATGGAATAATAAATAATGAACAGGAATACTTAATTACTCTAGTATTAGCAAAATCTGCAAATATAAAAAAATATCGCTCTACAATTTTCAGTACCATCTTAAATAAAGAAATTGAAATGGATAAGAGAATTAATTTGTTAGATGAATGGGTATTAAGAAAAACTCATATCGAAAATAAGGGAATATGGAAATTAAAAACTGATAGTGTAGACGATATATTTGAAACTGCTGATTTAGACTTACTGTATAAATTAGTGAAAGAGAACAACGAAATTTCTACTATTGCTTTAGGCGTGCTAGTATCATTCGAAAATAATGTAAGCAAGCTAAATACTGTGTTTGCTCAAACACTTATAAACTTGAGAGAAGAAATTAACCCTAGGAGGTCGCCATTAATAAAAACGCCTACTCTAGAAAAATTTGCTGAATTAGTTAGACCATGGTTGAATCAACAGTTATATTTACAAAACTATAACGAATGTTATATTAAAAACTGCTTAATTTTTTGTGGTATTTTAGGGGATGAAACAACATTAGAAGCTATTAATGACAATAAGAGTAAAATAACTTCTACAATAAATAGGCACTGGTTAGATGAGATTGAGCAAGTAATAAGTTATAGTGAAAAAAATCAAAGGATACTATTCTAGTTTGTACATAACATAAATTGATTAAAAACCGCTGTTACAACAATACGGCGAGCCATACCATAAATGCTGGCGGTTTTTTAAAATATAATTAACATAGCTCGAAATCGTGTGCATCCTACATAAATAAAATATCCCAATACTTTTGTGGAATTGGGATATTTTATTTATAGTCTAAAGTTTCCTACACTGTATGATGTTATTTAAGAACTTAATATTGGAGTAAAGCTTACATAGTTCCTAAGTGAAATTATATTTTAAACAACATTTGTGTTTTTGAAGTAACCTTTGATAAACCTGATTTTTCGTACATATCCTTTGCAGTATCATCATGATCTGTTATTAAATAAATTGTTTCTGCATGATTATGTAAGGCAATCTTTATTATTTCTTTCAACATGGCGGTGCCATATCCCTTACGCTGCATGCTTGGGGCAATATCGAAATCTTCGATCTTTGCCACACATCCATTCATGAATAAATCGCAGTGGCCTATGGCTTGGTGATTATGAAAAAAAATATAATTATCAACCATATCTGGTTGCAAATATACCTTACTTCTTCTTAAAAATCTTCTCTTTGTAAATTCATCTCCAGTATTTCCTTCATTCACATGCATATCCAGCTTAAATGCTTCCTCTAGCATGGAACTGTCTAACTTTTTTAAACTACAATCTTCTCGGGCTTTTAGTCTATCAAAACCCTCAATGGGAAAAACATAATAATCATAGGTGGTTATTTCACAGGGTTGCTTTTCAATTTTATCTAGCAATGAAGACCTATAGGGAAAATCAAATTGAATATTAAGAAAATCTTTGCCCATCCGGGCACTCTGTATAATTTCACTCTGTAGGGTACTTTGAAATTCATTATCTGAGACATCTTGTTTGATATAGGTTAGGTTATGGAAATACATATCCCCAAGCATTTTATCGAAAAATCTAATGATTAAATTATCCTCATAATAATCTGAAAAGCATTTTATGTATTCTATTTCAGTGCAGTAAATTTTATGCATAGTAGTAGGCCTCCATTCTACTTATCTTGTGGGAATAGGATAAGTATACTATTTGTGTTATAAGTTGTAAATAGACATAGTTGATCAAAAGGGTAAACTTGAAAACTTAGATTTTAGATAAATCACAATTTGAGTTTATTGAAATTAAATGCTATATTAAAGATAACCTATAAGATGGATATTTAATACTAGAGAACTATTCACTAGAAAGGAATATCCTTTATTTGATTAATAAATGAATGCAAGGGAATTGAAACTCTTGAATGAAATATTTGATGGGATAACGTTAATTTTTACATTAATGTATATAGAAAAACAATATCTTGAGAATAAGAGGGAGTTTATATGAAAATAGAATTAGGTAAAAAGAAGCCAGATATATTAAAGGAAGAATGGCCTGGAGAATATACTACTTTTTCTTGGATGGAATATGTAACAGCTATACCCCAACCACTGTTTTTAATAACCACCTATAAAGAAAATGGAATGCCAAATGCGAACTTTCATGCGTGGTCAACCTTTACTGGGGAAAAGGATAATTATTACAGTATACTGTCTTTACTTAAAGGTACCCATACATATGAAAATATACAACGGGATAAGGTGTTTTGTATTAATTTTCCTAGTCAGGAGAGTTTAGCAAAATGTTATGATACAATCCATAATAATGAAGATGACAAGGATGAAATTGTTGAATCAGGCTTTACATTAGAGAAAGCACATTCCATAGAGGCACCGAGAATAAAAGAATGTTTCATGAATCTAGAATGTAGATTTGAATGGGAAAAAGAATTGTTTCCAGGTAGCCAGTGGATTTTGATATGTGGTAGTGTACAGCATATAGGATTAGATGAGGACTTTGCTAAAGCCGATGCAGTAAAGCGATTTAAAGACTATGGAATCATGTATAATATTCATGCGCCTAATAATCCCATAGAAGGATATAAGGATAATAGCTATATTGGGAAACTAGATATAATTGATTGATGATAAATTAACCATTTCATAATATGGATAAGTTGAAGTTAAAAACCGCTATTAACACCGTTACGGGGAACCGTACCATAAATGACGGCGGTTTTTCCTCTAAGAAATCCAGAGCAATACTTTTTATGATTTTTATACTAAAACTCAAACTAAAACTCAAATACCAATAAAACATGAAACTAAACTTGCAATTCTAATAAATGATTAATGGGAGAGATAAAAATGAGAATAGAAAATGGACAAAACCAACATGAAATCATTGCCTATGGTGGAGATTACAAGGTATTAGGGAAGGGCTACATCTATACGTCCCTTTCTTCAGAATTGTACGAAAAAGAAAGATATAATATATTTATTGATATAGAAGTATTGGATGAAAATGATAATGATAAAATTAAAACTTTTATTTTAAAAGCGATTTTAGATAGGGCTAACAAATTTAGAGAGGAACATAAAGATTACGATGTTAGAGTATATCATTGCTGTTTTCCCGATAACCAAGGGGCTATAGATTTTTATACAAAACAAGGAGGTTTTAAGCATGATGAAGGAATGTACATATTACATCACACATTAGCTACCATCCCAGAGTTTGATGGTGATGTTAATGATTTTGAAGTGATTGAAAATGCCTTAAATACCGATGAAGACGTTAGGGAGTTTGTTGAAGCCCATAGAAAAATATTTAGAAAGGACCCCTACACAATTGAAAAAGTAATGGAATTTAAGAAGGAAAAAGATTTTAGAGGAATATTAGTCCTTCATGAAGGCCAAATTATAGGCGCAAGTCTATTATATGTGATTAAGGAAGATGACTTGAAAATTGGTTGGGTTGAAGACATGTTTATAAGTAAAGAATGGAGAAGAAATAGATTAGGTTATCTACTCATGATTAAAAGTTTAAACTACTTTAAATCCATTGGTGTAGACAAATCGAGACTGGAAGTTTGGAGTGCTAATCAAAGGGCATTAAACCTATATTATAAAGTGGGATATCAACTATTAAAGGAATCGGAGATATCAATCGGAAAGTTTATATAGGAGGTTTTCTAATATAGTCTATTCCTTAAAATGATAGGTGCAGGTTCAACAGGTAAATCTTAAAATACGGATAACAAGGGGAATGGAGTACCTACACACTTAATAACGTGGTATAATTTGATTTTTAAAGTTTTTCCAGGTTATATATTACTGAAAACCGCCATTTTAACGATACGGTGAACCGTATCATAAATGACTGCGGTTTCTTATAGAACCAAGGGTGTAAAAAGAGTTTTTGTAAATCTTTTCTGATGAATATTTTGAAATCTCCATTGACATTGACGCTACGTAAAGGTGTATTATGAACTTATCAGGAGGTGAAGTCATGGAATATACAGTGCAAAAGCTAGCACAGATGGCAGGTGTGAGTACACGGACATTAAGATATTATGATGAAATTGGAATTCTTAAGCCGGCAAGAATTAATTCATCAGGATATCGAGTTTATAGTGAAAAAGAGGTGGATCGATTGCAACAAATTCTCTTTTATAAAGAGTTGTGCATAAATCTCGAAAATATCAATGATATTGTAACAGATCCTACTTTTGATGAGGTAACGGCACTGCGAGAACACCATGAGAAGCTTCTTGAGAAAAGGGAGCAATTAAACTTGTTAATCGCCAATGTGAATAAGACCATTGCGTCAAAGGAAAGGAGTATTATAATGAGTGATAAAGAAAAATTTGAAGGTTTTAAGAAAAAAATAATTGAGGATAATGAGAAAAAATATGGTGATGAGATTCGTTCTAAGTATGGTGATGTCGTTGTTAATAAATCAAATAACAAAATAAAGAATATGACCCAAAAAGAATATGATGAAGTTGCCACACTTGCAGATGAGGTAATTGCAACACTTAATGAAGCATTTGAAACCGGCAATCCTGCAGGTGAGTTAGCTCAAAAAGCAGCAGATTTGCATCGACAATGGTTATGCTTTTATTGGGATGGATATTCTAAAGAAGCCCATGCAGGATTGGCTCAGATGTATGTGGATGATGAAAGGTTTACCCAATATTATGATAAGGAGCAGCCAGGCACGGCGGAATTTTTAAGGGATGCTATCTTTATATACACTGGAATGAAAAAATAATTTTGAGAGCAGACAAAGTATGATTGGTTAAACCAATCATTCTTGCTTTTCTGACTTCTTCAATCAAAAAACCGCAGTATCGATTGATGGGAATAATAATATTTTAGCATTGTTACAAGAGCAAGTAAAAAGTAAGATTCCTAAAGAGCATAGCAAAGCAACTATTCACGAGGATGGTTCTTGTGAAAGAGAAGGACATATTAAATTGGAATAAAAGCGCATATAAAGAAATAGGACTTAGCTTTTTGTAGCGCCCCATGTCTCTGCTTATAAATATTTTATCGATTCTATAGATTTAAAGGAATTTTGAAGAGTTTTGTCAAATAAATTCAAAACCTGAGGGTACTGATGACAGCTTAAAGGGAGGGGGATACTAATGGAGGACATGACACTCAGAATATTTATTCCAAATAAGTCTCTTCAACCGTACATTAGTAAAATATGGATTTTTGAAAGGAAGTATTTTTTACCATCTATAGAATGTCTCATTTTTACAATACCTTGTCTCTAATCTGTTATAAAATTTAACTATAAAATACGAGAGAGGTGTTGTAAATAAACATTTATTAAACTGGACTGAGATTCCTGCAACTGATTTAGAGAGAGCAAAAAAATTCTATGGGACTATCCTTGAGACAGGCTCATGATATGGACATCAATGAAATAAAATATGCCCTATTTGCTTCCGAGGATAAATACAACGCAGGAGCCTTAGCTCAAGGACCCTTCTATAAACCAAGTGCAGATGGTGTGTTGATTTATCTAAATGGGGGAGATAACATAGAGGTGATTTTATCTAGAGTAGGAGCTGCGGCGGGAACCGTCATTATGCCAAAGATGCTACTATCAGAAGAAGCAGGATACATTGGTATGTTTATTGACTCTGAAGGCAATCGAATCGGAGTTCAAAGCGTGAAATAATCTCTAGGTTAGACATGATAATACAAAAACTAGTTTAAATACCCTATGAATCCTTAGATTTATGGGGTATTCCTATTGTGCGCTCAGTATGGGTGTTAATGATGAAGATCGAGTGAAATGCATAGAAAAGCTAATAAAAGCAAAAGAAACTACTGGCTTCAAGTTGTATGGCTACTTCATTATGGATAATCATGTACATATATTAATAGAAGAGCAGGAAAGAAACGATTTATGGGGATTTGGGAAATATGAAAAAGACGGTGTCCCAATTCAGAGTATGACATATTTTAAGCTAAATGCGCGTCCTTAAGATTGGTATAAAAAAATTGCTATTTAAACGGTACGGTGAAACCCCCATAAATAACGGCGGTTTTTTGTTTATTAAGGATTAATGTTGCCTACTTCACCTACAAAAACCTCGTTTATTTCGAGTCAATTGACTTAATGTGTTCATTAAGAGGCAATTAAAAGAGAAATAGGTTACCCTCAACGGGTTTACTTTTGAAATGCATTCTTTTAAAAATAACACAAGAAAAAGCATGCTATTGTAATCATTTAGCATGCTTTTTTCGTTTTCATTTATACCCTAAAATAGTGTAGCTAATAAATAATATTACTTAATTTCCAAGTTGTTTTTATAATAAATCTAGTCTATTGAAAAGAGGAGGAGTATTTAATGAGAATTTGAAATTCATTATCTGAGACATCCTGTTTGATATAGGTTAGGTTATGGAAATACATATCCCCAAGCATTTTATCGAAAAATCTAATGATTAAATTATCCTCATAATAATCTGAAAAGCATTTTATATATTCTATTTCTGTGCAGTAAATTTTTTTGCATAGTAGTAGCCCTCCATTCTATTTATCCTGCTAGAGTAGGATAAGTACACTATTTGTGTTATAAGTTGTAAATAGACCTAGTCCTACAAAGCAATAAAGTCAGTAATAACCTAATCCATATGTATAGCAAGCAAGGGTCGTCCCTGCTTGCTACATCTAGAACAAAGAATTCTTTCCTTTTAAGTCGGCATTACATGGACAATTTGTTGTATACGAACATAGAATAGCGTGTCACTATCATATGAACTCACAACAACATGATCAGGTTTTACATCTGCTATTATACCTTGTAGGTTTCCTCTAACTGTCTCAATAACTACTGATCGTCCTATAATCATCCTTAATGTTTCTACAACGTAAGGATCTACTAACGTAGTATATTGTATTGGCTGTCTACTTTGTATCATAGGCATTTGATATAAGTGATAACTCATTATCATAACCCCCAAATAAATTAATTTACTGCACTATATCATATTTAATATCTATAGAAAAAGTTAAATTCAGGCAGATTAAGAAAGGAAGTATAATATAAATTTAGCTTCAACTTTAATTTCAGGTATTATATTAGTAATATCGATTCGCTTAGTATATGATCTTAGAAAATACCCTATTATAAATATGACTCCTTCTTTCTTGTGTGTAATAGGTGCTATTCTAAATTTAGATGGAGTATGGGTAAGTGTCTCATCCTGGATTATTCTCATGGTATTTTTGGGAGTAGGAGTTATAATAATTGTACATGGTTTATTTGTTAGTTTATTTAGGTTTTGGAAATATATTAAAAATTAATTAAAGGATGAATTTTACAAAAGGCATAGTTATTTTTATACACTATGTCTTTTGTAGTTAATTTATTTAAATTATTACCACGTAGAGTATAATAAATATTGTAAGTTTAGTTTAATAGGGTAAGGAGAGCTGGAGATAAAGGGTATTACAGTGATAAAGTTTACCAGAGGGTTATTTATAGAATGGAAAGGTAAAGAATACTTTAGTATTATAAATAGTAAATTAATCACATACTAAGGATAAATAGATAAAAGTAGAGGTGATTTATATGGGTTTAATAGGTTCTTATTTACTTCCTCATCCACCGATAGCAATACCAGAGGTGGGTAGGGGCGAAGAAAAAATGATAATTGATACCAGTAATAGCTTACATACTATAGGAAAGGAAATTGCTGAAATATCCCCTAATACTATTATACTAGTAACTCCCCACGGTACAATGTTTCAAGATGCTGTTGCTATTGCTTATGAAGACGAAATACATGGGGATTTAAAAAAATTTGGTGTCTCCAATGTTTCTATGATACTTCCAATTAATAAGGATCTTACAAGTAAGATATATGAATTAGCATATAAGGAAGGTATTTCTATTGTAATGGCTACTAATTCTCTTCTAAAAGAATATGACACTTCACTTTCCTTAGATCATGGGGCAATGGTTCCATTTTATTTTATAAACCAGTATTATAACAATTACAAACTTGTTCATATTACTTATGCTGCTTTAAGCAACATAGACTTATATAAACTAGGCATTGAAATTAATAAAGCAGTTGAAGAACTAAAAGAAGATGCAGTTATTATAGCCAGTGGAGATTTATCCCATAAACTAAAGGAAGAAGGACCATATGGATATAGTGAATTCGGTGAAAAGTTTGATACGGAATTTCTTCATCACTTACAAAAAGGAGATGTTATAGGATTATTAAGTATGGATGAAAAGATGATTTGTGGTGCTGGAGAATGTGGAAGGCGTTCAGCTGTAATTTTACTTGGTACATTAGAAGGTAAAAAATTTCATGGTGAACTTTTAAGTTACGAAGGAACTTTTGGAGTTGGCTATGGAGTAATGAAGTTTCGTGTGGTTTCTGAAGATGTTTCTAAATTAGGTGAATTAGAAGAGTTGAGGAAAAACCTATATGAAAAAAGAAGAAGTAACAGTGACCCCCATGTGAGATTGGCAAGGGAAAGTCTTACTACTTATATAGATAGAGGACAAGAACTTAAGCAGTTACCTGATTATATAACTGACGAAATGAGGGACACAAAAAGAGGAGTATTTGTATCCCTAAAAAAGCATGGAGACTTAAGAGGTTGTATTGGCACTGTTTTTCCTGTAACAAATAATATTGCTGAAGAAATTATACGCAATGCTATTGAAGCAGGATACAATGATCCTAGGTTTCTTGAAGTCGAAGAGGAAGAACTTTTAGATATTACTTTTTCAGTGGATGTTTTAACAGAACCTGAACCTGCTACTAAAGAAGAGTTAAATCCAAGTGAATATGGTGTTATTGTAAGGAGTAAAGGGAAAACAGGTCTTTTACTTCCAAAACTGGAAGGAGTAAATACAGTGGAGGAACAGTTATCAATTGTTTTACAAAAAGCAGGAATAAAGCCTAATGAAGAATATACAATAGAAAAATTCAAAGTAATTCGTTATAAAGAGGATTAGAAAGAGGGTTTAACTTATGAAGGTAGAAGCTATGTTTTACGAAAGAGTTAAAGATAAAATACACTGCTTCCTATGTCCTCATAATTGTGTGATAGAAGACGGTCATATTGGAAAGTGTAATGTGAGAACCCATGAGGATGGGAAATTGTATACTATAAATTATGGGGAAATTACCTCTGCTTCCTTAGATCCTATAGAAAAAAAGCCCCTTCACCATTTTAAACCTGGCAGCAAAATTTTTTCTATAGGAAGTTTTGGATGTAATTTTGTTTGTGGTTTTTGCCAAAATTATAATATATCTCAATATATAGCCCAAAGTGAATTTGTACCTAAAAAAAAAATGGTGGAAGTTATACTGACTGCTGAAAATAATATTGGTGTCGCATTTACTTATAATGAACCCAGTATATGGTATGAATATGTATATGATTGTGCAAAATTGTTAAAGGATACAGACCCTAATGCATCTGTAGTAATTATCACCAATGGATATATAAGTAAAGAGCCATTAAAAAAACTTCTGCCTTATATAGATGCTATGAATATTGACTTAAAAAGCTTTAGTACAGGATACTATAGAGAACTTTGTGGAGGTAGCTTAAGACCTGTATTAGAAACCATAGAGATAGCTTCACAAACGTGTCATATTGAAATTACTACCTTGTTAGTTAGTGGAGAAAATGATAGTTTAGAAGAAGTTGAGGAAATTGGTAAATTCATTAGCTCTATAGATAGAGATATACCCTTACACTTATCAAGATATTTTCCTAGATACAAAATGGAAAGTTCTCCAACAAATATTGATTTTATGAAAAAAGCTGAAGAAGTTGTTAGAAAATATCTAAACAAGGTTAGCTTGGGAAATATATAGCAATTTAAATTTTGAGAACTATAATAACAAACATTAAAATTATTTAAAATAGTTAGTATACTTGTGAATATAAAATTGGAAGACGGGAGGAAAGACTATGTCACAATACCTTCAGCAAATGCAGAATGCTGAAACAATATTACAATTAGTCCAACAACAACTGCAACAAAAATTGCAGACTGTTAAACAACATATTTTACAAGATAATATTGTAAATAATACGATAATAAATAGTTCTACTATAAATAATAAGGCTATTTCAAATAATTCCATAACAAATAATATGATAAATGGAACTATACAGGAAGGTTCTATAAGGCATGGTATGTTGGAGGCTATAAAAAAGTATAGTCAAGAAAATAGCGTAACACATAACCTAAGCACAAGCAAAATTCTTAATGAATTAACAAACCAACAAAGTCAACAACAAATACAAGCTATGGAAAGACAACTTCAATTAGCCTCACAAGAATTAATGCAAATTTTAAGTAAAGAAGGACTACAGCAAAAACCAATCATTGAAGAAACTCTAGACTATATACAAAAAACTCAAAACCAATTACAACTAGTTCAAACTGAAATAGCCATAGGAGAACAAATTATTCAACAAGCTTTAAGTTATATCCAACAAGCACAGCAAAAACTGCACCGAGCATTAGCACAACTATAAACTTATAAATAAAAGATAAAATACTGTAAAGTCAACAAGATAAAGTAGTCTCTGCTGACTGATAGTATAATAAGTGCTATTCTAAATTTAGATGGAGTATGGATAAGTGTCACATCATGGATTATTCTCATGGTATTTTTAGTAGTCGGAATTATAATAATTGTAAACGGTTTATTTGTTAGTTTATTTAGGTTGTGGAAGTATATTCAAAATTCAAAGTCAATGAACGGATAACAGTCAAAGTTAATTTTGTAAAACAAAAGAAATATTATCGTAACATAACAGTAATTGACTTTTCATACTTTTATCTTTATTATTTACAATATAAGGAACTTTCAAAGGTTGCTATTATTGAATTGTTCCAATCTAGAATGGGGGACGTAAATTGGTAAAATCAAAAAGTAATAATAAAATTGTTTTAGCTGTACTTCTTATGGTTTTTATTTTAAACAACATGGCTGTGTATGCAAATGAAAGTGTGCAAAGTATGGAGGATAAAAACTATACAGATCATATAATTTTAGTTGTAGATAGCAAGGAAATCTATCATAATAATGAACTTTTTTTATCTAATACCCTTAATACTATTCGCCAAGGGGTAACCTACATACCGTTAAGAGTTTTAGCAGAAAGATTGGGATTATCTGTTTACTATGATAACCAAACAAAGCAAGCTAAGATAAGTAATGAACAGACAGAACTACAATTTCAAGTCAACCAGGCACAATATGAAGTAAATAAACAGGTAATGACCTCTACTCATGGAGTACCCTTCGTTGAAAACCAGACATTAATGATTCCATTACGAGTTTTTGTCAACCACTTTAATATTAAAGTAGTTCCACAATTAGAACAAAGATTTATTCATTTATATTGGAGTAAAAAACCAGTTGCAAAATTCTCTGTTCAACCTAATAAAATTTATGCAGGTGAAACTACGGTTACATATATAGATGAATATGAGCATCCGCAAAAAATAGAAATAGCCGATGAGATTTGGGAAGGGAAGATGGATGTATTTTTTACCCCTGGTATTCATACAGTTAAAAGAAGAGTACAGGATCAAAACGGCATTTGGAGTGATACCTTTGAATTAAAAGTTAATGTATTACCAGTTAACCAACCACCAGTAGCTAAGTTTTCTACAGATAAGGATCAATACTTTATAGGAGAGCCAATTGTTTATACCGATGAGAGTTTTGATGATGAGAATGCTATTACTAAAACTACATGGACAAATAAGGAACCTGCTTTTTTTGTAGCTGGTGAGCAAGAAATTGGCTTAGAAGTTGTTGATCAACATGGATTAAAGAACACGTTTACAAAAAAAATAGTAATTAAAGAAAATATTTTATATACAAGAGAACAATTTAACCCATGGTTTACACCTGTTGGGCAGAAATATGTACTTTCACAAAATATTATTACGTTTCCTAGAATAAAGTATGAAATAGAGAATGAAAACCATATATTATATCGTTGCAATAGCCCAGAATCTATAAGAGAAGAAGGAATTTATTATCGTGATACTGTACAAGGAAACGTGCGGGTGATGGTACATAAACAAAATCATCGTAATAGTCCAGTACATATTTATCTAGTTGCAAGCAATAAGAATGATGAACCAGTAGAAATAAAAACATCCCATATAGGTATAGGTGGCCCTTTTGAATGGGTAACAACCACAGGTAAAGTAGGTCTTGCACGTTATTTAAGCACCTTTAATAAACCAAGTGAAACAAGCATAACACTAGCACCAGGCGAAAGTAAAATTATTTTATCTGAAGTGAGTCAAAGAAAAATTTTGGCAAAGCAAACATTATCAGTCTATGCTGACATTAGCACCTCACTGCCTGTACAAATTCAAACTGTGATTATTGACACTGATAAAAAAATCTTTGAAGAACTACCACTACTATCGGATATACCAAGAGATGGAATTCATATAAGAGGTACTTTTAATTATGGAAACCGTTCTATTGGAATTAAGGAATTAGTTGGTGAAGATACAAAGAGAATTGTTTTTGGGGATCAACAAGATGATATAAGAGTGTCTGGTATAGATCAGATGACTGGGGAAGAAATTACAAATAGAGGTAATTATGGTGTGCTTTACAAGCTGAAGTTAGAGAGAGTTGCCCCTCGGAGTTTGATTCTATTAAATGCAAGGGGTGGACATTATAGTGGAGCATTTTTAGTAAATAATAAAGTGGTAATGGTTACGGAAGGAAGTCATTTGTTAAACTCCAACGAAGGTGCTGTTCTTTATAGAAGTGGGGAACAGGAAGAATCAGTTGATATAGTTTTTATTCCAGCATCAGGTAGTAATCTACCTATTAATATTGTGATTCAACCTTTGCCAGAAAAGAAACATTAGATAAGAAGTAAAATTTCATTAAAAATATAGGTGTAAATATAGTTATATAGGAATAAATACTGATGAGGCCCTCTTAATTGCTAATAACGGCAAATAAGAGGGCCCATGTTTTGTAAAGGATAGTTTGAATTACGGTAATATAAGTATGAAAAAACCAATTTTATAAGTTAAAAAAATTTACTATACCTTTAGACATTATTCTGTTGAGTTAATTTACAGTTGTTAGCTTTCATATGATGATAGTATGTTTTATGGAGGCTTTTTATTATTTAAGAGTTGAAGTAATATCTAAACTTTTCATAAAGTTTTCTACCAATTTCAAATTTTCCCGTATGGGAGTATTGTGGGAGCAACGTTTTTCACATAATCCACAGTTTATGCAGGCATCTTTAATACTTCCACCTACTTTGTTACTGTATTCTTTAAATACTTCTACAGCTAAGTCTGCCATTCCGTACTGATCGTAATACACATATGAATTAAAAATTTTATTTATTTTAATGTCTTTTGGACAAGTGGAACAATAACCACAACTGCAACACATTACACGAGGATTTTCAGGATTAAATTTTGTTTGCACAAAATATTTTTCAATTTCATTAAAACTATATTTATCTAAATTTCTTGCAACACCGCAAACTGTGTTTAAAAAATCTATACTTTCTAATTGAAAAATTACTTCATTAAAAACAGATTGAGACATGAAATATCTCGCTGCAAGTTCAGTAGCAGATATATTCTCAATATCATTGATATTATTCAAATTAGTTAGATGTAACGCTTTATTTCCTGTATCCACTAAACCTCCAGCGACTATGGTTACCTCAGCATCTTTTAATGCATTTAATAGTTCTTTTTGCTCTTGGATTGTAGGGATAAAGTAGATCATCACCGTGTCTATAATACCATTTGATTTCTGCATGACATCTTTTGCAGAAAACAGATTATGGGGATTAAAGATGATGCCGATATGTTTTATTTTCCCTTCTTCTTTCGCTTTTTTTGCTTCTATTAATTGTTGGTCAAATAGTCCCAGCTCTACGCAATCTGCATAAAGATATAGGCAATCTACATAGTGGGTTCTTAAATCCTTTAAAGATCGATTCAAACAAAATTCAAAAGGATTATCTGCTGGTAATGTTTCATCAAAATACGGAAAATTTGTAGATAACCTTATATTGCTTCTAATTGGTTCTAAAACTCTTCCTAGAAACTCTTCACAAGCATGGTCTAAATATTGAGGAGATGTTGTAAAACTTCTAACACCCTGGAGGTATGCTTCCTTTATTAATTTTTCTGCTTCTTCTTCATTTATTACCATTTTTCCTTTTTGATAGTAAAAAGGTAGTGATATTGTTGTAGCTGTTAATTTGCTAGTTAAATCCATAATTATACATCTCCCCCTTTGTATTTTGTTAATTTATGTAGGACTGTATGCCTAGTCAAATGAATATTTTATATATTTTAGATGTTTAACCTCCACAATAAACCATAGGGAAGGGTTTAATTCTCTTGAATTAATATAGAAGTAGTTAATATACAACTAGATTTACTCTATTTTAGTTGACACAGTTAACTATGTCAAGTATTTGATATAATTTGGTTAATTTGTACTATGTTATGTAGGCAGAACTGTAAATAGAATATGATAGAGCAGGATGTTGTTTACCTAGTGTAAAATATAGATAATATCATTGAGGAATTGAAAATAAACGTCTTGGATGTATTAGGGTATAAAATATATGTAGCAATGAAAAAAATTGATAAATTTAGATACAAAAGGTAAAATAGATTTATAAACTGTGCCCTTTATAAATTTTTTATAGTGTACAGACTACAGTAGCAGGAGGAAAAGATGGATAAAGAGAAGGTATCTTTAGTAGAATGTAGAGAATATGATTATGGTCTTGTTAAAAAATCTATTGTAGAAAGCTTTAATAACTTAGGTGGAATAGAAAAATATATTAATAAGGGGGATAAGGTACTTTTAAAGCTTAATCTGTTAATGAAAAAAAAGCCAGAGGAAGCTGCAACAACCCATCCTATATTTACCAAAGCTTTAGCTGAAGTTTTAATAGATTACGGAGCAAAGGTAGTTATAGGAGATAGTCCTGGAGGTCCCTTTAGTGTAAAAATGTTAAAGGGTGTTTATCAAGTATGTGGAATTGATAAAATAGCTAATGAAACAGGAGCTATTCTTAATTATAATACCAATGGGTTAGAGGTTTCTAATCCCGACGGTAAATACCTTAAGCATCTAACAGTAGCGGAAATGATTATGGATGTGGATAAAATTATTTCTGTATCTAAGCTAAAAACCCATGGACTTGCTGTGTTTACTGGGGCTGTAAAGAACATGTTTGGGATAGTACCTGGACTTATAAAGGCAGAGTACCATTTAACTATGCCTGATATAGAAGCGTTTTCAGATGCTCTAGTTGATATTTGTTTATGTGGTAAGCCAACTTTATCCTTTATGGATGGTATAGTTGGTATGGAGGGACATGGACCATCTGCTGGTGAACCAAGAGAAATTGGTGTAGTGCTGGCATCATCTAGTCCATATCATTTAGATGTTGTGGCAACGTCAATAATCAATCTTAAACCAATAGAAGTACCTACAATTAAGCGATGTGTAGAAAGAAACATATGCACAGGAACCCTTGAAGATATAGAAATAATAGGGGAAGAAATTAAAAAATTTGTTATAAAGGACTTTGTTATACCTGAAACAAGAACCTTAAAACTAGTGAGGGATTGGATGCCACAGTTTATTAGGATTTTTATAGACAATATGACTAGACCTAGACCTATATTTAGCCATGATGAGTGTATTGGATGTAGAGATTGTGAAGAGGCTTGTCCTCCCAAAATAATAACTATGAAAAACAATAGGCCAGTTGCTAAAATGGAAGATTGCATAAGGTGTTTTTGCTGTCAGGAACTGTGCCCTAAAAAGGCTGTAAACATACACAGACCTTGGATGTTAAGGAAAATGTCTAAATATTAAAACGGTTATTAATTTGTTATTAAATTTTTATATAAAGTCAGCAAGGACTGCTTGCTGACTGATTAATTTACTTCTTTTCTAACCCTGATATAACTTTCCAACCTTCGCTATCATTACTGAATATTGGTGTAAAATGATCTCCCCATCGTTTTAAGGCATCTTTAACAAGCCATTCTACCGTTTCTGCTACAACAGCCATGTTATTTGTTTGATTATGAGCATGTCTACGATGATTCAGTAATACTTTATCTATCCAATGAAAACGATATTTTTCTATCAGTTTAAATAATATACTAAGATCTTCTGAATAACGACCTTCATGGGGATCATTAGTAAACCATCCTCCAATATTTTTCAATGCTTCAGTTCTATAAAAACGTGGCCATATTGATCTGTTTTCCAACATAAAAAAATACTTATCACTATAACAAGCTCCTTGTTTATCAAAAGACTTGACTGTATTTCCATCTATGTCTTCAAAAACTATTCTAATATTACCACTAACTACTCCTACTTTTTCATCTTGTTGGTTCATTTCATCGATTAGTAGTTGTAATGCATTACTATCGAACCAATCATCACTATCTAGTTGAACAACATAGGGTGTATCTGTTAAGTTTAATCCAATATTTAAACATTTAGATTGTCCTAAATTATTATCATTACAAACTAATGTAACTCTTTTATCCTGTAAATATTCTTCTAAACCTGATAAACAATCTATTGTAGATGCATCATTTATTAAAATAATTTTCCAATTTTTATAGGATTGATTAAATACACTATCTATCGCTTTTGCTAAATAGTTTTTTTTAGTGTTGTAAAAAGGGATTAAAACGGTCACTTCACTCTTCATTTCTTAATACCCCCTTAGTTACCTGATTGCTTTTTTCAATATAATGTATGCAATGAAGTGACTTAAGTGAACCATATCAATATAGACCCAAAATATATATTATAATTTTTTATAGCATATAAGAAATTAGTGTTAATATAATGTTAACGAAATAAAGGATTTAATAAATGTATAATGAATAGAGTTATATAAAGTTTTTGAGTTAATAAAATAACTTCTGTGGGGTAAGGTTTTAATAACTTATTTAGGGATTTTTTTAATAATAAAGCTAAAAAGCTAAAAAGTTAAAATAGGGAGGAAAATAATAATGAGGTATAAGATTAGACAAAAAATATTTAGTTTTGGTGATAATTTCACTATTAAGGACGAGAGGGATCAAGATCAATTTAATGTTAGGGGAAAAGTATTTGCCATTGGTGATAAATTAAAAATTGAAGATATGGAAGGAAAAGAGTTAGCTTACATTGAACAAAAGGTGTTTAGATTACTACCAGAGTATAATATTTATTTATTAGGTAAACAAGTGGCAACTGTAAAGAAAGAATTTACACTTTTAAAACCTCGATTTAATATTGATAGTACAATGGGTAATTATAAAATAGAAGGTGATTTTTTAGGACATGAATTTCAAATAATAAGTAACGGTGAAATTGTTGTATCCGTCAGTAAAAAATGGTTTTCCTTGTCAGATACTTATATGGCAGAAATAAAAGATGAAGAGAATCAAGCCTTTATGATGGCATTGGTTATTGTAATTGATCAAGTACTACATGATAAAAATCATAATAATAACTAGCCTTAAAGTAAGAATAACAAGAGAGTTAGGATGCTTATTTTTATACAAAAAACCACATAATAATAAACAAAGAAAAGCTAATGTTACAGTGCTAGTGTAATATTAGCTTTTAATTAATAGAAGAAAAGTATTTTAGTTTTTCTTCTATTAGCAATATTATTCTTGTTACTTTCTCATCTTCTACAGGAAGGTTTTCATACCAGAGATATTTTGAATCATCTGTAAAATACAATCCTTTTATTATAATTTCTGGTCGATACTCAAAATGAAGTATATCAAACAACCCCCATTTACCACCCCAAATAAAAAAATTATTCTCCATAATGTCTACTATTTCTTTTGGATATTTATTCAAGCGTTTCTCTCCATTTTCTCTTGTTGTCCACTGCCAATAATCATGTTTATCGATGGCCAAATCAATGGAAATTCCAAAAGAGTGGGGACTTAATCTATTAGTTTTAGCTATATATCTAAAGTTATAAGTACCTCCAATAGGAAAGATATAAGACCAAACATTAGGTTGGCTTTTTACCAACTCATTCAATTCAGTCATTGCTTTTGTAAGATAATAAGCGGCTGAATTATTTTCATTAAATCGATGTTGTTGATAGTTTATTAAAACACCAGTAAGGTTTTTTTCAATTTCTAGCTGGTTAACTCCGTAAACTTCTTTTAAAAGTGGATAAACTCTTATTCTTCCAGGGTTATAATTTTCCTGCATGAGGGAATTTATAGAACCTAGTTTATATGTTTCTTCCATCATATCTTGTAAATCTGGGTTTTGCAGTTTTTCTAATTCTGTTTTTTCTTTTCTATCATCATACAACAATTTTTTTCCTGATTTTAATATAAGATATACTTGACTATTATCTAATACTTCAATATCAATTATATGACCTGGGTATGCCATCATTAGAGAAAAAAGGTTTTCTTTTAATTCTTTTTCATATTCTTCAAGTAAAGTTATTGATGTTTTTTTTGCTATTTTATTAAAATCTAATACTTCTTTTGCTGTAAAAATAGCTAATAGTATTAACACTAATATTATTATATATTTTTTCATTATGCACCCCCAAAGGTTTCTTATATTAGAATATTATCTGTTTTGTATATTATTCTGCTAAACTTAATTTTTTAACTTCTATTTAATTAAATATAGACTTAGTAGTCAACTTTATTACATAGTATTTTAGGTTATATAGTAACTAGGGTTTATTTTGTGTAATCATAAAAATAGTAGAATAATTTATGTATTTATAAAAATAAACTTGATATTTAACAAAAAAATTGATAATGTTTTATTAAAATTAGAAAACTAAATAATTTTTTATAGTAGTATTTAGTTTTTATAAATTAAAGAGGATGGTGTAATTATGGAAGTAAAGATTAAAGAAGTAATGTTTTATGAGGGAAAAGCCATAAATGAATATAGCTTGATAAGTGATAATGGCTTTAGTGTTGATGTGATTTCGCTTGGAGCAACCGTTACAGGTATCCATATGGCAGACAGAAATGGAATTGTTGAAAATGTAGTATTAAAGTATAAAGATTATGAAGAGTATAAAGTAAATGCAGAATACATAGGTTCCATCATAGGAAGAAACTCAGGAAGAATAGGAGATGGAAAGTTTACACTAGAGGGAGAAGAATATCAATTAAACACAAATAATAATGGAAATACACTACACGGAGGAATAAAAGGATTTAATTTAAGAATTTGGGAATGTGAAACTGTTGTTGAGGCGGATGAAGCCAAATTGATATGTAAATATTTCAGTCAAGAAGGAGAAGAAAATTTTCCTGGGAATGTTGATGTTAAAGTAGTGTATACAATTAATAATAAAAATCAGTTAAAAATTAGCTATGAAGCAAATACAGATAAAACAACAATAATGAATATGACTAATCATGCTTATTTTAATTTAAGTGGAGATGTAAAGAGAAATATATTAGAACATACACTGTGCATTAATGCAGAAAAATTTATTGAAGTTGATGAAGAACTAATTCCAACAGGAACTTTATTAGATGTTGAAAATACACCCTTTGACTTTAGAATACCAAAGGCTATTGGAAGAGATATAGAATATAATCATCCACAACTTCAATCGGGTGGGGGATATGATCATCCTTGGGCATTAAAGGGTGGAGATCAACCACAGGTTGAACTTTATGAGGAAGAATCGGGTAGAGGAATGAGAATTTATACTGATTGTAGCCATGTTGTAATGTATTCAATGAACTACCCACAAGGAAAAGAACTTCCAAACGGTAAAAGAGGAGGACTTAGGGATGCCTTATGTCTTGAAACTCAAAGTAGCCCTATAGGACGTAACAATACGTTTATAGAAGGATCGATATTGGAAAGAGGAAAGGTATATAATAGCCAAACAACATTTGAATTCTATACAAAATAATAAATTATTTAAAAAAATTATACGAAAAACATATATTTTTTATTATATAAAACAAGAAATGTATTATATAACATAAAAATGAATTGTTTTATACATATTAAAAATTATTTATTAGTGGAGGATGAACTGATGACGAATTCAATCGGAAAAGTAATGATTTTTGCTTTATTGATGATTAGCATATTTTTTGTAACAGGCTGTAGCTCACTATTGAGTAACGGGTCTAGGGAAACTTTTACAAATCCAATACGTCCTACAACAAGTGCTGACCCTTGGGTAATCTATGAAGATGGTTATTACTATTACTGTTATTCAAATGGAATGGATAAAATATTTGTAACAAAAACCGAGAGATTACAAGATATTGATAAGGAAATACCCATAAATGTTTGGACATCCCCTGTAGACACACCCTACTCAAAGGGACTTTGGGCACCAGAACTACATTTTATTAACGATAAGTGGTATATATATTTTGCAGCTGATGATGGTAAGAATGAAAATCATAGAATGTATGCTATTGAAAGCGTTTCTAGTGACCCACAAGGTCAATATGTTATGAAAGATAAGATGGCACCTGAAACTGATAAATGGGCTATTGATGGAACTGTTTTACATGCTAAGGATGGTAAGATGTACTTCATATGGTCTGGATGGGAAGGGGACGTTAATGTTCGTCAAGATATATACATATCAGAGATGAGTAACCCCTATACATTAGTGGGGGAAAGAGTACTTATTTCAAAGCCAGAATATCCGTGGGAAAAAATAGGTGAACCCCATGTAAATGAAGCACCACAGGTATTAATTAAAAATAATACTGTACATGTTGTTTATTCTGCCAGTGGTAGTTGGACTGATGACTATACATTAGGGTTATTGACCAATACTGATGGGAACTATATGAATCCAGGCTCATGGAAGAAAGCCGAAAACCCTGTATTTTCAAAGATAGAAACTGCCTATGGACCTGGTCATCCTTCCTTTGTTAAATCTCCTGACGGAAAAGAAGACTGGATTGTTTATCATGCCAATGAAGTAAGTGGAAGTGGTTGGAGTGGTAGAAGTGTGCGAGCTCAAAGGTTTAATTGGAGTGGGGACTACCCAAAATTCGGAACACCTGTTAAAATAGGAGAAGAGATCATTGAACCGTCGGGAACTCCCAAACGATAGGAACTAAAAGATCTCATAGTTAACTAACAATTTTACCTAAGTTGTTTGACGGAGGGGTATAGTATGGGTAAGGAATTAGACTTAAACTTAGAGAATATAGAAGAACTAGCCAAAATATCAAAGGCATTAGGGTCGGAGGTTAGGGTAGAGATCGTCAAGTTGTTAAATGAAAATAGTTTTAATGTAAATGAGATAGCTGAGAGATTAAATTTAGCCCCCTCAACTGTTGCTGTTAACATTAAAATATTGGAAGAAGCTGGAATTATAAACAGTGAATTACAGCCAGGGGTAAGGGGTTCAATGAAGTTATGTAGTAAGCTAATAGATAAAATTAATATTGATTTACTCCTTAACAAGAGTAAAAATGTTGATAACTTTTATTATGTTAATATGCCTATAGGTAATTATTTTGATTGTCGAGTACAACCAACCTGTGGAATGGTAAGTGAAAAAGGGTATATTATTAGCGAAGATATGCCTAAAGGATTTTATAATCCCATGAGACACGAAGCACAATTAATTTGGTTTTTTCAGGGATTTATAGAATATAGATTTCCTAATAATATGTTTGAAGGTACAAAGGCAAGGGGACTTGAACTTTCAATGGAAATTTGTTCTGAGGCGCCTAACTATAGGAATAATTGGCCATCGGATATTACACTGTCCATTAATGGGATAGAAGTAGGTATGTGGACATCCCCAGGAGACTTAGGTGGTAGAAGGGGAAGGTTAAACCCCATATGGTGGCCTGATGGAAGCACTCAATATGGTCTATTAAAAACATGGAAAATCAATAATGAAGGAAGTTATATTGATGAAAAGAAATTATCCGATATTATTGTAAGTGATTTAAGTCTAGAAAGTGGAGACTATATTTCAGTTAGACTTGAAGTTAAAGAAGATGCAATCAATGTAGGTGGAATTAATTTGTTTGGTGAAAAGTTTGGAGATTATGAACAGAATATAGTAATGAGAGTAGATTATTAGTTTAATAGAGGACTGCCAAGGCTGTCCTTTCTTTTTTTAGTAATTAGAATTAGAAGAAACAGGTCTAATGGCAATATAGAGAGATAGGAGTATAGACAATATACTATTTCAAACGCACTTACATAATATACCAATAAAAATTATAGCATGAAAAGGACAAAAATATTCAAAAAAATATTGACAAGGTAATAGGAACAGGGTTATATTTAAAAAAAGGAAATATTAAATTTGAATTAAAACAATAAACATGTTTGTTAAGCAATTAAATGAAGTAGTAAGTACATAAGGTGTATTAAGGGTAAATAGTTTAATTTCTTTATTTTTTTTCAATAGGTTGACAACGTTTTCACTAAAAAATAATTATATTTATTAAATTAATTTTAATATTGTTTACAATTTATGTTTAAAAAGTAGACAATATAAAATAAAAGAATTAAAAATGGGGGGAACAAAATGAATCGTAAATTAAAAGTAATTGTTTCATGTGCATTAGCAATCATGATGATTGCATCACTAGTTGGTTGTGGGTCAACTACAACATCTAGTAAGAAGGATAGTAAAGAAATTATATTTTGGAGTGTTTTCACTGGACCAGATGGAGAGAACATGAACAGAATGATTGAAGAGTATAACAATACTAACCCAGAATATAAAGTTAAACATCGTCCAATTCAAGCAGACGAAATGTATCAAAGAATTCCTACAATGGTTAGCTCTGGTAAAGATATTCCTGATTTAACTATTGTTCATGCTGAAAGAGTTGCTTTATTTGCTGAAAATGAAATGATTATGCCGTTAGATAGCTATATTGATAAAAATGGTACAATCAAGCAGGAAAACTATGTTACTTCAGGTTGGAACATTGGAGGACTTAACGGAAGCCGTTATTCAATTCCATTAGATGTACACTCCTTTGTAACTTATTATAACAAAGACCTTTTAGCTAAATATGGTCCAAATGTACTTGATGATAATGTGATCACCCTTGATGAAATAAGAGAAGTTGGAGAATTATCTAAGAAAGATGAAATTACTTCAATGGGAATCACTTGGATGAGAGTTAAGTTTTTATCTTGGTATGAGCAATTAGGTGGAAAGCTTAGTGAAGATGGAACAAACCCATCCTTCAATAACCCACAAGCAGAAAAAGTTTTAGATGATATAAAAGGGTTAGTTACTAACGGATATGCTAACCAAGATGGTGAAGATACAGGTCAATTATTCAGATCTGGACAATTAGTATTTTGGCCAGAAGGAATTTGGATGCAAAATTCTCTAAAAGAAATTAAAGATTTAAATTGGGGAATGGCTCATCTTGTAACTTTTGACCCAGCTAAGAAAGTAAACTGGACATCTTCACATCAATTTACAATGCTAAAAAACCCAAGCATGACTGATGAGAAAGCTGAAGGAATCATGAACTTTATTAATTGGATTGGAGAAAACTCACTAGAGTGGGCAAAGGCAGGTCAAGTACCAGCATCTTTAAAAATCCTTGAAAATGAAGAGTTTAATAAAATGCCTCATGCATTCTTATTAAAAGAACAAGAATCTTTAAGTATATCAGGTTATAAATACTTTGGATTTGCAGCAGAAGCCTTAGATAAAATTGTTTGGGAAACAGTGTTTGATAAGATGGATATAAAAGAAGGTCTTGAACAAGCTGAAAAAGAAACATTAGATAGAATTGCTGCATCTAAGAAACAATAAAATACAAGTAAAGACTAATATAAATAATAAACAATAAATAAAGCTTCAACCGTAGTTGGACTAATATAAATTATGGTTGAAGTTTTTATTATAAAGGATTAGAGGTGAATTAACACTGTGTATAATAAAAAGAATAAGAATTTAACTCCTTATGCTTTTATAGCACCACATTTAATACTATTTATTATATTTTTCGCAATACCTGCGGTGTTTGGGATATTCATTTCCTTTACCAATTGGAATATAATGTCTTCTCCTAAATGGGTAGGATTTCAGAACTATTATGAAATCTTATTAAATAAAGACTCTACATTTTATATGCAGTTTCATAATGGTTTAAAAAACACAGTAATGTTTGTGATATTTACTGTACCAGTTTCAATAATTACAGCATTATCTGTTGCGTTGGCATTAAATGCAAAACCAAAGGGAAATAAATTTTTCCAATCACTATTCTATTTACCATCATTATTATCAATATCATCTGTAATACTTACCTGGCACTTTTTATTCAATAGAAATTTAGGACCTATCAATAATATCTTTAATCTTAAGATAAACTGGTATGGACAACAACCGTTTACATGGATTGCGATTGTCATCATTACTGTTTGGTGGGGAATTGGGGGTAATATGGTAATCTATCAAGCAGCCCTTGCCAGTATACCAAAGGAACTTTATGAGGCAGCCGATTTGGATGGAGCAGGAGCTATAATAAAATTCTTTAAAATAACGTTACCAAGTATGAAGAATCAATTAACTTATACTGTTATTATGACTACAATAGCCCAGTTTAATATTTACGGGCAGCCTTTGATGTTTTCAAAGGGAGGGCCAAAGGGCTCTACATATGTGTTATTAATGTATATTAGGCAGTTAGCATTTGGTTCTGGAGAATCTATTGCAGGATTAGCATCAGCTATGGCTGTAATGTTAGGTCTATGCATTATTTCGGTTTCATCATTGCAATTTTTCTTATTAAGAAACAATGATTAAGTATTGAGGTGATAAGGGATGAATAATATTAAGCAACAAAAAGTCAGCGAAGTTCAAAAAAAACAAAATAAAATAAATACTAATAATAAAAAAATGTTTACTGCAACAAGTACCAGTAAAATTGTTTCTTTTTCATTTTTATTTTTATTAAGTGTAGTATGGATTATACCTGTAATTTGGACTATGTTAACTTCCTTTAAATTGGAATCAGAGGTTCAAACGGTAGGCTTTAAGATACTGCCTGTTCAGTGGGTAATTGTAAACTATGTTGATGTTCTAACAAATACAGCTTCGGGTTCTATTGTTAGATGGTTCTTAAATTCATTGTTTATATCTACGGTGCATACTATTTTAGTTTTAATTATTACAAGTATGTCAGCGTATGCTTATTCAAGATTAAAATTTAAAGGAAAAGATTTTTTATTTTGGTTACTTATGTCTGCTATGATGTTTCCTAGTGTAATTAATCTAATACCACTTTATAAGATTGTTAGTAGCTTTGGCTGGATTAATAATGCGTTAGCAGTTATTGTACCAGGCTTATCTGGAGTATTTAATATTTACTTAATTAAACAATTTATGATGGGGATACCAAAGGAATATGATGAATCTGCAAGGGTTGATGGTGCAACAGAGTGGGTTATTTATACTAAAATAATACTTCCTTTAATAAGACCGATATTAACAGTGGTGGCATTATTTAGTTTTACAGCATCATGGAATGACTTTTTATGGCCATCTATAGTTTTTAATGACGTTGATAAAATGCCTATAACACCTGCATTACAGTTACTACAGGGTGCTTATGATATTCAGATAGCCCACCTAATGGCTGCGGCAATAATTTCTATTATACCTACCTTTTTATTATACTTGTTTGCGCAAAAATATTTCCTTGAAGGTCTATCTTTATCTTCAGGAGTTAAGGGCTAAGAGTATAAAAAGTGTAAGTGGTTCTTAGGAATAAATGTTATAAAAAGGGTGATAAAATGAACAGAAAATTTGAAAAGGTAATAGCCTATATAGGAGCTTCGTGGCAAATTATTTCAGGCTTAGCAACAATATTTATATATGCGTTGTGGATAAAAAAACAAGGAATTGACATACAAGGAGATTCTAAATTGAGTATCATGTCGGCCCAAATTGTGATAGATAACCTATATATGTTTTCTGTAACTTTTGGATTCCTTTTTGTAATATTAGGGATAGTTAATTTCATTTTAACTAAGAAATTAAAAAATGATGAATCACAGGTAAAAATACCAGTGTGGTTCATCTTCTGTGGAATTATATCATATATACTTATGGACTTTATAGGTGGTCTGGCTTTTATAGGGGCTGGGGTATTATCGTTAGCAAAAAATAAAACAATAGAGGTTTTAACAAACAAACAAGTAACGTAGTTAGGAGGCAAGTTGGAATGTATAGACAAGAATACCCAAGACCAAGTTTTATTAGGGAGACTTGGTTAAACTTAAATGGAGAATGGAATTTTCAATTTGATGATACAAAAATAGGTTTAGTAGATAAATGGCAATCAACTGATAAGACATATTCAAAAGTAATAAATGTACCTTTTGTATTTCAGTCGGAATTAAGTGGAATAAACGAAAATAAGTTCCATGATATTGTTTGGTATAAGAGAAAATTTGAAGTGCCACAAGATTGGAAGGGAAAAAGGGTTATATTACACTTTGGAGCAGTTGATTATAAGTGTAAATTATTTATTAATGAAAAGTTAGTTGGTGAACATGAAGGAGGACATGTAAGTTTTTCCTTTGATATAACCGACTACCTTGTTTGGGGGCAAGAAGATGTCACCCTATATGTGGAAGATCCATCGGAAGATGAAACTATTCCAAGAGGTAAGCAATATTGGATAGAAAAACCAGGAAATATATGGTACAAAAGAACAACTGGTATTTGGCAAAGCGTTTGGCTTGAGCCAATAAGTCCAACAAATATACAATATGTAAGGTTTACTCCAGATATTGATGCTGGCAGTGTTAACGTTGAATTTGAAACTTCTAAAATAGAAGAGGGATTAAAAGCATCTTTAGAAATAAGTTTTCAAGGAAATGTTGTTTCAAAGGATGTTATTGATATACTTGAATTATATACTTCAAGAAGTATAGATATATTTAATAAAAAAATATTTAGAACTTGTAATCACCATTTAGGGTGGTGTTGGAGTCCTGAAACCCCTAACTTATTCGATGTTAAAATAATACTTTTTAATGGGGAAAACACTTTAGATGAAATAGAAACTTACTTTGGAATGAGAAAAATTCATACTGAAGATGGAATTGTTTATTTAAATAATAGACCCTACTATCAAAAGTTAGTATTAGATCAAGGTTATTGGCCAGAAGGATTAATGACTGCTCCAAAGGATGAAGACTTTGTTATAGATATTAAATTAGCTAAAGAAATGGGCTTTAATGGTTGTAGAAAACATCAGAAGGTTGAAGACCCAAGATTCTTATACTGGGCAGATAAACTAGGTTTTTTAGTTTGGGGAGAAATGGCTAACTCTGCTGAATATAGCCCAATGTATGTAGATCGTATAACAAGAGAATGGATGGAAGTCATAAGAAGAGACTACAATCATCCTTGTATTGTAGCATGGGTGCCATTAAATGAAAGTTGGGGAATTCCAAAAGTAGCTAGAGATAAAATGCAACAAAGTCACTCTCTTGCTATGTATTACTTAACCCATTCCCTTGATAAGTCAAGGTTGGTAATTTCAAATGATGGTTGGGAACTTACTAAAACAGACATATGTGCTGTACATAACTATAATCATGGAACACAAGATGAAAAAGAAAAGTATGAATATTTTATAGAGTCACTTAAAGACCGTGAATCAATATTAACTTCTCAACCAGCAGGAAGAAAAGTATATGCTAACGGCTTTAGTAATGCAGGTGAGCCAATTATGTTAACTGAATTTGGTGGTATTGCTTATGATACATCAAACCCAGAAGGTTGGGGATATACAGTGGCTAAAACTGAAGAAGAATTTGTAAGTGACTACGAAAGAATAGTTGATGCTGTATATGCTTCTGACGTTATTTACGGATTTTGTTATACACAACTTTCTGATGTAGAACAGGAAGTAAACGGAATATTGACCTATGATAGAAAGCCAAAATGTTCGCTAGATAAGATAAAATCCATAAATGATAAGTGGAGAAAAAACATAATAAAGTAGCTTCACCCCCCTTAAGGTCACCACTTAATGTAAGTTAGTGGTGACCTTTGTATATATTTGTTATTAAAAATTGAACTAAAAATTACCTTGTATGGTTATGTAGATTAAGCAAAAAATAGTTATGAGGTGATTGTAAATGAAAAAACAGACAAAGAATAAAAGGCTAGATAAGAATTTCTTTAATGAAATGAATTATGAATTAGCAGGAGATATAGGTGCAGTAGATAATGAGGAAATGATAGACAATAAAAAACTACTGACAGATAAGGACAATGAAGACAAAAATAAAAATAACAGAAAGAATAACAAAGATGTAGAAATAAATCATAGATGATAGATTAAAAATTTTGCCGTTGGTAAATAAATTAAATTTCCTATTAGTTAGTACAGCTTTTGGACAATACTTTGTCTAATTCTGGAATACTTATAGGATTTTTTTTATTATAAAAAATATTATGAAAATTACAATTAATAAATATTAATGTTATAATAAATAAAATAAATAAGTTAAAAACAAATTAGTACATATTTTCATTAAGTTTTATGTTTTTATAGTTCGTTAAGGCATTGATTACAGAGGGATTAAATGAAGTAAATAATTTAAAATAAATGAAATAAGTCTAATAAGTTACATTAAACATTAAGGCTAAGTAAAGTAGAGGTGACGGCAGTGAGAAAAAAGAAATTAGCAGTAGCAACCTTTTGGAATAATGCAGGGGAGTTTTATCTCAAACAAATTACTCATATGTTAGGAGAATTTATTACAGTTGAGTCTTATTGTTTTGATAACAGAAGTATTGAAAAGGGCATTGATGCCGATCTTGTTTTAATTTCTTCCTATTCAATATTTGAAGTAGTTAGGAAGTATGTTAAAAACAATAGTGAAATCATTGTTGCAAATCGAACTTTATCTAAAAGTGGATTAGAAAGTATTATGGAATTACCTAAAGGTACAAAGGCTATGTTGGTTAACGTAAGTGCTGAAATGAGTATGGAAACTATTTCATTACTATATCAATTGGGGGCAAGGCATATTGAATTAACACCCTACTACCCTGGTATGGAAAATGTCCCACAGGTGGACATAGCAATAACTCCCGCTGAAAAAAAATACATTCCCACTTCTATTAAAAACATAATTGATATTGGTAGTAGAGTGCTGGATATTAGCACAATTATGGATATTGCCGTAAGGTTAGATCTTGAATTTGTTCTTCAACGGGAAGTCATTCGTAAATATACTAGAGAAATTGTTCCTATTAGTTATGGTTTAGAAAAAATGATTGGAACAACCAATAGACTAGAAAGTCAGTTGGAAGTATTATTACAGGTATTTGATGTGGGGGTAATAGGTACAAATAAAAAGGGTGTAATATTAACTTATAATGAAAGCGCTGAAGCCATTATAGGAAACCAAAGGGAGGCAGTATTAGGAAACTTAGCTGAAAATATATTTCCCCAAATTCCTTTTAATAGTGTTTTAGACACGTACACATCTATAAAAGATATAATGATAAAAATTAATGGCTATGATGTAATTGCCAGTATTCTCCCTATTAAACAGTCAAACACTAAGTATGGAGCAGTAGCAATTATTAGAAAATTCAATGATGTGGAAAGAAAACAGCATAAATTAAGAGCACAGGTTATTGGCAAGGGACATAAGGCAAAGTATAATTTTGAGGATATTAGAGGTAAATCCACTTGTATAGTGAGGGTTAAAGAGATTGCAGAAAGGATGGCAAAGTCTGACTCTTCTGTATTAATAACTGGGGAAACTGGTACAGGAAAAGAATTATTTGCACAGGCTATTCATAACAGTTCCGATAGAAGAGATTATCAATTTGTGGCAATTAATTGTGCTGCATTGCCAGAAAGTCTGTTAGAGAGCGAGTTATTTGGTTATGAAGAGGGGGCTTTTACGGGAGCAAGAAAAGGAGGAAAGCCAGGGCTTTTTGAACTAGCCCATAGGGGGACACTTTTTCTTGATGAGATAGGAGAAATGCCCTTGAGTTTACAAGCAAGACTTTTACGGATTTTACAGGAACGGGAAATAATGAGAATTGGTGGAGATAGTATTATTAACGTTGATGTAAGGATTATAGCAGCCACCAATAAGGATTTACGGCAACAGGTGAATAAAGGAGATTTTAGACAAGATTTATATTATAGATTAAATGTATTACCCTTAAAGGTGCCTTCATTAAGGGAGAGGAAAGAAGACATTCTTTTAATTATAGAAGAAATGAAAAAAGAATTTGGTATTAATTTTCAACTAACTTCAACAGCAGAAAGTATGTTTTTAAACCATTACTGGGAAGGAAACATAAGGGAGTTAAGAAATTATATAGAATACTTAGCTAACCTTAATCAAAAACAAATAGAAGTAAAAGATCTACCCTTCACTACTAATAACACTAAACCTAATGAAGGGATAGATACCGAATATAAACAACTATACGAAGACTTTATCGATTGTATAGGAAGTGAAAAATCAAAGTACTTTTTTGTCCTTCAAGAATTGGATAGATGTTATTTAACCAAACAAAGGTTAGGGAGAAGAAGTATTGCTGAAGTAGCATTAAAAAATAATATATTTATTACAGAACAGGAAGTTAGAAGGGTTTTACAGGGACTAGAAGGTTTTTGCTTGGTGGAAGTATCAAAGGGGAGAGGGGGAACTAAAATAACTGAAAACGGTAGAAAAATTGTAGAAATTATAGTAAAGGGTTAAAAGGGATGAAGTTTAAACCATTTTAACCCTTTAATTTTTTTATAAATTAATAATGCAGACCTCTTAGTAAAAAAATACTAAATAAAAGATCTAAAAAATTAGAATTTACACGTAATTTTACTACAATTTATCCCTTCTAAATAAAGGCTTTAAAACAAAAAAGACTTAGTAATATCTAAATTTATCGATAAATGTTTTATTGTGTAGAATTTTGGCATGGAAATTGCACATTAGTTTTACGATTCAAAAAATTCAAATAATTTAAGAGGGTGATCTTTATTAGACCGTTAATTGGAGTTACAACTTATTATGTAAAAGATCGAGAGCTTGACAGTAACAGATCAAGGGGATTTCCTGGACAAGATATGCTTATGTCTACAATGGACTATTCGAGATCCATTGAATGGGCTGGGGGTGTTCCAGTAGCCATACCTGTATTAGAAGATGAAGAGTATATTGATGAAATTGCAAAGAAAATGGATGGATTTGTTTTTACAGGAGGCCCAGATATAAACCCAATGAATTATGGGCAGAGTTTTAAAAAAGGTCTTGGATTAATTGTTCCTGAAAGGGATGAATTTGAGTTTAAACTTTTCAAGAAGGCATTACAATTAAATAAACCCATACTAGGGATATGTAGGGGATTTCAACTAATGAATGTTTACTTTGGTGGAACCCTCCATCAGGACATTAGTAGTAATCAGCTAACTAATTTAGAGCATGTTGGAAAAATGGGCCCTAAATTTTGTAAAAGTCATAAAGTAAGTATATTAGAGGAGAGTAACCTCTTTAAAGCCCTTAGACAAAAAGAAATTTATGTTAATAGTTTTCATCACCAAGCAGTAGACAAAGTAGGGGAAGGGTTACAGGTAACTGCAACAGCAGAAGATGGTATTATTGAAGCCCTTGAACATAATGATTATTTGTTTTTAGTGGGTATTCAATGGCATCCAGAAATGATGACTGAAGTACATAAAGAGCAACTTGATCTATTTCAGTTATTCATAGATACAATTAATAAAAATAAATAAAGGAGGAAAAGTTAATGGACAACACAGCAATTCACTTTGGTATTATTTCAATTTTACCTGCATTAATTGCATTGGGACTGGCAATATGGTCTAAAAGAGTAGTGGAATCATTATTATTAGGTATTTTAAGTGGCGTTTTAATTACAGATGCTCATCTTAATGGATGGGGGCATTCAATTTCATACTCCCTTGTAAATCTATTTAATGCCATTGCTGGCTATGCCCCCAACAAAGAAGTAGGTTTATCGGGTATGGGACTTGTAAAAAGTTCGGGTAGGGCAGAAGTAATCATTGTGGTACTTTTACTTGGGGCGTTCATTACAGTTTTAGACAAATCTGGAGGGGCGTTTGCTTTTGGTGAATGGTTGGCTACAAAAGTTAAAACTAAAAAAGGAGCACAGAATGCAACTGCAATTATGGGATGTGCTTTATTTACAAGTGCTTATTTTAGTTCTTTAGCAACAGGAACAGTTTTTAAACCAATTTATGATAAGATGAAAATATCAAGGGCAAAGTTAGCCTTCATTCTTGATGCTACTTCAGCACCAATTAATACCCTCATACCAATCTCTGGTTGGGTGGCATATATGGCTACTTTAATGGTGGATAATATTCCTGGGGTTGAAGATGGTGTAAAGGGTCTAGTCTATACAATCCCATTCAATTTCTACTGTTTAGTTTTATTGTTAATAGTGTTTTTAGTTGCAAATGGTAAAATTAGAGACTTTGGACCAATGAAGACAGCAGAAGCAAGGGTTACTGGGCAGAATAACACTTTAAAGGCAGTTAAGGAAGAAACAGCTGCAACACAAGATTTTAGAAATGGAAAGGTTTCAGATATGCTACTACCACTAGGAGTATCTGTAGTGCTACTGGTTGTTTTAGGGTTATGGAACTATACTCTACCAAATATTTTTAAAGAAATAGAGAAGATTCCCCTTGGTGGAAATCAAATGCTAATAGTAAGTTTCTCAATTGGTATTATTGTAGCATTCTTTAAATATATCCTTAGTAATTTAATGACTGCAAAGGAATTTATGGATGAAGCTTTAGAAGGTACAAAATCAGCCATTATGGGTGGTATGATTATTATATTAGCAGTTACTTTAGGAGACATTTTAAGATCAGCAGCACCAGAAGGAACAGGTGCAGCTCAATATCTACAACAAGTTGCAGGTAGTGTTATTCCACAGGGAGTTGTACCTTTTGCAGTATTTGTATTATCCTCATTTATGGCTTTTGCTATGGGAACTTCATGGGGTGTATGGGCAATAATGATGCCAATAGCAGTGCCTCTTACATTGGCAACAGGAGGTAGTGCATATCTTGTGGCAGCCGCTGTATTGTCTGGAGGAACATTTGGAGATCACTGTTCTCCAATTTCTGATACCACAATAATGTCTTCTTTAGGGGCTGGTTGTGAACATATGGAACATGTTAATACTCAGTTGCCTTATGCATTAATGGCGGCAGGGATTTCATCAGTATTATTTTTAATAGCAGGTTTTATTATGTAGAAAAATTTTGTTGATTTTAATTAAAAGTTTAAAAAGCCCATAATGGGCTTTTTAAATATAACCTAAAATTTTTAAAATAATACCAATGGTAGCACCAGTCAATAGTATAACACCAATAATTTTTGGAATGCTTACAGGTGCTGATCCTTGTATTTCACCGGTTTGACCGTTAATAACAAATTGATAAGTTTTATCTTTGTAACGAAAGGAAGAAACCCATACAGGTAAGAGAATATGTTTGTAGGTAATAGCATCATATGTAGTGTTTATATTTAAATTTCTAACTTCATCACCATTAATTTGCTTAGTAACTCCCTGTCTAATTTTGTTATCAATAAGTTCCTTGGCTCTACCCCAACTATCCTTTAATCCAATACTATATTTCTCTGCTACAAAACCAGATAGATATTCAGGACGATATTCCACTAGCTCTTTTAAATTGTAAGACATTAATTTATCTAGTAATATGGAATGATCCCTTTGGGAAGCATGAACCAGTTGGTCATCATAGAATTGTTCATAAGTACCACTGGTGAAGCTCCAACGGGTTTTTCGTACTCGTTTTGTTTGTGTTTCATTTTTTCCATTTCTTCTAACGGTGACAGTTTTATTAACATAGTAATAAGTACCTTTTTCGCCATCATAGTTTGATTTAGTGTTAGCATCAAAGGTCCAATAGGGAATATATATCCCCATTAAATGATCTATTTGGTGCAGGGATTTTAGATTTTTAGGTGCAAAGAATTTACCCTTTAACCAAGTGGAGAACTTTTCTCTAGCCTTGTTAGATTGAAATTTAAAAGGAATAAGACTTTCAGGTGAAATACCTGGTATTTCATCAATTTTAACAACATGAGAAGAGTTGCAAAAAGCACAACATTGTGCAGTATTGTTGTTTTCAAGCACTGTTTCAGCACCACAATTATCACAATGAATAACCTTTATTTCACTTCCCCAATTAGTAGAACATAGGGATTCTCCTGCTTCAAAATCATATTCTTTAATATTTTGAGAATTTGCATCAATCTCTTGTTTGTTACCGCAATACTGACAATGTAGGCATTGGGTATTAGGGTCAAAATGCATATTACTTCCACAACAGTTACATGGAAATAGGTTTGAGTCTTTTACATTTATCCCATTGTTTTCTTCGGAGACATTATAGGACATTAAAAATACCTCCTAGACCAGTTTGTTTCCACATTCAGGACAAAACTTTATACCATTGTTAAATTCTATATTACAACTAATGCATTTTGGTTTAGGCTGAACCATTGGGTTTCCACACTTTCCACAAAACTTAAAGCCTTCTGGGTTTTCAGCATTACAGTTAGAGCAATTTATAGTTGTTGCTGTAACTGGTGTCGGTGGAACTACTGGAGGCTGTTGAGTTGGTTGTTGGGGTTGTTGCTGCGCTGTATTCATGGCATTGGTAATCATCCCTCCAAAGGCAACTCCTGCTCCTATACCCATGCCTGCCCCTACAGCACCAGAACCTTCATTTTTTGCCGCATCTCGAAGGGCTTCTGCTGCTTGATATTGGGTATACTTATTTAAATCACCAAGAATCCCCATAGAAGTTCTTTTGTCTAAAACTTCTTCCACTTCTTTTGGTAAAGAAATGTTTTCAATGATTAAAGATGTTATATCTAAACCATATTCTTCAAACTTTGGTTTTAATTTTAATTGTACTTGTTTTCCTAATTCATCATAGTACATAGATAAATCTAGGGCTGGTATTTTTGATTCAGCAACGGAATCAGATAAACCAGAAGTAATAATTCTTTTTAATTGATCTGTAATGTCTTGTGTTGAAAAAGCACTACATGTTCCAAAAATCTCCTTTAAGAAACGGGCTGGATCAGTGGTACGGAAGGCATAGACGCCAAAGGCTCTAAAACGTAACATTCCAAATTCTTGATCCCTCATCATAACAGGGTTTGATGTACCCCATTTCTGAGCAGTAAATTGTTTTGTATTAACAAAGTAAACTTCAGACTTAAAAGGCGAATTAAAGCCATATTTCCAAGATTTTAGCGTTGTTAGCACAGGCATATTTTGTGTAGATAATTGATAACGACCTGGAGGAAAGACATCTGCAATTTGTCCTTCATTTACGAATATTGCTGCTTGAGACTCTCTAACAGTTAACTGTGCTCCCATTTTAATTTCCCTACCTTGAACTGGAAAGGAATAAACCATCTTATCTGTTGAATTATCAGTCCATTCAATTACTTCTATTAATTGTCCTCTTATAAAATTAAATAAACTCAAAAAAACTCCCCCTTAAATAAAGTTAACATCCATCTGTACATTATTATACCAGTAAATTAAGAGAATTTCATTTATTAGACGAAATGTTTTTATAAATTATATTGCCGAAGTTGAAAAGGTATAGTAATATTATTATGAAAAACATTAATAAAGATTTCAAAACCCATTAAAAGATAGAGGAGAGGAATAAATGCAGTTTATAGGATGGATTGCAGCGGTACTTACAACTTTTTCTTTTTTACCTCAAGCGATTAAAACAGTAAGAGATAAAAACACATCAGGAATATCATTGAGTATGTATAGTATGTTTACAAGTGGGGTACTACTTTGGCTAATATATGGGGTAATGATAAAAGATATACCCATTATAACAGCAAATTTTGTTACATTTATTTTTGCTTTCATTGTATTAATGATGAAAGTTAAATATAAATAATAGTATTCTTAGTACATAGATAAAAAAATGTATAGATAAAAAAAGGGCAGAAGAAATAATGAGTTTTCATTAATTCTTTCTGCCTTTTATTCTTTAGTATAGTAACAAATACAGTTAATACTTTAGAAAAATAAATAAATAGAAAAGGAATAACTACCAATGAAATTAATTTTCTTTAAAATGCATAACATAACTTTGAAAATCACCAAAAAGGTGAGGTATAACTGTTCCTAAGTTCATTAAGGTAGTGCCATGACAGACCTTATTAGAATTCATTTCAATATATTCTTTATTAGGGTCTAAATAGTTAAGTTTTAATCGTCTTTTAGGCATGTTAGGAGTTTTTAATACCCTATAATAGTAAACAATAAATTCGGTTTTCTCCTTATTAATAATCATCCAAGCAGTGTCATTACCATTAAAGGGAGATTTTAATCTGTAAAACTCTCCAAATTGAATTAACTTTCTGTTGGCCTTATACCATTTAACCTGCTGTTTTATTTCTTCCTTTTCCTCTTCAGTAACTTTAGTTAAATCCAGTTCATACCCAAAATTAGCTGACATGGCTACATCTGCCCTCATTTTAAGGTCTGTGACTCGCCCTGTTTGATGATTAGGCACAATGGATACGTGGGCACCCATAGAAAGGGGAGGGTAGGCAAAGGATGTGCCATATTGAATTTTTAATCTGGAAATGGCATCGGTATTATCACTGGTCCAAGTTTGGGGCATATAGCTTAACATAGCAGGGTCAAACCGACCACCACCACCAGAGCAACTTTCAAAGAGAATATCAGGAAATTTGTTGGTTAAATCATTTAAAATATAATAAAGTCCAAGATAGTATCTATGTTCTGTCTCTTTTTGTTTTCCAAATGCTAAACCAACCGAATAAACATCTGTCATACTTCTGTTCATATCCCATTTAACATAGGCTATATTACCACTTGCAAATAGGTTTGAGAGAACTTCTATTATATAATCACAAACTTCTTTTCTAGATAAATCTAAAACCAGTTGATTTCGACCTTCAGACTTGTTTCTATTAGGAACATGAAGGCACCAATCAGGGTGGTCTTTATATAATTTACTGTTGGGGGACACCATTTCGGGCTCTACCCAAAGTCCAAATTTCATTCCTAAAGCATTGATTTTATCGGCAAGGCCTGTAATACCACTGGGTAACTTCTCATTATTAACAAACCAATCTCCTAAACCTGCTTGATCACTGTTTCTTTCCCCAAACCAACCATCATCTAATACAAATAGTTCTATTCCCAATGCTGAGCCTTCTTTAGCAAGATTTAAAATTTTTTCTTCATTAAAATCAAAATAAGTGGCTTCCCAGTTGTTCATTAAGATGGGACGTTCTTTTGTTTGATGGGTACCCCTTAGTAGCCTTTCTTTATAGAAGGTATGAAATAATCTACTCATACCATTTAAGCCTTCGTCTGAGTAAACCATCACTACTTCTGGGGTTTCAAAAGTCTCGTTAGAATCTAACTGCCATGAGAAGTTAAATGGGTTAAGCCCCATTGTAACCCTCATTTGATCATAGGAATTTACCTCAATTAAACTTCTAAAACTACCACTATAAACAAAGTTAAGGCCATAGGCAGTTCCTTGAAATTCATCTGTATTTTTTCCAACAACAGCAACAAAGGGATTTTTATGATGGCTACTATTTCCCCTTTTACTTTCAATTATATGGGTTCCCCTATCAACTGGTTGCCTAACTACATCCCGTTCTCTAGCCCATGAGCCTGCCAGTTGTATAAAATCAAAGTTGTTTTCTTCAAAGTCGATACACATACTGGCAACGTGGTTTAATTTAACACAATAATTACCGTCATTTTTCACCTTAACAGAGCGGGTTATTACATCATAGTCTTCATATACACAATAATGTAGAGAAACGGTTAGATGCTCTATAGGGTCTTTTAAATTGATTATTAAAGTAGTTACTGAATCATCTTGTAAACTATAAGATGAGGGTAAAGAAGTAAGGGGTACTTTCCCTTGAAAAATATCATGACTGTCATAAATTAGTTCAACTACACTACTGCCATTGGCGTATTCAACATCTATAGCAGGGTTTCTATAGTCAGACTTACCATAAAAACCATACTCTTGTAGTAGTGTATCTAAGGAGTAGGTTTTATCATTTACATCTGGATTAGGGGAAAAGCTGTTGAAATCTTCATAAACCCCTAATTCATCTACAGTTGGTGCATTTATTTTTTTTCCCCAATACCCATGGGCAATATATCTATTTTTAAATATATGAATAAAATAACTGGTATTTCTTGTTTTTAAATGAAAATAATTATGTGCTTTATTTAATTCAATAGACATCATATCACCCCTTCACAGCGCCGCCGATGGTTAATGCTTTTTCTACTTGGTTACTAAAAAATATATAAAACAATATAGTAGGTAAGCTGGCAATCACCATTGCTGCCCCCATTGCTCCCCAGTCGGTGGTAAATTGTCCTTGAAAGAACAACAAACCTAAAGGAAGGGTCTTCATGCTATTTTCTGTAATTAATATAAGAGCAATGGGAAATTCATTCCATGCTTGAAGAAAATTAAAAATAGCAAGGGTAGCCACCGCAGGTTTTAGATTAGGTAAAATAATTTTAAAGAAAGTGGTGAAAATTCCAGCACCATCAATACAAGCCGCCTCTTCCAACTCCATAGGAATACTTCTTAAAAATCCATAAAGTACCATTGAAGAAAAAGCTATGTTAAAGGCAGTATAAGGGATAATAAGAGATAAATACTTGTTAGATAAATTCAAATCCCTTACTAATATTGCCAGTGGTATTAAAATGGCTTGAACAGGTATAAACATACCAATGGATACAAATATTCTAAAGAAGTTTTGTCCCTTCCATCTCATCCTAGCTGTAGCATATGAAAACATAGTGGATAGAAAAATGGTAAGACAAACCGTTGCTAATGAGACAATAACGCTATTTAAAAAATATTTAGGTACATTATATTGTGTTAAGGCACTAACATAATTTTCAAAACGCAGTGTGGTTGGAGGCCCAAAGGGGTTAGAAACAAATATCTCATCGTTGTTTTTAAAGGAATAAAAAAACATCCAAACAATAGGATAAAGAGATAATGTAGCATAAATCCAAAGGAATCCTTTAAAGATAATGTTAGTAATATTTAAGTTTGGTTTTCTTCTTTTATTTATAGGTATTTTACTGTTTTTTATTTGTTTTACTGATGATTCCATAAATACACCCCTTAATATACAATTCTTTCCCTTGCCACCAGTCGATTAATGACAATGGTTGCAATTAAACATTCCAACACTAAAAATGATGCTGCTGCCATTCCATAACCATATTCCCCTGCTCTAAAGGAGGAGGAATACATCATGTAGGTGAGGGTATAAGAAGAAGTTCCTGGGCCTCCTCCTGTCATAATAAACATTTGAGTAAAGGCATTTAGCCCCCCAGTAATAGCTAAAACCAAACAAAAGCGATAGGTTTCACTTAACATGGGGATTGTAATTTTTAAGTGGGCCTTTAATGGAGAAGCACCGTCGATTTGAGCAGCTTCATAGTAATGATTTGGAATAGATTTTATACCTGCAAGAATTAATGCAAACTGATAGCCTAAATATTGCCAAGCATTAACAAATGCCAGTACATAGATTGCTTTATTTCTATCACTTAACCAATCTTGCATAAAATCCATACCCATAATTTGAAATATCTTATTAAGTAGTCCATATTCAGAATTAAAAACCGATAACCATAATTGGCAAACCACTGTTACCGATAAGACTACAGGTAAAAAGTACACAATTCTAAAAAAGTTTCTTCCTTTAGTTTTAACATTAGAGGCTGCAAAGGCTAATACAGTGCCTAAGCCTATTTGATAAATGGTTAAAAAGAGTGCAAATATTAAACCATTTTTAATGGAGATTTTAAAGGTAGTATCTTCAAATAAACGTAGATAGTTTTTAAAACCAATAAAAGTGCCTTTTGAAAGCCCATTCCAACTATAAAAACTTTTAATAAATATTTGTATTAGTGGGTAAAACACAATAATTGTAAATAAAATTAGGGTTGGAAGCACAAAAATAGCAATTGCTTTTTTATTTGAAAAAAAACGTTCCATAATTCCATTCCTCTTTCTTTAATTTAGTATGAATTTGAAGAGGGCCATCTAAAGGACAGCCCTCATTTTAATTCATTAGTTCTTAAGATTTTTAAGTGCTTTGTCTAATTCAGTGATAAATTCTTTAGGTGAATATTTAGGTGTTAGTAAAAATTGAGATTGATCTTCTATAGCTACTTTGTATTTAGGCTCCGTTAACCCCCATGCAAAGGCAGTTGTACTAGTAATATTAGGTAGTTCATTAGCTAACTTTTCCATCATTGGAGGAAACTTTTCTGCTGGTTGTAATGATGGATCTAATTGTATAGCCAATAGTGGGTTTGCTCTAAATAGGTATTTTGCTTCACAATATTTTTCTGAAATAAAGGCAGCAACTTCAGCAGCTAAGTCTTTATGCTTAGAATGGGGTGATACCGCATAACCCCCTGGAGCACCTCCACCAGAGAAGGCATATTTAGCATCTGGATTTTCATTAAAAGTAGGGTAGAACATCCAGTCTACTTTATCACCTAACTTTTCAGTAGAGGCTTGAATTTCCCATTGACCATTAATAAACATAGCTGCCTTTTCCTCATAGAATAAAGAGGCTGCTTGGTCGTAGTTCATATTGGTGGCACCAGAAGGCAACAAGCCTAAATTAACTAATTCGTGTAGTTTTTCCGCTGCTGTTACATAGGCGTCTTCAGTTGCACTTCCTTTACCTTCATCTAACTTTTTAATACCACCTGCATCTAAGCGGGTTGCAAACACATCATATAAAGCAGTGGTAATCCATTTTTCTTTAGCAAAGATAGAAAGTGGTACAATACCAACTTCTTTAAATTTAACAACAGCTTCTTTTAATTCATCATAGGTTTCTGGAACTTTTACACCATGTTTTTCAAATAAGTCTTTATTATAATACATTAACACCAACTCATTACCTGCGTATGGGAAGGCATAGGCATGACCGTCTTCTGTCCACAATAGAGACTGAGTACTTTGGTGAAGTTTTTTATCAAAACCAGTACTCTTTGCATAATCATCTAATACTAAAATATTACCTGATTCTTTGAAGGCTTTAATTTGAGAAGTACCAACTTGAAAGATGTCGGGTAAGTTTCCAGTTGCAGCATAGGTCTGCAATTTTTGTCCATCATCTTGGGCTTGAATGTCTAGTTCTAACCTAACGTTAGGATAAGCTTTCTTTAATTCTTCAACTGCATAGTCATAAGGAATTTTTGTGTCATCATCTGAATATTGAGCATAAATTTTTAACGTAATAATTTCATCCTTTGTATCAGCATTGGTAACGTTTTCCCCTGTGCCAGCAGTTTCTTCGTTTGTTTTAGAACCACAACCAGCCAGTGAAAAAACCAGTAAGGCTGCAATTAATAATAGCGATATTAACTTTTTAGTTTTCATTTAAATCCCCCTTAATTAATCTTAACTTTTAAAATCTATTGATTTTAATTAAAGTGTATTATTCTATAGTTAAAAAATCCATGTATTATTCAACACCAATTTGTAGTTTTCAAAGTTTTCTACTATTATCAAAGGTTGTTCTATATCTACTGGGACTCATACCAACTAATTTCTTGAAAATTTTACTTAAATAACTAGAATCGTTATAACCAACCATTTCTGCAATGTCTGAAAGACGATATTCTGTGTTTTTAAGAAGTTCTTTCGTTTTTTCCAATCTAACTTTAGTGATATATTCATTAACTGTCATTTCAGTTTCTTTTTTAAAAATGGTACGCATATAGGTTTCATTAATTAATTGAGAGGTGGAAACATCTTTTACAGAAAGATCGCTTCTGTTATAATTCTTTTCAATATACTTCATAGCCCCTTTGGCTAAAGTATAACTACGGGTATTTTGAAAGCTTTTAGTAAAATTAATAGTAATTGAATAGAAATCAATTAGTAGATTAAATTGATTTGTGAGATCTTTTTCTTGAAGTTTTTTTACAACATAATCTTTATCTCCAAATAAATCGTTAATTTCTAAACCTGTTTGATAAATGTATGAAAATAATAATGACATAAAACCTTTATAAATAATATCGGTAAATTCATTTACACCCTTTGTATTTTTTAAGCTTTGATAAAAAACACCCAAAACTTGTTTAATTTCTTCAATAGATCCATTTCTTAAGTGTTTTAATATGATTTCATTTGTTTCTGCTGAATAAAACACATAATCTTTACCCTGTAGGACGATTTCGTCGTAATAAATAATTTTGTTAATACCTATTTCATAATTAGCCCTAATGGCACTAATACCTTCTAAATAGGACTTTCTAATACCATTAAATCCGTAATAACAGCCACCCACACCTATGGTTAAGTCAAATTCTAAGTGTTTTTTAAGTAGTTTAACAAGTTTATTTAAGTCATGTTTTAATAAAGAATCTTCTTTTTCACTGGATTTTTCATATAAAATAATAATTCTACCTTCATAGTCTGAGAATACAAATATATTTGTGTTAGATTCAAACATTTGTTGAATTAAATTAATAATAGTGTTTTTCCATATATGGTTATCGGTATTAATAACTTCTTTTTTATAAAGCTCTATTACAAAGGTGGTAAAAAACTTTGAATTTAGAGAAAACCCCAGCCGATTAAAATTATTTTCTATTTCAAGCTGATTATGAAATTCTTCACGATAAATTAATTGTTGAAGAAGTAATTCTAATAGGGTCTTTTCTTTATTTTCGTTCTCTATTTCAGACTCGCAAACTTTATTAATATTATCTTTTAATTTTAAAAGGGTTAAAAGAAGTTCTTCTTTTTCAAAGGGTTTAACAATATAGTTGCAAACCCCCAATTTAATGGCTTTTCTAGCATACTCAAATTCACTATAACCTGTGATTAATACTACATCTAAGTCGGGGTACTCTTCTAATAATTTTTCAGCCAGCACAAGTCCATCCATTAAAGGCATATTTATATCAGTTAAGAGTATATCTGGAGGGTTAGATTTTGCTTTTTCTAAAGCTTCTAAGCCATTTTTTGCTTCGTTGCAAATGGTGAAACCGTATTTTTCCCACTCTATGTTGGTTTTTAGGTACTGTATAAAAAGTGGTCTATCATCTACAATCATTACTTTAATCAATGTCTAATCTCCCCTTTGCAATTGGTAATAAGATAATTACTTTAGTACCCTTGTTTTTTTCAGATATAATTTCAAAACTTGCTTTTTCACCGAAATATAGGTGAATACGATCTTTTACACTTAAAAGGCCAAAGTGTTCTTTGGTTTTGGCTGTATGGATATCATTAATAGAAGAATATATTCTCTTATCCATTCCAACTCCATTATCTTCAACAATTAGTTCGATGGTGTTATTTATTATTTTTGCCTGAATTTTTAACTGACCCATAGTACCCATTGGTTTTAGTCCATGATAAATGGCATTTTCCACCAAAGGTTGTAAAGTCAATTTCATAATATTATATTTTAATACAGCATTATCTACTTCTAAAGTGTATTTAAAAACATCGCTATATTTTAACATTTGTATATAGAGATAGTCTTCTAAAGCAGATAATTCTTCTTCAATAGTGATGATTTCTCGACCATTACTAAGAGTACCTTTATAGAAGTCTGCCAATGACTTGGTGGCATTTAAGGCTTCTTTTTTCATATTCATTTCACAAAGCATATAAATGACATTTAAGGTATTGTATAAAAAATGAGGCTTAATTTGTTGTTGGATGAGGGCTAACTCATATTCCCTTTTTAATTTTTCTTTTTCTTCAACTTGTAGTAGAAGATTTTTTATTTTTATTGCCATTTTATTAAAGGTGGTTAGAAACATGCCTATTTCGTCATTTCCTTCTACATCAAAATGCACATTAAAGTTACCCTTACCAATTAACTTCATTTTTTCCCTTGCTTTATTAACGGGTTTAGCTATTAAGTTGGATAATAATTTAGCTCCAATGATTTGTATGGTTATACTAATTAAAACAATTAAAATAATTAACATAGTCATTTTAGATAAATCTTTAGTTAATAAATTTAAGTTAACCCTACCAATTAAACTCCATTGATTAAAGCCAAGGGGTATAACTACTATAAGATGTTTTAAACCATTTATTTCTGTTATAACTGACATGTTTTTCTCAGCTATAATAGATGTGATGGCTAGGTCAATTTCTGAATTTAAAAGGGTAACATCCTTTGAAGAAATGATTTTATTGTCATTAACTAAAATATATTCAATGGTTTGATCTTCAAACATAGATGAAAAACTGTCTTCAGAAACATTCACCAAAAGATAACCTAAGGACTTACCACTTTTAATATGAATTACTTTTTTTAGCATAGTAAAAACCTGTTTATTGTATAGGGGAATAATCTCTTCTGATGGAAAAATGTTAATCCATGTACTTTGTCCACCACTGCCCTCAATAAGTTCTCTAATGCTGGTATTATCAACAGTTTGATTTATAGAAGTGATTAATTGAGGGTCAGTAGAATAAGTTTTTCCTTCATTATTAATAAATAAAATCGAATCGGCATGGGAGAAGATTATTTTAGCATTATATAACTCCCTATTAATATCTAAGTCTACATGGAATTCAGAGGGGTTTTCATCACTATATTTATCAATAACGGTATTTAGGTTTATAATCAGCATATTAGAACAATCATTTGTAGCATTTAAAATTTCTTCTATTCGGTTAATAATTAACTTAGAATTGTCCATAACATTTTTAAAACTTGTTTCTTCCACTCGTTTTTTATAGAGGGAAGAAAAAATGGTTGCCACTATTAATAAAGGGATGATGCTAAGGGGTAGATATATATGGGTTATTTTTTTAGTAATAGGATAGTTTTTAAATTTAACATTAATCATTTATACACCTACTTTGACTAAATTTCATTTTATCATTATAATTAGAGGTAACTTTGTAAATTGGAGGTAATTATGAAAATTTTTAATATGAACAGTCCTTTCCATAAGTATGGAGCTTTGGTTTTTGATTTAATAGTGTTAAACATTATATTTATTTTCTTTACAGCTATAGGAATGGGCTTTACTTTTGGGTTGGCCTTTATTGCAGCCACGTATACCATTTATGAAGGTATACGGAAAGAAAAAGGGAGATTATTATATCATTTTATTAAAAGTATTAAAGATAACTATAAACAAGGGCTCATACTTTCAATATCTGTAGGTTTTTTAAGTCTATTAAGTACTTTTATAATTTCTAATGTAGCATTGTTTAGTCAATACGGTAAAATTGTTTTAGTTACACAGTATTTCTTTCTTTTTGAATTATCAATTGTTTCCTTGTACTTGTTTCCTTTATTAGCTAAAATTAATATTAGCAGTAAGGAAGCGATAATTCACTCCTTTTACTTAGCCCATAAACACTTATTAACTTCAATATCCTGCCTTTCATTAATTATTTTAAACTATTATGTAATAAGGTTTATTAGTCCAGGCTTAATTGTGTTTTCATTTGGTGGTACCAGTTATGTAATAGAAAGATTAGTTTTAGAAAATATTATTATAGAAAAATATCTTTCAGAAGATATGAAAAATCAATTAAAAATTGTGGAGCAAGAAAGTTAAAGGTTGTGACTTTTTAATTATATAATACAATTAATTTACTTAAAAATGAAATAGTACTTTTTTATATACAAAGTACAAAATATTAATAATAAAAAGTATACTATTTCAAGAATAATTTTAATATAGAAGAAACTCCAATAAAATTTGGAGTTTCTTTTTTGCATTTTGTATTGTTTGTACATATAAAAAACAATATTGATGCACAAAGTGTTTATTTAGATGTTGCTTATAAAAAGGTAATATCTACCCAGATAATTTATTAAAATAAAGGTACTTTACATATAAAAGCTAAACCATTTAACTTGACTTAAACAATATAAAATAGTAAAATTGTTTTAAAATATACAATATTTTAATTAATAATGTGTTAAAACTCGTTTTAATTTATATTTTTTATATTATTAAATGTTACATATAAAATTTAAATTACTATTTATTTAAATAATTCATAAATTAGAGGGGAGTCTACTAAACATGGGATTCACAATGACGGAGAAAATTTTTAAAAGCCATAGCGGTGGAAAAGAAGTAAAACCAGGGGATGTTTTATTTGCAGATGTAGATTTAGGCATGGGAACAGATGCCACAATGCCTTTAGCAATAAAGGAATTTAGAAAAATTGACAAAAACATCTTCGACCCTTGTAAAATAGCAGTTATACAGGATCATTTTGTACCTGCTAAAGATATTAATTCTGCCAACAATTCTTTAATTATGAGGGAATTTGCAAAAGAAATGAATATATCAAACTATTTTGAATTAGGTCGTGGAGGAATATGTCACCATGTTGTGCCAGATGAAGGTCTTTGTTATCCAGGTGATCTTATTATTGGTGCCGACAGTCATACATGTACATATGGAGCCTTCGGAGCATTTGCTACAGGGGTAGGAAGTACAGACCTAGCTTTTTTTATGGCTACAGGAAAGTTGTGGTTTAAAGTTCCTGGTGCTATTAAAGTTGTTTTAACAGGGAAAAAGAAGCCCTACGTTCAAGGTAAAGATATTATTCTACACTTAGTATCTTTATTGGGGGTAGATGGTGCTACCTATAAGGTTTTAGAGTTTACAGGGGATGGCGTTAAGGGGCTGGATATGGCAGATAGAATAACTATTTGTAATATGGCAATAGAAGCAGGTGCTAAATCTGGTCTGTTTGAGGTGGATGATGTTACAGTTGATTTTTATAAAGGTATTGAAAATAAAAGAGAAGTGCAACATTTAAAAATAGATGAAGATGCTGTTTATGAAAGAGTAATAAATATAGACATTTCAAGTATCGAGCCTTTGGTTGCAGAACCGTTTTTACCTAGCAATGTTAAACCAGTATCAGAGATTAAAAATGTAAAGATTCATCAGTCTTTTATAGGTTCATGTACAAATGGAAGAATTGAAGACATGAGAATGGCGGCAGCTATATTAAAAGATAAAACAATACATCCTGATGTTAGATTAATTGTAATACCAGGCACACAACAAATATATAAAGAAATGGTAAAAGAAGGACTTATGGAAATCTTTTTAAATTCTGGTGCTATAATGAGCCCCCCCACCTGTGGACCATGTTTGGGAGGTCATATGGGAATTTTAGGTGAACATGAAGTTTGTATTGCCACCAGTAATAGAAATTTTGTAGGTAGAATGGGAGCCACCACCAGTAAAGTATATTTAGCCAACCCAGCAATTGCAGCGGCATCGGCAATAAAAGGTGAAATATGCAGTCCAGAGGAGGTAAGGTAGACATGAATAAGCAGATGAAAGGTAGTGCAATAAAGTATGGTGATAACATTAATACAGATGTAATAATCCCTACTATGTTTTGTAACACAACAGATATTGAGTTTTTGGGAAACCATTGTTTATATAACTTAGATCGTGAATTTATTAATAAAAGAAAAGAAGGGGATATACTTGTGGTTGGTGAAAATTTTGGGTGTGGTAGCTCAAGAGAAAATGCACCTCTTGCCATTAAAGGAGCTAAAATATCCTGTGTAATTGCTAAGTCTTTTGCTCGAATTTTTTTTAGAAATGCTATTAATATTGGTTTGCCTGTTATTGAAAGCGAAGAACTTGTTGATGCAATAGAAGAAGGCGATGAAATTGAAATAGATTTTGAAAGCAGTGTATGTAGAAATATGACTAAAGGAACTGAATATAGCATCAATAAATATCAAGATATTATTTTAGAGGTTTTTAAGGAAGGTGGGCTAATTAACTTTGCTAAAAATAGAGGTGGAGTTCTATGAATACCGACGAAACACAAAGTATTAAAGAATATGATAGTAAGTATTATATTCATACTTTTTCAGGAGAAAAAAATTACAATCCTGTAATTACGGATAAGGCAGAGGGCAGTTATATATATTCATATGATGGAAAAAAATATTTAGACTTTGCTAGTCAACTGGTTTGTGTAAACTTAGGTAATAAAAATGAGGAAATAAACAATAAAGTTATTGAAGCTATTAATAGGTATGGATTTTTATCAGAAAATTTCCTTACTAAAGAACGGGCGATGGCCTCAAAGCAGTTAATTGAAGATATACCAGGGGTTAATGATTGGGCTGGCAAAGTAAAATTTTTCAATTCCGGTAGTGAAGCAATAGAAGCAGCCATTAATTTAGCTCGCTTAATAACTGGAAAACAAAATGTTTTAGTAAAAGATTATGATTTTCACGGGTGGACAGGAGAAGCTTTACAAGCCACACGGGTTACTCCATTTGGAGGAATGAAAAACCTAATAAATAATGAATTATCTACTATACCTGACAATGGGAACTTTTGTAGTCTGCCATCTCCTTATTGTTATAAGTGTCAATATGGAAAAACCTATGAAGATTGCAAAAAAGAATCTGTTCTTTGGTGTGTTAAAAAATCAGAGGAAATTATTAATGAAATTGGACCATCTACAATAGCTGCTTTTTTATCTGAAATAGTTAGTGGTTTTGGAATGGTTTTTCCACCAGAAGAATATTTCGTGCAAATGAGAGAACTAATGAATAAGTATGGAATTTTATGGATAGATGATGAAATATTAACAGGTTTTGGTAGACTAGGCAAATGGTTTGCCTATGAACTCTATGATGGGGTTTATCCCGATATAATGTGTGTAGGGAAAGGATTAAATAATGCAGTCATCCCTAGCTCGGCTATTGTTGTTAGTAAGGAAATTGCAAAAACATTAGAAGATAGAATATGGTATGTGGGCAGCACATATTCAGGTCATCCTGCTGCGGTGGCAGCGATAAGTGAAACTATTAGATTTATGATAGATAACAATATTGTGGATAAGGTAGAAGAAAAAAGTAATTACTTAAAAGCTAAATTAAAGGGACTACAAGAAAAATACAGTTTTATAGATGCTATTTTCGGCGCAGGGCTCTTTTGGCTAATTGAATTTAGAAGAGATGATAATTCAAGAAGTATAGAGACCCCTAATGGGTTGCCGATAGTAAAGCAATTGATTGCAGAGTGCTATAAGGCTGGATTGATTTTAGGTGGAATGCTACCATATACAGTTCGCTTAGCACCTTCACTGGTTACCTCGGAAGAAGATATTGATAAAGCTATAAAAATTTTAGAAACTGTGCTAAGTAGGGTGGGAGATATTTATTATAAGGATTAAACGGATTAAACCGTTAATACTGGTAGAGTTTAATTGTAACAAAACTAATATAGAACAAAAAATAGCAATTAAGTAATTATATATTTTGATTAAAAACATTGTGATTTCAGGGGGGATTGTATTGAAAATAGCAGTAATAGCAGGAGATGGGATAGGTTCAGAGGTGGTTAAAGAAGCACTTAAGGTATTAAAGACAATAGGAAGCAAGTTTAATATTAATTATGAAGTAGAGGAATTTCCTTATGGAGCGGATTACTTTTTAGAAACTGGAATTTCAATACCACAAGAAGCTTTTACTGAATGGCCTAAAAAGTTTACGGCTATTTTGTTTGGTGCTGTGGGGGATCCTAGAGTAAAGCCAAATGATTATGCAAAGGAAATTTTATTGGGTATTAGAACAAAATTAGACTTATACGTAAATTTAAGACCTGTTAAATTATTAGATAAACAGTATTGTCCTTTAAAAAACAAGACAGAAGAAGATGTAAACTTTGTAGTGGTTCGAGAAAACATAGAGGATATTTACATTAATAGCGGGGGTAATTTTAAAAAGGGGACTAAAGATGAAGTTGCCATCGAAAATTCATTGCATACCCGTAAAGGTGTGGAAAGGGTTATTCGTTATGCTTTTGAATATGCCAATGAAAATAAGCTAAGTTCTGTATTAATGAGTGATAAAAGCAACGCAATGGTATATGTAGGAGACTTATGGCAAAGGGTTTTTAATGAGGTTGCTGAAGAATATCCCCACATTGAAAAAAGACATATGTACATAGATGCATTACACATGGAGTTGATAAGGGATCCAAGTCAATTTGAAGTAATTGTTACTTCAAACATATTTGGAGATATATTAACAGATTCAGCTGCACAAATTCAAGGGGGTATGGGGTTAGCAGCTTCGGGTAACATAAACCCAGAAAGTACCCACTTTAGAGGATTGTATGAACCAGTACACGGCAGTGCACCAATGATCGCTGGAAAAAATATTGCAAACCCCATTGCGTCTATTTTAAGTCTGGCGATGTTATTACAAGATCATGGTTATAAAAAAGAGGCTAGTATTATCCAAGGGGCTGTTAAGGCAGTCATTAATAAAGGAAAAGTTACAGTGGACTTAGGTGGAAACTGTTCTACTTCAGAAATTGGGGATTTAGTTTGTCAAGAAATCCAAAACAATTAGATGATTAGGATAGGTACAATGTTTTAGTGGTTAAAAAACTTCATTAAATACAAAGGGGCGAGCTTTAATGGGTGAATATATAGAGGATAAAGTTATTTTAGAAGAAACCACATTAAGGGATGGTGACCAATCACCATCGGTTAACTTTTTATTAGAAGAGAAATTACATATAGCAACAATATTATCAGATATTCTTACAGAGGATGATAGTATTGATGCTGGTTTTCCAGCAGCATCTTACTTAGAGTTTGAATCTGTTAAAGAAATTAGTAAAGTCATTGCTAAAAATTATATTATGGGAATAAGCAGAATGAAGGTAGAGGATATAGATACTACTTACGAAGCCCTAAAGTATACACCCAAGAGGAGAATTGGTCTAATTATTCCTACATCGCCTACCCATAGAAAAATGAAATTAAATGTAGATCAAGGACAGTTGATTGATTTAGCAGTTGCGTCAGTTATACATGCTAAAAAATACTTCGATGAAGTAGAAGTTGGACTAGAAGATGGAACAAGAACAGAAATGGATTTTTTATATCGTTTAATAGAAAAATTGATAATTAATGGAGTTAAAAGTGTTACAATAGCTGACACTATAGGGGCTTCAATGCCTTGGGAATATGGGGATATATTTAAGAAAATAAAAAATAATGTACCTAATATAGACAAGCTAAAGTCATTAGGTGCCCATTGTCATAATGACTTAGGACTAGCATTGCCTAACTCTATAGAGGCATTAAGGAACGGTGCAAATAAGGTTGGATGTGCTTTTAATGGATTAGGAGAACGGGCTGGAAATACGGCAACAGAAGAAATATTAATGTATTTAAAATTAAAACATAACTATAAAGATAATAACAAAGCTGAATACAACTACAGTAGAATTACCGAATGTAGCCAAGTGGTGGAAAAATACTCAACCATACAAGTACAAAAAAACAAACCAATTGTTGGGGAAAACTGTTATCTACATGAATCGGGTATACATCAAGATGGTATATTAAAAAATAAAGAAACCTACCAGTTATTTGACCCTGCTATCGTAGGGTATAAAGGAGAGATATTTGCATTCGGTAAACATTCTGGTAGAAATGGATTAAAATATAAGCTAGAACAGCTGGGGTTTGATAGCAGTAGGGTTGATATGAATTTACTATTTCAAGAATTTAAAAGTTTTGCAGAAGTAAAGAAAAGGGTTACAGATGAAGATATTGTATACTTAGTTGAAAATTTAGCTTAATAGTTTGTTATTATTAAAGAACTCAAGATGTTATGTCTTGAGTTTTTCATTGATAATATTTAAATATTTATCAAAATGTTCAAATAACCTTTTTTATTCAATGGTATTAATTTTGCAGTATATAACATGAAAAACATTAACACAATGCAAGGAAGGATAATATAAAAAAAATGTCGAATTGCAATTATTGTAATAAATTATAGAAGGAGGTATTACTAATTTGAAACCCCAGTTGACTAATTCAAAACTGAAAATGCAACTAATTGATATGAAAAAAATATGGAGAGATCCAATATTAGTATGCACTATTGTACTAGTTATTATATCCTTACTACTTTTCATAGTTTTACCTTTGTATAAAGTGTTAAAGCAAAGTGTTATTGCTACGGATGGAAAACTTACTTTGGCTTCTTATTTTAAGATTCTTAGCAGTACAGACACAGCTAAAGTATTTTATAACACCATGTTATTAGGTGTATTGGTGGGGGTTTTATCCACCGTTATTGGTTTTATCTTTGCTTACGCAGATGCTTATTTAAAAATGAAGGGAAAGAAGATATTTAATCTAATAGCTATTCTTCCCATCGTGTCACCACCTTTTGTTATTGCACTTTCTGCCATTTTATTATTTGGTAGAAGTGGGTTAATAACTAGAAAACTTTTGGGAATGACAAATGCTAATATTTATGGATTAAAAGGGCTACTTTTAGTACAAACCTTAACATTTTTTCCAGTAGCATATCTTCTTTTGGCAGGTCTATTAAAATCAATTGATCCTTCTATGGAGGAAGCTTCAAGAAACATGGGGGCATCAAGGTGGAAGACATTCACAACCGTAACTCTTCCACTGGCTATTCCTGGTATTGCCAATTCCTTTTTATTGGTATTTATTCAGGTGGTTGCAGATTTTGGTAACCCAATGGTAATTGGAGGTAACTTCTCTACTCTGGCTACACAAATTTATTTGCAGGCAATAGGAAATTATGACATGCAGGGTGGGGCTACATTAGCGGTTCTTTTATTGGCAGTATCGACACTGTTGTTTGTCCTTTCAAAATACTGGATAGAAAAAAAGAGCTACGTAACTGTAACAGGAAAGCCATCAAGAGAAAGAGGACTTATTGAAGAAAAACATATTGTTGCACCATTATCTTTATTTTGTTTAATAGCTTCTGGTTTAGTAATTGCTTTTTATATATTAATACCAATAGGGTCTTTTACAAAACTTTGGGGGATTAATTATGACTTTACGCTAGATCATTATCGTTACGCTTGGACAGTGGGTAAAAAGGCAATTTTAGATACAACTTGGTTATCCTTGTTATCAATGCCAATTACAGGTATTCTGGGAATGATAATTGCATTTTTAATTGTTAGGAAACGTTTTTTAGGAAGAGGACTAATAGAATTTACTTCTCTTTTGGCTATGGCTATACCAGGAACAGTTATTGGTATAGGTTACATATTAGCTTATAATACAAAACCTTTAGTATTAACAGGAACTGCTACTATTTTAATAATTGCTTTTATATTTAGAAGTTTACCTATGGGAATACGTTCGGGAATTGCTTCATTACAACAAATTGACCCCTCTATTGAGGAAGCTTCAGCAGACTTAGGAGCAAATGCCTTTAAAACCTTTAGATCCGTTACGCTTCCGTTAATTAAACCTGCCTTCTTTAGTGGTTTAATTTATACCTTTGTAAGAAGTATGACAGCGGTTAGTACTGTAATATTTTTAGTTTCTTCTAGATACAATCTTTTAACAGTAACCATATTAGGACAAGTAGATGTGGGCAAAATTGGGGTTGCATCAGCCTTTTCCACCATCTTAATTTTAATTGTTTATGCAGTAATAGGTATATTATATTTCTTATTAAGTAAGTTGGGTGTAAGTAAAAGTGACATTCAAATGTAAGGAGGAAAGGTAAAATGATTAATCACTCTAAATCTGTAATTTTAAAAGATATTACTAAACAATATATAGGACATGGAAAAAAAGAAGAATTTACCGCTGTAGATAATATTTCTTTAGAAATAAAGTCTGGTGAATTCATTACTCTTTTAGGGCCATCGGGCTGTGGAAAAACCACTACTCTTCGTATGGTGGCTGGTTTTGAGATTCCATCAGCAGGGGATATTTACATTGGAGATCAAAAAATAAATAATTTGCCACCAGAAAAAAGAGATACTGCCATGGTTTTTCAAAGTTACGCTCTTTTTCCCCATTATAATATTTTTGATAATGTAGCATATGGATTAAAACTAAAAAAGTCATCTAAAAAAGACATAGAAAAGAAGGTACTTCATATTCTAGAGCTGGTTGGATTACAGGGCTTAGGGGATAGAGCACCTAATCAAATTTCTGGAGGTCAGCAACAGAGGGTTGCATTAGCAAGGGCATTGGTAATGGAGCCAAGTGTATTACTTTTCGATGAGCCCTTATCTAATCTTGATGCAAAGTTAAGGGTTTACATGAGGACTGAAATCCGTAAAATACAACAAAGATTGGGAATAACCAGTATATATGTAACCCATGATCAATCGGAAGCCATGAGTTTATCCGACAGAATTATTATTATGAATAAAGGAAAAATAGAGCAAATAGGTACACCGGAAGAGGTATACCAAACCCCTGCATCGGAGTTTGTAGCAGACTTTATAGGCGTTGCCAATTTAGCAGAAGGAAAAATCAATGCTGTTAATGGAGATAATGCCAACGTTGAAGTATTTGGTGTTAATATAGATATTCCTATTAAAAACGCAAAGTTTAAGGCGGGGGATCAAGTAAAAGTAATTTCTCGACCAGAAGGTTTAACTGTGGGAACAGAAGGGGTTTTTGATGGTTTAGTAAAGTTTTCAGCTTTTATGGGATCTTATCAAGAATATCATATAGACATTCAAGGTAAAAACTTCATTATTCAAGAGACTAATCCAGCAGGAAAGAAAATATTTACAGAAAACGAAAGGGTAAAAATCAATTTTTATCCCAATAGCCTACATTTAATTAAAGCTTAGTTTTACAAAATTAAGAGTGAAATTATTGTTGTTTAATATCATTTGGATTTTATTCAAATGTTATTAATATAAAAAATTTAAGGAGGTTATTTACAATGAAAAGAGCTAAAAAACTATTTTCTCTTGCATTAGCAGGTATTTTGGCTGCATCTGTATTAGTAGGATGTAGTAGTAAAGAAACTACAACTAATACAGAAGAAAATAATACAGTTGCACCTACAAAGTTAACACTTTATGCAGGGTTAATGGAAGAGCATGCAATTGAAGCAGCTAAAGAGTTTGAAAAAGAAACAGGGATTAAAGTAGAATTTGTTCGTATGAGTAGTGGAGAAATATTAGGTAGAATTAGAGCCGAAAAAGAAAATCCTAAGGCTTCTGTATGGTTTGGTGGACCAGCTGATGCTTTCATTGCTGCTCAAACTGAAGGTTTATTAGAAAAATATGAGTCTCCTAACGCTTCTGTAATACCAGCAAAGTTTAAGGATGCAGATAATTACTGGACAGGAATATATTTAGGTTATCTTGGATTTGTTTCAAATGATAAGTTTTTAAAGGAAAAAGGTGTAGCTGCTCCAACAAGTTGGGATGACTTATTAAAACCTGAATTTAAGGGACATGTTGTTATGGCTAACCCAGGTTCTTCTGGAACTGCTTATACTGCTTTAGCAACAGTGGTTCAAATGCGAGGAGAAGAAGACGGTTTAGCGTATATGAGAGAGTTACATGGACAAATTTCTCAATACACTAAGTCAGGAACTGCTCCTGGTAGAATGGCAGGACTTGGTGAAGCTGGGGTAGGAATCACTTTCCTTCACGATGCAATTAAGTATAGAGAAGAAGGTTTTTCTGATATAGTTTTAAGTGTGCCAGAAGAAGGAACAGGATATGAAATTGGTGCAGTAGCTATTATAGCAGGAGCACCAGAAATGGAAGCTGCTAAAATGTTTATAGATTGGACATTAACTAAGAAAGCACAAGAGTTAGGTCAGTCAATAGGTTCTTATCAGTTCTTAACAAACCCTGAAGCAACACCACCTCATCAAGCTGATGAAATTAAAGATACTAAATTAATGGAGTATGACTTCTCATGGGCAGGAGAAAACAGAGGAAGTCTTACAGAAAAATGGAATGATGCTATTAAATAATAAATAAATAAAACCCTCTAATATAACTCAAATTATATTAGAGGGTTTTTTGTATATAGGTTAAATGAGGGTGTAGTAGTTATTCTATAAATGATTAATGAAAGGTATTTATAAAGTCCAGCACATATTTTAAAAGCATACTAACTACGCTAAAATCTGAATCACCAAAGGTGGTTCTAATAATGCCCAAGTTAGAAAAAATAGGGAAAGCCAGTAATGACAAAAACGAAATTAAAATTCCATGGACAAAACTGGAAAATATTGCACCCTTTTTACCTCCATAGACATAGCCAAATAGACCACTGGTGGCTCCAGAAAAAAAGTGGGATATAATGCCTGGAAGCACAATCCGTACACCTAGATATAGCTGTATAAAGATAGCTACAACAGCACCCAACAGACTGAAAATAAAACCTATAAATACCATTGAAGGATTATAGGTAAAGAGAATGGGGGTATCTAAAGCAGGTATTGCATTAGGTATGATTTTATCCCCTATTCCTTTAAAAGCATACAATATTTCTTCGGTAAACATTCTAACCCCTACTAATATAATGTAAAAGCCTGATGAAAAAATGAGAGGTTGTTTAAAAATAAAAAGCATGTAATTTGTTTGTCCACTCAAGTCTTTTAATACATCTTTATTGGCAAATAAAGATGAAATAACAACTAATACAAACATAAATAAACAGACGGTGATACTACTATCTAAAAAAAGATTTGAGGAGAATTTCTTTTTAAAGATGCCTTCTCCATCAGCATGATCCAGTTCTTTTTTTCTAAATAATAACTTAGATAGATACCCAGAAAAGATACAGGCAAAAGTTCCGAAAAAACCTAAAGCAATAGACTTCTTGCCAGTAATTTTAAACACAAAGGGTTGTGCTAAAGCTGGCAAAACTGACATTAATATACCTAGTATAGACCCACCAATAAGTAGAATGGTAAAGTTTGAAGAAATATTTGTAACTAAGGTTGCCCCCAGAAGGGCGGCCATATAAAAAGTATAATAACCATTTAAAAACAAGTATTTTAGAGATGAAAATTTAGCTATTAATAGATGTATAAACATCCCTATAAACATAATAACAGCTGTTTCATAACTATACCTAATTTGTATAATGGCAACGATAGACTCATTATTGGGTACTATTCCAAATATATGAAAAGCATTTTGAATAATTAACATTAAAATAGTAATAGCTTGTATAACCATGTTGGCACCAAAGGAAATAATTAAAATACCCATTAAAGTTTTTATAGTACCTGATATTATTTTTTCAAGAGGTTTTTTTTGTGCCAATAGACCAGCAAATGTAGCTATCCCTATAATGAAAAATGAATCAGTAAATAAACCCGAAAAAGCTATATTCATTTCCACACCTCTTTAGGAATAACTTGTCTTAATTTTAATTCTAATTCTTCAATGTCTAAAAGATTCTCTAGGCATATGACCGTTGACTCCTGATGGGGATGTTGAAAATCGATGGAAGATGAACAAATAAAAATATCACTTTTTAAGTAATTGGCTGTAGCAATATCCACATGCTCAACTTCTATACCTTTTATATTATACTGTTGTAATAGTTCTTTTACATTCATTTCAATCATAAAGCTACTGCCTAGACCTAAACTACAAACTACAGTAATCTTCATATTTGACCTCCTATATTTGAACAAGTAGCTGTAATAATAGCAGTTATTTCATTAACTGAATTGGCATACATGACCTTTTCTCTATCTGTTTTTGATCTTAAAATAGTAGTCAGTTGTGCCAAAGCCTTTAAGTGAACATGATTATCTTCTGAAGCTAAAATAAATAATAACTTTACAGGGTCATGCTTACTATGACCAAAATTGATGGGCTCCTTTAAAGTCATTAAGGAGAATGAAGTTTTTAAAACTCCTGCAATAGGTTTAGCGTGAAGGAGGGCAATACCTGGTGCTATAACGCAGTAGGGGCCCTGTGGGTTTTGCTTTTCAATAGACGCCATTACAGAATCTATATATTTTGGCAGTACTTTTTGATTGGTTAAAAGAGGTTGACTACATTTAATAATTGCCTCTTGCCAAGAAGTAGCCTTTACATTAACTTGAATATACTCTTCTGTTAAAAGCACATTTAAAGAGGGCTGTGCTTTTTCATTAATTGTATTATTTTTTATAGTTGCATCGTGTCTAAATAAAAGGTGGTTTAATTCTTCTTTTAAGTCTGTTCTATTATTTATAGTACAATACTTTTCAATAACATTAATAACAGAGTCAATTTCTTTTATTGTATGTTTATTGTTTTTACGTTCCCTTAAAGCAACCTCTATTTTGTCTATATCCTCTTTTTCTAAAAGGGGGTTAACTACAATTAGAGGAATGGGTAGGTCTTCAAGTGCAAGGGTAGAGATGACATAATCAATATCGTAAAAGGTTATATCTTTAATGTCGTAATAAGATACAGAACCTACAATATTAATGTTTTTAAATTCACTTCTCACTCTAGATTCCAGTATTTTAGACGTTCCTATTCCAGAAGCGCAAACAATAAGTATTCTAGGTTTATATTCTTGTAAATTTAATTGGTTTTCTAAAGCTGCTCCAAAGTGGAGGGCAATATAAGCAATTTCGTCCTCCAATATAGCTTTTCCTGTATAATCTTCAAATTTTAAAACTTCTTCTTTTATTATATAGAATAATACTGGAAAATTTTTTTTAATATCTTCCCTTAGAGGGTTTTTTAATTGCAACCCATATTTTACTCTATTTATGGCTGGTCTTAAATGAAGAATTAGACCATTGTAAAGGGTTTCTCTATTTGTAAAAGAGTAATTAAGCTTAGCTTCAACCCCTTCTATGAGCTTCTGACATAGATGGTCCAGTTCATTTGAGGTACTTGTTTTTGACAATGTACTTTTTTGTATAGAAGAGCCACAAACATGGAGGGTAACATAACCAATTTCATCTTCCCCCAGAATAATATTAAATATATTGCCCAAGTGATGACAAAACTTAGCAGCTGTTTTATATTCTTTTAATTTTTTTAGTTCTAGTAGCTGTTCATGGGGCATAGAAATTTGTTTGCCAGCTTTTAAACGGTTTATGGCTAAAGCCATATGAATAACGAGGGTACTGTAGGCAGTATCACTAAATTCTATGTTAAGATCTTTTTCAAACGCTTCTATGAGGGTTGTAAGGGTTTCTATTTCTATGTCACCAAATAGATTTTCAAGGTTTTTTTGAACCTCAGGACTAAAACTAAAACGGTTATGTTGTCGGTAGTTATCTTTTATAAATTTGTAAATATGATTTTTTTCCGTATTGTCTAGTAAAATGTCTACCAAAGCTTTTTGCTTGTCCAACGCATTACCTAGTATGTAGATGCCCTTATTTGGTTTCTTAACCAAGTGTAGCTGATATTGTAAAAGTTTTTCCTTTGCCTTATTTAAATCTTTTAATATAGTGCTACGACTAACCCATAGGCGTTCTTCTATATGTTTGGTGGTAACTGGGGATTCAGATTCTAAAAGATATAATAGAATTTCATTAATTCTGTTTTGTGGGTTTAATATATTATTGAAATAATTATTTGGTTTAATTAAATCAAATAATTTCTTTTTACCTCCATCATCAATTTTAAAATTAGCTTCATTGTATAATTAAATTGAACTAATAGAAAAAAATCCATAGTGGACCAAACTGTAATATAATTAGATCACCACAAAATAACCAATTACAGGAAGGTGCACACTATGGACTACTCTAATGATACACCATTATCCCG
>CALJEQ010000015.1 GCA_938074565.1 uncultured Alkaliphilus sp. | reverse complement strand
AAATCTTACATAGTAAATATGAATGGGAATTCGTACAGATTAAAAGAGACAAAACGCTGGCTTTCAGAGCAATAATTTTTTTACTCCTCTAGGGGAATTTTTAATTAAAAAATAGAGGAATTTTCAATTGACAAATACAGTAAAAAGATTAGACAAGAAAATGGAGCAGAAAAAGCAGCAGAAGTAATTATTAATTGTGTAGAAAAATACAAAAGAAAATAAATAGATTTAAGGAAAGGAAGGAGTAATATGCCTAAAGTAAATGAAGCCCATTATGAGAAAAAGAAGCTTGAAATATTAGATGCTGCCAAAAGGGTATGCACTGGGCAGCCTATTTACAGTGTAACTATGAGGGATATTGTTATAGAATCTGGAATGAGCCAAGGGGGAGTATATAAATATTTCTCTAATATCGATGAAGTATTTGTGGTATTAATGAATCAAAACACCATTAGCCATAAGATGGAGGCAGATGTAAATACTATTTTAAGCTCAGACAAAGATCCACTAGATATTTTGCACGATTTTTTTCAATATATAGGGAAGTTTATACAAGATACAATTAAAGGTAATGGAAAAATATATTTTGAACTGGCGGTATTATATGCCAACGAGCCACAGCGGTTTGCTAAGGTTAAAGACCAGCTTTTAGAGGTTTCTAACTTAGAATATTTACAAAAACAGTTATCTGCTTTTATATTAAAGCAGGTGGCAGAAAAACAGTTTCATCCTCAAATACCGTTGGAAGATATTTTAGAATTTATTATGACTGCCATCAGTGGAACGACCCATAATGCTATACTTGCCTATAATTTTACTGATAACCAAAGGTTAATGCCATTGCCTAATATAGATAGTCTAATGAAAACCCTATCATTAGCAGTGGGGAAATTTTTGGAGGTTTCAAATGAAGACATTTAGTAGAGATTTTAAACTAATGGTAATTGGGCAGGTTATTTCATTATTTGGAGCTTCTATTTTAAGATTTGCCTTATCTTTATATATATTAGAAATTAGTGGCTCTGCAACAATCTTTGGAACAATATTGGGGGTTTCAGTAATACCAACTATTTTTATTTCTCCCGTTGGTGGTGTAATAGCAGATCGCTTTAATAGGAAAAAACTTATGGTGATTTTTGATTTTGCCAGTAGTTTTATAGTGGCAATGTTTGCAATTTTTCTATCCATGGGAAACAATTCTATAATAGCTATAGGTCTACTTATGACAGGGCTAACTATAATTAGTGCCATGTATCAGCCTACTGTCCAATCGAGTATTCCTCTGTTGGTACCAGAAAATATGCTTTTAAAGAGTAATGGAGTTGTATCAGGGGTTGTTTCAGTTGCCAATTTCCTTGGTCCTATAATAGGTGGAATTCTCTATAGTGTTTTGGATATTAGAGTTATCGTTATTGTAAGTTCTTTAAGTTTCTTTTTATCAGCTATCATGGAAATATTTATTAATATTCCCTTTGAAAAGAAACAACAGTCTCATCATATGGTAAAAACAATAATAAATGATATGAAGGAAGGTATTCATTATATACTTAAAGAGAATACCTTTATTTTAAAGTCAATTGGCATTGCATGTTTAATTAATCTATTTGTTGTTCCAATATTTCTAGTGGGCTTACCATATATGATAAAAGTAATGTTAAAAATGCCAGATACCTATTATGGATTTACTCAGGCAGGAATGTCTCTTAGTATAATATTTTCCGCCATGACCATAGGTATATTAAAAGATAAAATTAAAGATAATAATTTATATTTATGGATTTGTGGATGCGGTTTATTCTTTGGTTTCATGGCTTTTGGTGTAAGTAATCTAGTAACCAATGCATTGACTAAATACTTGATTATTAGTGTAAGTTCCATATTTGTAATGTTTTCTTTAACTGTTGTAAGTATTTTTATTACCACCTTAATCCAAAAGGAAACTCCAAATTCTTTATTAGGAAAAGTTGTATCAATTCAAACGGCAGTGGCAATGACTGCTATACCCATTGGTCAAATTATGTTTGGTATATTGGTGGATTTTTTCGCTAACAAAATTTATCTATTAATTCTTGGGGTAGGTATTTTATCATGGATTATCGGAGTAATAGCCAAACATGTTTTTAAGACTAATAAAATCGGTTTTAAAATGTTTAACTACAAAGAAGTATAATCTACAAAAGCAAGTAGCAGTAATTCATTTTAGTGTTGCAAATTGTAATAAAATATTGTAAAATTAATTTGTTAAAAGGGAGTAGTTTAATTATATAGTCAACATACTGGAGCTGTTAATAGCACCTGGCTTTATAAACCAATTTGGTAACGAGACTTTTAACATAATCCAACAAAGGGTTATGTTAGGAGTCTTTTTTGTTTATCTTCTACATATGCCAAATAATACAAAATTAAAGAAAAAGGGGTGACGGTTGTGAACTTATATGAAATTAATAACATAACTAAAATCTATGGTGACGGTGAAACAAAAGTAAATGCATTGAACGGTGTAAGCTTGAACATTGAGGAAGGCAAATTTGTTGTAGTTCTTGGTGCCAGTGGTTCGGGTAAGAGTACTCTTTTAAACATTTTAGGGGGGATGGATAATGCCACATCTGGCGAAATAATCTTTAATGGCAAAAATATAACAGAACTTGATCAGAGGAAATTAACAAGGTTTAGAAAAGAAAATATAGGGTTTGTGTTTCAGTCCTATAATTTATTACCAAATTTGACAGCACTGGAAAATGTGGAATTTTCAACAGAAATAAGTAAATTACCCAAACAGGGAGCCGACAATGCATTGGCTATTGTGGGACTTTCTCAACGAAAAAATCACTATCCCGCAGAGTTATCAGGGGGTGAACAACAACGAATATCAATAGCCAGAGCTATTGCTAAAAAGCCAAAGGTACTTCTGTGTGATGAGCCTACAGGGGCACTTGACTATAAAACAGGTATTATGGTTTTAAATGTTCTTAGAGACATCAATAAAAAGCAAGAAACAACGGTAGTATTAATTACTCATAGTCAAGATATAGCAAAAATTGCTGATGTTGTTATAAAAATGAGAAGTGGACAAATTTTAGAAGCTGTTACTAACCCCACACCACTTATGCCTGATGAAGTAGAATGGTAGGTGAGTCTATGAAAATACAAAACAAATTCTTATTACGAAAAATTAAAAATCAATTACCACAATTAATTTCAGCAGCCTTAATAATCGCCATTGGTGTTGGATTTTTTGTTACTTTGAAAACTGTTCTTTATCAATATCAAAAAATGTCAGAGATTTATTATGAAGAATATTCCCTTGCAGACTATACTATTTATGGAGTTGAAATTGATGTAAATGATGTTGAAAAAGTTAGACAAATTGACGGTATAAAGGCTGCTGAAGGTAGGGTTATGGCAGATTATGTTAGTGGAGATACTACACTACGGACATTTTCAGTACCCATAAAAGAACCTTTAATAAACAAAACTTACTTTTACGAGGGGAATCACATTAAGAAAGATAGTGAGTGTCTATTGCTTAAAAAGTACGCCGATGTCAATGAACTAAAGATTGGTGATAATATTGAATTAAAGATACAAAACGAAATACATAACTTTACAATTACTGGTCTTGTTGCAACCCCAGAATTTGTGTATCTAGCCCAAAGTGAAAGTGTTCCAATGGCAGACCCCCTTGCTTTTGGAGTAGTTTATATTAGTGAAAACTATTTTAAAGATAGGCTTAATATAGGATACAATCAGATAAATGTAATGCTACACAGAGAAGTGGATAGTGCTGAGGTTACAAAGCAGATTAAAGAGTCGTTAAAACCCAAAAAGGTACTATATGATTTATTTAAGGATCAACAAATAAGTTACAAAATGTATATAGAGGACCATAATCAGATAAACAGCTTTGCTTATATATTTCCTTTTATATTCTTTATTATAGCTGCAATGATAATTTATGTTCTACAGAAACGGAATATAGTTAGGGAACGTAAGCAAATTGGAATCCTTAAAGCAATGGGTCTTTCAAACATAAAAATTGTAGGTATATATACTAAATATGCTATAGTTGTGGCTGTTTTGGGAAGTCTAGCAGGATGCTTGTTTTCAATAGTGCTTGGTGACTATATTTTAGATATATTTGGTGAAATGTTTGATATACCAGAACTTATTTTTACAGTGTATTTAGGCTTATGGGTTATAGGTTTTATAATAGCTTTAGTGGTATGCGTAGTATCAAATTTTGTTGGAATAAAAAAAGTACTGAAAATTAAACCTGCTGAAGCTATGAATGCAGAGAAACCCAAAAAAGGGAAGAAAATTTTACTAGAAAATATAAAACCCTTATGGAACAGATTATCCTTTAACACCAGATATTCATTGAAAACATCCTTACGAAATAAAGGTAGATTTTTTGCAGTAGTATTTGGTATGGCTGTTTCGGTGGCATTGGCAGTATTCGCTTTAGGGTTTAATGATTCTTTTAATTATTTAATTAATACACATTATAACGATTTTGTTAAGTATGACTTAATGGTAAACATTAAAGCAGTTCCTCTAGAAAGAGAAATCGAAATTATTAGGTTGCCAGGAGTACAGACTTACTTTAAGTCTACAATTCTTCCTGTAAAAATTGAAAAAGAAAACCAAAAGTTAGACTATCCACTTCTTATAATGGAAGATGGATTTGACATGCTTAATTTAAAAAATGAGGCAGGAGAAAAGATTAATCTAAAAGATGGAATTGCATTGCCGTCATATGTAGCAAATAAACTAGGTGTAAATAAAGGGGATAAGGTAAAGTTATCTTCATTTGGTAGTTATTTTGATGACATTGAAGTAGAAGTAAGGGATACAACCCTTCAAGCCTCCAGTTTCTATATATACGCTAATTATGATTTTATTGAAAAAGAGTTTGAAATTAACAATATGTTATATAACACCATTTTTATAAAGACTGATAAAGATGTTAAAGAGCTTTCCCAACGGATTAATGATGGTGAAGAAGTGATTAGTACCACATCAAAGGAACAGGACAAAAATACTATGTTAAAAATCCTTGAAACCATGAGTTTCATGATACAAATACTAATTATTTTTGCTATAATGCTAGGAATTATAGTGTTGTATGCAGTGGGTATAATAAACCTTACAGCAAGAAGTTATGAATTTATTGTTTTAAAGGTTATGGGATATGGCACAATAGATATAATGATTGCATATGTAAAGGAAATATTTTTTCAAATAGTTATTGCTGTACCCTTTGGTTTTTTGTTAGGAAATTTGATATTACAAGGAATTAAAGGAGAATTTTCAAATGATTCTTTTGTACTAATCCCCCATATTTATAATAAAAGTTATTTATTAGCAACGCTTTTATTGGTAATAATTTCTAGTATTGTTTTACTTTTAAGCATAAAAACCATAAATCGTCTAGATATTGTTGAAGGTTTGAAAACAAGGGAGGATTAGGCGGAAAAACTTAGCTATTAAATTATGAATATTATAGAGGGCTGTAGAAGATACTATTTGTGAATATATTATTAAAGGAGGCGTATCATATGTCAGGAAAAGCAAAACAATACGTTGATCAAAGTATGTCATCAGTACAATCTACAGTTAACACATTACAACAAGCCCTAAACTCAGCAGAAAAACAAGATAATAAAAACAGAATTCAACAAGCAATAAATTCACTTAATGCCGTACATCAACAATTAACTGGGTATCAAGACTAGTAAGTATTAAATAACATTTATGGAAGTTTTAAAAAACACTTTACTCTAATAAATTTAGAGTAGGGTGTTTTTTTAATGGAAATTTAGATGTGGGATAGAGATATATATAAGGTTTATTTTTTAAAAATTCCTATTAATCAGACTAGTAAGCTAAATTTAAAATTTCAATAATACATAGTCCAATCATAGATAAATACAATTATCGATACTTCTATATATATGATAATATTTATTATGTCATAGAAATTATACTAGACTAAATGAAAGAAAAGAGGTAGGTATAACATGAAGAAGTTAACATCAATTTTATTAATGATCCTATGTTTAGCACTAATCATTAGTGGTTGTACAAGTAAATCAAATGATAATGTTGTGGAAGAAAAGAATAATCAAGATACCATTGAGGAACCAAAGGACGCAATTGAATCAGAATACTTAGTAGATGTTAATTGGTTAAAGGAAAATGTTAATAGAGAAGATATACTTATTTTAGATGCAAGAGGACAAGATACATATGATAAAGGACATATCCCAGGAGCAATAGCTGTTTCTTGGCAAGGTTTTGCAAATATGCAAGGAGCACCAGGTGATGCTAATTGGGGGACTGTTTTAGAACCAGTTGCATTATCAGAAAAACTATCAGAATTTGGAATTATAAAAGATAAAGAAATTATAGTTTATACCAATACAGCAGGTTGGGGTGAAGATGGAAGAATATTGTGGATGCTTAAACGAGCAGGCTATAATAATATAAAAATCCTAGATGGCGGGTTTAATCTTTGGTCTGGGAAGGGTTATGATGTTTCTAAGGAAGCTGTTACACCAATACCTGCCAATGTAGAAATAACAGAATTAAACAATGATACAAATATTGATACAGAAGAACTGTCTAATAAATTAGGTACAGTAGTTATAATAGATACAAGAGAGAAGGATGAATATCAAGGAGCAACAAAGTATGGGGAAGTTCGAGGTGGACACTTGCCAGGTGCTATTAATATTCCCTTTAACCAACTATTAAATAAGGATGGTACATTAAAATCTACACAAGAAATTAATGCTATTCTTGATGGGAATGGAATAAAAAAAGAAGATGAAATAGTAACTTATTGTACTGCTGGTATTCGTTCTGCCCATATGCAAGTGGTACTAAATATGTTAGGATATGAAAATGTAAAGAATTATGATGCTAGTTTTTATGCTTGGTCAGCAAATACAGATTTAGAAGTAGAAAAATAGTTATTAATAGGTTAAGTCTTAAGACTTAACCTATTTTAAAAAGTAGAAAATATATATAAGGAAGGAATGTGGTAATTGAAGGATAATAAAAAATCTACTATTATTAAAATAGTAATAATATTTGTATTAATATGTATGTATCTATTTGTTCCCCCTATTAAAAACACAATAAAAAGAGTGATATTTATATTCAGTATGATGGATGTAGAAGCAATAAAGGGATATATCCTTTCCTTTGGGATTTGGGCGCCCATTATATCTTTCTTACTAATGATCTTTCAATCGGTGGTAGCACCCCTGCCAGCTTTTTTAATAACCTTTGCCAATGCAGCCTTATTCGGATGGGTAAAGGGGGCAATACTCTCTTGGAGCAGTGCCATGGCTGGGGCTGTAATTTGTTTCTTTATAGCTAGATTTTATGGGAGAACAACAGTAGAGAAGCTTACCAGTAAATTTGCACTAGATAATATTGATGGCTTTTTTGAAAAGTATGGCAAACATGCAGTGCTTATAGCAAGGTTGTTACCCTTTATATCTTTTGATATTGTAAGCTATGTAGCAGGCTTAACATCAATGGGCTTTTGGTCATTTTTCTGGGCAACAGGAATAGGGCAATTACCCGCCACCATTGTTTACTCTTATGTAGGGGGTATGTTGGTGGGAGGTACTAAAATGTTTGTATTTGGATTATTGATTTTGTTTTCTTTAACTATTATGATATTCTTATTTAAACAAATGTGGAGTGAAAGAAATAAAAAGCAGGAAGAACCAAGACCATAGAAAAATAAACCTAAGGATTGTTACCAAATGGTACGATCCTTTTTATGCAGTTTAAAAGGAGTAATATTAATGAATATTAAATTACGTAAAGAAATAAAAAAAGAACTGGAAGAAGAAAAGGATAAATGTATAGGATGCAGAACTTGTATGAAGAATTGTCCTATGTTAGAAGAATATTGTAGCTCCCCAAAAGAGCTATTATTAAAAATATATGAAGATCAAGAGATAGACCCAATAATACCCTTCTCCTGCGCATTGTGTGGATATTGCACACAGGTGTGTCCAAAGGAGGTAAACTTGAATAAACTGTTTTTAAATTTAAGAATGGATATTGTAAAGGATAATAAAAGAGTACCAAAGCAAGTTAACAGTAGGGCTGTAGCATTTCATCAAAGGAGTAGTTTCTCAAAGCTACTTACTACAGAAATAATGGGCCTAAAGGATAATGAAAAAAGAAGAGTTTTTTTTCCAGGCTGTAGTTTAACTGCCTATAGTCCACAGTTAGTTATGAGTACTTATAATTATATAAAAAAGAAACTGCCTGGTACTGGAATAATGCTGAACTGTTGTGGAAAACCCACTTACTCTATGGGGGATGTGAAAAACTTTAATAAATATTATTCCAGTGTACAAAGAAGGTTTGATGATTCTTGTGTAGAAGAGATAATAGTAGCTTGTCAAAACTGCCATCATACCATTGGAGAAAATAGTACTAATCAAAAAATAACATCCCTATGGGAACTTATTAATGAAGTGGGTATACCAGAGGATAAAATTGGAATAGGAAGAGAAATAGATGTAACCTTTGCCATCCATGACCCTTGCCCAACACGAAAAAACATTGAAATTCAAAATGCTGTAAGGGAAATTACTGAAAAATTGGATCTTAACATAAAAGAAATGGAGTATTCAAAGGAAAAGACCCTGTGTTGTGGTTCTGGGGGTATGTTGGGGGTAACTAATAGAGAGCTATCCGTAAAACAAATGAATAAGAGAGCAAATCAAACAAATGAAAAATATATTTTAAGCTACTGTCAAGAATGTGTAGAATCAATGAAACATGGTGGTAAAAAATCCGTCCATTTATTAGATTTAATCTTTAATGATGAGATGTACTTAAAAAAAATTTTCCATCAAGGAAAGCATAGCACATTAAAAAAGTGGAACAACAGGTATAGGGCTAAGTTAAAAATATTAAAAAATCAAAGATAAAAGGTATTGGATACTGCTGAAAAAATTAAAAGTTATAGTAAGGAGAAAAAAATGATAGATAGTAGATGGCGTAGCAAATTTCAACCCTTATTTGATAATATGGGTAATAAATTAGCTGTTCTTAACATAACACCCCAAACCATCACATGGGGAGCTTTTGCTTTAGGAATCTTAGCAAGCATCTTGGTAACCCAGGGATGGATGCTATTAAGCATATTTCTTCTTTGGTTATCGGGCTTACTTGATGTATTAGATGGTACAGTGGCAAGGCTAACAAAAAATTCCACAAAGGGTGGAGCTTATATGGATTTAATTTTAGATAGAATGGTGGAGGCTGTTTATGTGCTGGCCTTTGCCTATAAGTTTCCACAGGCTAACTATGCCTTTTTATTCTTTTATATTGCAGTTATATTTAACTTCACCACCTTTATAGTAGCAGGAGGATTATTTCAAAACACTGGTGTTAAAAGTATTCACTATGATGTTGGTATTGCAGAAAGAACAGAAACCTTTATTGTATTTACTTTGATGGCACTACTTACCAATTATGTGTTTCCAATTCTTATGGTCTTCAATGCTATTATTTTTATGACTGGAATAATACGTTTTAAAAGAGTTCTAAAGCATTGTAAGTCATTGGATTGATTAATACAAATATAAGTAAAAATGCAATGAAACCTTATATTGAAATCTTATAATATTTTAAGGGAGAGAATTAGGAATGCACTCATTTAAGAAAACAATTTTTGTGATGATTATAGTTTTAGCATTAACAGGTTGTAGGGGCAATGGCGTTAAAAAAATTGAAACAGAACTAAATACATGGGAAGATGTAGTTACGCAGGGTGAAAATAAAGAAGTTACTATCCTTATGTGGGGGGGGAACGAAGGTGTAAACCAATATATGGATGGTTTTGTAAGCAATAATGTTAAAGAAAAATATGGTATTACCCTAAAAAGAGTACCAATGAACGCACCTGAGTTTATGAATAAACTCTTAAATGAAAGAAAAGCAACAGTAAACCCTGGCACAGCAGATTTAGTATGGATTAATGCAGAAAACTTCAGAACAGCTAAAGAAGGTGGTATCCTTTGGGGGCCTTTTACTGATTTACTACCAAACTTAAACAAATATTACGATTTGCAGGCAACAGATCTTAGCTATGATACAGGAATCCCCATTGAAGGATATGAAGCTATTTGGGGAAGAGCGCAACTTGTTCTCACCTACGATTCTAAATATATAAAAGAACCACCTAAATCCTTTAAAGAGTTAATGGATTGGGTGAAGGAAAATCCAGGTAAGTTTACTTATCCTAAGCTTCCCGATGACTTTGTAGGGGCTGCATTTATAAGAACAGCTTATTATGAACTTACTGAAAATGCCGATGGTTTCCATAAAGATATAGAAAAAGAAGAATTTAAACAGCTTTCAAAACCTGTTATTGACTATTTTACAGAAATGAACCCTTATTTATGGAGGGGTGGGAGGGCTTTTCCAGTATCTCAAGCACAACAGGATGAATTATTTAAGAATGGTGAAATTTATATGACTATGGGCTTTGAAGTTGGGAAGACTGCTGGTTTAGTTAAGGATGGAGTTTACCCAGAAACTGTGAAATCCTATGTCTTTGATACGGGAACTATTGGAAATTCCCATTATTTAGCTGTTCCATTTAATAGCCCCAATAAGGCAGCAGCCCTTTTAGTAATAGATTTTCTACAAAGTCCAGAAGCTCAAATAGAGAAGTTTAAGTCAGAGGTTTGGGGAGACATGCCTGCTTTTGACGCCAATAAATTAGATGCCACAATCATAGGGCAATTATTAGAGATGGAATCAGACCCAGCTTCCGTTAGCATGGAATCTCTAACATATAGAAGATTACCAGAAATGCAGTCGAAATATATAGATTGGATAAAGGAGATATGGACCGAAGAGATCGGGGGTCAATAATGATTTTTAAAAAGGCAACACCTTATTTACTAATATTACCAATCCTTCTTCTATATGGACTTTTTATAGGGGGAGGATTGATTGGTATCATACTTGAAAGTCTTGGTCATATACCAGTCTTGGGGCTACATGGCTTTAGCATAGAAAGTTATATTGTCGTTGTAACACAAAAAAACTTTATAGAGAGCTTTTTGTATTCAATATATATTTCACTAACAGTTTCTTTAATTGCATCAACTTTAGGTGTAGTAATAGCCTATACTTTTATTACCTGTAAAAATAAATCTATTCAAACGTTGGTTAAAAAAACCCTACAGCTTGGTCTAATTATACCCTACATTTATGTAGTTTTTATAGCTATGCTGATGTTAAATCAAACAGGAATTTTTGCTAGGTTATTATATAATACAGGTATAATAGCAACACCCAATAGCTTTCCAGAGCTTATTTTTGATAGGAAGGGGATAGGTATAATATGGGTGTTTGTATTTAAAGGTACACCCTTTATTGCCCTATTCGTTATAAATGTTATGGCTAGAATAAGCAATACTTTTGAGGATGTGGGAAGAACATTAGGTTCTGGAAGTATTACTTTACTACGAAGGGTTTATATACCCCTTTCTTCTAATACAATCCTATGGACATCATGTATCATCTTTGCCTATGCTTTAGGTTCTTTTGAAGTTAATTATTTATTAAGCAGTATATCACCTGTTCCTATTTCTGCAAGGCTATATAGTTTGTTTATAAACCCTGACATTAAAGTTATACCCCAAACAATGGCGTTAAATGTTATCTTATTTTTGTTAGGGGGTAGCATAGTGGGCATATATGGGTTTACGTTAAAGCAGTTTCTACGGAGGATTAGCCGATGAAAAAAATATTTCTTGTATTAATAGCAATAACAATTACGTTACCCATCGTATTCATTTTATTGTTATCACTGTTTTCATATTATAGATTTCCACTACTTTTTCCAAAGGATTTTACCACTGAATTTTGGAAAACTGCTTTACTAAAAAATCCTATGTTTATCCCTAGTTTGTTGAATAGCTTAATATTGGCAATCTGTAACGGATTTTTATCAACTTTAGTTGGCATTATGACTGCAAGGGCGTTGGTAAGACATAATTTCAAAGGAAAAAGCTTTATAAAAACTATATATACAATTCCCCTTTTTATCCCCTCAATAGCACTATTTCTTGGGGTTCATACTGTAATGATTAGACTTAGACTGATTAACAGCTACATAGGAATAATATTAGCCCATATGATAATTTCAATTCCCTATGCCGTAAGTATATTTATCCCATTCTTTCAAGGCATAAGTTTAGATATAGAGGATGCTGCTAAAGTGCTGGGATGTCGGACAATCGGATTATATAAGAGAATTATAATACCATTAATTGTACCTGGTATATTTTTATCCTTTTCTATTAGTTTCTTAATATCTTTTACAGAGTATTTTTCAACATTTATAATAGGGGGAGGAAGGGTGGTTACGTTAGCCACTTTAATGTACCCATATATTAATAATTTTGATTTAGGTAATGGTGCTACTTTAGGTGTAATATTCATAGGTACAAACCTACTGGTATTTTTTATAGCTGAATATATATCTAGGAAAAAACTAAAAACTGATAGTTATTTATTTGAGTAGGAACTAAATAATTTATTAAAAATTAACAATTATAGCATAGATTAATACATGGACAGGAAAGTGATAATATGAAGATACAGCTTCAAGGCATTACTAAAGCCTATGGCAAAGATAAGGTGTTAAATAATATAAATTTACAAGTAAAAGAAGGCAAATTCCTTTCTATTTTAGGTTCTTCAGGGGCAGGGAAATCTACTATTTTAAAGATAATATCAGGTTTAGTGAGTCAAGATAATGGGCGGATAAAAATTGATGGTTTAGACATTTCCAATTACCCCGTTGAAAAAAGAAATATAGGCTATATATTTCAGTCACCCCTGTTATTTCCCCATATGACGGTTGAAGAAAATATTGCCTTTGGTTTGCAAGTAAAGAAATGGGATTCACAAAGTATTGCAAAAAGAATATGTGAACTTGTAAAGCTTCTTCAAATAGAGGGGTTAGAAAAAAGGCTTCCTTCAATGATTTCAGGGGGACAACAACAACGGGTTGCCATAGCAAGGGCTTTAGCACCTAAACCCAACATACTCCTTATGGATGAACCCTTTTCCAGTCTTGACTCAAAACTTAGGGAGGAAATGGGAGAGTTAGTTAAGGAAATACAAGAAAAGCTTAATTTAACAATTATATTTGTAACCCATGATAAAAATGAAAGTTTAACCCTTTCCCATGAAATAGCAATACTATTAGATGGTGGTATTGCACAAATAGATACACCTAAAAATGTATATTATAAACCAAATAGTAAAAAGGTAGCAGAATTTATGGGGCAATGTAGCTATATTACTGGTAAAATAGAAGGAAACACCTTTCATAGTAGTATCGGAAAATTTAAAGTAACAGGGGTAGAGGGTGAGGCGATACTATTTTTAAGACCTGAACAAATTAAAATATGTGAAGGTGATACATTTAAAATAGAGTCATATAAAATAATAGGCAGGCAAGTGATATATACAATAAAGTCAGAAAACACATATTTGCTTGTAGAGGATTCTGCCCATGATATTCTTCCAGTAGGCAAGACTATTGGATTGACCTTCCCCAACAAAGATCTACATTTTTGGAAGCGACATCAACAAATCTAAAAGTAGCCAAAGGCTGTTATCTTGGAGCAACAAAAACAAAACAAAATGCTAGTATCATAGAGAAATTGAAAAGGGCTAGAAAAAGGTTGGAGGTAAAAATGAAGAAAATCTTATTAACTATTATTGGAACAATTAGTTTAGGTTTAGGTATCATAGGCATACTTTTGCCGATACTGCCTACAACACCATTCTTACTATTATCCCTTACTTGTTATATGAGAAGTAGTAGGAAATTATATAATTTTGTTCTATCTAATAAGTATTTAGGACCCTATGTTATAGATTATGTTTCTGGAAATGGCATTCCGTTGAAGGCAAAAAAGAAGGCTATTATTCTAATTTGGTTAACAATAGGATTTTCTGTTGTATTTGTCATTGATAAGGTGTTTCTTAGGCTGATGCTTATAACAATAGCTTGTATTGTTTCCACATACATTTGGACTAGAAGTACACCAGAGGGAGAAAGGACAGTAAATACTAAATAACATTAGATTTTTTAGTGTTTATTAATAAGTGATAAAAGCCTTTTTATAAAAGTAGAACTCAGCTTCATAGCATAAAATGTATCATAAATTAAGGAGATGAAAAAATGAATTTTAAAAATTTATATGAAACTATATTTAAAAGAAAGTCAGTTAGAAAATTAGACTTAACCCCGCTTGACGATGCCACCCTTAATAAAATAGCTGGCAGTATAAGTGAATTAGAACCAATGTATAAAGATATTAAAGTTGAAATGAAGATTATACCTCAAAAAGAAATTAGTAACCTTTTTACTATAAAAGCACCCCATTATATTATCGTTTCATCGGAAAATAAAGATGGATACCTAACAAACGCTGGGTTTATGCTTCAACAGATGGATTTGCTTCTTTCTTCAATGGGTATAGGCTGTTGTTGGTTAGGAATGGCAAAACCTGCGAAAGAAATAGTTAGTGGATCTCAACTGGATTTTGTTATTGCATTGGCTTTTGGAATGCCTTTGGAACCGTTACATAGACAGGGTATTTCTGATTTTAAAAGAAAGCCCATTAGTAAAATTAGTAACTGTAATGAAGATAATAAAATGATAGCCTCTGCTTTACTTGCACCTTCAGGAGTCAATAGTCAGCCCTGGTATTTTGAAGTTAAAGAAAATGAAATCCATGCATATTGTGTAAAATCAAATATCATTAAAGCAGTTATATTTGAAAAGCTAAATAAAATTGACATGGGGGTAGCCATTTGTCATATATGGGTTACATCAAAGTATTTTGGAAAAGATGTTAATTTTATTTTTGATATAGAAGCACAGAATAATTCTCCTAAGGGATATTACTATATTGCAACAATAAAAAATATCTAAAACAAGATAAACAGTAAAAAATCAGAAATATAAAGGACAAGGAGCAATAGTATGCTTGAAATAAAAGGTAAACACAATAATGCTGTTGTATATACAAATAATGTTGAGACTGATGCAATAAAACAGATAGAAAATTTATGTAACCAAGAATTTGTTAAAGAAAGTAAAATAAGAGTAATGCCAGATGTCCATTTCGGTGCAGGTTGTACAATTGGTACAACCATGACTATTACTGATAAGATAGTACCTAACCTTGTGGGGGTGGACATTGGTTGTGGAATAGAGGTAATAAAGCTAAGGGATAAGAGAATTGAAGTTCAGAAACTTGATAAACTCATCTATGAGAAAATACCCTGTGGTTTTAATATAAGAGATAAAGAGCATAAATTTAACGACGAAATAGATTTAAACCAGTTAAAGGTAAGAGATTCTGTAAACCTAAACAGAGCTAGACGAAGCATTGGAACATTAGGTGGTGGAAACCACTTTATCGAAGCCAACAAAGATAGTGACGGAAATTTGTATATTGTTATACATTCGGGTAGTCGCCATTTAGGGCATGAAGTTGCCAGCCTATATCAAGAGGAAGCCTACAAAGCCTTAAATAAAAATACAAAGTCAGATCTTGATCTATTTATTGCAGAACTAAAGGCAGAAGGGCGAGATAAAGAGATTAAAAAAGAATTGAAAAGAAAAAAGAGTGAAATTATTACCGATATACCAAAGGCACTAGCCTATGTTTCCGGGGAACTTTTTAAAGATTATCTCCATGATATGAAGATTGTTCAATATTTTGCCCAGTTAAATCGTAAAGCCATGATTTATGAAATTATAAAGGGGATGAAGCTAGATGTAGAGGAACAATTTACAACTATCCATAACTACATCGACACAGAAAATATGATTTTACGTAAAGGAGCAGTTTCTGCACAAAAAGGAGAAAAATTATTAATACCAATTAACATGAGGGAGGGTAGCCTTATATGTGTTGGTAAAGGTAACGAAGATTGGAATTACTCTGCCCCCCACGGTGCAGGTAGACTTATGAGTAGAACACAAGCTAAAAATTCATTAACGGTAAATCAATTTAAAAAGGAAATGGAAGGTATTTATACTACATCTGTAAATAAAAACACCTTAGATGAATGTCCATCTGCATATAAACCAAAAGAAGAAATAATAAATAACATTGGCGATACAGCAGAAATTATTGATGTAATAACTCCTATATATAACTTTAAGGCAGCAGAATAATACTCGTTATAAAAAATATTACAATCATTTTTAGCCCTCAACTAATTAAAAGATGGGGGCTTTTCATTAGTTAAAGTAATATGTTAATTAAGCATCACATAAAAATAGTAATAAGATTATAAGTGAGGAAATTGCATAATTGATATTGAATTTATATAAATGCAAAAAGAAATCTTCCCTGCTTAGTGTTCAATGACTAATTGCATAAAATATATAAGTTAAAAAGAGAAACCATAGGGGCTGATGATATGAATGTAGTTTTTGTAAACATGTACGATTTTAAAAATCTATTTGTTAATTCCATCCCATTAGGGATTCTGTCATTGGCAACTACTTTAAAAGATAATAAAGACTTTAACGTAAAGGTATTGGATTTTAATAGAATTTATGAGAACAAAATTTTAAATGTTACAGATAATATAGATGAAAATATTACTAATGCAGTAAACTATATTTTGAAGTATAAACCTAATGTTGTGGCAATGTACACCATGTGTAACACCCATGCGTTTTCAATAATGTTTGCTAAATTAATAAAATTACTAGAAAAAGAAATTACAATAATGTTAGGGGGGCCTCATGCTACTTTAACTGCTGAAGATACCCTTAAAGAATTCCCTTTTATTGACCTTATTGGATTATCGGAGGGAGAAAGGACAATTGAACAAATTTTATATGGTATAAAAAACAAAGAGCTATCCGCTGTTAATGGAATATGTTATAGGCGTAACAATAATATAGAATTAAAAAATAATGTAGAACTAATTGAAAATCTTGATGAATTACCAATACTTGACTATAGCTTACTGGAGTTTAACTTAAATCGTAATATAGGTATAGAGGTAGGAAGAGGATGTCCATATCAATGTATCTTTTGTTCAACTAAGGAATTTTGGGAAAGGAAATTTAGATTGAAGTCTAATAAAAGAATTTATCAAGAAATCCTTCACTATAAATCTAAGTATGGTATTAATGATTTTGCATTTTATCACGATTTATTTACTTTAAATAAGGAAAGAGTGTTAGAAATATGTAAAATGTTTATAGAAAAAAAACTTCATATAACCTGGGGATGTTCCTCTAGAGTAGATACAATAGATGCAGATATGATTAAAGCAATGGCAGAGTCTGGATGCAACTTACTATATTTTGGTGTGGAGACTGGTTCAGCTAGAATGCAGAAACTAATAAAAAAGAACTTAAAGTTGGATATATTTTTAGATTTGATTAGAACTCTTAAAAAATATGAGATAAAACCTATATTTTCATTTATATACGGTTTCCCTCAAGAAAAAGCTGAAGATGTAGACGATACTTTGCAGTTAGTTTATATGTTATACGAAGAATATCGTGGTATGCCAAAGGAAAAGAAAGCAACATTTCAACTGCATAAATTAGCTTTTTTTCCACGAACTGAATTAACTAATAATTACATACATCTACTTGAATACGAAGAAAATTACTTGACAGGTGTAGGTGGTGGTGATGCAATTACAAAGTGGCATAGTGAAGAATTAAATGAAATAGTTAGGAGAAAAAATATTTTTCCCCAGTATTATACATATAAAAATGAAATACAAGGGTTGTTAAAAAATTTAGATTTTTACTTTGCGTATTTCTTTATAAAAATAATTGGTAATTTAGATATGACATATAAGCTCATATTAGATTATTTTAGTGGAGAACATATTCAAATTTACTTAGCTTTTAACAAAGTTTTAAATAAAGAAAATGAGGGGTTATGGTGGACTAAATACGAAACTACTAAACTATCTACCCATGAAACTATTTTAGTCTTTGGCAAATTTATTAAGAAATATGACTTTAGAAGTGAAAAGGCGATAATTAGAGAAATGTATGAATTGGAATCTAGCTTTTTAAACTTTTTAAGTAATAGTAATAAAGATGACCATGAATTTACTCTGGAGAAAATATATAACTACGATGTATATCGTATGAAAAAAAATAGATGTAATGAAAAAATAAGCAGAAGAAATATTTTGAGGTTGTTAAATAGCAAAAATAAACCCATTGTTGAACAACAGTATATTTAGTATAAAAGGGGGTGAAAAGTTGATTAATGAAGATAAGAAAAAAATTATAAAACAAGCAGAAGAAAACGACAAAAATAAAGAAAAAGAAATTATGGTAGAAGATCTTTCTGTTGATGTAGAAGATGAGGAAGGCTGTAACAATAACGTTTTTATTGGAACAACAATTTGCTAAGATCTATTAAACAGGCACACATTGTATTAGCCACTATAGAAAGGTCTACATTGTAACTTATACTTTATAGAGTAATGAAACTAAGTAATAGAAATATATACAATACAGCTCCAGTTAAAGGTATCTTTAATAGGGCTGTATTTTCTTTAAATGAGGAGGTGTCAACTTGAATATAGCATATCTGTTACCAGTTGCAACAATGCCAACTGCTGTAAATGATATAGGTAAATGGTATAATTATATTTCCCATGATATACATAACGTTGTTGTATATAACTTAAGAGAATCCTATTGGGATAAAATTTTATCTAATGAAGTTAGAGTTTTATTTAACTATGCAGTTGACAACAGTAACTTACATAATATTGCTCTATTGGCGAATAAGTCATTGTATGAATTAAAAAATTTAACCACATTTACTAATGGAAAAGAATACATTGAAAAAATAACTAATATAACAAATTTTTTAAATATATTAAATAAAGAAGCTAGTAATTATAGTTTTGACTTATTACAAGGTATTAGAGTCAAAGAATTAAACTATGAAGATAGTACAGATATTTTAAGATACATTAAAAAACAAGACACTTACTATACTTTCATAAAAAATATAGTAAGTCAGATTAATATTGTAGCCGATTTATTACTGGTGCAAATATCCTCTAAAGAAGAATTGCTAAATACTATGATGATAATAGATATACTTAAAGAAGAAAAGCCCACTGTACATGTTTGTTTAGTAGATCATAGTTTTGAAACCTATTCACTTAACCCATATATAAATTACCTAAAGAAAACAGGTGTTTTTTCAGAAATATTTGATACCATAATAGAGTTTAAACATGAAAAAGATGTAGTAATAAGCCTATTAATAGATGAATTAACAATTGGAAAGAAAAGAAAAGGTATTATTCGTATAACTGACTTTCCAGAGGTAAAACAGCCACAAGCAAAATATAGTAAGCTGTACCCTTTAATATCTTCCTTTAATAGCATAAATATACTGTCTACTAGACTTTTAGACAGAGGCTGTTATTGGGGGAAGTGTACTTTTTGCAATCATAATATAAAACATATAAAACAAAAGCCTACAGAGATAAAGTATAAAGAAATAGTTGAAAGACTGGAATATTTGAAACTAAGTGGTTATACTAATTTCGTTTTTACTGATGAAGCCTTACCTATTGAAGTATTGGAAAATGTCAGTAATGAAATAATTAAGCGAAACTTAAAAATTAAGTGGTCATGTAGATGTAGACTAGAATTTAATCAAGAATATGACTTTTTTTGTCTTTTAAAGAAGGCAGGTTGTTTTCAAATTTTATATGGCTTAGAATCTATTTCTACAACGGTAATAGATATGATGAATAAATATGATGAATTTGATATAAGAAAAGCAAAGGACTTATTTAATAATTTACATAAAGCAGGGCTTGGGGTACATGTAAATTTAATGGTGGGCTTTCCTAATGAGAAGCCTAAAGATGCCTTGGAATCAGTAAAATTTTTAATTAATACCTTCAAAGGAATGGAGAATGCTTCTTTCCAACTTAATAGGTTTACCCTATTTACAGGTTCTAAAATATTTAATGTATGTAACGAATATGACATCGAAATAATCCCCAAAAAAGGAGATATTATTCACTATTGGGATTTTAAATATTTATCTGGTGAGTATAAAGATATTAACTATCTAAATAATTTAATAAAAAAATTAAGCACGTTATTATATGATGATTTAGGGTGGAATAAGTATGGAAAGCATATTGGAACAAAAAAGGCAATATTTTTATACTTTAATACTGGGTATAATGTAACGTTTAAATTACAAGAAAAAAATGAATTTAAGAACCCATTAAAGAAAATGGCGTAGGTACTATCAAAATATGAATAAACAAAGATTTTTATGGGGTTGTATGGTATAATTTAGGGTGAGAAACTATATTTTCAATTTATAAATAACTATACAACTTTAAACATAGTAAACTATACATAAGGAGTGTTACAGCAGATGATTACAGGCGAAATAAAAAACAAAGTTGATAAAATATGGACAGATATTTGGGCAGGGGGTATTACACAACCCCTTACTGTAATTGAACAGCTGACATATCTAATGTTTATTCGGGCATTAGATGAAAAAGAAATAGAAAATGACAGCATGGAAAACTTAGGGTTAACAGTAACAAATAGAATTTTTCCCAAAACACCAGAAGGGCAGACTATGCGTTGGTCTAAATTTAAAACTAAAGATGCAAGGGAAATATATCAAATTATAGGAGAGAAAGTTTTCCCTTTTATAAAAACATTAAACAATGATAAAACATCGGCATTTTCAAGATATATGGCAGATGCTATGTTTCTTGTACCTACACCACAGGTACTGCAAAAGATTATTACTGGTTTAGATGAACTGTATGAACATGATATAAAAGACCTTGACACACAGGGGGATTTATACGAGTATATGTTAGGAAAGTTATCGGTAGCAGGGCAAAATGGTCAGTTCAGAACACCAAAACATATTAGAGATATGATGGTTAGTTTATTAGCCCCCACCCCCGATGATAAAATATGTGACCCAGCCTGTGGTACAGCAGGTTTTTTAGTTTCGGCGGCAGAATACATTAGACAAAAGTATGAAAGTCAAATGACAGAGAAGCAATGGGAGAATTTTCAAAGCATAACCTTTAATGGATTTGATACTGACAGAACAATGTTAAGGTTATCGGCTATGAACTTAATGCTACATTCCATTACCAACCCCCATATAAACTATGCCGATAGCGTTTCTAAGCAAAATGACACAACAGATGCTTATGATATTATTTTAGCAAACCCACCCTTTACAGGTACGGTGGATATTGAAAGTATTCATGACAACCTAACGGCTATATGTAACACTAAAAAGACAGAACTATTGTTTGTTACGTTGTTTGTTCGTATGCTTAACTTAGGTGGAAGATGTGCTTGTATTGTGCCAGACGGTGTATTATTTGGTTCAACTAAAGCCCATAAATCTTTAAGAAAAGAAATAGTTGAAAACCAAAACCTACAGGGAATTATATCTATGCCCAGTGGAGTTTTTAAACCCTATGCAGGTGTTTCTACTGCTATACTAATTTTTACAAAAACCAATGCAGGGGGAACAGATAAAGTTTGGTTTTATGATATGAAGTCCGATGGTTTTTCTTTAGATGACAAAAGAAATGATTTGGGTAATGACGGGGATATAACCGACATTATAGAAAGATTTCATAACTTAGAAAATGAAATTGATAGAAAAAGAATAGAGCAAAGCTTTTTAGTGGATAAGGCAGAGATAATAAATAATGATTATGACCTATCAATTAATAGATACAAAGAGATTGAATATGAAAAAGTTGAATATGACAAACCAGAGGTTATAATGACCCGCCTTGATGAATTAGCTCTTGACTTAAGTAGCAAGATGGAAGAGTTGAGGGGGCTGTTGGGGAATGAGTAAGTGGGAAATGGTGAAGTTGGGGGATGTAGCAACCGTTATTTCAGGTACTACACCTAAAACGTTCATAAGAGAATATTGGAATGGTACAAATTGTTGGGTAACACCTGCTGAATTAGTTGATAACTTAATTCTGGTAAAAGATACTGTAAGAAAAATAACTGATTTAGCAATAAAGGATACTAGTTTAAAGCCATTACCAATAGGGACTGTGCTATTATCTTCTAGAGCACCTATAGGTAAAGTGGCACTAACAGGTTGTGTCATGTATTGTAATCAAGGTTTTAAAAATTTAATTTGTGGAAAACGAATATATAACAAATATCTATTCTGGTTTTTGAAAGGAAAAACACAATATTTAAATTCATTAGGTAGAGGTGCAACATTTAAAGAGATTTCTAAAACAATAGTGGAAATGATTGAAATTCCTCTCCCCCCCCTAGAAATACAAAAACAAATTGCAAACACCTTAGACAAAGTACAAGAAATAATAGATGGACATAAAAAACAACTAGAAGACCTTGATAATTTAATTAAGGCTACTTTTTATGATATGTTTGGTGACCCTGTTACTAATGACAGGGACTGGAGGGCTAGTAAATTAAAAAATATTTCATCTTTACAAAGTGGAGGTACACCTTCAAGAGAAATTTGTGAATATTTTCTAGGTACAATACCATGGATTACAACCGTGGCACTTAATAAATTATTTATTAGTTATGAGGATGCTAATGAATACATTACAGAAGAAGCAATAAAGAACAGTGCAACAAAATTGGTTCCACCGAATTCAATTCTGTTTGGAACAAGAGTTGGAGTAGGCAAAGTGGCAATAAATACAATACCTATTTGCACTAACCAAGATATTGTTGCTATTATTAATATAGATGAAATATTAAATATAATATTTTTAATTGAAACTTTAAAAAATTTTTCTGGATTTTTCAACACTCAAAAAAGAGGAGCAACCATAAAAGGTATAACTAGTAATATGTTGAGGGATACGATTATTATACTTCCCCCCCTACACCTCCAAACCCAATTTGCAGAAATAGTAACAAACATAGAAGCCCAAAAAACTATAGTAAAACAATCAATAACAGAAAGCCAAAACCTATTCAATAGTCTTATGAGTAAATACTTTGATTAAAGAAAGCAGGTGATTATATGGCAACAAATTTTGAATTTCTTATAAACAAAACAGAATACCAGTTATTTGCCAGTGCTTGTATAGATGCAGAAAATGTATTATCCACTTCCCCAGCCATGTCGGCTGTGGGGAGTAGAAAAGCATTTGAATTGGCAGTAAAATGGGTATACACAGCAGATACAACCATAAAAACGCCCTATAAAGACAACCTACGGTCATTAGTACACGAAGAAACTTTCAGATATGCAGTAGACCCCATTACATGGAAGAAATTACAGTACCTTATTAAAGTAGGCAATATGGCAGTACATACAGACAAGAAAATTTCACAAAATGATGCTGTTTTGTCTCTATCCATTTTGTTTGAATTTATTGAATGGATAGACTACTGTTATGGGACAGACTACAAAGAAAGAAAGTTTGAAGAAGAATTAATTCCAAAAGCTACAGACAATACAGAACTGGCTAAAGAAATAGAAGCTAAATTATTAAAGGAACTAAAACAGTTTAAAGAGAAAACCCATAAGTTAATAGACGAAAAAAACAAAGAAATTGCAAGACTTGTGGCAGAACTAGAGAAACAAAGCAAACAACTTACTGCCAATAAAGAAGAACACAAAGCAGAAAGAGTATTTACACCAGAAGATTTATCAGAATATGAAACAAGAAAAAAATACATTGATGTAGACTTAAAACTATTGGGTTGGAACTCCTCCCAAAGTGACAGAAAAGACTGCGTAGAAACAGAAATGCCAGTGGAAGGTATGCCAAAGGAAGATGGAGTAGGAAACGGTTTTGTGGACTACGTACTTTGGGGGAAAGACGGAACCCCCATTGCAATAATAGAAGCAAAACGAACCCTTAAAGATGCAAGAAAGGGTAAACATCAAGCTTGGTTATATGCCAACTGCATAGAAAAAATGACAGGCCATAGACCCATCATATTTAATACCAACGGGTACGACTACTACATATGGGATGATAAAACATCGCCCCAAAGGGAAGTAAGTGGTTTGTTTTCAAGGGAAGATTTAGAAAAATTGTATAATAGGCGTTTTTCTAAAAAGAAGCTTACAGAAATAGAAATAGATGATAAAATTACCGATAGATATTATCAAAAACAGGCAATTAGAGCAGTTTGTGAAAACATAGACAAAGGGCATAGACGTTCACTGCTTGTGATGGCTACAGGAACAGGAAAGACAAGAACAGCCTCCAGTTTAACAGACGTACTTTCTAGAGGTGGCTATATTACAAATATATTGTTTTTGGCAGATAGAACAGCATTAGTAAGTCAAGCAAAAGAAGACTTTAAAATCTATCTACCAGAAATGTCCCTTTGTAACCTACTAAAAAACAAAGAAGATAAAAATGCTAGAATTGTTTTTTCAACCTATCCAACAATTCTAAATGCTATAGATGGTGTTAGAAATAAAGATGGAACTAGGTTATTTACCCCCGCCCATTTTGATCTTATTATAGTTGACGAAAGCCATAGAAGTATATTTAAAAAATACAAAGCTATTTTTGACTATTTTGATGCCTATATAGTGGGTCTTACAGCAACCCCAAGAACAGATGTACATAGTAGTACCTATGACTTTTTTGAAGTAGCAAAAGGTGTACCTACCTTTGCCTATGACTATGATACAGCAGTTAAAAAGGACAAAGTATTAGTGCCATTTCACAATATAGAAGTTACTACCAAAATTTTAAATGATGGTATTGTCTATGACCAATTAGCACTAGATGAAAAAGAAAGATACGAAGAAGACTTTACAGATGAAGACGGAGATATGCCAGAAGAAGTGCCACCACCCCATATCAACGACTTTATTTTTAATCAAGATACAGTAGATAAAGTAATTAATGACCTAATGAAAAATGGTTTAAAGGACGAAAGTAACAGCAGGTTAGGAAAGACCATAATCTTTGCCCAAAACAAACGCCATGCACAGTTTATAGTCCAGCGTTTTGACAAGTTATATCCAGAGCTTAAAGGAAACTTTTGTAGACTTGTTGTTTGTGAAGACGACTATGCACAAGATCTAATTAAACAGTTTAAAATACCCACAAAAGAACCCTATATAGCAGTATCTGTAGATATGCTTGATACAGGTATAGATGTTAAAGAAATAGTAAACCTTGTATTTTTTAAGCGTGTACGTTCTAAAATTAAGTTTTGGCAGATGATAGGCAGAGGAACAAGGATAAGACCAGATTTATTTGGAATAGGAAAACATAAAAAGTTCTTTTATATATTTGACTATTTAGGTAATTTTGAATTTTTTAGAGAGAATAAGAATGGTATAGAAGCAGGGGCAAGTACCTCTATACAGGCAAATATTTTTACAAAGAGAATAAAACTTATTTTTCATATGCAGGACGTAGTTTTTATGGATGAAGAATATCAAACATTAAGAAGCGCTTTAATAGATGAAGTTCTTCAGCAAATAAATAGCCTTTCACCAGATAGAATTGATGTTAAGTTAAAAAGAAAGTTTGTAGACAAATACACTTCAAAAGAAGCCTTTAACTGTCTTACTGAACAGGATAAAGCTGACTTAATTGGTAACATAGCAGACCTTGTCACCATAACAGATAATGATGATAAAGCAGTAGAGTTTGATAACTTAATGTATGGTTTGATGTTGTCACAATTAGAAGGAACTAGAAGTTTTACAAGATTAAAAAATATTACAACTTCAAAGGCTAATATACTATTGGCAAAAAAAGCCACAATGCCACAGGTGAAAGATAAAATATCTTTATTAAAGGAAATAGTAGATGATAAGTTTTGGAGTGAGACGGACATCTTAAGTTTTGAAAAAATACGTTTGGAACTTCGCCACCTAATGAAATTTGCAGTAACAGAAGGTAATAAAGCCATTTATACAAACCTTAAAGATGAAGAACTTGAACGTACAGAGCTTAAAGAATTTGAAATGAGTTATGATTTAGAGGATTACAACAAAAAGGTTAATAAGTATATAGAGGAAAATAAGAATACTATAGCAATCCACAAATTAAGAAATAACATTCCACTTAGTCAAGAAGACTATAAAACATTGGAAAAAATATTAACAGGTGAACTGGGTTCTAAAGAGGATTATGAAAAAAGTTATAAGGACACCCCCTTTGGGTTACTCGTTCGCAAAATTGCAAAACTGGAGAGGGAAGCTACATTAAAAGCATTTTCATCCTTTATAAATGAACATAATCTTAATGTAAGTCAAATTGAATTTGTAAATAAAGTAATAGACCACTTAGAAAGGCATGGCTTCATTGAAAGTGCGTCAGACCTAATAAAGCCACCCTTTGAAAAACCCCAAAGTTTCGTTAAACTATTTGATGCTGATAAACAAAAAAAGCTTGTTCAAATAATTAATGAAATTAAAGATAATGCCACGAAAGTTATTAGTTAGCGACGGATAACTACTTAAAAAGGTAAGTTGTTCAATAGATCATTACTTAATTCTATAGATACCTATTATTGATAATAATTTTTTTAATACATTAACATAAAATACCCTTACAGCAGAACCTATTATGATAAATAAACAAGGAGAATAACATGGAATTACTATATCTTTATGTAGAAGATTATGCAGAAATACAAAAACAAGGGTTTAGATTCTCTTCTAAAATTAAAGTTAACTACAATGAAGAGCTTAAAACTATTGCATTGAGTGAGAATGAAAATTATATAGATAATTTTTATGGAAAAACCATTTCAGACATAACTGCAATTGTTGGCAAAAACGGTACTGGTAAAACAACTGTTCTTGATATAATAGGCTTAGATTATAAAAATAGGGTGGAAGCCAGTGGGTTTTATTATGATGGGAAGTACCACTATAAAGATAAATATTTTATGCTTTATTATGTAGATAAAAATATTTACTACATTGAAGGGTTTGGTCAATGTGTAATAAATAATATAGACAGTCTTAATGAAATTTTATTAAATAACCACCTAAAAGATAGTAGGCATAGAGAAGAATTTTTCTCATTTTTTATTAAAAAAGGCAAAAGCAATAGATTTAGTATAATAGATTATACTACAAACCCCTATAAAAAAAATAAAAGAATGGCTGAAATAATCTACATTAATGATGTATTTGATACAAGAAAAAAAGAACAAATTAGTTATAAAAACAAAGAAAATCAAAAAAATATACTGATAAAACGAAACCAAGTAGAAAAAATTAATTTAACTGAATGGTATAAGACATATATTGATTTCTGTAAAGATAATTATATTGAAAATAAAAACGTTAAGATAGTTTTTAAAAAATATGAATACAGAATAAAACAAAAATCACTAGTTGTTATACCAGCAGTTGTAGGGCAAGAAGCCACCAGTTTTTTAGGCAAAAAATCTATTATAACTATAGAAACTATTGAAGATTTTTATAGATACTTTCAAAGTAATATAATAGATAACATGTTAACAATCTACCTTAATAGATATAAAGATGTAGTCTTAGGGGAATTAAGAGACTTCATAAATGATTTACCAGATAAAGATATAGTAAATTATCATAAGGAAATCTTTACTTTTTTAGAAGAAAATACATGTTCAAAAATGTTAAATGATATTGAATACAGGAATATAGCTAAATACTACAAATTAATGAAAGACCTGTTTTTTACAATGTTAGATATAAAAGACTACATTATACCCAGTGTAGATAGTTTTGAGCTGGTACTTACAGATGAATTTAATGAAAATATAGAAAAGTTCTTTACAGTATTAAAAGAAATAGAGATTTTTGTTAATGTAAATGAAGAAAGAAGGAATCTTTCTGATAAAGAAAGGGCAATTGCAGATATATTCTCTACAAACGATGATGACTTTAATTTGTTTGTTAAACCCTTTAAAGCTGAAGGCTTTAGAATGTCAAAGGGAGAAGAAAAATTAGTAACTGTATTTAGTAAAATAATGAATGAAATTAATGAATATGTTTGTGAACGTGAGATACGTTATTTACACTATAAAAAATTAAAAAAGAACATTACAATTTTAATAGATGAAATTGATGATAGTATGCACCCAGAATGGTCTAGAAACTTAATTAATATAATAGTTAGTATTTTAGACGGGAAAAAGGAAACAGTTTTTAATAAATATTTTATTTCATATATAACTAAGGTACAATTCATAATATCTACCCATTCTCCTTTTGTTTTATCTGACCTAAAGAAAGATAATATTATTTCTATGTATCCTATCTATAAGAAAGTGTTGATTGATACCGATAATAAAGAAATAGATGATAATAAAACCTTTGCTCAAAACATACATAACACCCTTAATAAGAGTTTTTTTATGGATGCCAGCATTGGAGAGTTTTCTCGCAACAAGATAAATGCTATTATTAATATCTTAAATTCAAAGAAAAAGGTAAGTACTAAAAAACAAAATGAAATAAGAAAGACTATTGATATAATTGGAGAACCGGTTTTAAAATACAAATTACAGCAGATGTACGATATGAAATTTCCTATAAAAGAAACGGATATAAATAATCTAATTATTGAAAAACAACTGCTAGAAAAACTGTTGAAAAAAGAAGGTATTAAAGAAAATGACCAGTTAGTAAAGGCACTACATCAAGTTATTGAAGAATTAGATAAGGAAACTTAATTAAAGAATTAATTGAAATTATAAAAATTATAGAAATAATATATAGGTGATGAAATATGATACCCATTAAACTCAGTCAAATAAAAAAAGAAGAACTTAAAAAATGGTATATAGACTTAATTGAATCTAAAGTAATAAAAAGGAATGTAGCTAGTTATTATAATGAAGTAGAAAGTGAATTAAGTAGTTATGGTATACACAATAAAATGCAAGATATTTTAGTAATGGAACACCATGAATTAAAGGATATATACAATACTCTAACAACGAAGGGACAAGTATTTAAACAGTATAATGTACCAACAAAGAGAGGAAAGGTTTTAAGGGTTAGGGGAGAAAAATATATTGTAGATAATAAGATACTAAAGAAAACCTATGATCTATATAGTGACATCCCTAATAGCGAACTAGTTAAAAAGATTGGTATAACCGTATGTCCATATTGCAACAGGGAATTTATTAATAATAGAGATAAAAAAACCTCGGCACAATTAGACCATTTTTTCCCTAGATCTAAGTATCCTATTTTTTCTATTTCTCTATTTAATTTAGTACCGTCTTGCTATGCTTGCAATCACATAAAACGTGAAAAACTACTAGATATTTCCCCCTATGAAAACAACTTAAAAAGTGATTCCTACTATGAATTTTCATATTTATTAAAGGGTGTAGATTTTTTAAAAAATCGGGAAGAAATTAAAATTATTATTCGCCCATTAATGGAGAACAAAAATAATAGCAGTATACTGCAACTAGAGGATGCTTATGAAATACACAATGATGTTGTTCAAGAAATATTGAAAAAGAAAATGATATACTCTAATGGACAAATAGTAGAATTTTTGAATAACTTTAAAGGATTGTTCCATTCGACTGAAGAAATTAATCGTATTCTATATGGAAACTACCTTAATGAAGATGATCTTGGCTCCAGACCACTTGCAAAATTAACTAGTGATATTGTAAAAAATAGTAAGACAAATAAAAAGATTTGTATTTGAAATGTAAGTTGATATTTTCTGTAAGTTTTTTAAAATGTGTACGAACACCAAGAGAGGTGAAACATGGAAAAAATATTGTCAATTACTACAAAATGCTTAATAGTTCTTATATTATCAACACAACTAATTTCATGTACAAATAAACAGCTTGAAGTTAAAGAACTAGAAGCTAAAAGTCAGCAAGTGAAAGATGATACAAAACTTGATGCAGAACCCCAAAACCAAACCATTATAGTAGAGGAAGGGGAGGTAATACAGTCAAGAATATTGCCACCTAAAGATTTTCACCGAAACCCAGTTAAAGAAGGGTCATTTGGAGAGTACCTACGAAATTTACCATTAAAACCCCATACTTCACCAGTAATGTATTTTAACGGAGCAGTAAAAAATAAAAATAATGTTTATATGGCAGTGGTGGACATGGATATAGGGGATAGGGACTTACAACAATGTGCTGATGCCATAATGCGACTTAGGGGAGAATATTTATACGGAAAAGGGGACTATAATGCTATACATTTTAATTTTACCAATGGATTTAGGGTAGATTACAATAAATGGATGGCAGGTTATAGAATAGTCGTAAATGGAAATAAAACCTCTTGGCAGAAGAAAACTCAACCCTCCAACACCTATGAAGATTTTAGACGATATATGAATATTGTTTTTGCCTATGCAGGTACTATTTCTTTAGAGCAAGAATTGACCCCTGTATTATTTGAGGAAATGGAAATTGGAGATGTGTTAATTCAAGGGGGAAGCCCAGGACATGCAGTAATAGTAGTAGATATGGCGGTAAATGAAGATACAGGAGAAAAGTTGTATCTATTAGCCCAAAGTTATATGCCAGCCCAAGAAACCCAAATTTTAGTTAATACTAAAGATGCAGATTTAAGTCCTTGGTTTTCATTAAATCTTGAAGGTGATGTAATAGTTACCCCCGAATGGACTTTTAAAATAGGGGATTTAAAGAGATTTCCTTGAAGCAAGAGTAGTGATAGTAGGTGAAGAGGTGGAGATATAACCTCTTCACCTACTTTTATTTATGTATGAATTAAATGTATCTGTTTGATAAATATAGGTATCAACATCAAACACGGAATAAATTATAAGTATTTAGTAAAAGTAAATAATATCTTGGTACTATTTTAAAATAAACTGAATATAAATAGATTGTAACACAGGAAAAGAAAAAATTCCCCAAAACTCCAATCTACTTTAAACATTATAATAAATTACTTATTTTATACAAAAGAATTGTAAGTAAATGTGCTAATATTTTAAGGTTTGAATAATAGTTAAGGAGGGGAATTATTTGGAAAATAAAGACAAAAACAAAGAAGAAATGAGTAAAAAAAATAACAAAAATAACAATAAAGAAACTGAAAAAGCAAAAAAAAGTTGTGCGGATCAAATGTTGGAGTATGCAGATGATGGAGACTTAGATTTGGAGGAAGGCAGTAATATAACAACATCTTTTGTAGTAAAAGAGTAGTTAATATTAGATAAGAATATAGGTTAGTGAATATGCATGAGATATATTAAATAACCTTGTTTTCTAATCTAATTAACTAATAAATGCAGTAGTAAAAATAAAGAAAGTGAGGTGGCAAAATGAATCCAATTAATAAAGATTCTGTTAAAATTGAAGATGGTAAGTTAATTATTACTGACGAAAATACAATCAAAAATTTAGTAGATCAAGGAATGCAGTTTTCTGATGATGGTTCTTTAGATCTTGAAGATGGTCAGAACATAAAAGTATCTATAGAGGTTACTTAGTAGTACAATTATTATTTATTTTTCATGTTTATTAATAATAGCTTTAGTTTATAATCTATACAATCAAAAGACTTATCAAAAACCTTCAGATTCATGGAACAAAAATTTAGCCACTATAACGTAAACTAAACTACGTAAGTTGCTGAATTTTCAGTGACAAAGAAGCTGGAGGTTTTTTTAATATGGAAATAAAAGTAAATAAATATTAATATTAACACAATAGTATTATCTATAAAAAATTAAGAGGGGTTGTAATTATGAACGAAAGAGGTGCTGATGCTAAAGAAAAACAAATATCAGTAGGTTACAAAGATATTTTTATTGAAAAAGAATTTATGAAACAATTTTTAGCTAAAATTATTTCAAGATTTGGAGACTCTATTGATATTGTTGCATATGGATGGATGGTGTTTCAACTTACTGGTTCTGCCGTAATATTAGCCACCCTTTATGCAGTAAGTGGAATACCGTCATTTTTATTTAATATTATTTCTGGTGTTGTGGTGACTTACTTACCTAAAAAAACAGTTATTTATATTTGCGATTTTGGTAGAGGAGTTGTGGTTTTAATAACAGCCCTACTTTATATGACAGGTCATTTAGCAGTATGGCATCTTTTTGTATTTGCATTTTTAAATTCATCCTTTGAAGCCTTTAGAACACCAGCTGCTATGCCACTGTTTGCCAGCTTAATTTCTAAAGAAAAATATGATTATGCAGTATCAACAAATACAACTGGTATAACACTGGCAGAACTTATGGGTTATTCTGTAGCAGGGGTATTAATTGGAACTGTAGGCGTTGCAGTTGTAATTATTATTGATGCAATTACCTTTTTCATAAGTGGCTTATTAATATTAAGTATAAAAATTAGTAAAGAAGAATTGTCAAAAAATAAGCTTACATTAAAGGGATATTTTTTAGATTTAAAAAGTGGTTTTAACTATGTATTATCTAATCGTTTAATATTAAGTATTTGTTTATTTGCCGGGGGTTTCAACTTATTTATCATCCCTTTTAATGCCCTACAGCCAGCCTATGTAGACGAAATATTGAACAGAGGGCCAGAGGCTATTTCAGTAATGGCAATTTCATTTTTAATTCCAATGATAGTGGGGGGGATTTTAGCACCTATTATTAAGAAGAGGGTAACAGGTAAAAAAATGATGATATTTTCGGGAGTCCTTATTTCCATTGGATATCTTTGTTTATCACAAATGGGGATGTTTAGGGATTCTAATTTGCTATATTTAGGAGTGGGATTATCCTGTGGACTTATGGGAATCTCTGTACCTATACTAAGTTTACCTCTACAGGTGGGTATAATGTCTAAAGTAGATCGGGAATATTTGCCCAGAACTGCTTCGTTAATAAATGCTTTATCCTTATCAACTACCCCAATAGGTGGTGGTATAGTGGGATTCATCATTACATTTATAGCTTTAAAACATGTATTTGTATTATTTAGTATCGGTATATTAATGGTATTTATTTTACAAATTTTTAATCCTTCACTAAAAGAAATTTAGGAGGAAATATGAGTAATATTAATTTAATTAACTTAGTAGACCATTACGAAAAAGAAAATGATAATGTTCAAATACTGGGTTTATTGTCCTTAGCCACAGTTCTTAAAAATAAGTCTAGTCATAATGTTAAGATAATTGACTTTCAACATGAATATTCATTAAATAAATATACACCACAAAAAGACTTTCAACTGGAAATGGAACAGTTATACTCTTATGTTATAGATAACAAACCAAATTTAGTGGGGTTTTATACCATGTGTAGCAATTATCACTTATGTATTCCTTTAGCAAAATTAATAAAAGAACGTAACCCTGATGCAATTATTGTATTTGGTGGACCACAAGCCACATTGACTGCAAAAGATTCCATAAGAAACATTGAATGGATAGATGCAATTGCCCTTGGTGAAGGAGAAGATTCCATATTTGAAATTGTTAATACTTTATTAAATAATGAAGACTTAAGTAAAGTAAGAGGGGTAGTATTTAAAAGTAATAACAGTATTATAGACACAGGAATGCCTAAGTTAATTGAAGACTTAGATACATTACCTCTTTTAGATTACTCTTTTATTGAAATGGAAAAAGCACGTATAGTAAATATTGATGTTGGAAGAGGATGCCCCTTTAATTGCACCTTCTGTTCAACAAAAAGCTTTTGGGAGAGAAACTTCAGACTTAAATCAGCAAATAGAATTGTAGAAGAAATAAAAAATTTAAAAGAACAATACAATATACAAAGTTTTAGTTTAACCCACGACTTATTTACTGCAAATAAAAAGAAACTACTGGAATTCTGCGACTTATTAATTTCACAAGACGTTAATATATCTTGGTCTTGTAGTTCTAGGGTAGACACCCTAGATGAAGAAATGATAAAAATGATGGGTTTGGCTGGATGTAAAAAAATGTTTTTAGGTATAGAAACTGGTTCTGCAAGAATGCAGAAATTAATTAATAAAAACTTAGATTTGAAGAAAATAATACCTACTGTTAAGTTATTAAAAGAGAACAACATAATATATAAACTGTCATTTATTTATGGATTTCCAGAAGAAAATAGAGATGATATAAATATGACTTTAAACCTAATTAATGAACTACTAAATAATATTTTAATTACTTTTAATACCATTCAATTACACTCCTTTACCTTTTTCCCCAGTACAGAACTTACGGAAAGACATTGTAATAACTTGATATTTTCAGATAAAGTTAATGCTACTATGCTTAGTGATTTAAAATTACCCCAAGAGATTAATGATTTTATTAAGAATAATAAAAAGATTTTTCCCCATTTTTTTCATTTAAAAGGCGATAACCAAAGGGAATATGAAGGTTTAGATAAGTTTATTCCAATAGTATATTTAATAACACAACCTAAATTTAAGTTTACCTATAAATTATTATTAAATTATTATAATAACGATCTTTTAAAATTATTTAGTGATTATAAGGTGGAAGAATCTTCACTTTTAGAGAAAATTACTTATTTTCAGCAGGATAACTTAAAAAATATTATTAATGATTCTATTGAAAGTATTAAGAGGTTTGTAGAAAAGCGTAATTTTGGAGCTATTGATTTTGTATTAAAGCATATTGTGAAGTTTGAATATGATGTTACAAAATTTTTATTACATTCTAAAGAAAAAGAGCAGTTAATTAGCTATCCAATAGATGTTTTTACTGCTGTAAAGAATAATACATTAGAAGGTATTAATGAAAATATTACTGTAAAATTCAATCGAACAAGTGAAAAAAACATTAATGTATCTAAGACATAAGAAAATATAAAACATACTTAGTTAGAATTTACAGTAAAAATATAAGAAATTAATAAACAAAGCTTCCTTAACTTAACAATGGATTTAAAATTCTACGTTAGTAATAAAGGAAGTTTAAGGGGGCGACAATGATGAGTACTGTAAACTTAGTAAATTTAGTGGATAAATATAAGGATAGTAACTACATAGAAACGCTGGGACCATTACTTTTAGCAACAATTCTTAAAAATAATACAAATCATAATATAAAATTTATTGACTTTCAGCATGAAGATAAATCTATTAATTATAATAAGAAAAATGATTTTGATACAGAAATGGAAAGATTATATACCTTTGTTATGGCTAATTCACCTGATTTAGTTAGTTTTTATACAATGTGTGGAAATTATCATTTATGTATTGCAGTAGCCAAACTAATAAAAGAGCGTTGTCCTAATGTTAAGGTGGTTTTTGGAGGACCACAAGCAACATTAACAGCCCATGATACAATAAAGACTATTGAATGGATAGATGCTATCGGCATCGGGGAAGGGGAAAACACAATAGTTGAAATTGTTGAAGGCTTATTAAACGATAGGGATTTAAGCCAAGTTAAAGGGATTGTATTTAAGAAAAACGGAGAGGTTATAGATACTGGAATGCCAGACCTAATTGAAGATTTAGATAACCTTCCATTTATAGATTATTCTTTCTTAAAGATGGATAATATTGATGTGGTTAATATAGATGTAGGTAGGGGTTGCCCTTTTAATTGTACTTTTTGCTCGACTAAGATATTTTGGAAAAGAAAGTTTAGACTTAAATCACCTAAACGTATTATAGAAGAAATTAAGTTAGTTAAAGAAAAATATAATATCAACTATTTTGCCTTAACCCACGATTTATTTACTGCAAATAAAAGAAAAATAATGAAATTTTGCCAGATGCTAATTTCAGAGAATTTAAATATTTCGTGGTCATGCAGTTCAAGGGTAGATACCCTAGATGAAGAAATGGTTGAAAATATGAGGTTGGCTGGATGTAGTGCAATATTTTTAGGAATCGAAACAGGCTCACCTAGAATGCAAAAGATAATAAATAAAAATTTAAATGTGAATAAGGTAATCCCCTTAGTTAAACTTTTAAAAAACAACGGTATAGATTATAAATTGTCCTTTATATATGGGTTTCCTGAAGAAACCATTGAAGATATTAATTTAACTTTAAATCTAATCAACCAACTATTGAAGAATAAACTAGTTATGTTTAATAGTATAGAGTTCCATGAACTAACATTTTTTCCTGGTTCGGAATTAACCCAAAAATACTCCACAGATTTTGTTATAACAGATAAAATTAATACTACGATGGTTAACAAACCACAATTACCCCTTTATCTTGAAGAAATTATTGAAAATAATAAAATAATGTTTTCCCATTACTATGATTTTCAGCATGAAAATAAAGATGAAATAGATGGTCTTAATAGGTTTATTCTATTAGTATACATGCGGACATTGCCTAAATTTAAATTAACCTACAAGCTTCTTATGGAATATTTCAACGATGACTTATTTAGATTATTCACAAGTTATAAAGAACAAGAAGCGTATGTCCTCAAAGAGATATTTTTCCATGAGAGGGATGAAATAAGAAATGTAGTTACTGAATCTATTGAAAGTATAAAACGGTTTATTGATAAATCAAATTTTGGAAGTATTGATTTTGTAATAAAGGAAATTGCTAGATTTGAATATGACATTACTAGGTTTTTATTTTTATCTGAAGTAGAAGAACAACGGGTATCGTATCCTATAGATGTGTACACAGCTGTAAAGTGTGGGACTTTAGAGGGAATAAATGAATCTATAACCGTTCAGTTTAAGAGATTATCTAGAAATAATATTAATGTAGCAAAAGTATATTGTTAGGAAGGATATTATTATGTATGAGTTAATGAATGTTTATTTAGAAAACGGTCTTAAGGTTGTACTTCATAGAATACCTACCTCCAAAACCATCGCCTGTGGTGTTTGGGTAAAACAAGGTAGTAGATATGAAGATGATTCCACCAGTGGATTAAGTCATTTATTAGAACATTTAATATTTACTTCTAATAATAATGAAGGTACAGAAAATTTACTGGACGAAATAGCCTCAAAGGGGATTGTATATAATGCAACTACTACAAAGGAATATACCCACTACTATTTTTCGGGTATATCATATAATTTAGGTTTTTGTATTTCGACACTGGCTAAGTTACTAACTCAATATAATGATGTTTCTGATGAAAAGTTTGAAAATGAAAAAAAGATTGTACTAAGGGAAGCCTCCAGCTACTACTCGTCATTTAAGCAGATAGCTGAAAGGAGTACGCAAGCATTATGGGGGAATTCAAATGTAGGTAGAATTATTGTTGGTGATATGAAGGTGATTGAAAATTCTACTAGGGAGTCCATAGTTAATTTATATAATAAAAGTTACACTCCAGAAAATAGTATATTGGTTATTGTGGGGGGGTTTGAATACCATGAAGCTATAGAACTGGCAAAAAAGAACTTTGCATCTTGGGAGGATAAAATAATTAATAGGAATGAAGAATTAGTAAATAAAGAGGTTGGTATTTACTTAAATACTCAAAAAACAGGTGATAACTCAATTGTGTCTGTTTGTTTTAAACTTCCAGAATTCGATAGTCCCTATAGAAATACTATAGAAGTAATTTCTTTAATATTGGGGGATGGAGGTATAAAGTCCAGACTGGCAAAGGAAATTAGAATGAAAAGAGGTTTAGCTTATATCATTAATTCTTTTGAAAGTTTTTATGAAGAAAGAGGATTGTTGGGTTTTGCATCGGTATGTCAACCAAAAACTATTAACGAAGTTGTAGAACTTATGATTAAGGAGTTTTCAAAGTGTAAGAAAGAAGGATTTACTAAAAATGAAATTGAATCGGCTAAAAATAAGCTTATCACAAAGAGAATATTAGGAATTGAAAATGTTGCGGATCATCTTAAGTTTTTAGGTAAGTGTGCCACCTATAATAGTTCATTTTCATTGGAGCAGGAGATTAGAAATATTAAGAAAATCAGCGGAGAGCATATAATGTTAATTTTAGATGATATATTCCATGAAAATAATATGAGTATAGCAGCTATTGGTGATATTAATATAGATGAACTGTTGGAAAGAATTAAACTTGTGTAGTGGAGGTGTAAAATGGAAGACTTTAAGTGTATTATAGATACTTCTTTAATTAGTGAAAGCGAAAAAATTAAAGAAGATCTTTTCAAGGGTCCTTCCCTTAATATTCTAATACTTCTTTTAAAGGGAGAAAAGACAGCCAGTGAAATTTCTAGAAATTTGAATATACCTATATTTTCAACAAGATTATATCTCTCAAGGTTGCAAAATTATAATATGATAGTTGAGTCTAAAATTATTAAAAATGAAAAAACCGTAGAAAAAGTTTATAAGTTGACTACTACTAAGTTAGAGATTATTAATAGTCAAACAAATAGTAATATTTCTGAAAAAACTAAGCAGGAAGAATGTAATTCTATGGCAGAGTATTTTAATAAACTAACTTCTAATGCGATAGGAAACATTTATAAATATACTGATTCGCCTTACATTATTAAATCTTGTTTTATTAGTGCTAATACAGAAAAAATGGCGGCATTTAAAGAAAAGTTAAATGCATTAATAGATGAATTTAATGAAATGGAAGATGTTGATGAAGAAAAGACATATGGATTAATAGTAAATTTTACACCCTATGAGTTAGATTAAAGAAGTAGAAACGTAATCATCAATTAGTTTATAATAAACAATGAAGATGGTTACAAAACAGTTAAAGAGACTTATTTATATAAAAGAAAAAAATCTAAGTTGGGAATATATACCTAACTTAGATTTCTATTTTTTACATCAAGATTTTCATCGAAACCAAGACTAACACCTACTTTATAATAATATCGAAACATTTCAATAGTGATATTGCATCAGGTAAAGTTACTATCGTTTTTTTTGTCTTATTATTTAATGGGTTTATACTGTAATCCTTTGCAAAAGAAAAATCTGCCTTCGATAAATTTGAATTATTAAATTTTGTTCCAGTTAATATTGAATATGTAAAATTGCTTTCTGATAAGTCTGTATTAATAAAGTCACTTTCTAATACTTTACATTCTTGAAATATACTTTTCTTTAAGTTAAGATCAGAAAAATTGCAATTTTGAATTAAACAATCTTTGAAGTTTATATCAATGATAAATGAATCAATTTTGCTAAAACTTACACCTAATAATTTACAGTTTTGAAATTCAACATTTCTTAATTTTGAATCCTTAAATTGAGACAAACTTAAATTACACTCTTTAAATAAGCAATCTTCAAAGAAGGAAAAAGAAAAATTTGATTGGGTGAAATCACTGTTAATAAATTGACAATTTGTAAATGTTTTATTGGTCAAGTCCTTCTCTATAGCCTTTATATGGGTAAAAATCATATCTTCATGTTCGCCCTCGCATAATAATATATCTATCATTTCTATTCTCCTTTTCATTAGTTGAATCACTTAGTTTATATTTATTTAAATAGTCTTAATATCAACTACGATTTTAAAGTATTCCACATAGAGTTGCATATTTCCTTTTACTTTTATTATAGACATCAAATAAAACTAACACTCTTAAAATTACTGATTATAAGTATATCTGTAGCATAATACTTAATGTAGTTGGGACGACCTATTATAAAACATCATATAACAAAAAATAGACTTAGACTTATACTTATGGTATAATATATTTTAGCTGTAGGCAGAAATTGTGAAGTGCTGGTGAACAATACCGGCACTTTTTTCTATGTTTTTAATATAAAAAAACAAAAGCTTACTTTGAGTTAATTTTTAATTCAATATTTATTATATTATTTTACGATAGAAGACAAAATAGGTAGAGGTAAAAATTATAAAGTATAGTTTTAACACTAATTCAAATAGAAAAATAAAGAAAGAGATGATTGAATGATAAAATCAAATTTTAAAGATTATCAATTAAGTAGTGAAATATTAAAGGCAATTAGTATGTTGAATTTTGAAAGTCCTACCAAAGTTCAAGAACAGGTTATACCTGCTGCTTTAGAAGATAAGGATATTATAGTAAAGTCACAAACTGGAAGCGGAAAGACAGCAGCCTTTGCTATTCCAATTTGTCAGTTAGTAGACTGGGATGAGAATAAACCTCAAGCATTAGTAATTGTACCAACAAGAGAACTGGCTATACAAGTACAAGAAGATATTTTTAATATAGGTCGGTTTAAGAGGATTAAAGTAGCTGCCCTTTACGGAAAATCTCCATTCTATATTCAAGAAAAAGAACTTAAACAAAAAACCCATGTAGTGGTTGGTACACCTGGTCGTATTATAGATCATATCGAAAGAGGTACATTTGATACATCCAATATTAAATACCTTGTAATAGATGAATCTGATGAAATGCTTAATATGGGTTTTGTAGATGATATAGAAACAATAATAGGTAGCTTGCCCAAAAAACGTGTTACCATGTTATTGTCAGCCACAATGCCTAAAGACATAGAGGTTCTATGTACCAAATACATGAAGCAACCTATACATGTTGAAATAGAAGAAGAGAGTTCTTCCGCAGACAGGATTAGTCAGGAAAGATACGCAGTGGATCACAACGATAAGATAAAACTGCTAAGAGACATAACAATAGTAGAAAACCCAGATAGTTGTATAATTTTCTGTAATACTAAGCAAAAGGTAGATGAAGTCTATGATGAGCTTACAAACCTCAAGTATACTTGTGAGAAGATTCATGGTGGAATGGAACAACGGGATAGATTAAGGGTAATGAAGGATTTTAAACAAGGTTATTTTAGATATTTAGTTGCGACAGATGTTGCAGCTAGGGGAATAGATATAGACAACATCTCTCTTGTTATAAATTATGATATACCACAAGATAGGGAAAGTTATGTACATAGGATAGGTAGAACTGGACGTATAAGTAGAGAAGGTAGAGCAATTACTTTTGTAACACGATATGAAGGTAAGTTTCTTAAGGATATACAAAAATATATCGGCAAAGAAATCCCTTTAAAAGAAAGACCAGAGGAAGAAATTATCAATAATTCTAAACAAGAATTTGTTGAAAAAATTAATTCATCACCAGAGTTTAAAGAAACAAAAGGAGCTCCATTAGATAAGGAAATAATGAAACTACATATTAACGCAGGTAAAAAAACAAAAATGAGACCAGTAGACATCGTAGGCACACTTTGTAGTATAGAAGGGATGACAGCGGAGGATATAGGAATAATTAATGTACTTGATGTATCAACCTTTGTTGAGATATTGAACAATAAGGGGGAGATGGTTTTTCAAGAGTTACAAAATAAAAACATCAAAGGCAGACCCCGTAAGGTAAGTAAGGCAGAAATGTAAAAAAAGAACTCTTCATTATGAAGGGTTTTTTTCTGCATGACAAAAATAAAGAGCACAGGGAGGAGATGAAATTAGAAATGCCAGAAGCCACTAAGGTTATTGAAATTGTTGAGTATGAGTATAAATGGAAACAAGAATTTGATAAAATTAAAGATATGATTAATAGCTATATTGGAGATTTAATAATAGGAATAGAGCATGTGGGAAGCACATCTGTAGAAGGTCTAGCTGCAAAACCTATAATTGATGTAGATGTCGTAATAGATAATTATGATGTTCTACCGTTGATTATTAAAAAATTGGAGTTACAAGGATATATATATGAGGGAAACTTAGGGATTGAAGGACGAGAAGCCTTTAGGCGAGATCATGATGATGGAATGATGAAATATCATCTTTATGTTTGTCCAAAAGATGGAAAGGGATATTTAGAACACATTGCTTTTAGAGATTATTTGAGAACCAATGAAGATGCAAGGGAAGAATATAGTTCTTTAAAGAAACACCTAGCAATGGAGTATAAGTATGACATAGATAATTACTGTGATAAGAAAACATCTTTTGTGAAAAATATTTTAAGAAAAACTTTATATAAAGAAAACCAATCATAAAAATTAACAGTAAAATGCCTTCAAAATGATAATACAAGGTTAGTTAATATGTAAAAATAAGAAAATAATAAATATGACAGAATCTTTAATTAGATTTGAAAGGATGAAACAATGGAGGGAACTAAAAGAAGTAATATTAAAATAGGAAGTACTGTACTGATTGTTCAAAAACAAGACCAGCGTAGTGGAAAACTCACAGAAGGTGTAGTTAAGAAAATTCTTACCAACTCTATAGAGCATCATCATGGTATAAAGGTTATGCTAGAGGGTGGGATTGTTGGCAGAGTTAAAGAAGTAAAGTAATGTTGGGCATTATAGACTATGTCTTTTTACATTGTGGAAGCAAATAACTACATTTATTTTATACTTCTAAGATGTGAAAAAAATACTTTTAGTCTACTCCTATACAAAATAATTTTGATAAGTTACAATAATAAATACCTAGTAAAAATTGTATAATGTTGAGGTGCTATTATGAAAGCAAAAAAGATAATACTAACGCTGTTTTCTGTGGTTTTTATAGGCATATTTTGCTTTACCTATTCCTATAAAAGCGGTATTATACTTAACTCTTTAGGAATTCATATTGAAAACCCTTTTGCTAAAAGAGTAATTGTACCAGATGATTCATCAAAAATAGATAAAAATAAAAATGGTATTCCAGATGCAATAGATATAGTAAATGCAGCCAGAAGAGAGGTTAAAAAACGTACTAAATATCATAGTGCTTATTATGCAGGAGGTTACCCACCAGAGGATGAAGGGGTTTGTACAGATGTTATCTGGAGGGGATTATTGGAGGCAGGTATTAACTTAAAAGAACTCATGGATAATGATATTCAAAGAAACTTGGCGCTGTATCCCAGATTAAATGGTAAGCCAGAGCCTAATATTGATTTTAGAAGAGTCCCCAATCAGTATGTCTATTTTGAGAGATTTACAGAATCTTTAACCACTGAATTAATACCTAAAGATATTGAAAATCTAAGACAATGGCAACCGGGTGATATAATAGTATTTTTAGAGGGAATTCATCATGTGGCAATTATTTCAGATAGACGTGCCAAAGATGGTACACCATATATTCTTCATAATAGTCCACCTTTTGCTGTGGAAATAAAATTGAAATCTATTAGTACACCAATTGCTGGGCATTATAGATGGAAGTATTAAGGTTTCCTAGTCTACAAATTAAATAAAAGTTAGGGAGGATAATAAAACCCCCTAACTTTTATTTTTGTCTAATATATCCTGTACCAACATTTTATTAAAATATTCTAAACGTCTTTCATAATCTAGTTCAACAAAATCTGTGGGTTTTACCTTCTCAGGAAACTTCTGAAAATAGTTGAGATCAGCCGACTTTAGCATTGTATAAACAAATTGAGAACAAAACATAATATTCTCTCTAAATGAAAATGGAACTATAATTCCTAACACATTATAGGAGCTACCTTGTTGGTCAATGAGTCTAATCTCACTCAATATTTTAGCTTTTTGTTCTTTTGTTGCTTTAAGTCTGTAAATAATGATTTTTGCATCTGTCTTTTGATTGAAAAACTCAATCATTTCATGGTTTAAACCTGGAGAATATAGATAGTCTCCACCATTATAGGATATAATGGTTTTTAATTCTTCATCAAAGGAAAGAGATACATGGGAGTATTCTTTTTGTGTTACTTTCCTAATGGTTTCTCCTGCGGCACTACCAGTAGATGAAAGAACAATGTATAAGTAACCATTATCAAGGGTTTTTTCGGCCATTTCAAAGAAGTTGTCATTAAGGGCCCGTCTATTAACATAATTGAAGGCATTATGTTTTGGTAGGGCTCTAACCAATCTACCTATATCTGTGACAATATTTCTTTCGCTTTTTACGACTTTATATTTTCTATGAACTCCACTGATAACTGCTCTAGAAATCTGTCCAAATGTATTTCTAACACTAAAATGTTCTTCTTTTTTCCTTAATTCTTTACATTCCTCATTATTGAATCTAGTAATTATTTTTAGTTTTTGAGGAATTATTTTTATTTTTAGAGGAAAATCAGGTCCTTTTTCTCCATCTAAATCGATACCTACTTCTTCATTACAATTAACAGCCAAATTACTTGTTTTAAAATGAATAACGTGGGGACTATCAACGTGATCTCCATTTATTATTGCTAGTAAAAGAGAAGTTAATTCAATATTATGGCATTTCTTAAATATAAAAACATCTAAAAGTCCATCATTGGAAGAAGCTTCAGGTGCAATTTTTTTAAAGCCTCCAGCAGACCTGCCATTCATAATCAACATAAACAGAATATCACCCTTGTAATTCATGACATCGCTTGTTACTTTAACTTTAACAGCCTTTAATTTTGGCAGTTCAGTTAAACCATTTAAGTAGTATGCCAAAACCCCTAAAGAGTTCTTTAATTCAGTATTTGTTCTTTGACTAATATCAACTAGTACGCCAAGACTTGCTACATTAATAAAATATTTATCATTCATAAGCCCTACATCTGAATATGTATAATTATCTTTAAGCATTATTTCAACATTTTCTTCAATATTATTAGGTAAGTTGAAACATTGGGCATAATCGTTGGCTGTGCCTACAGGGAACAAACCTATGGGAACATTGATGTCATATTTTAATAAACAATTAATTACTTGATGGATGGTTCCGTCACCACCAGCCACTAGAATTTTAGCGTAATCATCTTGCTGTAATTGTGATAACATTTTGTCGAGGCTATCTTTGTTTTCTGTTCTATAAGGTTCAATTTGAAATCCCTTTTGTTGGAATTTATCAATGATATAATCTAAATGATTTTTAAATGTCCCATTTCCAGAAACAGGATTATATATTAACTTAATTTTCATTAGTTAAGATCCTTCCTCTCCATAATAAAAATAACAATATCATTATATCAGTAAAATGGAATTAATTAAATTATTATCTTTATTGTGAATTAATAAAATTTGATAATAGTAGATTATTACACCAAAATATTAATGTACAACTGATTTTGTTTGAAGACATAAAAAACTAAGGTTTAGTACAGACTGTTAGTAAATAGTTTGTATATTACATCTAATTAACAAGAAAAACTTAGTTGAAAAAAATTATTATATATAATAACATTTATACTTATTATTAAATTAAACTGTTTGAATATGTATACATAATCAGCTATAATAAAAAACATATATATTTTAGAAAGGTACAGGTGGTAAAATTGACTCTATTAATTGAAAAATGCAAAATATTAAAAGAGACTTCCTATGAATTAGGTACAGTTTCAACACATATTAAAAACGATGCCCTTAATAAAGTTGCTGAAAGTATAAAAAAGCATCAATCCTTTATATTAGAAGAAAATAATAAAGATATTAAAGTAGCAATGGAAAAGGGAACAAAGGAAAGTTTAATAGACCGTTTGCGATTGAATCAAGAGAGAATAGATGGCATGACTGAAAGTATTAATACTATTATTAAGCTAAAAGATCCCATATGGAAGAGTAACGATGTCTGGACATTGGAAAATGGACTGACCATCAGTAAGATGACAGTACCTTTAGGGGTAATTGGTATTATATATGAGTCTAGACCTAATGTAACTGTGGATTCCTTTTCCTTAGCTTTAAAAAGTGGAAATGGCATCTTACTTAGAGGAAGCTCTTCTGCTATTCATTCAAATAAAGCTTTAGTTTATGCCATTAAACAAGGTTTAAAGAACAGTGAAATTAGCGAAGATGTTATTCAACTTATAGATGACTTAGATAGAAATGTTGTAAAGGAAATGTTGACCCTTAATGCATATATTGATGTTATCGTACCAAGAGGTGGGGCAGAACTTATTCGATTTGTAGTGGATCATGCAACAGTACCAACCATTGAAACTGGTGTGGGTAATTGTCATGTATATGTTGATGAATCAGCAGACTTAGATAAGGCTTTAAAGATTGTGGTAAATGCCAAAGCTCAAAGACCTGGAGTTTGTAATGCATGTGAAACCACTTTAATTCATAAAGCTGTTGCTGATAAGTTTTTACCAAAATTACATCAAGCATTAAAGGATAAGGTGGAACTAAGGGGTTGCCCTTCTACTAAAGAAAGAATTCCTGTAAATGACGCTACAGAAGAAGATTGGAAGGAAGAGTTTTTAGATTATATTTTGGCTGTGAAAGTAGTGGAAGATATGACTGATGCCATTAGCCATATTCAAAAATATGGATCTAAACATTCAGAATCAATTATTACTGAAAACTTTACAAATGCTAATATATTTTTACGAAGAGTTGATGCAGCAGCAGTTTATGTTAATGCTTCCACTCGATTTACAGATGGTGGTGAGTTTGGGTTTGGTGGAGAATTAGGCATTAGCACTCAAAAGATCCACGCTAGAGGTCCAATGGGGCTAAATGAATTGGTAACTGTTAAATATACAATAGTTGGAAATGGACAAATAAGAGAATAGAGGGATGGAATAAATGGTATCGGAAGTAATAAAAGAGAGTAAAAAAATTGTAATAAAGATAGGTAGTAATACTTTATCTAATGAAGATGGAACAATTAATGAAACATTTTTGAAAGAATTATGTCAGCAGGTATCTTCACTTATGCAGGAAGGTAAACAGGTGGTTATAGTTACTTCTGGTGCAAGAATTGCAGGTATAGGTCAAATAAAAAAATGGTCCCGTAGAGAAGATATGAATTACAAACAAGCCCTATGTGCCATTGGTCAAGTGGAGTTAATGTCTGCCTACACTAGACACTTTCATGAAAAGGGTATTCACATTGGTCAATTGCTACTAACTAGAGAAGATTTTTACGATAAAACACGTACCCTCAATATTAGGAATACATTATTTACGTTGGTTGATGAAGGGGTTGTTCCTATTATTAATGAGAATGATACGGTAAGTGTTGAAGAAATTAAAATAGGGGATAATGATACTTTAGCGGCCCTTTCTGCCAGTCTTTGGAATGCAGACTTATTAATTTTGTTAAGTGATATTGATGGAATTTATAATAAAAACCCTAAAGAGTATGAGGATGCAGTTCTGTTAGAGCAGGTAGAAAACATAGGTGAATTATTGGAAGAAATTGAAATAGGTAATACTAATTCCTTTGGAACAGGTGGTATTGCTACAAAAATTGAGGCGGCTAAAATAGTTAATCGTTATGGTATTCCAATGATCTTGGCGAATGGGAAACGAGAAAATGTTATACTAAATTTAATAAACAATGAATATAAAGCGACTTTATTTAAGCCTGTACTTTAATATCTTTTCTAAAGGAGTTTATAATTATTATAAAATATAATGATAACATAAATAAAAAAAGTAAGGGGGTACAATGGTGGATAAACGAATAGGATTTATTGGAGCTGGAAATATGGCTCAAACCATTATTAATGGACTTATTAGAAATTATACTGGAATAAATGAGAAGATTTATATTAGCAATCGTACAAGGGCTAAAGGAGAAAGTTTACGTAATAAATTTAATGTAAACCTATGTGAAAGCAATATTGAGTTGGTAAAAAATTGTGATATTATTTTCTTATGTGTAAAACCCGACATATACAGTTTTGTACTAGATGAAATAAAAGAATATGTTAATGAACATCAGCTATTAATTTCTGTAATAGTGGGAATCACCCTTGAAGATATGGGAAGTCACTTTCTACAACCAAAGAAAATAATACGAACAATGCCAAATGTTGCAGTTACAGTGGGGGAAGGAATGACTGCTGTTACCCCCAATGATAGGGTAGAAGAAGAAGAATTAAACTTAGCCATTACATTATTAAGTAGTATAGGTAAGGTTGATGTAATTAAAGAATCATTGATGGATGTAGCCACCAGTATTAGTGGCTGTAGCCCTGCTTTTGTGGCAATGTTTGTTGAAGCCTTAGCAGATGGAGGCGTACTTCAAGGAATGCCCAGGGATAAAGCATATCAATATGCTGCACAAACTTTAATAGGTACTGCCAAAATGATATTAGAAAATGAAATCCATCCAGGAAAGCTAAAAGATACTGTAACTTCCCCAGGTGGGGTTACTATTGAAGGGGTATCTGTATTAGAGAAAAGAGGTTTTCGTGGTATTGTAATTGAAGCTATGGAGGCTTGTGGGAGGAAAATTAAGTTATTAAAAAAGTAGGGAGTTTGGTTTGTGAGGGATGATTAACTAGAACTTATATTAAATTAAAAGATAATGATTAAAGTTAATGATTAAAGATAATGATTAAAAGCAATGATTAACATAGTGATTAAAGATAGTGATTAAAGATAAAGATTAAAACAATAAGTCTTAACATGGAACCTAGTTGGTAGTAGTCTTAGAATGGGCTATTGCTACTAGGTTTTTTGTATTTTTGACTATGAATGACTATTAAAGTCCTAAATATCCTAATATTATTGAATATATAATTAAGCGCAAATTTTCTCCTTTGTTAATTGTAATTTCTATAATACCTATATTTTAATGATAAGCAGTTAATATATAATATAGCATAAGTTTATGATGACTTTATTTTGATTTTAAAAATTTTACCGACTTTAACAATTACCAAAAAACAATATATGGGGATTGGTATTTTTTTAAATGTTTGTAGAAATAATGTTTTATCTCCACATGCGTGACATGTTGAGTGTATGGTAGGGCTAAAGAAGGGTTAGGGTGGTTGGAATAACTGGATTTAAAGTGAGATAATTTATGTTCCCTCATATGAAAAAATGATAGTTGGATTGTGCGGGGTAACATGGGGATGTTTCCCTCTTAATGAATGTGAAGTGTTGTGTTATGCTATATAAAGGCTAAAAGCAGGGTAGTATTTTTGTCTTTTCACTTCTTTTAAGTAACTTAATTTGATAATAAAGCAGAGTATTCCTTTTTCTTTATTAATTTTATCTGTAGAAAACACAATTAATTTAATTTATACATTAAATACTGTGTTTTCTACAGAGTTAGGATAAAGTAAGTGGAGAATTTTATTTCATATAGTGAAGCTATTTAAAATAATAATGAACTTGAGCTATTAAAAAACTAGAGTTCCACTCTGCAATATTTATTTCCATAATAGGTATAACTACCACATAAATAGATTTCTTGATAACAACAGGTATATCCCATGCCATCAGGGTAACAAAAAAGGAGCTTATCTCCTATCATACAGTTATCATTTGGGTATGCGGTCGCAGTTAAAAGATTTGAAGATAAAATGATTGTAATTAGAGTTAAGAAAATAATAAGCATTTTTCTATTCTTCATATTTTTCATATTCATCACTCCTAGTATATTTTATTTTTATTCTCCACTTACAATATACTTAGAAAGAATTAATTTTATCAACAAACATTTTTATCGAGTTTTTGCCTCGAGACCATCCAGTATGTGAATATAATACGTTACCTTTGGAATCAACTACTAGCGTTAGGGGCGTAGGAGAGTTGTCAAAGTATGTCATGTAATTTTTATTAGTTATAGTGAAATAATCAAGAAATATATCATTATTTTTTGAATTTTGAAAGTTATTTTCAATAACTATCAGCTTGGGGTCAAGTTTTAGTTTATTCTGTCTCTTTGCTTCTTCTAAGTAGCTTAGTTGTTCATCACAAGCTTCACAGCCGATTGATGAAAATATTAGTAGAGTATTTACATTCTCTTTATTAATTATTTCTCCTATTATTATTTGTTCTTCACCTTTCTCTATTTGTAAGTTCACATCTATATTTGCGATATTACTATTGATACTAGTAAAACTTTGATTCCTGGCTATGGATAACTTATAATTTGTGTATACAGTATATCCAGCTAAACATGTTAAGGCTATAATCCATATTAATATGGCAGTATTAATGATTTTACTTTTCAATACCAAACACCTTCTTTCTTTCATATGATTATAAATTCCATTCTATGAGGAACTACTTCCAATTCAAGCATATCTTTAATTGTCTGAGGTACATAGACCCATTGCAGGGTATTGATTTCATTTGTATTCTGAGAATATTCAAAGAGTAACTTACTTATTTCACCTCCTATAAGATTAAGTACCGCAGTTCTGTGGATTATACAGGGTTCTGGATCATTAAAATATTCTTTACTTTTCATAATAATAAAATTTTCTTTAATAGGAAGATGAATACTACCCTCTTCTAGCAACTTTTTTCCTTCTTCATCAAATAGCGTTATTTTTGAAAGATGCACTTTAAAAACCTCCCTCCATTAGGTAATTAATAGTAAAATAAGGATGATAGTAAAAAATAGAGCATTTATTAGTTTGATTTTAGGTAAATGTTTACGAACTACTTCAGAAAGATCTAATACCTTTGCACCTATGCAAATTGTAGTTAAGATAATCAATAAAGGTGTAATAAAACCTATGTTATAAATAAGCAGCATTATAATTGCTTTGAGTGTTAATGATACATTACCACTAAGCTGTATAATTGATACAATTGTTGGAAGATAGATTTGTGCTGTACATAAAAATTCAGTTAAGGAAATTAATATACCAGTTATAAAGGCAAGTATAGCCATAACTTTAGTATTTGAACTAGTTGTCGATAATTGTTTAATTATTCTGTGGGATAGTCTTCGTAAATAAGGTGGTAACTGTAAAATAATTTTGCCATATTTTAATCCTTTAGCAGAGTAGTAGTCTTTTAAATTTAATATTATTAGTACAATAACAAATATTAGCATGAAATATCTAATAAGTAATCTAATGAGTGGAATGTTAATTCTTGATATTAGCTTAAATAGTACTGTCCCAAGTAAAAAGTATGATATGAAGGTTCCCAAAATAAATAAGAAACCAATTAAAAAAGTTCTTTTTCTATTCTGGACTTGTACAAAAGTTAAAAAAAATAGGATCATAGATATCGCGCAAGGGTTTACCCCATCTATTAAGCCTGCAACCACAACTCCTAAACCATGTAGATGTTGATTTCCATCAGGACTTTCATTAATTTTTCTAATAAATTTATTACCATCCAACACTTTTTTTGTTTTTAATATTTGTCCTAAATTGCAATAGCAAATTGAACTAATTTTTAAACTGTAATATTATGGATATTTAGTCGTATATAATCTCTCTTAAGTGATCTTCGAATGATTCATCTGGAGTAAGATAATGGAGTATTTTTCTTGGCAAAGTGTTACACCAATTTTGCACTCTTGCAATAGACTCAACTGAAAAATCACTTATACTTCTACCTTTGGGGATAAAACGTCTTATGAGACCGTTATGACGTTCATTAGTACCTCTTTCTCCTGATGAATAGGGATGAGCGAAGAAGACTTTAGTGTTAGTGGTATGCTCAATCGATGCAATTTCTGCAAACTCCGAACCATTATCACAAGTAAAGCTTTTAAATACTTTTGAAAAGTAGTTTCCAGCTTCTTTGATTAAGTTAGAGATAGCATTTTGAACAGCTTCTGCTGTTTTGCTAGGTATTTTTCTAATAAGTTCTTTACGGGTCTTTCGTTCTGTCATAGTCAGTAAAACAGCATCATATTTATTCTTTCTTCCGATGACAGTATCAATCTCCCAATGACCAAATTCACTACGATCATTAATGTTCTCAGGGCGTTCAGATATACTAGTACCAAGATTCTTTTTATGTCGTTTGGTTCTTGTGCTTTTAGAAGAACGTTTAACCTTTAAAGGCAGATCTATGTTGGCAATACTAAGCAAACCAGCATCCACATAGTTGTAGAGGGTTTTAGTACACACCATCTTTGATTTGGGGAATTTATCATGTCTTTGAGCTGCTCCGCAGATAGAATCCAAGGATTGCTTTTTCTCGAAGAATAGCTCGGTAACATGTTCGATAAATTCTTCGCATTCGACGAGTTTAAACTTAGTACCACAGTTCTTACGATTGGCTTCATAGACACATTGTCCTGTATCAGGATAATAGATCATAACTGTCTTATTACCTTTGATTTGAGGAACTGTACCACGTTTGAGCTCATTTCTAATGGTGTTTGAAGCTCTTCCTATTCTCTTTCCAATAGCATAGGAAGATAGCCCTTCAGCGTGGAGTAAAGCGACTTGACCTCGCTCGTAAACATTTAGATGTTTATTCTTTCGGGATAATGGTGTATCATTAGAGTAGTCCATAGTGTGCACCTTCCTGTAATTGGTTATTTTGTGGTGATCTAATTATATTACAGTTTGGTCCACTATGGATTTTTTTCTATTAGTTCAATTTAATTATACAATGAAGCGAAAAAATATAAAGTTAAATTAAATATAAAAGTAAAGTATAAAAGGGGATATTGTTATGAAGATTATTGATTTGTTTCAACAAAAAAAACCAGTTATATCTTTTGAAATCTTTCCACCAAAAAAAGAGGCTGACATTAGCACTATTTACAAAACCATCAATGGTTTAGCTGATTTAAAGCCAGATTTCATCAGTGTAACCTATGGGGCAGGAGGAACTGGGGGAAACCAAACTATTAATATCGCATCCATTATCAAAAACAATTACGGAATTGAAGCTTTACCCCATCTTACATGTATCAACTCAAGTAAAGAAGTAGTACAGCAATGTTTAAAAGAGTTAAAAGAAAATAATTTACAAAACGTATTGGCGTTAAGGGGAGATAGGTCTATAGACTTTGCAGAAGGGGAAGAAAATCAGTATAATTATGCTATTGATTTAATTAGAGAATTAAAAGACTATGGAGATTTTTCTATAGGGGCTGCTACTTATCCAGAAGGACATGTTGAGTGTGATGACGAAAGAGAAGATATAAAGTTTCTAAAAGAAAAAGTTGAAGCAGGTGCAGATTTCTTAGTAAGTCAGTTGTTTTTCGATAATAAAATATTCTATCAATTTTTAGATAGAATAAAAGAAGAAGCAATAAACTGTAAGGTTTCAGCAGGAGTTATGCCGATACTAAGTAAGAAACAGATAGAAAAAATGATATATTTATGTGGTGCATCTTTACCTGCAAAGGTGATAAAATTATTGGCAAGATACGAAAACAAGCCAGAACTATTAAGACAACAGGGTATAGAATATGCAGCAGAACAAGTATCAGATTTAATTGCCAATGGAGTAGAGGGAATTCACCTATATACCATGAATCAACCTACTATAGCAAAGGAAATATTAAGTAAACAAGGACAGCAGTTGAAGGTTGTATAAAACAAGGGGTGTGGTAAGTGGAGATTAGAAAAAAAGAGGTATTGCGTTTTCTTGGCTATAGAGGGCAAAAAATGGAGGACGACTTAGATCGATTGATAGATGACTGTATAAAAGAAATAAAAGCCATTTCAAAACCCCTCTATGTATATCAATTGTTTGAAATTAATCACCTTAAAGAAGAAGTCAAATTATTAGATGGGTTATTCTCTTTAAAGGGGAAATCAATTTCAGCCCATTTAATAAATTCTTCTAAGGTTATTCTTCTAGCAGCTACATTGGGGGTTGAAGTAGATAGAAAAATAAAAGCCTATCAATATACCAATATGACAAGGGCTGTTGTATTGGATGCCTGTGGAGCAGAAGCTATAGAAAGTGTATGCAATGAAGTAGAAGAAGAAATAGAAAAAATAGCTAAAAAGGAAGGTTGTTCAATAACTTCAAGGTTTAGCCCTGGTTATGGCGACTTTTCTATTGGTTTTCAACCAAAGATATTGCAACAATTAAATGCCTTTTCTAAGATTGGGCTAAGTTGTACCAATGAGCACATACTATTACCAAGAAAATCAATAACGGCATGTATTGGATTCACTCAACAAACAGTAGAGAAACTAGAAAAAAACTGTAAAGAATGTAATACCTATACATATTGCAGATATAAAAGGGAGGAAAAGGGTTGTGAGCTTATTACAGGAGAAACCCAATAGTTATCTAATTTTTGATGGTGCTATGGGGACAATGTTACAAAAATCTGGATTAAAAGTAGGGGCTTTACCAGAAGTTTATAATATAGAAGAACCCACCATTATTGGTAATATCCATAAGGCATATATTGATGCAGGGGCACAAGTAATAACCGCTAATACGTTTCAAGCAAATGAACTGAAATTAAAAGACAGTAAATATTCTGTAGAGGAAATTATAGAAGCTGGAATAACCGTTGCTAAGGGATCTGGAGCAACCTATGTTGCGTTGGATATAGGACCTTTAGGGCAGATGATGGAACCCATAGGCGACATTAGTTTTAACAGAGCCTATGAAATTTTTCAAAGGCAAGTTAAAGCAGGGGTGAAGGCAGGGGCTGACTGTATCTTAATTGAAACCTTTTCTGATCTTTATGAAGCAAAGGCAGCCATATTAGCAGCAAAGGAAAATAGTCAATTACCCATTTTCTGTACCATGACCTTTCAAAAGGATGGTAGAACTTTTTTAGGAACAGATCCAATAACAGCAACCCTTGTACTACAAAGTTTAGGGGTTGATGCTTTAGGTATTAACTGTTCTTTAGGTCCAGAAGAAATGCTAACCATATTACCTTCCATTTTAAAATATGCAAAAGTACCTGTAATAGTACAATCCAACGCAGGGTTACCCTACTTAGAAGGGGATGAAACTATTTTTCCTGTAGACCCAGTGGCTTTTGGTGATTATTATAAAAAAATGGTAGAAATGGGAGTACAGGTTTTGGGGGGATGTTGTGGAACTACACCACAACATATTGAGGCAATTAAAAATATTGTTAGTGAAAAAAAATCTCCAAAAAGAAATGTTCAATTAGTCACTGCAACAACTTCTGCTACAAAAATGGTTATACTAGATAATAAAACAACTGTTATAGGAGAAAGAATTAATCCGACGGGTAAAAAAAGATTAAAGGAAGCCCTAAGAAATAAACAAATGGAAGTTTTGTTAAATGAAGCTATAGAACAAAGTAACTTTGGGGCACAGGTGTTGGATGTTAATGTTGGTTTACCAGAAATAGATGAAAAATTAATACTACCACAAGTAATTAAAGATATTCAAGGTGTGGTGGATACACCTCTACAAATTGATACTGTAAATACAGAGGCTATGGAGGCTGCTGCTAGAATATATAATGGAAAGCCAATAATCAATTCGGTAAATGGAAAAGAATCTGTTATGTCTAAAGTTTTCCCCATTGCAAAAAAGTATGGGGCTACTTTAATTGGGTTAACCTTAGATGAAGGTGGAATACCTGAAACAGCAGAAGAAAGGCTTACCATAGCAAAAAGAATAATGGAAAGAGCAATGGATTATGGTATTCCTAAGGAAGACTTAATTATAGACTGTTTAGTAGTAACTGCTTCAGCCCAACAATCTATGGTAATGGAAACCATTAAAGCTGTTACACTAGTTAAGGAAGAACTAGGGTTAAAAACAGCTTTGGGGGTAAGTAATGTTTCTTTTGGGTTACCTAACCGAGAGCTATTAAACAGAACATTTTTAGCAACAGCTTTGTCAGCAGGGCTTGATGCACCTATTTTAGATCCCCTTTCAAAAGAGATGATGGGAACCATTGATGCCTTTAGGGTACTTAATAATGAAGATGAAGAAGCAAAGTTATTTATAGAAAAATTTAAAAGTAATACCAACACATTGGGAGTACCAACCCTACAAAACTCCCAAACAACAAATAAAGATTTAACCACCCTTATTATTGAAGGTAGAAAAATTGAAGTGGCAGAGGAAGTAAAAGAACTACTAACAAATAAGTCTGCCTTTGATATTATAAATCAAAACTTTATACCAGCCCTAGACGAAGTGGGAAAAGGCTACGAAAAGGGTGACTTCTTTTTACCACAACTTTTAAGGGCAGCAGAGACGGTGAAGGCTGGGTTAGAGATTATAAAAAACTCATCTCTTCAAGAGTTTAAAGAAGTTGAAAAAGGAAAAGTTCTTTTAGCAACTGTTAAGGGAGATATACATGATATTGGTAAGAACATTGCAAAAATGCTTTTGGAAAACTATGGTTATCCAGTAATTGACTTAGGGAAGGATGTTGACCCACAGTTAATTGTAGATACAGTTAAACAACAAAATATTAAGTTGGTGGGATTAAGTGCTTTAATGACCACAACAGTTAAAAATATGGAAATAACCATTGAAATGTTAAAAAAGGAAGTGCCAGATTGTAAAGTGATGGTGGGGGGAGCTGTTTTAAACCTACAATATGCTGAAATGATTGGTGCGGACTATTTTGCAGTTGATGGACAGGCAGGTATTAAAATTGCAAGGGAAGTACTTAAAGAATAACCTATAAAAAGCTAAAGATAATCAGTAGTTTCCAATGTATTATGCTTCATGGAAATATACGTTAGATTATCTTTAGCTCTTTTTTTATTTTGTAATGAATTTTAAAGTTTTAAAAACTTTAGTTTGCATTTTTTATATTACATCTATTTTTCATATTTCTATGTAGATAGACAGTACTTAATGTTTTATAAACTATTTTGTTGTTGCTGTTACTAAAGGTGGCTTAACCATTAAAGTCATAACTGCACCAATAATGGCAAGTACAGCAGAAATAGCAAAGGTAGTTTTTAGTCCACCTACATTAGCTACAATAACAGGACCTGCTAAAGCAGCTAAACCATAGGCTTGAAAAATTATACCGTAATTTCCACCTAAGTTTTTTATACCAAAGAACTCACCAACAATAGTAGGGAAAACTGCCAATATACCACCAAAACAGAAGGCGATACCAGCAAGACAAGCAAAGTAAGTAACGAAATTTAAAGAAATAAAACTCATGGTAATCATACTGATGGCAGTTATAGCAAACATATAAAATACTACTTTTATTCTACCTAACTTATCTGATAGAGTTCCCCAAATTAGTCTACCACCCGCATTAAATAGGGCAATCATGGCAACTGCATTGGCGGCCACAGCTGGCTCTAAATTAGCCAATTGAATACCTATATCTTTAGCAAGTCCAATAACTAAAAGACCACTCATACAACCAAATAAAAACATAAACCATAATAAATAGAATGCCTTAGTTTTAATCATAGTACTTACTGTGAAGTTGGTAGCTTCATCAGAATTGCCTTTGTTTCCTTTAGCAGTTGTTTCTTTAGAAGGAACAACTAAAAATTGTGCCCCCACCAACACTAGAAAAAGATAAATAATTCCTAAATATAAGAAGGTGGATGAAACACCCTTTGTAGCTAACAAAGTTTGAATAACAGACTTGAAAATTAAACTACCAAGTCCAAATGAACCAACGGCAATACCTGTAATAAAACCCTTTTTTTCTGGAAACCATTTAATACAAGTGGAAAGAGGACATACATAGGCAAAACCAACACCTGCCCCAGCAATAACACCATAATAAATGTATAGTTGAGTAATGGATGTAGCTGTAGAAGAGAGTATTAAACCACCACCATATAATAAACCACCAATGGAAGCAACAATTCTTGGGCCAATTTTATCTTGTAATTTACCAGAAAAAATTGCAGAAACAGCAAAGATAAATATTGTTATAGAAAAAGTAAAAACTACTTCGTTGTTTTGCCACCCAAACTTATCCACAAGGGGTTGGTTAAATAAACTCCATGAATAAATTGCACCAATACAAATTTGAAGTAACACAGCACCAAAAACTACTAACCAGCGATTCGTCGGTTTTGACATTTAAATCCTCCTAATAAGTAAATTTTAAAAACAAAGATCTTTTGTAAAATATAGAGTAGATACCTATTATCTTTTATTAATTATAGTATCAGTCCCCCTAAATAGCTTAATTTAAGCCATATACTATTATTATAGGGGCTGTATTTAAATTAAGCAATAAATTTTATTACAATCTTTTCTAACTTTTAGTAACAATTGTAAATGGGCAAAATAAAAAAGTAGGCAATGGTAGCCTACTTTTTTTATTCATTCTATTATTTTCTTTCAAGGATTTTAACATCTAAATTAGTAACTTCGTAATCCCCATCAATTCTAATTAGTTGAGTAGGGAAAGTAAGGGCTGTTATCACCATTTCATCAGGTTTAGGGGTTGTTAAAATAGCTTCAACAAAAATCTTCTTTTCACCTAAATCGTAAACACCATCCACCGAAACAGAATAACCACCAGAGGGCTTCATACCAGCAGCAACTAAAATATAACGGGTACTGTTAAGTTTAATAGAGTGAATACCTTCTGTATGGGAATGTTCATTAATCCAATTCATTAATTCTTTATTACTATTAATACTATCCATTTCAACAACAGTATAACCAATAGGTTTATCTAACATTAAAGCTGGTTGAGGTTTAAAGTCGGGGGTTAATATTGTAACTGTTAGATGATCACTGTGCCAATCTACTTTAGCGTTTAACGTTTCTGCAATAAACCTTAAAGGAACGATTGTTCTACCCTTCACAATTTTAGCTGGTATGTCTAACTTAACCATTTCTGGTGTACCTGTCAAATCATGCTTTCTATAGATTTTTGCATAGTTTTTTCCAATGGTAATTTCAATAATCATACTATTGTTTTCAATACTAACAGTGGAAGTTTTACCACTCCAAGTTACTGTTGCACCTAATTTTTCAAATATGCCTCTTGTGGGTACTAAAATTCTGTTATTTTCCATGACAGGTGCTACGTCAAGGGAAAGTACTTCTCCGTTTAATTGAATTTTAACATTTGTATTACTGGCATTTACGGGAACAAATAGACTGAATATCATTAAAAATGCCAGTAGCATAATTGTTTTTTTCATTAAAATCATCTCCTATACTATTTTATATATTTATATACATTATGACGCATTAAAAACAATAATGTTCCATTAAATTATAAAAATAAATAAAAATATGACTATAGTCTTAGGTCTTCACTAAAATAAGTGTCCTTTTTAAAAAGAAAAAAGGTAAACTCGATTAACTATTTTGGTTGACGTATGATTCTTAATATTATAGAATAATAAGGTAAAAAATAGTAAAAACTTAGCAATTAAAACAAGGGGGATTATTGGTGAAAAAAACAAAAGAATTGACATTAATTAGTTTATTGGCAGTAATTATTGCCATTACTGGGTCTTTCAAAATTCCTGGCCCAATACCAGGAACAGAATTTCAACTGTCAGCACCAATAGCTGTGGCTATTGCAGCTTGCTTTGGCTTTAGAAGATACTTTTTGGCTGGAATAATTGCCAGTGGAATAACATTAATACTTGGTACTCATACCATAATTAATGTTATCATTTCACTAACCTTTAGGGTGGTGGCGGGTTGTATTATTCATTTTTTTAAGCCTAAGTTTATAACAGTTACCATTGCTGGCCCCATAGGATCTATTGCAGCAAGGGTTGTTCTTTGGTTATTTTTTGGTAAGTCTATTGTTGTTATGTTAATGGCAGGGGTGCCTGGAATGATCTATACAGCCCTTACAGCTTGGATATTTACTAAGTTATTAGAAAAAATTATAAATTACACAACTTGGAGAGAGATACCAAATGAAGGAAGTCCTTTATAGTATAAAAATGAGATCGGAAAAAGATAATCTACATATTTCAGGTGCAGAAAAAATAGTTTTTGAAAATAAAATTGAAGAGACAGTACATAAATTAATAAATAGGGCTTTAAACCACAGCAAAGGTAAGGCAAACACCATAAATATAAAAGTAGAAAACATAGATAATAAAGATATTGAGTATATACCACCTTTAGATATAAAGACTGTATTAGTAGATAACTATATGAAAGGTAGAGAGTGTGCCGTTGATGTTTTACAAAAACTAGGTATATCCTCCAAAAAAGCTATAGAGGTAGTGAATATATTAAAGGAAAGTAAACCCATGAGGGGAGCTATATTATTAGATATAAATACGATGGAACGCCTTGAAAAAGATTTTGATAGAGGGGTAAGGGTTACTAATATCGATTGGGATAATAAAGTGATAGAAGATTTAAATAAAGAATTGGAGCTGAAGGGATTACAAAATGACCATGTTAAAGAGGCATTGGCTTTGGCAAGCAAAGTTGCTAATGCCCCTGGCATGGTTGCTGAATTGTGTTGGTCAGATGACCCCGACTATACCACTGGTTATGTAGCTTCAAAAACTGGAGGGTATGTAAGAATAACAAATTTAAAAGCATTTGGAGATTGTTTTGGTGGAAGGGTATTTTGTTTTGACTCTTCTAAGGCATCTGTTGAAGGGTGTATAGAATACCTACAACAGAGTATAACAATAATTAATAAAATCCCTAGCATTACAGAAGGCATACCATATGATGAATACACAAAGGAGTAAACAATGAAATTTATAGATGATTATTTGAAGGATATAAAAGAAAGAGGGCTATATAGAGAGTTGAAATTTTTTACTAGCCCCCAAAGTAAATATTCATCCATAGATAATAAAATAGTGGTTATAATGTCGTCTAACAATTATTTGGATTTATGTGATGATGACAGACTAAAGGAGACTGCAAAGAAAGCCTTGTATAACTATGGCGTTGGTTCTGGAGGTTCTCGCCTAACTACAGGCAGTTATGACCTACACCATAAACTGGAAAAAAAGGTGGCAGACTTTAAAGGAGCAGAGGCTGCCATTATATTCAACACAGGTTATATGGCAAACATAGGAACAATAACAGCTATAGCAGATAAAGAATGGACTATTTTCAGCGATGAATTGAATCATGCAAGTATTATAGATGGTTGTAAATTAAGTGGTGCAAAGGTTGTTATTTATAAGCATTGTGATATGGATGACTTAAAGGAAAAAATAAAAAGTCACAAAGGCAGTAAAAGGTTAATTGTTACAGATGGGGTTTTCAGCATGGATGGAAACATAGCTCCACTGGATAAGATAGTAAAGTTAGCAAAGGAAAATGACATTCTAACAATGGTGGACGATGCCCACGGTACAGGGGTTTTAGGGGAAACAGGAGCAGGTTGTGTAGAACACTTTAATTTAAAGGGACAAGTGGATATTCAGATGGGTACTTTTAGTAAAGCATTGGCAAGTGAAGGGGGTTTTGTAGTTGGTTCAAATGGTTTAATTGAATATTTAAGGCATAAAGCAAGAAGTTTTATTTATTCAACAGCATTATCCCCCGTTACCATAGCAGTTTCCCTACGTTCGTTAGAGATTGTTAAAACAGAGAAGGATAAACGAAATAAACTAATAGAAACATCTTATTGGTTTCAACAAGAGTTAAAGAAACAAGGCTTTAACGTGTTAAAAAGCCCTACAGCAATTATTCCACTGATTATAGGTGATGCAGAGAAAACAGTCGCATTAAGCAAAAAGTTGTTTGAAGACGGTATTTTTATTACAGCTATTAGACCTCCAACCGTTGCTGAAGGCACTAGTCGATTAAGAATTACCCTTATGGCAACCCATAGTAGAGAAGAACTTAAATATGTTATTGTTCGATTAAAAACATTAGGGGTAGAGATGGGTATTATTTAACTAAAAAAGAATAGTAAAAGGAGGTTTTTTTTTGTCAAAAGGCTTGTTTATAGTAGGTACAGACACCGATGTAGGTAAAACCTTTGTTACAGCAGGGATGATGAGGGTTTTACTAAAAAATGAAATTAATGCCATAAGTTATAAACCCGTACAAAGTGGTGGTGTGCTAAAGGATGAAAAACTACTTTCTACTGATGTTGAATTTGTAAAGACAGTGGCAGATATTAAAGAAAATGTACCAATGAATAGTTATTGCTTAAAAGAACCAGTGTCCCCCCACTTAGCAGCAGAGGTTGATCATCTACAAATAGATATAAAAAAGATATTAAATGACTATAAAACCCTTCAAGAAAAGTATAACTATGTAATTGTTGAAGGGGCTGGTGGGGTGGTTGTGCCCCTTATTAGAGATGAATATTATATTTATAATTTAATAAAAGAATTAAATATACCTGTTGCTATTGTTGCAAGGGCAGGTGTGGGTACCATTAACCATACCTCTTTAACCCTACATTTTTTACAAAGCATAGGGATAGAAGTTAAAGGCATTATTATAAATCAATATAATGGAAGTTATTATGAAAAGGATAATATTGAAGTAATTAAAAAGATTGCAGGAATAAAGAATGTTGTAACTATTGATAAAGTAGCGTTAATAGAAGATGAAATGAATATAGAAAAAGTAAGAGACTATTTTGAAACCAATTTAAGTTTAGAAAAGGTTTTAAACTTTTTTAATTGATGGAGGTAAGGAGAAGTAATATGAGTAATATGAAAAGTTATCAAGAACGGGATAAGAAGCATATTTGGCATCCATGTTCCCAAATGAAGGATTATGAAACCTTTCCACCTATCGTCATAAAACAAGGAAAGGGAGTTTTTCTTGAAGATATGGATGGAAAGAAATATTTAGATGCAATTTCATCTTGGTGGGTAAATTTATTTGGCCATTCTAATCAAAGAATAAATGATGCACTGTACAAACAAGCCAATAAACTAGAACATGTAATTTTTGCGAACTTTACCCATGAAGCTGCCATAGAGTTGGCGGAGGGAATAATTAATGTTTCACCAAAGGGGTTAAATAAAGTTTTTTTTGGTGATAATGGTTCTTCTGCTGTAGAAATTGCCCTTAAACTTAGTTTTCAGTACCATCAACAAATGGGGAAAAATAGAAAAACAAAGTTTGTTGCCCTTACAGATGCCTATCATGGTGAAACCATAGGAGCACTTTCTGTGGGGGGAGTTGATCTATATAGTAATATTTACAAACCCCTTTTGATGGAGGTAATTAGACCAACAGCACCAGATTGTTTTAGGTGTCCCTATGGAAAAGAAAGAAAAAATTGTGATGCCCAGTGTTTTGAAGCAATGGAAAAGGTAGTATTAAAACAGCATAATGAAATTACAGCAATTATCATTGAGCCAATGGTTCAAGCTGCGGCTGGAATGAAGATATATTCAGCCAACTATCTTAAAAAGTTGAGAAAACTATGTGATGCATATGATATTAACTTAATAGCTGATGAAATTGCAGTGGGTTTTGGTAGAACTGGAGAAATGTTTGCTTGCAACCATGCCAACATTTCTCCAGATATAATGTGTGTTTCAAAAGGGCTAACGGCAGGTTATTTACCCTTATCCTTAGCAATTATGACTGATAAAATTTATAATGCTTTTTATGATGACTATCCCACAATGAAGGCTTTTTTACATAGTCATAGTTACTCTGGTAATCCGCTGGGATGTGCTGTAGCATTAGAAACGTTAAAAATATTTGAAGATGAACAAATAATTAATCAAAATAAAATTAAGTCTAAAATAATAAAAGAAAAAGCAGAAGAAAGGATATTAGACTTACCAAATGTTGGCGAGTTTAGACAATTAGGAATGATTGCTGCAATTGAACTGGTGAAGGATAAAACTACAAAGGAAGGGTTTGATTGGCAAAAAAGAGTAGGGTATCAAATATATAAGATTGCAGTGGAAAAGGGAGTAATACTTAGACCACTGGGGAATGTAATCTATTTTATGCCACCTTATGTTATTAATGAAAAAGAAATAAAATTTATGTTTCAAATTGCCAGAGAGTCTATAACAATGTATTTTGATAGGTAAAGCTCTAATATACTAGTTTAACCCCAATGATGAACCTCCAACTTCTTTCTAATAGGAAAATTCAGCCCCTTACGGAATGTATACGTAAAGTCGCTGAATTTTTTTGATTTTTAAATTAGAATGTTTGCATCAATCTAAAATTATTGTATTATTACAAACCAAGCTATATTGTTTTTTATTTAAATCGAGTTTCAACAAAATCTGTTAGAGGCTTCATTTTTTCTATAAATACTTCTAAAGGGCTTGTTTTTATCAAATCGAAACTGTTGACTACTATAACCAATAAGATTAGAGCAACAATACATACGTAAATATAAATTGTTTTTTTATCGTTTCTTATTACCCATATAAAGTCAATAATGATAATAGGTAAAATAAGTAAAAGTAAGACAAAATTCATTAAATTCTCCCCCTATTAAGATTAAGGGCAGTATGGACGACTGTAGTATCCACTTTTATATTAATAGTTGCGGTGGAAAACACCTCATTCCAATTTTCCTTCATTTCTTTAAATTCTTTTGGATATTTCCTAAAAAAGTCTCCGCTTAAGTTAAAATAATCTATGCCAAAGTCCTGTTGAGCCTTATAAACGGCTTTACTTAGCTTATCTTCTATTACTTTGTCTAATTGTTTCTTTACTAATTCTATGTCTATTTCATGGGAATGACCTTCATGGGATATTCTTTCTGCTATATTTCCTTCAACACTAACGGCAATATCAAAACTAACTCGATTATTTTCATATTTTGGTGTAATATCAGTACTTGACTCTAATACCTCAAAAGCAATTGTATCTTGTTCTGTGGCATATTTAAAAACTAAAATACCATTCCTAAAGTTGTTTGTAATAAAATTAAATGCTTGTCCTTCCTCGTAATCTAAATAGCCTGCTAATTTATCGTGGTCAAAAACTGCAATGCGTGTTAGTCTAAAGTATTGCATTTCTTTTGGAGATGGTGTAGGTACTTTTTCCACCAATGTAGTTACATAATTGATAACAGGGTTATTAGCTGCCTCCACCGTTTCCTGTAGATCAGAAACGTATATTTTTGAATTGGCGCCATAGTTTTTAGCAGCTATTTCCAATACAAATGAGGGAATTGCCCCCACAGTATTGGGGGTATCAAAAATTTCTTCTGGTGGAAGTTTAGTAATGAAAACATTAGACTCTAACCTAGTTTCCATATCTTGTACAAGAAATCCCACAATTTCTGCAACACCCTCCCTAGCGACTACTTCATCTAGTAATATTGTTTTAATATGGGCAATATAGAGGCGTCTAGAGGCTATCAAGGATAAATTTCTTAAGGCATCAAAAATCGATAATCCTTCCGACTTAACAATTGTGTAAACAGACCTTTGTTCGGGGGCTTCTGCTACAATATTACTTGGGTTAGCCAGTTGAGCGACTACTGTATAAAGTCCTTCCTCTGTTTTTGAAATACCTATTCCTATTACAAATGCCAACTCTTCTATTTCTCTTCGACTCCAACAAGAGGTGGTAAACAGAACAGATATAATTAGTATTAACAGTAACAATATCTTTTTCTTCATAGAAATACCTCCATTCATTGTTTAGGTGGACTTGGTCTTAAGGTATCTGGTTTTTTAGTAATGTTCTTTTTTGTTATATGGGTAGATCTTTTAGTAATTGCCCACTGGGGAACCCGCAATACCCAATCTTTTATTTCTTGAGGGCTTAAGGGGGCAAAGGGAATCATAAAAGGGACGTTAAAGGATCTTAGGGAAATCAAATTTAGAGAAATTAATAATATACCCGTCATTATACCGTAAATTCCTAGAGTAGCACCTAATGCCATATTAAAAAACCTCGTTAATCTTAACCCTGTGGAAAAGTTGTTATAGGGTATGGTAAAAGAAAAAATAGCTGTAATGGCAACAATAATAACAACAGCAGGGGATACTAGCCCAGCTTCAACTGCGGCCTGTCCAATAATTAATGCACCAACTATACTAACAGCTTGACCAACGTGGGTTGGAAGTCTTGTTCCAGCCTCCCTTAAGGCTTCAAAGGCAATTTCCATCATTAATGCCTCCACAAAAGCTGGATAAGGTACACCTGCCCTTGTACCAGCAAGGGTTAGTGCTAACCTAGTAGGTAACATTTCTTGATGGAAGGTGGTAAGGGCAATATATATGGAGGGTAAAAACATAACAATAAGGGCCCCAGAATAAGACAGAAATCTATTTAATGTTGCAAAGTAAGGGTTCGAATAATATTCTTCTGGGGTAGAAAAAAAATCAGCAATAATGGATGGCACCACTAAAGCGAAGGGAGTACCATCACAAATAATTACAACTCTACCTTCCAATAGCATAGCATTTGCTCTGTCGGGTCTTTCTGTGCTAAGTATGGTAGGAAATAGGTTAAATGGGGCATCGTTTATATATTCTTCAATATATTGTGAACCGGTTATTCCATCAACATCAATTCTATTTAATCTATTAAATAACTCTTCTACAATTGTATTTTCTGCAATATTTTTTAGATAAACAACACATATTTTAGTTGTTGTTTCCCTACCAAGCTCCATATTTTTAATAACAAGGTTAGGAGAACTAACTTTTTTTCTAATAATAGCTATATTTGTTTGTATATTTTCTACAAAACCCTGTTGAGGGCCCTTTACAACTTTTTCTGCCTGTGGTTCAGAATATTCTCTTTCGGCTCCTTTAGACATGCTAATAGATATGGCTTTAGGGTAATTATCTAATAAAAGTATACCTGACCCTACAAGAATTTTATTGATAATTAAATTAATGTCTGTAAATACTTCAATATCAGCATTAATTAAAATTTCTTCTAATAAAGACTCTTTATTGGAATAAAAAAAGTCTCTTTCATCTAAAGTTCTTTCCCCAACTGTCTGTGTAAGGGGTAATAAGACAGAAGTTTCAAGAATTCTTGCATCAACCATATTTTCTATGTAGACAACAGTAGCTTTAATAGAGGGTTTGGTGGGTATGCTAAAACTTCTGTAAATTAAATCATCACTTTCGTTTAAGATGGATTTAATCATATTGATATTAATTTGTAAATCAGCCATTAGGGTTGGTTTTTTAGACTCTACTTCTTGTTGAAGGCTTTTCTTATCATCAGTATCCATTTCATAAAATAGCAGTTCTGGCAATTCTGTACTTTTTACTATGTTTGTTTTTTCTTGTATCAATTTTTTGGGCTTTTTATTATGTTTTCCATTGGATTTTCGCATATTTATCAACTCCCCTCATTATGATTTATATTCTTTGCATTTTTTATGAAGAATATGACAAACTAAAAAGGAAAGAGAGGGGAAAATATGGATAGTTTAAATAATAAAAGTAAAATAATAATATCCTTTAGACAAATTTTTTTGTTAGTAACGGCTCAAATGGGGGGGGCTTCAATTATTTATCTACCAGGTGTGGGTGAAGCAGGTAGAGATATTTGGATTTCCAATATTATTGCATCCATTATGGCGTATGTGCTAATATATAGTCATTATTTGCCAATGTCTTCCTGTGCTGGTGAATCCATGACGAAAATTTTGAATAAATATTGGGGGAAATTTTTAGGTGGGTTGGTGAATTTTTACTACTTGTTATTCTTCTTTATATTGTGTGTTCTTATTGTATCGGATGTATTTTATTTTGGAAAAATGACTATGCCTGAAACACCAGGGTTAATATTTATTGTTTTTTTTCTTGTACCTGCTGTATATGCCTTAAAACTTGGTTTAGAGGTAATCAGTAGGTTGTTAGAATTTTTATTACCCTGGATTATTTTAATGTATAGTATTTTATTTTTATTAACCATCCCGAAACTTAATTTTCTAAACCTACAACCAATTATGGCAGAAGGCATTAAACCAGTATTAGCGGGGGCACTTCCTAATGCGAATTTTCCATTTGGTCAAATTTTGCCAATTGCTTTTTTGTTTAAATATATAGATTCTAATAAGCAAGAGAAAAATAAATTTGTTAAATATGTTTATGGAGCAATATTTCTATCGACTATACTACTTACACTAAGGGCAATTGGTTCTGTGGCAGCCTTTGAAGAATCAACATTAAAAACCCTCACATACCCTCCCTTCAGCACCGTTAGAATTATTGAAATAGCCAATGTACTAGAAAGACTGGATGCTATATTTTTGGCTACCTTCTATGCAACTACTTTTTTTAAGTTTATTGTTACCTTTTATATTATTTGTGAGATAATTTCAGAACACTTTAGCGTAGGAAAACCAAGTGACTATAGTTTGCCTGTGGCTTTATTGATTGGGATTTCTATGCCATTTTTAATACCTCGGTTTGATATTATTCTACAGACGGTCATACCTTACTTTTTAGTATTTTTGCCTTTGTTTTTTGTAATTCCTTTATTGTTATATTTAACAATAAAAATTAGGAAAAAGGCTAGAGACGCCACAAATCAAAGTCAAAGTTAATATATCGAGCCATTGTTAACTTGTTAATTTTATAGCAAACATGGTAAGTTATGGTTATAGTTTAGCTTTTATGGGTATCAATCAGGGATAATGAAACAAATAATTAAACAATACAGTAAGTTGGTTAAAAAAATAATTTTTTGATTATTATTCTAAAATGTTGGAGAATATACTAATATAATTAATTAATAGTACTGGAGGGATATTTTTATGAAAAAAATTTTAGTTACAGGTGCACTAGGTCAAATTGGTACTGAATTAGTTGTAAAGATGAGAGATATTTATGGGATAGACAATATTATTGCAACTAACAGAAGTAGACGAGAAGGTCATGAGTTGGTTGAAAATGGAATTTTTGAAGAATTAGATGTTGTGGATGCTAATAAAGTCCATGAGCTTTGCAAAAAACATAATGTAGATACAATCATACATATGGCTGCCCTACTTTCTGCAACGGCAGAAAATAATCCACTAATGGCATGGAATATAAACATGGGGGGATTAATCAATACTTTAGAAGTAGCTAGGGAGATGAACTGTAAATTTTTCACCCCTAGTTCAATTGGTGCTTTTGGTCCTTCATCACCAAAGGACAAAACTCCTCAAGATACCATTCAAAGACCAACAACTATGTATGGTGTAAATAAAGTTGCAGGTGAATTATTGTGTGACTATTACTTCCATAAGTTTGGTGTTGATACTAGAGGACTTCGTTTCCCAGGGTTAATTTCTTATACACAAGCACCTGGTGGGGGAACAACAGACTATGCAGTACATATTTTTTATGATGCAATTAAACATAAAAAGTATACCAGTTATATAAATAAGGGAACTTTTATGGATATGATGTATATGCCAGATGCAGTAAATTCTATTATTGATTTAATGGAAGCAGACCCTGCAAAACTTAAGCATAGAAATGCATTTAATGTAACTGCCATGAGTTTTGATCCAGAGGGGATAGCTTCAGAAATAAGAAAGCATATACCAGAATTTACAATGGATTATAATGTGGATCCAATGAGACAAGCAATTGCTGACAGTTGGCCAAATTCCATTGACCCAACAGCAGCTAGAGAAGAATGGGGTTTTAAAGCAGATTATGATTTATCTAAAATGACCATAGATATGTTGGAGAAGTTAAAAGAAAAGGGAATTTAAGTCACATTACAAAATAAAATAATAATAAAGAAAATAATATATAAACAAATACAAAAACCTGAGCATATAGACTGTTCAGGTTTTTGTATTTCAATTGAACTACTAGATTTAGAAAAATTATGAAAAATTCAGTCATTATATGCTATAGTTATATAGTAAAATAATTATAAAATAAAAAAACACCAATAAAGTGAGACAGAGGAGGGTAATAATGAATTTAACAATCAATAAAGAATACGTTTTGCAAAGGGCAAAAGAATTATTGGAGTTCAATAGCCCCAGTGGGTTTTGTTATGAAATTATGGAAATGATAGCTTCATGGGTAGAGAATTTAGACTATGAATTTGAAACCACCAATAAAGGCAGTGGGGTAATCACTATTCCAGGAGAAAACAGTGATAAAGTTGTTGGATTGTCTGCCCATGTGGATACATTAGGAGCAATGGTACGTTCTATTACTGGAAGTGGTACATTAAAATTCACATTAATAGGTGGTCCTATTGTTCCCACGTTAGATGGTGAATATTGCAAAATTAGAACAAGGGATGGAAGAATTTACACAGGAACTTTCTTAAGTACAAGTCCATCAGCCCATGTATATGAAGACAGCTCCAGTAAAAAACGTGACCCAGAATATATGGAAATAAGAATAGACAATAAAGTATCTAGCAAAGAGGATGTAAAGAACTTAGGCATTAGTAGTGGAGATTTTATATTTATTGACCCTAAGACAACCATTACAGAAACAGATTTTATAAAATCAAGATTTATAGATGATAAAGGCAGTGTGGCATGTTTGATGGGGTTAATAGAACTATTTAAAAGGGAAAATATTAAGCCTAAACATACTACAAAGATATTTCTTTCAACCTATGAAGAAGTTGGGCATGGTTCTTCTTACATACCAGAAGATATAACAGAGATGATTGCAGTAGATATGGGATGTATTGGTGAAGATTTAAGTTGTACAGAGTATGATGTTTCCATTTGTGCTAAAGACTCATCGGGTCCATATGATTATCATATGACTACTCAACTCATTCAACTGGCAAAAGATAATAACCTTAATTTTGCTGTAGATATTTATCCAATGTACGGTTCGGATGTTTCAGCAGCCCTTAGGGCAGGAAATGACATAAAAGGTGCATTGATTGGGCCGGGGGTACATGCATCCCACGGAATGGAGAGAACCCATTATAATGCTTTAGATAATACAATTAAACTATTATATTTATACTTAACTAATTAACCCTAGTTTTATAGAAATTATATAAGTTAAATTGTTTAAACCGTATTCATAGATATTGAATACGGTTTAAATAATTTAAAACAAAAACATATTAATTAGAATAGCAAATTATAAAAATAATTTACAGAGAACTTCCTTGCTTTTTTAAAAATTAGTTTGTATAATAACTATATGCACACTAATTACTTTGTAATGATTGTTTTTTTACTACTTATAAAATGTTATTATTAAAATATTAGCATAAAATAAAAAATTAATACCAATCTTATATAAAATATAAAAAGGAGCGCGGTTTATGGATAATGCATTAAGATTAGGGGAAGAAAAAGTATCAAAACTTTTAGTTCGGTTTTCTGGTCCAGCCATCATTGGGATGTTGATAAATGGACTATATAATGTAGTAGATAGAATCTTTATTGGTAATGGTGTGGGTTTTTTAGGAATTGCAGGAATTACAATTGCTTTTCCAATTATGATTATTATAATGGCTTGTGCCATGTTAATAGGAATGGGTGCTAATTCTTTAATTTCCATTAGACTAGGAGAGCAAAAAAAAGAGGAAGCAGAATTGATAGTAGGAAATGCTATGGTTCTGTTAATTACAATATCTATTGTTGTATCTGGTTTAGGGTTGTTATTTATTAATCCATTATTGAAGTTATTTGGTTCAAGTGAAGCTATACTGCCTTATGCAAAAGAGTATTTACAGGTAATACTTTGGGGAACTGTATTCCAATCCATCGGTTTTGGGATGAACAGCTTTATTAGAGCAGAGGGAAACCCTAAAATAGCTATGAACACTATGTTAATAGGAGCTATACTAAATATTATATTAGATCCAATCTTTATTTTTGTTTTTAAATGGGGAATTAGAGGTGCTGCATTAGCTACTGTTATATCACAAGCAGCATCAGCTATATGGGTGTTATATCATTTTTTCGGTGGTAGAAGTGTATTAAAAATTTATGTAAAAAACTTAAAATTACACAGGTCTACAGTAATTAAAATTATTACATTAGGGTTGGCACCTTTTTCTATGCAATTGGTGAGTAGTGTTTTAAGTGTTATTATGAATAGAAGTTTGAATACTTATGGTGGTGATGTTTCCATCTCAGGTATGGGGATTGTAACAAGTATTATGACTTTACTGCTATTACCAATCTATGGTATTAACCAAGGAGCACAACCGATTATTGGTTATAATTATGGTGCTGGTAAATTTGATAGGGTAAAAGAAACCTTAAAGTTAGCAGTCTTAGCTGCAACATGTATTGTTACGTTTGGATATATTTTAATTAGAGTATTTCCACTACAACTTATTACCCTCTTTAATAAAGAAGAAGTAGAGATGATTGCATTTGGTACAAGGGCTCTAAAAATATACTTAATGTTGTTACCTATTGTAGGTTTTCAAATGGTGGGGTCCAATTATTTTCAAGCAGTTGGCAAACCAAAACAGTCAGCTATTTTGAGTTTATCAAGACAATGTTTAATCTTAATCCCTGCTTTATTAATTTTACCAAGAATTTTCAAATTAGACGGGGTACTTATGGCAGGACCATTGGCTGACGGTTTATCTACTATAATGACAGGTATATGGCTTTCCTTTGAGTTTAAAAACCTAAGCAAACAAAAACTAATACAGAATGGGTTTGTATTAGATAAATCAAAGGAAATATTACTAAAATAGCAAAAATAAGCACAAATATTTATTAATAAAATAGTACAATACAAAAACAAAAAAATAGAAGCGAAAGAGGTAAAAATATGAGGCTATTAGCACAACCTTTGGGTGTATTATTAAAGTTGATATATGATATTGTTGGAAATTATGGTGTATCTATTATTGCATTTACAATAATAGTTAAATTAGCAATGGTACCATTAACTTTAAAACAGATGAAATCCATGAAAAAACTGCAAGATATTCAACCTAAATTAAAAGAAATACAAGAAAAATATAAGGATGATCAAGAAACACTGAATGTAAAAACCTTAGAACTTTATAAAGAGCAGAATACAAGTCCTTTTGGTGGTTGTTTACCTTTATTAATTCAATTTCCTATTATTATAGGCTTGTTTACGGTATTAAGAAATCCAGAAATTTATGTTTTTGGTTCGGAAGTTATTTATCAAAGCATTAACAGTAGTTTTCTTTGGCTTCAAAATTTAACAAACCCAGATCCTTTAATATTACCGCTGTTGGCAGGAATTACTACTTATTTAACCAGTATCACCACTCCTTCAACAAATAAGGGAGATAAGAGTCTAAAGTTGTTAACGTATATTTCACCCATTATGATTTTTTGGTGGGGAAAGGGTTTTCCTGCGGGTTTAACTTTGTACTGGGTGGTAAGTAATGGTTTTCAATTTGTACAACAATTAGTAATATCTAAATCATATAAAAAGGTTGTTGTAAGTTCTAATTAGATTTGATACTATAAAATTAGTTTAACTTAATAAGAGTAGATAACGTTTATTAATAAGACTATACTTGTACTAGTATAGTCTTATTTTTATAAAAAATATGGGAGGGATTTAATGGAGGATTCACTGAAATTACAACAAAGTAGTATTTTTCAAAATAAGAGTTTTGTTTTGTTATTGATGGGACAAATCGTATCAAATCTAGGAAACGCCGTACATTCAGTGGCGGTGGCGTGGTTTATTATGAATACAGTTGGAGAAGGACGTTCGGGAACATATATGGCCATTTTTGGAGCTATTGTATTAATACCCTATATCATTTGCAGTCCTTTTTCAGGGGTTTGTGTTGATCGAATGAGTCGTAAAAATATCATTGTAGGTACAGATGTTATTCGAGGTATATTACTATTAAGTTTAGGTGTTTTGGTTTACAATAACATTTATCCTATTATTTCATTATTTAGTATTACGTTTTTAAGTGCATTTTTTGGAACTTTTTTTAATCCTGCGGTGGATGCATCAATTCCTAATATTGTCGAAGTAAAGGACTTAACTAAAGCTAATTCCATAAATGCAATTAGTAGGCAACTTACATGGATTATTGGTGGTGCTATCTCTGGTTTTTTATATTATAAACTTGGAATAGTTGGTATTTTTATGGTTAATGGAATTTCCTTTATACTATCAGGTATTTCTGAAACGTTTATTAACTTGCCTCATGTAAAGAAAAAAGGCAATGTAAAATCTAGTTTTTGGGAGGATTTTAAAGGCGGAGTAAAATTTGTAAGAAATCAAAAAACCATTTTAAAGATTATGATTTTTTCTTTATTCCTTAATTTTTTCTTTAATCCTGTTTTACAAATTGTTTTTCCTAAAACAATTAAATTTACTTTAGAAATGGGTGCTAAGGAATATGGCATTTTACAGTCTATATTCCCGGTTGGAGCTTTGCTAGGGATGGTGGCATTATCTGTTTTTTCCAAGTTTAGTAGTCATCGGTTAATTCAATGGGCTTTGTTGGGACAAGCACTAACGTTAATTGGGTTTGGAATACCTGTAATACCTGTCATACTAAACAAAGTAGGTAATTTAAATACGTTTTTTCTATATTGTATATTGACTATGCTTTTAATGATTTGTAATTCATTAATATGTATTCCACTATTTACAGCATTACAAAAAAGAGTACCCGATGAATTTAGAGGAAGATTCTTTGCCCTCTTGAATACGGTATCACAGGGGATTGTTCCAGTTGGGTTAGGTGTTTATGGGGTTTTATCAGATGTTTTACTACCAGCCACAATATTTATCGTTACAGGTGTTATTGCTTTACTACTAGGTGTATGGATTATTGTGCTACCAGAATTAAAGACCTTCTTTAATTAAAAAAACTTCAGGTTTTAAACTAGATTGTAAGGGATATGTTAAATAATCACTATTTATTAATAACTAATATTTAAATATATGGTTAAATGCAAAAAATTCTTAAAATTGCTATAAAAACATTGAAAAATTCTTCTTCTTTAGGTATCATAATAGTAGAGACAAATATACTATTGACATTTTATATAAAGATAAAGAAACAAAAACAGATCGCTAGTTATAACAATGCTTCATTGGAAGGGGTTATGATAATGGAAATGTTTAATTCAGAAGAAGAAATTGAACTATTATGTACAGGGACAGAAACGGATAAAGAAATGTTTGATGAGCTAATTGAAGAAGAGCAGATAAAAAGTAGGATTAATCTAGAAGTAAAGAACTTGAGAGAAAAAATAACAGCCCTGAAACATGAAGCAACCGATGATGAATATCTTGCAAAATTATTGGACTTAGCTAAGAAGTGGGGATTAAAGAAGGAAATAGCTGAATTACAAATAGTAAAAGGAGAATATTTTTATTACCAATATAACTATAACAATGCGATTAAAGAATATCTTAGAGCTTTAGCTTATTTTCTAGAACAAAAACAATTTGAGCAAGTGGCTCGAATGTACAATTTTATAGGAAATAGCTATTATATGCAAATGATGATTAATCAAGCTTTAATCTACTACACAATGGCATATAATACTGCTATTTCCCATCGTAGTATTAATAATGAAACAGTAAAAACCGAGGCGATTTTCAATCAAATTTTATGTTATCGTTATATTCATCGACATGATATGGCACTACAATATATCAATGAACTTAAAGAAAAAAGTGATAAAGCTACACTTTGTATTAATGATGGTAAATTAACTTTAGTGGAAGCTAATACATATAGGGACTTAAAGGATTATGAGAAAGCAGAAGATTTATATAATCAATTGTTAAATAACTCACAACCATTAGACTGTAATACTCTTTTTTTAGCCTATTTAAACTGTGGCACTTTATATCAAGAATTAGGTGAGGTGGAAAAGGCGTTAGAATATTGCAATAAAGCCTATGAGTTAAAAGATGAGGTTAAACAAAGTTACGTACCAAATATTTATTTATGTTATGCTAAATGTAAATTTATGTTAGGTAAATCTGAAGAATCTTTAAAAGACTTAGAAGAAGGAATTAAGTTGGCAGTAAAAATGAACAAAGATAGTTTAATTGTAGATTTTCACTTTACTATAGTACTTGTTTACATGAGGTTAAAACAAAATTATAATGAAGCTTTAAAGCATCTTAAAGAAGTAGAAAAAATAATACTAAATAAAAATATTAAATCAAAACAAGAAAAATTATATGCTTTTTATTCCGAAATATACTTAATGATGGAGGATAAAGAAAAATCCATCGAGTACCTTCACAAAATGCAAAAAAATTACTTAGATATATCATAACTAATTGATTATTTCCCTTTACATCTTACTAAGGGAAATTTTTTTATTTATATGGGCTTTAAATGAATTTGTTTTATATTTTACAAATACACTATTACTGCAAGGGCTTAATTTTTATGTTATCATAAAATATATAAAGGAAGGTGAAGAATAAAATGTTAACGATTCAAAGAAATGACCCCTGTTGGTGTGGCAGTGAAAAAAAATATAAAAAATGCCATATGGAAAAAGAAAGTATATTGCTAGACTACCAAAGAGAAGGATTTCAAATACCTAAAAGAAAATTAATTAAATCACAACAGCAAATCGAAGGTATTCGTAAAAGTGGATTATTGGCTAAGTCAATTTTTAATATGTTGGAAGGGAAAATTGTAGAAGGAGTCACAACAAATGAGATTAACCATTGGGTGCATGAGTACACAATAAAACACGGAGCCATTCCAGCTCCATTAGGCTACAATGGTTATCCTAAAAGTGTATGTACTTCCCTTAATAATGTTATTTGTCATGGAATTCCTGATGAAACTAAATTAAAAGATGGTGACATTATCAATATAGATATTACAACGATATTAGATGGTTATTATGCCGACACCAGTAGAATGTACACAATAGGAAGTGTTTCTGAAAAGGCAAAACAACTTGTAGAATGTGCAAAAGAATGTCTTGAAGTAGGTATAGAAAGTGTAAAACCCTATAAACCTTTTAATGTAATTGGAGAAGCAATTGAAGCCCATGCCACTAAAAAAGGTTTTTCTGTGGTACGGGATTTTGGTGGTCATGGCATTGGCATTCAATTCCATGAAGAACCCTTTATACATCATTATAATATCGGAAACAAAGGAATGATTATGTTGCCGGGAATGACATTTACCATCGAACCTATGATAAATGAAGGAAGTTATAAATGTAAAATATTAGATGATAATTGGACAACAATAACTGTTGATGGTGGATTGTCGGCTCAATGGGAGCATACGATATTGGTGACGGAGACCGGGTTTGAGTTATTGACGGATTAAGATATGGCTAATTTAAACGAAATTAAAATATCAGTTAGAAACCTAGTGGAATTTGTTTTAAGGGCTGGTGATATAGATACCAGTTTTAGAAGCATGTCTTCAGGAGTAGAAGGAACAAGAGCCCATCAAAAAGTTCAACGGTCTAAAGGTAAAGACTATGAAGCAGAAGTTTCTTTAAAACATAAATTTGAATATAAGGGCTTTAACTTCTCCATTGAAGGTAGAATGGATGGTCTTATTACTTGTCCTTTAGACGCTATTTGTATAGATGAAATTAAATCCACCAATAGAGCTTTAGAGGAAATAGATGAAAACTATAGTCTCCTCCATTGGGCACAAGCCAAGTGTTATGGATATATATATTGTTGGCAAAACAATATGGAAACGATAGATATACAGTTGACATATTTCCATCTAAAAACTGAAAATACAAAAATGATTAGAAAAACAATTAGTTATAATGAATTAGAAATATTTTTCTTTAATATTATTGATAAATACATTGTATGGGCAAATTTCACATCCAAATGGAGAAATATACGGGATCCTTCAATTAATAATTTAGAATTCCCCTTTGATACTTATAGACTGGGGCAAAGAAAGTTAGCTGTTACTGTATACCGTACTGTTAAAGATCAAAAAAGGCTATTTGCTAAAGCACCAACGGGAATAGGGAAAACTATTTCCACCCTTTTTCCTGCCATAAAGGCAATGGGAGAAGGCTATACTTCTAAACTGTTTTATCTTACAGCCAAAACAATAACAAGACAAGTAGCAGAAGAAGCCTTTGTAAAGATGAGAAATAAAGGTTTAAGATTTAAAACTATAACAATAACAGCAAAAGAAAAGATTTGCTTTAAAGAACAACCCCAATGTGAGCCAGATTATTGTGAATATGCAAAAGGACATTTTGATAGGGTCAACAATGGGATATTAGATATATTGGAAAAGGAAGATGAATTATCAAGAACAAAAGTAGAGGAATATGCCTTAAAACATACCCTATGTCCCTTTGAATATTCATTAGACTTGGCTATGTGGGTAGATACTTTAATTTGTGACTACAACTATATTTTTGACCCCAGAGTTTATCTAAGAAGATTTTTTGATGCCAATAATAATGAGTATACTTTTTTAATAGATGAGGCCCACAATTTAGTGGACCGAGCAAGAGAAATGTTTTCAGCAACCTTGTTTAAAAGTCATTTTTTAGAATTGAAGAAAATATTTAAAGATAGAGAGCCAAATATTGCAAAAGCCCTCAATAGCTTAAATTCATATATGCTTAAAATGAAGAAACTTTGTGGCGAAAAAGACGTGTATACCCAAGTGGACTTGGTGGAGGATATATTATATTTATTAAACCGACTAATGACAGAATGTGAAGAATATTTAGCAATAGGCAAGGGTCAAGAGGGGCATAAAGAGTTGTTAGAGTTGTTTTTTCAGTGCTTAGCATTTACTAGAATAGCAGAGCTATATGATTCCCGTTATTTAACCTATGTAGAAAAAGAAGAAAAAGATGTAAAGCTAAAAATATTCTGTTTAGATCCTTCGTTTTTACTGGGGCAAGCCATTCAAAGAGGAAAGTCTGCTGTTTTTTTCTCTGCTACTTTGTCACCCATAGAATATTTTAAAGAAATTTTAGGGGGAGTGAAGGAGGATGATGGAATGTTACTTCCATCACCTTTTAATATAGACAACCTATGTCTATTAATAGCCAGTAATATCTCTACAAAGTATAGGGATAGGGAAGATAGTTATGTTAAAATAGTAGACTATATTGAAGCAGTTGCTTCTCAAAAAAAGGGAAACTATTTAATCTTTTTTCCATCCTATCAATATATGAATAAAGTATATGATCTGTTTTTAGAAGAATACCCCCATTATAATAGGATTTTGCAAAGTCAAATAATGATGGAGGAAGAACGGGAGGCTTTCCTTGAACAATTTCAACCACAGCCAAAGGAAACTTTAATAGGGTTTGCTGTAATGGGTGGGGTGTTTTCAGAAGGAATAGACCTAAAGGGCGAACGATTATCGGGAGCGATTATAGTAGGTGTTGGACTACCACAAATTTGTTTAGAAAGAGATATTATAAAAGATTATTTTAACAAAATTAATCAACAAGGATATAACTACTCTTATATGTATCCAGGAATGAATAAGGTATTACAATCGGCTGGTAGGGTAATTCGTACAGAAGAAGATCGGGGAGTTGTACTATTAATTGATGAACGGTTTAATTCATTAAGTTATAGAAATATTTTTCCCTATGAATGGAGAAATTTTACGACAATTAAAACAAAAGAAGACATAATAAAAAAGTTAAAAAACTTTTACAAACGCCCCTACTTATAAGATTAAAATTAGTAGGGGTGTCTTAATAAAAATGTGAAGTACATTATTTAAACACGCCATAAGAAAAGTACCCTTAGCATAAGCTAATGAAGTTGTTATTATAATAAATGGTAGGTGAATATATATGATAAAAGCAATTAAAAATGCTAAATTGGTTCTACCAAATGAGATTATAGAAAATAAAACATTATTATATAATAAACACATAGTAGATATAATAGAAAACACTATTCCCTTGGGGGATATGGAAGTTTATGATGCAAAAGGTAATTATTTATCATCAGGCTTTATAGACACTCATATCCACGGTTTGGCTGGGGTTGACGTAATGGATGGTACAGTTGAATCTATTCAAACAATAGCAAGGGAAGTGTGTAAAAGTGGCGTTACAAGTTTTATTCCAACAACCATGACAATGGAACCTTTAAAAATATTTAGGGCATTAGATTCTATTAAGAAAGTAATGTTAGGGGAAAATGAAGGGGCTACAATACTAGGGGCTCATCTAGAAGGACCTTTTATAAATGAAGTCAATAAAGGGGCACAGAATGAAAAATATATTCTAACGCCTAATTATGAACTAATAAATAAGTATGCCGATGTAATTAAAATGATTACCATTGCACCAGAAATGGATAAGGACTATATTTTTATGGATAGCATTACTAAGAAGCATAACCATATTCTTTTATCAATAGGACATTCAAATGCCACCTATAATATGACTAAGGAGGCTATTAACAAAGGGATTAAAAGTGCTACCCATCTATTTAATGGTATGTCTGGGTTACATCATAGAGAACCAGGGGTTGTAGGTGCTGTTTTAGACAGTGATATTTATTGTGAAATAATTGCCGATAACATACACCTTCATCCTAGTATTTATAGAATGGTTACTGCAATGAAGGGATTAGATAAGATTATATTAATAACGGATTCCATAAGGGCAACCTCCTTGAGGGCAGGAAAATATGATTTAGGTGGACAAATGATAAATGTTTCAGAAACAATGGCAACACTGGAAAATGGAACATTAGCAGGTAGTATATTAAAATTAAACAAAGCTGTAAAGAATATGAGGGATAATACCTGTTACAATTTAACTAATATTATTAATATGGTAAGTATTAACCCAGCAACCTTATTGGGGATTGAAGATAAAAAGGGGAGTATTAAAATAGGAAAAGATGCCGACTTAACAGTTTTCAATGAAGACCTCGATATTATGGCAACAATTGTTGATGGCAAATGCACCTATAGACAAAAAAAATAAAAAGGTAGGAATATTTCCTACCTTCAATACATTACTGATAGAATACATGACCACCTATTCTAGTTACATAGCTTTTGTTTCTTACGATCCAAGTTCCTGCTGCTTTATCAGGATTAAAGAAGTAAGTGGAATTACCCACTGGTCTAACTCCATTTAAAGATTCTTTAGCAGCTTGAATGCTTTCTTGTGATGGTGTATTATAGATAGTTCCATCTTGTACTGGACTGAACTGGGGAATATTCTTATAATATTCAAATATAACACCATAAATTGTGTTGGGGAATTCTTTTGAATTTACCCTATTTAATACCACATTACCAACTGCAACTTTTCCTCTATAAGGCTCAGCTCCAGCTTCAGCGTGAATAATTCTGGATAACCAGTATACGTCATTATTGTCAAAACTTCTAGAAGTGGTTGTCCCTCTTGAAACCGTTGTAGTCTTACCAAACAAAGCAGACTGGGTTTGGTTACCTGCTATTCCATCAACAATAATACGGCTATCTTTTTGAAAATTAATAACAGCCCTTTCGGTGATCCTTCCATAGATGCCGTCCACAGCACTATTATAATAACCTTTATTTTTCAACTCCTGTTGAAGTCTTGAAACATCGTTACCTCTACTACCAAATCTTAACAACCTATAAGGTTCGGCAGCGAATACCCCCACCACTTGAACAGAAATAAAGAGAACGATTAATAATAGAGCAACTACTCTTTTTTGATTAGTTTGCATGTGATACTCTCCTTCCTTATTATGCTTCCGAAGTTAGCTGACGGGTTCGGGATAGAAGGTTCCCTACCATATGGATGGATTAACCCCTACTTTGGTTCCTCCGTACTCAAAAATATGAGATTCAGCATTTGTAGGTGATGCAATAAACACTATTATACAGGAGGAGACACATTATGTAAACCAATATTGAGGTTTTACCATAAAGTGCATAATAATGGAGTATGGGTACTAAAATAAAAAATTGCTTATTTAAAAGGTAGTTTTAAAATAGTTTTTAAATTAGCTGTAAAAAATGAAAGCAAGATTATAAAATATTAATGTTATAAATATAGATTGATAATATATATAAAATAATTAATATAGAGGATATTTTAATAATATGGAGAATAGTATTTATAAGTAAATATCTAATTAACTGGAAAAGGATGGAGGTTTTTTATGTCAACATTTAAAGATTATCAATATGTAAGACCTAATATGGAAACGCTCACCAATGAGTTTAATCGATTATTAGCGTTATTTGACAATGCAACTTCTTTTGAAGTTCAAGATGGAGTCGTAACAGAAATTAATTCATTAAGAAATGTATTTGAAACAATGAATAATATTGTACATATTAGACATACGGTAGATACAACTGACGAATTTTTTGAAAAAGAAAATGATTATATTGATGAGAATATGCCTATTTATGAAGGGTTAGTTAGTCAATATTATAAGTCATTAATTAATTCAAAATATAGAAATGAGTTGGAAAACAAATGGGGAAAACAACTTTTTACAATTGCTGAATTAAAGCTTAAAACTTTTTCTCCTGATATTATAGAAGATTTACAAAAAGAAAATAAGTTGGCAAGCCAGTACGTTAAATTAAGGGCTTCTTCTAAAATTCTATTTCAAGGGGAAGAAAGAAATTTACCACAAATGCAGCCTTTTATGGAATCTAAGGATAGAGACACTAGAAAGGCAGCGCAAGAAGCCTTCAATGGGTTTTTCTCTGAAAATGAAGAGAAGTTTGATAAAATCTATGATGATTTAGTAAAGGTTCGTACCACAATAGCTAAAAAACTAGGTTTTAATAACTTTATAGAATTAGGTTATGCTCGTCTTACAAGATCAGATTATAACGCTGAAATGGTGGCTAATTATAGGAAACAAGTCTTTGAGAGTTTAGTACCAGTGGCTGTTAAATTAAGGGAAAGACAAACAAAAAGATTAAAGTTAGATAACTTAAAATACTATGATGAATCTTTAGAGTTTTTAACTGGAAATGCAACACCTAAGGGTGATGCAGAATGGATTATTAATAACGGAAAGACAATGTACAAGGAACTTTCACCAGAAACAGATGAGTTTTTCACTTTTATGAGGGAAAATGAATTGTTGGACTTAGAAGCTAAAAAAGGTAAGGCAGGAGGAGGATACTGTACATATTTAAACCAGTACAAAGCTCCCTTTATTTTTTCAAACTTTAATGGAACTTCTGGCGATGTGGATGTTTTAACCCATGAAGCAGGTCATGCATTTCAAGTATATAGTAGTAGACATTATGATGTGCCTGAATACGGCTTCCCAACCTATGAAGCTTGCGAGATTCATTCCATGAGTATGGAATTTTTTGCATGGCCTTGGATGAATTTGTTTTTTAAAGAAGATGAAGCAAAATATAAATTCTCCCATTTAAGTTCTGCTTTATTATTTATTCCTTATGGTGTTACTGTTGATGAGTTCCAACATTGGGTTTATGAAAACCATGATGCTACCCCAGAAGAGAGAAAAACAGCTTGGAGAAATATAGAGGCTAAATATCTACCCTTTAGAGATTATGAAGATAATGATTTCTTAAAAAGAGGTGGTTACTGGTTTAGGCAAGGGCATATTTTTGAAGTACCCTTCTATTATATTGATTATACATTAGCTCAAGTATGTGCTATGCAGTTTTGGGTGAGGAATTCAGAAGATAAAAAGCTAGCATGGGATGACTATTTAACATTATGTAAAGCAGGAGGAAGTAAGCCATTCCTAGAACTGGTTAAATTATCAAATTTAAGAAATCCTTTTGAAGATGGTTGCATCAGTTCTATTATTGGACCAATTCAAGAATGGTTAGAACAGGTGGATGACACTAAATTATAAGAATAGAAAATTATAGATAATAATAAGACTTTTCAGAAAACTTCACTAAGAACTTTTGTTCTTGGTGGGGTTTTCTTATTTTGCTAAAAAACAGAAAAATCAATATATTAACATATTTTAACATGGTTTAATCAAGACTATCTTTTGTGTATTGTATATAATATAATTAGAAATGTAGGTATAAAAATACATTTTTCGACATATTGAAGGCTGTATAATTTATCCCGAATTCTAGATAATACAAAACAATAGTTAGGAGGAAGATAAATGGCAAACAAAAGTTTTAGTAGAGGCTGGATAGTAGCCTTAGCTGCCCTTGGTGTTAACTTAACCTTAGGTGTATTATACGCTTGGAGTATTATAGCAAAAGCGTTAATAGCAGAGTTGGGATGGACAACCACTATGACCCAAATCCCTTATATGGCAGCCTGTGCATCTTTTGCATTTTCAATGGTTCCAGGAGGTAAGTTTCAAGACAAGTTAGGTCCAAAACCAGTCATTATGACATCAGCAGTGTTGGCAGCAATTGGTTTCTTCTTTTCTGGAATTTTCTTAACAGTTCCAGGACTAACAATTTTCTTTGGTATTATCTTTGGTACGGCAATGGGAACTGGATATGCAGCAACTACTCCAGCAGCTGTTAAATGGTTTAGTGCTAAAAAGAGAGGGCTCATTTCAGGTATTGTAGTAAGTGGATTTGGATTAGCACCTGTATATATTGCACCCTTAACGGACTATCTTATTACTAATTATGGTATAAAAAGCACTTTCTTTATGATGAGTGGGGGTTTCTTCGTAATTATAATGTTGCTGGTACAAGCAATATCCAATCCTCCAAAGGATTATGTTGTTTCTAATGAACCAGTTACAAAGGCTCAGAAGAGTAGCGTTGTTAATTATGAATGGAGGGAAGTATTAAAAACAAAGCAGTTTTATTTACTTTGGACGATGTTCTGTTTTGGAACCTTCGCAGGATTATTATTAACAGGTCAATTGGCTAGGATAGGAATAGAACAAGCTGGATTTACATCATCCTTTACACTTATTGCAGTTTATGCAATTGCAAATTTCTCAGGTAGAATTGGTTGTGGAATCATATCAGATAAATTAGGTAGAATGAGAACACTATTTTTAACCTTTTTATTACAAGTATTTATTTTTATAATATTTACAAAGCTAACAACTCCATTAACACTTATGTTTGGTACAGCAGTTGTAGGTTTTACCTTTGGAGGGACAGCAACTCTATTCCCAACAATTTGTATTGATTACTATGGTATGAAAAACTTTGGTATGAACTATGGAATGATTATTACAGCGTGGGGGATAGGTGGAGTATTTGGACCATTATTAGGTGGACTAGTTAGAGACATGACAGGTGGTTATGCCATTAGCTACACCACTTCAGCTTTATTAAGTGTACTGGGTGCGCTACTATGCCTAGTTACTAAGTCTCCTAATTTAGACACAAAACTTTCAAAGGGGCATTAGTACCAACTAAGAAAGCGTAATGCTAAGTAGGTCTATTAATAAATTTTTATTTTTACTTTATTTATAAATGATTAACACTAAAAAACACCAATTGGGTTTATAAAACTCAAGGGTGTTTTTTAAATCAATTAAGTATTGTTGGCAGTTAGACTAAAATGATGATATAATTGGTATCGAGACTAAGTTAATCAAGTTAATCAAGTTAATCAAGTTAATTTGGAGTTAATAAACAGGAGGATAAATAATGAAACAACCAGTTATAATAGGAATAGCAGGTGGAACGGGATCAGGTAAAACCACCCTTGCTAAAAAACTTAAAGACGATTTTGAAGATGACCTACTCTTACTTTGTCAAGACTACTACTACCGATCTTACGCACATTTATCTTACGAGGAAAGAAAAAATCTAAATTTTGATCATCCAAATGCCTTTGATACCGATTTGTTAATTAATCACATAGTAAAACTTAAGGAATTTCAACCTATTGAGAGACCTGTTTATTCATTTGTTGAACATATGAGATTAAACGAATCTGTTTATGAAGAGCCAAAAAGAGTTATTGTTATTGAAGGTATTCTTATCTTTGAAAATCCTGAATTAGTGGATTTAATGGATATTAAGGTATTTGTTGACACTGATGCAGATATTCGTTTTGCTAGAAGGTTGATGAGGGACATTAATGATAGGGGAAGAGATATTAACTCTGTCTTTAACCAATATTTGAATACTGTAAAGCCAATGCATGAAGCCTTTATTGAGCCAAGTAAAAAACATGCAGATATAATTATTCCAGAAGGTGGTATGAATCATGTGGCATCTTCAATGCTAGTAGATAAAATTAATACAATATTGAGTAAGTGGGAAGACTAAGCTTCTAGTTTTTATTTTATAGATGAAGTTTATGTTTAGAACTGTGTATTGTATACATATTGAGTATAAAAAATGAGAGGGTCTTCTAAAAGACTACTCTCATTTTTTAAAAATTAAAGTGATATGGCTATTGCACCAAATCCACCATGAGAACCCATTGTAGGACCTAATTGACCAATAACAATTTCCTTAGGATTAAATAATTCTTTAATTTTTTCTTGTAAATAAGTCACATCTTGTGATGGAGCCTTTGCATGAAGTATCGAAATTGTAGATTTACTAACATCTTTTCCTGTTTCTTGAATCAGTTCAAGTAAACGTTTTAACTGTCTTTTTCTACCTCTACAATTGTCAGCTACATTTAATGTACCATCAGGGGAAATCTTTAAGATTGGTTTAATCTGCATAACCTTTGCGATACTACCCTTCCAGTTGGAAATTCTTCCACCTTTTATAACATTTTCTAAGTTGTCGATGGCAACAAAAGATTTCATAGTATTACGTATTTCTAAAATTTCTTTTTTTATGTCTTCTAAGGATAGTCCTGATTGTATTAATTCTTGTGCCTTCATCACTAATAAACCAGTACCCATGCTAACATTTAAAGAATCAATTATTTCTATTTTACTTTTAACCATCTCTTTAGCAATCATTGCACTCTGGTAAGTTCCACTAATGGCAGAGGAAATGGTAATACATAAAATAGAATCGTTTTCATCAAACTTATTAAATACGTTAGCAAAAGTTTGTGGCGAAGGTAATGAAGTTTTAGGTAAGTGGTCGCTGGATGCCATTTTGTCATAAAATTGATCGGCATTAATATCAACTCCATCGGCAAAAGATTCATCACCAAAGGTAACCATTAATGGAACTATGTCTATATTGTTTTTCTGTGGAAATTCATTAGATAAGTCACTTCCACTATCTGTAACAAGATGTATTTTCATATTAATTTCTCCAATCTTATCATTTTTTATAATTATAATTTATTTGACAATATTGTGCAACAGTATACTTTTTTCGACAACATCCATTTAACGAGAATATTGGTTTTTGTCTAAAGAAATTTAAATTATTTAATATATTTTAATCGATTAATCATTATTTTATGACAATGTAATAATGTAATAAAATTACAAAAAACTATAGATATATATGGCGAGATAATTAATTAATAAGAGAAGCTTAATTTATAGTTAATTATATGCTAAAATTAAGGGTGTAATCAACAAAAAATGGAGCAAAAATAAATTAATGGAAATAATAAGATATAGAATTTTTATATAGAAGGGATTGTATAAATGAAAAAGATACTGGTTTTAGCAGAAAAACCTTCAGTGGGAAGGGATTTAGCAAGGGTACTAAACTGTCATAAAAAAGGTAATGGTTTTATAGAAGGAGATAAATACATCGTCACTTGGGCTTTGGGGCATTTAGTGACTTTGGCAGACCCAGAAGTATATGATAATAAATATAAGTCTTGGAAAATAGAAGATTTACCGATGTTACCTCCCCACTTAAAGCTTGTTGTCATCAAGCAAAGTGGTAAACAATTTAGCGTTGTTAAAGAACAAATGCTTAGAAAAGATGTGGGAGAACTGGTTATAGCCACAGATGCAGGTAGAGAAGGGGAATTGGTGGCTAGATGGATTGTGGAAAAGGTAAACATGAAAAAGCCCATTAAAAGACTTTGGATTTCCTCTGTTACCGATAAAGCCATTAAAGAAGGTTTTAATAAACTTAAGAACGGAAAGGACTATGAAAATCTCTATGCTTCGGCGGTTGCTAGGGCAGAAGGAGATTGGATTGTAGGGATGAATGCCACTAGAGCGTTAACCTGTAAATATAATGCACAATTATCCTGTGGGCGAGTTCAAACCCCCACCCTTGCCATTATTGCAGAAAGAGAAAAAGAGATACAAAACTTTAAACCTAAAGCATATTACGGCATAACGGCTTTAGCCACTGGTCTAAAATTGATTTGGCAAGATAATAAAACAAAAGATATTAAAACCTTTGATAAAGAAAAGGTGGAAAAAATATTTAATACTATTAATAGAAAAGATGCTAAAGTTTATGAAGTGGATAAAAACTACAAAAAGAGTTATTCTCCACAATTGTATGACTTAACCGAACTTCAAAGGGATGCAAATCGACTTTTTAACTTTTCAGTTAAGGAAACTCAATCCCTTATGCAAAGTTTATATGAAAGCCATAAACTGTTGACTTATCCTAGAACAGATTCAAGATACATATCTACGGATATAGTAGAAACACTAAAAGACAGAATTAGAGGTTGTGGAGTGGGTCCTTATTCTGCTGTGGCATCTAAGCTCCTTAGAAGCCCTATACAAGGCAATAAATCTTTTGTGGATAATAGTAGGGTTACAGATCACCACGCCATCATTCCTACAGAAGAAAGGGCATATATAGGGGGATTAAATGATAAGGAACGTAAGATATATGATTTAGTTGTTAAACGCTTCTTAGCAGTATTGTCTCCTCCTTTTGAGTATGAACAAACCACCATAAAAGCTAATATTGGGGAAGAAACTTTTATAGCTAAGGGAAAAACAGTTATTGCTCAAGGTTGGAAGGAGATTTATCAAAATATTATTGAAGATGAAGACGCAAATGATGGTATGTCTGATCAGATTTTACCAAGTTTAAAGAAGGGTGATACTTTAAAGGTAGTCTCCCTATCTCAAACAACTGGAAAAACCAAACCGCCAGCCCCCTTTAATGAAGGAACATTATTATCGGCTATGGAAAACCCAGTAAGATATATGGCAAGTGATAATAAAGAACTAATAAAAACAATTGGAGAAACAGGGGGACTGGGGACTGTAGCCACAAGGGCAGACATAATAGAAAAGTTATTTAATACTTTTCTTATTGAAAAAAAGGGAAAAGATATATTCATTACTTCAAAGGGTCGTCAACTACTATCTTTAGTACCAGAAAAATTAAAATCTCCTGCCCTTACTGCTGAATGGGAGCAAAAACTTGCTGCTATAGCTAAAGGGAATCTTTCTAAAGAAACTTTTGTTACAGATATGAGAAATTATGCGAAGGACATAGTTAGGGAAATTAAAAATGAAGATGCAACCTTTAGGCATGATAACCTTACAAGAAATAAATGCCCTGAGTGTGGTAAGTATATGTTGGAGGTTAAAGGGAAAAAAGGTAAGATGTTGGTATGCCAAGATAGGGAATGTGGGCATAGAAAAAATGTTGCTTTGCTCACCAATGCTCGATGCCCTAACTGCCATAAAAAGTTAGAACTAAGAGGCGAAGGGGAAGGTCAAATATTTGTTTGTGGTTGTGGACATAGGGAAAAACTTTCATCCTTTAATGAAAGAAAGAAGGGGGAAAAAAATAAGCCCTCTAAAAAAGATGTAGAAAAGTATTTAAAGGAACAAAAAAAGGAAGCTGAAAAGCCTATTAATACAGCCTTAGCTGATGCATTGGCGAAGTTGAAGTTATAAAAAGTGGTGTTTGTATAAAATAGAATTGTACATAAAAATTAATTATGATATAATTTCAAATATTCTACAGTTATTGTTTTTATTTGTAGTTTAAAGGGAAAAGTTATTACTATTAAAAATTATGTAGGAGGTGTAATCAGCATAAGTATGAATAATTATTGTAGAAAATTATTAAAAAAGGAATGTTTTTAATGAAAAAAAGTCGTATGAAATTTCTAATATTTATATTATGTTTTCTAGGAATTGTTGCTCCAACATTACAAGTTTATGCAGAAGGTTATAGTATAGGAAAAATAAAGGAAGAAAATAGCAACTATGGGATTAAAAATTATAAAGAAAGTATAAAAAAAATAAAAGATGGTATACAGACTGATATAGAATTTGAGTTTGATAATAATTTAGTAAAGATTAAAAAAATTGCAAATAAAAACGGTGTAGAAGACTATACTGTTATTGAAGGGGACACAATTAACTACATAAAACACTATACAAAAAATGGTAGTATAGAGTTGAATGGTAAGGCTTTAGAGATTGTGGAAAGAACAGAAAAATTAAAAGATTATGTTAATGTTGGTGGGGGGGATATTGGAACACTTAATCAACATGAGTATAATTATATAAATACACATTATATAGATTTACGTTTAGATACTACTATTGAAATAATTACTACTACAGTGTTAGGTACAATTATTTCAATAAAGTGTTCAGTGGGCTTTGGTGTTGCTTTCACTATAGCAACGGGAATAAAAGCTTTGGCAGATTTATGGAAAAATTCAAATGCTATATTCTTAAAGAGACATATATCGCATCACTATAGAGATCACTGGAAATATCTTTATCATGATTTTTATTATTACGATTCAGCATATAAAAATTTAGCACATTATGAATTAATATATAAGAGTTAGCTATGTTCAGTATATTAGTTTTTTTAATAATAGTATTTTCTATAATCTCTATATCATTTCAGAATTATACAATGATTATACTAGCGTTATTTGCTACCTTTTTATTAATTGGTTTTGCAATTAATAAAGCAAAAAAAATTAATGATAAAAAAGAAAAAAATATGAGAATCGGTTTAATAATTTTATTAACAATTTTTTTCGTAGTATCTATTGTAAGTATATGGAAGTGAGAAAAGACCCCAAACGGGGTCTTTTATATTGTAGACAAAGTCAACAAATATTTATTAATTAAGCATTCATTATCTCTAAATATTCGTCATAACTCATTTGTTTATCAATTACACCATTAGGAGTAATTTCAATAATTCTATTAGCAATGGTTTGAATTAATTGATGGTCATGGGAAGTGAATAAAATATTACTCTTATAATCCCTTAAACCATTATTTAAAGCAGTAATTGATTCTAAGTCAAGGTGATTGGTTGGTTGGTCTAATATCAAGAAGTTAGCATTACTTAACATCATTCTTGATAACATACAACGTACCCTCTCTCCACCAGAAAGAACTTTAGATTGTTTTAAAGCTTCATCGCCAGAGAATAACATTCTACCTAGGAAGCCTCTAATATAGCTTTCAGATTTTTCTTCTGAAAACTGACGTAGCCAGTCCACTAAACTTAAGTCTATATCATTAAAGAACTCTGAATTATCCTTAGGTAAAAAGGCTTTAGTAATGGTAACACCCCATTTATAATGCCCACTATCGAGTTCCATTTCACCTGTTAATATTTTAAAAAGTGTAGAATATACCATTTCGTTTCCAACAAGGGCAATTTTATCTCCCTTAGACATTGTAAAAGTAACATTATCTAATAGTTTTTCTCCATTAATGGTTTTAGTAAGACCATCAACTATTAAAATATCATTACCAACTTCACGTTCAGGCTTAAAACCAACAAAAGGGTATCTTCTTGTGGAGGGCTGTATATCATCTATGTTAATTTTTTCTAATAACTTTTTACGGGAAGTAGCTTGTTTAGATTTAGATGCATTGGCACTGAATCGGGCAATAAAGTCTTGTAACTCTTTAATTTTCTCTTCTTTTTTCTTGTTTTGATCCTTCATCATTTGAAGGGCTAATTGACTAGACTCATACCAGAAATCATAGTTACCTACATATAATCTAATTTTACCGAAATCTACATCTGCCATGTGAGTACAAACTTTATTAAGGAAGTGACGGTCATGGGATACTACAATTACTGTCCCTTCAAATCCAATTAAAAATTCCTCCAGCCAGTTGATGGACTTAATATCTAAGTGGTTGGTAGGCTCATCTAAAATTAACACACCAGGTTGTCCAAAAAGAGCTTGTGCCAGTAATACTTTAATTTTTTCAGCCCCAGATAGTTCTTCCATCTTTCTTACATGTAGGTCAGTGGAAATACCAAGACCTTGTAGTAAAGAAGAAGCTTCTGATTCTGCTTCCCAACCATTTAACTCTGCAAATTCACACTCTAGTTCAGATGCTTTAATACCATCTTCATCTGTAAAATCAGTCTTTGCATAAATTGCGTCTTTTTCCTTCATAATTTCATATAATCTAACATTACCCATAATAACAGTTTCCAACACTTCAATGTTGTCATATTGGTAGTGATCCTGTTTAAGAACAGAAACCCTTATACCATTGGGAATATGAATATCACCAGAGTTAGATTCTATTTCACCAGATAGTATTTTTAAAAATGTACTTTTACCAGCACCGTTAGCTCCAATTACTCCATAGCAATTACCCGGTGTAAATTTTAGATTTACGTCATCAAATAATTTTCTGTCTCCATATCTTAAGCTTATATTAGTTACATTAATCACGCCATTACCTTCTTCCATATAATTTAAAACAATTTAGATATTATAACATATATATTGCAAAAAATCCAGTTTTTTAGGCATTTGTTGGGATGTATTCTATCAATAAGTATAACAAAGTAAAAAAAATTATTTACTATCACTATTTTTACAAAAAAAATCACAAATTTACTGTAGAATGTAATATAATAGACTAGTCTAAAGTAAACTTCATATATAAAGAGCTGTAAAAATAATGTAAAATTATTATAGGTAAGGTAGGTGTAACATGGGTTATATAATTATTGGTTCATTAGCGTTTGTTGCTTTATACTTATTTGATGTTTACACTTTGAAAAATCAAATAGTAAAGAAACGTTTATTCGGAATTATAGGACTGCTAACTTTAATATACGCTACAATTATGGTGGTGATGGTTTCAGATAAGATATTATTTCCATTGGCTTTAAGGATTGTTTGTGGAGTACTTATGGGGGGAGCTACGTTTTTGTTAATATATTCACTTTTTTTAGAACTACCCTTCGTAAAAACCTACGGAAAAGAAGAACACACCAATACATTGGTGGATACAGGTACTTATGCGTTGTGTAGACATCCAGGCGTATTGTGGTTTGGTATGCTATATTTCTTTTTCTTTTTTACAACTGGTGCAAAATTACTAATTCCAGCAGGAATTATTTGGACAATTCTCGATATAATTCACATATACCTACAGGAGAAGATTTTTTTTCCTAAAATGTTTCCAAAATATAAAAATTATATGAAGACAACGCCAATGTTAATACCTACAATAAGTAGTATAAGGAAATGCTTAAATACATTATGTTGATGGAAGGACTGAAAGTAATGACATTAGAAGAAATGTTAAGGTTACAAAAATTTGATAAAGTATGGGAAAAATATTGTGGGTTTCTTGATTTGAATTTACAAGAATTTATGCAAATACAGGAAAGATTATTAATGGAACAAATAGAGTTGTTATCCCAGTGTAAATTAGGGCAAGTATTGATGGGAGAAGATGTTAAACCTAGAACAGTTAAAGAATTTAGAGAAAAAGTACCTTTAACCACATATGATAACTATGCAGAATATCTTTTAGATAGGAATGAAGAGGTATTACCATCAAAACCAATGTATTGGATAAAAACTACATGGAAGGGTGGAACCCATGAAATAAAGTTAGCACCATATTCAGAAAGTATGATAGAAGAACATACAAAGGCTTTTATTGCTAGTTTATTGTTATCCACCAGCAAAAAAAGAGGCGATTTTTCCCTTAGAGAAAATGATAAATTTTTATATGGTATGGCACCACTACCCTATTTAACTGGGTTAGCTCCCTATGGAGTGGGAAATGAGATAAATTTTGAGTACCTACCTTCTATTAAGGAAGCAGAACATTTAAGTTTTGAAAATCGAAATAAGCTTGGTTTTGAGTTAGCTTTAACAAAAGGTGTAGATTTATTTTTTGGTCTTTCTAGTGTGTTGGTTAAAATAGGAGAAGAGTTTGCAAAGGGTTCAGCAGGGAGAGAGGGATCTCTAAAATATTTAAAAACTTGTAATTTAAAAATGTTATATAGATTAGCTAAAGCCTTTATCAAAAAAAACATAAGAAAAGAGACAATTTTACCTAAGGATTTATGGAGTTTTAAAGGTATTTTATGCGCAGGAACTGATACCCATGCCTTTAAAGAAAAAATAGAATATTATTGGGGAAAAAGACCAATTGAAATATATGGAGGAACAGAAATTGCAACAGTAGCTACTGAAACTTGGGGTGATAGTGGCTTAACCTTTTTTCCAGATGTAAATTTCTTAGAATTTATACCAGAGAAGGAAGCGTTAAAGAGTTTACAAGATAAAGATTATGTGCCTAAAACGTTGTTACTAAATGAGATTGAAGCAAATAAAAGATATGAATTAGTTGTTACAAAGTTTAGAGGTGGAGCTTTTGTTAGGTACCGTGTAGGGGATGTAATTGAATGTGTTTCCTTACAAAATGAAGCTTATGATATTAAATTACCACAAGTGAGGTTTGTAGATAGAATAGCTAATATTATTGACTTAGCAGGGTTTACCCGTATCACTGTCGCCACAATAGATAAAGCACTAACTTTAGGTAATTTGCCAGTAAAGGATTGGGTGGCATCAAAGCAGTATGATGAAAAAGAACCAGTATTACATATCTACTTGGAAATGTTAGAAAAAAATATTGATATAACAACGGTTAAGCAAACACTTAATGAAAGTTTACAACAATCTGATTCAGACTATAAAGATTTAAGATTAATGTTAGGAAGAGACCCCCTTAGGGTCACATTATTACCTACTGGTACTTTTAGTAAAACCAAGAAAAAAAATAACAATATTAACAAATTGAATCCTTGTAAAAAAACGATAGAATCTCTAATAAACTGTGGATAATTAATGATTTGGGGTGATACAATGCAAATGTTTTCATATTTAGTTTTAATACCATTCATATGTTTCGTCTGTTATTGTTTTTTGCTAATGATAATACTGGGGTCAAGAAGAAACAAAATTACTACCCACTATGCATATTATATTATAGCTATGATTATTTGGAGTTTTGGCTCATTTGTTATGAGGACAGATTTTTATCCAGGCTCCATATTTTGGAATAGAATCCTATGTATTGGTTTAATTAGTATGCCAGTAATATTCTATCATTTTACTTTGGTTTTAACAGAAACTACAAATCAAAAAAAGAAATTAATATTTGGATATATCACAGCAGGTATGTTGTTAATTAGTAATTTCTCTGGGTTAATAATGGTGGATGGCTATGCAGAAAATAACTTTTTTTACTATGAATTAGGGCCTATAGCTATAATTATGGCTGTATGGAGCCTCTCTTATTTAATATTAGCCTTTATAAACATCCTTGATAAGGTAAAGTCTAATCAAATTCATTTTGATAGAGTAAAATTTATTCTTTTTGGATTAGTATTGGTTCTTGTAGGGGGTTTAATTAATCTGCTACCAAATTTAGGAAAATATCCTTTAGATATTATATTTAATACCATTAATGCTTTATTTATTGCCTATTCCATTTATCGCTATCGTTTTTTAGAAATTAAACTAGTTGTAAAAAAAGGAGTAACCTATTCTCTGTATACAGTAATGCTTTCGGCTGTTTATATATTTGCTATTTTTACTGTGCAACAGGTGATGATCAGAATTTTAGGATTTACCCACATGACATTATCTTTTTCAATGGCTGTCTTTTTAGCACTAATCTTTCAACCAATAAAAAATATATTGCAAGCAACAATAGATAGTATATTCTATAAGGAAAAATTAACTCATCAAACTATTTTAAGGGATTTTAGTAGAATCATTAATAATGTACTTGACTTAGAGGAACTTTCAGATTCTCTGTTGGAGGCTGTAGATAGAGGACTCCAACCTAAGAAAACCCACTTACTGATTAAACGGGGAGAAGATGAATATTGTCTATTTGATACCAACTCGGAAGATAAATGGTCAAAGGAAGTTATATATAATAGTAATCATCCAATTCTTCAATGGTTTCATCAAGATAAAACCATATTAACTATTGATGAAATAGAAACCCATCCTTTTTTTACTGGACTATGGAGAAAAGAAAAGAAACAACTCCATAGCTTAGGAACAGAATTAATTACTCCATTTAAATTAAGGGAACAAATTGTAGGGTTATTAATTATAACGGAAAAAAAGAGGGGAGAAGCATATTCCCATGATGAAATTGATTTATTATTTACTTTAACCAATAATGCAGCGGTGGTAATTGAGAATGCTAAATTATATGAAGAAGCAAAGTATCAAGCCATCACCGATGGTTTAACAAAATTATATAATCATAGATATTTCCATGAAACACTACGGAAAATAATTGAAGACAGTGTCTATGAAACCTTTTCCGTTGCCATGGTTGATGTGGACTTTTTTAAACTGTATAATGATCTATATGGTCATTCAGCTGGTGACAGAGCATTAAAAAAGATTGCAGAGGTGTTAAAACAAGCGTCAGGTAAGGATGATATTATTGCAAGATACGGTGGAGAAGAATTTGCAGTAATTTTTCCAAATATAGAAGGTAATCAGTCTTTAAGGGCTATAGAAACCCTTCGTAAAGCTGTTGAAAGTAACTTCTATTCATCTACAGAAGTAAATGAATTTTTGACAATCAGCGTAGGGGTGGCAAATTACCCAAATGATGGGAAAACCCCAGAGGAAATGATAGATCATGCAGATGCCGCCATGTATGTGGCTAAGCATTGTGGAAGAAATCAAAGTGTTTTGTTTAGTAAAAAAGATGATAAACAGTATAATGTTTATGATGAACCTCAATTAGAATCGATGGAAGATAGTATTAAGTCTGCGTACTTTTCTGCAATATATGCTTTAGCAGCCACTATAGATGCTAAAGACCACTATACATATGGACATTCAGAAAATGTATCAAATTATGCTGTAGCTTTAGCCAGTGCAATGGGATTTGATGAAGAACGGGTGGATATTGTAAGAAATGCAGGGTTATTGCACGATATTGGAAAAATTGGTGTACCTGAAAGCATTCTAACAAAAAAATCTGAATTGAGTAGTGAAGAGTATGAAATAATGAAAAGACATGTGGATGTTTCAATTTCTATTATTAAACATGTACCAGGAATTGTGAAGGTGATACCAGCTATTATGAGTCATCATGAAAGATATGATGGAAAAGGATACCCACGGGGGATAAAGGGTGAAAATATTCCGATTGAAGGAAGATGTCTGTGTATAGTGGATGCTTTTGATGCCATGACCACCGACAGACCATATCGTAAGGCCCTTAGTGTGAAAGAGGCATTACTGGAGTTAAAAAAGAACAGTGGTACACAATTTGACCCTATGCTAACAGAAACCTTTATTCGTTTATTTCAAGAGGGAAAAATAGAAGTAGCCTAAAAATTGTAAGTAAAAGAGTAGCAAACACCCATGAAGAATATAATTTATGTGGTGTTTTCTTTTGTTTTCAAAAGTGTATATATTGAATAGTTGTAAAGAATATTTATAGAAAGAAGAGATGTGTGGTATAATTTAGCATATAAAAGTAGTTTTCAGATGGAGGCATAATGGAATGGATAAAGAAATAATTGTATCAATTAAAAATTTAAGAATGCGTTATGATGAAAAAGAAGTTTTAAAGGGAATTAACCTTGAAATATATAAAGGGCAAATTATAGGGTATATAGGCGCAAATGGGGCTGGAAAAAGCACCACAGTTAAAATATTATTGGGGTTAATTAACGATTATGAGGGAGAGGTAAAAATAGGTGGAGAGGACATTACTAAAAACAAAGTAGCGTATAAAAGGCGTATTGGTTATGTACCAGAAACAGCGGAAATATTTGATAATTTAACTGCATATGAGTATTTAAATTTTATAGGTGAGTTATATGGGTTAGACATAAATGAAATAGAAAAAAAGGCTACAAAACTTATGACACTTTTTAATTTAGAAAAGGTTTTACACGGAAGAATATCCTCTTTTTCCAAAGGAATGAAACAAAAAATACTAATTATTGCCAGTCTTATTCATAACCCTGACATATTGTTTTTTGATGAGCCATTAAGTGGACTGGATGCCAATAGTGTAATGATTTTTAAAGAGATTTTATCTGAACTGGCTAATCAAGGAAAAACTATTTTTTATTCTTCTCATATTATGGAAATTGTTGAAAAAATCAGCAGTAGGATAGTATTATTGAATAATGGTGAGATTGTAGCAGACGGCACATTTGAAGAATTAAAAGAAAAAAGTAAAGAAGGTTCTTTAGAAGAGATTTTTAATCAATTAACTGGTTTTAATAAATATAAGGAAATTGCATGTGAGTTTGTTTCCACACTACAAGGGGTGTAACCATGAGGGATTTTATAACGCTGAAAATATTAGATAAATTTATGTTTCTTTTTAATAAACTAGGTGTGGACTATCCAGTGATGAGAAAAATATTACAAGTTAAATTGATTATGGATGAAAGAAGAGTACCTACAATATTAGCCAATGAAAAAAATAATGGAGATAAAAACAACTTTAAAAAGTCTCTTTTAATATATTGTTTAATAGGAATAGTCTTTATGTTATTCATCTTACTACCCTTCTCATTATTTTTTAAAATGAATATTATTTTAGGTATGATTATATTTATGATTATGTCAATAATGATTTCAGACTATTCTTCGGTGTTGCTGGATGTTAAAGAAAAAAACATACTGTTATCAAAACCAATTGAAGAAAAAACCATTACTGTGGCAAAAATGATTCATATATTAATCTATCTATTCAGTATCACTTTAAGCATTTCTGCCCCTACACTTTTGGTGGGTTCTTTTAAATATGGTATGGTTTTTGGGTTAATCTTTTTTTTACAACTTATTTTTATATCTAGTTTTGTAATTTTTTCTACATCAATGCTATATTATTTAATACTCTATTTTTTTGATGGAGAAAAATTAAAGGATATTATTAATTATTTTCAAATAGCCCTCACTGTTGTTATGCTCATTGTGTATCAGTTGGTGGGTCGAGTTTTTAACATTATAAACTTAGAAGTGATATTTACCCAAAAGTGGTGGAGTTATTTAATACCATCGGTATGGTTTGCAGCTCCTTTTAGTGTTATTATAGAAAATCAATGGATTAATTATTATTTAGTTCTCAGCATTATTGGGGTTATTCTTCCAATTTTAATGCTTATCATTTATTTTAAGATAGTAGCTCCCCATTTTGAGAAGGTCTTACAGAAGTTAAATAATAATAGTGGAAAAACTGTAAAAGATGCTCTAAAAGGTGAAAAAAGAAATAAAAAGTTTGCAGATTTATTTTGTTATAATAAAACAGAAAATGTATTCTTTCGTTTCACACAAAAAATGATTTCTTCGGAAAGAAATATTAAGTTGAAGTTGTATCCCAGTCTAACTTTTGCTACAATAATACCTTTAATTTTTATTTTTAATAGTGTTGGTCAATCCGGAAGTTTTACAGATATGTATAAAACTGTAGTCAGTGGTAATTATTATCTATTCTTGTACTTTACTGTCAGCATGTTGGCAAACAGTGTACCCCTACTAAGTACCAGTGATAGGAATAAGGCTGCTTGGATTTTTTCTGTTTTGCCAGTAGAAAATAAAAATACTATTTACAAAGGATCTTTAAAAGGTCTTATAATAAAATATATCTTCCCAGTTTATAGCTTTGTTAGTTTAATTTTTATCATTATTTATGGTTATAGGATAATACCTGATATAATCGTTATTTTTATTAACTTATTATTATTAATGATTATTATATTTCATTTTTCTGATAAACCATTGCCCTTTAGTCAAGACTTCCAATACATAAAAAATAATAATATTATTATATTTTTTCAAAGCTTATTTTTTTGTGTTTTAACTGCTGGTATACATTGGGTTTTAATAAAAAATGGTTATTCTGTTATTCTCTACGGTATAGTGATGTTAATGATACTAATGATTGCTTGGAACAAAATCTTTTCAAAAAAAGAGTATTCTTTTAAAATTAATGAAGTTGAAAAGTAGTTTACTGGTATAAAAATAGAAACTCTTAGAGGAAAATTTCTTCTAGGAGTTTCTATTTTATACCTTAAATTTTTATAGGATTTTTCTAATCTCGCAGGCTTCAAACTCTTTAAAATAACGTTTATTTTGTGAATCTACTAATAGAACTGATACTTTTCCATCTTTTGCATTAAATACATTCCCTTTGAGCTTACTACCAATTACATTGATAGAAGTCATTTTTACAAGTTTTTTTACTTTTTCAGATTGACAATAAAGGCAATGTTCTTCAAAGTCAAAAACTCTTCTACAATCAAGACAGTAATAAAGGTTTTTCATAAAAATCCCCCATTCATTAATTAACTATTTTATATACAGCATATTGTAAATATATGCTCCCTTGTCCTAAAAAAATTACGATTATTTTAAATTTAATAATTAAAGTTAAAGGATAGTTCCAGTGTTAAAGTTAAAGTTAATGTTAAAGTTAATGTTGTACTTTAACTTTATAAACATTGAAGAACCAAAGGCTAGGGACTTGTTAAAGTTAAACATTAAGATAAAGGGTAAATATAGAATATACATTATCATTATAATTTTATTGCATTTTCGGTTAAAATTGAGGTGAATCTTTATTTATATGCTAAAATAAAGAGGAGGTGAGGTTAATGGCAAAGTTAATTGATATAAAAAAAGATGTTCAAAACATTGCTGTAGCAATTGCCAGTGTAATTGGTGTTGACGTAACCATCGTGGATGAAGACCTACAGCGGGTGGCAGGTACAGGTGGTTATTTATTTACTGGTGGGGAAAAAGTAGATGATAGTTCAGTTTTTAGATTGGTTTTGGAGACTGGTAAGGGATATATGGTAAAAGACCCTGTTACAGATGAGCTATGTATTAACTGTGGAGGAAAAGAGCAGTGTAAAGAATACGGAGAAGTTTGTGCGCCTATAAATATAAAAGATAAGTCTATTGGAATTATTGGGCTTATTGCTTTTACAGAAGAACAGCGAAATAAATTATTTGCAGATACAAAAAGTCTAATGGATTTTCTTGAAAGAATGTCAGATTTAATAGCAACAAAACTATTAGAAAAAGAAAAAAATGATCATTTGACCTTTATGACAAAACAACTGGAAACAGTAATTAATTCTCTAGAAGAAGGTATTATTGCTGTTGATATGCAGGGGTCTATCATAAAATATAATAATATAGTAAAAAAAATGTTTTATAAACAAGTGGTGGATGAGGGTCTTAATATAAGGAAAATAGTACCGATTTTTGATGACATTGTACATCAAACTAAAAAAGGTATCATTGTTAAAAATAGAGAGTTTCTATATGGGCAGAAAGATCACCAATTAAGGGGAATTACATCGGTTAATTCAGTAGTAGTTGAAGGAGAATTGGTGGGGCTAATATTTATTATAAGGAATATTAAACAAGTGTTAAAAGAGATAAATGATGTGATTGGATCAACCTATAACAATACTTCATTTGCCAGCATTATTGGTGAAAGTCACCAGCTAAATGAAGTAAAGGAAAAGGCAATTAAAGCGGCATCTTCCTCGTCTACAGTGTTAATACAGGGGGAAAGTGGAACGGGAAAAGAATTATTTGCAAGATCAATTCATTCAATTAGTCCAAGAAAAAACAAACCTTTTGTAGCAATAAATTGTGCAGCCATACCAGAACAACTATTAGAAAGTGAGTTGTTCGGTTATGAAGAAGGAACTTTTACAGGAGCAACAAAAGGTGGTAAATCTGGTAAGTTTGAACTTGCCAATAGTGGAACGATTTTTCTTGATGAAATAGGGGATATGCCTCTACATTTACAAAGTAAACTACTTAGGGTTTTGCAAGAAAAAAAGGTGGACCGAATAGGAAGTATTATTCCAATACCCATTGATGTTCGGATTATTGCAGCAACTAATAAAAACTTAGAAGAAAAAGTGGCATTGGGGGAGTTTAGAGAAGATTTATTTTTTCGTCTCAATGTAATTCCTTTAAATATTCCTTCTTTAAGGGAAAGAAAGGAAGATATACCAGTGTTGATGGATTACTTATTAAAGAAATGCAATGAAAAGATGAATAAATCTATAAAAGGATTTGATCTAGATATTTTTAACATATTTTCTGACTACATTTGGAAAGGAAATGTTAGGGAGTTGGAGAACGCTATTGAATATGCAGTAAATATGGAACATGGAGATATTATTCAATTGGAAAACATACCATTAAAGTTTAAAAATATTAAGGATGATGAAATTAATATAAATAATAATAAAATAATAAAGTTAGAAGATCTTGAAAGGATGGCTATTATTGAAGCACTACATCAGTGTGAAAATAAAGAACAAGTGGCTAAGTTATTAGGTATTGGTAGAGCCACCCTTTTTCGTAAAATTAAATTATACAACATTCAGTTATAAAAATATAAATCTCTATAGTCTCAATATGATACTTATCTCAATATGAGACAAAGTCATGTATCATATTGAGACTATTTATATATATGTGAACCACTAAATAAAAATAAAGTGGTACAAAAGGCACGTTTTAATACATTTTTAAAAATTGGCATACTTATTGCATAATTATAGGTATTATTAATAATTGTGGGAGGTATGCATATGATGACGGAATTTAATATTATAAAAAGTATTTTAGAATCAGAGGTAATTCCAGCCATTGGTTGTACAGAGCCAGTGGCGGTGGCTTTAGCATCGGCAACTGCAAGAGAAGTTATTGGCGAAAAACCCATTGCCATAAAGGTAATTGTCAGTAGTAATGTATATAAAAATTCTATGGCTGTGGGAATACCAGGAACGGATCAAGTGGGAATTGAAGTAGCAGCTGCTTTGGGGGTTTTTGGTGGAGAAGCCAATAAAGGGCTAGAAGTTTTGAGTAATGTAGAACAAGGAATTGATGATGCTCTACATTTTATAAAGAATTATGGCGTAAAGGTGGAAGTTAGTGATAAAATAGGAGTTTTTATTGATTGTACTGTGTTTACTGAAGCAGGTGAGGGTCGTTGTGTGATTGAAGGAAGTCATACAAATATTGTTCTTATTGAAAAGAATGGTGTAGGAGTTAAGACTGAAAACAATCCAATTAGTGAAAACAAGACTAAACAAGAATACCTCTTTTGGCTGAAAAATAAGAAAGTTGGGGAAATTATTGATTTGGTAAGGGAAATACCCTTTAACGAAATACGTTTTATGTTAGAAGGCAGGGATATGAATTTACAAGTAGCCAATTTAGGGTTGAAGGAGAAAAAGGGAATGGGGGTTGGCTTTTTCTCGAAGGAACAGGCAATAAAAACGATGGAGGGCTATGCTGCCACCCTGACAGCAGCAGGTGCTGATGTTAGAATGGCTGGTATTAAGCTACCAGTTATGAGTAGTGCAGGAAGTGGAAATCATGGTATTACTGCTATACTTCCTGTGGTGGCAATTGGTGAATTGGCTAAAAAAAGTGATGAAGAAATATCTAGGGCATTGGCATTAAGCCATTTAATAACGGTATATATTAAAATCTATACAGGGAAACTTTCTCCTTTGTGTGGTTGTGCTGTAGCGGCAGGGATTGGAGCTAGCACAGGCATAGCCCTTTTACTGGGGGGTGAAAAACACCATATAGAAGGTGCTATAAATAATATGGCAGCCAATATTACTGGAATGATATGTGATGGAGGGAAAGTAGGTTGTGCATTAAAATTATATAACGCAGCGTCTACAGCTTACTTATCTGCTAATTTGGCTTTACAGGGGGCTGTTGTTCCTTCTGATAATGGAGTTATACATGAAAGGGTGGAAAAAACCATCAGTAATCTAGGAAAATTAAGTTTTCTTGGTATGGGGGAAACGGATAAAATTATATTAGAAATTATGTTGGAAAATAAAGAATTGACATATTGCAGCTAATTTATTTAATAATTATTAGTAAGTAGTTTGTAAAACACCTCTTATTTTAACTAGGAGGTGTTTTCTATATATTTATAAGACAAAATAAAAGAAAGGTGTTATAATATTGGGGTAATTATAGAGAGGTGATACAATGAGTGATATTGCAGGAAGTGGTTGTGATCAGTTAATTCCATTTAGCGATCTAAAACCCCTTCAAGAAATAGAAAAAAGTATTATTACTAAGTATAGGAAAGAAATTTGGTCTAAATATATTAAAGCAATTAAACAATACAATTTAATAGAAGATGGGGACAAAATTGCAGTAGCCATATCGGGAGGAAAAGACAGTTTATTGATGGCTAAGTTATTTCAAGAGTTAAAACGGCATGGTAGAGATAATTTTGAATTAGATTTTATCGCCATGAACCCAGGATACCATGATAGTATTAAAAAGTTATTAATTGATAACTGTCATCACTTAAATATTCCTATTCATCTATTTGACTCAGGCATTTTTCATGTTGTAGATGGAATGGCAAGCGATTATCCCTGTTATATGTGTGCAAAAATGCGGAGGGGTGCATTATATAAAAAAGCACAAGATTTAGGTTGTAATAAACTTGCATTGGGACATCATTTTAATGATGTAATTGAAACAACAATGTTAAATGTTTTGTATACAGGTAATTTTAGTACAATGTTACCAAAATTAAAATCATCTAATTTTGTTGGGTTAGAGCTAATACGCCCCATGTATCACATAGAGGAATCTGCTATAGTAGACTTTACACAAGCCAATGGTATTTGGCCCCTTAACTGTGCATGTATGGTGGCTGCTAAAAAAATTGGAACTAAAAGACATGAAGTAAAGGCATTAATTGAGGATTTAAAGAAAAAGTTTGATGCTGTTGATAAATCTATTTTTCGTGCTGCTGAAAATGTAAATATGGACTGTATTTTAGGTTGGCAGAAGGATGGAGAGCGTTATTCATATTTAGACGTTTATGATGAAATATAAAAATAAGGAAGCGACTACATCAATGATATATTAAATTGTAGTCTTTTTTTATTTAATGTTTTTATGGTATAATATTAGTTAGTTTATCGCAAACTGGTTTAATATGGTAGAATTATTAAAGTTTACTTATGGCGATAATAAGGTATTAATGATAATAGTATAAATTTTAATATAATTATTATATGGGGATGATAATATGAAAAAATGTTCAGTTTGTAATAAAAATATTGCAGTGGTATTTGCTTCTAAGTTAGAAAATGGAAAATCAGAAATGAAGGGCTTGTGTATTGAATGTGCTAAAAGAATGGGAATACCTGTTGTAGATCAAATAATGCAACAAACAGGGTTATCAGCAGAAGAAGTGGAAAATTTAACGGAACAAATGAATGAAACCCTTGATGATATGGATATATCTGATATGGATGATACTGATATGTTGATGAATTTATTCAATGATTCTTTTTCTTCGATGAAGGGTATGGATGCGCTTAATAGTGATAAAGACCATTCAGAACCAGAAATTATTGAAATAAAAGAAGAAAAATCGAAGGATAAAGACAAGAAGAAAAAAGGTAAAAAGAAATATTTAGATACCTATGGAACAAATTTGACAGAAAAGGCGCTAAAGCAAGAAGTAGATAGGATTATAGGCAGAAATAGAGAAATAGACCGAGTAGTTCAAATCCTCAATAGACGAACTAAGAATAATCCTATTTTAATTGGTGAACCAGGAGTTGGTAAAACGGCAATTGCTGAAGGGTTAGCTGTACGAATAGTAGAAAAACAAGTGCCTTCAAAATTGTTTAATGCAGAAGTCTATCTACTGGATTTAACCGCAATAGTAGCAGGAACCCAATTTAGAGGTCAATTTGAAGGGCGTATGAAGTCTATTATAAAAGAAGCACAAGAATGTGGTAATGTTATTTTGGTAATTGATGAAGTTCATAATATTATGGGAGCTGGTGAAGTTCATGGGGGAACTATGAATGCTGCTAATATTTTAAAACCAGCCCTTGCTAGAGGTGAAATACAAATTATTGGTGCCACCACCTTAGAAGAGTATAGAAAGCATATTGAAAAGGATTCAGCATTAGAAAGAAGATTCCAACCTGTTATTGTTGATGAGCCTACTATTGAAGAATCTATAGAAATTTTAAAGGGTATTAAAAAGTATTACGAGGATTATCATAAAGTTATTATTTCTGATGAGGTAGTTGAAGTAGCTGTTAAAATGTCAGAAAGATATATAACTGATCGTTATTTACCTGATAAAGCAATAGATGTAATTGATGAAGCAGGTTCTAGGGCAAACTTAAAAAATCAAGGTTTGGTTGAATTAGAGTCTTTGAAAGAGGAATTAAAAGAAATACAAGAAAAAGAGGAATTGGCAGCAACAAATAACAATTTTGAAAAAGCGGCTGAATATAAAGTGGAAGAATGCAGAATACAAGAAAAGATTAAGGTAATTGAAAAACAGTCCACAGAAGCACAAATCACTATTGAAGATATTGCTTTTGTAATTGAAGCTTGGACTAAAATACCTGTTAAAAAAATTACTGAAGAAGAGGCAGAAAAATTATTAGACTTAGAAAACAGATTACATAGAAGAATTATTGGGCAACACCCAGCTATTGAAAGTATTGCAAAAACCATTAGAAGAAATCGTTCGGGTTTTAGAAAAAAGAAGAAACCAGCATCTTTTATATTTGTAGGGCCTACTGGTGTTGGAAAAACAGAGTTGGTTAAAACATTAGCATTAGAGTTGTTTGGTAGTGAAGAGGCTATGATTCGAGTTGATATGTCTGAATATATGGAAAAACACACTGTTTCAAAATTGATAGGTGCTCCTCCTGGATATGTGGGTTATGAACAAGGGGGACAATTGACAGATAAAGTAAGACGTAAGCCTTATTCCGTTATATTGATGGATGAAATAGAAAAAGCTCATCCAGATGTATTTAACATGTTGTTGCAGATACTAGATGACGGTAGATTAACCGATAGTCAAGGTAGAACCACTCATTTTGAAAATACGGTTATCATTATGACTTCCAATGCAGGTAGTCAATTAAAGTCAAAAAGTTTTGGGTTTAATAAAGACCAATATGAAGCCATAGAAAGTCAGGCTAAAGAAGCATTAAAAGAAATTTTCCGCCCAGAGTTCTTAAATAGAGTTGATGAAACAATTGTGTTTGCTAAATTATCTAAAGAAGAACTTAGACAAATTGTAGACCTAATGTTGAAAGAAGTTATTGAAGAAGTAAAAGAACGAAATATTACTTTAGATATTTCTGAAGAAGTTAAAGACTTTATTTTAGAAAAGGGATATGATGAAAAATATGGTGCAAGACCAATAAGAAGGACAATACAAAAATACATTGAAGATGAAATTGCAGAGTTCTATTTAAGAAACCAAGTTAAAGATGGAGATCACATTGAGATTGTTTTAAAGGATGATAAGTTAGAAGTATTAAAAGGCTAAAGTGTAAAAAACTCGTAGGAGAATTAAATTCCTGCGAGCTTTTTTAGTTACTTAAAAGTATAGCAATTTATTATACAAAATTGTAAATAAATTTCAGTATAAATATTAAAAATAAAAGGTAAAACTCAATTAGTGATTATTAACTTAATGCATACAAAATAATTGTAAAATCCTTCATTCATCAACGGTAGACTGTTTATTGAAATTGACAGAAAACTTCAAGAAAAACTTGCAAAATTTGTCGTAAATGCTATAATTAGTACAATAATATTATAATTATTACATCTAGGTTACATATCACTAACTAATATTATATAAATAAATTTAAAGGAGGTTTTTGTATGAAAATTTCAAGAAGCAAACGTTTTCAAGCGTTAGTTGTGGTATTAATAATGTTACTAACAATATTTATACCATTAACACCTTTAGGTGGACAGAATTACGCTAATGCATCTACCGCAAAGAAAAGAGCAAAAATTGACTTCAATGGAGATGGGAAGGCAGATATTTTTAAAATTTGGAATGATGGGGGTGGATTTACAACTGATGTACATTTGTCAGCAGGAAACACTTTTAATATTGGAAGATGGGCAACTAAACAGGGTGGCTACTCTGATAATATGAAGTGGTTTTTAGGGGATTTTAATGGAAATGGTAAAACAGACTTAGTAAAACTTTGGAATGATGAAGGTTTGTTTACAGCTGATGTACATTTGTCAACGGGAAGTGCCTTTAATATTGGAAGATGGGCGACTAAACAGGGTAGCTACTCAGACGATATGAAATGGTTTGTGGGAGATTTCAATGGAGACGGTAAAACAGACTTAATGAAGGTATGGAACCATGACGGTACTATGTATTCTGATGTACACATATCTACAGGCAGTTCATTTGTAATGCAAAGATGGGCTTCAGCTCAAGGTGGTATGTGGGAAGATATGGAATGGGTTGTTGGTGACTTCAATGGAGATGGTAAAGATGACCTAATGAAGTATTGGAATGATGGTGGAATGTTCACAGCTGATGTTCATGTGTCTACAAATGGCTCATTTGTAATGCATAGATGGGCAACCCGACAAGGTGCTTTTGGGAAAGACCAACATTGGACAACAGGGGACTTTAACGGAGATGGAAAATTAGACTTAGTAAAGATATGGAATGATGGTGGAATGTTCAGCACTGATGTACATTTGTCAACGGGAAGTGCCTTTAATATGGCAAGGTGGGCAACTAAACAAGGTTCTTACGGTGATGTTATGAAATGGGCAGTAGGAGACTTTAATGGTGATGGTAGAGATGATTTAGTTAAGGTGTGGAATGTTAATGGACAGATGTATTCGGATGTTCATACGTCAACGGGAAGTGCCTTTAATATTGCAAGGTGGGCTACAAATCAAGGTGCTATGTTTGATGGTATATTGTGGTCTATTGGAGACTTTAATGGAGACGGTAAAGATGATTTAATAAAAGTTTGGAATCACGATGGACAGATGTATTCAGATGTACACATCTCAACAGGAAGTGCTTTTCAAATGAATAGATGGGCATCAGCCCAGGGTGGTTTTTGGGACACACAAAAATGGCCTAAGCAAGGGTTTTTCTTTGATATTACTAAATTTTTTCAAAGAGAACTAGGTTTTGATCAACGTAAACATGACATAACAACTATGTTTCCAAATTTTCTTATGAGAAACATAACTTCGGCAGAATTAAACCATTGGTATTACTCTGGGCAAACTATAGAACAAATTGCTACAAATATTATAAATTCTCAAGAGGGTATAAGAAAAGCAGGTATCATTACCCTGTATTTCAAGTACTTTGCAAGAATTCCAAGTATGAGTGAATTAAATCATTGGTATAATGCCAGTGCTTCTTTACCTGATATTGAAGAAAACTTCTATAATAGTCAAGAACATAGAAGGTTTATTATTGGAAATACCTACAGGTTATACATTGGTAGAGAGGCAACCTCTACCGAATTAAATAATCATGCAGGCTCGAAGTTCAATTTGAAATATATTATTGATACGATTCTTAAAACACAAGAAAGGAAAAATGTTAGAGAATTACCAGAACGAAGAGAGTTTGAAATTAGTTTTTATTTTAATTATTTTCTAGGTCGTGATCCGAGTGAAAGTGACATACATCACTACATGTCTACTGACAAACGTACTATAGATAGTTTGGCAAATCTTTTGAAGAATTGCAAAGAGCGAGAAGATAAAGTCAGAGAATTGGTTAAACAAACTGGTAGATCATTAAGTTATATTAATACAGATAGGATTCGTATGAGTGAAACTAGTATGGATGAAATGCCAATATATATTGAAGACTTTATTTACAAATTGGATGCAAGTCTTGCATTAGCTTGGCAAAATGCATTTAGTGGGTGGAGTTACAATTATCAAATTCGTATGCAGCAAAAAGCTCAGCATGAGGCAGATTTTAATCGGAGAATGAATGAACATATGGCATTAAATTCACTACAAATGCAAAGGATGAAAGCTTTTTCTGATAAACTTTATGCAGAAACAAGAGCAAAGTCTGAAGCATTTTGGGCAGAAAATCGTAGAATTGTAATGCAAAATTATGCAAGACATGTAGTGATGAATGAAGTTTACCGACAAGAATTAGGATTATCAAGTGAAACAAATCTTAATTTAAATTTTGGTACTAACTCAAAAGGAGATCTTTATGTAACATCAGTAAATAATAATCCTGTTAGCATGACTGTGACATATGAAACACAACCGCCAAGTCACTTATTCTCCAAACATGGGGGAGTATTAATGGCGTCCTCTGCACCTGTATCAGTTCATTATTCTTCTACTTATCACGATCCTTTAAGGGAGTGGGTATCATCAAATGTATCGTTGAAAATTAAAATACCTACGGGTGGATATGTTAAACTTAAACCAAGCTATAAGAATGCAGACGGAAGCTATCGAAATGTTCCTAGATTAGATATTGTAGAAATAGGTGGAACAGGTGGGGTCAAATTAGATGCAGGGATTCTTAGTTTAGATTTAGGTGGAGAACTTAAAATTGTACAATCAAAACCAGTTTCGGCAGATACTTATACAAAAGTAAAGGTTGGAATAGAAAAATTAGGGGCGTATAATTTTGAACTTAGAACATCTAGAGCATTTGATGGAATAGATAAAATTTCTATTGATCATACCTTTGGATTGCTAGGGGGCCATGCTAACTTAAATTTCACAAGTGTGTTCTTCCGTAATCAACACTTATATAACCAACAAAAAGTAGATACTTACTTTAAGATACCATTAATCGAAGGTATTCACTTTAGAACAGGTAAAGGTTTAGTTATTGATTATGAAACAAAGGCAAGATAAGAAACTAAATTACTGGAAGTAAAAAACTTATTGGATAAGTAGTTCTAATAGGTGAGAGCTGTAAAAATCAAATATTAAAAATGATGAAAAGTAAATAGTAGAACAAAATAAAAACCTCCGTTAACAATTGGGGGTTTTTCTTTGTGTGGCAAAATGTGGATATAATAAAAACGCTACTAAAGTAAATAAAAATTATTGACATTAAGGAATATATCATTTAATATAATAATATTAAATGATATATCTTTTAATGATATAACTAAAGGAGGTAATAAAGTGGCAAGGGGAAAAGCACTAGATGAAGATATTTTAACTGATTCAACTTATTATATTTTACTAGCACTAGTTAAACCTATGCATGGGTATGGAGTAATGCAAAATGTTCAGGAACTTTCACAAGGAGAAGTAATAATAGGACCAGCAAGTCTTTACTCAATTTTAAAAAAATTACAAAGTGCTTACTTAATAAAATTGATAGAAGAAGACGAAAGGCGTAAAACTTATATGTTGACAGTTAAGGGAAAAGATCTTTTGAAAAAAGATATTAAAAGAAGAATTAGTATGGTGGAACATGGAAAACAAGCATTAAAATATTTAGAGGGAGATGAAGATTATGAAAAATAAATATCGTTATATATCAAATATGGGGTTAGCTTTTGACGAAGATAGAATATTAAATAAATTTAGTAAAATGGCAGAGGAAGGTTGGATACTTAAAGAAATGTCTTTTCTTAGATATAAATTAGTTAAAGAGGAACCTAAAAAATTAATATATTCAGTGGATTATAATGAATTAGACAATAATGACGATGCGTATTTTGATTTATTTAAAAGTAGTGGATGGCAACATATGTGTTCTTATGGTCCCTTTCATTTTTTTTCAGCTTCACCAAACACTGTTCCAATCTATACTGATAAGAAAACTTATTTAAGTAAGTATAAGAAACCTAAAATATTTTACAGAAAAGCCTTTGGGGTCAGTTCTATAAGTCTTATATTAGTTGCTTTAATTGAAATTTTCTATGGAAATAAAATTGATTCTATAATAATTAAAAACTTGTTGTTGGGGGTGGGGACTATATCAGCAGCAATTGCCGTACCATCATTGATGGTAAATATAGCCTATTTAATTAAATCTCAAAAGTGAAAAATCTGATACTATCAGAAAACCCGTATTACTCAAATTAGAGCATTACGGGTTTCTTCTATAACTTAAAATATTTTTTATAGCCTACAGATAAATTAAAAACTTATTACTTAACTTCCACCATCCAACCTTCTGGAGCTTTAACATCACCAATTTGAATACCTACAAGGGTGTCATAAAGTTTTTTAGTAACTGGTCCAACTTCAGTTAGACTGTGGAATACATGCATGTTTTCTTTATACTGAATTCCACCAATTGGAGAAATAACAGCAGCAGTTCCACAAGCACCAGCTTCTTTATATTCATCTAATCTTTCAACCAATACATCTCTTTCTTCAACTTCCATACCAAGATATTCTTTAGCAATATGCATTAATGAATACTTAGTTATACTAGGAAGAATAGAAGGAGACTTTGGTGTAACAAACTTATCGTCTTTAGTGATACCAAAGAAGTTAGCTGCACCTACTTCTTCAATTTTTGTATGGGTCATTGGATCAAGGTAGATGCAGTCAGCAAAACCTTGTTCAACTGCTAATTTGTGGGGGTATAAGCTTCCTGCATAATTTCCTCCAACTTTAGCTGCACCAGTTCCATATGGAGCTGCTCTGTCAAAATCAGAAATAATAAAATTAACTGGAGCCATACCACCTTTAAAGTATGGGCCTACAGGGGAACAGAATATACTAAAGATATACTCTGGTGCAGGTCTAACTCCTAAATTATCCCCTACACCAATAACAAACGGTCTTAAGTAAAGGGTTGCACCTGTACCATAGGGTGGTACAAAGGCTTCATTTGCTTTAACAACTTGAATACAAGCATCTATAAATTTATCCTCAGGAACTTCAGGCATAAGAACACGTCTACAACTACTATTCAATCTCTTGGAATTTTGATCTGGTCTAAAAAGTTGAATTTTGTTATCCTTTGTACGATAAGCTTTTAAACCTTCAAAACATTGCTGTCCATAATGAAGGGCTGTAGAAGCTTCACTGATGTTTAGGTTATTGTCTTCAACAAGTTGACCTTCATCCCACTGACCATCTTTCCATTTGGACACATACCGCAAATCAGTTTTAATATAACTAAAACCTAACTTACTCCAATCAAGATTAACTGTATTGCTCATAAAATCCCTCCAATTCATTTAATAAGTACAATACTTTATTTAATTATTATGCCAATTTATCTTTCTAATATCATTATAACACACTATTTGCGTCTGAAAATTTCAAAAATGGTACCGTTTTCCCTAAAATTAATATATAGAATATTATGAATTTTCGTGTATTAAAATACAGTATTTTTTAGGACTTAAAGGGCGAAAATACCAATAATAAATTTTAAATTGTTATAATTATTTTAAATTGAGTATATATAGATTGTATGCAAATAAAAGTTAATTATAGGGAGTGATGAAATGAAGGAAAAAGAAAAAGTAGTAATTACAGGTAATGAAGCTATTGCTCAAGGTTTTTATGAAGCTGGTGGAACAGTTGCCGCCAGTTATCCTGGCTCTCCCACTGTTGAAGTAATAGAAAAATTGAAGGAGCACAAAGAAGTTTATTCAGAGTTTTCTATTAATGAAAAGGTGGCTTTAGAGGTTGCCATTGGCGCATCTTTTTATGGAGCTAGGTCGATGGCAGTGATGAAACATGTAGGCGTGAATATAGCTGCTGACCCATTGATGACCTTTACTGAAACCCCAGTTAATGGAGGTTTTGTGCTTGTATCGGGGGATGATCCTGGTTTAGCCAGTTCTCAAAATGAGCAAGATAACCGTATTTTAGGTAAATTTGCTAATATGGCGATTTTAGATCCTTCAGATAGTCAAGAGGCTAAAGACTTTACAAAGTTAGCCCTAACAATAAGTGAGGCATATTCTATACCAATGCTTTTACGTATTACCAGTAGATTATGTCATAGTAGAAGTGTTGTGTATTTAGAAGATAGAGAAGAGGTTAACCCTAAGGGAATTAATCAAGATAAAGAAAAGTATTGTATGATTCCTCCCGGTTCTAGAAAGTCTCAATTCTTTATGAGGGAAAGGCTACAAAAACTAGAAGACTATGCTTATAGTACAAATATAAATTATTTAGACAATAAAGAAGGTTCTGATACACTTATAATTACATCAGGAATAGTGTATCAAAATATTAAAGAAATAAATCCAGAAGCTAGCATTTGGAAGTTGGGTATGATTTATCCCATTTCTGAAAAAAGAGCTAAGGAAATTACTAGTCAATATAAAAAAGTCATAGTGGTGGAGGAGATGCTACCTTTTATTGAAAATGAGTTAAAACTAATGGGAATACAATGTGAAGGGAAAAAGTACTTCTCATTTACAGGTGAGTTAGGTATTCAGGAAATAGAAGTTGGTCTTTTTAAAGCAGGAATAATAAAGGAAAAGACATCCTATCAAAAACCTTTTGTAGAAACAGTACCTAGATCACCTTTGTTTTGTTCTGGTTGTCCCCATCGTCCTACTTTTGATATTATAAAAAAGTCAAAGGCTAAAGTGGTTATTGGTGATATTGGTTGCTATTCTTTAGCTTCATTGTTTCCTTTTGAACAATCAAATACAATTATTAGTATGGGGGCAAGCATCGGAATAATTAAAGGGATTAGAAAGGCAATGTCTAAAAAACAAGAGGAAGAACCATTGGTGGCAGTAATTGGTGATGGTACATTTTTTCATTCGGGAATGACAGGCTTTGTTAATTTGCTTCATCAGAAACAGGATAATGAAAATATGACAATAGTTGTACTGGATAATCGAACAACAGCCATGACTGGAGGTCAACCTAATGCCAGTTCTGGTTTATATAATCAGAGGGATGATATGACAGTAGGTATTAAAACCTTATTAGAAAATATAGGGTTTAATCGAGTAAAGGAAATAAATCAATACGATTATAAAGCTGCTTCACAGTTATTTAAAGAAGAAATAGCCTATGAAGGTTTGTCAATTATTGTTGCTAATGGACCTTGTGCTTTAAAATATAATATAGAAGAACCATATTTTTATGTTGATCCTAATATTTGTATTAGTTGTAGATCATGTATTAAAACCAATTGTCCACCCTTAAGAATGATTAATTATGATGGGATAGAGAAACTAAAATCATCTATAGATAAAGAAATGTGTGTTGGTTGTAGTGTTTGTGCTCAGGTATGTCCTGTAAATGCAATTAAATCTTCAAAAGAAATAAATAGGGAGGATGAGGAGATTGACAACTAATATTATGTTAGGTGGTGTAGGGGGTCAAGGATTAATATTAATGACAAGGATTATTTGCCAAGTTGCTTTAAAGGAAGGTTTAGATGTAAAAAGCAATGATGTAGTAGGACTATCACAACGGGGTGGTATGGTGTGGGGTAATGTTCGGATAGGTGAAAAAATTTATTCTCCTAATATACCATCGGGTGAGGGCGATTTTTTAGTGGCAATGGAACCGCTAGAAGCATTAAGATGGAGTTCTATGCTAAAAAAAGATGGTAGAATAATTGTAAATACAAAGCGTTTTTATCCTACAATGGTTCAACAGGAAAAGTTAGATTATCCAGAAGAAGAAATTGAAAACCTAAAAAAAAGTTATAAAGTTTCTGAAATAAATGCTTTTGAAGAAGCAAAGGGTATTGGTAAAAAGCAAGTAGCGAATGTTCTATTATTGGGTATTTTAGCAAAGTATTTAGATTTTGAAGTTACCACATGGAAAGAATCGATAGCAGATAATGTGCCTTTTAAAGCTATAGATATAAACATGAAGGCATTTGATTTGGGGTATAGTTTGTAAGAAAAGGACTGTTAGAAAAGTCTAAGACTGATGAAGACCACAAACTTTTTCGCTGCTGTAAAAATTCAGCATATTTATGTATTTCTGTATACATTGCAGTAGCTGAATTTTTTAGTTCATCGAAACTGAAGGTTTTTGATCAGTCGTTTTTTCTGTATAAATAAATTTGTTTAGAGTAAGTTTGTTAACTTTATCCTATTAATAAAAATAATAACTTAAAAGGAATTTTTAGTCTTATGTGGAATATAACATCTATAAACTATTGGATGTGAATGAGGAGTGACAACATGAGCAACTTTCAAGTTAACCTTAATGAAATTCTTTTATCGTTTTCTCTATTATTAGATGTAGCGGAAAACAAACCTTTTTATCATGCAAAAAAAGTAGCTTATATAACATTGTTAATGGTAAAACAGATGAATAGGACGGAGTTAATGGATCATGCTTTTCAAGCATCAATTCTCCATGATATTGGAGTTACCCATTCGTTATTAATGCAGGGTAGAACGGCTTTTATTAATGCCGAAACAACTAATATGGAACATCATGCTTCCACTGGGTGGGAAGTGGCGAAAGAACTTCCATTAGACGGTGAGGTAGCAGAAATCATTAGATTCCACCATGAAAAGTGGGATGGCACTGGACTATACGGTCTATCAGAAAAGGAAATTCCATTTTTATCTCAAGTAATATCCCTTGCAGATCAGTTAGAACTTAAATTTGAAGGAAAAAAAGATGCACTTTCATATCGTAATAAAATACGTCAATGGCTCATTTCAGAAAAGGGAAAAGGATTCAACCCAGAGATTGTAGATGCTGTGTTAGATTTATTACAAAAGGACAAATTATGGATAGATCTTGGAGCATATGATATTCGACCATATTTAAAAGAATTAATTCCTAATAATGTGATTAATATTGATATTCAACAATTAGAGCAAATTGCAAAGGCTTTCTCTATTATAATAGATAAAAAAAGTGCATTTACCCACCAACATTCAAAGGGAGTGTCAGAAAAAGCTTATTTAATGGCAAAAGCTTTTGGTTATGATGAAGAAAAATGTGGTAAAATGAAGATAGCAGGATATTTGCATGATTTAGGTAAATTGGTAGTGCCAAATGAGATTTTAGATAAGCCAGGTAAATTAGAAGAAGAAGAAATGTTAACTATAAAGAAACATCCTTATTACACAAAATATATTTTAAAACAGATACAAGGCTTTGATGAAATAGCAGAATGGGGAGGAAACCACCACGAGAACCTTTTAGGTACAGGTTATCCAGAAGGACTTGAAAGAAATTCTTTAACGGAAGAAAGTCAGATTATAGCTTTATGTGATATTTATCAAGCCCTTACAGAAGACCGTATATATAGACGTGGGCTAGATGTTGAAAAAGCTTTAGAAATTATATTGAAAATGGTAGAGACAGGGCGTTTTAATAAACATGTTTTCGACATTTTTAACTATGTTATAAAGGAGTATATCAATTAATAATAAAAATCTTTTTTAGTAGATTATATTGTTTTTTATAGAAGGATATTTATAAATTAAAGATAGGATTTGATAACTATATGATAGAATTATTTGCTATAAATATTAATCAGCAACAATCAACTGAAGAAATTAATATATTGAAAAATTATATATCCCATGAAAAACAGGCTAGAATTAAGCGGTTTTATCATTATGATGATCTTAAACGATCTTTGTTGGCAGAGATATTAGTGCGTTGGCAAATCTGTAAAAAGTTAGGCATATCAAATAGGGAAATTGCATTTGAAACTAATCAATATGGAAAACCTTATTTAAAGGACATTAAAGATTATCATTTTAATGTATCTCATTCAGGTGACTGGGTAATAATGGCACAGCACAATACGCCTATTGGTGTAGATGTTGAACAAATTAAACCTATGGAAATGAATATCGCAAAACGTTTTTTTTCAGAGCGGGAATATAATGACTTAATGGATAAGGCTGAATCTCAACAATTAAGTTATTTTTTTCAACTATGGTCTTTAAAAGAAAGTTTTATTAAAGCTATTGGAAAAGGTTTAAGTATGCCATTAGATTCTTTTTCTTTTTCTATAAATAATGAGGGAAAAAAAATTACCCTTTATCCAGAAGAAATTTATACAAATTATTATTTTAAAATGTATAATATAGATCCTTGCTACAAAATGGCCCTCTGCACAAATGATGAAAATGCTATTCCAGATGAGGTGAGTTTTATTAGTATTAATGAACTATATAAGCAAGTGATAAGTACTTTATTGCCTTATGAATGTCAAATAATAAGTAACACTAAGTAGCTAATGGTACAATAGAGGAAAGAGATGGGTAGTTATTATTTAATGGAAAGAAGGGGTTAGGTGAATGAAGTTATTTTGTATACCTTATGCAGGGGGCTCGGCAGCCTATTATACTAAGTGGAAAAAGCATTTACATAGCTCTATTAAATTATGCCCATTGGAATTAGCCAGTAGGGGCAGACGGTATGGAGAACCACTCTACAAGGATTTAAATGATGTGATAGAAGATTTATATCAGCAGATACAACTGGAGTTAAAGAATAATGAACCCTATGCTTTATTTGGACATAGTATGGGGAGTTTATTAGCCTATGAATTAGGTGTGAAAATAAAAGAAATGTATGGTGAACCAGTTCATTACTTCGCTTCAGCTGGTGTAGCACCCCATGCTCGTAAAAAAAGTTTCAGACATAAATTACCTCAAGAAGAATTTATTAATCTAATGTTAAACTATGAGGGAACACCAAAAAAGTTTTTTCAGTATAAAGAATTAATCGAACTATATATACCAACATTAAGAAACGATGTAAGACTTGTTGAAGAGTATGATTTTGACAAAGGAAGATTAATACAACAGTTTAATTGCCCTGTAACTGCATTATACGGTAATGAAGATAAATTAATACCAGCCTATATAGTGGAAGAATGGAGAAAAATAACTTCCAATGAATTGAAGGTAATTACGTTTGAAGGTGGTCATTTTTTTATTCATGACAATATAAAATCAATTGTAGACTTAATCAACAAAACACTAATTGTTATTTAAATTAATAATAAAATTTCTAAAAGATATGATACAATAACGTTATAGTTTTGTATTTAATAAGTTTTATCTGTAAATAAATAAGGAAAGAGGTTTTAGAAATGAAGCTATTTTGCTTACCTTTTGCTGGAAGCTCTGCTTCCTATTATACTAAGTGGAAAAAGAGCTTGAACCCATCAATTGAACTTTGTCCAGTGGAACTGGCTGGTAGAGGAAAACGGAATGATGTACCCCTTTATAATGATGTTAATGAGGCTGTAGAGGATATTTATAATTATATTCAAACGCAGTTGGATGATGAGCCTTATGCTCTTTTTGGACATAGTATGGGAAGTCTATTGGTTTATGAATTAGGAATGAAATTAAAGAAAATCCAAAGTGAACCAGTTCATGTGTTTGCTTCAGGGGGGATTGCCCCCCATGCAAGAAGAAGAGGAAACATGACCCATAAACTTCCTTTGCAAGAGTTTAAAGAAGCAATTAAAAAATATGAAGGAACTCCAATGTCGCTCTTTGAAAACAGTGATTTGTTAGAACTATTTTTACCTGTTTTGAGGGCAGATATTAGATTAATAGAGGAATATGAGTATGGAGCGGAACGACAATTAGAAGTATTTAATTGCCCAATGTCAGTTTTTATAGGTAAAGAAGATCCCCACGCACCTTTGTCTATTGCTGATGAATGGGAAAAATTAACAGATAATCAATGTACTTTATATACATTTGAAGGTGGACACTTTTTTATTAATGATTATAAAAAAGATATTGTAGACATTATAAACAATGCATTAGTAGGGGATTAAAGGTAAAAAAAATTAAATAAAAAGTATTAAGTAGAAAAATATTAAGGTAAAAAATTGGTTTAGAAAGTATTAATTATAAATATACTTCATTAGAAAATAGAAATAACCAGTATTTCATGGAACAAATGCTGGGTTTTTTTATATACATTATTCTTGTTTATGAATTTAGTTATATCTCATATCACAATTTATTTTAAATGTATTAATTCTATTATTACTGAATATATAACTGTTAGCACTTGTTTACTGCCACTGCATAAAATAATAAAAAGTTATTTTAAGTTATCTGGGAGGGAACAAGTATGGATGAAAACAATTATAGGGATAAAATAATAGAATTAATATATAAATATAGAGATGTAAGATTTGTCCACAATGGACGGTCTTTAGAGGAAGGTTTAGATTGTTTGGGGTTTATGGTGTTGTTTTATAAAGAATTTGGTATTAATATACCAAGTGGAGACGGGGAAGATATTTCACTAAATTGGTTTATAGAAGATCCAGAGCGCTATATTCGAGGAATTAAACAACTTGGTGGAAGAGAAGTAGAGTTAGATGAATTACAAACTCTAGACTTAGTGTATTTCACAATAAAAAAGAATATAATAACCCATACTGGGATTATGGTGAATAGTAAAGAATTTGTGCATATGTCACCAAGAAGAGGTTTTACCATCGATTTAATGGAGAGGCATTGGAGAAAGTTTAGAGGTGCTATAAGAATAATAGAAAAATAATGCAAAAAAATCCCTAATGTTGTTTCTTGGGGATTTTTTCAGAATTTTGTAAAAAAATAATTAAAAGATAAAAATAAGGGTATCAATCTAATAAGAAATTTGTTAATATATATACATTAATGATGAACTAAATTTGTTGGGGTGATAATATGGAGGAAAAAAACAAAGTTCCGAAGGAAGAGTTAGTAGATATATTAAAAGAAATAACAGATGGTGTATATGTTTTCAATTTAAATGGTGAATGTATTGATATTGTTACATCTTCTATACTATTTAAACCAAGTAATCAACAATTTGCAGGAAAAAAAATAAATGAAATACTTCCAAGTGGTATTGCTGAAATATTCTTATTTTATATAGAAAAATTAATTTATCATATGGAAGTTGAGACATTTGAATGTGATCTACTTATACAGAATAAAAGATATTATTTTGAAATAAGAATGATATTACATAGGGAAAAGATAATTATTATCATTTCAGACGTTACAGGAAGAAAAGAATCAGAGCAAAGGTTAAGAGAAAGGGAAATGGAAATTCAAATAATTAATAAAGAATTAGAAGATTCCTTAGAAAAATTAGCAAAAATAGAGGACGAATTAAGAACTAATTATAATTGTTTAAAAGAAAAGGAAGTAGATTTAGAAGAAGCACTAATAATGAGTGATTTAAGATATGCTTGGGTATTGGAAGGAAATGAAAAACTAACACTTCAAAAAAAATCTTTAGAGTGTTTATTTAATAATAGTCCTGACGCTATTGCACGAATTGATAAAAATCATCAAATTACCTCCATCAATAATGAATTTACAAAGTTGTTTGGATATACACTTGAAGAAATAATGGGAAAAAGTATCAATGAAGTTGTGGACCCTCTAAATAATATAACTCAGTATGGTTCTTATGAAATATTAATGGGCAAAACCATATTGTACCATGATATAGTTCGGTACGATAAAAATCATAATAAGATAAATGTTGTATTGAGGGGAGCGCCAATTATTATTAATGACGAGGTGGTTGGTGGTTATGTAATTTATACTGATACCCGTGAAAGAAAAAGAGATCGGGAAGAAATAGTACATCAGAAGAAAATATTAGAATCTTTATTTAATTATTCACCTGATGCAATTGTACACATGGATATAGAAGGAAATATAATAAACATTAATCAGCGATTTATTGAATTGTTCGGTTATGAATTAGAAGAGTGTAAAGGTAAAAATTTAGATGAATTAATTACAGACAATAAATTATTAGACGAAGCAAAACGGTTAAGTAAAAGGATAATAGATCATAAAAATATAGAATTAGAAACAGTTCGTAAAAGTAAGGGGGGGCAATTGGTTCCAGTTTCAATTAGAGGAGGCCCAACTATTGTAAATGATAGAATTATAGGGATACACGGTATTTATACTGATATAACAGAACGTAAAGAATCTGAAAATAGGATAACCTATTTAAGCTTTCATGACAAATTAACGGGGTTGTATAATAGGGCATATTTTGAAGAAGCACTAGTACAATTAAATACAAGTCGTCAATTACCCCTTTCAATCATTATAGGGGATGTTAATGGATTAAAGATCACTAATGATGTATTTGGACACCTTGAAGGTGATAGACTCTTAATTAAAATAGCAGAAATCATGAAAAAGGCTTGTAGAAAAGAAGATATTGTAGCTCGATGGGGTGGTGATGAATTTGCCATTATCCTTCCTAAAACGAATGAAAAAAAGGCAAAGGAAATATGTGAAAGGATAAAGGCATTATGTGTTGAAGCAGAAGAAGATCCAATTAAAATTAGTATTTCATTAGGTTATGCCACTAAAAATTTAGAAGAAGAAGAGATTAGTCAAATTATTAAAGAATCAGAAGAAAGAATGTATAGAAACAAACTTTTAAAAAGTAAAAGTGTTAGGAGTCATATCATTTCATCACTACAAAAAACGTTAATATCTAAAGATCATGAAACAAAGGAACATTGTGAACGAATTAAAAAATATGGTTTTATGCTGGCAAAAGAAATGAAATTAAGTGATGATGAAATAAGTGATTTAGGATTATTGGCTGTATTGCATGACATAGGCAAAATAGCTATACCAGATAAAATACTTAATAAGCCAGGTAAATTAACCATTGAAGAATGGGAAGATATGAAGAGACATAGTGAAATTGGGTATCGTATAGCCGAGTCATCACCAGATTTATTTCATATAGCCAAGTGCATTTTATTCCATCATGAAAGATGGGATGGTAAGGGTTATCCAAATGGGTTAAGTGGGGAAGAAATACCATTATTATCACGTATATTAACCATTGTTGATGCATATGAAACAATCACTAATGATCAGGTGTACCAAAAGGCAAGAAGTCATAAAGCGGCTTTAGAAGAAATTAATAACTGTGCAGGAACACAATTTGATCCTTATTTGGTGAAGGCTTTTATTAGATTAATGGTAAATTATAAAGGAAACTAAATTTTTTTATAATAACGTGCTATATTTGTAGGTTAAGCAAATATAGCACGTTTATTAATGTCTACTACCATAAAGAGTCTTCTTTAACTGCTCCTGTCCCGAAAAAATTCATAACAGGTGTATAATTGTTTTTTTCAATATTAGATGCTTTTTTTCTATTAAAGTTAAATTTGTTTTTTTGATCTACACATCCTCTTTTTTCAACTGAAAAACTACAAACTTTTCCGAACTTACTAGAATCTCTTTTCTTTTCATTATACATAATAATTCCTCCTCAATATAATTCATTATTGTTTAGAAAATAAAAAAAGTCCTTAGAAAATTTATTCTAGGACGAGTTTTACCCGTGGTACCACCTAATTTGCATAATTACTATGCCTCTCTTGGTTTTTAAAACCTATGCCTTTATCGAGGCAAGTCGGTGTCTTTTACTGATGAAATTAGTTTCAAAGACACTGCTCAGGAGTGATTTGTATTTAGTAAACAGTATCGGTTTTCAGCCAGCACCGACTCTCTAAGACTGTCTATCAGAATACCTGTCTCCCTCATAGCATTAATATATTTAATCTAAATATATTTTAGCAGGCAATTAAAATTAAGTCAATAGAAAATTCTAAACAATATAAATATTCAGTAAATTAAATTGTTCAGAATTAGAGTATTAAAAGTATTAAAAGATAAAAGAATTAAAAGATAGAAATCAAAATAAAAAATCCTGTAACATGTTTTTTACAGGACTTTTTATTTTGATTTTGTGTAATATATTTTTTATTTATGATATTTTATTATTTGTTATTAATAATAGAGGGAATTACATAATCGAATATTCATTAATTTATATTCGCAAATTTACGAAACCTGATTCCTCCATTGGGAAATGACAAATATCTTGTATTTTTATACAATTTGTCAATTTGTCATTTTAATTTATGCAGTAAAGGTTCATTTTTGAATTAATATAAATCTAAGTTTACTATAAAATAGATAATCCCTTATAAATGATTAATCATACTTGCCATATAACCTGCACCAAATCCATTATCAATGTTAACCACTGCTGTCCCACTGGAGCAACTATTAAGCATGGATAATAGGGCTGATAATCCACCAAAGTTTGCACCATAACCTATACTGGTGGGAACTGCGATAACGGGTTTATCAACAAGTCCACCAATGACACTACCCAGTGCCCCCTCCATTCCAGCCACAGCTATAACTACTTTAGCACCTCTTATTATATCAAGATGGGCAAATAAACGGTGTATTCCAGCTACACCAACATCATAAACCCGTTCCACTGAATTACCTAATATTTCTGCTGTAATAGCAGCTTCTTCTGCAACAGCAATATCAGACGTTCCACCTGTGACAACAACGATATAGGAGGATTGAGTGGGCAGTTCTTTTTGTTTAATAGTTATTGTTTTCGCCAAGGGATGGTAAATAACATCTTGGTAAAACTTTTTAATCTCTTGATACATTTCTTCAGTGGCCCGTGTGCCTAAAATATTACTACCTCTTTCTATCATTGACTTTACAATTTCTACAACATGTTCAGTGGTTTTACCAGAACAATAAATTATTTCTGGATACCCTTGTCTCAATTCCCTATGATGGTCTATCTTTGCAAATCCTAAGTCTTGAAAAGGCAGTTGTTTTAAGTTTAATACTGCATCATCAATAGTAATTTTATCTTCTCTAACTTTTTGTAATAATATTTTTAAATCATCTACATTCATGAATAACACCTCGTCTAACTTATTATGTATACTATTAATTGAAAGAATTATATTGCTTACTTATGTTCTTTTTTAGTTGTATTTGGAGATTTAAATAATTTATTTACTAGTTCATAAACTTTATTAAGAGGAATATTATGGGTGCTGGCAATCCTTTTACAATCTTCATATTCTGGCTTAAATCTTATATCATTATCACCAGAGGTAGTGGTTTTAAAAACAACCTCACCATAAGGGGTGTTAATGGTTATAAAATTTCTTTTTAACATTACTTTATCTACATCATAGGTACGCACACCAATGGTGGAGGTTTCAAAGAATAGTATTTCAGTCATTTTATTTACAAGTTCTTGATGACACATTACGCTAATGGTAAGTGCAGATCTACCCTTTTTCATAACTATGGGGGTAAGCCATACATCCATTGCACCTGCATCAAAGAGTTGTTCTATTACATAGGGGTAGATTTCAGGGTTTCCATCATCAATATTACACTCTATAACCTTTGCACTTTCTTTAAGATAGTAGGGGGTATTATTTAAGGAATCTTCAACTTCTCCCACAAAAACCCGTAATACATTTGGAATAGGGTTGTCACGATGACCGATACCATAACCTATTTTACTTATTGTGAAATTTTTACTGTTGGTAAATTCATTGGCAATAACTTTAACGATGGCTGCACCAGTAGGGGTAGTTAGTTCTTTCTCAACGTCACCAGAGGTAATTTTAATACCTTTTAATATTTCTACAGTTGCAGGTGCAGGAACTGGAAATTTACCGTGGGCACAGTGGACAAAGCCACCACCAACTGCGATGGTAGAGAATATAATTTTATTAACTTTTATATAATCAATACAAATGGCAGCACCAACTATATCAATAATGGAATCAATAGCACCCACCTCATGGAAATGAACATCTTCTATGGTTTTACCATGTATTTTAGCCTCTGCTTCTGCGATGTGTTTAAACATTTTAATACTAAGGTTTTTAATATTTGAATTAAGGGCACTGTTATTAATGAGTTCGGTGATATTATAAAGATTTCTGTCATGATGTTCATGATGGTGCTCATGATCGTGGTTGTAGTGATGTTCATGATCGTGGTTGTGGTGATGTTCATGATGGTGGTTGTGATGATGTTCATGATGGTGGTTGTGGTGATGTTCATCATGGTGATTATGATTATGTTCATCATGGTCATTTACTAAGGTTACTTTAGCTTTAGTTCCAGTTATGCCTTTTCGTTGATCTTGGTATATATCTAGTTGGTAACCAGAAACATTTAATAAGTTTAGTTGTTGTCTTAAATAGTCTTCTTTTACACCAATATCCAACATAGCGCCAAGAAACATATCACCACTTATACCAGAAAAACAATCAAAGTAAAGTATTTTCATTTGTACACCTCCGAATATTTATTTAAAAATAGTTCCTATAACGAAACTTATAATATATATTATTGCCATAATAATACAAATAAAAAACCGCAAAAAAAGAGAAAACCCTTTTAACTTTGCAGTTCTCTTTACTATAAACTAAGGATCAGTAACTAAGAATAGGTATACTTAATAATCTCTACTCATTTATTCGGCAAAAAATTCAATAATCCTTCTTGTTTAGATAGTATAGCAGTATATGTAACAACATAAACCTACTATTTAAAGAAAGAACATTTACTATTTATTATAAACAAAACTTAAATTTAACAATTTGTTAATATAAATAGTTATAATATAGATAGATGAAACAAATGATTTAGTATATTACTATAGATAGATACAATTGGAGATATGCTTAGCTTTATGTTAGAATTTCAATGAATAATTAAAAAAATCGCTTAAATAATTCTAAGGGGGAAACAAATTTTGAGACCAACGATAATGGAAAAGGTTGAAGGATTAAGAGGCATTAATTCCGTCAAAATTAAAGAGGCAAGTGAAGCAGGTAAAAAGGTTGTGGGAATGTACTGTGTTTTTTCTCCACAGGAGATTGCTTTAGCAGCCGACGCAATTGCAGTTACCCTGTGTGGAACAAAACAAGAACCTATCGCAGAAGCTGAAAAACATCTTCCAAGAAATCTTTGTCCCTTAATAAAATCTAGTTATGGTTTTGCCATCACAGATACATGTCCATATTTTTATTTCTCTGATGTTCTTTTAGCAGAAACAACTTGTGATGGAAAAAAGAAAATGTATGAATTAATGGGAAAAATTAAACCTATGCATGTTATGAATCTGCCACAAACAGCGGTAGATGAAGATTCATTGGAAAGCTGGAAAAAAGAAATGGTTAAGTTTAAGTCCTTCTTAGAGGAAAAATTTGATGTTGAAATTACAGAAGAAAAATTAATTGATGCAATAAAACTAATGAATAGAGAACGGGATGTTATGAAACGTTTACATAAGTTAAATGCCCACAAGCCAGCTCCATTAACAGGTATGGATATGATGATGGCTCAATGGTTAAAGGGTTTTAATGTAGATAAAGAGGCAGGAATCCAACTGATAGAAGAGTTAATTAAAGAAACAGAAGAGTTAATGGATAAAGGAGAATTTCCTTTTACAGAGGAAACACCAAGAATTCTATTAACAGGTGTTCCCATCGGTGCAGGTTCGGAAAAGGTATTAAAGCTAATTGAAGAAGCTGGTGGTAGTGTTGTGGTTTTAGAGAATTGTTCGGGCTATAAAGGGTTAGATACAATGGTGGATGAAGCAAAAAATCCAATTGAAGCCTTAGCAGAAAAATATTTATCTACTCCTTGTTCCTGTATGTCAAACAACAATGCTAGATTAGACTTAATTAAAAGATTAGCAGAGGAATATAAAGTAGATGGTGTGGTGGATTTAACATGGCAAGCATGTCATACCTACAACATTGAATCATTTACAGTAAGAAATTTCGTTAAAGATGAATTAGGTCTTCCTTTTATTCAAATAGAAACTGATTATTCTGATTCTGATGTAGGGCAAATCAAGGTGAGAATAGAGGCTTTCTTAGAAACCATTGAAACGAAAGCTTGTTGTTGTGGTGGAACTTGCTAAAAAGCGTGAGCTGTCTTAGACAGCTCATTATTTTTTTATGGATATTGTGTTAAAATGAAACTTGTACAAAGCTGTTAGGTTAGGAGGGTTCTAAATGATAAGTATAGGTATAGATGTGGGTTCAGTAGCTTCAAAGGGGGTTGCTTTTAATGGAACTTCCATAATTGCAAAGGAGATAGTTCCAACTGGTTGGAGTCCAAAACTGGCAGGAGAAACTTTGGTTAAAATTTTAATGGAAAAAGGAAAGTTTACAAGGGAAGAAATGTCTGTAATTGTTGGTACAGGATATGGACGAGTTTCGTTGCCCTTCATTAATCATAAAGTAACTGAAATTACTTGTCATGGTAAGGGTGCCCATTATTTTGATTCGGGTATTCGTACAGTAATAGATATTGGGGGACAAGACAGCAAAGTAATTAAATTAGATGAAAAGGGAAGGGTTACTGACTTTATTATGAATGATAAATGTGCAGCAGGAACTGGACGTTTTCTTCAAGTAATGGCAAACGTACTGGAGTTGGATATAAGTGAACTTTCAACAGTTGCTCAAGAGGGGGAATCTTGTCAAATTAACAGTATGTGTACAGTATTTGCAGAATCAGAAGTAATTAGTCTTTTAGCAGAAGGGGCAACAAAGTCTCAAGTATCAGCAGGTTTATTAGAATCTGTGGTAAATAAAACATATTCATTAATCAGCAAGATGGGTGTTGAGGATAAGGTGTATTTTTCAGGGGGAGTTGCTCAAAGTCCTTATATAAGAAATTTATTAAGTAGAAAATTAAACAAAGAAATAGTATATTCTATAGATGGGCAATATAATGGAGCTATTGGGGCTGCTTTAATTGGATGGGAACAAGACAGATGAAAAGCCCTCATCTTCTTTGTCACTGCTAAAATTCAGCACCCTTGCGTATTAGATATACGCTACCTTCGCTGAATTTTCTTGTTCCTTGAATCTAAGGACTTTTGATCTGTCTTGGTGTTGATGAAAAGCCCCCAGATTTTTTGTTACTGCAAAATCTAATTATTATAATTTTTTTGTTAGAAAAGCAGAAATTAAAATAGATATAGGTAAACCCAAAATGAATAAAATCTTTCTATGAAGTGGCATATAATCCCAAAATCCTTCCTTCAACACTTCATAAATCTCTTTTATATCTTCCTGTGGAAGTTGAATTTTTAAACCTTCATCATTTCTTGTTAAAAGAGCATTGGACTCCATTTCTATGGAGTTTTCTTCTTTTCCATCATAATGAACCCAAAAATGACTTAAAGAGAAACTTTGTCGATAGGAAATGCCCTTTGCTTCAAATATAGAAGCCAATATAACAAAACGACTTTTGCAATCTCCCGTAGAATTAGCCAATACTTCTTCTGTTTTAGGGAAGTAGAAGGGGACACCGTAAGTTTGCCAATCAAACTGATAGGGAATAGTTCTTAGTACGTATTTTTCTATCTCTTGGGGATCTTCCGGAGCATCTTCTAAAAGATGAGTAATGGCTTCTGGGTTTATTGCAGGATTAAATACTCTATACAGGGAGACACCAAATCGATAGGGGTTAGGATATAAGACAAGAAAAGTCCACAAAGTTAGAATAATACCTATTTGAAGTATATTAATTTTAAGTTTATTCTTTGGTATAACTGTTTTACTAATAGTCATTAATTAACCCCCTCTTGTGTCGATTAAATTCAACATTTTTCTACAAATATTTCACTCTTTATTTTAACACAGTTAGGGGTATGTTTCAACTTTATGTTAACTAGCCGGCAATAAAAACAACAGGGTAAATATGAAAAATACTTCACTTTGAGTAAATTAGATAGAATGCTTACTTTTATGGTAATTTAAAGGTGCATAATACAACAAAATACATAATTCTCAATTTCATACAATTATATAACAATGAAGTTTCACATATGTAAATCACATTAATATAAATATATTGTAAATTATTTTTGAATAATAAATTGCATTATATACAATATTTTGATAGATAAATTAATTGACTAGTAACCTATGAATATTGAAATATAACATTTTTCATATTGTCATTAAAATTATTATTTTGCAAAAAAATAAAAATACAATGACTAAAAATTAACTGCATTTCAATGGGTGAATTATATATAATTGATAAAATTACAACAAACTTATAAAAATTAACAAAAGACTACAATATAACTATAAATTATTTTCATAAATATATTGTCAAAGTTCAAATTAATATGTAGAATATTATCAATACAATAAGAAGGGGGTTAACTTATGAAATTATTAAAAGCATTATGGAAAGATGAAAAGGGTCAAGCATTAAGTGAATATGGACTAGTTTTAGGGATAGTTGTGATAGCAGTAATAGTTGTATTAACAACTTTAAAGGACAAAATTATAGCATTATTTAATAAAATTTCAGAAGCTTTATCTATCTAAGATATGAACAGTTTGACAGTGGAAAATAGCATATTATTAACGCTGCTTATAAGTTGTCTATATACTGATTTAAAAGCAAGAAAGATACCTAATAAAATAACAATAACAGCAATTATAATGGGAATAGTATCCAATACATATAACAATGGCATTTTGGGTATGGCATTTAGTGTTAAAGGATTGGTTGTAGGGTTTTTACTATTAATTATTCCCTTTGTTATAGGCGGATTGGGTGGAGGAGATGTAAAGTTAATAATGGCTATTGGGGCAATAATGGGAGACTACTTCGTAATTCAAAGCATTATCTATACTGGAATAGTAGGAGCTATTATTGCCCTTGTTTTAATGATTCGGTATAAGAGATTTAACAAACTAAAGAAAGTAAAGGAATATTTACTATCTACTGTATTGTTACAAAAAATACAAACTATTGAAGATGAAGAGCAACCTTTGTATTTTCCCTATGGAATAGCCATTACAATAGGTACTTTAATAGCTTTTTTTATAAATCAGTAGTTCACTTTAAACTAACTTTTAAATTAATAATTTAACTCTTAAATTAACTACATAATTTACCAGATACTAAATATGGAGGTCGTTAAATGTTAGCAAAATACACAAAAAAACAAAAAATCATTATAGGTTTAGCATTGGGTATTTTTATTTTTCGTATTCTAACTGGATTTTTGGGTGGGGGTAGTACAGGAGAGTCAGCCATTGATAAATATGTAAATGTAGATTTAGAAAATTTGCAAGTAGCAGAAAACCTGGAAGAGTCAGGAAAAGCTTTAGAAGTAATCTTTCAAGAACTTCAATTGGCAATAGATAATGGTGAAGATGTTGATGTAGACTCTTTAGAAACCAATGTTACATCTGTATTAGAAAAAATGCAAGATAAGAAGTCAGAAATAGAAAAGTTAACCTTTGAAGACGATGAATTAGAAGGTATAAATCAATTTTTAATCAAAGCTTATGATGGGTTAATTTTAGGATACCAAACAATGATGGAAGGTATAAAAAATCATGATGCTGAAGTAATAGAAAATGGACAACAGTTATTGGAAGAGGCAGGAGAGACTATTGTTGAATGGCAACAATTGGTAAATAAATAAGATAAAAAGTAGGTGAAGGAAAATGGATTTTTTAATTCTTATATTTTTATTACTGTTTGTTATTGCACTTGGTTGTGTAGTTGCAGCAGATTTGCAAATTTTTGATATTACTAAAAAATACAACGTTTTTTTTGATAAAATTTCAAAAATCACATTAGGCTTATTTATTGTTTTTGTTACAGCTATTAGTTTTTTTCCCTTTGAATCTTTACTTAATTCACTAGAAACAATGGCTTTTCTTTATATGTTTGGTATTTTAATAAAAATAAGTTGGAATATGTTAATGAATAAAGAAAACTTAAGCTTATGGATAAAAATATGGGCAATTATTTGTGGGGTTACTGGAGTTATTGAACTAATCAAATATAGAGCAGGTTCATTAATCTCAAATATTGTAGAGTTTGGTGTTATTTTCGTAGCATGTGTATTGATTTTAACGATTGTTACACTAATCAAGAAAAACGAATATGGCTCTTTAGCTGTAAAAAGTTTATTTATAAGCTATGGTATCATTGGGGTGTTAATGGGTTTAATTCCACCTATTGACCTTGCAGTATCTGTGGCAATATGGATTATCATGTTAGTTCCAGGAGTAATTATAGGTGGGATAATACTATTTATCTATAAAAAAAGATATGCCCCGTTAGATGAAATGACAAAAATGGTGGAATAAGCATGATGCTAAAAAAAGTACATAGATGCACAAAAGGGCAAGCATTGGCGGAAACAGCCCTTGTATTACCCATACTATTATTACTTATATGTGGAATATTGACCTTTAGTTTGATGATCTATGTTAAGATGCTGGTGGTATTGTCCTCCAGCCAAGCAGCTAAAGTTGGGTCATCTATCTATAATGACACTACGTTAACATTAGAACAAAAAGAAGAAAAGATTAGAAGCACAGCATATTCCTTTTTAAGCAATGGAATAAGCGGAACAGACAGAACGGTGACAATTACCACTGATGGCAGTGCAATAACAGTAAAAGTAGTTTATAATTACAAGTTAATATTTCCTCTTTTAGGTGAGATATTTAAAGATAAATTAGTAATTCCTTTAGAATATCAATCCACCTACTTGATACAGTGAAAGGATGAATCCCAAATGATTCATCCTTTAAAAAAAATTAAAAAAAATATAAATTTTAATTATTTATTTAAAATATATCAATTTAAAAATGAATGTAGTCAAAAAAATTAAGTTAATTGTATTTAAGGAGGGTTAATGTGTATAAACAAATTAGAATAAGGGTTGTTTTTTCTATTGTCTTAGCTTTGCTGGCGGGGTACTTTACCTTTCAATATTTAAACAAATTACAATACAAAGTAGAAGTTGTTGTGGCAAAAGAGGTAATTGAACCCAACACCAAAGTTACAGAAGATAAATTAAAAGTAATTCGTATCAGTGGAGAAGATAAAAATAATTTGTTTCCTAATGCAGTTACAACAATAGAAGAGTTAAAGGGAGCAGTAACAAGAGTAAAAATAGAACCTAATAAACCCATTGAAAAAGACCCAAGTATTTTAGTATATGGAGAAGAAGAAACAATGGTTTTAAATTATTACGGGCAGGTGGATGAAGCCTATTTTATCCCCTATGAAAAAAGATTAATAGCCATTGAAGTGGATGGTTCTGGTTCGTTAAATTATAAATTAAAAAGAGGCGATTTTGTAGATGTGATATATACATCTGTAGATGAAGGCAAGGGTGGTCTTTTTTCCAACATGGTATTACAACATGTACAAATCTATGATATTGAAAATCTTAAAGAAAATACTGGAAACATGGTGGAGAGGAAACAAAAAGTGTTATTAATGGTAACACCTGAAGATAGTATTAAGCTTACAGTTGCGAAAAGGAATGGCATACTGGATTTGGTGCTTAATCCTTTAGAAGGAGAAACCGAAGACATTAAACCTGTTCATTTATTGGATATGGCCGCCGATAAGCCAATGGCTAAAAGTGAAATGTTAAAAGATTTAGAAGAGTACATTAAACTACAAGAAATATCTGAAACTGTGAAAAAACAATTGGTTGATAGCATTGAAAAAGAGCGGGAAGTAGACTATTTAAAAAATATGATAGAAGCTAGTAAACTTTCAAAAGAAAAGAAAAATAGCTTATTAAAGCTTATTAATGAGTAACGTAAGGGGTGAAAATCAGTGAGTGGTGCAATGCGAATAGTGGTAATTGATCCACAGGAAGAAATTTCAATGAAATTACAAAAAGCTTTATTACAGTTCCATATGCAAGAATATGAAATACACTCTTTTATTGAGTGGGATGAAGAGAATGTAAAGGAAGCAACCTGCATTATTATAGACAGTAAACAGATAAAAGAAATTAAAGATTTTATGTTAATGGCTAAAAAGTATTCGGTAAATAAGGTGATTATACTTACAGATAGACTTAATCATTCCATTTCTCCTTCTGCTTTAATGTTAGGCGCCACCATATTTTATAGAAATGCACCTATAACTTCTTTGTTATATAAGATTTATGATTCTTATAAGCCCGTAAGAGAAGTACCTAAAACTATAAGTTATGAAGAAGTGAAAAAGGAGATGGGAGTAAAATTAGTTGCAGTTCATTCACCAAAAGGTGGAACAGGCAAAACCACCATAAGTATAAATTTAGCAATACAATATGCAAAAAAAGGTTTAAAAGTATTGTTAATAGATTTGGCTTTATATGGGAATATAGGGGTTAATCTTAAAATTAATCAAAGAGGAACAGGACTTTCCAGTATATTAACAAATCTAGAACATACTACAGAAGAATATAAAAACTATTTTGATACTGCAAAGTTAAAAGAACATATATATCCATATATAAATGAGAATCAGAGTTTAGCTTTTGATGTAATAATTGCCGCTAATCCACTGAAGATGGAAAAATTGACAATCCAGCAAGTAGAAATGATATTAATAGCTGTTGGAAAAATGGATTATGACATTATTATTATAGACACCTCATCTGAATTATCAGAAAGGAATTTGGCTGTCTTTGAAATGGTTAATGAAATAATTATGGTGGCTGCACCAGAAATTAACTCAGGTTGGAACTTAATTCAATTAAAAGAAATATTGGATAATATAGGGGTTTCTAAAAAGTGTAAGTTAGTGGTTAATCTATATTCCAAATATGTGGGCTTCTCCTGTAAAGAATTGGAGATGGAGCTACAAACCCCCCTTATAGGTATTATCCCTTACCAGACAGAGATACAGTATTTACATAATCAAGGAATACCCGTAGGCTTTAAAGAAAAACAAAGTATTAACATGTATATAAAAAGATTAGGACAAAATATCATCCCCATATTTTCACCGAAGGAAACTAAAACGGGAAATTTATTAGGATTCTTAAATATTGATATGTTAATTAAAAGGAATAAAGATAAGGGTAGATCTAAAAAGAAAAAATAATTTTCTAATGTTTTATGGGGAGGAACGAAGGAAGTATGAGTATAGAAGAATATATCAAAAGTAAGCGTTTTTCTGTTTCAGAAATCAATACCATTGATAATAATATTAATCAGCCAAGAGTATATGAAAGAAGTATTATTAAATCTGAAATTATGCAGGTGGTTAAGGATAGGATTAGTGAAAAAAGAGATATAGATGTATTAAATATACATGAATCAAAAAGAGTGGTTAAGGAAATTGCATGGAAATGGATTGAAGAAGAAGTTGATCTTAACTACAGTCATTTAATGTTAAACAGCAATGACAAATATGAAATATTTGAGTCATTAATACAAAACATGTTTGGCTATGGAGTAATAGAACCATTTCTAAAGGACTCCCAAATAACAGAAATTATGATTAATGGACCTAAGAATATTTTTATAGAGAAAAGTGGTAAACTCATTCGAGCATTAGATCGTAGGGGGAATCCTTTAGAATTTACGTCAAATGAAGAATTAAAAAACATTATTGATAAAATTGTAGCTCCCATTAATAGGAAAGTAGATGAAAGTGACCCTATTGTTGACGCCAGATTACCTGATGGTTCACGTGTAAATATTGTATTAAACCCAATTGCATTGGATGGAGCCACCGTTACCATTAGAAAATTTCCAGAAAACCCTTATACAATGGAGCATTTGGTTGAGTTTGGTAGCACATCTCAAGAAGTGGCTGATTTATTAAAGAAAATGGTATATGCTAGGTACAATATTATAGTCTCTGGTGGAACAGGTTCAGGAAAAACAACTTTTCTTAATGCTCTAAGTATGTATATACCTCCAGAATCTAGGGTTATTACAGTAGAGGATGCAGCTGAATTAAATTTTTCACAAGTAGAAAACCTTGTTAGACTAGAAACACGTCCTCCTAATATAGAAAATAAAGGGCAAATCAGCATGAGGGCTTTGGTGAAAACAGCATTACGTATGAGACCAGATAGAATTATAGTGGGGGAGGTCAGAGGTGGGGAAGCATTGGATATGTTACAGGCAATGAATACAGGCCACGATGGGTCTTTATCCACAGGTCATGCCAACTCTGCCACAGATATGTTAATGAGGTTAGAAACAATGGTACTAATGGCAGGTATGCAGTTACCCATGTTATCAATAAGACAACAAATTTCATCAGCAGTGGATTTTGTTGTGCATTTAACTAAACTAAGAGATGGATCAAGACGGGTGGTTCAAATAACAGAAATTTTAGGAGTTAATGGTACCGAAATCATCACAAACGATATATATAGATTTAAAGAAGAAGGTATGGAGGAAATTGACGGTAGAGTACGCATTAAAGGGAAGTTGACTAGAACAAACCACGAAATCAGCAATACTCAAAAGTTTGTTTCAGCGGGAATTAAAGACTTCATATAGGGAGGGGAGGAAAAACCATGTTAACTATAAGTCTTGTAACAGTCATTTTCACCTATTGTCTTGCAAAAACAATTTTAGATATTTGTTTTGGACAAGTGCCTCCAGATGATTACTTAAATAAGTATTATAAGACTGTCAGAGGAGAAGAAACAAAAAAAACTAAGAAGATCGTCATCAGTCCTAATAAGTTTCATGGGGATAATATCAATGGAAAAAAATATCAACAATATGCTTTAGTGGCAGCTGTAATGACATTTTTATTTTGTATAGTGGTTTTAAAAAATATTATATTTGCCATGATTTTAAGCGTTACAGCTTTATTATATCCTCCCCATATGATGAAGGCGAAAAAGAAAAAAAGAAAAGATTTACTTAATGTTCAGATGAGGGAGGCTATGCAATCTATATCAAACTCATTAAAGGCAGGTAGTTCACTACAAGTAGCAGTAGAGCGATGTTTAGAGGATATGAAACGAATATTAAAAACCCAGGTTGATAAGCCAATTGTAGATGAATTGGAAGTTATGATTTATGAAATGCAAGTAGGAAAGACATTAGATGAAGCATTAATAGGTTTTAAAAATAGAGTACAGTTGGAGGATGTAGATACCTTTGTAAATGCAGCCTTAATTACAAAAGAAAAAGGCGGTAATTTAACAGAGGTAATGGCAAATGTAGCAGAGTCTATAAGTGACAAAATACAAATAAAACGAGAAATAATGACCCTCACAGCAGGAAAACGCTCCGAAGCAAAACTCTTAACCATTATGCCTTTATGTTTAGTGGTGGGATTAACATTCCTTTCACCAACCTACATGAAACCCATGTACGAAACCAACCTTGGAAGAACCATGATGACAGTTGGAGTTATTTTTGTGGCAGCAAATTACATTATTGGTAAAAAAATAATCAATATTGATATATAAGGGGGGATCATATGGCATATATCATTACAGCATTAACTATATTAATGATTTTATGTATTACCTTACCAGTAGAACTTTTTCAGAAATACAAGCCATTAAGCAATACCCTTAGGATTAACAGTATTATTGAAGAAAGAGAACAGCAGTATGAGAATAAAATTTTATTGAAGTTTATCTACTTTTCTAAAACAATAAAGAGGTTAATACCACTACAACTGGGTGTTAAAAATATTGAAAAGACAAAGAAGAAAATAGTTTATGCAGGACTTATCAGTAAAATAACTTTAGATGATTTTATTGCCCTCAAATATGGATCGGCATTTATTTGTACCCTATACTTTTCAATATTTTGGGTGGCAAATCCTACAAATTTGATACTATTCCTCACCATATTAGGTGGTGTAATGGGATATTTTCTTCCTGATAACTGGATTTCCATAAAAGCTAAAAATAGACAATGGAAGATAGAAAAGGATCTACCAACCCTCCTTAGTTCACTGGCAATCGTCACCGATGCAGGATTAAATCTATTACAGTCAATAGATGAAATAACCAAACAAAATAAAGGGGAATTGGCTAAAGAGCTAAAAAAAACTTTAGATGACATACAAATAGGTATTTCTCAAAAAGATGCTTTTGAACGTTTAGCAGAAAGATGCAATGTTGAAGAAATAAACCTCTTTGTATCAGCTCTAATACAAGGTTTAGAAAAAGGTAATAGCGGTATTACTGTCTTAATTAGGGAACAGGCAAAAGAAAGCTGGGAAAAAAGAAAGCAAAAAGCAAAAGAACTGGCAGAAAAAGCATCCCTTAAATTGTTTATGCCCCTATTATTACTAGTATTTCCTGCTTTTATCATATTTTTGATGGGTCCAATGGTATTTTCGTTAATAGAATTATTTAGATAGCAGGTGATGAAGCATGATAAAAAAACTTTATCAAGATGATAGGGGAATGGTGGCTGTAATAACAGCATTTTTTCTCCTTGTATTAGTGGCTTTGGCAGGACTGGTGATAGATGGAGGACTGTTGATTTATCAGAGAATAAGATTAGAAGCAGCCACAGAAGCAGCAGCCATGGCAACTGTTGAAGCCTATGATGTAGCCATATGGGAAGAACATGGGATAGTAGAGCTGGACCCCTATTGGGCAGAAATACATGCAAGAAACTATCTAAATATTAACTTACCAGAAGCTATTTTAGAGAGTTGTGAAGTTAATCCCTTTAAAAAAAATCAAGCTATTGTAAGAAGTAAAATGGAGGTTAATACCGTTTTTATGAGGGCTTTTGGAATAGAAAAAAGAACTATTAGAACATTAGTGAGAAGTATAGGAGGATAAAGATAAATGAAATGTTGATAAATGAAACAAGAAAAATAGTCTTAGCTAAAAGGGTAGAAGAGGCAACAAATGTATTTAAAAGAACTAAAGGTTTATTAGGCAGAAAGAACTTAGATGAAGAAGATGCCTTAATATTATTTAAATGCAGAGGTGTACATACCTATTTTATGGGATTTAACATAGATGTAATATTTCTAGATAGAAATAAAAAAGTTATCTCTATCATTAGAAACCTACCTCCTTGGAGAACAACAAAACTATTGAATGAGAGCTACTATATTATAGAAATGCAGTGTAACTCAACAGTTAATAAAGTTGAAGTATCAGATTTTATAAGATGGTAGTCCCTTTAGTCATTCCATTATTACAGAAAAATAAATTAAGGGAGGGTTTGAAAAGACAAATTTTTGTAATAAGTGAATTTATAGATAGATAATAAAAGAAAAATAAAGGGAGGAATTTAAATGGGTTTTTTTATACATAATAAAAAACGCCTTAGAGCAGTAAGTGCAATAGTTGTATTTGTATACTTATTTATGACACTAAGTGCTTTCATGCCATCACAACAAGTGTATGCAGGGAGTAAACCAAAGAGTCAAACACAATCACAATCAAAGCCAGCTAGTAACGCTAAAACATCAAATTATAAACCAAGTAATAGTGCGCCACCAAAGACATATAGTGCACCGGCAAAACCAAGTAACAGTACACCACCAAAGCCAACATATAGTGCACCAAGTAATACAAAAAGCAACACTACTAGTATTAGTAAAACTAATACAACCTCGACTCCAGCAAAAAGTAACAGCAACAGTAATAATAGTGGTGGAGGCTTTAAAGGTTTTGTGAGTAGTACAGCTAACAAGGTTAGTAATGCAACTAAGTCGGTGACAACAGCAGCAAAGAACACTGTTAGTAATGCAACTAGTAAAGTAATTACAGCAACAAAAAGTGTTACAACAGTAGCAAAAAACACAGTAAACAATGCAGCAAAGACAGTAACCACAGCAACAAAGAATGTAGCAACAGCAGCAAAGAAAACAGTTAGTAATGCAACTAGTAAAGTAACTACAGCAACAAAAAGTGTTACAACAGTAGCAAAGAACACAGTAAATAATGCAACAAAAACAGTAACCAATGGTATGAAGACAGTGACAAATGGTGCTAAAAACTTAGCAACTAATATTGGTAAGACAGTAACCACAGCCACTAAAAATATATCTAGTACAGTTAAGAATACTGCAAGTAATGTAACAAAAAGTTTAAATAACACTACTAAAACAGTAGCCAATAGCATCAAAAATACAGTGCAAAAAGTTGGACAAAGTGCCAATAATAGTCTAAAATCAATAACAGGAACGGTAAAAAATAAAGTTACAACTACATTGAACAATGCAAAAAATAAAATAGTAGCAATTGGTAGCAATGTAACAAGGGGCGTGGCAACAGCTGCATCCAGTGTAAAAAACAAACTGGTGGCAACAGCGGCAAATGTAAAGACAAAAGTTACAACAACAGTTGCTAATGTCAAGACAAATGCAACAACAGTATTTAACAACTTAAAGTCAGGAGTAAAATTGGCAGCCCAAAGCATACAAAGTGGAGCCAGTAAGTCCTTACAAAAAGGGAAAGATGCAGTAACTAGATACGCAACCCACTTTAGGCAGGGTGCAGCTTCAGTTGGTAAAGCATTTAAAAATGCAGGTGCAAAAGTAGTAGCAGCAGGCCCAAGAATATGGCAAGGTACAATGGGTACATTGCAAATAATTGGTGGAGGAGCCCAAGTTTTAGGAGGGGTAGCATTATGTAAGACAGGTATAGGTGCATTGGTGGGAGTGCCAGTAGTAGCCCATGGATTGTCAGACATAGTGCAAGGTTTCCAAGATGTAAAAAATGCAATAAGCGGTAACGATAAACAAGGAACAAACTACCTACAAAAAGGATATAAGGCAACAGGTGGATTTGTAGGAAAACTATTAGGGAACGAAGAAAAAGGTAAAAAAATCGGTAACGCTGTATTTTATGTAATGGATATAGGGACAAGCTTAGTTAATGCAGGTGCATGGGTAGATCATATCACAAACTTAAAGAAGATGGATAAAGCATCTGATATGATGAAGTACACAAAGCAGTTAGCTAATAACAACCTTGTAAAAGGTTGGAATACAGTGAAATCTATTCCACAAAAACTTACTAGCTTACCAAGTGCAGGTAAAAAACTTCTTACTAATGTTAAAAATATACCAGCTAGTACAACAAAGAAATTCACTGCAATAAAAAGTACAGTGGTGAAACATAGTGACATGTTGGGTCAGGCTTGGAAGAATTCAAAACCAGCTAAAAATACTATGATTTTTGGCATTAATGGTGCAGGAGAGGCTCAAAAACTTTATGATAGAGTTGTAGGTACAGTTAAGGAATATAGTTCTATTAAGAAGAAGGTTGCAGCTAGTTTAGTAAATAATCCATATGATGAGTTTTTACAGATGAACAGTGGAAAAGATCGATATGAATATCTTTTAAATAAAGTAGAAACAGCAGATGTTGCTACTAATAAAAATCAAGCTATTTTTTATAGTGGTAGATGGGAAACTGCTAATGGAACAATGACAGCAAGAGAATGGGCAGAAGCATATGCTAAACGTTCAAATAAAATAACATTAGAGATGACATCAGGTGGGAAATGGTTAGATGAGCTAGGGCTATATAATAATGAGTACTATAAAGAACTTGAACTTACTTTAGATCAAGTAAACTATCTATGGGGAAGAATATCACAAAGATATGCTCAAGAAGCGACTGGCGCAGTAACTGCATTTGCAAAATCCGTACCACAAAAATTTAGAGAAAAAACAATATTTTGGACTAAAGAATTAGCTGAACTACGAAATAATTCAAAAGTGAAACATATTAATATAAGGTAGGTGATTAAGTGTCTGCTGTATATAAAATAAAAATTCGTGATATGTATACGATAGAATACATAGAAGAAAATCTGGTGGTAGAAATAGGATTGAGTGATATAAGAGATTATATTCCTATCGCAAAACTACTAAATCCAAGAACACCAAAAGGAGAAAAAGTGCTATTATCTAAGGAAGAAAGATTTGAAATATATCGTAGAGTCAGTAATTACTTAAACAACGAGTCTAAGCAGATTATTACAACTGTAGAATTTGGAGACATTATATAACCTTATATAAAAATAACTAAGCATGTAACTGACAGTGGGGGTTATGTTCACACTCTCATAAAATTAAGTTTATTAAGTAATTAAGTGTTATTACAGGTCACACCTCCTAATTAAAAGATTGATTTGGGGGTGTAACTTACTTTGCAGATTAATAATTATTAAAAAATAAGAGAGGAGATCAAACATGAAACTTCAATTTAAAGTAGGAAATAACAAAAAACATCAAGTAGAATTTACTTTTAGCAAATTTTGGGGAACCATAAAACTAATAGTAGACGGTAATTTAGCAGCAAAATATAATATGAACTTTAGCAGTGACACCACATATAGATGTAAAGCCGGAGAATATAATGTAGAAGTAAAAGTAGTACAAGGACTATTAGCAGCAGCCTTTAGAAAAAGAAGTTATGAAGTATATGTTAACGGAGAACTATATAAGAAATATGATGATAAAGGGATAGAAGTAGAAATGGAAAAAGATTTATAGACAAATTGTTACTAAATAGAATGAAAAAATTGGGTGATTGTATAGAAATTAATCACCCAATTTTTTTATGGGAGAAAGTTTGGACTCAGTTGTTCATTAATCAATAAAAAAAATACTACAAATATAAAAAGAATAACTAATAAAAAACAAAGCTATGAAAAGAGTAAATAAAACTAAATAAGGATAAAATAGTTTATAGGATAGTAAAACAAATAAAATAAGGAGGGAAATTGATGGATATACTGACCCATGGATTGTGGGGAGGTCTAATATTTGGTAAGGATAAAAAGTTTTTTAAATATGCCTTACTCTTTGGTATACTCCCTGATTTAATCCCGTTTGCTCCCTATACTATTTTTCAATTAATTAGTGGTGCTTTGGTTATCGGAAAACCAGAATTACGCTCTTTTCCAGATTGGGTTTTTGTACTATACAATACTACACATAGTTTAATAGTAGTTACAACTATATGGATTATAATAAGAAAGTTTTTGGGAAAAGAATATTCGATAGCTTTTTTAGCATGGCCATTGCATATATTAATGGATATTCCCACCCATACAGCAGACTTTTTCCCAACTAAAATATTATATCCTTTAAGTCATTTACATTATGATGGAGTCAGTTGGTCACATCCTATAATAATGATTGTTAATTACTCCTTGTTATTTTTAGCCTACGGTTTATACATATACAATAGAAATAAGAAAAAACACAAAAAAACCATTATTTAAATAATTACTAAAATATAAAGTTAACAAAATAAAATATTTTTACTTATACCCATTCAGAGTAAAGTTTTTCTATACAAACACTGGATGGGTTATTATAATTAGTATACACAAATAAAATCTTTTTAGGTTTCAATATAAAAACCACTTGATTTTTATTCCTTGATGGTTTACAATTAACCCTAAGCTTTTTAATAATAAATTGAATATTTATCTCGTATAATTTTGGTGATAAGGACCAAGAGTTTCTACCGGGCTACCGTAAATGGCCTGACTACGGGTGGTTGTGTTTATTAGTGATACGTTTTAAGTTATAACTATTATTGATTGATGAAAAAAATCAGTAATAAGTTATGACTGTATTTGACATATCTAAATTTAAACATCTATTAACCCCGTGGTATATACCTACGGGGTTTTAATTTTACACAAATTTGGAAAAGTAACACTTGTAATTTATAGATAGGGGGAAGCATATGAATTTATTAAAGAAAAAAATATTAGAAGAGGGAAGAGTTGAAGGGGAAGGGATACTAAAAGTAGACAGTTTCTTAAACCATCAATTAGATATAGAGTTATTAAATGAAATAGGAAAAGAATTTAAAAAAAGATTTGAAGGAAAGAAGATTACCAAAATACTTACAGCTGAAGTATCGGGTATTGCAATAGCCGCCATTACTGCCCAATATTTTAATGTACCTGTGGTTTTTGCAAAAAAGACAGAGTCTAAAAACCTAGATAAAGAAACCTATGAAGGTGAGGTCTACTCTTATACAAAAGGGAAAACCTATAAAATTAGGGTGGCTAAACGATATATAAGTTCGGATGATCATTTATTAATTATCGATGATTTCTTGGCTAACGGTCAGGCTATTTTAGGATTAAAACAAATTGTAGATGAGGCACAGGCAAATTTAGTAGGAGCAGGAATTGTTATAGAAAAAGGGTTTCAAGAAGGTGGGAAATTGGCAAAAGAGGCAAATATCCATGTGGAATCACTAGTTATCATAAAAGAAATGAATTGTGGAAAGATCGCCTTTGAAGAAAATAATTAATAAATTTCCCGTATTATTACAATTTGTAATTAGTTCAATTTTCTATTGCAATTTAGGTAAACATTAAAACCAAAATAGTAAAAACAAAATAAAAAAATAAAAAAAAATAAAAAACAAAATGAAAGTGAAAAAGGAGGTTATAACATGTCAAAGGTAATTTATCCGTGGTTTAAAAGAGAAGATATTGATGGTTTCTTTGCATTATTTCAAAACAATTTAGCAAATTTTGTTTTAATTGCTGTAGCTATGATTTCAATGGGTTATCCCAGTAATATTGTGTATGGTAGAGTTATCCCAGGGGCAGCAATTTCGGTATTATTCGGTAATTTTTATTACGCCCATATGGCTGGAAAACTAGCTCAAAAAGAAAATAGAACAAATGTAACTGCACTAGCCTATGGAATAAGTACACCAGTAATGTTTATCTATTTATTTGGAGTACTAAAACCAGCATTAGATATTACAGGAGATCCTGTATTAGGATGGAAAATTGGAATGGCAGCCTGTTTTTTAGGTGGTGTAGTTGAAGCAGTAGGAAGTCTTATTGGTAAATGGGTTAGAAAACACTTACCTAGGGCATCAATGTTGGGAGCTTTAGCTGGAGTGGCTTTTGCTTTTATTGGGGGAGAATTATTCTTTAAGACTTATGAAATGCCTATTATTGGTATGGTTGTATTAGCAATTATTTTAATTGGTCTAGTGGCAAAAAAACCTATGCCCTTTAAAATACCAGCGTCATTGTTTGCTATTGTTATTGGTACAGTTTTAGCCTATACAATTGGAAAAGTAGACGTTAATCAAATAACACAAGGGTTATCAACAGTTGGTGTTTATGCACCTAAACCCACATTAGGTGTTTTTGAAGGTATATCTTTATTAACAAAACAAATGATGGGGTTATTTGCAATTTTATTACCTATTTCTATATATAACTTTATTGAAACAATGAATAATGTTGAAGCAATGGCGGCGGCTGGTGATGATTACAATGTACAGGAAGCCCAATTGGCGGATGGAGTTGGAACAATAATAGGTACATTATTTGGTGGGGTATTTCCTACAACAGTATATATTGCATCAATCGGTTCAAAATGGATGAATGCAGGGAGAGGTTATTCTGTATTAAACGGTATTGTATTTTTGCTAGCATCAACCTTTGGAGTTATTGCAGCAATGTCTAAGATTATACCAGTAGCAGTGATTGCACCAATATTGGTATTTGTTGGTATATCAATGGTTTCTCAAGCATTTTCTTCAGTGGAAAACAAGCACTATCCAGCAGTGGTATTAGCTATGTTCCCTTATTTTGCAAACTATATTATGACAAGATTCAATGGAGCAGCAGGAGAAGTAGTGAGTAATCTTTCCAGTGGAATTGTACCACTGGGGCAAGGGGCAATGTTTACAGGACTACTTTGGGGAGCTATTTTAGTTTTCATTATTGATAATGAGTTTTATAAAGCAGCCTGTACAGCAGGTGTGGCAGCATTATTATCTGCAACAGGTTTTATGCATGCCCCTAAATTAGGTTTAATGCAAAACTATGAATATGTGGTAGGTTACTTTGTTATGGGAATAATGTTTGTGGCATTTCAATGGATGACTTGTAAAGAAAGTAGTAGTGAAAACTTAGTAAAAAACAACTCATAAAAGCAAATTAAAGTTGTTAGATAGGGAAAATTAATAAAATAATGAAAAAAAGAGTTAGAATCCAAAAGTTCTAACTCTTTATAATTGAAGGGCATAAATAAAAGGGTTATAATCAAAGTATTAAATATACCAACTAAAAGATATAATTATATAATACAAAATCGGAGGTACGCCATGAAACTGATAGATTTAACCCAAGTTATCTCACCTAAAATGCCAGTTTATCCCAATACAGAACCACCAAAATTTAATCATGTTTGTACATTAGAAAAGTATGGTTTTCGAGAAATTGAATTAACACTATATACCCACACAGGAACTCATTTAGACTGCCCTTCCCATTTGTTGCAAAAGGGTGAAACCATTGAAGAACTTTCTGTTGAACAGTTCTATGGTAAAGCAATGATGGTGGATTGCCGTAATATTAAAGGGGATAGAATAGAGTTAGAGTATATGAAGCCTTTCTTCCATAAGATTAAAACTGTTGATTTTGTACTTTTTCATACTGGTTGGAGTGAAAAATGGGGAACGGCAGAATATTTTAAGGGTTTTCCAGTGCCTACAGTAGAATTGGCAGAAAAAATGGCTACCTTAAGTATTAAAGGGGTGGGAATAGATGCAATTTCAGTAGACCCAATAGATACAGAGGGGCTAAAAGTACATAATATATTACTAAACAATAAAATTATTATTATTGAAAATTTAACAAACCTAAATAAAATTAATAATGAATACTTTACATTCTCTTGCTTTCCTTTAAACATACAACAAGGAGATGGCTCGCCTATACGGGCTGTGGCAATTGAAGAATAAAAATAAATCAGTGTGAAAAATTCCAATTAGAAGCGACGTCAAACCACTAGTTATTTAAATTAGTGGTTTTTTTATGCATAAAAACTGGTAATCATCACAAAATAACTAAGATATTTTAAAAGAAGTTTAATTATTGCTAACAAAGAAGGAGTGATTATTATCAAAGCATTAATTATGGCAGGGGGTAAAGGTACTAGGCTAAAACCATTAACTTGTAGTCTACCTAAACCAATGGTGCCAATAATGAATAAGCCAGTTATGGAATACTCAATTGAACTACTTAAAAAATATGGAATTAACGATATAGCTGTAACATTGGCTTATATGCCCACAGAAATAACCGACTATTTTGGAAATGGAGAAAAGTGGGGTGTAACCTTACATTATTTTATAGAAGATGAACCACTGGGAACAGGAGGCAGTGTAAAAAATGCAGAACCTTTTATTGATGATACTCTAATCATTATCAGTGGAGATGCTTTAACGGACTTACATATTGAAAAAGCAATTACATATCATAGAGAAAAAAATTCAAAAGCCACTTTAGTATTAAGAAATGAAGAAGTACCCATTGAATACGGTGTTGTTATTACTGATGAAACAGGCAAGATAATTCAATTTGTAGAGAAGCCCAGTTGGGGAGAAGTTTTTAGTAATACCATTAACACGGGTATTTATATATTAGAACCAGAGGTGTTAGATTACTTTAATAGAGGAGATCAATTTGATTTTAGTAAAGACCTTTTCCCCAAATTACTAAAAGACCAAGTGCCAATGTATGGTTATGTAATGGAAGAGTATTGGTGTGATATTGGAGACTTAAACTCCTATAAACAGACTCATTTTGATATTTTACAGGGTAAAGTTGATATAAAAATTGATGGTGAAGAAGTTGAAAAGGGAATTTGGATTGGTGCTGGTACACAGTTAGGTGAAGGAGTACGATTAACTCCACCCACTTTTATAGGAAAAAACTGCTACATTAAAAATAATACTGTTATTGATAAATATTGTATTTTGGGAAATGACTGCCTTATTGGTAAAGACACATCCATGAAAAGAACAATACTTTGGAATAATGCTTCTGTGGGTGAAAAGGTGGAGGCAAGGGGTGCTGTTCTTTGTAATCGTGTAGCAATAAAAAATAACGTGGAACTTTTGGAAAATGTAGTAATAGGTAAAGATACCTATTTGGATGACAATGTGGTGGTGAAACCAGATATTAAAATATGGCCAAACAAAAAAATTGAAGAAAATACAATTGTAAACCAAAATTTAATATGGGGAACAAGAGCGTCAAAAGTATTGTTTGGTTTTAGAAATATAACTGGAGAAATTAATCTAGATATTAATCCGGAATTTGCATCTCGACTAGGGGCTGCTTTTGCTTCTAGTTTAAATGAAAACCCTACAGTGGTGGTTAGTAGCGATGATACCAACGGTTCAAACCTAATACAAAATGCACTGATTTCAGGTATTCAATCTACAGGAGGTCAAGCTATTTTGTTGTCTGGGGCTATTATGCCAATGGCTAGGTTTGCAGTAAATTATTATGAAGCTAAGGGTGGAATACATGTGGTCTCTAATGGTGAAAATCCTAATAAAATTTCTATAGAGTTTATTAATAATAATGGGGGAAATATTTCCCGTAGCAAAGAAAGGGATATTGAAAACCTATTTAGTAGAGATGATTTTAAGCGATGTAACGCTGAAAAAGTAAAAAAGGTAATCCATGTAAATGGATTTAAAACTTTTTTTATTTTAGATGGTTTAAAAACCCTGAAAAATTTAAATAAGACAAAGAAAAATAGTTTAAAAATAATAGTAAGCTCATACTCAAAAAATGGGATGACTTTAATGGGAGAGTTTTTAGAGGAAATGGGTTGTCAAGTTGAATACCATAACCCCAAAATTAAAGAAAAACCCGTAGAAACTTTTATTACATCCCTTGCTAAAGAAGTCGTGGAAGAAAAAGCTTTTTTAGGGGTTTTGATTAATGAAACGGGAGAAGAAGTAATGTTGGTGGATGAAGAAGGAAGGGTAATTGCTCAAGAAAAATACAATGCTTTATCTGCATTAATTCAATTTAAAAAGGGAATAAAAGAAAAATTGGTATTACCCCATACTGCTCCACGGGTTATTGAAGAAATGGCTAGAGGTTATAGGGTGCAGGTTATTCGAACAAAATCAGACCCTTCAAATATTATGAATGAAATGCTTTTAACTGATGGAAAAGAAAATAATAATTTACTTCAATATATCCTAAACTATAATGCTATTTGGGCGATGGGTAATATCATAGATTTTCTTGTGGAGAAGAGTATTACTTTAGGGGATTTAGTTGATGAATTACCTCAAATACATTTTCTGAAAAATGAAATCACTTGTAACTGGCGGGATAAAGGTAGAGTAATGAAGGAAGTAATAGATGAACACAATGGAGGGAACATTGAATTGTTTGAGGGGGTTAAAATTAACGATGAAAGAGGCTGGGCACTGATATTACCCGATAGTGAAAGACCAGTGTTTAATCTTTATTCAGAAGGTTTTACAGAGGAATTTGCAAAAGAGTTATCTACTTCTTTTACAGAAAAATTAACCCAGTTAATAAATAAAAGCTAGAAAAAATAATAAGTGATAAAGATTTAAATCATAGAAAGGTGATGACAAAGGGAGATGATTTCAAATTTTAATGATTATTTTAATAGAAAAAAAGTAGAAATAGATGAAACCCACGATGTTATATTAAACTCGGAGGCACTTGAGAAACAAGCCAGTAAATTGGCTAGAGGTCACGTTGTTTCTAAACAAGTAAAGTCCACAAACTCACTATTATATCGATTAGATAATCATTATGAGAGGATTTCTGCTGTTTACCAAGAGGTCTATTTAAATAACCAAAAACAAAATGAAATCTCTCCCTCTTCCCAATGGTTACTGGACAATTTTTATAAAATTGAAGAACAAGTTAAGTCAGTTAGGCAAGACATTGTTAAAGAACAGTTTATGAAATTACAAACCCTAGAGAAGGGTTATTTAAAAGGTTTGCCTCGGGTATATGATATTGCATTAAAATTAGTATCCTATTCTGATGGTAGATTAGATGAAGATACTTTGATTAAGTTTGTAAATTCCTATCAGAGAAAACAGGTGTTAACCATTGCTGAAATATGGTCAATATCCCTCATGTTAAGGATTGCTTTAATAGAAAAAATTAGAATGATTTGTCAAGGAATTCAAAGGACAGAAGGAGCTTGGCGTAAAGCAGAAGCCTCTATGGGAAAAACCCCACAAGAAATAGAACTTTTCATTAAAGAAGAGATGGATACAGAGGGAAGAATTAATGGCTCTTTGATAGAACATTTACTAAGATTATTAAGAAAAGAAGAAGGCGATTATGGTCTTATCATAAATCAAATTGAAGACAGTTTAAAACAATACAATTTAAGTCTAAAAGAATTAATAGAACAAGTCCATAATCAACAGGCGGCAGCTAAAATAACCATTGGAAATTGTATCATAAGTTTAAATTTAGTGGCTACCATAGAATGGAACGAACTGTTTGAAGATATGTGTATAGTAGAATCAATTCTTAGGGAAGATCCTGCTGGAATTTATAATGAAATGGATTTTCAATCTAGGGACTATTATAGAAGACAAGTGGAAAAATTAGCAGAAAAACAACAGTTATCTGAAATTAAAGTGGCACAGAAGGTACTCAATATAGCTAAAGAATTTGAGGCAGAAGACCCTAATGATAAAAGAAAACACGTTGGTTACTATTTACTGCAAAAGGAAAGAAAGACATTAACTTCATATTTAATGCCAATTGCAATAATTACTTTGGCTTTAGTGGGGTTTTTGTTGATATATACAAATACGGCTTTAAACAGAGTAGACATTCTAGTAAATGGGATTATTGTTATTGTAACAATTATCCCTGCCAGTGATATTGCTATTACAATAGTAAATAGGATATTTACCAGAATGTATTTACCAGACTTTATCCCTAGATTGGAGCATAGACTAGGGATTCCTAAGGATGAAACTACTTTGGTGGTGGTACCTACCCTTGTACCAGATAAAAATAGAGTAAAAGAATTATTACAACAGTTGGAGGTTTACTATTTAGCTAATCGTGAAGAAAATGTTTATTTTTCATTAGCAGGTGACTTTAAGGATTCCAACGAAGAAAAAGTAGCAGTTGATCAAGAAATTATTGACTATGCTTTTGGAGAAGTTAAAAAATTAAACGAAAAATATGCTAAAGAAAAAGATCTCTTTTATTATTTTCATCGACATCGTCAATTTTCTGACACACAAGGAAATTGGATGGGTTGGGAGCGAAAAAGAGGTGCATTGGTGGAGCTTAACCAATTGTTGGCAGGAGATAAAGATACCAGCTATACTTATCTTTCAAGTGATCCATCCCAATTAGAAGAGATAAAATATGTTATTACTCTTGATGCAGACACATATTTGCCTATGAATACAGCAAAAAAATTAATTGGAATGATGACCCATCCTCTAAATCGACCAATAGTCAATCAACAAAAAGGGATTGTAGAAGAAGGTTATGGTTTAATACAACCTAGAATAGATGTGAGTGTTGAAGGTGCCAATCAGTCATTTTTTACAAAGGTTTTTGCAGGACAAGCAGGAATAGACCCTTATACCACCGCCAGTTCAGAAGTCTATCAAGACTTATTTGGTGAAGGGATTTTTACAGGAAAGGGAATATATGACCTTTCAGTATTTAACGAAGTTGTAAATGATGCTATACCAGACAATTCCATATTGAGTCATGATCTTTTGGAAGGTAGCTATTTACGTACTGCATTAGCCAGTGACGTTCAACTAATTGATGGGTATCCTGCCAAGTATAGTAGCTACACCATGAGGCTACACCGTTGGGTAAGGGGAGACTGGCAACTTATTAAATGGTTGGATGCTGTGGTTAGAGATCGAGAGGGGAAACAAGTAAATAACCCTATTAGTTCTTTATCAAAGTGGAAAATTGTTGATAATTTAAGAAGAAGTTTAGTTTCAGTCAGTTTAGTTTTGATATTTATTTTAAGCTGGACCATTTTTCCAGGAAGTCCTGTAGTATGGTTAGTTTTTGGTTTGTTAACCTTATTTCTTCCTTTTATCATATCTGTGGTGGACTATTTAAAACTAAAATATTACAGTGCACCAAGGGAAGGGTTAAAGGGTAACTTAAGCATAGGTGTAATAAACTCATTATATATGGTGGTTTTACAGTTAATCTTTTTACCCCATCAAGCCTATATGATGTTAGATGCCATTGTAAGAACCCTTCATCGAGTTTATATTTCTAGACACAACTTATTAGAATGGGTAACGGTTGCAGATTCAGAAAAGAAATTGAAAAATGATGTACAAAGTTATATACGTCGAATGATGATGGTATATCCAATAGTGGGGATAGCAGTTGTATTAATTTTTGCCATAAGACCAATAAATCTATTTTATGCTTTACCCTTATTGATGGCTTGGGTTATTTCTCCGTGGGTTGCCTTCAATGTCAGTCAAGAAGATGTAAAGAAAGTGGAGATGTTACAAGAGGAAGATTTAACAGAACTGAGAAGAATTGCAAGAAAAACTTGGGGGTACTATGAAGATTTAGTTGGAGTAGAGGATCATTTCTTACCTCCTGATAATATTCAAATATATCCTCCAAAGGGAATTGCCCATAGAACTTCCCCCACAAACATAGGCTTTTACTTGATGTCTGTATTAAGCGCAAGGGATTTTGGATACATTACAACACAAGAAATGATAGGACGCATATCCAATACTGTAGGGACTTTGAAAAAAATGGAAACTTGGAAGGGTCACCTATATAATTGGTACGATACTATAAATTTAGAAGTGTTAAGACCTTATTATGTCTCCACCGTTGACAGTGGAAATTTTGTCTCCTATTTAATTACTATAAAGGAAGGATTAAAGGAGTATATTGGTAGGCAGATGATGGATAAAAGTTTGGTATCAGGTATTAAGGATACAATGACGGTTGTACTAACTGATGATAATTCAAATTCAAAGCTGATACTGGTGGATAGTTTATTGGCACAGAAGGAATTAAATTTATTCGATTACATTCAATTAGTTGAAGAATTTAATTTTGAACAGTGGGTAATTGAAGATGAAGAAGGTAGACTGGAAAATCAAATAAGAAACTATCGTTTGGAAATAGAAACTTTCTTTTTTCCATCTTTAATGCTTTCAAATAATCAACAGATAAAAGATTTATTAGAAGGTAAAGAAGCGATAGGTACTATAATGGATGAAATAAAGAGAGTACCATCTTTGGAGAAGTTAAGTCAACTATATCAGAAATTAGTAGATGGAATAAAAGGCGATTCTTTAGGTAAGTTAACGGAAGAAGAAAAAAAGACAGCTATATCCTTTAAAGAAAAGGTATTAGAAAGCAAGAAAAATACTGATGACATGATAAATCAAATCAATCAAACAATAGCAGAAATTGAAGTAATGATAGAGTCAACAGAGTTTACTCATTTATATGATAAAAAGCGAAACTTATTTTCAATAGGTTATCAAGTGGAGGAAGAAAAATTAACTAATTCCTATTATGACCTACTTGCTTCTGAGGTAAGAATAACCAGTTACCTTGCCGTTGCCCGAAGAGAAGTTCCTCAAAAACATTGGTTTAAGTTAGGACGGGCATTATCTGTAGTAAATGGAAACAGAGGATTAGTTTCATGGACAGGGACAATGTTTGAGTATTTAATGCCCTATTTAACAATTAAGAACTATAGAAACACTTTAATGGATGAGACCTATTATACAGTTATAAAAGCTCAACAGAAATATGGGGAAAGTTTAAATATTCCTTGGGGTGTTTCTGAATCAGGTTATTATGCCTTCGATACCATGCTAAATTATCAATATAAAGCCTTTGGTGTGGCAGATTTAGGTTTAAAGAGGGGGTTAATTGATGAAACGGTGGTATCTCCCTATTCTACTTTATTAGCATTACCATTAGACCCTAAAGGTGTAATAAAAAATGTTAAAAGGTTGATCGCCCAAGGTATAGAGGGTAAATATGGCTTTTATGAGGCAATTGATTATACCGCCGAAAGATTGACCATAAAACAGAATAATGAAATCGTTAAAAACTTTATGGCCCATCATTTAGGAATGAGTTTGGTTTCAATCAATAATTATTTTCATGATTTTATTATTCAAAAAAGATTTCACCGAGATCCAGTTATGAAGTCTGCTGAACTTTTGCTTCAAGAAAAAATACCATTAAGGGTAATTGTGACAAAGGAATATAAGGAAAGAGTGGAAGAACGCCAACGAACAGAGGCCCCTTTGGAGAATGTTGTTAGAAAATATGGTGTTCCAAGGGAAATACCGCCAAAGTGTCATGTGCTTTCAAATGGAAGCTATGGAATGCTTTTAACTGATGGGGGTAATGGTTATAGTAAGATGAACAATATTCAAATTACCCGCTGGCGGGAGGATTTGCTATCTGAGGGATACGGCACATATCTATTTATCCATAATGTAAAGGATGGGGCAACTTGGTCGGCGACTTATGAGCCGTTTAAGGAAGAGGCTGATGGTTATCAAGTTATTTTTTCTCAGGATAAAGCCACTTATATAAAAAACAATGAAAACATTGAAACTACTACAGATGTTTTTGTTTCACCAGAGGATAATGTAGAAATAAGAAGGATGGAAATAAGCAACCATAGTACAACTGAGGTAACTTTACAGGTTACCAGTTATTATGAAACGGTTATGACTAATCAGTCGGGGGATGTTGCCCATCCTGCCTTCAGTAATCTTTTTGTAAGAACTGAATTAATGTCAGACTATGATAGTTTGTTGGCATCCCGTAGACCAAGAGGACATGACCAGACCACCCAATGGATTTTTCATGGGGTAATTGTAGAGGGTGAGACGGTAGGGGGGCTACAATATGAAACCAATAGAGGTAATTTCATAGGAAGAGGAAAAAATATCTCTAACCCTATTGCTTTAACCCAACCATTGAAAAACACAACAGGGATAGCCATAGACCCTATTATGAGCCTAAGGAGAACGGTGAAAGTTCCTTCAGGGAAAAGTGTTGTCATTTCCTTTATGACAGGAATTGATGAAAGTAAGGATGGGGTAGTAAAACTGGTGAAAAAGTATCACGATCATAATATAATTGGTCGTGCCATGGACTTGGCATTAACCAGAAGTCAAGTGGAATCTACCTTTTTAAACTTTAAACCTAAAGAAATAAAAATATTTCAAGAGATGTTGTCATTTATATTATTTCTAAATCCTTCTAGGCGGCAATATGCAGACCTTCTAGAAGAAAACAATAAAGGTCAGTCTGCACTTTGGGCATATGGTATTTCAGGTGATTTACCATTATTACTGGTGACTATTAAAAGGATGGATGATATAGATTTAGTAAAGGAAGTTTTAAGAGCCCATGAATATTGGAGGTCTAAGGGGATTACAGTAGATCTAGTAATATTAAATGAAGATGAGAGTAATTATCTTCAACCCTTACAACAACTCATTAGGGATGTGATATTTTCAAGTTCAGCCCGATATATTGAAAATCAGCCGGGGGGAATCTTTCTAAGGGATTCCAATATCATGCCTCAAGAAGATCGAATACTATTATATACTGTTGCAAGAATGATTCTAAAGGGAGAAATTGGTTCTTTATCTAAACAAATGAAACAAGTTATCTCCACCAGCGAATATCCACAAGAAAAGGTATTTACATCAAAGGCAATTAAATATCCAAGTAAAGAAATTCCAATGGATGTAATGCTATATAATGGATATGGTGGTTTTAGTAAAGACGGAAAAGAATATGTAATAAAACTAAAAGAACACAGCCAAACCCCTGCACCTTGGTCAAATGTTGTGGCAAATAAAGACTTTGGTTTTATTGTAACAGAAGGAGGATCTGGCTTCACATGGTCAGAAAACAGTAGGGAAAATAAAATAACACCTTGGTCCAATGACCCTGTTTCAGATAAACCAGGGGAAATCATCTATCTACGGGATGAAGATGATGGTGAGGTATGGTCCATTACACCACTTCCCGTACGAAAAAAGGATAATTATTTAATAAGGCATGGGCTTGGTTATTCTGTTTTTCAAAATAATAGTCAAGGAATAGAACAAGAATTAACTATGTTCGTTCCTAAGGAAGATCCAGTTAAAATTAATTTAATTAATTTGAAAAATAACTCCAATAAAAAAAGAAAACTTACCTTAACCTACTACATTAACCCAGTTATGGGGGTAAGTGAAGAAATGACTAGACAATATATAGTAACAGAGTCAAATATAAATACTGGTGGTTTATTGGTGATAAATCCTTATCAAACAGATTTTCCTGGAAGAATTACTTTTATGGAGGCTTCGGAACCAATCACCTCCTATACGGGAGACAGAAGAGAATTTATTGGCTTAAAAGGTAGTCTGCAAACACCAGAAGGATTAAAAAGGGAAGGGTTATCCAACGAAACAGGTGCAGGATTAGACCCTTGTGGGGCATTGCAATGCATAATAGAGTTGGGAGCTAATGAAGAAAAACAACTGGTGTGCATTTTAGGGCAAGGTAAGGAATTTAGTCAAGCCAGTGGGTTAATTAAAAAATATAAGGATATAAACAATTGTAAAAGGGCTTTAGATGAGGTTAAAGCCTATTGGAGAGGGTTGTTTGATACAATTCAAGTTAAAACCCCCGATGCTTCAATGGATTTAATGTTAAATGCTTGGTTACTGTATCAAACCATTGCTTGTAGACTATGGGCTAGATCAGCCTTTTATCAATCGGGAGGAGCATATGGTTATCGTGATCAACTGCAAGATGCTATGAATATGTTGCATGCAAACCCAGAGACAATTAGAAAACAAATTTTAATTCACTGTGAACATCAATTTGTTGAAGGGGATGTACAGCATTGGTGGCACCCTGGGGCGGGGGAAAAAGGAATTAGAACAAGATTCTCCGATGACCTTTTATGGTTACCCTATGCCACAGCAGAATATTTTAATCATACCCAAGACGAAGCCCTTCTCCATGAAATAACCCATTTCTTAGAGGAAGAACCATTGAGGGAGGGTGAAGATGAACGGTATGGTATTCCTAAAATCTCACAGGAAAAATCAACTGTTTATGACCATTGTGTTCGAGCCATAGAAAGATCCCTTAAATATGGGGTGCATGGTATTCCTTTGATGGGTTCTGGTGACTGGAACGATGGAATGAGTACAGTGGGAAATCAAGGAAAAGGTGAAAGTGTTTGGTTGGGCTGGTTTCTTCATAGAATTTTAAAGAAATTCTCGCAAATATGCCATCTGATGAAGGATAAGGAACGGGGAGACAGATACCTAGTCGTTGCAGATACTATTGTAGAACATATAGATAAAAATGCTTGGGATGGAGAATGGTATATAAGGGCTTTTTATGACGATGGCAGTCCTTTAGGTTCATCACAAAATACCGAGTGTATAATTGATTCTCTGGCTCAATCTTGGTCTATAATATCTAGGGAAGATGAGTATGAAAGAAGTAGAGTGGCAATGAAGTCGGTGGAGGATTATCTCATTAAAAAGGATGAGGGGCTAATTTTGCTTTTTACTCCACCCTTTGATGAAAGTGATCAAGAACCAGGATACATTAAAGGTTATGTACCTGGGGTTAGGGAAAATGGAGGACAGTATACCCATGCAGCATCTTGGGTAATTAAGGGTTTTGCTCAACTTAAAGAAGGAGATAAAGCCCATGAGCTATACCATATGATTAATCCCATTAATCATACAAGAACTCCTTTGGAGTGTGCCATCTACAAAGTAGAACCCTATGTTATGGCGGCAGATGTGTATGCAGTTGCCCCCCATGTAGGTAGAGGTGGTTGGACTTGGTATACTGGTGTAGCTGGATGGATGTATAGTATTGGTTTGGTGGATATGTTGGGTTTAAAGAAACAAGGGAATCGATTGATGATAGACCCTTGTATTCCAAAAGACTGGCAGGGTTTTCAAATAAATTATAAACATAACAGTACCCACTATCATATAACAGTAAAAAACCCTAACAACGTAAACTATGGTGTAAAAGGTCTAAAGTTAGATGAAAAGAAGCTAACGGATAATACAATTGAATTAATTGATGATGGAAATGAACATTGGGTTGAGGTAATAATGGGGGAAAAAGAATAAAATAAGTAAGTATAACAAAGGGACTGTCTCTATGACGGTCTTTTTGTTATAAAAATATTTAAAAAGCTGTGAATAAGGAAAAAGTCCTGTTTTTCCTGGGAAATATGCTTTGTTTTTATAGATGATTATTTTAAATGAAAACAAAACATATGAAAATAAACTAAAATGAGTTTGTAAAAATGGTATAATAAATTAGAATAATTTGGATTGTTGGGGAGGAAAACAAATGAAGGTACTGGCAATTATGGGGAGTCCTCGAAAAGGAAAAAATAACGATAAGCTATTAGACAGAATGCTTATTGGTGTAAGAGAAGTTAATAAAGAAGCAGAGATAGAAAAACTATATGCAGGAGAAATGACAATTTCTCCCTGTGTAGCCTGTGATGCCTGCACAAAAATACGTGGGTGTGTTAAAAAAGATGATTCAAATGAATTAATTGAAAAATTCAATGTTGCAGACATTATTATTTTAACTTCACCAATGTACTTTAACAGCATAAGTGCTCAGTTAAAATTAGTAATTGATCGAAACCAAGCCATATGGTCCAGTAAATATACGTTAAATGACCCATTAATAGATCGAAACAAGAAAAGAATTGGTTTTTTAATTTGTACCGCAGGAGCATCACAACACCCCTTTGGTATGGAAGCAGTAACACCAATTATGGATTTGTTTTTTAAATCCATAAATACAGAATACAAAGGTAGTTTATTTATTAATAATGTAGATGAAAAACCTGCTTATGAAAATGAAGTAGCCCTTAATCAAGCCTACGAGTTTGGAAGGGGTTTAAGTAGGAGTTTTTCATCATTCTAAAGGGCTAAATTTTTAGCCCTTTTTCTATTATATATATTTATAAATAGATACGTAAAAAAGGCTTAAGGAATTAAAGTGCAATATATAGAAGGAGAATGTAACTTTATGTCGAATATTATAAGTGTATATTTGTATAGTTTAACAGTTTAAACACCTTAAATAATATTAATATAGTCTGAATAAATGACTAAAAGCATATAGTTTAAGGAGCTGTAATGGGAAATTGATAATCTTAAGAAGGGGTGATAACTATTGAATATGTTAACAATCTATCAAGTTTGTTTTAGAGTTGGCGTATTATTTACAATAGTTTCTTTTATATTGGGTCAATTTCTAGATTTTATGGATTTTGATGGAGACTTAGATTTGGATGGAGATATTCATGGTATTGCAGTATCACCTTTTAAGCCAGTTGTTATTACAGCATTTATTACAGTATTTGGTGGAGTTGGAATAATGGGGTTAGATAAAGAACTTAGTCAAATATTGACATTGATAGTTGCAGTAATTGCTGCCTTTGTTGTAGCATGGTTATTTTATAAATTGGTGATTGTACCCTTGCATAAAGCCCAAAATACCAGTGCTATTTCACAAACGGAAATAATTGGGTTTAAAGCAAAGGTAGACCTAACTATTACAGGAACATCCTTTGGAAAAATATCCTACGTAATTGGAGGAAATACATATACTGCGCCTGCTAAGTCACAGAATGGTGAGGATATTCTAAAGGATGAAATTGTAGTTATTAGTTCAATTAAAGATAATGTATTTTTTGTAAATAGACAATAGATAAAAGTATATATTTTGTCAGTTTATTGAAAGGGGGATAGATGTAGATAAAAAAATACTTATATCAAATAATAGTTTAAGGAGGGTAATTAATGACAATGACAATTCCAATTATAATTGTTGGTGTAATTATCGTATTAATTTTAAGTGTTCTACTTATGTGGAGGAAAGTACCACAAGATAAAGCTATTGTTATTACAGGTCTTAATAAACGTGTTATCTCTGGGGGTGGTGGTTTTGTTATCCCACTATTAGAAAGAACCGATATTATTTCTTTAGAGAATATGAAAATAGAGGTTAGAACAGATGGTGCTTTAACAGAACAAGGTGTTGACATTAAAGCTGACGGGGTGGCAGTTCTTAAGGTAAAATCAGATTTAGAATCTATTTTATCTGCCATTGAGCAGTTTAATACTGGTTCTGAAAAAACCACCATTGAAAGTATCAAAGATACAGCCAAAGACGTATTGGAAGGAAAACTTCGTGAGATTATTTCTAAAATGTCTGTTGAGGAAATCTATAAAGATAGAGAAAAGTTCGCTTCACAGGTACAAGAAGTTGCAGCCCTAGATTTAGCTCAGATGGGATTAGAAATTAAAGCTTTCACCATTAGAGATATAAAAGATGATAATGGGTATTTAATTGCATTAGGTAAAAAGAGAATTGCAGAAGTTAAGCGTGATGCAGAAATCGCTGAAGCAGAGGCAACTAAAGAAACAAAAATAAAAACTGCCAATGCTAATCGTGAAGGTGAACACGCTAGATTAGTGGCAGAAACTCAAATTGCTGAATCAAGTAAAGAAAAAGATTTAAAGGTTCAAGCTTATCGTAAAGATCAACAAACTGAAACGGCTAAAGCTGACCTTGCCTATGAGATTGAAGCCAGTAAAGTTCAACAGGAAGTAGAAAAGGAAAAAATGCAAGTTCAAATTGTTAAAAAACAAAAAGAGATTGAATTGGCAGAACAAGAAGCCCTTAGAAGAGAGAAAGAACTTGATGCTACAGTTAAGAAACTAGCAGAAGCTGAAAAGTTTAGTTTTGAAAAGAGGGCGGAAGCTGCAAAGTATAAAGAAATTCAAGAAGCGGAAGCAGCTGCTGAATCCATTAGATTAAGGGGTATTGCCAATGCCGCTGCTAGAAGAGAAGAAGGTATGGCAGAAGTTGAAATTATCCGTGAGAAGGGTAAAGCTGAGGCTGAGGCAATGTTTAAGAAGGCAGAAGCCTTTAAGCAGTACAACGATGCTGCTATAACTCAAATGATTATTGAAAAGCTTCCTGAAATTGCCAAGGCGGTTGCTGAACCACTTTCTAAAACAGAAAAAATTGTTATCGTAGACTCTGGTAATGGCAACGGACAGGGAGCTGCTAAAGTTTCTAAATATGTTACAGATATAATGGCTACTTTACCTGAAACAGTTAATGCATTAACTGGAACTGATTTAACACAATTATTAAGAGGAGTTACACAAAAACAAACTGTTGAAAATAATAACCAACAACAAAATACGAATGTAGAATAAGCAAAGTATAAAAATAAGGCCCTATAAGAATACATTTATATTCTCTAGGGCTTTGTTATTTATAAAAAAAATTATATTTTCAATAAACATTTCTAAAATATGTGCGTATTTATTAATAAGATAGCTAATAAGAAACAATATAATAAATAGGGAGGGAAATAAAATGAATAATAATAGAAAATTATATTTATCAAATGATAAGAAATTAGCTGGTGTGTGTGGTGGAATCGCTGAATATTTTGATATGGATGCTACATTAGTTAGATTGTTATGGGTTCTGTTCTCATTATTTACCAGCGGTGCAGGTGTAATATTTTATATAATTGCTGCTTTTATTATAGAAAAACCACAACAATAAGGTTTTTTTAAAAAGTAGATAAACGCTATTTCATTAATCACAACAATTATTAGTGTAACATAAGTAAATAGTCTAGAAGTACAGATAAATAACAGGAGGGAAGACAGTGAAAAAACGACTATATTTGTCAAAAAAATATAAGCAATTAGCAGGAGTGTGTGGAGGGTTTGCAGAATATTTCGACATTGACCCAACCGTAGTTAGATTAGCGTGGATACTATTGACGGTTATTCCTGGTGGTGCAGGTCTAATTCTTTATATAGTAGCAGCCATTATTATGAAAGAAGAGCCAACTGAATATTAAACACCATTAATTTTAAGAAAATTAACTACAACAAATATTGAAATTATTAATTTGGTTATTTAAGGGAGGACGCTAAAATGAAGAAAAGATTATATTTATCAAGAAATGATAAAAAATTAGCTGGTGTGTGTGGTGGAATTGCCGAATATTTTGAGTGGGATGCTACATTGGTTAGAATATTGTGGGTTTTATTTACTCTACTGCCTGTTGGTGGGGGGATTATTGCTTATATTATTGCAGCTATGATTATGGATGAAGCTCCAGTGGGTAATGCAAAAAAATCAAATGTTATTGATGCAGAAATAATTGAAGAAACCAATTATCGACAACAAAATGATAATAATGATGATTCCAGTACTTTAAACTTTGAAAAGGATTATCAAAATAGTTCAACAAAAAAAAGTAAAGACGGAGTTATTATTGGTGGAATACTAATTGCTTTAGGAAGTTATTTTTTTACCCGTAACTTTTTCAATTGGCATTGGATGAGTTATCGTTATCTAACACCTATTGCTCTAATAGGTATAGGGATAGCAGTAATATATAATGGAAGGAAGTGATCCTTTTGAATAGAGAAAGGATAGAGACAGGAATTTTCTTTATTGGTATAGGATTACTTGTGTTATTAGTAAATATAGGAATGATTAGCTGGTGGGCTGTAGGTGCGTTAATAGATTTTTGGCCACTAATAATTATTGTAATAGGTGTCAAAATTATGTTTAAACGTCATCCTATTGTCAGTATTATCTCTTGGATTTTATTTTTCAGTGTTATCATAGGATATAGTTTTTATTACGATGGAAGTAAAGTAATTAATTCTCCTACTGAATTTATTAATAAGTCAATAGAAAGAGCAGAAGAAACCGTTTCGGCAGAACTAAAAATGACTTTAGGTGGCATAAAATTTAATATGAATTCTGCTGATGTAGAATTATTTGAAACAAATTATGATATGCGAAATATGAGACAAGAACAGTTTTTTAGTAATGGTCATAAACATACTACAATAAAATTAGAGCCGATAAAGCATTTAAATTTAATAAATATTAATGACGGCAATCATTCTTACTATTTTAACCTTAATAAAGATGTAGTTTGGAGTTTAGACACAACCATAGGTGCTGGGTCTGGAGAAATCGATTTAAGGGAACTTCAAATTAGAGATTTAAAATTAAAATTAGGTGCAGGAGATATATCCCTTTATCTGGGAGATAAATATCCCGAAGGTACTGTTGAGATAAATACAGGGGTAGGTAATTTAGATGTATACCTGATGGAATCAACTGGTGTTAAAATGGAAACTAATGGATTAGTTAGTAAGACTAATTTTATTGACTTAGGCTGGGTAAAAAGAGGAAATTATTATTATTCTCCCAATTACAATGAAGCAGAATATAGAATTGATGTAAAGATTAACATGGGAATTGGTAAGCTAAATATCATTCAAGACTGATAAAAAACCCATCTTATATGTTACTGATGAAAGTCAGCACCCTTAAGTATTTCGATACGCCAGCGGGGCTGACTTTTATTGTGCCTTAAATATGAAGGAATTTATTAATGTAAATGCTATTTGACAATTGATAGAATAGTATGATAGATTTAAAAAAAGTTATGATACGTTGTAATAATATCACGCCATAGTTTAGGGGGTAATAGGATGGTCGAGAAAATACTTAATAGTAAAATTAATGTCTGTGAAGAAGCACCTGTCGATTTAATTGTAAATGGACGTAAGTTGGTAACTTTTATGTGTACACCAGAAAGCTTAAAAATATTATCTATAGGTTATATGTATGCTAAAGGGTTAATTAATTCTATGGATGATGTTAAAGATATTGGTATATTGGAAGATATTCGTAAAGTAGTTGTAACAACGAAACAAATGCTCGATACAGAACAGTTTGGTTTAGGCGGGGTATTGACCAGTGGTTGTGGCAGTGGAACTGTAATTTCTGATACATTTCTTAAAAGAAAACCCATTGAAACACAGTTGAAAATTCAACTTAATAAGTTAAAAGAACTAGCAATAAAGATGTTTCAAGGGGCAGAAAAGTATAAAGAAATGGGAGGGATACATTGTGCTGCGTTGTCAGATGGGGAGGATCTTATTACTCTTAAGGAAGATATTGGTAGACACAATGCAGTTGATAAAATAGTAGGGGCAGGTTTGTTATTTAATGTCAACTTTACCGAGACTATTGTCCTTACAACAGGTCGTCTTTCATCGGATATGGTGTTGAAGGCAATTGCATGTAATGTTCCTATCGTGACTTCTAGAAGTATTCCTACTAGTTTGGCTATCGAACTGGCAGAGGCATTGGGAGTAACCATAGTGGGGCGTATAGCATCAAAGGAACCAATCATATATACTCATCATGAAAGAATTATTATAGAATAATAACAGTAAGTATATAGTTTGTACTAAACTAGATTAAAAAAACTTGTAAAATAATTAAGCCCATAAAAAAACTGGAGTCTAAGTATATTAAACTCCAGTTTTGCTTTATGCAGAAACACTTACATTGTTGTTGGTTGAAGTTTTTTTGATTCTTGCTTTTTGTAAAAAGTACACTGTAACCAATACTGCAAATCCAAATACATCGGTATATAGACCTGGGCTTAGCAGGGTTATGGATGCAGCAAATAACAATGCAGATTCATAAACTTTATTTTTAGTAATCATATAGTTCATAACTGTACAAGCTAAGCAAAGGATACCTAATACAGCAGAAATGATTACAGGAATAGCAGTAAAGAATGGTACGAAAACTACGTTATTATCCACTACTTCTTTTACTAAAATTAATTCAGAGTTATAAGCAAAGATGTAGGGGACTAAAAAAGCTGCCAAGGCAAGTTTTACGGCTTGAAAACCTGTCTTCATGGCGTTTGCTCCAGCAATACCTGCTCCTGCATAAGCCGCTAAAGCTACTGGAGGCGTAATGTCAGCAATTACACCAAAATATAGAATGAATAAATGGGCAGACATTAAATTTACATCTAGTTTTATTAATGCAGGTACAGCCATTGTTGCTAATACGATATACTTAGCAGTTGTAGGTAGCCCCATTCCTAAAATAATAGATGCCATCATTGTAAAGATTAAAGTTAATATTAACTTTCCTTGCGCAAAAGTTACAATCAACTCGGCAAATCTCAAACCTAAACCTGTCAAAGTAACAACTCCAACAATCATTCCCGCACAAGCACAGGCACAGGCAACACCAATTGCACCTTTAGCACCTTGTTCTAATGCACTTAAAAAATCCTTATAGGTAAAGTTAAATTGTTTAGTTTTAATGTAATAAAAAACACTGCCTAATACTGCTATAACAATTGAAACAACAATTGAATAGTAGGCTGCAAATAATGGAGTAAAGCCTTGAACTAGCATGAATACAATAAAGATTAAAGGAATAAACAAGTATCCTTTTGAAATAATTAACTTACCTAATTTAGGCAATTGATCCTTTGGAATACCTTTCAAACCTAACTTAGAAGCTTCTAAATGAACCATAGTTGCTACAGCAAAATAGTAAAGGAAAGCAGGGATGGCAGCTGCGGCAATAATTTTCAAGTAAGGAATACCAGTGAATTCTGCCATAATAAAGGCAGCGGCTCCCATAACGGGGGGCATAATTTGACCTCCAGTTGATGAAGCTGCTTCAACTGCTCCGGCAAAATGAGGTTTGTAACCAATTTTTTTCATTAATGGAATAGTGAAAGCTCCAGTTGTAACTGTATTGGCTACAGAACTTCCAGAGATAGAACCCATAAAGCCACTGGCAACAACAGCCGTCATGGCAGGCCCACTTTTAAGATGTCCAGTTAAACTATAGGCTAAGTCTATAAAGAATTTACCTACACCTGTTTTATCTAAAAATGCCCCAAAAAGAATAAACATGAAAACAAAGGTGGCGGATACACCCACTGGTATACCAAGAATACCTTCTGTTGTTAGGTACATATGACTGACAATTCTTTCATAGGAGAAACCTCTATGGGCTAATATTCCAGGCATATATGGACCAAACTTTGCGTAAACAAGAAACAATAGTGCTACAATTGGTAATTCAGGTCCAACAACTCTTCTTGTAACTTCTAAAGTAATGGCAATTGCCAATAGACCTAAAATAACATCTAAACCTTCAACATTTCCACCCCGTAGAGCTATGGACTTGAAGTTAATAAATAGATAACCAAAGACACCTATCGATAAAGCTGCGAATAAATAATCTAAAATAGATATTTTATTTTTGCTACTTTTTTTAGTGGCAGGGTACAATAAAAATCCTAAAGTAAAGGCAAAAATTAAGTGTAGAGAACGTTGTCTTACTGATAATAAAGTACCAAAGGCAGCGGTATAAAGATGGAAGGAAGACATTGCAATAGCCAATATGCTAATAATGATCCCCATAATACCTACTGGTTTTCTAGCGGCGGCAGCTTCTTTATCAAATTCTTCTAAAAGCTCATTTACATCTACATCTTCATTAGTAATACTTATTTCTTGGTTTTTCAAATTTTTATTAGTGTTTTTTGAAGCCATAATAATACCTCCTCGCTGATAAATTGTATGCTTGTTTTAGTTCTGACTTTAAACTGTACTGCTGAAGCAGGTGATGAAAATGCTAAAAAAGGGACTTCATTATCGTTAAAGATAATAGTATGGTTAGCTATGGTTGCACCCGTTCTATAAACAAGGTCATTGAAACTTTTATTAATATTGTATATTCTAAATCCCTTTTCAGTAATTTCAAAATTATAGGGCGTATTTTCCGGATTACCAGCACCATATGAAGAAAATATCGTTTCAGTTAGAATAATTTCATTTTCAACATTGAAAGTGTAAGTTTCATATACAGGAGTAAGCATGACAGAATGAATAAACCTAATTGTAAATCCTTCTGCATCTCCAATGATCCATCTTTCCAAAATTGTATTTGTATTATATAAGGAAGCTTCCAAATGGCGGACTGGGTAAAGTAGTAAAATTAAAATAATAAAGAAACAAGTAATTATTATTTTAGTGTTAATTTTATTCCTAGTTATCATGATTGAATAAGGTATTGGACTTAGTCCAATACCTTAACCCTCCTCAAAGTGTTTATTTTACACCCTTTTCATCATAATATTTTTGTGCTCCAGGATGTACCTCAATTGGCATTCCTTGTAGAGCAGTATCTAATGTAATATCGTTACCACGACTGTGGGTATCGATAATTACCTGTCTGTTTTCGAAAATAGATTTAGTTAATTCGTATACAAGATCATCTTTTACATCTTTATTTACTACTAGCATAGCCATTACAGCAGCTGTAGTTACAGGTTCGTTTTGTTCCTTGTAAGTTCCAGCAGGAATAGTTACCTCTGTATAGAATGGGTATAAATTAATTAATTCAGCAATTTTTTGTGAAGAAATTGAAACGATAACGATGTCTGTTGTTTGAGAGATTTCAGTAATAGCAGATGTAGGAAGACCAGCTGTTACAAAAGCAGCATCTAACTGTTTGTTCTTTAATTGGTCAGCAGCTTCTCCAAATGAAAGGAAATCTGCTTTTCCTAGATCATCATAACTTACACCATGGGCAGCAAGAATTTGTCTTGCATTAGCTTCTGTTCCAGAACCAGGAGCACCGATGGCAACTTTTTTACCTTTTAAATCTTCAACAGAATTAATTCCAGAGTCTTTTAAAGCAACAATTTGAACTAATTCAGGATAAAGCATAGCCATACCCCTTACATTTGTAATTTTATCTTTTCCTTCAAATATCTCTGTTCCGTTATAAGCGTAGTAAGTGATGTCATTTTGAACGAAGGCTAATTCAGCTTCACTTTTACCTACTAAACCAATGTTTTCTACAGAAGCACCAGTGGATTGAGCATTTGCAGTTACTCCATCTACATTATCGTTAAAAATCTTTGCAAAGGCACCGCCTAATGGGAAGTAAGTACCAGCTGTCCCACCAGTGGCGATGGAGATAAAAGTAGTTCCTCCTTTACTAGTTGCATCTTTTGAACAACCAGCAAAAACTGTCATTACCATTAAAGCAACAACGATTAAAGCCAAAAGTTTTTTATTCATTGTTTTTCCCCCTTTATTATTTTGTTTTTTATATAACACTTCGGGAATATATAATGTAGACTGAAATATTCCTTTAATGTGTTAAGATAATTAATTTTTATACATTGACTTTTGAAATAAAAAGCTTCATAATGTTTATGAAATGAAGGTTATATTGCAGTTTATAACAGTTATTGAAAATATTAAAAAACCTTAATAATTAATACATTTGAAATGAATTGCATATAAGCCTTGAAATTTGAATAAAAAACTGATATTGATTAAAAAACTATAATTACATTTATATAATACAACTATTAGAAAACTACAGAATACTACATAAAAAATCACATTTAACAGTAAATTATAATACTTAATTTGTAATTTAACTGACTATGCATACATCAAAAAGTAATTTAATTAATTTTACAATTTATATTTAAAATCTTATTTTGAAGTAAAAATATAACATGTATTTAATTATAATATAAACTTTTTGAAGGACTATGACAATAGTTGTTGAATATTTAATTAAGAATATTTAAATAAAAATATTTAATTAAGAGTACTTAACTAAGAAGATTAATTTGGATAACCGAAGGAGGAACTGTACTTGAACTCTGGAAAATCAGCTAGACATGAGATTAGAATTGGTAATTGGAGAGGACCTACACCATCTTTAGCACTAGGATATACCCAAGCAAACTTAGTTGTATTACCTAGACGTTATGCCTTTGATTTCTTTTTGTTTTGTCAAAGGAACCCTAAATCTTGTCCAATATTAGATGTATGTGAAAATGGAGATTATAATCCAATTCTTACAGCCCCTACAGCAGATATACGAAGGGACATTCCCAAATATCGTATTTATAGAGAAGGTCATTTGGAAAAAGAAGTGGATGACATATTAGAATATTGGTCCAAAGATATGGTTTCTTTTCTGTTGGGGTGTAGTTTTACCTTTGAAAATGCATTGTTAAAGGCAGGAATTCCTGTTCGTCATATTGAAGAAAATAAAAATGTACCCATGTACATTACAAATATTGAATGTATTCCTGCTGGTATATTTAATGGCCCAATGGTGGTAAGTATGAGGCCTATTCCAAGAGGGTTGGTAAATAAAGCTATTGAAATTACCTCGAAATTTCCTAAAGTGCATGGTGCACCAATTCATTTTAGTAACCCTGAAGACATTGGAATCAGCAATATTAATGAACCAGACTTTGGTGATGCTGTTACCATAAAAACTGGTGAAGTACCTGTATTTTGGGCTTGTGGGGTTACTCCTCAAGCGGCAATAATGAGGATAAAACCAGAAATTGTCATTACCCATGCACCAGGACATATGTTTATTACAGATATAAAAGACGAGGAGCTGATGGGAATATGAAAACCAATTATTTCACCAGCATAGAAAATCTAATTGGAGTTGATGTGGGCTGTAGAGGATTAGGCAAAAATCTACAAACAGGCGACTTTCAAGAAGCAGTAGAAGAACTTTATCAAGCCACAACTGTAATGGTGGTGACGGGTTTTTGTATTAAAGATGCAATGATTGGTGAAACTGATGGTCCTATAGGAGCTGTTTCTTTAGTAAATGGACTGTTAAAAATTGGTAAAGAAGTTATAGTCGTTACAGATGAGTATTCAAAAGAATTAATTATAGCGTGTTGTCGTATATTAAATATAGATATTAAAATTGAAATAGTGCCTTATGCTGATGCTGAGGCATTTTGTTGTAGAATAATAGATAAATATAAACCTTCCCATGTAGTGGCACTGGAAAGACCTGGTAGAGCTAAGAATGGAAAATGTTATTCCATGAGGGGTGAAGACCTTAGTGACATTATTCCTAATACCGATTCGTTGTTTTGGGAAGCTGAAAAAAAAGGGATGAAAACGATTGCAATTGGTGATGGAGGAAATGAAATGGGGATGGGAAAAATTACTCCATTTATAATAGAAAATGTTAAGTACGGTGAAAAAATCTGTGCTGAAACAGTTGCAGACAATCTAATTATCGCTGGTGTATCTAATTGGGGAGGGCATGGAATTGTAGCTGCTTTATCCATTTTAACGTCCGAGGTATTGTTGCATGGAACTGAGGAAGAAATCAAAATGCTACAGGAGATGGTGGAAGTTGGCGCAGTAGACGGTTGTAGTAAAAAACCTGAATGTACAGTTGATGGACTAAGTTTAGAGGAAAACTTGAGTATATTGGTTAAGCTCCATGAAATCATTATTGAACATATTCAAAATGGATAATATAGTTTTTAAACTAATTGACTAAGAGGTGAAATGGGTATGTATGTAGTTGATTTCAACTGTGATTTAGGGGAAAGTTTTGGTGAATATAAAATAGGAAATGATGAAGATATACTAGAACATGTTACTTCGGCAAATATTGCTTGTGGTTTTCATGCTGGCGACCCTGTGGTGATGGGTAAGACAGTTAAGTTGGCTGTTGAAAAAGGTGTGGCAATTGGTGCTCATCCTGGGTTTCCAGACTTAATGGGGTTTGGTAGAAGGAATATGCAAGTATCAATAGAGGAAATTAAGGCTTATATCATTTATCAAGTTGGGGCTTTAAATGGCTTTGTAAAGGCATACGGGGGTAAGTTACAACATGTAAAACCCCACGGAGCTTTATATAATATGGCATCTAAAGATTACTCATTAAGTAGAGGTATGGTGGAAGCCATTTATAATGTGGATAATAGCCTTTATTTTGTAGGGCTGGCAAATTCAATGATGATTAAGGCTGCTAAAGATGTGGGATTACCTGTGGTGGAGGAGGTATTTGCTGATCGTAATTATAACAGTGACGGTACGCTAGTTTCCCGTAACCAACCAAATGCATTAATACATGACACTAACTTTTGTGTTGAAAGGGTAGTGAAAATGATTAAAGAAAAAAGTATAGTATCTGTGACGGGTGAACAGTTGAAAATTAATGCTGATACCATATGTATTCATGGTGATAATCCAGAAGCATTGGTTTTTGCCATCAAACTAAGGGGACAGTTACAAGTCAATGGAATAACTGTAAAATCAATGGGGAAGTTACTTTAGGAGGTCTTCTATGAAGGATGAATATAAATTTTTTTCTGCTGGTGACAACGGCATTATTTGCCATGTTGGAAGGGAAATTTCAGAGTCCGTTAATAAGAAAGTTAGAGGTTTGACACATATTATTAATACTTCTACTGTTGATTTTAGTGAAATTATAGAAATGATTCCTGCATATACTTCTGTTTTAGTAATCTACGATCCTCTAAAGACCACTTATGTTGATTTAGTTACAAAACTAAAGGGTTTAATGAATCAACTAATAGATACACCTCTACCACTTGCAAAAATTATTCATGTACCCGTTGTTTATGGGGGTGTTTATGGAGAGGATATTGTAACTGTGGCTGAACATAATCAACTATCAGTGGAGGAAGTCATTAATATACATTCTTCAATGGAATATCTTATTTATATGATTGGCTTTACCCCTGGGTTTCCCTATTTAGGTGGAATGAATGAAGGTATTGCCACACCAAGATTATTAGTGCCCAGGCAAAAAATTCCTGCTGGTTCTGTAGGGATAGCGGGGAACCAAACGGGCATATATCCAATAGAAAGCCCTGGTGGATGGCAGTTAATTGGACGTACACCAATAGACTTATTCGATCCAAAAAGGAGACCTGCGGTACTTTTTTCAGCAGGGGACTATATTAAGTTTGACCCTATAAGGGATGAAGAATATAAAGAAATTAAAAGGGCTGTTGAGAATAATGAATATGAAATAAAAGTGTCACAAAGGAAAGGAAGTGACATTGATGTCTAATATACTCATTATTAAAGGGGGCTTATTATCCACGTTGCAAGATGGTGGACGAATAGGCTATCAACAATTTGGTATACCTGTGGCTGGGGCGATGGACCAATATGCTTTACAGTTGGGTAATATGTTGGTGGGAAATCACCGTCTTGAGGCTGGTATAGAGTTTACTTTAGTTGGACCTACTATTAAGTTTAATGATAATAGGGTTTTTGCTATTACAGGGGGAGATTTTCAGCCCACCCTTAATGGAAGAGCAATTAATATGTATCAGTCAATAGGAGCAACTGAAGGGGATGAATTGAAATTTTCTTCTGTGAAAACCGGTTGCAGAGGATATTTAACCATAGCAGGAGGGTTTGATGTTGAAAAAGTAATGGGAAGTTTATCTACTTATTTAAGGGGCGGGTTTGGTGGTTTTGGTGGTGAAAAGTTGAAAGATGGTGATTTAATACCTTTAAACCCCATAAGTGGAAGTGGTGTGTTAGAAGTACGGGAAATACCTGCTGAGATGATTCCTAAGTATAATAAGAAAAGAAATATAAGAGTAATTATGGGTTCGGAAGTAGATGGTTTTAGTGAAAAAGGCATAAGGACTTTTTTAGAGGAAGAATATGTCTTATCTAATCAATGTGACCGAATGGGCTATCGATTAGAAGGACCGCTAATACAACATGTAAAAGGTGCTGATATTGTTTCGGGAGGTATTAATTTAGGGGCTATTCAAGTACCTGGAGATGGTAAACCTATTATTATGATGGTAGACCATCAAACTACAGGAGGTTATACTAAGATAGCTAACGTTATCTCTACAGATATACCCTATTTAGCTCAAATGAAGCCAGGGGATTGTATCCGTTTTGAAGAAGTAACAGTTGAAGAAGCCCATCAACTCCTACATCAACAGGAAAATAAAATAATTAATCTTATGAATTATTTTAATCAGTTAAAAATAACAGGGGTTAGGGATGCCTCTAAAAAAAGGTTTAATGTGAAGGTGAATGGGAAAGTTTATTCTGTTTTGATTGAAGAGAAATTAACTTAATTTATAATTTTTTTATGATATTAGAAAAAGGAATAATATTAGTTTTGTAGAATAAAGCTAAAAGAGGAATTAAATAGGTTATTTATTATTAAATGATGCAAAATAGCATGACCATTTTAGGAGGGGAATTTTATGATTATTACTAATACTACAGAAATACCAGGAAAAGAAATTATAGAAATTTTAGGTTTAGCAAAGGGAAGTACTATTCGTGCTAAACATATTGGTAAAGATATTTTAGCAAGTTTAAGACATATTGTTGGGGGAGAATTAAAGGAGTATACAGAAATGCTAGATGAAGCAAGGGAAATTGCTTTGCAAAATATGACAAATGAAGCTAAAAAGATGGGGGCAGACGCAGTTGTCAATATCCGATTTTCCACTTCTGGCATTATGCAAGGGGCGGCAGAGATATTAGTTTACGGTACAGCCGTTAAATTAAAGTAGTTTGTAAGTGTAAGTTAATTATATAGATAAATATTGTAAAATAAAGATCCCTAAGTACAGTTATGCTTAGGGATTATATTTATATTAAAAGAATAGTGAAAGAGGTAATTTAATATGAGAAAACTACTTAAACTACTAGTAACAATTGTGTTAGTAATGATATTATGGTTCGGTGTACACACATTGTACACAGTGGCGGATGGATTAATAGATGAACTGGAAAAAGTAGATGTGGCAGTGGTATTAGGAAACAAAATAGAATTGACAGGTGAACCATCCCAACGCTTAAAAAGCAGATTAAATGCTGCAATAGACCTGTATAAAAAGGATTATTTTAGATATGTAATTGTTAGTGGTGGTGTTGGAAAGGAAGGTTTTGACGAAGCTGTGGTTATGAAGGAATATATGGTTAGTAATGGAGTACCTGAAGAAGTTATTTTGGTGGATAGTAATGGGTATAACACCATGATGACAGCCATCAATGCTAAAGAAATAATGGATCGGATGGAGTTGGACTCAGTAATGGTTATTTCTCAATATTTTCATATAACTAGAAGTAAATTGGCTTTTAATAAGGTAGGTATTGAAAATATTTATTCTGCCCACGGAAGTTATTTTGAAATAAGGGATGTATATTCTATAATTAGAGAGTTTATAGGTTATTATAAATATCTTTTTGTTAGAGTTTAAAAGAAAGGGAAATACTATAGAAAGCTAATATTTTTACAAATAAATGAAATACTAAAGGCAGGAAAGAAATTACTCTTGTTTTTTAAGAAGGGGGTAGTAAAGTGGAATATAATTATTTTAGTAGATTAGTTATTTTATTTATTTTGCTTTTAACCTCTGCTTTTTTTTCTGCCAGTGAAACGGCATTAATGAGCATTAGTAAAATAAGAATAAGACATATGCTAGAGGAAGGGATACCAGGGTCTGAACTAATATTAAAAATGACTGATAAACCTGGGAAAATGCTTAGTACTATTTTGGTTGCCAATAATGCAATTAATATAGGTGCATCTGCTTTAGCCACTTCTCTTGCTTTAGACTTTTTTGGCAGTGGTGGGGTGGCAATAGCAACAGGTATTATGACGTTAGTGGTAATAATATTTGCTGAAATAACACCTAAATCTTTAGCGGCTAAAAAAGCAGAAAAATTGGCTTTAAAGATTATAAAGCCTATTTCATATATTGTTAATCTACTGAACCCTGTTGTAATTGTTTTTACTTATATAACCAATGCAATTATAAAGCTAATGGGAATCAAAACTGATAGAGAACAACCTTTTATTACAGAAGAAGAACTAAAAACTATAGTAACTGTCAGCCATGAAGAAGGTGTGCTGGAGGTAGAGGAAAAACAAATGATTTATAATGTATTTGAATTTGGAGATTTACATATAAGTGACGTAATGATTCAAAGGACGGATATTACAGCTTTTCATGTAAATACTTCCCTTTCTGTGATTTTAGAAACTCTAAAAGAAGAACAGTTTTCTAGATACCCAGTATATGAAGAAAATATAGATAATATAATTGGAATTTTGTATGTTAAAGATATGCTTTTTATAGAGGGTTTAGATGAAAATTTTGACATTAGCAAGTATATGAGAAAACCTTACTTTACTTTTGAATTTAAAAAGATTAGCACATTATTTAAAGAAATGAAGAAAAACCGCACCCATATTGCTATTGTGTTGGATGAGTATGGGGGAACAGCAGGTATTGTAACAATAGAAGATTTAATTGAAGAAATTGTCGGTGAAATACAAGATGAATATGACGAGCATGAAATAGAAGAAATAAAGGTAATTAGTGAAAATGAATACATGGTGGAGGGTAGTACCAAAATAAATTTAGTAAACGATATGTTAAATACCAATATAGAATCGGATAACTTTGACTCTATTGGAGGTTTCATCATTGGTGAATTGGGTAGACTTCCAAAATCCGATGAAGTTATTGAGTTTAATGGAGTAAAATTCAAAGTGGAAGTAATTGACAAAAATAGAATTAAGAGTATAAGGGTAAGTATATAAAAAGGAATTTCCTAAATAACAGGAAATTCCTTTTGTGGTAATTAGTAATTATTTTTTAAATAAGTACAAATAGCATTGGTAAATTCTTCTGTTGTGGCAGTTCCACCTAAATCTTTTGTAATGTAAACACCTTCTTTTATGGTGGAATAAACTGCTTTTCGAATCTTTTCGGCTGAATCAATTTCACCAATATAGTCCAATAACATAGAGGCTGAAAGGATACAAGCTGTGGGGTTGGCAATGTTTTTACCTGCAAGTTTAGGAGCAGAACCATGAACTGCTTCAAATATAGCAATATCATCACCAATATTTGCGCCAGGTACTAAGCCTAATCCCCCCACTAAACCAGCAGCTAAATCCGATACAATATCACCATATAGGTTTGGCAATACTAAAACATCATACCTTTCAGGGTGCATAACCAGTTGCATACACATATTATCTACAATTACTTCTTCGTATTCAATCTCTGGGTATTTAGCTGCCACGTTACGGATACAATCTAAGAAAAGACCATCAGAAATCTTCATAATGTTAGCTTTGTGGACTGCTGTTACCTTTTTGTGATTATGTTTTTTAGCATATTGAAAAGCATATTCACCAATTTTTAAAGATGCTTTTTCAGTTATCACTTTAATTGATTCAGCTACGCCATCTGTAACAAAATGTTCTATACCAGCATATAAATCTTCAGTGTTTTCTCGAATGATTACTAAGTCTACGTTATTAAAGGGAGTTTTAACCCCAGGTATACTTTTTACAGGTCTTACGTTGGCATAGGTGGTAAACTTTTGTCTTAAGGTTACGTTAATACTTTTAAATCCTTTACCTATTGGGGTGGTAATAGGGCCTTTGAAGGCTATTTTATTGGTGGAAATACTGTTTAATAGTTCATCGGTTATAAAGCTACCTGTAGATTTATACACATCTTCGCCAGCGTTAATTGTTTCCCAGTTAATATTTACTTTACTAGCGGCTATAACCTTTAAAACAGATTCTGTAACCTCTGGTCCAATTCCATCTCCTGGAATAAGTGTTATTTTACTCATTTCTTAATCCCTCCAAGTTAGTTTTTGTATAGTTTAAATAGCCACCATAAAGTAAAATCTCTATATCACGATTGGAACCAATAAATTTTACTGTAAAAGAAGTTCCTTTAGATAAGTTATTAATGGTTATATCTTTTTTGTTTTTTAGTTGATTAATAATATTATCTATCTTTAGTTCATCCGTCTCATCAATTAGTTCATAATCCGTTGGATTAACAAATTCAAGGGGCAAAATACCACTATTAATTAAATTAGCCTTATGAATCCTTGCAAAAGATTTGGCGATTACACCTTTAATACCTAAATAAAGAGGAACGAGGGCTGCATGTTCTCTACTGGAGCCTTGCCCATAATTATCCCCTCCTATTATAAAACCACCCTTATACATTTGACACTTATTTTCAAAGTGTTCATCAATGGTATTAAAACAAAATATTGAAAGGTAAGGAATATTAGAACGATAGGGAAGTAGTTTTGCATTTGAAGGCATAATATCATCTGTGGTGATGTTGTCTAAGGTTTTTAATACTACGGTTCCCTTTAATAAATCTATAAGTTCTGTATTAATTGGGAAGGGTTTAATATTGGGTCCCATCTTAACTTCAAGGGTTTTATTACCATCCTCAGGAAAAATAAAATAGTTTTTATCCTTAGGGAAGTATGCAGGTTCATCTATTAATATTTCTTCCCCAAGACTAGAGGGGTCTACTAAATAACCATTAATTGCTGAAAGTGCTGCAACTTCAGGACTCAACAAGTAAATATCTGCATTTTTTGTTCCACTTCGACCACAAAAATTACGGTTAAAAGTTCTTAATGAAATACCGTTGGATTGAGGGGCTTGGCCCATACCAATACAAGGGCCACAACTACACTCTAAAATACGGGCACCAGCACTAATCATATCCCCCAAAGCTCCGTTATCTGCTAACATCTTTAAAATGTTACTGGAACCAGGGGAAATGCCTAAACTAATATCCGGATGAACTTTTTTACCCTTTAAGATGGCGGCAACCTTCATTAAATCCTTATAGGAAGAGTTGGTACAGCTTCCAATTAAAACTTGATCTACTTTTAAATTAGGTAAAGTTGATATAAAGTCTACATTATCAGGACTATGGGGTTTTGCCACCATCGGTGAAATATTACTTAAGTTAATAGTAATGGTTTCGTCATAGAAGGCATCATCATCAGCCTTTATTTCTACCCAATCTTCTTCTCGACCTTGTGCGATTAAATATTGTTTAGTAATAGAGTCGGAGGGGAAGATGGAAGAGGTGGCTCCTAATTCAGCCCCCATATTAGTGATGGTGGCACGGTCGGTTAATGATAAGCAATGAACCCCTTCACCAGAGTATTCTATTACCTTTCCAATACCACCCTTTACAGTTAATTTTTTTAAAATATAAAGGATAACATCTTTAGCAGATACCCATGGGCTTAATGCACCTGTTAAATAAATGTTTAATACTTTAGGTACTTTAAGGTGGTATTCTCCGCTTGCCATGGCTATTGCAACATCTAATCCTCCAGTACCTATAGATAACATCCCCATTCCTCCAGCTGTTGGAGTATGACTGTCGGAACCTATTAATGTGCCACCAGGATTCGCAAAGTTTTCTAAATGCAGTTGATGACAAATACCGTTTCCTGGCTTTGAATAGACAATGCCATATTTTGCAGCAACACTCTTAATAAATTCATGATCATCGGCATTTTCAAAACCTGTTTGAAGGGTGTTGTGATCAATATAGGCAACTGACAGTTGAGTTTTAATTTCCGTAACCCCCATAGCTTCCAACTGCAAATAAACCATTGTTCCAGTGGAATCTTGAGTCAAGGTTTGATCTATTTTTATTCCTATTTCAGCATCAGAGGTTAGTTCTCCCCTAACTAAATGGTTTTCTAATATTTTATAGGTAATATTTTTTTTCATTAATTTCACTCCTTATGCTTCTTTTAAAATGGCCATATCTTCAATGACATCTTCATATAAGTTTAATAGCTCTAAATCTGTTAAGGATCTTTTAATGGCAATAGCAGTATTTCTGACTTTATCTAGTAATTGATAAGCTGTATTATTATCAATAATTATATTGAAGAAGGCTAGTCTGTTTTTGATGGCGGCAGTACCAGAATGTTTACCAATTATAATTTTTCTCTCTAAACCTAACTCATCTGGATTGATAATTTCGTAGGTCAGAGGATTTTTCAGCATACCATCAGCATGGATTCCTGACTCGTGGTGGAAAATATTTTCCCCCACAATAGCCTTCCATTTTGGTATGAATCTATCGGAGGCTTTTGCAACATACTTACATAAATCCTTCAAGTTTTCAGTTTTGTAGTCAATATTTATTTCCATAGAAGCTTTAACAGCCATAATAACTTCTTCTAAAGATGCATTACCTGCTCTTTCACCTAATCCATTTACAGTAACCCCTAAATAATTAGCACCTGCCAGTGCACCTGCTATAGCGTTGGCAGTTGCCATACCCAAGTCATTATGGGTATGCATTTCAACATCTATATTAACATTGTCTTTAATTAATTTAATTTTGTTATAAGTAGTGATGGGGTTTAGAATACCTACAGTATCACAAAATCTAATACGGTTTGCGCCTGCTTCCTTTGCTGATTTAATGAAATGAAGCAAAAATGTTTCATCACTTCGAGAAGCATCTTCTGCATTTACTGATATATACATTCCATTTTGCTTTGCATATTCAGTGGCTTTTACCATTTGTTCAACCACTTTATCTCTAGTTGAATTTAGTTTATGTTTTATATGAATATCAGAAGTAGAGATAGAAATTGCCACAGCGTCAACTCCACAATCTATTGATTGTTGTAGGTCTTGTATAACAGCTCTATTCCAACCCATTATACTTGCCTTAAGATTGCTTTTAACTATTTTTTTAATGACGTTTTTTTCGTTTTCTCCCATTACAGGAATACCTGCCTCTATTTGATCTACTCCTATCGCATCTAACATTTTAGCAATAAATATTTTTTCTTCATTGGCGAAGACAACACCTGCTGTTTGCTCTCCATCCCTTAGGGTTGTATCTAGTATATTAATTTTTTTGTTCATAATGTCGTCCTCCTCGTTAATAATTATTAATCTATATGAACGATTATACAGTTGTCTATAGAGCTAGTCAATAGTAAAAAAGTAAAAAAATGAAATTTTGTTAAATAAAAATTGCAAAATATACTTAAAAAAGCATAATTTATGGTAAAATGATTTGCAAATAAGGTTTAAAAATAAATACAAATTGCAATATTGAATTTTATAAGTAATAAATTACATATAGCTGTATTGATAAATATTCAATCACGTGTATAAACACTAACAACAGTTAAGTATAAAAAGAATATATTTGGTAAAAAATACAATAAAAAAAAGACGTTTTTTTTGTATTTTTTACTTTACTTTGGGTTAAAATTAATATATACTATTTAAGTGCCCAAGCGATACAATAATTAAAAACATGCTGATGTAGCTCAGTAGGTAGAGCACTTCCTTGGTAAGGAAGAGGTTCGGCGGTTCGAGTCCGCTCATCAGCTCCATTAAAACTATAAGAAAAACCACTTTTCGAAATGATTCGAGGAGTGGTTTTTTTGTTGTATTATTATTCTATTCCGTATTTACCGTCCTTTTCTTGTTGTGTATTTCTTTTTGAAACATATAGATTATTTAATGAGTCTATTCCAGCATAAAAAACATCTTCTACATTTTCTACTCCATACACCTTTAATTGATCCATTAACCATTGGCGAGTGAGTTTGGCATCTGCTAAATTTTCCTTTATTATTACTCCATCTACAATAACATCTTTAGTTAAACCTTGATAGGGTGTTGAGATATTCATATCTGCTGGTTTAAGTGCTTGTTTTTGAGACTTTGGTAAGACGGATAACTTACCGTCATGTTCTAGAAGGGCAAATTCTACATCGGCAATATTAAATATGTTTTTTTGTCTTAAAAGGGCTGTAAGTTCACCTATTGTAAAACGTTCTCGCTTCAAGTTTTTATCAACTATTTGTCCCTTTTCTATAACAACGATAGGTTCTGAATCCACCAGTTTATTAAATCTAAAACTTTTAATATGGATGTAACCTATTATGAATACCAGTACTGTTAATACAACTAATACAGTAACTCCTGCCACCAGGCTATTGTTATTTTGACCTAAAGCAGCACTACCTGCCACTGAACCAATGGTTATTCCAACTGCAAAATCAAAAAAAGTCATTTGTGAAATCATTTTTCTACCCATAATCCTTGATAAAATTAAGAGGGTAAAGTAAAGGACAACAGCCCTAATTGCAGGATTAATTATATTTTCCATTTAATAGTTCCTTTCCATTGTATAGTAAAAAATATATGTTTATCTTAGTTATTATTTGAAGGATGTTTGATTTCTATACATGTAACGACCATATCTAGAAATACAATAATTAGATGGTTTGCATTTAATAAATTAAAGAAGTAAGGAATTTTGCAATTTTTAAAATAAAAAACAAATACATTATTGAAGAAGTTTAAAACAACAAAAGTTGGCATAAATATTGCAGGATTAATTGTGATTAAAAAATATAACTGAGTTAATTATTAATAAGGTCTGTATAAACGTAATTATTGAAAGTAGAAACAAGGGGTAATCAGAAAAGGACTATCTATTGAAAAACTATCTTAATAGTTATTCAAGCAACATTAAGAAGCAGAAGTATATTGTATAGGCAAATCCTACACCGAGGTGTAGCATATAACACTAATAAATTTTAGGAGGTGGAAATGAAAGGTACTAATATTTGGAAATAGTGAAACAATAAATAAAATACAATATTAGGAGGACTGAAAATGTCTAAAAAATTACCCAGTAAAAAAGAACAGTTTACCCAACCTGAAAAAAGCAAATTACCATTAATTTTAGTTGCTGTTGGTGTAACTATATTAGTTGTTATATTGTTTGTAGTATTTGGTTCAAATGGTGAAGGAAAGGGCAGTTACTTTGGTGAACCAGTGGCGGCTACCCGTTCATATGTCGGGGAATTTATTTCTATGACGTCAATAGAGCCTATTATTGAAGATGGAAAGATAAAACTATCTTTAGCTGATATTGACCAGAATAATATAGTTCATTTTGAAGTAGAAAACAATGAAAATCAGTTAGTTCCATTGATGGCTTATATTACACCATCAGGTAGACTTTTTGTTGGTAGTAGCATGTGTGAGCCATGTAAAGGAAGAACCTTTTCCCTAGCAGGTGAAGCCCTTGTATGCGACACGTGCCGTACCACTTATAACATTGAAGACCATGAATTTATTTCGGGTTCTAAAGCTTGTGGGTCATATCCTCCTGTTAATATGAATCCAATTATAGAAGATGGTGTGGTTTATATCAACTTAGAAGATGTATTAAACTGGAGAATTCGTTCGTAATTATAGTCAAATATGAGGAGGAAGAACAATGAATAATGACAAAATGAATAACGACAAAATAAGTCACGATGAGCATAATACTGAAAATAAACAAATGATAGATTTTGAAGAAAAGACAACAGAAAAAAGTAGTAAAAGAAAGGGTACTGATATTTGGAAAGCTATAAATATAGTACTAATTGCCTTGATACTGCTTATGGGGATGAATAGATTTGTTTTCTCTAAGGGTTTTGGTATGTCGAGAAACAATAATGATAACCTTAGTCAAATGGGTTTAGAATATTACCTTCAACAACAGGGGGGAGAAGCTAGTTCTAAAGGAATAGAGTCTGTTATTCGTAACTTTGGTTGTCATAATGAAATCCATATTTTGAAGGATGGTCAGCTGGAAATGAAACTTGTTTACTTTAATGGTCAGTTTTATGAACAATAGAATGTTACTGTTAATAGATACAGTTTGATAGGGGTGAAACAATGAATATTTTGCAGATTGCTTTTAGTAACTTAAAAAGAAGAAAGATGAAGATGCTATTTTTAATGATGGGTTTGGTGGTGGGTGTGGCAACAGTTGTTGCTTTTTTAAATATTATCCAAGCCATGAATATAGAATTAGGGGATAGAATAGATGAATTTGGTGCTAATGTTGTAATTCTTCCTAAGGCAGAGGGAGTTGAAATGCACTATAGCGATACAGTGGTTTCAGATTTAACTTTTGATGTGCAAAAGCTTACAATGGAGGATATACCTAAAATCTATTCATCTTCTGTTCAGGAATATATAAATATTGTATCACCAAAACTTGTTGGGGCTGTACATGTAGGAAAACAGAAAGTTCTAATGGTGGGGGTTGAAACCAAAAAAGAATTTACTCAAAAACCCTGGTTTGTACTGAAACAGCAAGCAGGGTTAACAACAGGGGAAAAAGTAGGCGAATTAGCTCTGCTTGATGTGCCTGAAGATGGTTTGGTGTTGGGTAGTTCTGCCGCTGAAGCGTTAAAGGTAGGGGTAGGGGATGAACTAATAGTAAATAATGAAACCTTTCATGTATTTGGTATTTTAAATGAATTGGGTAGCGAAGAAGACGGGTTGGTTTATGCAAATCTTAATGTTGTACAGAATTTGCTTAATAGACCTCAAGAGTTATCTATGATTGAAGTTTCAGCATATTGCAATAGCTGTCCTATAGAAGAAATTGCAATGGGGTTGGAAGAAGCTTTACAAAATACACAGGTAATACCCATGAGGCAAGTTGCCCTATATAGAGAAGAAACCATTGGTCAGTTTTCAGCTTTTGGACTTGTTCTATCTGGCATGGTTTTATTGGTGGCGGCTTTAGTAGTGTTAACTACAATGATTTCATCCGTTAACGAGAGAACTAGGGAAATTGGAATATTTAGAGCCATCGGGTTCCGTCGAACTCATATAATGCAGATTATATTTTTAGAAGCTGGAATGGTTAGCATTTTAGGTGGAGTAGTAGGTTATTTTATGGGCAGTTTTGCTGCCATATATGCAGGGCCTTACTTGGCTCAAATTCAGGGGAATATCCCATTTCAAAAGGAATTGTTTCTACCTGCCGTAGGTATTTCCACTGGGCTAGCAATTTTAGTAAGTGCATATCCAGCTTTAAAAGCTGCACGACTAGACCCAGCTGAGGCAATTCGTTTTATTTAACACCAATTTGAACTATTTTTAAGGAATATTGTAAATATAAAAAAACTATAGACTTCTTTTGCGGAGGTAACTATTCTATTGGTAAATAACCCCCAAAGGAGGACTATAGTTTAACTATAATGAAGGAGGCATAAGGATGTCTGAAATTATGATTTCATTGAAGGATATAAGGAAAACATATAAATCTATGGGGGATGAAGTGGAAGCCCTTAAATCTGTAACACTGGATATAAAAAAGGGTGAATCAGTTAGTGTAATGGGTCATTCAGGTTCAGGTAAAAGTACTTTATTATCCATAATAGGAGCTTTGAACCCTCCTACTTCGGGAATTATTGAAATTGATGGGATAGATATTTATAAGTTATCTCAAGAAAAAAGGGCAGATTTTAGGAGGGAATATTTAGGTTTTGTATTTCAACAGTTTCAGTTGATTCCTTACCTTACTGCCCATGAAAATGTAATGCTTCCTTTAACAACCACCAAGCGTTCAAACAAAGAAAAGCGAGAAATGGCAGAAGAGGTTCTTTGTCGGGTTGGGTTAGGAAATAAAATAAAACGCTTACCTAATCAGCTTTCTGGCGGTGAACAGGAAAGGGTGGCCATCGCAAGGGCTATTGTAAATGAGCCACCACTAATATTGGCTGATGAACCTACAGGTAGTCTAGATACCAAAACTGGAGATGAAATAATGGAACTTTTCCAGAAGCTAAATGAGGAAGGTTTAACTGTTCTTATGGTAACCCATAATCCTGATAATACCAGTTATATGGGTCGAACTATTCTAATGAAGGATGGACAGTTATCTTTGGATGAAGAAGATTTTGTTTCGGTATATTCTAATAAAAAAGTGTAATGGAGGGATAAAATGCAACTTTATCATATAACAATAAACAACCTCCGCCGCAGGAAGGCTAAAATGTTTTTTGTTCTGTTAGGTCTAATTATAGGTATTGCCACCATTGTATCAGTCTATGGAGTGGTGGAAACCATGAAAACAGAAATGACCCGTCAAGTCAGTGAATTTGGGGTAAATGTCATTATTACACCAGATGCTGGTGGTTTAACTTTTTCCTATGGTGGTATTACCCTCCCAGAGATTATGTATGATGTGGAGCAGTTAAACACAGCTGATGTGGAGGCAATTGATAAACTTCCTTCAAGAAATATGATTAGGGTTGTTGCACCTAAACTACTAGGGGTAGATATGCACGGCGAACACAAGGTTATCATAGTTGGAGCTAATATAAGGGAAGAGTTCTTAGTAAAACCCTGGCTCAAGATTATAGATGATACTCAATTACAAAAGGTAGAAGTAAATATTAATGAAGGTACAGAAAAATCTAATGAAACTAATGAAGAAATTAATGATAAAAAGATGGATTTTGAAGCAATTGACTTAACTAGACAAGACTTAGAAGAACTTAATTTATCAAATAACCAGATACTAATTGGGTCTACTGTAGCAGCGACTTTGAAGGTTACAAAGGGTGATGTACTAACTCTTTCAGGTCAAGAACTAGAGGTGTATGGAGTGCTTTCTGTAAGTGGTACGATGGAAGATCAACAAATTTTTATGAATTTAGGGGCAGCACAGGAGTTGTTGGGTCGTTCAGATGAAATAACAGTTATTGAAATGGCTGTTGACTATTTAAGTGGATCTGAAGAAGATTTACTTTCGGAGATTAACCTAGCTCTACCTAATACCCGTGTCACCAGTCTTCGACAAGAAACTCTAAGAAGGGATGAAATGCTGATGCGAATGGTACGTTTTGGTATAGCCCTTTCGACACTGGTATTATTGGTGGGAATGTTAGTGGTGGGATTAACCATGTCTAGTTCTGTTCGAGAAAGAACCCGTGAAATTGGGGTGTTTAGAGCGTTGGGGTTTCGTAAATCCCATATAGTCAAAATGATTGTAATGGAGGGGGTTTCCATCAGCATAGTTGGCGGCTTCTTGGGTTATTTTGCTGGAATGTTTATAACAGGTTATGCTGGTCCACTTTTAGCAGGAATGGAGATTCAAGTTCCGTGGAGGATAGACATATTGTTTATTGCCATTGGTTTGGCGGTTGTTATTGGCTTATTATCTAGTCTTATTCCTGCTTATCAGGCGTCTAAGCAAGACCCAGTGGAGGCATTACGATTTATTTAGGTAAGTCAAATTCATAAAAAATAAGTATAAAGTATGGGATATATAAGTTTATATAGAAGGTATCTATAATACCATTGTATATTTATTAAGATAATTAATAATTAACTTTCTATAAACTAGTTGCATTTTACTAGAAAAAAGAGTATCTTATATTTATAAAAGAAGTAATTAAGTAATATAAAAAATGAATAAAGTGGATGATTACTATTGAGGAGAGTTACTTTTGTAACCACCGACGAAGCAAAAACAAGATTATGCTCAAGGTCTTGTTTGAAACTTTCAGGTAAAAGGACAATGGTAGGACACGTTCCTGGAGAGTCTTTAAATAGACATCGAAGAAGCAACTTGTTAAGGGATTAAACTTAACAGGGAAACTTTCAGATAAAAGGACAGGAGGCTAAAAGCATGTATTTTTCATGTTTTCAGTCTCCTGTTTTTGTTTTTTGTAATTATTACTTAGTTATAAGATAAAAGGAGGAAAAAGTTATGTTGTTAATTTTAAAAGGGGTTGGATTACTTGTTTTAGCACTGGGTATATTTTCAATTTTTAGTTTAAAAGCACCTAAAGGTAAAGAGGCGATGTCTGCTTTGGCAGGAACAGCAATAGCCACTTTCTTGGTTGAGGCAATTCATAATTATATTAGTGGAGATCTACTACAAATAAGTTTTCTTAAAGATGTTGGGTTGTCATCAGGCAATATGGGTGGTGTAATAGCAGCTATTTTAGTACCTCTTAAAATGGGAGTTAACCCTATTTTTGCAGTGGTGGCAGGTGCAGCGTTATCTGGCGTTGGCATTATACCAGGCTTTGTTGCAGGTTATGTAATAGGGTTTGTTGCACCTATTATTGAGAAAAAACTACCTAAAGGAGTAGAAGTTATTTTTGGGGCATTAATGATTGCACCTCTAGCCCGTTTTATTGCCATTGCTGTAGCACCAGTAATTAATTCTACTTTATTAAATATCGGAAATGTAATTATAGGGGCATCGGAACAGTCACCTATGATAATGGGTTTTATTCTAGGGGGAATGATTAAAGTGATTTGTACATCACCCCTAAGTTCGATGGCGTTAACAGCAATGTTAGGACTACAAGGGTTGGCAATGGGTATTTCCTGTATTGCTAGTTTTGGTGGTGCTTTTGCCAATGGTATTGTATTTAAGAGATTAAAATTTGGTGATTCAAGTAATGTTATTGCTGTTATGTTAGAACCTTTAACACAAGCAGATATTGTTACTGCCCATCCTGTGCCAATTTATTTTTCAAACTTTATAGGGGGAGGGTTGGCTGGAATTAGTGCTGTATATTTTGGTATTATCACCAATGCTCCTGGTACTGCTTCACCTATCCCTGGTATGTTAGCACCCTTTGCTTTTAATCCACCAAGTAGTGTACTTATGGCTTTGTTTTTTGCAGCAATAGGTGGAATAACAGGTGGACTGATGGGAACTACAATATATAAGTTCTTTACAGAAAGAAAGGAAAATTCCCTTAAAAGACAAACTATCTTAACCAGTGTATTAAAAATCTTCCACTAAAAGAGTTTGTTAATAATGAATAAATAAATAATTTAACTTTTTATGTAGTTTATCGAATTTAAAGGCTTTTAATTAGTCTACATTTCGTTAACTTTGTCTACAATCTGAAAGGTTCTTTTGAAAAAGAGCCTTTTTTTTTAAGTAAAAAAACCTTTATATATCTATTTTATCGCCTATTTAATGACATATTTCTTATTTTCAATCAAAATTGTTTCTCTTTAATTAAGGTAGGGTTACTATAAGAGTTATCTATTCAACTAAGTTATTAAATCAATAATTTGAATTTGACTTTCCTTAATATGGTATATAGAATTAAACTTGCTGTTGTTAAATTTTACAAAAACTCAAAAACAAATGAATTATTAATAATGTTTTAATGGGGAGGAGTATGGATTGAAGGTAACACTAAGGGAAGTATCTATGGCATTTGATAATGTATTGGCTGTTGATAACTTAAATTTAGAAGTAAATGAAGGAGAACTTGTTACCTTTTTAGGCCCTAGTGGTTGTGGGAAAAGCACCACATTATTTTTAATTGCAGGGATATATAGACCATTAACAGGTAAGATACAGTTTGGCGACAAAGAGGTTACTCAACTAGAACCAGAAGAACGGGAAATTGGAATGGTATTTCAAAATTATGCGTTGTATCCTCATATGACGGTTTTAAAGAATATATTGTTTCCCCTTAAAATGAGAAAAACCCCGAAAAACGAAGCACTGCAACAGGTGGAAGAAATGGCAGGTTTAGTGGGAATAAATGATTTATTACATCGTAAACCTTCACAGTTATCTGGGGGACAACAGCAAAGGGTGGCTATTGCACGGGCATTAGTAAAAAAACCTAAAATACTTTTATTAGATGAACCACTTTCTAATTTAGATGCAAGGTTAAGAATTGAAACAAGGGAAGAAATTAGAAGAATACAAAAAGAAGTGGGTATTACAACCATCTTCGTCACCCATGACCAGGAAGAAGCCTTAAGTATATCAGACAAGATATTGCTAATGAAGAATGGAAGATGCCAACAATATGGTACACCTGAAAAGCTATATACTGAACCCACTAATCTATTTTCAGCGGCTTTTTTGGGCAATCCACCAATTAATAAACTAGATGGAGTGGTGGACCTTTGTGGCAATATAAAAATAGAGGACTTAGATATTGTATTGAAAAATACCAGTTTTGTTGGTTTAGGTGATAATGAAAGAATTAAACTAGGAGTTCGTCCAGAGGATTTCTTTGTAGTTGATAAAGAGGAAGACTTTGACATAAAGGGTACAATAACTTTGATTGAAAGAGTTGGAAAAGATCTAATTGTAAAAGTAGCCAGTAAACAATATTTTATTCGGTGTATTTTTAGTTCGGACTTAGCTTTAGAAATAGGAGATGAAATCTACTTAAAAATAAAAACCAATAAAATGCATACCTTCCATTATAATACTGAAATAAGTTATAAAGATTACTGTTGGAACACTAAGGAAGTGATTTAAATGGGAAGCGACAAAAGTTATAAAAGTTTTATAAGGGGATTATTGTATTTATTGCCCTCTTTAGTTATTTTAGGGGTTTTTCAATTTTATCCCATAATAAAATCTTTAGATATGAGTTTTTATATAAGGTACAACTACTTTAAAGATGTTGTTCATCAAAGAGGTTTCGGTAACTTTATTTACATTTTTAATGATAATCAATTTCGTATTGCTTTAAAAAACACCTTTATTTTTGCTTTAGGTGTTGTGCCAGCTTCCATCATCCTTTCTTTGGGGATAGCTGTTCTATTAAACACTAAAATAAAACTTAGAGGATTTTTTAGAAGTATTTATTTTTTGCCTTTTGTTACATCGGTTGTGGCTATTTCCATAGTGTGGCGTTGGATTTATCACTCTAGGTATGGTTTGTTAAATTATTTACTGGGTTTAGTTGGTATTTACCCAATACAGTGGTTAACAGACCCTAAATGGGCAATGGTAAGTTTAATTATTTTGAGCATATGGAGGGGTCTGGGTTATAATATAATTATTTTTTTAGCGGGTTTACAAAATATAAACCTCCAATATTATCAGGCAGCTAAAATTGACGGTGCTTCTAAGTGGAATAGATTTAGGTATATTACAATTCCGCAGTTATCCCCCACCATTTTTTTTGTATCTATTATGTCTCTTATTAATGCCTTTAAGGTATTTGATGAAATATTTGCCTTGTTCGATAAGAGACCAGGTCCATTAAATAGTTGCCTTACAGTGGTGTACTATATCTACGACCAATTTGCTAATCAGTATAAATACGGGGTGGCTTCTGCGGCGGTTTATGTGTTGTTTATCATTATCTTGTTTTTTACTTTAATCCAACTCTATATTGGAAGGAAGAAAGTACACTATGATTAAGTGGATTATAACAAAAAAACCACTATTTAATAGGATTAACCTACAAAAATTTCCATTGGATAAACTTCTGATTTATATCATTTTAACTGTAGGAGGAATAGTAACTTTATTACCATTTCTTTGGATGATTAGTACATCACTAAAAAGTAGTAATGAAGTACATATGTTGCCACCTAAATGGATTCCTTCAAAAATAATGTTGGAAAATTACTTTGTAATTTTAAATAGAGTACCCTTTAAAAAATATTTTATTAATAGTGTATTAGTAACCGTTTGTACAACTGTGGGGACTTTAATTACATCTATTTTAGCAGCCTTTGCATTTTCTAAAGTTAAATTTTGGGGAAGAGATATGCTATTTACCCTTTATCTTGGAACTATGATGATTCCAGGGGAAGTATTATTAATACCTAATTTTGTAACTTTGTCTAAAATAGGCTGGATAAACAGTTATAAAGCTTTAATTATTCCTTGGATTGTAAGTGTTTTTGCAATATTTTTATTGCGCCAATATTTTCTAGGGATTCCTAAAGAACTATACATTGCAGCAAAAATAGATGGCTCAACTGATTGGAATTACATGTGGAATATTATGGTGCCTCTGTCTAAACCAGCTTTAATAACCATAGGTCTATTAAAAGTTATTTATAGTTGGAATAGTTTTTTATGGCCTTTAATTGTGACAAATTCCCCTACCATGAGGACACTGCCCATAGGGTTAACCTCCTTTAGTTCGGAAGGGGGAACGGAATATCATTTAATGATGGCTTTTGCCACCATGATAGTATTACCTATGATTTTAATATATTTTATGTTGCAAAAATATATTATTGAAGGGGCTTCCAGAACTGGAATAAAGGGTTAGTGTAAGGTGATTGTTAATAATAAAATTTAATTAGTATTTATCAGTTAAAGAAATATTCTCTTTACTGATTAATAAATGTATTTATAAAAAATGAAGTGGAGGAAATGACATGAAAAAATTAGTTGCTGTTTTATTATCTATCGTTATTATTTTAACATTCGTAGCTTGCAATAAGGAAAATACTAGTAATGTAGATGTACTACAAGAAAATGGTGAAAAAATTGCAACAGAAATTACTGAACCTGTAACAATTGAATTTTGGCACGCTATGAGTGGTGCAAATGGGGAAGCTTTAGAAAAAATCGTTAAGGACTTTAATGAAGAATATAAAAATGTTACTGTAAATTTAATCTATCAAGGTAATTATAAAGAATTATTTGAAAAACTAACAGGAGCAGCAAAAGCAAACCAATTGCCGACCTTAACTCAAATTTACCCTAATCGATTAAGTGGCTACATTATGAATGATTTAGTGGAGGATTTAACGCCTTACATTTTTAGTGAAGAGGTTGGTTTCAGTAAAACTGAATTTGAAGATATACCACAGGTATTTAGAGAAGGGGGTATTTGGGATGATAAATACTACGCCTTCCCCTTTAATAAGAGTACCTATTTACTGTTCTATAACAAGTTGCTGTTGGAAGAACAAGGAGTAAAGCCACCAACCACATGGGAAGAATTAAGAGAAGCAGCTGAAAAATTAACTATAGATAAAGATGGTGATGGTAAAGCTGACGTGGTGGGTCTTGGGCTTCAAAATTCAGTGGGTATAGATTTTAGTTTTTGGATGGAACAAGCTGGCGGACATTTAATTAATGAAATAAGTAATACTGAATATGAATTACTTTTCAATTCTGATGCAGGTGTAGAAGCTTTTGATTTTGTTAGTGGAATGGTTAAAGATGGAGTTGCTAGACTAGCAGGAGAAGATAAAAACATTACAGGACCTTTTGCTAGGGGAGAAATGGCAATGGGAATCTCTTCAACATCTGGTATTCCGTATATTGAAGAAGCCTCAACAGGGAATATAGAATGGGATGCAGTGGTATTACCTAAACACAAGAAAGAGGCTGCTCTTTTTGCTGGAACAGATGTTGCCATTTATAATACATCTACAGCAATGGAAAAACTAGCAGCTTGGGAGTTTATTAAGTTTTTTGTAAATAAAGAAAATACTACGTATTGGGCTACAAATACAGGTTATTTACCCGTTAGATATTCTGCAATTAATGATGCTAAGTATCAACAGTTTATTAAAGAGTACCCAGTTAAGGGAGAAGGACTAAAACAATTGGAAATTGGTTTTAGAGATCCCAAAATACTGAATGGTTATGCAATTCATAGCAATATGCAACAGGCTTTAGAAGAGGTAATTGCAGGAGAAAAAACATCTAAAGAAGCTTTAGAAGAAGCTATGAAGAAAACGAAGGAAGATATTGATCAGGCGCTTCAAAATTTCGGATTAAACTAAAAACTAGTTGTTATTATTAGGAGGAAGAAGTTAAACATGAGAAGAAATAAATTGATTTTTATAGGTGTATTTTTTCTAATAGTTACGCTATTAGTAAGTTGTAAAACAGACACAGGTAAAGTTAGTTCAGAAGAAATAGAAGTGGCAGAGACTGGAATTAATAGTATTGCTACTAAAGAATTAGCTGATAAATTAACTGACCCAAAGTTAGTGATAGTTGATATTCGTCCAGAAGAAGCCTACATCGGTTGGAAGTTTGATGGGGAAGTAAGGGGAGGACATATTAAAGGAGCAGTAGACTTTCCTATGGCATGGACTTCTATGGTAAGTAAGTCAGAGTTAAAAGAAATGTTGGAAGCAAAAGGTATTACAAAAGATAAAACAGTAGTAGTATATGATGGTTTAGGTGATAAAAGTAAAGATATGGTAAGTCTTTTGCAATCAATGGATTATGAAAATGTTTTAAACTATGAAGATGGATTGGTGAAATGGGCAGAAGATAAAGATTTACCAATGGATCGATTAACAAATTATGAGAAACTAGTACATGCAACATGGATTAATGAATTAATTCAAGGAAATAATCCAGATCATTTTGATGGAAATGAATTTAAAATATTTGAAGTAGCCTGGGGAGAACCAACGGACTATAAAAAAGGGCATATTCCAGGGGCTTATTATTTAGATACCAATGAAATTGAAGAAGAACCCATCTGGAACAGGGTGTCAGATAAAGATATTGAAGAAATGTTATTGGCTAATGGTATAACCCATGATACAACAGTGATTCTTTATGGGAGAGATACCACCCCTGCGGCGAGGGCTGCTTCCATATTAATGTATGCTGGGGTAAAAGATGTACGTCTATTAAATGGTGGATATGACAGTTGGTTAACAGCTGGTTATGAAGAAGAAACAGAGTCTAATACGCCAGAGGCAGTAACCAGTTTTGGTTTAGCTGTGCCTGCAAACCCTAATTATATTATTGATTTAGAAGAAGCAAAGGCAGTTTTAGAAGATGAAAAAGCAGAATTAGTGAGTATTCGTAGTTGGAATGAACATATAGGAGAAACCAGTGGGTATTCATACATTAAACCTAAAGGTCGTATTCCTGGTGATGTATGGGGTCATGCTGGAAGTGATGCCAACAACATGGAAGACTTCCGAAATATTAATAATACCATGAGAAACTATCATGAAATTGAAAGTTTTTGGAAGGAATGGAACATCACTGCTGATAAAGGCTCTTACTTTTACTGTGGTACTGGTTGGAGGGCTAGTGAAACCTTTTTTGCAGCCTACTTAATGGGTTGGGAGAAGATTGGTGTATATGATGGTGGTTGGTATGAATGGAGTATGGATGAAGCTAACCCTATTGTTATTGGAGAATAATTAATTAAATAATAACAAACTTAAAGAGAGAAGGCAACTGTGGTAATATATGTTACTAAGTTGACTTCTTTCTCATGCTGATTAAAAACCTTCATTTTTTAATTGACACAAAAAATTCAGCACCTTTACGTATTACAGTATACGTTACGGTGGCTGAACTTTTTTGTTTAGTGAATCGGAAGGTTTTAATCAGTCTATATTTATTATTTTGTTAACAATCTAACAGAGAAGTCAACTGTAAAAGGGGAGTAGTGGTATGGAGTGTATTGAAAAAAGAGAAGGTTTAATAAATAAAGTAATAGGTATTTTTTTAGAGTATATAATGCCTTATGGGGCAGGCTTTTTAGTACTTGTAAGTCTATTACTGCAATATGGAGTTAAAAAATACATGGGATTCCAACGGGATTTAATTTATAGAAATGGTGTTTTGTCAAAAACCATATTATCCCCCGATAGATTAAAACTTTATCAATGGATAATGTTATTAGGAATAGGTATATGTTTAACCATATACATTGTAAAAAATAGAAAAATAGTCCAAAATAATTTCAATAATAATCTTAATAATAAACTCAATAATAAAAATATGAATGTACAGAATAAGTTAATGAATTACTTAATTAGGACTACCATCACAAGTACAATTGGACTTTTACTGACGTTTTACTATAATAAAGCACCGTGGATTGCGTATCCAGTAACAGTATTAACAACACTTATTTTAATCATTACTCAATATATTAGGGTAATTTATGTGGGTTATTGCTGTAACAGGATAAAATATTAGTTAAGGAATTAAAAACTTAACTTAGGGATTTGAATTTTAATGATAAAATGAATTGTAACAACTTGGTAAAATTTTATTATTAGCAGGAGTTTACAGTGGGGTTGTTGAATTACAGTGTTGAGAAAATATATTCATAAATATAAATCTATTTTTAGATAGAAAAAGGGGGTGCTACATTTGTTTGCAGCAGTGAAGGTGATATTAGTAGCAGTTTCAGATGGTAAATTACTTCCAGGTAATGCCCTTCAAGTAAATGGATTGTTTTATCATTTAATGCAAGAGGCTGATCCTGTTTATAGTAAAGAATTACACGATAGAGACAGTATAAAACCCTATACCCTCTCAAGTATGAAGTGGGAAGGGGGAGGGCATTGGCAGAATGAAGTAGTAAAGGGTAATAAGTATTCTTTTAAAATAACCTTTATGGAAGCAAAGGCTTTTCAACTTTTACACAGAAGTTTAATGGAGTATTATACAAACAAACTGATTGTAAAAGTAGGTGACTTAAATTTTAACATAGATAATATTGAACTTCTGAAAATGGAATTGGTAGAGGATATTTTAACTAAACCATTAGATTTTAAAAAATTTAGAATAGACTTTATTTCCCCCACTAGTTTTAGAAGGCATGGTATTAACTGGTTGTTTCCTGATACCCATAGCATTTTTAAAAGTCTATTGATTAAGTGTAATGCCTTAAATTTAAATATTGATTTATCTGAGGAAGAACTGGAAGAAATAAATAATTATGTTTTTCCAGTTAAGTATGATTTGAAAACAAGACTGTTTAATATGGGAAACTATAAAATGGTGGGTTTTGAAGGTAATTGCCATTATGAGGTGAAAAGTGCTTTAAGTGAAACGGTGAAAAATAAAATTTGTACAATGCTAAAACTGGCTAATTACAGTGGTGTTGGTTATAAAACCACAATGGGACTGGGGCAGGTTGTGGTTAGTTTTGGGAAGTAAGGTATGAAGTAAGGGCATTTATACAATAGACACCGTGTAATCTACGAAAGAGTATTGAGGAGACCCCAAAAACCTTGGGGTTTCTCGTGGATTCTACAACTACTAAACTATGTTTAAGTGATGAATTTAACTAAGTTTTCTTTATTTAAAGCATAAACTATATAACTAAATATTAACAGTATTGTTAACACAAGTACCCGTTGAATTTAATTTTTCCAGAGGGTACTTTTTTATTTCTACAAATATTGTGAAAAAAATTCAAAATATTGTATTTAAAGCAGGATATTAAAAGTTTATACAGAAAATAAAATTATAACTAATTTTAAGGGAGGATAGTTAACAATGTTAAATAAACAAGTGTCGGAAAATTTAAAGGCTAAAACAGGATATGATTTAAAAAGAGATATTGAAGTGCTTTGGCAAGAAAGAGCTAAAAATAGCTCTAATGATAATGAAAAAAATTATATGGAAAAATATATAAAAAATTTATTAAACTATGAATTGAAGTATATCAAAGAAAAGAATAGAAATGATGGGCTAACATGTGATACGTTAGTATATTTAGTTGGATTCGCTTTAGAACCTTTACTTTTGTCTATATGTATTAAAAAGCCAACAACATTAATATTAATTTTAAATAAAAAATATGGTGGAGAAACTGGTCACGTAAGATATAAAGAAATATGCGCACTTATAGACCTATTAAAAGAAAAAATATCTATTGATGTTAAAATAGAATCAATTGTGTTAGATAATGATACTCCATCAGAAGTTTTTAAATGTATTGAAAAACTATGTAATGACAAAGAACCAGATAAATGTAAAGATCTAACAATAGACATCACAGGTGGAAAGAAATCCATGATGGCAGGATCTTTTCTTTATGCAGCATATAAAAATTTTAAAATATCTTATGTAGACTTTGAAGAGTATTCAGCAAAGTACCAAAGACCCTATGGACACACTTGTAAACTAAGCATACTAGAGAATCCTTATGAAAAATTTGCGTTAAGGGATTGGGAGCAACTAAAAAATTTATATAATAAATATCATTTTTCAGCTGCTAAAGAGTTTTTACTGAAAATTGAAGGAGTAATTAAGCCAATAGAAAACAAAGAAAGCTTCGATAAGTTAAGTCAGATTTTAGACATTTATCGCTATTGGGATGAATCAAGATATAAAGAAGCAAAAGAAGCAAAAGAGCTATTGGAAAAATTAGATTCTACAATTACATTAAAATTTCCAATAATTATTGAAATGTTTCAAGATACAAGAATTAATAGTAGTATAAATATTTTTAATGAAAGTACAAATAAAATAAATGATATAAAGACTAAGGCTATTAATGAAACTAATGACAAACCTGAATTAGCATATGTATATGCAATGGATGAAATAAATAAAGCTAAGAGATTAATAATGTATGAAGACTATCGTTCAGCAATAATTAAATGTGCTACTGCCTGCGAATTATTAATTAATTGTAGTGTTTATAAACTAATTGATTCAGAAAAAGAAATTGTAATGAAAAGTAATATGTGGAAAAAAAGGAATTTACTAAAGTGTCAATGTGTAAAATTTAATGATAAGACAACCCTAAAACTTAATAGTAAGGACATATCAAATTACACTAAATTTAATGAATTTAGTAATAAACTAGACGATATGGGAAAATTAGCAGAAGTTAGAAACTCTATTGCACATGGTTGTATATATTTAACAGAGGATGAAGCTCAAGAAGCAATAAAGATTAGTGAAGGCAGTGCAAAAAGATTTAAAGAATGGCTGAAGCTAAGTCTAGAAGATGAAATATATGAAGTTGAGAAATGGGAAGAAATAAAAAAAGTTTGCAAGTTAGAAATTGTGGAGGGTTAAGAATGAAAACGTATTTACTAGCAGCAGAGGTGGATAAAATACAAGATATAATTTTTAGAGCTATAAGGTTGCCCGAAATTGTTGGAGGTAGTCAGCTTTTAACTAACTGGTGTAAGGAAATAGAATGGGCGTTAATAAAATACGGAGTTAAAGAAGAAAACATCATTGTAGCCAACGGAGGGGCTTTTCGTATTATTTTTGATAATAAAGAAGATTGTGTTTTATGGAAAGAAGAGATTGCAGAAAGTTACTATCAAAAATTCGGAGGAACAATTTCTATTATAGAACCTATTGAAATGAATGATACCATAGCTTTTAATTTATATTCAAAAGAAGCACAAAAAAAACTAAGGCAAATGAAAAATAATCCGCAAAATCAGTCTGCATGTATCCATACACCCTATGCTAACTATTGTGAGGTTTGTAGTATCGGGATTGCAACAATATACAATAAAACTGATGACAAAAGAAGTTTAGTATGTGAATCATGCAATCAAAAAATAACAAGAAACAATAAAAAACATGAAGAAATAGTAGATCAATTAATAACGGGTATTGAACACAATCTAAATAAAAACATCAAAATAGAAAGACCCAAAAGCATTGATGATATTGGAGAATTAGACAAAAAACGACAGATTGCTTACTTTGTTGCAGATGGCAACAATATGGGTGTTATATTTGATAAATGTAAAAAAGAAGAGATGAAAATATTATCAAATAATCTATCACAAATAGTAATAGATTCAATGATAGAAGTAACTAGTAATCTAATTAATATAATATGTCAAGATGAAAAAGAGATTAATAAAAAAGAGGTAACTAAAATAACATTACCAGTATTACCTTTAGTTATAGGTGGAGATGATGTATGTCTTTTAGTGATTGCAGAGTATAGTATAGATTTTACTAGATTATTTGTTGGAAAATATTTAGAAAAGATTACTTCTTTATTAGAAAAATTAGAAATCACAGAACAACCTAGTATAAGTTGTGGATTATATATTACCAAAGCTAAAAATCCCCATACATTAGCATATAATGAAGCTGAAAAAAATATGACAAATGCTAAAAGAGTATCAAAAGATAACGGAGGTAATATGTCTTTAATAGATATTGGTGCAGGTATTGAAAAAAGAACAGAAGACTTATTAAATAGCATGAGTCCATTTCTTGTAGGTAAAAGAATTGACGAAGATATAATATCAGTTCAAGACTTGCTAGATGCACGTAAAAAACTAAATGATATACCACTATCTCAATTGTATAATATACTTGAAATATTTATAGAAATTTTAAATAAAGATTGTATTAGCGACTTGGAAGTTAGTGAAAAAACTTTTTTTATAAATAAGTTAAATAGGCAAATTGATAGGGTTGGAAGAAGTGAAAAAGATAAAAAAATATTAGTGGAAGTTTTACAACTATTAGGCTCAAAAGATGATTTGTTTTTAAAGAAACAGAACTTACTTAAATCACTTAAAGAATATTATGGTACATCCTTCATTGATTTGATGGAATTTTGGGATTATCTCACAGTTATAAGAGAGGGAAAGGAGGGTGAAAAAGATGAATGTTAAATTGATATTTAACCTACAATTTTTTTCGGATTATCATATTGCATCTGATAAAAAATTGTGTAGTGTTATAGATTCTGGAATTTTAAAAAATACAAAAGGGGATCTAATCGTAAAGGGAAGTACATTAAAAGGATTATTTAAAACAAGTATATCTTTATTATTAAAGGAACATAAGGAACGTGAAGAAAAAATCATTAATATGTTTGGTAACCATGAAAAAGGAGGTCAATGGCTATTTAGCTCGGCAAGTCTTAAAAACGTTGGTCAGAAGAAAAATACGCAGGTAAGATTTGGGGTAAGAATAGACCCCAAGTTAAGAAAAGCAGCGGATAATAAGCTATTTTCACGGGAGTATGGAAATGGAAAATCAGTTTTTGAATTTTCGATAGAAAATACTAATGCAAATGAAAATCTTAAAGATGAAATTGCTATTATTGTTGCAGCTTCAAGACTTATTAGGGGAATTGGAAGTGCTGTTAACCGTGGAAATGGTAAATGCTTAATCAAATTAGTACGAGTAGAGGGAGTAGGAGGAAGTTTAAAACAAGATGAACTGCTTTTACATTTCAAAGACTTTTTTCTAAATAGAATAAGAAATAATAAAATTAAAATAGAGGAAAGAATTAATGAAAATAATAATATAAACTTGCCATTATCAAAAATGTTAATAATAGGAAAGTCTATAGAGCCACTAATTATTGCAGATAAAAGTCACAGTGGAAATGAGTTTTTAAGTATTGATCATATTCCTGGTACAGCTATTTTAGGTGCTTTTGCTAAAAAATATATACAGCATTATGATATAGAAGGAGAATCATATAATACCTTTTTAAATTTCTTTAAATATGGTGATATTAAGTTTACACCCTTATACATAGCTAAGGCTTTTAATAAATATCAACTAAATATAAGTATCCCCATGCCATTTGATATGCTGTCATGTAAGAATGAACCTTTTAATGTTCAAACAGATCATCTAGAGTTAGAAGGGTATGCTGTTAAGGATGAAATACCTGAAAGTTGTACCAAGTGCAAAGAAGCAAATCGTATTTCGCCTTTGAAAAATGGATTTGGATACATTTCTATGGAATTAGGTGGATCATCATACGAACTAAATGAACCTAAAACAGTTGTACAACATCATGTAGCTATGCACCCTCAAGAAAGAAGGGCAAATGAAGGTGATTTATATGTCTATAAAGCTTTGGCAGAAGAACAATATTTTACTGGTGAAATTTCTTTTGTTAATGAAGTAGCCTCAGAAAAAGTGTTAAATATGTGTAAAAAAATAGATGAGAACTATGAGTTAGAATTATCCATTGGAAAAGGGATTACCCGTGGATATGGAAAAATGAAGTTTTTACTAGTACCTATAAAGAGTTCACATCTTAATCCTATTCCTTTAGAAGAAAGGATAGAAGAAGTAGATAAAATTACACTTACTTTTTTAAGTGATTCAATACTACTAGATGAGTGGGGGAGAACGATGATAGAATTTACATCCTCTACATTATCTAAATTATTAGACTTAAAGGTAGAAGTTATTAATTCTTTTGTATCTACAACAACAGTAAAGGGTTTTAATAGTATGATTGGTTTACCTAAAACAGAAGAGTTATCAATAAAAGCAGGTTCGGCTGTTGGATTTAAAGTCATAGAAGAAGTAAACAAAGAAGATATATTAAATAAGTTGGAGAAATTAGAAGATAGGGGAATAGGAATAAGAAAAAATGAAGGCTTCGGTATAATTGCTTTTAATCATGCAATTTACCAACTAAAGAGAATTGAAAGTGTACCTATAGAATATAAATTTAGTGGTAATGTACCGTGGTATAGAAATAATAATGAAGAAAAAACTCCCTTACAGAAAATGCATAGCACAATATTAGAGAAATATAATGAAGATTACTTTCATGAAAATATAAACAACAGTATATTTATTAAAAACAATTTAGAGATAGCAAAGTGGTTATATGAAAACTCATATTTAGATTATGAAACATTAAATGAGAAAATTAAAAATATTAATACTTTTAATAAGATAAATAATTGTAGTATAAAATTAAGAGAGAAAACAACAATTTATGAAATTAAAGAAATTTTAACTAAAGAAATGGCTGACTTAAAGAGTTTATATGACGATGCTAAAAAAGACAGTTTAGATAAAGAAGGAGAATACGAAGATTTAGATAAATTATGGAGATTGTGCATTTTTCAATATTGTGAAAAATTGATAGCTTATGGAGGGGTGTCAAATGAATAAAATTTTAATTATACTAGAAGTAGAAACAGAAACACCTATTCATATTGGCACAGTAAGTACATCAATAATTAGTGATGTTCATTTAAATAGAAACATAGATGGAAAGATTGTAATACCAGGCACTTCTATTGCAGGGGCATTTAGAGGAAGGGCAACAAGGTTTTTTAGGAGTTTTTTAAAAGAAAGTGAAAAAGAGTGTGATGCTTTAACGGTAGATAACGCTTCAAAACTTTGTAGGTGTACGGTTTGTCAGTTGTTTGGAGATATAAATCCAGACGTAAAGGTTAATAAAGAAGAGACGGACAAGTTGAAGTATACAGGCTACACTTCTAAGTTGCTTTTTCATGATGTAGAAGTAATTGAAGAAAAAAAATCTTTCATTAGAGATGGTATAGGTATTGATAGACATACAAAAACAGCAGATAAGTATACCTCTGCTAAATTTGACTTTGAGGTACTGCCAGTAGGGACAAAACTTGTAATTCATCTTGAAGGAAATAATTTAACTGATGATGAGGAAGTTTTAATGGCGGCTTTAATAGCAGAATTAAAGGAAAAAAGGATATTCATTGGGGGTAAAAGTTCTAGGGGGTTAGGTCAAGTAGCATTGATAGATGTAAAAGTAAAAAGAATGCCTTCATGTACTGAAAATGAAATAGATCAGTTTATAAATTTATTGGAATCAGATGATTGGTTTAATAGTGGGACTGTATTAATAGAACATTGGTATGAAAATAGATTAGATGAAGCAAGGGAAAAACTTCAAAATTCTAAAGAAAAGTATTTTAATATCAGTGGTAAACTTGTTTTTAAAGATGGATTTTTAACAAAGGATAACAAACAATGGCTTTTTAGTGGGTTTGATGCAATTCCATTAATTGTAGAAAAAGAAGGAACTAAGTTAACCTATATACAAGGGTCTACCATTAGAGGGGTAATGAGGTTTCAGGCAGAGAGAATTTTAAGAACAATGTTAAACTATTTCAATAAAGAACAATCGGAAACTGAGAAACTAATAGATAAACTATTTGGTTCAACAAATGAAGGAAGCAGGTTAAAGATAAGTGATGCTATAGAGATAAGTAAAGTATGTATGTACGAACAAGATCATGTTGCGATAGACCGATTTACAGGTGGGGCTAGTAGTGGTAAGAAGTTTGATGAAGTAGTGGTATATAAGCCACAATATCAATTAAACATATCAATAGAAGACTATAAAGATTGGGAAATAGGCTTGATAATTTTATGCATTAGAGATATAAATGATGGCTTAATTACCTTTGGGGCTGGGGGTTCTAAGGGCTATGGTTTTGCAGAATTAGAAGATGTTTCATTGAAAACAATTGGTAATATTGGAGAATCTACAAATACAAATTCAGGTGTCTATAGAGCGAGAGAAGTAAATCATAAAAAAGCTAAAGATTACTATAAAGATGAAGTATTTAAAAATACTGTAGACGCATTAAATAAGGTGACTAAGGAGGGGTATTATGAGTAGGTTAACAGAAGGGAAAAAATTAACATCAAAGGAGCTTACAATTATTGGTGGAAAAATAAAAAAAGATGAAGTTGATAAAATGATTAAAATAATACCTATTATTAGTCAAATGCCCTTTGCTATATGTGAGTATACCAATCAAATCAAATTTACAAAAAATGAAGATATAAAGACAGAACACTTAGAAAGAGGAAGGTTATTTGGAGAAAATGGAGACCTTGAAATAAGGCGTGATGAAGATAGTTACTTATGGCGGTTTATTGGAGCTGTTGAAGCAAAATATTTTCTTGAATTTTCATATAATAATTTTTGGAATAATGCAGACATAAAACATCTGTATGAATATGATAAAAGTTTCCTGTTATGGGGGGAAAGAAAAAAAGATAACTTACATCATGATATTAAAGTAGCTAGTGCCAAGTTAATATACCCAGTTGAATACCCTAAGGAAAAGATTGAAGAAAACCTTAATAATAAAGTAGAACGAGCAATAGTTAAATACAGGTTGTATACAAGTTATGGTAGACCACAATTTGCTTGGTATTATGGAGTGGAGGGTAAAAAATGGAGGGCATAATTAAAAAAATAAAAGACAATTATGGGTTTATTAAAGTAGAGGGTGAAGAAAAGGAAACATTTTTCTCGTTTGATGACCGTAAAGGTTTTTCTCCTGAAGTGGGAATGAAGGTTTCTTTTGAAAAAGTTAAAGGAAGCGATGGTAGATATAAGGCAATTAAACTTAAAAAAATCCGTTGTAATGATGAAAAACACAATGAATATAAATTTTTTAATCCATATAATTTTGTAAGTAATTTAGATAAGAGCGAAAAATCTTTTTTTATAAAAGGAAAACCAGTTTCACATAGTGTTTATAACGGTTTAACTGGTAGTTTGGTTTGTAATTTAAATGTTATAACACCTCTCTTTATTGGAGGTGGTAAACAAGTAAAAGATAAAAACGACCATGCTATACTAGAGTTTTTTAAAATTAATGGAGAATATGTAATTCCTTCTTCCAGTATACGGGGAATGGTTAGAAGTGTATATGAAGCAGTCACAAATTCTTGTTATAGTGTATTCGATAATCAACAATTATACTATAGAAGTAATATAAAAGAAAGTATTAATATTTATCCTGCAAGGATCATTAAAAATAAAGATGATGAGTATAAAGTAAAGCTTTTAAAAGGTTTTAAGGATAAATACAATAAAACATTAAGTGCTGGTTGGATTAGATGCTATGACCCACTTAATAAAAAAAATGTTCTAAGAGGAAAAGTTAAAGGTTTTTTTAAAGGAAGTGATTTTAAGTATGATCATAAAGAAAGAGCTTGGGCTGTTATGGAATACTTAGAAAAGTATTTTACAAATGAGAAAGGAGAGAATATACTAAAATATTCATTCTGGAATGTGATAGAAATATTCAAAGATAAAGAAAGTGCAGAATCTTTTTATGAAAATGAAAAGAATCAAAACAATTGTAAAGATATTATTTTAAGAGAAGGTTGGGTTGCTATAACTGGACAAAATATGGAAAATAAACACGATGAGAAATTCTTCTTTGGTGAAGGAGAAGAGATAGTCTTAGATGAAGTTGTAAGACAAGATTATGCTAAATTAATAATGAATTATAAAAACATACATGAAAATGAAATAATAGATGAAAATAACAAAAAAGCTAATGCCCCAAAACCAGGCTTAAGTCACTATTTATGGGAAAGTGAAAAACTTGAAGAGGGAGATTTAGTTTATGCAGCTGTAGAAAATAGGAAATTAAAATATTTATTACCAGTACAAAAAAGTAGAAGACCTTTTAAAAATACAACATATGATTTACTGGAAGAATACTTAATTAAGTGTAATGATTATGAATCTCTTTGCCCTGCTTGTAGGTTATTTGGTTGGACAAAGAATGAAACAGTAAAGAATGATGAAAGAAAAACTACTGCATATGGTGGTAGAGTCTCTTTTAGTATGGCAAAATTAAGTAATAAGTTAAGTAGTGAAATAAAAGTTAAAGAAAGAACATTAGCAGAACTATCCACCCCAAAACCCACTACTACTTTCTTCTATTTAAAACATAAAAATAATGGTGCTTCTTACATAAAGAAAGAAGATGGGTATAACAAAGACAATCAAAAACTAAGCGGAAGAAAATTTTATAGACACCACAGGAATTTTATGTGGCAAACATCGGAAAAAACTAAAAGAAATACTACAATAAAGGATGCAATTATTGGAGACAACGATAACCCAGTCATGTTTGATTTTACTGTTAGATTTGAGAACTTAACAAATGAAGAACTTGGGGCTTTAATATGGTGCTTAAGACTAGAGGAAGGGATGTTTAATAGGTTAGGCTATGCTAAACCACTAGGTTTAGGAAGTGTTAAAATTGAAATAGAAAAATTAAAAATATTTGATTTTAGTCAACGCTATAAAAACTTGTACGAAGAAGAAAAAGTAAATCAAGTAGATATAGATGAATACATTAAAGTTTTTAAAAATGAGTTTAGAAAGGGTTATAATAAAGAATTTGAAGAAAATGATAATATTAAAGATTTAAAATCGCTTTTAAGTAACCATAACAAAATGATACCTATACACTACCCTGTGACAAAAAAGCCTATAGTAAATAATAATCAAATACAAACAACAAAAAAAGACGAAAATTTTAGGTGGTTTATGAATGCTAAAAATAAAAATCAATATTTACACTATGCTAAAGATGATAATGGTTTACTAATATAACTAAAACACATTGATGAAATATCTTACAATATGTACATTTAAAGGAATTACAATTCATTAATAACTATATAATATTTTATTGGTCAAAACCTCAACAGAGAACCCACTCTCCATTGAGGTTTTTTTGTTATTTGTCAACTGGTGTTGGTGAAAGTTTTTAAGATATAACTCAATTGACTTAGAGGGGGGCAATCCCCTTAAGTTATTTATAAAGCTTGTACCATAACTGTTAGTATAGAATAATTTGCAATTGAAAGTATGCCAATGTGAGAAAAAATTGAAATTATGTTAGCCTTATTTTTAAAAATGATATATAGTAAAATGAAAGAAATTTTCATAAAAAGAAGGAGTTTTTGATTGTATATAGAAATAGATATATAATAAGTTAATTAGTAAGTGAATTTTTTTAATGGTAATAGTCAAAATAGCCAACTGATAAAAAAACTGACAATCAATAAAAAATATTATTTAACAAAGATTATTATCGAGCATCGAGGAAAACACAAAAACCCTAGGGGATGCTCGATTATGAAATTTCAACGTTTATGAAGGTTGAAGGTTGAAGCATTAAAAGTAGAATAAAAAAATTGTCGAAACAGGAGATGCTCGCAAATTACATCTACACACTAGTAATTCCAATGATCCTGCAAGGGTAGGGTTACAATGATTTATAATTCCCTTTGGGAATTGAAACAATTCTAACTTTTTATTGGTATCAAAATCAATTCTTGTAGTTACAATGATTTATAATTCCCTTTGGGAATTGAAACTTTCATTTGACCTAACATAGTGTCAAAAATAGGTTTTAGTTACAATGATTTATAATTCCCTTTGGGAATTGAAACGCTGTACCTCTAGTTGGGTATCTATAAATTCCTTTAATGTTAAAATGATTTATAATTCCCTTTGGGAATTGAAACCAGTTATTTTCTTAAATTCTTCTTGTAAATAACCTGTATGTAGTTAAAATGATTTATAATTCCCTTTGGGAATTGAAACTGATATGGACTTGCAGGAACTCTCTTTCCTGTGTCTTTTAAGTTAAAATGATTTATAATTCCCTTTGGGAATTGAAACTCCCCTGCTTTTTCGCTTATGTTATCATTAAACCATTGTTAAAATGATTTATAATTCCCTTTGGGAATTGAAACCCCCATTTTCCAGCTGACAATATCCACTCTTGCTTTTATAGTTAAAATGATTTATTGTGGGGAGACAATCCTATAAATCTTGTAGCATAACTGTTAATATAGAATAATTAGCAATTGAAAGTATGCCAATGTGAGATAAAATTGAAATTTAGTTAGCCCTATGTTAAAAAAATGATATATAGTAAACTGAAAGAAACTTTTATAAAAAGAAGGAGTTTTTGATTGTATATAGAAATAGATGTATAATAAGTTAATTAGTAAGTGAATTTTTTTAATGGTAATAGACAAAATAGCTAACTGATAAAAAAACTGACAATTAATAAAAAATATTATTTAATAAAGACTATTATCGAGCATCGAGGAAAACACAAAAACCCTAGGGGATGCTCGATTATGAAATTTCAACGTTTATGAAGATTCGAGCATTAAAAGTACAATAAAAAAATTGTCGAAACAGGAGATGCTCGCAAATGACATCTACACACCAGTAATTCCAATGATCCTGCAAGGGTAGGGTTAAAATGATTTATAATTCCCTTTGGGAATTGAAACTGCTTACAGCCTTCACCAAATCCTATGAAATTCTTACGTTAAAATGATTTATAATTCCCTTTGGGAATTGAAACTAAGTTATAAAAAGAATAATTATTGCAAGGTCTCTTTTCTTGTTAAAATGATTTATAATTCCCTTTGGGAATTGAAACGCTTTCATTATTTGCTAATCACTCCTTTTTAATTAAAGTTAAAATGATTTATAATTCCCTTTGGGAATTGAAACATGAATACGGTATCCCATCAGTTGAATGGTTATCTCTAGTTAAAATGATTTATAATTCCCTTTGGGAATTGAAACTATCTTTTTAGTGTTTTTTTTAATTCTTTTACTAAAGTTAAAATGATTTATAATTCCCTTTGGGAATTGAAACTATTTTTATTTGATGGGTAATGAAATATTAATTTTATGTTAAAATGATTTATAATTCCCTTTGGGAATTGAAACAGCGAATGCGAAGACGGCTATGAAGATATATACAGTGTTAAAATGATTTATAATTCCCTTTGGGAATTGAAACTTGGCTATCTCTTGTGCTTCTGCTCCTCGACCTTCTCTTATGTTAAAATGATTTATAATTCCCTTTGGGAATTGAAACTCCTTACTTACTTACTTCGTATAATCTCCATAATGTTGTTAAAATGATTTATAATTCCCTTTGGGAATTGAAACACTAGACTTAGGATCTAGCGGGTTACCGTGGGGGTTCAAGGTTAAAATGATTTATAATTCCCTTTGGGAATTGAAACATTCTACTTTATACTCGCTTATGCTCTGTTTTTCATCAACAAGTTAAAATGATTTATAATTCCCTTTGGGAATTGAAACGATGATGTAATTACACAAAACAGTCAAGCTTTTGAAGGTTCTAGTTAAAATGATTTATAATTCCCTTTGGGAATTGAAACTTCATTACTACCACCGCCTAAAGAAAAATATTTATTTATGTTAAAATGATTTATAATTCCCTTTGGGAATTGAAACCCACCTCTGCATATGGTTCTCCATTTATAAAAACTAATTTAGTTAAAATGATTTATAATTTGTTTATGATAATCTAAAATTACCCCACTGAAATAGTTGAAAAATCCTCTAGAGGAAATATATACTAACCCTATGACAATCATGGGGGGCTAAGGGGATGATAAGTTTAATGGAGAAGCAAGAAATAATTTTGTCTCATTT
>CALJEQ010000014.1 GCA_938074565.1 uncultured Alkaliphilus sp. | reverse complement strand
CTTCCGTCAAACCTCTTTCGATGGCATTTTTCATAATCTCTAAGCTTACTTTTAGTTTTTCTTTAATTTCATCCTCCGTTAGTCCTGAAGATTCTACTTCTTTATTCAACATTACTTCAAATATTTTCAAATTATTTTCATTACATAAATCAATTAACTCTTGTCCTTTTGTAAAATTCATCACAGATTACCTCCAACCCCTATTTAATACTTACCAAATATGCATTTAAAATACTCTCGGTACTTCTGATGTGATTTACAACCTCTACAGTCAAGATACTATCTGTTTCTATAATCATAAAAGCATTTTTTCCCTTGTTATAACGATATACTCGCATAAAGGCAATATTTATTTCATGTTGTCCTAAAATAGACGTTACCTTACCAATCACTCCAGGTTTATCGGAATGGGAGATAATTAGGGTTGGATATTCACCAGTAAATTCTAGCTCAACCCCATCTATTTCTGTTATTTTAATATTTCCACCACCAATGGAAGATCCTAAAACAGTCATTTTATCTCCATTACTTTTTGTAATATCTAAACGAACTGTGTTAGGATGTTGGTCACCTAAATCAACTTCCATAAATGTATATTCAATTTCTTTTTCTTTTGCTAGTTCAAAGGAGTACTTAATTCTTTCGTCATCAGCTTCAAACCCTAGTATTCCGCCAAGTAGTGCCTTATCAGTTCCATGCCCCCTGTAGGTTTTAGCAAAGGAACCATGTAATTGAAATGTTACTGCTTTAATGTCACCCCTAGAAAGCTTATGGGCAACATACCCTAATTTACAAGCCCCTGCTGTATGGGAGCTTGAAGGTCCAATCATGTTAGGCCCTACTATATCAAACATACTAAAATCCTTCATAAAAACACGACTCCATTCCTAATATTTTAGAAAATTTAGAAATAAAAATGTATAAATATTATATATCCAATTATCTATGTTACCAAAAAAACATGACATATTCCAGCTTTTTTTCTATAAAAATTAATTTATTATATAGTATAATTTGTAAAACAAATTATTCTATTCATTATTTTTTAAGATTATATAAATAGATTCTTCCCTATCTCATAGACAAATAGGAAAGAATCTCTATAATAACAATTAACTTTTTAATTTGGTGTAATATCGAAAATATCTCTGATCTCTTCTTCTGTTAGTTTAGTGATGAGGGTTTCCCCTGGTTGAATTACCGTATCGATTAAGAGCTTCTTTTTCTCTTGCAGGGCTATTATTTTTTCTTCGATTGTTCCTTTTGTAATCAGCTTCATTACATGAACTACCTTTTCTTGACCAATCCGATAGGCTCTGTCACTGGCTTGTTCTTCCACAGCTGGATTCCACCACGGGTCAAAATGAATTACAGTATCGGCAGAAGTAAGATTTAAACCTGTTCCACCTGTCTTTAGAGAGATTAAGAAAACCTCTCCTTTACCTGCGTTAAAGTCTCTAATAATGCCGCCCCTTTCCTTCACATCGGTAGAACCATCTAAATATTGATGACAGATTCCCTGTTCTTGAAGGGATTGGCTGATGATTTTCAACATACTGGTAAACTGGGAAAATAGCAATATCCTATGGCCTCCTTCAATTCTTTCATTAATGATCTCCATTAATAAAGAAAATTTACCACTATCATTATAATAGTTCTCAATAAAAAGGGAAGGATGGCAACAGATTTGCCTTAGACGGGTAAGTCCCGCCAAAATTTTTATATGGCTCTTCTGTAGTCCATTACTTTTTAATTCTTCATCAATTTCTCCACGGATTTTTCCTAAAGTTGCTAAATAGACTTTTTTCTGCTCCCTCGTTAGGTCTGCATAAATAACCTGTTCTATTTTAGGTGGCAATTCCTTCAGTACTTCTCCCTTCATTCTCCTTAGAATAAAGGGTTTTACATGTCTTGTTAAGTTAGCATATGCCCTTTCCTCTTGATCCTTAATAATAGGATTTTCAAATTTGTCCTTAAAGTCATTATAACTTCCTAAATAACTAGGAAGGATAAAATCAAAAATAGACCATAGCTCCGTTAGGGTATTTTCAATAGGGGTACCTGTTAGGGCAAACCGACATCTCCCTTTTATTTCTTTAACGGCTTTTGCGTTCTTAGATTGAGGATTTTTAATATGTTGGGCTTCATCAAGGATATAATAATTAAAGGTGATGTCTTTGTATTTCTCTACATCTTTTTGTATTAAGGGGTAAGAGGTGATTACTAAGTCGTAATCTTTAATAGAATGAATCAACTCTTCCCGTTCTTTTGGGGTTCCGAAAATCACTAAGGTTTTAAGTTGGGGGGCAAACTTCTCCACCTCTTCATACCAGTTTCTAAGTAGTGATGAAGGAACCACCACCAGAGACGGTCCTTGAACTCCTTCTTCCTTATCGGCGAGAATGGCACTAATCATCTGTAGGGTTTTACCTAGTCCCATATCATCAGCTAAGATTCCCCCAAGACCTAGTGCTTTAAAGGTTTTAATCCAATGGAATCCCTTTTTTTGATACCCACGCATTAATTTACCTGTAGTTTCTGGTATTATAAAATTATATGCCTCGGGATTTTTAATAAAATGGATATACCTTTCAAAGGATTCATCCTTTTTAATCAGATGATTTTGGTCAATTAATTCCTCTAAAACCATTCCCCTATACTTTGGTATTATAATATTACCCCTTTCAAGATCTTCATCCTTTAAGGACAACTGCCTAATAATATCTCTAAATTGCCCTAATTGTAGTAGATCTAACTGTAATAAACTACCATCCTTCAAGCGATAATATTTCTTTTTTTCTTCTAGTGCTACTAATATATCTACGATTTCTCTGTTGGAAATCCCCTCAATTTCAAAACTAAATTCTAATAGGTCATCCTCCCGAAGGCGTATTCCCCCCACCCAAGAAAGTTGCTCCTTCACCTTTATTTTATTGAAGGCTTCTGATATATATACTTCTGCAATTTCCTGTAATTCATTGAGTTTTTCCACCACAAGGCGATAAATCTGATTATCATCTTCAAGATAAATATGGGCATCCTTTACCTTAAATTCAAGGTCTTCAAAGAATTTCAAAACCTTCTCTTCTTCGTCTATTTGACGAAGGATAATTTTATTATGCTTTTTATTCTTTCCTTCCCCTTTAAAGGGGTTAATCTCTATATCACCATAGTTAAAATGTAGCTTTGCAAGAACCTGAGAACCTACTGTATCTATATAAATTTTTGCAATTAATGGACTATCTTCCATCAAGTCCTTTACTTTTGGAGCAATTTGCAACTTCCCTGTCTTCATCATATTGGGTAAAACACCTGTGAAGAAGGTTTCCTGTAGTTCTTTAGGAATAGGAATACGCTTACTTTTTGTTTTTTCTGTCGCCTTAATAATTGGAACAATCTCCCTTTGTTCTTCTGGGGATATCATTAATATTTTATCCTTAGTAAAATAAAAAGTGCCACTTGGCTCAAGGGTCTTAAAAATATTTTCTTCCCTTAACTGAAGTTGTAACCCACCCTCTTCCTCTACTAATAAAACCTTTAATGGTAATGAACCTTCCACAATCGGAAGATAATCAGGTGATGATCCTTCTAACTCCACTTGAAGACTTCTACCCTTTAAAAGAGTCAGTAACTTTTTAATCCCTAGTGGTGGAGGATAAATCTCTTTTCCTTTGAAAAAACCATTTATATCTCCATAGACATCTTCCATCATCTTATTTTCATAATCATAAAGTTCCCTTAAATAATTAATAATGACTAAGTCTTCTTCTTTAAAATGATGGAGGCTAGGATTAAAGGTAAACAGTTTTCCAAAGACTAAGGGATGTCTCTCTTCTATTGACCTAATCAATTCTTTTACATCCTTCACCCGATATAGTTTGTTTTCGCCTAATTTAAAAGAAAAGCTTACCTGCCCCTTGCCCCTATCAGGTTCAAAGTACTGCCTCTTTATCATACATGTTACTTCCATTTCAATTTGTATTGTATCTACATTATTTACTGCATTTAGCTGGTAGTAGGCTAATAGAGTCTCCATCCCTTCAAAACTTTGTTTCTCTTTTATTTGATCTATTTTACTCTTCCTGTTATCTTTATCTTTATTGGTTTTACTGTTTTTGGAGATGTTTAATAACATGGCAACAATATGCTTACAGTAGCTTTTGTAACCTTTATAGGCAGGACAGCTACATTTGGCATCTACAAACTCATATTCATCATCAAAATCAATTGAAACATTATATTCTTGTTCACCAACAACCTTACCAAAAAATTGATTATTTACAGTATCGTATCTTACACTTTTTACTCTACCTTGGGCAAAGTATGTCTTTCCTTTACTGCAAGTTATATTAGGAATACCCAGCTGTCGTAAAAAATCTTGGTTTATATTAAACATAGTGTACCCCTTCTTCTTTTGAAGTTATTTTAATACCATCCTTTAATCATATCATATCCCTAATTTAGTTTAAATAATTAAAAACCTATAGAGTAGAGTTTTACCTCTACACCATAGGCTTCTTTATACTAGCTATGCTCTACTTCTATATTCTTTCTTTAGCTTCAAACTTAGTATGAAGTAATTTATGGGCAAGTTCCCCATAGGGTTCTCCCAAATAATTTTCATACATCTTTAGAACTTCTGTATTTTCATGGGATTTTCTAACTTTTTTATTTCTATCTTCTTGATAAATTGCCTGTTGACGCTTCTTTACCACCTCTTCATTACCCCAATGGTAAGGTTGACCTCCGCCACCAATGCACCCACCAGGGCAAGCCATAATTTCAATGGCATGATAATGGGATTTACCACTTCTAATTTCTTCTAATAAGTGCCTTGCATTGCCTAAACCGTGGGCTATTCCAATTCGGATGTCTTCTCCATTTATAGGAACCACTGCCTCCCTTATTCCCTTAAACCCTCTAAGGTCATGGAATTCAACATCCTCCAGTTCTTTTTCTGTCATCCACTCATATACAGTCCTAATGGCTGCTTCAATTACCCCTCCAGTTGTTCCAAATATAACTGAAGCTCCTGTTGATTCCCCCAATGGATGGTCGTAATCTTCATCGGGTAATTTATCAAAATCTATTCCTGCCTCCTTTAACATATCTCCTAACTCACGGGTGGTGATGACTATATCAACATTATCATGTTCGTCTATGGATAATTCAGTTCTAGCAGCCTCTGCTTTTTTAGCCACACAGGGCATAATGGATACTACAGTAATTTTACTGGGGTCAATATTATTTTTTTCTGCAAAATAAGTTTTTATTATTGTACCTGTCATTATATGGGGAGACTTACAAGTTGAAGGTACATCTACTAAATCTGGAAATTGATGTTCAATAAAACTCACCCAAGCAGGGCAACAGCTGGTTAACATTGGTAGCTTTCCACCATTTTCAATTCTATGGATAAACTCCTTTGCTTCTTCAATAATGGTTACATCTGCACCAAAGTCGGTATCAAACACTTGATTAAAACCTAATCTTCTTAAAGCAGCTGCTAATTTTCCTGTCACAATTGTACCTGGTTCCATTCCAAAAAGCTCTCCAATTGCCACTCTTATGGCAGGTGCAGTTTGTACCACCACATATCTTTCTGGATCTCTAAGAGCTTCCCAAACCTTTGGAACATGATTTACTTCTGTTAAAGCAGCAGTGGGACAAACTGCAACGCACTGTCCACAGTAGGTACAAGATGTCTCCACCATTGGTAGATTAAAGGCAGGTCCAACAATTGTTTCAAACCCTCTATTAAGGGCAGATAGGATTCCACAGGTTTGCACCTCATTACAAGCTGTTTCACATCGCCTACATAGTATGCATTTGTTCTGATGTTTTACAACTGCCTGACTGGAACTGTCTATATGGAATTCATTCATCTGCCCCGAATAACTAATTTCCCTAATACTTAACTCTTGTGCCAAAGCTTGTAGCTCACATCTACGGTTTCTTGGGCAAATTAAACAGTCAGTGGGATGGTTAGATAGCAGTAATTCCACTGACATTCTTCTAGCAGTTATAGCCCTCATTGTATCTGTTCTAATTATCATTCCGTCATTTACAGGTGTAGCACAAGCAGGGGCAAGGTTGGGTCTATCCTTCACCTCCACCATACAAACACGACAAGAAGCTGTTCGATTTACCATTTTCATGTCATGTAAATCTAAATGACATAGGGTAGGTATTTTCACACCTGCCTCCACAGCAGCATTTAGAATGGTATATTCTCTAGGTACTGTCACTTCTTTATCATTAATACTTACTTTTACATAATCCTTCACAATTACACCCCTTATTAGGATATTTTTTTCTATTGTTTATTTACTGGTTTTTTCTTAGATAGCCCCTTACAAACACCAGCTGGGCAATTTTTATTAACAACGTGTTCTAAATATTCTTCTCTAAAGTGTTTTAATGTACTTAACACAGGGTTAGGGGAGGTTTGTCCCAGTCCACATAAAGATGAGTCTTTAATCATATCTCCCAAAGTCACCAAACGTTCTAAGTCCTCTTCTGTTCCCTCTCCATTGGTGATTTTAGTTAATATTTCATGTAGTCTTTTATTTCCAATACGACAGGGAGTACATTTCCCACAGGACTCTTCTTCTGTAAACTCTAAATAAAACTTTGATATGTTCACCATACAATCCTTTTCATCCATTACAATCATTCCACCAGAACCCATCATTGATCCAATGGACTTTAAACTGTCGTAATCAATAGGAATATCCAGTTCTTCTTCTGTAATACAGCCCCCCGAAGGACCACCTGTTTGAACTGCCTTTAACTTTAAATTATCCCTAACTCCTCCACCTATTTCATAAATAATATCCCTCAATTTTGTACCCATAGGAACTTCCACCAGACCTACATTATTAACCTTACCTGCTAGGGCAAACACCTTAGTCCCTTTACTTTTTTCAGTACCAATTCCACTAAACCATTTTGGCCCTTTTAATATAATAGGAGGAATATTGGCAAAGGTCTCTACATTATTTACGCAGGATGGTCTGTTCCATAATCCACTTTCAGCTGGAAACGGTGGTTTTGCATTTGGTTCTCCCCGTCCACCTTCAACAGAATTTATAAGGGCAGTTTCTTCACCACATACAAATGCCCCAGCTCCGTATTTCAACTCTATGTCAAAATTGAAATCTGTATCAAACAGTCTAGTCCCTAAAAGACCCAGTTCCCTAGCTTGGCTAATGGCTATATTTAAACGATGAATTGCCAATGGGTATTCAGCCCTAATATAAATATATCCCTTTTCGGCCCCTATGGCATAACCAGCTATCGCCATTGCTTCTAATACACTATGGGGGTCACCCTCTAATATACTTCTATCCATAAAAGCACCTGGGTCGCCTTCATCAGCATTACAAATAATGAATTTTAAATCGTTTTTGTTTTGATAAGTAAGTTCCCATTTATAACCAGTGGGGAAACCACCACCACCACGACCACGTAAACCACTTTCCTTTACTAGTTCTATTACTTCCATAGGAGTCATTGTTGTTAAAACATTTCCTAAGGCTAAATAACCATCAACAGCAATGTACTCTTCTATATTTTCTGGATTAATTAACCCACAATTCCTTAGGGCAATACGAACTTGTTTTTTGTAAAAGGACATATCATGTTGTCTTTCCACTTTTTCCTTTTTAACAGGCTCGTTATATAATAAATCCTCAACTTTTCGCCCCTTAATTACATGTTCTTCTACAATACGTTTAGCATCTTTTGGTTTTACTTCCACGTAAAATATATCATCTGGCTGAACTTTGATGATGGGACCCTTCTCACAAAAACCAAAGCATCCAGTTTTAATAACCTCTACCTCATCTTTATAACCATATTTATCTAACACTAAATTAAGTGCATTTACTAATTTATTGCTGTCCTGTGATTCACACCCTGTTCCACCACAAACCAACATATGTAAACGGCTATTTTTCAAATTTCTCCCTCCTATCTTTCATCTAGTGAAATGCCTCTCCAATAATTAAATCTTCTAATATTTCACCATTTAGTATATGTTTTTCAATAATCTTTTTTCCTTTGGCGGGGGTTACTTTACCATATAATATAGATTTTTGATTTGGTATATTAACTTGTACAATAGGTTCTCCAAAGCAATTACCCAAACAACCCACTTGTGAAATAACTACATTTTGTAAATTTCTATTATTAATCTCCTCCACCATTGCCGTTAGTGTTTCTCTTGCACCAGCACTTATACCACAAGTACCCATTCCAACTAAAATCTTAATTTCTTCTTCACCTGCTGTTCTTACATTTAATTTTTTCATTGCCTTTTCCCGTATTGCTTTTAATTCTTCTAAGGATTTCACTTTTACACCTCCTAATAACTTGATAAAATTTTATCTATTTCTTCTACCTTTACTCTTCCAAATACTTTGTCATCAACAATGATTATGGGGGCTAACCCACATGCTCCAATACATCTAACACCATTTAATGTAAATTTACCATCTTCTGTTGTTTCTCCAGAAGCTATATTTAACTTTTCGCTTATAGCCTCAAGAATTGCTCCACAACCCTTTACAAAACAAGCTGTCCCTGTGCATACATTAATTAAGTATTCTCCTCTGGGTTTATCATTAAAGTAATTATAAAAACTTACAACCCCATAAACTTTTGCTCCCGTTACCCCCAAAGCCCTTGCCACATACAGCTGAACATCTCTAGGTAAATAGCCAAAAATCTCCTGTGCCTTATGAAGCACTTGTATTAAAGTACCTTCCTTAACAGGTAGTTCATCAATGTACTTTTGTAATTTTTCGTATTTTTCATTTGGTAGTTTTTTTTCTTGGTTATTTTCTTCTTGAAGAATTAAAGGTTCTAGCATAGTTATACTTCCTTTCTATGGGTTATCCAACTATATCCAATCTGTATCTACTATATTTTTCATTTTTAAGGGCAGGTTTATTCATTTTTTATTCTATATTTAATAAAAATTAGTAGTTTATTTTTAAGCAATACCCATACATAACAAATATATATATTAAATCGAAATAATTATATTGGTTTTTAATTATAATTATTATGTATGTTACAAATAACCCCGTTATATTTATATAATTCATTTGTTTAAAATTTACATTTTAGATTTATTTCTGCAAATTCTATTATCTTAAAAAAATATGTATTTTTACTATTTAATTACGGAAAAATAGAGGATTTTTGAAAATTCCATAGAATTCTTTATTTAAGTTTTGCAATTAAAAATTAAGGAGGAATTTACATGAAAAAACTCATATCGTTTATCTTGGTACTTACTTTGCTTTTATCTTTTTCTATTTTCAACAGCAATGAAGCATTAGCAAATGATCCTATCAATGTAAGGATCAACGGAGAATTACAAAGTTTCCCTACTAATCAGCAACCAGTAATTCTTAATTCAAGAACTATGCTTCCTATGTCCATTATTTATCAACGATTAGGGTTTAATGTTACTTGGAATGATGCTGAAAGAAAGCTTACTGCAACCTTAGGTAACCAAAGTATAGTTCTTTGGATTGATTCAACTACGGCACAAATCAATGGTAGTTGGGTTAAATTGGAAGTTGCTCCAACAATTATTAATAACATTACATACATACCTGTTTACGTAGTAGGTCTTACAAAAAACGCGTCTGTAGGTTGGAATAACCATACTAGAACAGTAGATATTCAAGATTTCAACAAATTAGACTATGGTATTTACTGGTATGGTAATGGTAACGTTTCTCAGAAATTTATTGCAGGACAAAGCAATCCATATTATAGTTCAAGTAAACCAACTGTTATCTATGTACATGGTTGGCAAAAAGGAACTATTAACGATAAGTTTAGAGAATCCTTCCATTATCAATATACAAACGGTAATACAAATGTTGATTTAGTTACTATAAATTCATGGATCAGTGCAGGATGGAATGTTGGTATCTTCTATTGGAACCAATTCGCTGACGAAGATCAAGTTACGGATGCAGAGGCTAAAATTTGGACCCCTAGTGGACCACGTTCTATGAGATGGCGTAAATTTGATGGAACTTATGTGGCAGGACCAGCAAAGAGTGCAGCGCAATTATTCTATGAATCTTATGTACAGGCTATGAATGGGTACACAGGTACTAACATTAGAATTGTTGGTCACTCATTAGGTAATCAAATGGCTGTAAGATTATCAAGTATGGTAAATGATAATATCCTTGCTGGTAACCTTCCAGCTAGATTAAGACCACAACGTGTAGCTTTATTAGATCCCTTCTGGTCGAAGGATGGAAAATCATATTTAAATAATGAGTGGACTGGTCAAAGATCAAGAACTCTTGTTAATCAACTAATTACTAGAGGTGTTGCCTTTGAACAGTATAAATCTTCTGGTATTACAGATGTTGGTGTAGGTGATACAAATGTTGGTATGGAGAATATGACTGCCTTTTCTAGACTAGCACCTTGGTATATTCCTTCCCACGATATGACTAATAAGCATAATATGGCACCCCACTGGTATTTCTGGTCATATGCCTTTAATGCACCAACAGAATGTACAGTTTCTTGGAATGGTACAAGAACCGCAACTGGTAATGTAGCTGCTTCTGCTAAAACATCGGATGCTCGTATAAGAGAAATGATGGGTAATCAATTTGAATGGGTACAGGTGGAAGGTAGAGACACTCCAACTCCTCAAGATGATTGGTTTGAGAGAAAGACTAGATAGGTAAGGTTTAAATACGTTAAAAAGGTCATCCATTTGGATGACCTTTTTAATTACAAAATATTAAATTATTTTATTTAACAAAACCCACTTAACCACTTAATCTACAAAGTGAATAAAACTCACCCTTCAATTTTAACAATTCATCATATGTTCCAGTTTCAACAATCCTTCCATCCTTTAGCATTAATATACCATCGAATTTACTTAATGAATTTTTATTAATCTTATGGGTAATAATAATTTTAGTAATACCTTCAATTTCAAATATAGCAGATTCTACCTCTTGGGTTGTTACTGTATCTAAAGCTGATGTGGCTTCATCTAATAATAATATATTTGCCCCCCTTAAAAGAGCTCTGGCAATGGATATTCTTTGTCTTTCACCCCCAGAGAGTTTCATACCATTTTCCCCACATAAAGAATCTTTTCCTTTTTCTTCAATAACTTTATTCAAGCCCGATTGTTGAATTGCTTTCTTCACTAAATTTTCATCCCAATGCCTAAATAATTTTATGTTTTGCTCTATTGTATCATCAAAAATAAAATTATCCTGTTGTACAACACTCAACATTCTGCATAAAGATTCTTCATCTACACAACGGGCTTCTAAATCATCATAATAAATTTCACCTTGATACCAATCATAGTATCCTGCTAAAATATTTATTAAAGTTGATTTTCCACTTCCACTTAAGCCCACCAGTGCATATGACTTGCCTTTTTCAAAAACAAAATTGATATCCTCTAAAACTTTATTATTATCTACATCCTGCTTATCAAATGATAGGGAAACATTCTTAATGTAAATACCCCTATCAAAACTATCCTTTTTCACCTTAGCCTCATATGTGGTGTCTGGCATACTTATAATTTCAAAGTTTTCCAGCAAACCTTCACTGGCTTTACGTTTTGCTACATTTTCCACAATTTGATTTAAAGGGGATGACACATTGTTTAGAAGCTGAATGAAGGCTAGAATGCTTCCCACCGTCATCTCACCTCTAATTGCTAACCAAGCTCCAATTATAAAAATTACCATTACTATTATCATATTGGCATTTTGGGATAAAATAACTACAACGCCTAAAAAATTATGATGCTTAGCTTTTTGATTTTCTAAAACATCATTTTTCTCATTAGAGATTTTTATAACTTCTTCTTCCACATGAAAATTCTTTATAACAGAATTACCTGTAAAGATATCTTTTATTAGGGTGGTAAATGTTCTATTTTCCTGAGAAACTAATTCTTGCATTTTTTTTATTTTTCCATTAAATAAAGACGTAATAATAACGGGAAGAAAACAAGTAACCAATACACCTATTGTCAGTTTCCAGCTTAGTACCACCATTACACATAAGGCTATTACCACCATAATAACCTGTGCTACTAAATTAATTCCCCCCTTTATATAATCCTGCTCAATGCTTGTCATATCATTGTTAAGCATTGAGATATAAGTTCCTGTCTTTTCTTTATTAAAGTCCTTTATTTTTAACCGTAAGATTCTACCCATTAATATAGACTTTAAATTTTTCACAGCCTTTTTAGAATAAGCATTTTGTGCCCTTATTCCCATTATACCAACAAAAATATTTAAACAGATAAACGCCAATGCTATATACATAAGGAAAAATAATCTTGGCATACCTTTATCAATACTGTCAATGAATTGTTTAAGAATTAATGCAACCCCCACACTAAAGATTGCTGTCAGTATAGACAAAAATAGTGCTATAAAAAACATGAATTTGTTATCTTTATAAATATAGCTTTTAATATTAGGTTGTTTTTTATTTTTCATTATTTGTAATTCCTTTCTTTTATACGAAAGTTTTTTATACAAACATTCTTATTTTAGTATATTAAAATTCTAAAGATTCCAACAAATCATTAAGGACATCTATTTCCTCATCAGAAAAGTCATCATCGCTTACTTCTTCAGTAATTACCACCTCTTCCAAAGGCATATGACATGAATTGGTAAACTCCAACATACAATTCATTTCACTAATAAATGTTTTTCCCAATAGATCGACTTTAGTTTTCTTTATTTGAGACTTATCGTAGGTTAAAGTAACCACCAATTCTTCTTCTAACATTATTACATCTATAGAAATAGTGTTAAAGGGCTTATTTTCTGTGGAAACACTTGTTCCACAAGAAATACTTGAATACTTCATATTACTTTCTATAACAGAAAGATTTTCAATTTCCCCAAGATAGTTAAAGCATATATCCATATTTGCGTTTAAATTTTCGTCCCTACTAATATATTTGAGAACCCCAAAACCTACTCCATGGTTTGGTATCCTTAAAAGTTTAGCCCTTACTTCCAACAACATTGCATGAACATCATCATACGTGTCAAACACAACTGGATATTTGCAGGTGAACCATCCAACTGTACGATTAATATCAATTGGTACATGTAAATTCTCTCTACCATGACCTTCAAGTTCCACCGCAACTATGTCCCTATCTCCCCATTTTCTTACAGACAAACATAATGCAGTAAGTAAAACATCATTTATTTGGGCATTATAAATGGTGTTGAATGTCCCCAACATGTTTTTAAAATCTTCTTTTGAAAAGGTATATGTAATTTGATCATATCCAATTTCTCCAGTTTGGACATATTGTTTTTTTGTGTCTACTAAATTAGCCTTATAACATTGTTTCTCCCAAAAATTCCGTTCCTGTAAAAGTATACTACTATTACTATACTCATACAGTGTTTCCACCCAATTCAAATATGACATTGATTTTAAAGGCATATTTATTTTTTTATCCTGTGAACATTGACTATATACTTCGTTTAAATCCTCTACAATTATACGCCATGACACACCATCTACAACAAGATGATGGATACATAACATTAAATAATCTTTGTTAACAGTTCTAAATAATCCACATTTAATCAATGGTCCATTTTTTAAATCCATAGAATTTTGTATATAAGTACATTCTTCTGCAATGGTATTATTAATTTCTTTTTCATTAATACCTCTTAAATCAAGCTCATAAAGATTATATAACATTCCACATTCTTCCACACTTCGTATATACTGTTTATCACCAATATAAACTGACCTTAACATATCGTGGTGGATAACCAATTCCTTTAATGCATTTTCAAGTATTTTCCTTTGAATTTTGGAATCAGACTCTAACATAACAGCCTGATTAAAATGTCCTTCATCCTGTGACTGATGTTGAAAAAACATACTTTGTATTGGTGCAAGCATTACAACACCAGAAACTTCACTTTGATCACAAATTGACTGGGAAACAGTAATACAATTATGTTCACAAAGCATTCTAATACTTTGATATGCCATAATATCTCGTATATTTAACTCATAACCCCATCCTCTTAACTTTGAACATACTCTTATCGCCTTTATGGAGTCCCCTCCCAATTCAAAGAAACTATCCGTCACTCCGATACGCCCAACCCCCAAAATTTCACTGAAGGCATAGGCAGTGGCAATTTCTTCATCTGTCACAGGTGGAATATACTCTGTACTACTTACAACTTTAATATTAGGCAAAGCATCTCTGTTAAGTTTACCATTTGAAGTCAATGGAATCTGGTTAATCTCTGTCCAATAGGCGGGTACCATGTACTCTGGAAGCTCCTGTCGAATTTTATGTCTTACTTCTTCCGACACCCCCTCATTTCCATTTTCCCATACGATGTATGCACAAAGATATTTCTCACCTTCTTCATTTACTTTGGCTATAACAGCCACATCTTTAATGTTTGGTTGCCTACGTATTACATTTTCTATTTCATTTAGTTCTATTCTAAAACCACGTATTTTTACTTGAGCATCCATTCTTCCCAAATATTCTATACTTCCATCCTGCAACCAACGGGTTAAATCCCCAGATCTATACATTAACCCTTCTCCAAAGGGATTCTTAATAAATTTTTCCCTCGTTAGTTCTGGACGATTTAAGTATCCTCTGGAAACTCCAACACCTGCAATACATAGTTCCCCCGGCATTCCAATACCACATAATTGATCACCATTCATAATGTACATTTGAGTGTTAACAATGGGTTTGCCAATGGGGGTCTTATCCCTTCTATTACTTTCTGGAATTAAATATGAAGATGCAAAGGTTGTATTTTCTGTGGGACCATATACATTAGAAACCTTTAAATTACTATCTTTGCTATTCATTATTATATCTACGTGTCTTTCAGATGTTTGTTCGCCCCCAAATAAAATATGTCTTAACCCATTAAATACAGTATTATTCTGTGATAACATCTGATTAAATAATGCTGTTGTTATGAACATAGTAGTGATTTTCTGCCTATTTATTATATCTTTAAGCTTAATTGCATCTAAAAGTGTCTCTTCGTTAACTAGACAAAGCCTACCACCATTTAAACTGGCTCCCCAGATTTCAAAGGTGGACGCATCAAAAGCTATGGATCCAGTCTGTAAAATTACAGTATTTTCATTTAATAATGTATAATCAGAGTTAGCAACTAAAGCTATAATATCCTTGTGCTCTATCATAACCCCCTTTGGCTTGCCTGTAGTTCCAGAAGTATATATTATGTAGGCTAAATCATTTCCTTTATTAACCAGAATGGGGTTTTCTTCTAATGTTTCATAGCTGCTGTCACTATTAAGGTCTAATATTGGTATGTCTGTACCTATTTTGTTTTCTGAAGAAACTAATAATGCTTTAGGTTTGCAGTCCTCCAGCACAAACTCCACTCTACTTAGGGGATAACTAGAGTCAATGGGTACATAAGCTCCACCCGACTTTAGTATGCCATATATTCCAATAATCGTCTCCATATTACGTTCAACTAAAATAGCTATTCTATCTTCCTGCTGAACTCCTATTTTCCGTAGCTTATGGGCTAACCTATTGGCTTTGTTATTTAACTGTCTGTATGTAATTTGTCTTCCTTCGTAAACCAGTGCCACCCCATCGGGGTTTTTATTCACCTGTTCCTCAAAAACTTCCACCACAGACTTTTTCATTATATCTAAGTTTTTATTGATATTAAATTCATTTAATATCTGTGAAATTTCAGTATCTGGAATTATATTAATTTCTGATATGTTTTTATCATCCACTAAAATGGCATCTGCTATTTGAAATATAACATGTACCAATCTTGAATTAAAAAACTGAATATATTCCTCTGATACTAATTCGACCATATAGTCATAATCAAACTGTATTGTTCCCCTACTTTCCCTATCGCTGACATGGAGAGTAAGTGGAATATTTTGGTTTGTAGAATTTTCCCATGTGATATTATTACAAATACCAGTTAAATCACTATTCAGCTTGGCATTTTGATAAGAAAAGCAAAATTCAAGTAGATTAAAGTCCTTTTTTAATACAGAATTCATATAGTTTTTTATGTCGGAATAATTATAATCTTGATGTTTAAATAATGAATATTCTTCCTTCTTAATAAGATTAATAAACTCTGTAATTTTCATGTTTTTATCTATAGAAAGCAACAGAGGCATTGCTTTAGCAAAGTTTCCCATTATCTTCTTCTGTACACTTTTACCCCTACCCAGTAAGCTTAACCCAATACAAACATCATCCGAATAGGTGTGATACGATTTTACTAAGGTACAAGCTGCTAAAATTAAAGCTGGTAAACTTACACCACTTTTTATAGAAGCCTGTTTTAATTGATTGGTTAGATTATCTGAAAGGATATAAGGATACCTGTTACTGGCTAAATTTGTGTCTGGTTTTAACTTTGAATATTCAGAAGTTCCCTCATATTTATCTAATTTATCTTCCCAATATTGTTTATTTCGTAGTGTCCTACTATTTACAACATTTTTGCCCTCCAACTCTTCTTTAAGAAAGTCTTCAAAGGAATGAATTATTATATCCTCCCCCTTTAAAGATTTACATAATGTACTTGATGCTATTTCCGATAATGACCACGCATCCGAAATTGAATGATGCATAAACAATGCAAATCCTAAATTACCATTTGGATGCACAAACAAATCCATATCATAAAGTTTACTTTCAATTCCAAAATAACACTTATTCATTTTACTAGATAAATACTTATCATAATCTTCACTGTTTTGACTAAAATCATAAAAAGACAAATTTACAAATTCATACTCTCCAAATACTTGAACTATATTGTCGTTGTTCATTTTATACCGTATTTGAAAAGAGTCATGGACAGCTATCATATTATTGCAGGCTTTATTTAACAAATCATAATCATAATGTTGAGCAAATTCCAAAGTAACCCCCAATGTATTAATTGATGAATTTGTAAATACATTTTCTATATTTATGATCTGTTGCTGTTGATTGGTTAATTGATAACCACTGACAGTGTTTTTATCTTTATCTAAAGACATTTTTCATACACCTCCCTTTTTATCTTACAACCAACGGTGCTGTTTCCTCTGCCATTAAAAGAGTTTTACATGGTAGTAAACTTCTAAAAGTTATACCACCATGTATTTCCTCAATTTAAGTAACTTGATTAAAACTACCTAAAGTTTCAATACTACATTAATTTATTTTTTTACAGAACTTCTTTTAAAATTAAGCCATCCACTACAGCAGATAGTTGTGGTTTTATATCTTCGTAGGCAGTCATTATTACTTTAACTCCGTCAGAACTTATCTGTATCATTACATTCACTGGAATTTGTTTTCCATTACTTTTTTCAACATTTCTTTCAACTACAGCAGATATAATACTTTCTGCACTATCACCAAAGTCCACTCCATAACTACTGGTGACATTCATCATTGGAATATATTGGGTATAACATTCCAGTTCCTTCATATATTTATGCTTCATACGGGAGATTCCAGGTAAAATAGTATTTTCCATTTTATTAAGTATACTATTTTTACTGTTTGTTTCATTTAAATTTATTGTAATGGGAATAGCGTCAAGGAATAATCCAATAACTGCACCATTACTATTATCTCTTCCATGATGTACAAGTAATAAAGGAATTTCTCCATTGTCTCCGTTGTAACCACTCACCCTCATATTTGCTTTAAGCAGTTCTTCAGCTAAGATTAACTGATTATTAATAACTTCTGCCTTTACTTTGTCTACACTATAATTCTTAATAATTGTACCCATTGTCCTATCATTTTTACAGAACTCAGCATAGTTTTTAACAACCCTTAGTAACTTTTTAAACTCAGTTTCTTCTGAATCACTGGCTAAATCTTGTACCTCATTATTAGGCTTAAGATAAGTTGAAAATGATTTTACCTTCTTAACAACCTCTGTTGGATTATTTAAATAGCTTAGCAAACGGTTTGACCAAATATTAGATGACTTTAAGTCCCATATAGAGTGATGAATAAATAGATAAACCCAATGTTCTGTTGGAGTAACTTTTATTACAATAATTTTATGCATAATGGGGCTGTTCAATAAAAATAACGGATTCGTACACATTTTCTCTATCATTTCACTTATTTCAGATGATAAATGATTATCCTCCGACAGATTAATAAATGGTACTTCTAAAGCTTTAATAGTGTATTCTTCCATTTTGTGGGCCTTAGAATTAAAACCAGTTCTAAATGCCGATTGTTCCTGAATTACTTTCCAAATAGCATTATTGATGGCATCCTGACTATTTACACCCTTTAACTTAACCCTTAAACAACATGCTCCATTATTATGATCTTCTATAAATAGTTTTTGTTGATGTACAGGTGGATAACTGGCTTCAATTGTAACAATGTCATCCTTTGATGCATAATTGTGTATCTTTTTAACAATACTATTTTTTAGTTCATTAAAGTCTATAAGCTTATTGTTATATAGAACATTTCCTTTTTTTGAAATTGCTAAGTATTCTTTTGCCAATTCCACAAATGTATCTTTAATTTTCTGTAGGAACCTTTCCATAATGACAGTAGTAAATTTATTTTCATCATAGTCAAAGGACAAATTTAATCTACCATTGGATATTTCACCAGTTATGTTAATATCCCTTCTAAAAATATTTTCAGAAGATACGTCTTCACCATTATAAATATCTGTTATCTCACCAAATTTACTAACTGAAGTTCCCCCTAAATCACTACCAAAATAATTTATTGATATATTTGGCAAACCATTTAAAGATTCTACATTAGCAAGATTCTTTAATATTCCATGTCCGATTCCGTTATTAGGAACTTCTTTAACTATTTGTTTAGTTGAAATTACTGTAGAAATTATATCTTTTTCTGCTTTTACCAATATAGGATATTGACTTGTAAACCAACCTACAGTTCTATCCACCACAGCATTTCCAATTGTTTCTCTACCATGACCTTCTAGTAATACCCCAACCGTATGCTGTCCTATTACCAATTTAGTTGCAAAAGCTATAACTGAAAGTAATGTTTCATTCATATTTGCCCCAAGTAGAGTAATGCCATTTGATTGTAGGATTTCTGAATTAATCTCATCCAACTCAATCTTTAACAACTGAAACTTCTGTACTGTAGCGTTTTTATCACTTGGGAAGACAGCCTTAGGAATCTCTTTGTTCATTAATTCCCAGTAGGGTTGTTCTTCTTTTATTTCTTGACTAAAGGCGTAATTATTCAGTACTTCAGCCCATGCCTGATAGGACATTGTCTTCTTAGGAAGAATAATATCTTCCTTTTCAACATACTGTTTATATCCAGACATTAAATCTTCCAAAATAATATGCCACGAAACAGCATCTACAGCAATATGATGGGAACATAAGAACAAATAATCAAAATCCTTTCCCTTATATAATATAACTTTGAATAAAGGACCCACTACAATATTAAATGATTCCTGTAACCTATTATTTTTAGTGTTAATAAGTTGCTGAATATCAGAATAGCTCATGTTGTCATCTAAGTTAATAATATTTAATTCATATACCTTATCATCATTACTGGAACCCACCACAAAATCATTATCTCTATATACTATACGTAACATATCGTGGTGTTTAACCACTGCCTCCAGTGCCTTATCCAACGCCTTAGGATAAATACTTTCAACCTTTAACATTACCGATTGGTTAAAATAATTTGGATTTTTAAGATTCCAGTTCAAAAACTCCTTTAAAATAGGTGTAATTTTAATTTTGCCTTCAATATGTTTTTCTTCTTGATTTTCCAATATCAGTGAAAGATTTTCGGCAATATATTGTACACTAGCCTCACCCATTACATCCTTTAAACTTATGTCAAAACCAGCTTCACGGATTTTTGAGACTAAATACATTGCTTTTATGGAATCTCCCCCCAACTCAAAGAAATTGTCATACAAGCTTACTTGCTGTACCCCTAATACTTGGCTAAAGGTTTCTGCCACCACTTTCTCCTCTTTTGTTACAGGGGCTGTGTATTCCCTGCTACTGGAAGCTTCTACATTTGGTAATGCATCCTTCTTTAGTTTTCCATTACTGGTTAAAGGTAACTCCTCCAGTTCTCCCCAGTAGGTCGGTACCATATAGTCTGGTAGTTCTTGTCTTATTTCCTGTTTTACATCATCTACGTTCCCTTTATTTCCATCTTCCCATACGATGTATGCACAAAGATGTTTGTCTCCGTCTTCCCTTGTTTTTGCTATTACTGCTATGTCCTTTACTCCCTGTTGGCTTCTAATTACATTCTCTA
>CALJEQ010000013.1 GCA_938074565.1 uncultured Alkaliphilus sp. | reverse complement strand
TAATGCTTTATTTATAATTGGTAGATCCTGAATAACTCTATTAAAATAAGTAGTAACTTCCGTGCTGACAGTTCCACAATTAGGACACTTGTGTAGATTTTTATTACTATAAAAATAAATTTGAATTTGATTTTCATCAGTCAATACCATTTTCAATAAGATACTTTGGAAAACAATCCTGAATTAGTTTATAGTTCAACTTAATCACCTTATTATATTATACAATAAATAGTATAACCCTACAACAACCGATTGTGCAGAAGAACCAATTTTAGATTATCATAAACATTATCAGACCGATTAACAGCTGAAGGTGTTATACTTGCTATAAACAAGGCTAAAAAAGTACGTAAAATTGATACCCCAGTCATTATTCATAGTGATCGTGGCTGCCAATACGTTTCTAAAGCATATATTGAACAGACACCAGCCAGCAAATTTATTAGAAGTTACTCAAACAAAAGAAATCCTTGGGACAATGCACCTATTGAATCATTTCATGCATTAATAAAAAGAGAATGGCTTAATCGGTTTGTGATTAAGCATCATAAGCATGCCCACGAATTGATTTTTGAGTACATTGATACATTCTATAATACTACCAAATTTCATAGTTATTGCAATATAAAGTCACCACATGACTTTGAAATAGACTACGCTATGTAATACATTTATGAAAAAAATCTAATTTAAAGTTATACTTTTTCTTGACAGAAGACCATTTGTGCTTCAACCCTGCGTTTTCAAGCATATAATCAAAGGTATTTTGAAAATTCCGGGGTCTCACCGGGTTACCGTCTCCGGTAGATATGATATAATTTGTTGATGTCTGCTTTAATTCTCTCAACGCAGTAATGGGCATCTGAGAAAGCGGGACCACGCGATCACTATTTTTTGTCTTCAGAGTATCCTGTTCAACAAGAATATATTTTTCCCCTTACCCGTTCTATTTTTAATTAATCCAATATTTTTCCGAATCAGCAGTGTTTGTTCTTCCTCATTGTAATCTTCCCATTTTAATGCCAAGGCTTCCCCCATTCGCAAACCGGTATAGATCATCAGGATAATCCCCCAGCCATTTCTATATCTCAATACGCCATTCCCAAATCTCGAATTGGCTACATCTACAAGAAGCTTCAACTCTTCTTCACTAAAAATTAGAATTGCATTTCTATCAAACTTTGATTTCCCGGGCATTGTTACAGTATCCATAGGATTAGATCTTAAATCACGTCTGGCAACTGCATATTTAAAACAGGCATTTAAAGCTCCCTAAAATCAGATAACTTTCAGCCACTTCTTTACGGCTGCTTCCATAAAAAGCTTTAATTTTGGGTTTACCATCCTCTTTTATACCTACTTGAATTCTTGCTGTCCATACCATCTGCACGTTTTGAAATACTGCCTTCACCGTTTGATCTTTTACCCATAAAAAAGCACGCTCCTTTTAAAAATTTTTTTCAATTTTTTAAATTTGAAATGTTTTTTAAGAAGTCGTGAATTCTATTACAATACTATTACAATACAAAGGGAAAAAGGCTCCAAAAGCTACCGAAAGTTACCGAGTTGCCTTTTTTCCACAAAACACAAAAATCCTCACAAGCCTTGAAATCAAGCCCTTTGAGGATCATTCTTTGGAGGCGACACCCAGATTTGAACTGGGGAATAAAGGTTTTGCAGACCTCTGCCTTACCACTTGGCTATGCCGCCTTAAATGGTGCCCAGAGGCGGAATCGAACCACCGACACGGGGATTTTCAGTCCCCTGCTCTACCGACTGAGCTATCTGGGCATTACTGGATATATTAATCATCACCCTATGGCGACAAAATATATTATACATAAAAATTATATGTATTGCAACAGTAATTTGATACCATTTTATTAAATTTTTTATTTTTTGATTAACTATTTGATAAAAACAGACCTAATTTATATGGAATCCAACAATCTAGTTAGATGATCTTTATCAAAATAATATTTTTTATTACAAAAATGACAAGTCATTTCTGCTCCACCATCTTCTTCAATCATATCCACTAGTTCTTTTCTTCCAATACTAATCAATGCCTGCTCTAATCTTTCTACATGGCAATCACAAATAAAATCAACTTCATATTCTTGCAATATTTTAGGGTCAAAATCTCCCAATACATGATTTAAAATTTCTTCTTCTGTCATTCCCTTATCCATTAAAACAGTTATTGATTCTATGGTGGTTAATTTGTCTTCTAATTTAGTTAATACTTCTTCTGATATATCAGGCATAACTTGTACAACAAAGCCCCCAGAAGCCTTAATAGTATAGTCTACATCAATTAGTATCCCCAAAGCCACAGCAGCAGGTTGTTGTTCTGAGTAAAGGAAGTATGAAGCAAAGTCTTCAGCTATTTCTCCTGTAGTTAAGGGATATGAACCAACGTAAGGGTCTTTTAGACCAATATCTTTAATAACGGTAATAGCTCCATTTGTTCCTACAGCTTCCCCAACATTTAGTTTGTTTTCTCTAATATAGGTGGATTCCACCTGTGGGTTTGCCACATAACCTTTTACATTTCCTTCTGAATTCGCAACAACTACTATTGAGCCTAAAGGCCCTCCACCGTTAATTTTAACAGTTATTTTATGGTTATCCTCCTTCAACATTAGTCCCATTATAGAAGTTGCCGTTAGGGTTCTTCCTAGGGCAGCAATAGCCACTGGTGAAGTGATGTGAAGTTCTTTTGCTTTTTCCACTAATGCAGTTGTGTTGGAGAAAAAGCCTCTAATACTATTGTTTGCTGCCGTTACCCGTAATACTTTATTTTTCATTTTTATTCACCTCTATTAAATTATCTTTCTTAGTGTTTTAAATAAATTCTTCAAGCAGTTTATCATATGGCTTCAACCCTGTCAATTATATGGGTTACCGACAAATAAAAAAGACCCTTTGACTGTTGTCTAGTGGTTTACTAAAATTAAAACCATCATAGCTTTCAACCGTGTTAAAACCTGCTGTTTTTAAAAGATTAATTAACTCTAAATTATGAAATGCTCTTTGTTGATGAAATTCTTCAAACTTTCTATAAAGATTCTTTTCTTGTATGAAAAAGGTTAAATTCATTTCCAATAGATCTGTAGATTCATCAAAAAAGTTTTCCCACAGGTAACATAAATCTTCTTGATTTTCTCCAAAAGTATTATTGCCTAATATATTTTGTAATTTATAATAGGAACTTATATCAAAAACTAGTATTCCATTTTCCGTTAAGTGATTATGTATTGTTTTAAATAAAGATAATAATTCTTCTTCTTCTATTATATAATTAATGCCATCACACATACAAAGAACTGCATCAAACTTACCTTCTAAATCTAACTGTGTCATGTCCTGCTGTATAAAAAAAATATCTGTACCTTCCTTTAGGGCTTTATCTTTAGCCACCATCAACATATCTTGTGAAATATCCACTGCCTTTACTGCATATCCTTTTTTAGCTAATGGTATTGTAATATTCCCCGTACCACAAGCTAGTTCTAAAATTTTATTGGGGGCTAAATTTTGTCTTTGAAAGATTTCTTCTATATAGTTTACCCAACCATTGTAATCTACATCTTCCATTAAACGATCATATACATAAGCAAAATCACTATATTGATTTTCCATAACAATTGACTCCTTCGTTTCAACTTATTTAATTTCATATCCTATTATAATATACTTTTTCTATAAAAAAACAAAAGAATAGAACAAAATCTATTCTTAACTATTTTTATTTGATTTCTTTTTTCTTACTGTCATTAATCCACCAATTCTACCCGTTTCTTTAGCTGTTAATTCACCCCAACCAAAACATTTAACCTTTTCAATTAACCCCAGCTCTTCTGCAATTTCATATTTCATTAAAAGTTCTTCAGTAAACTCTACTTTTTTTTGTTTGTTTTCCATAATTATCCCTCCCTATCTTTTATTATTGAGAAAAGTAGGGCAAATTATCCAAAATTGTTTAAGAAAAGTAAATAGTTTTCTTAAAATAATGTAATATTTTTCAAACTGGGTTGATTTCAAAATATATAAATGGTACATTATATACAGTTAAAATATAATTTAAACTCACTCCCCCGTGAAAAACATTATATTTTTACCTTGTTAAATTACTTAAAGGACTGCTTATAGCAGTTCTTTTTTTTACCTAATTATCATCTTAGTTTTATTATTTCAATAATCTGAATGCTTGCCACCATTAAAAAAAGTGGTATTGTTAATAGTAATGGAGCAAATTCAATTGATTTTGTTTTATTAAATGTATTAAGCCATTGCTCTTCTTCATTATCCTTTTCCCAGTCTTCAACTTTATCCTTTTCTTTACTCTTATCCTTTTTAATTATATTAAATAAATGATAAGCTATAAAACCTGTTCCAATTGCAATGAAACCAAATAAAATCATGCTATAAAGCATGGCTATTGTGGTGGAGACCTCCTGGGGATTATTGGCAACAGCTTCGTTCATATTAATTTGCCTTGAAAGGAAATTTATTAAAAAACCTAACGATACTGCAAACCCATTGTTAACCATATGCCCAATAATTCCAGCAAAAATTGAATCAGTTATAGTCACCAAGTAAGCAAAAACTAACCCCAGTACTATAGGTCCTAAAAGGTTATAAATATTAAAATGAAATAACCCAAATAGAATTGAAGAAATAATAATAGCTTTTTTCTTTCCCATCTGTTCATAACCTGAAAGTATAAAACCTCTAAAAAAAACTTCTTCACAAACCCCAGCAGTGAGGGAAACAATCAACATTAATAACGCATAATCTTTAACATTTTCTGCTGTTGGTATTTGGGGAATATTTAAATTTCCCAATAAGCTTAACAAAAACATGAAAACTGCATTGGCAAAAAGAGCTGTAGGATACATTAATATAGTTATTATAGCAACTAATACCCCATGTTTAAAACTTAATTTGTTTAATCTTAATGTCTTTTTTATTTTAATTTTACTTATTAGTAGATAGATGATGGGTGGTGATAAAATTAATAAGTATTGTGTTATAACTAATCCTGTTAATAAGTCTTTTTTTTGAAAATATGCCCCTAACCAAAGAAATAGAATTGCGCTAATTAAATAAAGTAAATTTGCATCTAAAACTCTTAATCTTTTTTCTCTAATCATTTATTCACTCCCCTTAAATTAATCTTCCAACACTCCTCGTTGTTTCAATATATTCACATATGCCTGTACTCCATAACCTAAAACCTCTTCATTAAAATTAAATTGTTCATTATGAAGGGGATAACAGTAGTTTTTTTCTTCATTTCTACATCCTAAGAAAAAGAAAACCCCTGGTAAAACTTTTTGGAAATAAGAAAAATCCTCTGCCAACATAATTGGGTCAATTATTTCTACATTACCTGCCTGCTGACACTTAATAAATTCTGCTGTTAAAACCTCATCATTATCAACAGCTGGGTACATATCTCTAAAAATCAGCTCTATTTCACAATTATAACTAATTTCTAACCCTTTTGCAAAATCCCCCATCCGACTTTTAATAGTATCATACACATCTTGGTGAAAACTACGAATGGTTCCTTCTAAAACAGCATCTTTAGCTATTACATTTCTTCTTTCTCCTGCAACCACTCGACCAATGGTTAATACAGCTGGTTTTATGGGATCTATATTTCGACTTACAACGGTCTGTAAACCAGTAATCATTTCTGCAGCAATTATAATACTATCAATGGTTTTGTGGGGCATAGCACCATGTCCACTTTTTCCTTTTATAATTATATCAAATTCTCCTGTTTGAGACATCATTGGTCCTGGTCTTACTCCAACTCTACCTTCTGCTAAGTCTGGAAAAAGGTGTAACCCATATATTTCATCTATGCTATATTTTTCTAGAAAACCTGCTTCAATCATTGGTAAAGCCCCCCCTGGGCCCTCTTCTGCTGGTTGAAACAAAAGTACTACATTATTCTTTAATAGATTTTTATGCTCAGATATATATTTGGCTAAGCCCAATAATATTGTCATATGTCCATCATGGCCACAGGCATGCATTTTACCTGTATGTAATGATTTATAGTTTACAGTATTTTTTTCCTCCACACTGAGGGCATCCATGTCTCCTCTAAAACAAAGGTTCTTTTTTCCTTCATACCCTTCCACAAATGCTATAATTCCAGTACCTAAAATGTTTTTTTCATACTTAATACCTAATTTATCTAGATAGGTTGCTATATATTCAGAAGTTTTATATTCTTCAAAACCCAATTCTGGAATTTTATGAAGGTCTCTGCGTATTTCTCTTAATTCTTCTTGTATTTCTGCTATTTCTTTTATCAACAATTTAGCTCATCCCTTCGCTGTAAATTTTTTAATTAATTTGCGAAAATATACCTAATTATTTAAATATTGCAATACACCTATTGTATCAAGAAAAACTTTCTAAATCCAGTTAATTTATCTCCTATAAATATAGTTTGCCATATAACCGAATGTTTAATATCATTTTTTAATATACATATTGTAGGGTGTGTTTTATTATCTAAACTTTATCCATAGAGGTATGCACTAAATAAGATAACTATTTAAAAAATATGTTTTACATGAAAGGATGATGAGTATGGCTTTATTTAAAGGCTCCTGTGTAGCGATTGTAACCCCCTTTACTGATGGCGGGGTTGACTTTGAAAAATTAGGTGAACTAATTGACTGGCATATTAATGAAGGTACAGATGCCATTTTAGTTTGTGGTACTACAGGTGAAGCTTCTACAATGGAGGATGATGAGCAAAAAGCTGTCATTGTCCATGCAGTGCAAAAAGTTAATAAACGGGTGCCCTTAATTGCAGGTACCGGAAGTAATTCCACCAAACATGCTGTAGAACTTAGTCAGTTTGCAGAAGGAGTTGGAGCTGATGGGCTATTAGTAATTACCCCCTACTATAATAAAGCCAGTGAAAGTGGGCTAATTGCCCACTTCAAGGCTGTGTCTGATGCTGTCAGTATCCCCATTATTGTTTACAATGTTCCAGGTCGTACTGGTGTAAACCTTCTCCCCTCTACTTTGGCTCAAATAGCCCAATTCCCCAATATATCTGGTGTAAAAGAAGCCAGTGGCAATATAAGTCAGGTAGTGGAAATTGCAAGGGTTTGCCCTCCTAGCTTTGCCATATATTCTGGCAATGATGACATGATTCTTCCCTTGCTATCTTTAGGTGGATTAGGTGTAATTTCCGTAGTAGCCAATATTGCTCCAAAGGATACCCACGATTTAGTAGATAAGTTTTTAAAAGGTGACATTGATGGTAGTAGAAAACTTCAATTAGATATGAAGGCTTTAATTGATGCTTTATTTATTGATGTAAACCCTATTCCAGTAAAAACAGCCTTAAACTTAATGAAAATGAATGTAGGATCATTACGACTTCCTTTAACGGAAATGACAGATAAAAATTTAGCCATCCTTAAAGATGCCATGAAGCAATATGGTTATTCAATATAATTAAAGAGATTTTATTCTATTGTAATAATAGTAAACTTATCTCTATTGCCAAAGGATTTCTATAATATGTATATTACAAAAGTTAGAAAGGATTGATTGCCAATGAGCAACCATAAAAATTCCCCACCAAACACCATTGACACAAGTAGTCCTGAAACAATTGCAAAATATATTAAAAATGCTCAAAAATCCACTCCAGTCAAGGTCTACATTCAGGGGAAATTAATTTTAAATGAAGTTAGTAATTTAAAAGTTTTTGGTGGGGAAAATTTTTGGATCCTCATAGGAGAGTATGAGATAATATCAGAAATATTATCAAAAAACAAAACAAATATCTGTCATTATCATCTAGAGTATGATCGAAGAAATTCAGCAATTCCCCTCATAAATCCCCTCCTACTTCAAGCAAGAATAGAACCCGGCGCTATTATTAGGGATAATGTCTACATTGGTAAAAATGCCGTAATTATGATGGGAGCAGTTATTAACGTGGGGGCTGAAATAGGTGAAAATAGTATGGTGGATATGAATTGTGTTATCGGTGCTAGAGGAATCGTTGGTAAAAACGTTCATATAGGTGCAGGGTCAGTAATTGCTGGTGTATTAGAACCCCCCAGTAGTACCCCTGTTATCATTGAAGATAATGTTTTCATAGGGGCAAATGCAGTTGTTCTTGAAGGGGTTAAAGTAGGTAATGGGGCTGTCATCGCAGCAGGCTCTGTGGTAACTAAAGATGTGCCCCCCAATACAGTGGTGGCAGGTATGCCTGCCCGCATAATTAAAAAGAAAGATTCAAAGACAGAAGATAAAGTCAAAATTTTAGAGGATTTAAGGGGCTAAAAATGGGTTAGTAGAGGGTACATTTACAAATGAGGTCAATTTACAATTATATAGTTAAATATTATAAAAACCCAGTTAGTAGCTTTTTTATTATAAAACTACTTACTGGGTTTCATATTTTATCGATCTTGTTCTGTTACCACAAATACATAAGGAACATTTCGGTAATAGTCTCCATAATTAAGTCCATAACCTACAACGAACTTGTCTGGAATGGTGAATCCTAAGTAGTCTGGTACTAAATCCACTTGTCTTCTATCTGGCTTGTCTAAAAGAACACAACATTTTACTGTAGTGGGATTTTTAGTTTTTAAATGTTCCATAACATATTTCATTGTTAAGCCTGAATCTGTAATATCATCCACCACTAAAACATCATAGCCTGTTAGGTCACCTTTTACATCACTGATGATATTGATATTTCCACTGCTTTCTTGTCCATGTCCATAGCTTGATGTAGTCATAAACTCTATTTTTACTGGAATTGATATTCTTCTCACTAAATCTGCTGTAAAAATGAAACTTCCTTTTAATAAAGAAACCACTAAAAGTTTCTTTTCTTTATAATCGTTTGAAATTTCTTCTCCCATTTGTTTTGCTCTTGTTTGAATTTCTTCTTCTGAAAGAAGCACTTCCCATACCTTTTTTTCTATATCCATTGGTTTTCCCTCCATTATAACGTTTAATATTATTTCTATTCTAAATGAATTAGTATATCTTGTCAAACATCACCTACAATTATTTCAAAAAAAATTACAAGTTATTAATTTAATGCTAGTTTTTACATTTTTGTCTTCTTTGATAAATGTTATTGAAATAACGTTTTCATAATAGTAAAATAAGAGTGACTCATATTAGGAGGTGTAAAATGAAAGCAATGGAAATTGAAGGAACGGAAGTGTTTTCAATGCCTTCAACAAAAACTAAAAAAGCTGTTTCAAAGGAAACTTATGCTTTTCTTTTTATTGTTGGAGGCTCCTTTACTTATTTAGGTCGTACCATGGGTGTAGGTACAATGTTTAATGTTATTATGAACACTGCCCACGACCTGCTATTAAATACGGTATTTTTTATTTTATCTGTTGCTGTTTTAGCCGGTGCATTGGCGGCGCTTTTGTCAGAGTTTGGAGTAGTTGCATTAATTAATAAAATCATCTCCCCCATTGTTAAACCTTTATATGGTATGCCCGGTGCTGCCTCTATAGGTGCTATTACAACTTATTTATCTGATAACCCTGCTATTATTTCTTTAGCAAAGGACAAAGGCTTTATAAAATATTTTAAAAACTACCAAATACCAGCTCTTTGTAATCTAGGCACTGCCTTTGGTATGGGTCTTATTTTAACCACCTATATGATGAGTCTTGGGCAAGAGTTCATAATTCCTGCTATAATTGGTAATGTAGGGGCTATTATTGGCAGTATTGTCAGTGTTCGATTGATGACTAGATATACAAAAAAGTATTATGCAGTACAACAACCTCAACAAAGTGTTAATAATGACTATGATGATGATTTTTTTAACAGACGAGAAATTAGACCTGGAAACCCATTTGAAAGAGCTTTAGATGCTATCTTAGAGGGTGGTAAAAATGGTGTTGAGATGGGTTTTGCAATTATACCTGGTGTATTATTTATTTGTACTATTGTAATGATTTTGACCTTTGGCCCAAGTAGTATTGAAAATGGTGTTGCCATCTATCAAGGAAAAGCCTTTGAAGGTGTGGCATTATTACCTCGTTTAGGGAAATATATATTTCCAATTCTTCGCCCTTTATTTGGTTTTAAGAATGTGGAAGCATTGGCTTTTCCCATCACCTCTTTAGGGGCTGTAGGGGCTGCAATGGGCCTTGTTAGAAACTTTTTAGATAATAATTTAATCGGTCCTGGCGACATAGCTGTTTTTACCGCTATGGGTATGTGTTGGAGTGGTTATTTAAGTACCCATGTAGGTATGATGGATGCATTAAAAGTTAGGCAACTGACTAATAAGGCAATTTTAAGTCATACTCTTGGTGGAATTGCCGCAGGTGTTGCTGCTAATTATTTATATCAATTGTACGCATTACTATTTCTATAAATAATATACATTAATTCAATTAGCATAGGAGGTTCTACTAAAAATGGCAATGACAAAGGAAATTAAAATTGTATTATTTGAAAAACTTCTTCATCAAGCAAAAGAACTCATATCTACTGAAAAAGATATGGAAAAAGTCTATGAAGGTATTGTAACTTTATTAGATGCAAATATTCCTTATTATAATTGGACTGGTTTTTATATGGTGGAAAATGAACAATTGGTGTTGGGTCATTATATAGGTAAACCTACTGACCATTTAAACATTCAATTTGGTGAAGGTATCTGTGGTCAAGCTGCTGAAAGAAAAGAAACTTTTATTGTAGAAGATGTTTCTAAAGAGTCTAATTATTTAGCTTGTAGTTTTGAAACTGCTTCTGAAATTGTTGTCCCTATAATGAAGGGAGACGTTGTTTTAGGTGAAATTGATAGTGATAGTGATGAATTGGCTGCCTTTGATGAACATGATCAACAGTTATTGGAAAGTATTGCTGCTCTATTAGCAGAAAGATTATAAAAAAAGTCCTTTGAAGGGTTTTATTAAACTCTCCAAAGGATTTTTTTATGTTCATCTTATTTTCCCATCTCCATCGTAATTTTGCTTTAATAATATTTGTTTTATTTCCTTTAACAGAACAATTACTTTGTTAATGGAATATTGTATAGACACTAAAATAACTAATAAAATCACTATAGGTACGATAAACTGTTGCATAATATCTCCTCCTAGTGATATTATAATATTTTTTTGAGGGTTATAAAACCTTTATGTTTCATTTTTTATTATAGTAAAGAATACTTGTGTAATGTTCCACTAATTATTAGTTTTTTACTCATTTAATACTAAATATATTCCTACTGTAATTTACAAGAAAAAAAAGAAAACATATGGCAACTTTTATTGTTCCAGTTATAGTGTTGTTTTACTCTCTTAATACTCAACTTATTTTCATTAAAAAGGCATCGCCAAAAGTGACAACCCCTCAAAAACTAATAAAGACCTCGATTTAGGAGGTTTAGTTTTAACTGATATTAAATTTTTGCATAATAAAAACACCCCTGAAATATATCAGAAGTGTTTTTTCTTGGCTGATACATCGTATCAACACACATATTAAAAAAATTTCATCTAGCACATTGTACTAGATACTTTATTAGTATGTATCTTTAAATTAATTTTAGGCTATAATACATCTTTTGTCAACAATTAAATTGTACTAAGATTTTTAATAATAGCTTTTTGAATCTCCTTTAAATTATCTTCGGTTATTTTCGCTATGGGGTGTGCACTCAACCTTTTCTTACTTACTTCTCTCATATGAACAACATTAACTGCACCTATAATATTAACTTTATCTTCTACTTCTACTGGGATTTCGTAAAAATCAAGTTTTTTACTTTCTTCTTTGCCACTCTTTAAAAATTTGATGTACCAATTTCCTTCTATTTTTTCGAATGTACTATTATCATATGTTGTTATTGGAGCAATTATAGTTGTATTTCCAAATTTATTTCCAAGATTATTTTGTAAAATAACTACAGGTCTCTTTTCATTCTGCTCACTTCCTAAATTATATCCCAATTCACAATAAAATATTTCACGTTGAAATATTTTATTTGGCATTCCTTTAAAAGATAAGTTGTATTTCTTATTCGTCCACTCCATGAAATCTATTCTTTGCTTTAAATAATCTGCGTATATTTGGGGATTACTTATAGGTTTTGCAATTTTTTTGTTTAAGTCATCCATTAATTGATTTAATTTTTCTAACCTTGTATTAATTATTTCTTGTAATTCATCACTTTCTGCCACAACTTCGATGATTGGTTTTATACTTTTTTTTTTGACTCCATCTATCCACCTCCTCATTTTTTCCATAATCTCTACAGATTATAACATAAATTTACTTAATATTATATAAATTGTTGTGTAGGTAAATGATCTATTCAAATAAGTGTAAATAAATGTTATTCTATATTTTGACGTTGGGGTAGGTATCCTTTTTTTTTAAATTCTATAAAAAACACACCTCTCCTGTATTTTAACCTAACAATATACAAGAAAAAGTGTGTTATTTTAAAACCTTGAAGTATAGTACTTTAATAAAATATTAGTTGATTTATTATAGTGCTTTTTTTGTATATAATCTGATTCAAAGTAAATTTTATCAATTTAAATCAAACTATATACTAGAAATGCACTACCATATTTCACTATTCAGCCTTCTCAGATTCTTCAATTCTTTCCATTTTTGAAATGGATACTTCATAGGCAACTTTATTTAATGCAGTGCCGTCTTGTAATTTCTTTTGATAACTTCTACTTTGTATTCTTCCCCAACTACGGATGTGATCACCAACCTGTAGCTTTGCAGAGAACCTTGCATTTCTTCCCCATGCAATACATGGAATATAGTCAGATTTATTATAGGGTCTATTTACAGCAATTAACAAATCTGTTATTTCTCTACCAAAGGGTGTTTCTCTATACACTGGTGGTTTACAAATATATCCCTCCAAATAAATTTGATTAGGATTTTTTACATCTTCTTCTAAATTTAAAACCTCTAAATCTCTGGCAAATACAGTTAATACCAATCTATTATTTCCATCGGTAAATTTGTTATAGGATCTTAATTGACCTTCAACTTTAACAGTATCCCCCACATTTAACTTTGAATCAAATAATAATCGCTCTGATATAGTCAATGGTAACAGATCAGCAGCTTCACTTAGACGAGGTATCTCTAATCGATAATTAAAAAACCCCTCACCGTACATCTCATGACTAAATTCTTTTTCACCTGCAACTTTTCCTACTAAAGTGACCATGTTACTATCTATCATATGTCCTGACATTAATGTGTACACTCCCTTCTACTCTTATGTTACAAGATGTTGTAATCTATAAACATGTTTATTCGGGAGTGTATTAAATTATGTTTCATTTAATAAAAAATAAATTTTTAAAATTATTATTTTTATTAAATCCCTTAGAGTTGTCTTTATATTAATTATTGTTTATGACTTAATGGGTCTACTTCTCGGTTGTTATAGTAAATAGGGTTTATCCACTGTTGTTCATCTATCTTTTCTAAAAATATTCTTTTAGCACGATCCATTCCTTGAGATCCCAATAGTAGAACTAAATCATTCTTGGTCAGCTTCATTATTGTTTTAACAATAGCATCTTCTAGCCTTTCCTCATATTGATAAGGTAATTCACTTTTATTTAACACTTCTAAGAAGGCATCCCTCTCCAAATAGCTTACATCATCATTTATACCTACATAATCTCTGCTGGAAGTTATATAAAGTTCTTTTACCTTTAATATTTCTGCCCATTGTGTTAATACCTGTGCATTTTCTTTATTTACTTCTACACCTCTATTTCCTCTAATGCCATTTATAATATATAAATTTTTATACTGAATACCTTGTATACTCTCCAACACTGCCCTATAACTGGCTGGGTTATGGCAGAAATCATCAATCACTGTAAAATCTTCTTGATAGATTATCTCCATTCTTCTTGGCAAGCTTTTAAAATTTTTAATTGATTTAGCTATATCATTTATCGGTACATCCAATAGTAAACAACTGGTGATTGCAGCCAAAGCATTGTATACATTATGTCCCCCTATAAGATTGATTGTTATAGGATATTCAAAAGGATCTATTTCTAATCCTGTTAATGTGGTAATTCCCCTTTGTAGGCAATAGATAAAGGATTTATTGGTATTAAAATCTATACTTGAGGCTGTAATTGTACATCTTTTATTCAATCCATAAGTAAGCACCATAATGTGTTGATTTCCCTCCAATAGTTTTAAACTATTGGCATCATCAAAATTAATAATAGCCATTTTCCCCTTACCTAATCCATCAAATAATTTCTTCTTTGATTTAACATAGTTATCAAAGGTTTTATGAAAATTAAGATGATCTTTTTCAATATTTGTATGAATTGCAATATCAAACTTTATTTGATGAACTCGATCTGTTTTTAGTCCGTGGGATGAAACCTCCATTACCACCACTTCCACCTGTTCTTCCACCATTAGGGCTAAATAACGATAAATATCTTCAGATATAGGGGTGGTTAAATTAGTCTTAAATACCATGTCTTTTATTTTGATATTTAAAGTACCAATTAACCCCACCGAAATACCCTTTGCCTTTAATACTTCATAAATAATATTTGTGGTGGTGGTTTTACCATTTGTTCCCGTTACCCCTATCACTTTTAGTTTTTCTGCTGGATACTGATAAAACTGATTACATAACTCTGCCAACTTTTTTCTTGCATCTATTACTTTGATACATTTTACATTGACCAATTGCAATTCTAGTTCCGAAAAGATAACTATTGCTCCGTTATTTATTGCATCGTCTATATAGTGGTTTCCGTCCACCTTTTCTCCCCTTATGGCAACAAATGCATAACCTTTTTTTACTCTTCGTGAATCACTGGTGACACCTGTTATCTCTAAACCATCAATAATCATTCCTCATCTCCTCCAACTTCTTAGACTGACTAATCGTTGTATTTATTGTGTATAATGTAGCAGAAAACTATTCATTAATGGTTCTTAACATTAAAAAAAGACCCTAAAGAAAGAAAGGGTCTATTTTTGCTTCTGCCTACCAGAGGGATCAATTGTAAAATTATCCTTTATAATTAAGTCTGATACAGGGACAATTTCATATCCCATCTCTTGTAAACGTTCCAATACTGGTGGTAAAAACTCTGCTACATATTTTGCATTGTTATGAAACAATACAATTGAACCTGGTTTTACATTTCTTGTCACTCGATCAACAACGGGTTTAACTCCCATTTCTTTCCAGTCTAATGAGTCTACATCCCATTGTATTGTATAATACCCAATTTCTTCTGCTGCTTCAATTAAAACATTGTTATAATCACCAAAGGGTGGTCTGAATACTGTAGGTTGAACTCCTGTTATAGCTTTAATCTTATCCCCTGTAGTTTGTAATTCTGTTTTAACCTGTTCCTTTGAAAGTTTTGACATATGAGGATGAGTAGAGGAATGGTTTCCTACCTCATGACCTCTTTCATGGAATTGCTTAACCCATTCTGGATATTTATCCACCCAAAAACCCACTAGAAAAAATGTTGTTTTTACTTTGTATTTATCTAAAGTGTCTAAAATATCATCTGTATATTCATCTCCCCATGCAGCATCAAAACTGATGGCGATTTTCTTTTCTTGGGTTTCTACACTATAAATAGGCAGTCTTCTTTGGGGTGAAAAAACCCCAATTGTTTCTCCCCTAATGCCTGTAAAATACACTGCTATTGCTGCAATAATCAATGTTAGTATTAGACCGATAATAAAACTTCTTTTTTGTATGACAAAAATCTTCATATTCCTCCCCCTGTCCTGTAATGCGTCTATTACAGTTTATTCACAAGAAGCTTAAATATGACTAAATCATTAATTCAAGAACAGTTTAATAAAAACTATTTTTAAATTCAATTGGTTTTAAAGACTTTATGTACTACGTATATTTAAAAAGGGGGTGTTACTTTGCTGACAATATTAACTGGTATTGCCTGTGGTCTTGGTCTTTTTTTATTGGGTATGAAATTTTTAACAACTGGTTTAAAAAATCTTATTTCAGGAAGTTTAAAACACAAAATTCAAAATGCAAAAATTCATCCCTTGTTAGGGCTTCTTATAGGTACATTGATTACAATACTCATTCAATCCAGCAGCGGTACTACTGTTCTTTTGGTGGGTCTGGTGGAGGCAGGTTTATTAACCCTTTACCAAGCCACTCCCATTATTATGGGAGCTAACATTGGCACCACCATAACTGCTCAATTAATTGCCTTTAAAATAGGTAAATTTGCTCCGTTTCTATTAATTGTTGGGGTCCTGTTATCTATGGTTGAAAAGAGAAGAAAGGTTCGTATACTAGGAGAAACTATGATTGGCTTAAGTCTTATCTTTATAGGAATAGATTTATTGGGAAAAGGACTAGTACCTCTACAAAACTATATACGTTTTGGTGAGATTTTAGCAGAATTAGGTAATCAACCCTATTTGGGAATGTTGATGGGTTTTTTCAGCACTGCCATCATTCAAAGCAGTAGTACTGGTATTGCCATTTTACAGTCTCTAGCCAACAACAAAAACCTCAGTATTTTTGCTGCTGTACCCATATTATTGGGACAAAATGTAGGTACTTGTATTACCACTTTAATTTCCAGTGTTAATTTAAGTGTTATAGGTAAAAGAACGGCTATTATCCATCTATTATTTAACCTATTGGGGGTAATAATTATATTTCCCTTTATTGGTTATCTATGCCGTTTAACCCTTTTGTTAGCCCCCTACAACCCAGCAAGACAAATTGCCCATGCCCACAGTCTCTTTAATATTATCGTAACCCTATTTGCAATTCCCTTTTCTTCTTGGCTGGTTAAACTTTCATGTTTTATCATTAAAAAATAAAGTTTTACCAATAATGGGGTATCATTTTTAAAAAATTAACAATTAATTCTTCTTATTATTTTCTTAACAAAGGGTAAAAATATCTATGAACAATTAATTTTGTTCAATCCCATGAAAGAGGTGATTATATGTCAATCCGCAAAAGTCAGTGGACTAACATTAAAGGTCATCGTGTTGAGGAAGCTTCAAGAACTTATAGATACGACCAACGACACTTTCATAGGGAATCTAGATCACAACTAGCTCAATTGCATAGTGAGCATCAACATGGTTTTAGAAAAGATATAAAAACTCCGATGGATAACAGATTGACATAGGGTAGCTTCTCCCTATGTCTTTTTTTACCTTTTTAAAACTTTATTTCCTTTTGGGCATGCTTTTACACATATACCACATACCGAGCCTCGACCAATTTTTTGATATTGTTGATGCATATGGCTACTACATGCCTTAGCATCAAAGATATGTTCTCTTTCTAATTCTGGTGTCCATATTGTGCCTTTTAAAGCAATGGTGGGACAAGCCTTTACACAGGCATTACAATCCCCACATTGGGATATTTCTATGGCTTCATCATATTGAAATTCCATATTTGTCAGCACTGTGCCTAAACGTACTCTTGGTCCAAATTCCTCCGTAACTAAACAACAGTTTTTTCCAATCCACCCTTGACCAGACCTAGTTGCAGCGGTACGATGGGGAAAAAGCCCTTTAAATTCCCAACCTTCTTCATTAATTGATTGAGATGCTGGAATAGCCATGGCTAAATACCCACTTTCTTGTAGGAGAGTGGTTATTTTTAGAGTTACTTGATCTATAAAAAAATTAACTGTTCGATAATGATGAAAATAAGTATGGGTGGGCCCATCTTTTATATCTATATCACTAATTATTTGGTCTGCTAAACGAACAACAATGGAAATTCCACTTTTTAAATGTTGGAATTTTTCTGGTAATAAATCTTCTAAATTACAAAACCCAACTTTTGCAACACCTAAATCTAATATAAACTTTTTTAATTCTTCTTGTTTTATCATTAAAGTCACCTCTTTATTAGTATATCAAATTTCTTTTCCATCAGTAACAATTCTTTATTCCATATATTAAATTTAATACTAATAATTACCAACATACTTTTCTACCTATTTGGAGAAATTATAATTAATACAACATAAGTTGTTGTATTTACTCAACAAAAAATTTGATATAACTTGAGGGAGGCGGAATACTATGGCACGAAATAGAAATCGTATTGTTGTTCCAGAAGCTCGTCAAGCACTAGATCAAATGAAATTTGAAATTGCCAATGAGTTAGGTATGTCTAATTATCAAGATATTGATAAGGGAAACTTAACTTCCCGTCAAAATGGTTATGTTGGCGGATATATGGTAAAGAGAATGGTTGAGTATGCTGAAAAGAATATGAGTGATAGAAACTCATAATAATTTAAATTTTTAAAAAGAAGGCACTGAATACGTTTCAGTGTTTTCTTTTTGATTTATTCTTTTATACCTCTTTTAAAAATCTCCAAAATGGATTAATATATAATATATGAGATATTGAAAGAAGGTGGAGAAATGTTTGTCAATTCTTCGCAACAATTGGCAGAAAAAAAATTGCTTTTATTATATATATTCCAACAGTTAGATTGCCCAGTGACCCATTCACAAATAACTGATTTTGTTTTGGAAAACGAACTTTTAAATTATTTTATATTACAACAATTCCTCGGTGAGCTAAAGGATTCAAGCTTTATAACAGAGGAAGTTAAAGAAAACAATCAAATATTTGTAATAACTGAAAAAGGTAAAGACACACTTCGTTACTTTATCAACCGAATTCCACAAAAACAAATAGACAAAATCAATCAGTTATTAAAAACTAAAAAACACGAACTATTGAAAAAATCAGAAGTTGTGGCGGACTACAGCAAACTAAATGAAGGGGAATATTCTGTAAATTTAAAGGTTATCGAAAAGGAAGTACCCCTCATTAGTATTAATTTAAATGTTGCTACCCCTCAACAAGCTAAACAAATCTGTGAAAATTGGAGTAGTAATGCCCAGCATATCTATGGTAACCTTATTAACCTTCTAATTGAGCCAAATAAAAAAGAAAAAAAGTAAAGTATTTTGAGCAACAATAAAAACTCAGCGGGGTTACGTATTAAATAACACGTAGGCTTGCTGAGTTTATAACAATTTTTCATTTAAAAGCCTGCTGTTGAGGGCTTTTTCCACTGTTTTACATTACCACTATACTGGTGGGTTCTTTTCCCACTGGTATACTTTTAATTAAATTATAATTCCTGTAATTGATTACATCTATTACATTGTTTTGTAGGCTGCTAATAAATAGCAGTTTTTTATTGTAATCTATTTCAATTCCATGGGGCATTCTATTAACTTTAATAGTTTTCGTTAATCTTTTTTCTTTTAAATTATAAAAATAGAGTTGATTTAAGTCTGAATCTGTTAAATAAAGGTTCTCATTTTTCCAGTCACTGGTTACCTCCACTAACATCTTACCTAAAACTATCTTTTCTATTAAAGTCATTTCATTAATATTATATATTTCTACAATGCCTTTTCCATCGTAATGATAGTTGTAGTGAACAACAAACAATAAAGTTCCATCTCCACTCAAACGTAAATGCCAGGGATTACAATTCACTGGATAGCATTGTTTTTTCTCATTTACTTTAGTAAGAATTTCTGTAATGGTTTTGGTATCTCTGTTAGCAACCAAAATTCTTTCTTGATCTTTAGTCATCACCATTCCGTGGGGCATATTGTCAGTGGGAATTTGAAGTAATATAGCTAAATTATTTAAGTCTAATACCGTTATACTATTTGAGTCTGAATTAGCCACATATATATAATTATACTTTTTACATAGGATAATTTGACTAGGACAACTACCTACTAAAACCGTATCAATTATTTCCTCCTTTATTAAATCTATCTTACTTAAACTATTGTTAAAAGAATTAACAACGTATAAATATTTTAGATTTGTATCGACGGCAATATGATGAGGCCCCAAATGTTGGGTTGGAATGAATTGTCCTATCCTATTTAATGAAATTCTTTTTACTTCCTTACCTATTGTAGTGTCCACAATAGAAATGGAATCATCAGAAAAATTTGAAATAATTAAATTTCCCTGTGATAGATAATTCATCCCATCACCCCATTATTAATATTCACTACCTTTACTGAAAACAGCCTTATAAAAGCTATATATTCTAGTTTATGATAATTTCTGGTATGTGTGATTATTGATAATGATATTATATTTATTACTCTATAGAATATAGTATTTTATGATAAATTTCGTCAATATTTAATGCAATATCCCTACATTTTGCTTCATGGAACAACCGATTTAAGTAATCTACTTCTTCCTTTTGTCTTTTTTTATTTTTATTCATCATTTCAGCCACTCTATCTATTTCCATTAATAACTCTTTTTTAGACCATTTTTTAAAAGGTCTAAACTGAAGTACATTCATGATACAACCTCCTTATAAAAAACATACTCTATTTAAGTATATTCAATTAGGGAATTTGTATACATTTCTGTCAATTTTATTCTTTCATAACACTTCTAACTTCACCAATCATATATAAAGAACCTGCAAACAATATAACATCAGACTTTTCCGTAATTTCCAACGCTTTGTCAACAGACGATGCTATCTTTTTAGCTATATGTATGTCTTTATTATATTTACTTATTTTTTCCGCTAATACTTCAGCCTCCATAGCTCTTGGATTATCTGGTTCTGTCACCACCACCTTTTTTACCAGTGGTACAATTAGTTCCAAATATCCTTCTACATCCTTATCCGCCAACATTCCAATAACCAGTGTAATAGAATAGTCCTTTAACAGTGTTTCAATACTTTTTTGTAATGCCACAGCCCCGTGTATATTGTGGGCGCCATCGATTATAGAAAGGGGTTCTCTTTTAATGATTTCCATTCTACCAGGCCATCTTGCTGCCTCTAGCCCCTTATAAACAGCATCATCACTAATGTAGACACTATATTTCTCTTTTAAAGTTTCCACCACCGCCAAAGCTGTTGTGGTGTTGTGGATTTGGTGCAAACCTGCCAAATATATTTTTATGTTTTTGTAGGTTTTACCTAATATATTGGTAGAAAATATCTGTTGTTCTATATTGCTAGTATGATTTTCTATGTCATTAAAATCTACCATTAACATAGGGCTGTTCTTTTCTTTACACAGTCCCTCTAATACATTAACTACTTCTTCCCCTTGAGGATAAACCACCACATAACTATTTTCCTTAATAATACCACCTTTTTCAAAGGCTATTTTATCTAATGTATCGCCTAAATATTGCATATGATCGTATCCAATGGGGGTTATGACAGAAATAAGTGGGTTTTCCACCACATTGGTGGCATCTAGCCTGCCCCCTAACCCCACCTCTAAAACTAGAAAATCCACCTTCTCTTCTGCATAATAGTAAAAAGCTATAGCTGTTACTACTTCAAATTCTGTAGGGTGGTTTTTACCCTCCTCCACCATTTGTAGTATTTTTTCCTGTACCAGTGTGGTTGTTTCAGCTAATCTTTCTTCTGGAATATTTATTCCATTTATTTGGATTCTTTCTGTAAAGGTTTCTAAATAGGGTGAAGTATATAGCCCCACCTTGTAATCTGCTTCCTTTAATATGCTATGGATTAAGGAAGATGTAGACCCTTTTCCATTTGTTCCTGCCACATGGATCACCTTTAACTTTTGGTGGGGATTCCCTAAAAGTTCTAATAAATATTGTATGTTTTCTAAACCTAATTTGCTACCAAATTTATATGTTCCATGAATAAAGTCTAGTGCTTGTTGATAGTTCATTTTTTTACACTCCACTTCTTTATATATTTTATGTATTATTTCCAACTCCTACTTTTCATCATAACAAATGAAATAGTGATGTCAACAGTGAATTTTTTATAATAAAATATATAAGAAACAATCTACTGAAAAAGGCAGTTGAAGTAACCTCCAACTACCTTTTTTTCTTTATGCTCTTGTTTGTATTGAAATTAATCGTTCTAAAACAGTTTTTAACATTTGTTCAAACTTAACCTTTTTTTGTTTTTCTTCCTCAATTAAGCTTTCTGGAGCTTTAGAAAGGAATCCTTCGTTGGATAGTTTTCCGTCTACCCGCTTAATTTCACCTTCTAACTTTTTCTTTTCCTTTTCTAATCTTTCTATTTCCTTCTCAAAGTCTAATAGATCGTCTAGAGGAATAAATAATTCAGCTCCATCAACTACAATGGATACTGCATCAGAAGGTATCTCATCCTTATCAGATAATATTTGTATTTCTGAAACCCCTGCCAATGTCATAAAATATTGACTTCCTTCATTAAGGGTATCTATTATTAAATCATTAGTTGCCACCACTTGTAGTTTTGCTTTTCTTGATGGAATAACATTCATTTCAGCTCTAATGTTTCGGATATTTTTTATTGCACTCATAATTAAAATCATTTTTTCTTCTGCCTCTTCTTGATAATATGTTTCATCATGGATAGGCCACGGAGCAATGACAATATGCTTTTCTTTTACCGTTGGTATACTACCCCAAATTTCTTCTGTAATAAAAGGCATAAATGGATGAAGTAGTTTTAATATATTTTCTAAAACAAAGGTTAATGTATATTGTGCCGATCTTCTTTTGGCTACATCTTCGCCATAGAGTCTTGGTTTTACCAGTTCAATATACCAGTCACAGTATTCGCTCCAAATAAAATCATACAACTTTGAAGCCGCTAAACCCAATTCAAATTTGCCCATGTTGTCATTTATTTCTTTAATTAAATGATTTAATTTATTCATAATCCAATGGTCTGCCATGCTGAAATCTGCTTTTACTTCATCTAGTGTAGGATGGTTTTCTTCATCTAAATTCATTAACACAAATCTAGTAGCATTCCAAAGTTTATTGGCAAAGTTTCTGCTGGACTCTAACTTTTCTATATGGAAACGCATATCGTTACCAGGAGAATTTCCAGTTAATAATGTAAAACGTAGGGCATCGGCTCCATATTGGTTAATAACCTCCAATGGATCAATTCCATTACCTAAAGACTTACTCATTTTTCTTCCATCGGCGTCCCTTACAATACCATGTATGAATACATGCTTAAAGGGTACTTCCTCCATAAATTCTAAACCAGAGAATGCCATTCTAACTACCCAGAAGAAGATTATATCATAACCTGTTACTAATACATCTGTTGGATAGAAGTATTTTAGTTCTTTTGTTTGTTCTGGCCAACCTAAGGTTGAGAAAGGCCATAAGGCTGAACTAAACCAAGTGTCTAATACATCTTCATCCTGTTTTAAAGAACTACTGTTACACTTTCCACAGGTGTTAGGAGCCGTTTTCGATACAATTACCTCTCCACAATCTTGACAATAATAGGCTGGAATACGGTGTCCCCACCATAATTGTCTTGAAATACACCAATCTTTTATATTATCTAGCCAATGTAAGTAAGTTTTGGCATATCGGTCTGGTACAAATTTAATTCTTCCATCCTTTACTGCTTCAATAGCTGGCTTTGCCAATGATTCCATTTGAACAAACCATTGTAGAGAAGTTATGGGTTCTACAACTGTATTACAACGGTAGCATTGCCCAACATTATGGTTATGCTCTTTAACTTTAACTAGCAGACCTAGTTCTTCAAGGTCTTTTATAATTTGTTTTCTGGCATCATATCTACTTAAACCTTTATATTTACCACCCTTTTCATTAATGGTAGCATCATCCTTCATAACCACAATTTGAGGCAAATCATGTCTCAAACCTACTTCAAAATCGTTGGGGTCATGGGATGGTGTAATTTTCACTGCACCTGTTCCAAACTCTGGATCTACATAGTCGTCAGCAATTACTGGAATTTCTCTATTCATTAATGGTAAAACTAAAGTTTTTCCCACTAAATGTTGGTATCTTTCATCATTAGGACTTACAGCAACAGCTGTATCTCCCAACATTGTTTCTGGTCTGGTGGTGGCAATTTCTACAAATTCATCACTATCTTTTACAGGGTACTTTATGTGCCAAAAATGTCCTGCTTTTTCCTCATGTTCCACCTCTGCATCTGAAATGGAAGTTTTACATTCTGGACACCAGTTAATAATTCTATTTCCCCTATAAATTAAACCTTTTTCATAAAGTTTAATAAACACTTCTGTTACTGCCTTATTAAGGGTTTCATCCATAGTGAATCGTTCTCTAGACCAATCACAGGAATCCCCTAATTTTTTCATCTGTTCTACAATTCTTCCACCGTATTGCTCTTTCCATTTCCATGCTCTATCTAAAAAGCCTTCTCTACCTACATCTAATTTTGATAGGCCTTCCTCTTCTTTTATTCTTTCTACTACTTTTACTTCTGTTGCAATACTGGCGTGGTCTGTACCTGGTTGCCACAGTGTCTCATAACCCTGCATCCTTTTCCATCTGATAAGTACATCCTGTAACGTATGATCTAAAGCATGTCCCATATGAAGTTGTCCTGTTATATTAGGTGGTGGTAATACAATGCTATATGGTTTTTTATCTGGATTAACATTGGCTGTAAAATAGTTATTGTCCATCCATTCTTGATAGATTCTATCCTCAAACTCTAAAGGATTATAATTTTTCGGTAAATTGTTCATAATACGTCCCTCCTAAAATTTATAATTAATTTAAAAATTTCTTAAAAACCCTTAAAAATTCTAATTCACTTGGAAAGTTACTAAATAATAAAAGAATGATACCGATTACTGCTGTAATAAAACCTCCACCTTTAATAGATAGTTTGTCATATCTATAAACCACAACTACTCCTAATAGTAATAAAATTAAACCTATGTAGAACATGATACCTCCTCCTAAAAAAACATCTTAATAATTTTATTTTTCCCAAAATTAAATAAGTCACTACAAAATAAAAAACCTTCATCCAAATAAGGACGAAGGTTATATTCGTGGTACCACCTTAATTTCTAAATACTATACAATTGAACAATGTAATATAGCAATAGACACTTAAATGATTTAACGGTCTCCCGTCTGTATCTACTATATTTCAATACAGAAGCTCCAAAGCTACCTTCAATAAACATTGCACCAAAGAACCTTCCAGCCTTGGGTTCTTCTCTCTAAGGGTATGTGTTATTTACTCCTCTTTTTCATAGCCGATTTAATATTCAGTTATATTTTATAATTATATTGTAACCTAATTAAAGTTTACTTATTAGTTAAAATTATTATATAGTTTTTAATTAATTTGTCAAGGGTTAATATTCTTTTTCTTCTGCTATTTCTTTTATCTTAACTAATTTTAAGCCTGCCAGTAAATAATTAAAAAAAGCATAAGCAGTGACTGCTACTGCAAACATCACTAATAACCCTCCATAAATCCGATCAAACGCCATCCAAATGATAGCGACATAAAAGGATACTGTAGCTATTTTACCATACTTATTAGCAGGTACTACAACTTTATCCCTTTTGGTGTATAATAGCAACCCTCCCGTCACCATCAACGTTTCTTTCAAACCTACTGTAATGATAATCCATATGGGTAGATAATCTTTAATTGTAAAACAAATTAACACTGTCAGAAGCATAAGTTTATCGGCTAAAGGGTCCATCGCTTGTCCCCACTTGGTTACTAACCCACACTTTCTTGCAATATACCCATCTAGCATATCAGTAATACCCGCCACCACAAAAATGCCTACTGAGTAGATCAGACTATTGGGTGAATCCGAAAAAAATACTAATATAAAAAAGGGTATTAAAAAAAATCTTGTTATCGTCAATAGATTAGGTATGTTCATAAGATCCCCCTTTTTGTAGTTTTCTTTTGTTTCATCTTAATATTTTAAACTCTTTATATTATAATACCATTTTTTCCATATTTTTTACAGACCGATGTCTGTTATTATCCAACTAATTGCTATTTTACTAGCTTTATGGAATACACTCTATCTAAATACTCTACTAATTCTCTAATCATAGCTTCGTAACTGCTATTGAAAACTTCCCATTTCCTTTTATAGTTAGCATAAATTAGTCGTTTGGTATAGGCTGACATGGGAATATCTTTGTAAATACATAATCTAGATATGCGCCCCTTCCCTGCTTCTAAGTTATATGGTGTTATACCATAATCAACTGTTTCCTTATGAACCAAAGCATACCAACTAAAATGATCTATTTCTCCTTTAATATAACCATATCTATTTTTCCCTTGAAAAACTTTAATGTTCCAAGACATTATATCATCCCCTCCAACCCATTGTTTCCTATATTTTCATTGTATGCCATTTTTTATATTACTATTCATGGACATCTGTAACACTTATCATTAACGGGAATATAATAAATTAAATGTTGTTAATCTACTTATTATGTTATGGGAGGGTTTGAATTGAAATCTAATAAGGTTTTATCTTTAATAATTATATTATTACTACTTAGTACTGCTTTTTTAATTGGCTGTCAACAAAAAAGCGATATGACTAAAATAAAAGTGATGGAAGTGACCCATTCCGTTTTCTATGCTCCTCAATATATAGCCCTTACTGAAGGTTTTTTCAAAGAAGAAGGACTAGACGTTGAGTTGATTGATGGAAAAGGTGCTGACAAGGTTATGGCAGCTCTTTTAAGTGACCAAATTGAAATCGGTTTTATGGGTCCTGAGGCTTCTATCTATGTATATACCCAAGGAAAAGATGACTATGCAGTGAATTTTGCCCAGTTAACCCAAAGGGATGGTTCTTTTATTGTGGCTAGAAAACCTAATTCTAACTTCACTTTTGAAGAAATGAGGGGAAAGGAAATTTTAGGTGGTCGTAAGGGTGGTATGCCTAATATGGTATTGGAGTATGTTTTAAAAAATAATGGACTAATACCAGGAAAAGACATTAATGTTAGAACTGACATTCAATTTGGTGTGATGGCTGGTGCTTTTGTTGGAGGGGAAGGGGATTATACATAGTCATCAACATGATACCACCGAGCCTACTATAATCTCAATTCTATTTTTAAGTTAAAGTCGGTTTCAGCGGCTTTTTTATCTTTCGTGTAGGTCACTTTTTCGATGATAGATTTAAGGAAATCATTTCGTTGTTTAGCACTTGATTTGAAGTACGAGTCTTCTATAAATTCAATGGAATTGTTTATTTCTGGGATAAGATTGTCTTTCTTATGTTTTATCTCTTGTAGTTTAGATAGGTTTGTTTGAAGTTGCTGTATTTCACTATTTACAGCATTTATCTTTTGGGTGAGGGTGTTCATTCTTTCTAGAAAAGTATCGTTGTCATAGATTCCTTGTTCTAAGAAATCATATAGTTTTTCTCTTTGTTCCATCAGAGTAGCAATGTTTCGATTTTTTTCTTGTAGGGTATTCTCCACTACTTGTATTTCAGTGTCATTAACTTTTCTTTTTTTATAGTTAAAGGAGAACTTCAGTTGTTCTAACTCAATCAATAATTTCTCTATTAACTTTTGTTCGATTAGATGAATATAGCTGGATTTTACACCACCGCAATTTTTATAACATCTAATACTATCAGTTTTATTTTTAGCTGTTCTAATGGTCATTGTACTACCGCAGGCCCCACATTTTAATAGACCTGCTAGGGGATTTCTTAACTCCTTTGTCTTATGGGTTTTAGTAGGGTTATGCCTTTTTTCAGCTATTCTCTGAGCTTCTTCAAAGGTTTCTTGATCAATAATGGCTTCATGTTTTCCTTCATGTATCAACCAGTCATCTTTATTTTGCAACCTAAACTGTTTATTACCATCCTTATCGTACTTAAATCTCTTTTTACCCCAAACAACTCTACCTGTATAGACAGGGTTTTTCAGAATAGATCTAATTGTAGTTTTATCCCAACTGAGGTTATCATTTGAGGTAGGTATTTTTTTATCGATTAAGTAATTTGCAATTCTACTATTTCCATAATTTTCTTTTACGTATTTCTGAAAGATTAATTTTACTACCGTTGCCTGTTCTTTATTAATTTTGAGGGTCTTTCCTTTCTTTTCATACCCGAAGGGTGCAATAGCTCCAATATAATTGCCTTCTTCAAGACTTTTCATCCTACCCCTCATAAGACGTTTCTTGATAATCTTTAACTCTCGTCTAGACATAAAGGCCTCAAATTCTGAATATTCCTCATCAAATTCATTGTGTAGGTCGTAAACCTTATTGGGGGTGATAATCTTGGTGTTATATTCTTTAAAGGTTTCAAGAATTAGACCCTGTTCCCTCATATTACCTCTACCAAGTCTATCAATATCCATTACTAGAACTGCATCATATTTATTTTCCTCTACCTCCTCCAAAAGCTCTAACATCTTTGGTCTTCTAGCAATAGATTCCCCTGACACGACTTCTTCTTTAATATCAAGTACATTGTGCTTGTTCTTCTTGGCGTAGGCTAGAAGGGTGGTTCTATGTCTATTAAGAACTTCTTCAACAGACATATTTTCCTCACTTCTCGATTTTCTTAGATAGATACAGACGTTCATCCATATATCACCTTCATTCAATTTACTTGATGATTATTATTATGAGCTGAAGTAGGTGAAATATTACTAGGGAAAATAAGTAAGTTCCAATGTCTATTACATTGATATAATAGCAAAAACAAATATCCACTCTCCTAGGAAAGTGGATACTCTGAATATTACTGTTTTTTACTGTTTTTTTACTGTTTTTTACTGTTTTTTACTCTTTCTAAAATCTAACACACCTTGCATCTTTACTTCTGTAGTTTCTGAATATTCCTTAATTTTCTTAGTCTTATTTCTAAAATCGAGTACATCTTTGTTAGAGTTCTTGTTTGCTTGATTTGAGCTTCTACGTTTTGTGCTTTCATTTTTAGTAGTTTGCTCTAAATTTACCTTATTCTTTTGCTTCTTATCTAAAATGATATCTGAAACACGTACTCCTTCTTCTAGATCATCAAGTTTATTATTCTTCCAATCACGTCTTATTTCAGCAGCTCTTATTTTCACTTTTTCAATAAGCTCAGATGAATATGTTACAGTGGATTCAACATTTAATGTTGGAGGTATTTCTAATCTTTCTAACCTCTCATAAACTTTCTGCATTGACTTATCGGGATCTTTAAAGAACTCACTTCCTCTAATTCTTTCAAATCTCCATCCTAATCTCTCTAATATCGCCTGTCTGTTCATATCATCTTGAAGTTTTTCAGGACCATGCCACTTCTCACCATCACATTCAATAGCCAACTTCTTACCATTTCCTTCAACTACAATATCTATTCTATATGCTCCCACTTTCCACTGTGGAATTACATTATAGTTTCTATTTTGTAATCGCTTGATTACTTCCTTCTCAAACTCAGATTCACCCTTTTTAAGTGTTTCTACTTGAAGCTCTTCATAACAGTATGGATTTTCAGCATGTTTAATCAATCTTAGCCTTATATCTCCATCTTTTAGATCTACATCAGGATTTAGAGAATGTACCACCCACATTTGATCACGCGACCGACTCGCTGCAACATTATAACGTTTCTTATACATTTCTCCTTTCCCCAAACCTCTCAGACTTAATGGTCCATCCCCTGTCGGCGAATCTACTAGACTTATAAATATGACATCTCTCTCATCACCTTGAAAATTGGCAGGATTCCCACATTGAATTTTTCTATTTACATATTCAGTTGGATGCATATATCTTTGTAGCATTTCATCTATAATCCCAGCTTGCCTATCTCCTAGCATTGTAATTACACCAAATGATTTATTTTTATACTCTTTCATTTCTGTACATGCTAAGATCAATGATGTAATTACTTCAGTTTCTAAGACATTTACTTTGTTTTCTGTTGTTGCGTTGTCTACCCTATATGAAACTACAGGTGGAGTAATTTGAACGTCACTTTCATCTCTAAGTGCTTTAATATTTCCTTCATATGATAAATAGTTACTAAATTGAATGATAGGAGATAAACACCTAAAATGTTCAGTCAGTGTAATTGGCTTAAACCCAGATGTTCTCGCTAAGTCATAAACTGAAAACTCTCCAGTAAACAACTGTTTATTTGGTATTTCATTTAAGTAGCTACTAATAAGGGCTTCCACTTCGTCAATTTTCTGTCCAACCGCAGAAGGGCTTACTTGCTCATCATCTCCAACTATTACAACTTGTTTAGCTAAGTATATTGCATTAAGCGCCATTATGTCTGCTTGACTAGCCTCATCAATAATTACCACATCAAATCTATTCTGTTTTGGATCAAAATTTTCAACTACCTTATTTAGAGGCATGATCCAGACTGGTACTGCTGATTGACATTTCGGCATTAGTTTTCTAGCTTCTGCCAAAAGTTTAGGTACACGTTTGCCTGTCCCTCTACCTATACTTTTCATTGTTAATCTCCAGCCTTCTATTGCTTGTGTTTGTTGAAATGTTATTTTTTTTATTTTTTCATACCATGCTTTTTTTTCAACTAGGTCACTTGTTACCCTTCTTAGCTCATCCTCTAATTGTGTAATTTTGAACTGTATTTTATTTAAATCTTTACTATTTCTTATTTCAAGTTCATCGTACAACTGTCTCCATTTCCATGCCTCACTGATATTTTGTGGTGGTTGTTCTAGACCATGAATGCCCATACGGTGCATAATAGCCTTAGCCCAACCCGGTGCTACAGCATTCATTTTTTTTAATAGTTCCGTACGTCTGACTAATAATTTGTCCTTATTATACAATGTACTATAGGCATTATAAGTATCTTTATATTTGTTAATATCTTTATTAGATATTGCACTAATTAATTCAAATAATAAAGTACCCTGCTTGTAGTAATAATTACAAAGGTTATTACTATACTCTTGTATTTGTTTTGATAAATCTCTATATTCTCTTCTAGCAACCTCAGTCTCAACCACCTGTATCAACCCTAGGTTGAACAAAAAATTCAAAGTCTCCACTTCATTTTGAGTAATTTTATTTTTTAAAGATTCTTCTCTATATATATTCCATTTGAATCCACTAAGTTCTATCTTATTCTCTAGACTACTCCATATATCCTTATACCAATTAATATTCTTCTTTATTATTTTTGAATACTTATATGAATAATCTATAATATCACCACATTGACTAATATCAGGTCCCCCGATTGCTGTAACTTGGCGCTTCCATCGATTTTCAAGTTTATCTTTTTTTAGCTCAAATACAGCTTTATCTCTAATTGCTTCAAATTCTTCTCGTTTTGTAGGAGACTTATCATTCACTTGGGAATTCTCAATAATCTTTTTCCAATTTTTCTTTGTAAATAGCTTAAAAACATTCAACTTACCACCTGTACTTATATACTGAATTATTTCATTTAAATCATTTACAACCTGCTCAGATATAATATTACTATCAATTATTGGTGAAAAGTCATATAACACACCTGTAATTTTATCCTTTAAGTCCTTATTCTCATTTATCATATCAACAAAAATATTCCATTGTTCATATCTTGAACTAGCATCTATTCCTGCATCTATTAGTTCTATTCCTACTGAATCTAAATTTTTTATATGATCATGAGCTTCAACTAGTTCTTTTCTCAATGCTATTAGATTTTTAGTATCAAAATTTTCTTTTTCTATCCATAAATATCTATAAAAATCAAAGTCTGTTTCCTCTAGCTGATTTAGCCTTTCAATAATTGCTTTAAAGCTTTCTGGACATATTAATTCGTCCATACTTGGCATTGCTTCATTCATTTCATTCTCTTCACTTTTATCAATTTCTGAATTCAAATGATAAATCTCATAAACCTCTTCTAATGTAAGTGGCATTGGTTCCCCTACTTGTACTGGTGAAGGAATATAGTCGTACTTACATTCAAATTTTCTAATAAACTTAGCTGCATCAATTGGACTTATACTTTCCCCGTTAACAACTATATCTCTATATTGGTCCATCCTTGCTAATTTTAAGTCATTTCTTTTTTCTTTTAACCTGTCAAGTAATTGCTTCCGCCTCTTTTCAATTATATCAATTTCTTTAATAATCTCATTAGGCTGGATTTGTGTACGTTTCTCATTCATAGCATTTAGTGCTCTATCCATTTCGCTTTGATTTGATTTCTCACTTAGTACACTAAGACATAATGGTTGTAAGGAAGTAATTACTTTTTCTTTCAGTACTTTTAGTGCTTTTTCCGTATGACTTGTAACCAATATACTCTTACCTTCAGATAATAGATGTCCGATCAAGTTAGCAATACTATGAGTTTTGCCCGTCCCAGGAGGCCCTTGGACTAACACTGCTCCATATGCACTTAATTGTTTTGCTATTAGAAGTTGCTCTCTATTTGCAGGTTTACTCAGAAGTATATCCTTATCTTGACCACTCAAATTTACATTATTAAATTCAGTTTCTTGTATAGAATTTGTCTCATTAGAAATACCTACTACATTACCAAGAAATCCTGGCAAATCATGTACATTAGGAATATCCTGCAAAATAGAATCAATCATTGTAGAATATCCCTGATTTCTCTTTCTAAGAAAAATAACAGGTTTGTGGTATACTGCAGGATTAGTCCTATTTTTTCTTGGTTGTGTAGAATCATTAATAAATTCTCCATGTACCGACAGAGTCGTTACCAGTCTTTTAAAGAATTCTTTAGTTTCTTCAAGATTTGAAACCTGGTAATTTTCTTCTGTACATTCATCTATGCATATAGATAGCATTTGTGTATTAATATCTTTCAACGTTCTAAATAATGCAGTATATAATTCAGAATTTCCGTCTGCAAGTTTAATTATAAACTCTGGTACATTCGAATTAAATTCCAATAAAATTTTCTGTAAAAATATAGGATGAATAATACTTCTTCCATCCTCTAGAATCCAATCAAGATATCCATTTCCTAATATTAATTCTACCGACTCAGATTCCTTTTGTATTTGTGAGTACAATTTAAATAAACTTGTATATATATCTAAGCATTTCTTTTTAGGGATTTCTCTTGATTTCCATAGATTTCTTAAATGAATCCAGGCTTCAAATTCTTTAACCCTAGCTTTGTCATCTGAAAATTTTACTTCTTTTTTGTTCTCATCTTGTCCTTCCCATAGACTGTCTATCAACTCGACATCATTACTCAATCTGTCCCATCCTGCCTCTAACCATCGTTTTATTTTTTCATCTGGTTCTGGACATTTATCTAGAGAAGGTCTACCTACTCTTAAAATATAGTCTAAATCTGTTCCGCTATCTTGTTGAAATAATGAATTAAGCTCTTCTGTCACAGGCATATCTCCAAAATGCATACTCCAAAGTTGATCTTCTATATCAAGAACAACTGGATTCCTAATTTCATTTAAAGCTTTCATAAAATTAAATACACTAGTCAACCTATTTTTCAATATATCCGACATTTATTTTCCCTCCACATATACGGTAGAAATACGCCTTGATTATAATTCAATAATATTTAGAACTTCTTTTAATGACCGTATCTCATCTTCTGTTAAAGTTATACCTTTACCCATTTTCTCTCTATTTGGAGCCCAATCCCTTAGGTCATATTTGGGTTCTTTTCCATTCCAACGTATCAAGTTTAGTTCTTTTGTCCACCCACTCTTATTTTCTGAAAATATTGCGATTTCTCTAATAATTTCATAAGAAATTTCCTTCATAATTTAGACCTCCCCCAACTAATCTAATATATTTTTTTCAAAAGATACAACCGTTAGTAATTATTTACATATTTATTACACTTTAAAACTTATACTTATCCTAATGACGTTTAGATTTAGGCTAACATCTCTAACACTGGTTATTTTACTTTAGTCATTTCCTTACATATTCATAAAAAAATATCATCAACAAATCTATAGAAGTTCCTAATTAATGAGGGGCTTCTTTTTTTATTGGTTTATTCATTTTTTAATATGTCAAATATTGCCTAGTTGGCATCAACATTATTAAATCGCTCATTACTATTGGCAGAAATACCCTATCGCCACAGTTCATTTGCAATATCCCTTAAATCAATTAACTCAACACTTGATCTTTTATACTGAAAATATTCTAATACAACAGAAAACTTATTCCCATACTTTTCATTAAAATCCTTGAATAATCTTATACTTTTGCTTAATACACTCTTCATTGCACGATTTCCTTCTAGAAATTTTAATGCATGTTTAATATCTCACTTCTTTTTATCCCGGCGAAGGGATGTGATTTGCATGACCGTTCCCTAAAACGTTGCTGCCAACACCTCTCGTAAACATAATGTTAGACATAGTACAAAACCAAACTCACTAATATAACAAACTATATATCAAAAGGTGGCCACTCTTTTATATTATTCATTTCTTCTTCTAGCATTGAAAAATCTTTGTCTTTCATATCACCTTCATACTTATGAGCAATATAATTCGCTATATTTTTAGGTCCAACATATTTCTGTAAACCTGGAGAAATAACAAAAACTAATCCTTCATTAACAATACCATCCCAATGTTGTGGTTCAGAGGATATTATTATCGAAGCAGTTTGAGCTTCATAGAAAGATGTAAACAAATTTAGTGTTTTACCAGATTGAATTAATGCAATTACATGACCTCCCGGCCAGTTCATTATATTTTTCAAATCCTGACTTAACGCTCCCCAAAATCCTGTACCTCTAAGTGGTAACTTCTCACGCTGTTTAGAATCCCTCGTCCACATGAATGTTCTTAGTAGTTGAGCAGACTTACTTGATAAAAACTCTTTATTTAAAAACAATCCTCCTATACCTAATGCCACCTTAGCTATAAACCTATCACCATAATCAATGTTCATTTTTATTGATGCACTATGCACTTGACCCGACATACTTCGTAACATTGAGTGTAATTCTTGTAATTCCAATGGGATATCTGAGAACCGTCCTCCTTTAGGAGTTGGTCCATTTCCCAAATATAAAATTGAATCTTTAAATTGAGAGATAAAAGAATATGCGATTGTGGGGTGCCATGCTGGATTATTAGATCTTATAAATAAAAAAGCAAAACCCGAGTCTATTTCGTCTTTTCGCGCAAAAGTTGGGACGCCAACCATATGCGCCACGTGAGCCTCTTCTGGATAAGGTTTATGAAAATGATAGATAGTATCTCCAGTTGGCCCTAACCATAATTCGCAAATGTTATCTTCAAATTTAATATCCTCGCAAGAGCCCATATACCTTAAAGGTAAAGTTGGGTTTTTAGTAATATCAGCGTACTTTAAAATAGCTTCAGTCCGATTATTCTGCGTTAACCAATTCTTAATAAATGGGCCATCAATAAATGTTCCGCAAATACTATTACATCTTTTGCAGACACGATTCAATGAAAATGGATTAGTGGGTATTAAATTTCCTCCTATTGCCCTTGGAATAACATGTTCTTGAGATAGTTCTTCCTCCATTTTTTCTTCATTACAATATAAACATATTGGCATAAATTGTCCTCCTAAAGCTACTGACATGGGTACTTAACTGGATAGTATTACGTCTAACGTTTCCGTGTTTACTACGTCCCTGAACCGGCCCCACCTGACTCTGCCCCTTGGTGGAGCTTCGCTCCCGGTGAAAGGATGTGCTCTGGCTTCTTCAAAGGCTTGACCCTAATTTAGCCAACCACTTGTCAAATATGTCCCATAACTACCGTTTCTGACATGTCGGATATACTGCCATATTAGAATATTTTCTGACTTATGTCGTGAATATCCACTTATGTACGTTGTTTTATGCACTGCTTTGTTCAATGAACTTACCTTCTACAGATACTATTTTTATTGTATGCATCTACGATTCTACATAAATAGTAAAAAACCTTCCAATTTTATGCAGTATTTTTAGTTTATTTGTCGAAACAAACAATTAAATAAAATTAAAGAAACTTTTGCTTATATTTCTATAATATTACATAATAGGACAAAGCTACTCTCTCATATATATCACTAGGGGGTGTTGCCTTTGGATGAAATCATCTACACAGGAAAGTTAACAAAAGAAGAGGTATTTAATGAGATGAACGAAATACTCAGTAGAATCTTAGACGACTTAATTGAACAAGGAAAAATAGGAGTTGATGAAAACTAATCAACTCCCTTCTTGTTTTAATGCTTGGTGGTATCATGGAGATGATTATACAACATTATTTGAACCCACAGCTTCTTTAGTTGAAAAGGAAGGTAAAGGGTTTGTAGTGGCTTCTGTGGGTGCTGAAAGTGGCTATATTCCCTACACTGTATATAGTGCAAAACAAAGCTATATTAAAAAGAACCCAAACATTATTCAAAGTTTCTCTAATGCAATTTATAAAGGTATGTTATGGGTTGAGTCCCATTCTGCTGAAGAAGTTGCAAAGTCACTACAACCTCATTTTCCTGATGCCGACTTAGATATTCTTATCTCTGTAGTTGAACGCTACCGTTCTATAGGAGCATGGTCGCCTGATTTAACCATGACAGAGGAAGGGTTAGATCGTTTACAAGATATTATGATTGAAGCAGGGGAACTTAATAATAAAGTTCCCTATGATAAAATTGTGAATACAAAATTTGCTAAGAAAGCCATGGAGAATAATAAATAGTTAATAAAACAGACAAAACCTCCTATTATTGATAGTACCTAATGAGGTATCTACTATAATAGGAGGTTTTTAATGCTTTAATAGACTAATAATTGAAATTCCATAAATATAAATACTAAATTATACAATGAAAAATTATATTTACTATTTTTGTGGTTTCCAAGAACTCTTTAATGAAACTATGCGATTAAATACAGTTTTTTCTGATGTTGTATACTTTGTATCCACTGTAAAGTAACCATGTCGCATAAATTGGAATTTATCTTCTGGCTTTACATCCTTTAAGAAGGGCTCAACATAACAATTTTCTAAAACCACTAATGATTGTGGGTTAATCTTCTCATTCCAATCGGAATCTCTGTCGATTTCCACATCATCCTTTAATAATTGCTCATATAAGCGGACTTCCACCCTTTCAGCTTCATCTGCCGACACCCAATGAAGTGTACCCTTTACTTTTCTTCCAGTAAAACCACTACCACTCTTGGTTTCTGGGTCATAAGTACAACGTAATTCTATTACTTCACCATTTTCATCTTTTATTACTTCTTCACATTTTATGAAGTATGCAAATTTTAAACGTACTTCATTACCTGGGAATAGTCTAAAATATTTTTTAGGTGGATTTTCCATAAAATCTTCTCGTTCAATATATAAAACTTTAGAAAAAGGTACTTTTCTAGTTCCCATTTCTGGGTTTTCTGGATTAATTTCAGCTTCTAACCACTCTACTTGCCCTTCTGGGTAGTTGGTAATTACAACCTTTAATGGATCTATTACCGCCATAGCACTAGGTACTTTTGTTTTAAGATCTTCCCTCAAACTATGTTCTAACATTGCTACATCTACAACACTTTCACTTTTAGATGTACCAATCTGACTTAGGAAATGTTTTATAGCTTCTGGAGTATAACCTCTTCTTCTTAAACCCCTTAAGGTTGGCAGTCTAGGGTCGTCCCATCCATCAACATAATTACCACCCACCAATTGTTTCAAGTAGCGTTTACTGGTGACTACTCCTTTTAGGTTCATTCGTCCGAATTCTCTTTGTTTTGGAGGACTTTCTATTTCTACTTCATTTAAAGTCCATTCATAAAGAGGACGGTGATCTTTAAACTCTACTGAACATAAAGAATGGGTAATCCCTTCTATGGCATCTTGTAGTGGATGTGCATAGTCATACATTGGATAAATACACCACTTATCCCCTGTTCTGTAGTGTTTTGTAAATTGAATACGATAAATTACAGGATCCCTTAGGTTCATATTTGGGGAGGACATATCTATTTTTGCCCTTAATACCCTAGAACCTTCTGGATACTCTCCATTTTTCATTCCTTCAAACAATGTAAGGTTTTCTTCCACTGTTCGATCACGATAAGGACTGTTTTTTCCAGGCTCCGTTAATGTTCCCCTGTACTGTCTCATTTCTTCCTGTGATAAATCGCATACATAGGCTTTATCTTTTTTAATTAATTTTATAGCCGCTTGATAGATTTCTTCAAAGTAATCGGAGCCATAAAACAACCGATTTTCCCAATCAAAACCCATCCATTTCATATCTTCTTGAATAGAAGTTACATATTCTTCATCTTCTTTAGCAGGATTTGTGTCATCAAACCTTAAGTTGAATTTACCACCAAACCTTTCTGCTATACTATAACTAATATTTATTGCATACGCACTTCCTATATGTAGATAACCGTTTGGTTCTGGAGGAAAACGGGTGTGAACTCTCCCTCCGTAGATTCCCTCTTCATTATCTTTTTCAACTATTCTGGTTAAAAAATTTGTGGGAAGAGCAGTATTTTCATCATTTTCTTCATTATCGAGAATTTCTAAATTTTCGTTATCTGATGCCATAAATAGTAATACCTCCTCTGAATATATTAAGCAAAACCCTATAAATCACAAAAAAGTGACTCATTAGGGTTTATAAAATTTATTTCCAATGTATTTACAATTTTATGTAATTGCTTTAATACACTAACTTATTGTTGATATTCTATATTATATACCGTTATTTGTCAATATATCCTCCTTAAACTTACTATAAAATAAGAGTGTTTTTAACTATGTTTAAAAGATATGTTAATCTTTTTAAGAACTAATTTTACTAAATAAATAAACTCAACGGATTTTGTATATTTAATACATTGGTCTGTTGAGTTTATTTCTGAGTTTCTTTCATTATAATATTTTTTTATTAATAATTTTATCTTACTTTACACTCTTGAAAATAAGGTTTAATACTTTCTATAATCTCCTCCAACTGTTGGGGGCTATAGGGGGTATATTGCTTAATTCCTCCTAAAACATTTTCACCATCCCTAAAATTTTGAAGATAATACTTTTTACTTCCCTTTATTTCTTCTACTATAGCAAGAATATCCTGTGGTTTTAATAATTCTTGACAAACTGTAGTTCTAAACTCGTAATCAATGCCACTACTTTTAATTTCGTCTATACTTTCTTTAATTTCCTTTGTATCAAGGGTTTGTTGGGTTACCACATTATATTTATGAAGGGGGGCTTTAATATCCATTGCTATATAATCTAATAACCCTTCATCAATTAATTTTTTTAAAATCATATGACTAGTCCCATTGGTGTCTAGCTTTACTAAAAAGCCTTCCTCTTTTACCTTTTTAATAAATACTTTTAAATCTTTTTGAAGGGTTGGTTCTCCCCCAGTAATACAAACAGCATCAATAAACTTTTTTCTTTTTTTTAGGAAGTTTAAAACCTCTTCTTCATCTATTATTTTCCCACTAAAATTTAACAGATGACTATTATGACAGTAGGGACAACTAAAATTGCACCCCCCTGTAAAAATAACAGTAGAAATTTTATTAGGGTAGTCTATAAATGATGATTTTTCAATACCTAATATGTTCATTTATTACACTCCTAAATTAAACTGCCTCTGTATCTACCTTTACTTCTGTAACAACATTGTTTCTATTGTTTAGACTCTCTTTTGAATCAAACGCTAGTCGATCTTTAAACTCTTCCTGCTTTCCTTTATTCCAAGCTTGAACTGGTCTATGGAAACCAACAACCCTAGTCCATACCTCTGCCTCTTTACCACATTGAGGACATTCAAAATGTTCTCCTGAAATGTAACCGTGGTCAGAACAAATTGAGAAGGTTGGTGTAATGGTAATATAAGGAATTTCACTATTTTCCATAATACTTTGAATTAATTGTTTACAAGTTTCTATATTATCAATTTCTTCCCCAATAAAGCCATGAAAAACAGTTCCCCCAGTATATAAGGTTTGGAGTTTTTCTTGAAGTTCAAGGGCTTCAAAAATATCTTTTGTATGGCCAACTGGAAGTTGAGTTGAATTTGTATAATAAGGTTCGTCTACTCCTTGTGTAGCTATTTTAGGGTAAACTTTTTTGTCCATTCTAGCAAAACGATAGGCTGTTCCTTCTGCTGGCGAAGCTTCTAAGTTCCACAAGCTTCCTGTTTCTTCTTGGAAGATTTGAATAACTCTGTTCATAAATTCCATTACTTCTACAGCAAATTCATTTCCTTCTTCTGTGGTTATATCTTCTCCTAGTAGGTTAATACATGCCTCATTCATACCATTTAATCCGATGGTGGAGAAATGATTTTTGAAATATTCCCCCGTACTGTCCTTAACCCCTTGAAGATAGAACTTAGAATATGGATAAAGACCGACCTCCATATATTGTTCTAATACTTCTCTTTTCGCTTCACATATTTCCTTTGCATATTCCATTAATTCTCTAACTCGTTTCTTAAATTCTTCTGGTGTATTGGCTATATATCCAATTCTTGCCATATTCAAAGTTACAACGTTAATAGAACCAGTTAATGGATTCGCACCAAATAAACCGCCACCTCTTTTTCTAAGCTCTCTATTATCTAACCTTAAACGACAACACATAGAGCGTATATCTTCTGGCGACAAATCTGAATTTACGAAGTTGGCAAAATAAGGTGTACCAAATTTTCTCGTCATTTCCATAATCGAATTTACCACTGGAGAATTCCACGGGAAGTCATCTGTAATATTTACAGTTGGAATTGGGAAACTAAAGGCTCTACCTGCTCCATCTCCATCCATCATCACTTCACAATAGGCTTCATTAAACATATCCATTTCTTTTTGGAATTCGCCATAGGTTTTATCCATAGACTCTCCACCAATAACTACCTTTTGTTTTCTAAGTAATTGATGGGGGGTAATATCTAATGTAATATTTGTAAAAGGTGTTTGAAATCCTACTCGAGTAGGTACGTTTAAATTATAAACAAAGCGTTGTACAGCCTTTCTTACTTGGTTATAATCTAATTTATCATAGTATATAAAAGGTGCTAGATACGTATCTATACTTGAAACTGCTTGAGCACCTGCCGATTCTCCTTGAAGGGTATAAAGTAAATTTACCAATTGACCTAAAGCTGATTCAAAATGTCTTGGTGGTTTTGACTCAATTTTTCCTTTAGCTCCTTTAAAACCTTTTCTTAAAAAAGCTTCTAGATCCCATCCACAACAATAGGGCGCTAATAGACCCAAATCATGTATATGTAAATCCCCTCTAATGTGGGCATCTCTTAAGTCTTTACTATAGATTTTATTTAACCAATACTTGGAGGTAATACTCTCAACAATATGATTATTTAACCCTTGTAGTGAAAAGCCCATATTTGCATTTTCATTTACTCTCCAGTCTTCAAGGTTAACGTACTCTTCCACCATTTTTTCAGCGTCCATGAAAAGATTTTTTACTTCTCTTATTTCTTCATGTCTTCTTCTATATAAAATGTATGCCTTCGCTGTTTTTGCATGACCTTCTTCAATTAATACCTTTTCCACTATATCTTGTATATCTTCCACCGATGGAATACTTGCTCCATAAGTTTCATTGGTAATGTCTATTACAATTTTAGCTAATTTAACAGCTATCATTTCATCTTTACCACCTACTGATTTTGCTGCTGCAAAAATGGCATCTTTGATTTTCTTACTGTTGAAATCAACGATTTCCCCATTTCTCTTTTGTATCTTGGTAACAGCCATTATACCCCTCCTATTGTATTTTTATCTATCTTAAGCACTACATATTGTATATATTACATGATTATATAGATAAAACACAAGGGTACTAAGGACTTATATTAGACTTTTTTCCCTCTAATTTCTTCTCTATTCTTTCTTTTTCTTCCGTATTTATTACTTCAAAAAAATAAGGACGTTCTATCAACGCCCATATTTTTTTAACTCCATGTAGGTTTATTAAATTTATTGCCTCCAGCTTTTATTCTTTCCCCTTCATCCTCTGAAACAATGTAGGCTTCTATGCCTTGATGGGCATATTCCTTCACCTTATTAATAGCTTCCTCTCTAGTGATGGCTTCCGAAAGACCTTTTTCTGTACGCACCATAAACTTTTGTTCCATATATACCCTCTCCTTTTTATCTTGATAATGCTTCTTTTGCCATTAATTTAAATTGTTCAGTTGAACGGGTAGCACCAGTTACTGTTTCCACCATATCAATATCCTGTTTTTCTATTAAATCATTTTGTAATCTTTCATAGGCTTCAGGTCCACTAATTCCAGATGCAGCTTCCCATCTTTGGTTGTATTCTTCATTTTCCGACTTTAGTAAGCCCTCTTGGTCAACTTCATCAAATCTAACCTCTATAATTTTTCCATCCACTACTTTTAAATCCATTAAAGGTCTCCATCCACCTTCATCTGGTTCAGCTGCTATTGCTTCATAATCACCATCAGTATAGGGGGGTTCTATTGCATCTGGTCGATCCTTAATATTGGGCTGTGGATCCTGGGGTTGTGGCTCTATTGGTCTTGTACAACCAACTGCCAATACTAATACCATTACCATAGCCAACAATAATGATATTATTTTATTACTTATCATCTTCTCCACCTCCATTAAGTAAATTTACTTTCATTACTACTATTTTGCATTAAAAATATCCCCTCTATTCATGTAAAGTAGAATAAAGGAGACTTAATACAAAACTATATTTATGAGAATATTGATTCTTTTTTAAATAAATCTATTCCCCCTAGTAAAAACATTACCACGAAATAAAGCAACATACCTACAACAATAGCCAACAATGTTGAGATAGACTCAATATTTATTAATAAAAATGCATATCGAAAGGTAACTTTAACACCTATTGCCATTACTAAAGAAGCAATAATAGGTTTAAATAGCATTCCTTTCATTTCTATTTTGAATTTAATAATTTTTCTCAATTCATATAGATTTAATAACATAATAACTACATAACCACATATGGTACCAATTACTGTTCCAATAATATTTAAGTAAGTTACTAATAACATATTACTAATTATCATCTTTATTATTACACCAATAATTAAATTTCTAACGGGTATAAATACTCGATTCATACCTTGAAGAATACTTGTAAGGGTTTGGGCAAGGGAAATAAAAACAACATTAATAGATAGTATCCTTAATATTTCCCCTCCCGCTTCAGCCTCTCCCCACAATAAATGTACTATTTCTTTGGATAATAAAGAGAGTCCTACTGCCGCAGGCAAAGCAACTATAATAGTGGTCTTTATTCCTGTAGAGATCTTTTCCAACAGCTCTTTTTTATTATTCTTGCTGTAGGACTCTGAAATAGCTGGTACTAAACTTGCTGCCATTGCCATACTAAAGGTTAGTGGTACATTCATTAAAGTAACTGCCTTCCCCGTTAATCTGCCATATAATATGGTAGCCCCTTCCACCGTATATCCACTTTGAATTAATCTTGAATGAACAATAATAGAGTCTATTAATCCCATTACAGAACTTAATATAGCACCTATTGTTATTGGTAGGGCTAACCACGTAATTCGTTTAATAATTTGCCAAGTTTTTTCTTCTTTTCCGCTAAAACCAATAGATTTACTCAAGCTGTTAAATTTTAAATAACTAATTAACATAATAATCATTCCAAAAAAAGCCCCTGCTGTAGCTCCAAAGGAGGCTGCTCCAGCAGCAAATCCAATTCCTTTATCAATAAATAAATAAGCTAACCCTACACCAATAACAACTCTACCTATTTGCTCTACAATTTGAGATACAGCTGTGGGTGTCATAATCTGCATTCCTTGAAAATAGCCTCTAAAGGCAGACATAATTGAAACAAAAAAAGGTGCAAAGGCTAATCCAACTATTGAAAAATATGCCTCTACAGGCCACTCCAACAATTGAATAATATAATGGGCACTAAAATATAAAAATATTGATGTAAACATACCTATGGAAAATAGCATAAAAAAAGATACCCTAAATACTTTTCTTGCCCCAACATAATCATTTTCTGCTAATTTTTCTGAAATTACTTTAGAAATTGCAGCAGGAAAACCGATAAGCGATATGGCTAATAGTACAGTGTAAATTGGATATGGAAGTCCAAATAGTCCCATTCCTTCATCATGAATCAGTCTTTGAAGTGGAATTTTGAAGAATATACCTAAAAACTTAGCAAATAACCCTGCAAAGGCTAATATAAAGGCACCCTTTAAAAATTTATTATTAGACATAAAAAATCTCCTTCACAATTGAAATACTTTATTTAAGTATATTCCAACAGCTAGGCCCATTATGATTTTCCTTTTATACTATTGCTAAAAAAACTTGAGTTCTTAATTGATTACTACTATAAATTACTTTAGATCCCAGTCCCTATATTTTACTTTTATTTATATTTTATTTTATAATGTGGTATCATAAATAATAACCTTATATGAAAGGAGCTTTTATATGACTAATTTACATAATACAGTTCATCAATTAAAGGATGACTTAATAACTTCTTTACAGGAATTAATTCAAATTGATAGTGTAGAGGATTCACCTCAAGATGGTAAACCCTTTGGTGAAGGAGTGGGCAATGCTTTAAATTATGTATTAAAGCTAGCTAATGATATGGGCTTTAAAACAAAAAATGCAGATGGTTATTATGGTTACGTTGAAATGGGTACAGGAGAAGAATTAATAGGGCTATTAGCACATCTTGATGTAGTCCCTACTGGTGACCCTAAACAGTGGACATACCCGCCTTTTAAGGGAGAAATACACGATAATAAAATTTATGGTAGAGGTGCTATTGATGATAAAGGTCCCCTATTAGCTACCTTATATGCAATGAAAATCATTAAAGATTCTGGTATTCCTTTAAATAAACGTATAAGATTAATACTTGGTACAAATGAAGAAACCCATTGGAGAGATATTAGTAAATACAAAGAACAGGAAGAATCCCCCCATTATGGCTTTACCCCCGATTCAGACTTTCCTCTAATTAACGCTGAGAAAGGCTTAATCCAGTTGAAACTTACGCTAAATGAAGGGGCAGATTTTACCCTTAAGGGTGGAGACGCATTAAACAGTGTTCCTGATCACTGTGAATTTACCAGTACACAGCCATTAACCGAATTACAGGAAACTAAAGATGTACAAGTTGAAAAAAAGGATGATTTAACCACTATTGTTTTTCATGGTAATTCAGTTCATTCGGCTAAAAGTTTAAAAGGGGTTAACGCCATAGGTAAGGCTGCTACTTTTTTAAAAGACCAGAATATACATACAAAATTATTGGATTTTATGGCTAACGATATTGGTTTAGATCCTTCTGGTGCTAACATATATGGTGACTTTCAAGACAGAGTATCTGGTAAATTGACCATTAATATGGCAAAGGTGGATATAGATGATTCTAAACAAGAATTATTTTTAGATATTCGTTATCCAGTATCAAAAACTGAAGAAGAAGTTCTTTCTTTACTTAAAAATAAAATCCAACAATATAATTTAGATTATGAAGTACTGGATACCTTACCAACCTTACATGTGCCAGAAGATCACTTTTTAGTAAAGACCCTACGTTCTGTTTATGCAGAAGAAACAAAACTTGATAGTACCCCACTATCTACGGGTGGAGCTACTTATGCAAGAGCCTTTGATAATTTTGTTGCCTTTGGAGCAGTTTTCCCTGATGAAGAAAAACTAGCCCATCAACGGGATGAGTTTATCTCAATTGACTCCCTTTTAAAATGTTGTATTATTTATTCAAAAGCACTAACACAGCTATTAGAGAATTAAATTTACTAAAAAAACCTTTATATTAAAAATTATAAAAGTCAGCCCTACAACAATATATACTATTGTTAAAAGGGCTGACTTTATGTTCTAAATAAACTTATAAAAAATAGAGCTATACATCAGTCTATTATGATGTTGATAACATCTCATTAAACTTATGTTTATTAGTCTGCTGCATTGGTGATGGTAACCACCATACTAACTTCTCCTGAATTTTTTGCTTCATTAAATAACTGTTTTAAACTATTCCAAACTTCTTCATCATTCCCTTGAATGTGGGTATCCATTGACCCAACGTTGTAGGTAACATTTTGATTTTGTAAAGTATTTATGGAATTTGAAATAACTCCACTGGCATTATTCGTTTTTAATGGATATAGAGCAACTTCTGCATGGATTCTCATTAGAAAACCTCCCTATTAATTTATTTCTATAATAGTATGGATATTCTGTAGCCTCTTTATCCTAGTAAAAAATTACTTATAACAACATAAAACCTTCATAGAAATATGAAGGTTTTAATATAGCATTTTGTTAGATTTATCTACAGTAAAAAACCTCCAGTATGGAGGTTTTTTTACTGTTATGCCTTAACTGATGTTGAATGATCTATTTTTTTAATTTTAAATAAAAATAGTGCAAATATCACAACTGCTGTTACTATTCCTACTGGATAAGAAATAGATGTTGATAATTTAAATCCTTCTGGTGCCTGTAAAATATATGTTGTCACTACAGCTGTCATAAAAGTAGCTGGAATAGAAGCAATCCAATGGAATTTCATATTTTGTGCAAGATACATTGCTGATGCCCATAACATTAAAGTGGCTAAAGTCTGATTTGACCATGCAAAATATCTCCAAACTATATTAAAATCTATTAAACTTAGGGCAAATCCAACTGCAAATAAAGGAATTGCCAAAATTAAACGTTTACCAATTTTACTTTGATTAGTTTTTAAGAAGTCTGCTACGACTAACCTAGCACTTCTAAAAGCAGTATCTCCAGATGTTATTGGGCAAGCTATAACTCCAAGCATTGCTAATAGTCCACCAAAACCTCCTAATAGTGCTCTTGAGATTTCATATACAACAGCTCCTGGTCCACCAGCAGCATTAGCAGCTGCTAATCCTTCTGTTCCTTGATAAAAACTCATAGCGGCAGCAGCCCATATTAAAGCAATAATACCTTCTGCTATCATTGACCCATAGAAAATTCTTCTACCATATTTTTCATTTTCTACACATCTAGCCATTAGAGGTGACTGTGTTGCATGGAAACCACTTATGGCTCCACATGCTATTGTAATAAATAGAAGTGGCCATATAGGTAATCCCTTTGGATGAATATTATCCATTGTTAAAGCTGGTAATTGATAACCTTTAATAACTAGCATACTGCCAATTCCAACAGCCATCACTAATAATGCAGCTCCAAATAGGGGATAAATCTTTCCAATAATTTTATCTACTGGTAAAATGGTGGCTAAAAAGTAGTATACAATAATAATTGCTAACCAAATTTGATATGATTGTATGCCTAAAAACTTTAAATTACCTAGTAATTTAGCAGGACCTGTCATGAACACTGTACCTACTAGAATCAATAATACCACTGAGAACACTCGCATAAACTGTTTTGCAGTAGAACCTAAATATTTACCAACGATTTCAGAAACACTGGCACCATCATTTCTAACAGATAACATTCCAGAAAAATAATCATGTACCCCTCCAGCAAAAATACTTCCAAATACGATCCAAATGAAAGCCTTTGGTCCCCATAATGCACCTGCTATAGCTCCATAGATAGGCCCTAAACCAGCAATATTTAAGAACTGTATTAGGAAAATTTTATACCACGGCATCGGTACATAGTCAACCCCATCCTGCAAAGCATGTGCAGGTGTTTGACGTTGTTCTTGTATCCCGAAAACGTTTTCTATCAACTTACCATAAACAAAATAACCAGCAACTAAAACAACAATAGAGATTAAAAATAAACTCATAGTAAATCCTCCCTTTGTTATATTTTAAACTAATTATATAGGAGAATTTACTGAAATATTAGAATAAATGATAAAATGTATCTATCAATGTATAAAGTGTTTAAAATCTTGTTTAATCTGTAAGACAATTGACGATTTAAGAGTCTAGTCCCACTAGTTCCTTAAACTCCTTTAATTTATTTCTACTTATAGGAATATTATTCCCTCCATATCCCCTCATTTTAACTTGTAAACTGTTATTAAACCAAAGGACAATTTCATCAATTTCATCTAAGTTAATTAAAAAACTTCTATGGGGTCTATAGAATCCATAGGGTTGAAGTCTTTCCTCCCACTCTAACATAGATGTATTTGTTATAAAAATACCTCTTTTACTAATTACTTTAGTATTTCGCTCTTCTGTTTCTATAAAAATAATATCCTTTAAGGTGACTACATATAGTTTTCCATCTTTTTCTAAAGTAATTTTCTGTTTATTATGCTCCAATTGTAGGTGCTTCTTTAATAATTGATGAACCGACTCTAATGCCGACTGGGGATTATTTTTCAATTCTTCCATTAGTTTTATCATTGTTTTATCAAATCTTTTTTCGTCAACCGGTTTTAATAAATAATCTACGGCTGAGTATTCAAAAGCTTTTATTGCATATTCATTAAATGCAGTAACAAATATAATTTTCGGGACTTTTTTTTGCTTTATTAATGCATTAGCGATATCAAATCCCGTCATATCTTGTAATTGAATATCTAAGAATACAACATCTGGTTGTTTATCTTTACATAGTTCAATAGCATCTTCACCATTTGATGCTTCTCCACTCAATGTAAAATCAGTAAACTTAGATAATAAATTCTTTAGACTTAGTCTAGCTGGCATTTCATCATCAATGATAATAACACTATAAAGCATCATTATACCTCCTTAAGTCCCATTTGGTATTCTAATAAAAACTCTTGTTCCATTATTGACTTCACTCATTACATTTAACTGATAGTCTCTTCCATATAGATTTATTAACCTTTTATTAACATTAGTTAACCCTATAGATTTATTACCTTCCCTAGTGTTTAATATATCTGCCACTATTTGTTCATTCATCCCTACCCCATCATCAATAACCTCTAATAGTAGGTCTTCGGAATCCTTACTGGACCTAATAGTAATTGTACCACCATTTTTTTTTGGTAAAATACCATGAATAACAGCATTTTCTACAATCGGTTGTAGAATTAGAGGTGGTAGTTTACAACTAATAGAATTATTTAATTCGTAACTTACTTGTAGCTTATCCCCAAACCTTGCTTTTTCTATCTCTAAATAAGATTCAATATGCTGTAATTCCGTTTCTAAATCAACCAAGTCTTGATTGTTTTTTAGACTTTTTCTAAACAAATCTGCCAATGATATTAACAGGTTTTTAGCCTTATTTGGATCAAACTGCATAAAAGAGACAATAGTATTTATGGCATTGAATAAAAAATGTGGATTAATTTGAGCCTGTAATGTTTTTAACTCCGATTCAATTAAAAGCTTTTTTTGATAATCTACTCGACTTAACTCTATTTGTGTTGAAAATAGTTGAGCTAACCCAAGACCCAGCTCCAGGTCAACCGTAGTAATGCTATTTTCTTCTTTTTTATATATTTTTAAGGTTCCCACCACTTTATCTCCTTCTTTAAGGGGTACTACTATGGCTGACTTCAATCTACAATCATTATGATTACACTGTATATCCTTTTTTTTGTCAATAATACTATATTGACCTGTTTTAATGACTTTTCTAGTCACTTGTGTTTGGACAATTTCCCCGGAAATATGATGATCTTCACCAATTCCTTTATGGGCTAAAATTACATTAGTATCTGTAATCGCCACAGCTGCCACATCTACAGATACATATATTATTTCGACAACTTTTTTTGCAACCTCATAGTTAATGCCCTTTCTAAAATAGGGTAATGTTAAATTAGCAATTTTCAATGCTTTCTCGGCTTGTCCAGCAGCTATCCTCTCATATTCTGTATAAATATTCTCTATAATACCAATAAATATAGCAATCCCTAAAGAGTTTACAAAAACCATTGGAAACAAAATAATTTTTACAAGATTCCATGCATCATAAAGGGGTCTGGCAATTAATAAAATAATACTCATTTGAATTATTTCTGCAAATACACCTATAAAAAATGCATATTGCCATTTTCCTTTTTTATTTTTAATATAGTAATATCCAAAACCTCCAATTAAACCCTCTACTATTGTTGATATAGCACACGCCACAGCAGTAAAACCACCAATATCAATTAGGTATCGATGTCCACCTGCAATTACGCCTGCCAATACACCAACAACAGGACCTCCTAGTAGTGCTCCCACCATTACACCCACAATCCTCGTATTTGCCAATGCTCCATAAATAGGTACACTAGAGTAGGTTCCCATAATTCCTATTAAACCAAAAACGATAGCTAATAAAACTTGATCTATTAAAGCTACATCTTTTTTAGTAATTAACTTTCTAAAAATACCTATTTTAGAAATAATCACTGCTAAAATTATAATAATACCTAATTTATTTATTAAAGCTAACATCATTTCAACAATAATCATTATTTTCACCTACTTTCTATTAAGCTTTGTCCATAGTTTTCTCTAATAATTAAAATAAAAATCGGTTTACACCGATTTTACTTTTACAGTTTGTTTTGTATTTGCTTTGTTTTTTGTTGTTAGATACACACCTATAACAATAAATATAACACTTAGTATTGTTATCATGGTAATACTTTCCTTTAATATTACTACTGATAATATCATGGAAAATACAGGAACTAAATTAATGAATATTGCTGTTTTACTAGGCCCTAGCTCTTTTATAGCAGTTTGTTGAACCAAGTAACCTATTGTAGAAGGAAAAATAGCCATATATAATATTCCTCCCCAACCTGATAAAGTAGTATTTTTTAGATAACTGTTAGGGTTTTCCAAAATGGCGAAAGGTAAAGTAAATAGGGTACAAAGGACAAAACTATAGGTGGTTAATATCAATGGTGAATATTTCACCATAACTTTACGGCTGACAATAGAATAAATTGCCCAACAACTAACTGCTACAACCATTAATAGATCACCCTTATTAAAAGTAAAATTCATTAATATAGATAGGTCGCCTCTAGATATGGTTATGATAACCCCTATAAGTGCAATAATAATACCACTTATTTTTCTAGCACCAAGTTTTTCTTTTAGAAAGAAGACAGCAAGTATTGTTGTTAAAAGAGGATTAGTTGCGGCAATCATGGAGGCATTAATAGCTGTAGTATATTTTAGTGAAATGAAAAACAAAATATGATACCCCACCATTCCCACCAGACCTAGAAAAATCATAATTGGATAATCTTCTTTTTTAAGGCGCCAGTTTTTCTTTTCATATTTAACCATTACTGAAAAAATCATAATGGATGCAAAAAAGAATCTCAAAAACGTCAACCCAAAGGGAGGAAATTCTACAACAGCCAATTTGCCACCAATAAATGCCCCTGCCCAAAAGATAGTGGAAAGGATCATCAATGCTACGGTTCTATAATGCTTTAGTTCTTCTTTCACTTAGTATTCATCTCCCTCTACTTAATCAGCATTAACTATCACTAAATCATTTGTATTTGGGATTGTTGTTTAAAGGCTAACTCCGCTTCTGGACAAAATATTAAATTCCCCTTAAATCCCAATAATGATAATCGTTTCAAAAGTAATTCTTTACTTAACTGCTGAATTTTATCAGAAGAACTGGTATTATAAATTTTCACTTCTGTTGCATCTCTTTTATAATTATGCTTGTTTAATAAGTTTTCCTGTTGAAGGATTCTTTCAACATGTTTAGCAGTACCATAATTACCATCTACAAACTGTATACCTTCACCCACAACCGACTTAATTGCAGCTTGAATAAAGACATAATGGGTACAACCCAAAACAATTGATTTAACCGTTTCTATGTTTATGGATGAAAAACGCTCTATTAAATAAGTTTCCAATTCCACTGCCGTTGTCCCCTTAGATTCAATAATTTCTACTAATCCTGGACAAGGTAGCTTAATAACATGCCTATAGTCTTGAAATTGCTCTATAAGATGATGGAACTTCTTTTCCTTCAGTGTTACAGGTGTTGCCATCACCACAATACTGCCTTCTTTAGTTAGCTCAACAGCAGGTTTAAGGGCTGGTTCCATACCGATAACTGGAATATTAAAACGTTCTCTTAATTCATTTACCGCTACACTAGTGGCAGTATTACAAGCCACAACTAAAAGCTTGCTACCTTTCTTCACTAGAAAATCTGCTACTTCAATTGATCTTTCTTTTACTTCTTCTGTGCTTTTTATTCCATAAGGGGCATTTTTAGAATCACCAAAATAGATATATTTTTCATTGGGTAGAAGCTGAATTAAATCAGCCAACACGCTAATTCCACCGACACCAGAATCAAATACACCAATTGGTTGAACAGTTGAATTTTCCATGATTACCACCATTCCTTTAATGATATTTAATATACTTATATTAACATATATAAAGATAATGAGCCACCTATAAGTAGCTCATTATCTTTAGTATTATTAACCTTATTATTGACTTGTATTAACTACTTTAAACGTTTTAACAATTCTTGTTGTTGTTTTTCAAAACCAGGTTTTCCTAATAGGGCGAACATGTTTCTTTTATACTCTTCTACACCTGGTTGGTCGAAGGGATTAACACCTAATAAATATCCACTAAGTCCACATGCTTTTTCAAAGAAATATACCAAATATCCATAGTAGTAAGCATTTTTCTTAGGTATGTTAATAACAAGGTTTGGAACATCACCATCTTGATGGGCTAATAAAGTTCCTTCAAAAGCCTTTTCATTAACATAATCTACTGTTTTACCTACTAAATAGTTTAGACCGTCTAGGTCTTGGCTATCTTCTTTAATTGTAATTTTTTCTTCTGTCTCTTTTACATAAAGAACAGTTTCAAAGATATTTCTAATACCTTCTTGTATATATTGTCCCATAGAGTGTAAATCTGTAGAGAAGTTTACAGACGCTGGGAAAATACCTTTATTATCTTTTCCTTCACTTTCTCCGTAAAGTTGCTTCCACCATTCACCAAAGTAATAAAGGGATGGCTCGTAATTTACCATTATTTCTACAGTTTTACCTTTTCTATAAAGAACATTTCTTACAGCAGCATATTGATAACATTGATTTTCTGCTAAATCTTCTGAATTAGTGTCTTCATAAGCATCTTTTGCACCTGTAAGCACTTCTTCTATGTTAATTCCTGAAACAGCAATTGGTAATAAGCCCACTGGTGTAAGTACAGAAAATCTACCACCTACATCATCTGGAATTACAAAGGTTTTGTAACCTTCTTCATTTGACATTTGCTTTAATGCGCCTCTTTCTCCATCGGTTGTTGCTATAATACGGTTTTTAGCTTCTTCTTTACCATATTTATTTTCCATATACTCTTTTAATACTCTGAAAGCAAGGGCAGGCTCTGTAGTTGTGCCTGACTTTGAAATTACATTAAGACAAACGTCTTTACCTTCTATTACTTGAAGAAGGTCTTTTAAGTAAGCTGAGCTAATGTTATGACCAGCAAAGTGAATTTCAGGTGTTTTTCTTTGGCTTTTAGGTAAAAGGTTATAGAAATGATTATTAAGCATTTCTATTGCTGCTCTAGCTCCTAAATAAGACCCACCTATACCTATAACGATTAACACATCGCAACTATCTTGTATCTTTTTAGCAGTTTCTTGTATATCTTTTAACAATTGTGGGTCAAAGGTTTTAGGTAAATCTACCCAGCCTAAAAAGTCATTTCCTGCTCCTGTTTTTTCATGTAGCATTTTATGGGCAGATGCTACCATTGGTTTAAGATAGTCCAACTCATGTTGCCCGAAAAAATTCAAACTCTTAGAATAATCAAAAGTAATCTTTTCCATTTCATACCTCCTATATATTTTAAACTGGTAAGAATATTGTTTCTTACACATAATTTTATATAATTTTATTATTGGGGTATCATACTAAATTTATTTATATATTAATACACCATTTGTTCTGTAGTATGTATATGTATATATATTATGTAGATAAAATGAAAAATAAAATTCGCAGAAAACTTTTATTAATATACATTAAGTCTGATTATATCATAAGAATGTCTACACATCTACAATTACATTAGTACTAATTTATAAAAAACATAATTATTTATTAATTTTTTAGCCATCAATTCTGTATTACCCCATTCCCCTAATCTCCACTATCAGCTTTATATTATATTGTCTTCCTAAGCTAAAATCAAAAATTAATTACAATTTTACCCAACTAAATTTCTCCAGTAAAACTACCTATATAGTTTATGATACAATAAGGTTAGGAGGTTGAGTCTATGCTATTAAAATTTATTTTATTTGTCATATTAAGTATTTTTTTATCTACTCTATTCTACCAAATTCTATCATATTTTAGAAACAGAAAATTTAATCAATACTTCCAAATTATATCAGATGAAAGTTATAATTTAGATGACTTATTTCATATCAAACTAACTGGTGAAATTATCCCTAAGATGGATTACTTAGACATCCCTTATGATGAATTAACCATTAGTATTCAGACACCTACTATTCTTGGAGTAATAAAACAAAATCAGTTTTATGTACAATTGATTCGACCAAGACATCGAAAAAAAGCCCTTGAATTAGTTAAATTACACTATATGAAGACCGTAGCTCCTTATATACGTGACACAATTCAAAATAAAAGAGAAGACATTCAATTAATTAATCTTTCCAAAAGACATCTACCTAAAATTAAAAAACTAGCATGTAATACTTGTAGATATAAAATCCAATGTCGTATTGCATTTACTGAATGTAACTATGAAAGAGAAAAACTGGACACACTTTTAGAAAAAGGTATTGTAGTAAAGCTTAATCGTTCCACTAATCTTAGTCATTACAAAAAGTAACGTAAATATTAATGAAAATTTAAAAGTTTGATACAATAAAAGTCAACCATCATAAGGTATAAACTATACTTTTGAAGGCTGACTTTTATTAATTATAAAGTTTTTAATATAGTAAAAACCTACAGTTTAAAACTGTAGGTTTTGCTTGTTACTAGCTTAGTTTTTGTCCTTGTACTCCAATTTTAACTTTATTAACCTCAATAGATACATTTGCTTTTTTAACAGCTTGATCTACAGCCATTACTATACCTTGACAACAAGGTACTTCCATATAGGCTACTGTAATAGATTTTAATCGGTTATTTGCTATGATATTGGTAAGTTTGTCTATATAAAATTCTAAATCGTCTAACTTAGGACATCCAATTACAACTGCTTTATTCTTTAATAAGTCAAGATGATAATTGGGGTAAGCAAAAGGTACACAATCAGCTGTAACCAACAAATCTGCATTTTCGAAATAAGGTGCATTCACTGGCACTAATTTTAATTGAACTGGCCATTGTTTTAATTGGGGTTTTATTTTAATTTCAATATCACCACTGTTTACCGTTTCAGTTTCTGCTTCTAATTTTTCTGTTTTAAAATCCATCATTTTACTTCCTGGACAACAACCTCCTCCACCGTGGGCATGATGACCGTGATGTTCATGATGTCCATGTCCTTGATGTCCGTGGTGGGCATGATGTCCCTGAACACTATTTTGAGGTTTTAGAGACTTTCCTTGACTATTTAACAAGACTTCAACTGCTTCTTCATCAAACTCTACTGCTTCTCTTTCAATAATTAGTAATGCGTCTTCTGGACAATGTCCTAAACAAGCCCCTAAACCATCACAGTATTTATCATGAACTAGTTTTGCTTTTCCGTCAATAATTTGGATAGCTCCTTCTGCACAATTCGGCACACATAGTCCACAACCATTGCACTTTTCTTCATCTATTTGTATTATTTTTCTAGTAGCCATACAATCCACTCCTTTAACATTTATCTTAAGTTTATTTTAATGTATAATTGATTCTTGGTATGTGATAATTCGCACAAGATTAACTAATCTTTATCACATATTACACGAATTATAATTAGAGGCTAACGCTTAATATTTCTTCCGCATAAAGGACAAAACTTAGCATCTTCTTCTACTTCTATTTCGCACCCTTCACAATAGTTAATTTTCTTTATATCTAATATAAGTTTATCTAAAGTTTTAATCTCCTCTTCCATTTTTTTTATTTTATTTACTAAAGATGCAACCTCTTCCTTAGTTATATAATTAAGGTTCTTCAAACGTCCATAAACATACTGTCCCATTTCCTCAAACAACTTTAATATATCTTCTTCTCTTTTTCTAATGCTTCTATTTAGTTTGCTAATCTCCATTAAATCTGTAGATTTTTTACCTATACTCTTTGCAGTTCCCGATACGGAGTTGGACAATTTATCCATTAAGTTCATTGTACCGCCCTCCTTCATAGATAAACAACTCTTTATTATATTTTTATTCAAAACAGTTCATTAAGTACCAAAAAACTTTTATAAAAAATAATTTACACTATTTTAATTACTGAAGTTGTAATAAAATTCCTCATAAAAAAGTCCTACTTATAAAGTTTAAGTAGGACTTAAGTTGTTGACACGTAAAGGCAAACGAAAGGATTTCTGTAAACCTATATTGTCAACGTTCCATCTTCCTGTTGTATCATTAATAGGATTTTTCTTTGATTTCCATCTTCTGCATCAATATATATCAAATAATTATCTTCTCCAAATTTAACCTTAAATTCATAGGTTAAGATCTCCTTCTTGCCAGCTGTTGGTATCATGGCTAATCTTGTACTTTCAACTTCTACGCCACTGGATAACCTTTCTCTAGCATCATCTTCTGATAAACTGGGTTCTTTTATATCCCGTTCATAGTGATTTATTAAAAAGCCCTCTGTTTCTAACCCTATAATATCACCATTATCTAAAGCTACCTTTACTTTAATTAAGTCTGTATAAACAATTACATCCTCCTGTTTATAAGCAAAATTAATAACCATTTCTCCTTCATAAGCCATTGTATAGGTGGTAACCATATCTTCATAACCCTTTTCATTTAAAAAGGCTTCTGCAATTTCTATGGCTTCTTCTTTTTCCAGCTTACTTTCTCCAATGCTCCTTGGGTCTAAATACCAAATAATTTTGCCTCCTGTTTTACTTACTGCAACAGAGACCCCTCTACCATTACCTTCACCATTTCTCTCAGCTCTAATATAGTAACCCTCAATCGGTGCATTCTCTATTCTACCAATTACACGGGCATTTGTAATTTTATTTTCTTTAAACTCTTCTGTAACAATTCTAATGGCTTCTTCTTCTGTAATGGTTTTACCCTGTAGTCTTGGTTTTACATCTTTTAAATGTTCTGAGAAAGGTCCATCATATATTAATTCTGGGTAATCCTGCATTCTCTCTTCTATATTAATTAGATTTAAATCCTTCATCTGATTATCCACCTTATCTAAACTTCTGTTCCCTTCTCTTCTAAGGTCACCAAAATTTACGCCTCCAGACACCACGTCTTGTTGAAGAGCAATAAGTTGTTGTGATAGATAATTAGCATAACTGTGAAGTTCTTGCATTGTATTCATTTCACTTTCTTCCATCACATATCCCTCTAAACTTTTATTTACCATAGCAGTACAATAATCCCCTACTTGGCTTAAAAACTTTTCTGTGCTTCTAATAACACCATGATTAAAAGGGAGTTGTGTTAGTTTTTCTTGTGCCATATATGCTTGTCTAACGGTATCATTCAAATAATTTGCCCTATCTAAAGGACTTCCTGATACCATTGCCTTTGCTAAGTCCACCTGGGTATTTTCCACATGGCCAATTAAATCATAGAATTGACGTTGAAACTGAATATCTAAGTAAGTATGATAATCAACTTTTTGAGTATATTGTTGGTACCCCCAAACTCCTGTACCAAGTAAAGCCACTGCTAGAACTATGGGTAATATATATCTTCTCATTTAATCCCTCCTAATTCCCAAATACATGTTTACCAATTCTAAGGGTAATTGTTCTAGTCCAAATCCAACGACTTGTGGCAGTTGCAGGATTCCAAAAATATAATGCACCACTAGTAGGGTCCCAACCATTTAATGCATCCCTAGCTGCTCTAAAAGCCTCATCATCTGGAGCTTGATTTATTGCGCCATTTTTAACTGGTTCAAAAGCACAGGGTTGATAAACTACACCTGCCATTGTATTTGGAAAAGCAGGGTTGCGAACACGATTTAGTATAACTGCCCCTACTGCAACTTTTCCTTCATAGGGTTCTCCCTTAGCCTCTGCAAAAATGGTTCTGGCTAATAAGTTAACATCATCACTTCTGGAAACCCCTCTACTTGCAGGCTCTGTTGGGGCTGTTGTTCTTGCTGGCATTCCTAAAGCATCACGGGTTCTAGGACCAATTACACCATCTGGTGTCAATCCATTATTTCGTTGTAATCTTTTCACAGCTTCAAATGTATCAGCTCCAAATACACCATCTACTTCGCCATCTAAGTAACCCCATCTTCTTAAACGGGTCTGAGCTTCCCTAACTTCTTCACCCCTAGATCCCCAAGCTAGATTTTGAGCAGATATACCATTTATGTATAAGCTGACCACTAATAATACTGAAAATACAATTGTCAGTACCAATACATACTTTTTCATCATTTTCCCTCCCTAAATTAGACTACCCATATTTTTGGCTGTTTTAAGGGGAATTATCCAAAATAGTAAAATGTTTTTTTATTTTTTATTTATGTAATTTATTCATAATATATTTAATTTTACCCAATAAAAAAAGACGAATAAGGATATTCGTCTTTTTTTATTGTATATAGAATTAAAAACCAATTAATACACTGGCTATTCTAAAATAGACAATTAAAGCTAATGCATCAACAATTGTTGTTATCATAGGTCCAGCCATTATGGCAGGGTCAAGTTTTAACTTTTTAGCACCAATAGGAAGAGTTCCTCCCACCACCTTAGCCATAATTACCGTTAACCCTAGCGTGATTGAAACAGTAAGAGCAATATCAGCAGGATCACCAAAAATTAACATTCTTATAAAATTAAATGTACCCAAAGATGCTCCCACCGTCATACTAACCCTTAATTCTTTCCAGAACACCTTTAGATAGTCTTCCATTGCAATTTCTCCCAATGCCATTCCACGAATAATAAGGGTGGACGATTGAGATCCTGCATTACCTGCTGTATCCATCAGCATCGGAAAAAATGCTGCCAATATCGTTACAGAGCCTAGAATTTCTTCATAACTTCTAATAATCGTAGCTGTAACTGTGGCAGACACCATTAAAATAAGTAACCAGAAAAAGCGCTTTTTTGCTAAAGAAAAAACTCCCGTAAGTAAGTATTCCTCGTCATTGGGTTCCATCGCCGCCATTTTTTGGAAGTCTTCTGTGTTTTCTCGATCAATAACATCCATAATATCATCTATTGTAATAATTCCCACCAATCTATTCTCTGTATCAACTACTGGTAATGTAATTAAATCATATTTCTTAAATAAACTGGCAACTTCTTCTTGATCATCTAATGTGGTAGTATAAATAAAATCTTCATTCATAATATCTGAAATTAATAATTCATCATCTACTAATACTAATTTTCTAAGGGAAACAATACCTTGTAACTTTCTCTTTTCATTTAATACATAACAGGTATATATGGTTTCTTTGTCTACCCCTATTTTCTTAATATGATTTAGTGCATCTCTTACTGTCATTTCCTTTTTTAAATCTGCATATTCAATAGTCATTAAACTACCAGCAGAGTTTTCAGGATAGTTTAGAAACTGATTAATTAATTTTCTTTCTTCTTCTGTTGATGATGCTAAAATCTTTTTTACAACATTAGCAGGCATCTCTTCAAGAAAGTCTATCATATCATCAAAATATAATTCTTCCAATATTTCATTTAATTTAGTTTCATGAATTGCTCCAACAATATCTTTACGTTGCTGAGTTGATAGATATGCAAAAACATCCGATGCTTGATCTTTAGACAATAAACGAAATAATATAATACTATTTTTTTTACTTAACTCATCAAATACTTCTGCAATATCCACTGGCTTCATTTCTACTAATTCTTCTTTAAGTACAGAAAACTTTTTTTCTTCTATTAATTGTATAATTCTTTCAGTCATATTCTCACCTCTCTAATTTAGGAGAGAATTATTCTACTAATGGGGGTAGAAAGTTCCTCTCTCCTTTTTGTTATTACCTGAATCTGCCTATATGAGTCAGGATTGGGGTCCATTTCCACCACCTCCTTCAATATTATATACAATTATTCTGATAAAAGTTTATTAACTTTTAATTTAAAAATTTATTTTATCTCTCCGCATATTTACATTTAGTATCACGCCTATTGCCATCATATTTGTCAGCATAAAAGTCCCTCCATAACTAACTAAAGGTAGGGGTTTACCTGTTACTGGCATTAAACCAATGGTCATAGCTATATTAGCAAAAATATGAAAACCTAACATAAAAGTATAGCCCATTACAAGATAAGTGCCAAAATCGTCTTTAGCCTCTTTGGCAATTTTTATACAACGTTGTAGCATTAATATATATAATATAATTAATACTGCAACTCCAATAAAGCCCAACTCTTCAGCTAATACAGAGAAAATAAAGTCTGTTTGTTTTTCTGGAAGAAACCCAAACTGAGTCTGACTTCCTTTAAATATACCCTTTCCAAAAATCATACCTGAGCCAACTGCTAACTTTGATTGGATAATTTGATACCCCTTCCCCATTGGATCTGATTCTGGATTTAAGAACACCATAATTCTATCTTTTTGGTAGTCCTTTAATAAACCAATCCAAGCCAAAGGTATACTTAAAAGACCTGCAATACCTGTTATAATAATATATTTGTACTTCAAGCCTGCTGTAAATAACATACCAAAGACAAAAAAGACAAATGACATAGTTGTTCCAAGATCTGGTTGCTTTAAAATCATTAACATTGGTACTGCCACATAACCTATTATCTTAGCTAAAGTGGCTGGTTTATGAAGAGAATCTTTATTATCATCTATTATTCTCGCCAAACATATAATAATACCTATTTTCACAAAGTCAGAAGGTTGAAATTGAAAGCCACCTATTCTAATCCACCGATTAGCTCCCCATTTCTCCATTCCTGTACCAAACAAAATAACTGCCACCAATAAAGCATTACACAGAACATAAATCGGGACATGAAATCTAGCAAATGAATTATAATCAAAAAGCATAATAATTACAACGGTAATAACACCTAAAATTATTGATGCAACTTGGGTTTTTATGAAACCTTCCCGTCCCAATGGATGAGTTGCTGTTGCACTTCCCACCATTAAAACGCCAATAAAACATATTGCTAGAACAATTAATATTAATGTTCCATCTATTTTTTTTATTAATCTGCCCTCTATTTTCATTAATACACCTCTATTCTAAACCATATGAAATACAAAAAAACTCTTCCTTAAAAAAGTAAGGTAGAGGTAACTTTTTATAAATTAAATTACATATATAAGTTTACTCTAATTTTATTTATTTTTCAACCTCTAATTAATTGAAATAACTTATTCTCAAAAAAAAATAAAAGCGAGGCAAATGCCTCGCTTTTATTTTTTATATTACTATCTTCCCATATTCTTTTCAGCATATTCAACTAAACGCTTAGTGATGGTTCCACCAACGTAGCCATTTTGTCTTGAAGTTAGGTTACCCTTGTCAATTTGATCATAGTTAGATAAACCTAATTCGTTAGCTATTTCAACTTTCATTTGGTTAAGAGCTTGACGAGCCTCTGGAACTACGATAGTGTTTCTTCCTGATCTGTTAACGTCGTTAGTTGTACCTGTTTGAGTTTGTTGATTAATATTAGTTGTCATTGATGTTTCCTCCCTTCAGATTTTAGAAAGATTTTTTTGTAGCTGTTTTTTGCTACACTAGTATTATCTGTAGTAAATGTCCTTTTAATCATTGTAATTTTTAACTGTACTAGAATTTTTTATTTATATATGTACTAATTTCCTATTTTTTATTCTGTTTAATTAAATCCTATAGTAGCATTTACAAAATACGTGAAAATACACCTACTTATTTTTTAATATCAAATTATTTTCTTTTATTTATCAATACTTTTAAAAATTTATGCCGTTTGCTTAGGTTTATAGATATTAAAACATAATAAAAAACAAACAACCGTTAGAAAATTTCCTAACAGTTGTTTGTTTAAGTCTATTTAAAATTTAAATGAGCTAGAACCTCCAAATAATATAATAAATAATACGAAAATAAGTATCAAGTTATCATCTAATCCGCCTAAAAATGAGCCTTTACCTTTACCTATACCAGTTCCACCACTAAAAAATAGTAAAAGTATTATAACTAATATTATAGGAAAACTTGAACCCTTTCCACCGATTCCACCGAAAAATGAACTTAGTAAATCATTTTTTTTAGCTACTTCAGTCATATAAAATACACTCCTTTTTTGTTAATAGTTGTTATAAAAACTCTCGATTTAATTTCATATTATGCATTGAAGAAGAATGTGTGAGTGAAGTTTTATTTATTTTTGTGATTTTCCTCATATTAAAATATGGAACTTTGAGGTATGCTAATAAAAAATAATTATTAATAGGAGGAAAAAATATGAGTGCATTTTTAGGACCTATTCATCATTGGCTATTTAATAAAATCAGGTTATTTGAGGAATTAGAAGTGAATATTATTGATGAGGTAACAAAAAAATTTGGGAATGAAGTAAAAGAAATAAGTGATTCAGTAGAAAATCAATTTGGCAGTTTTATGCCTCAACAACCATTAGAAACATTAATTGATACAAATAATATTCATGGATGGCTACAACATAGAATACAAATTGCAGAAACAAGACAGGCGGCTACATTAAAACAATTAATTGAAAAATACGGTAAGGATGTATTGAATATTGTAGAAACACAATTTATGGAACAGGGTAAAAAATGTGGTGAAATATTAAAGAACCAAGCTGGCTTACTAAATGCTCCCGATTTATATCAACAATTAAACAATTACTTATTGGATGGAATGCCATGCGATCATGTAAATAATGTGGCTATATCTGAATTAGATCAACTTCAATGGCGTACTACTAAATGCCTTCATCAACCTTATTGGGTAAAAGTTGGAATAGATGTTACTACTATGTATCAACTTCGATCTAGATGGATAAAAACATTTATTGAAAATGCCAATCCTTCCTTCACTTACACAGTTGAAGGTACTGGAGGTAACGAAGGGCTTCTTCATAATATCATTAAAAAATGAATTTCTTAAGATGGAAAACTGATTAAAAACCTTCAGGTTTCATGAACAAAAAAAATTCAGTACCTTAACATATATTGAAATATGTTAAGGTACTGAATTTTTTTATGACGAAAATTAAGTGCTATGCCTTAAACACCCTATTTCGATCCATTACTTCTTTTTGATAAATTAGATAACTTTGATGAAGTTTTGTAAAACCTTTTACAGCAACTTCCAATTCTTTATCCGATGGCTCCCAAACAGTTACCCATTGTAATAGGTTTAGTAAAGCATCCCACTTTGTTTCTTTCTCTGCCATCTTTTTTATAAACTGAATTGAAATCAATAACAATATTACTGCTAATAAAATAGATTCTACTTTAAAATAATAAAATAATCCATATAATAGTAAAAAAACCGTTGCTAAATTAGTCCCACAACGTTTATTAAACCTTGAAGATTGTTTTGCTAATACTTCATTAACATAACCGTATTTCATAAAACAATTAATAACTTTATGCTCTGCTCCATGATACCTCAACAGCCTACTCATTCTTTTAAAGTTAATAAGAAAAATTATTACCCCGATCCCTAATAGCCACCAATTGTTTATAGAAAGATTCATAAAGTTATTTACGTTAGGAATATGAAAAAATTCATCTAAAAACATAATCATAATAAGACTAAAAATCAATGCCTTTACTTTGTTATCAAATATCTTCCATTGATAATAAAAAACACTTAACCCACCAATAATCGGCTTCTTTTCTAATTTTCTAAGCCACTTCATTGGTATAATCCATTTTATCTCATATTTTATCTCTTGTTTTTTATAAACAGTTCTTAGCTTCAACACATCACAAAAAAATGTAATACCATTTGTGTGGGAGTAACCACCTAGCTTCATACTTTTCCACCCTTCATTTCAAATTATTAAATTTAATTTTACTTTATCTATAAGTATAAGCCAAATTTTATTTTTTAACAAAATATTTACCTGTTTAGTACTAGGCTGATTATGCAATGTGATAAATTTCCCTTTTTTGTTTGACCTATATCACATAGTTTATGATGGTACTTGGTTATAATAAGAAAAAAGAGATTGTTAAGGAGGATTATTATGAAGGCTATTCAAACTTTAAAAGATGAACATCAATATATATTAAGAATGTTAAAGGTGGTTAGAAAACTTTCTATCCATACTTTTAATACTAAAGAAGTTTACTACGAGGGATTTCATAAAGCAATTGATTTTATAAGGAATTATGCTGATAAATTTCATCATGGTAAAGAAGAAGATATTCTATTTAATGTAATGTCTACCGAGTTAGGGGAAGCCATTAAAATTGGACCTATCTACAGTATGTTGGCAGAACATGATCTTGGTCGCTTATTTATTAAAACCCTTGAAGAGTCTTTGTTTGATGCTGAAAAAGGGAAAGAAGAAGCTAAGGTAGATATTATTTCAAATGCCATTTGTTATACAGATCTTTTGTACCGTCATATTGATAAGGAAGACAATGCTATTTTTAATTTTGCAGCAGATAAGTTAAGTCAAGAAACATTAGAAAAGATGGAAATAGATTTTAATAAAACTCAAGAAGATCTGAATAAGGAAGAAACTGAAAGAAAATATGTTCAACTTTTAACCGAACTAGAAGCATATGTGGTTAAACTAGGATACTAGTTCAACTTAATGTACTTAAATTAGATATAATTTCAAATAAAACAGGTTGTATCTGAAGGTTTTTTATAAATATAATGCGACTGGGATTGTTCCAGTCGCTTTTATTTATTACTTATATTTATTACTTATCTTATAAATTATTAGTATACATACCACATCGGTCTCCCCACATGGCAACAACTTGTTTATCTAGTTCTACTTTTATCACTTCACAGTTATTGGAACATTGACCACATTCAAAAGTAGTTGGTTCAAAGGCTAAGTCGGTAGCTTCAAATCCTCTAAAATTTGTAGTTACTCCAGCTTCTTCTATATGTTCCTTTGCTAGAATGGCTGCACCAATTGCCCCCATAATATTGTAATGCTTAGGGATAATTACCTCATGGTTAATCTCTTGTTCAAAAGCTGTTTTTATTCCAATATTAGCGGCAACACCCCCTTGAAAAACAAAAGGCGGTTCTAATTTCTTACCTCTACCTAAATTATTTATATAGTTTCTAACCAATGCTTCACATAAACCTTTTATAATTTCTGCCTTTGAAAAGCCAAATTGTTGTTTTGCTATCATATCAGATTCAGCAAAAACTGTACATCTACCAGCTATTCTCACATCTCTTTGGGCTGATAGTGCCATTGCTCCAAAGTCTTCAATAGGTATTCCTAATCGCTCTGACTGATGATCTAAAAAGGAACCTGTACCTGCGGCACACACCGTATTCATGGCGAAATCTACAACCATTTGATTTTCTAAAACAATAATTTTAGAGTCCTGCCCACCAATTTCAAATATAGTTTTTACATCTGGTACAAAATGGGCTGTAGCTGTAGCATGGGCTGTAATTTCATTTTTTACAACATCTGATCCTAACATTACCCCAATTAATTGTCTACCACTACCTGTTGTTCCCACTCCTTTTATTAGATAATCTTCAGGGAGGCTAGCATAAAGTTCTTTCATTCCTTTTTTTACTGCCTCCAACGGTTGACCATTGGTTCTTATATATGTACTATAATGTACTTCTCCTGCTTCATCAATTGCCACTACATTGGCACTAACAGAGCCAACATCTATACCTAAATATAATTCCTTCAATTTAGTCCATCCCCTCATTGTTATGATATTTTTTTCCCTCGTTTACCCCTAATTAAATCCATAAATGCTTCTACTCTTGTTAAGCTATTGGCAGTACCAGTTTGTTCATCTATTGATAATGTTAAAACCGGAATTCCTAATTCTTCAGTAATTTTAGGGATAATACTTTGAGATACAAGCTCTGGTAGACATCCAAATGGCATTAAATGAATAACACCATCAAAACCCCTTTCGCTATAATCTACTATATGTCCCAATGTTTGTTTTGCATGACCTCCTATACTAATAGGGATATAGGGTTCACCTTTTTTTAATATACTCACTTCATGGGTAAAGTTCATAAAATCTGGCAATGTATTATATTCAATCCATTGGGATAAATATTGTGACCGTTCTACTTCAGCCCCTAAATTTCCCAATAATTCTTCCATTTTCATATTAATAGAAGCTTCCATAACAACATAGATTTCTCCCACAATTCCAATGCGTATTTTCTTTTCCTCTGGTACTTCAACTCTTTTTATTTTATCTATTAATTCATTTCCCCGTTGATAAGCACAATTAATTTCCTGTTGATTTTTCGCCTTATCAAATAACATTTGAATTTCTTCCCATACTTTAGTAGTATCGCCTCTTTTTACTTCATATGCCCGTGTAATCTGTACTCGCTTTTCCAATTTATCTAGCTTTTTAGTCATACTATAAACTAGCTTTAAAGTGTTAACTAATTTAAGCCAAGAATTGTTCCCTTTTAATTTAAAAACATTCTTCTTGAATTGTTGAAAATCTTTAAACATTGAGTTAAAGACCAAAAATTCTGCATTATAGCCTTCCTCTTCTAAAATCCTTCTATGTACTTGCTCGTAAAAACCAGCTCTACAAGGTCCATCTCCTCCAGAGGTAATAATTACCTCTGCCCCCATATCTAGGGCTTCTAAGTAACTTCCCATTATAACTTTTAAAGGAAAACAAGCAAACTCCGGACTATATTTAACACCTAAATTAATGGTTTTTTGACTTGGTTTTGGTGGCATGATTACTTCATGTCCCATTAATTCTAAAAGTTTTTTATATACAACAGTTGTTCCCATATAGGGAAAAGACACCTTCATTTTATTATGCACCTCTTTTTGTTTTGTGTTTTTTTCTACGAATCATATCAACAAAAGCTTCTATTCTTGTTTGAAGATGATTTTCTCCAGAATGTTCATCTACTCTAATGGTCATAAAAGGTTTAGCAAAGTTAGATGATTCTATCTCTAATAACTTCCCTAACATTGAGTCGGGTCCACATCCAAAAGCAGTAATATGAATTAATCCATCTACATCATCGTCGTTATAAAACGAATAACCAGCCGCCAATAATTTATCACTAAAGGTCCAAAACAAGTTTTTAGATAGTTTTTTTAATTGTTTATTCATTTCTGTTTCTTCAAGCATTTCAAAGGTTTTTACAGCAACACCCATTTCTCTAATCTTTTTTATAATATCCATACTAATAAAAGGATCATAAACATTATATACGTAACCCACTAATCCAATGGTAAGAGTTTCTTCATTTGAAGTAATAGTCTCCTCTTCCACAACATCTCCAAAGGCTAAATCCATCGCTTCTATAGCTGAATTCCCTTTTAGACAGTATTTTCTAAAAGTCTTCCAAACTGTCTCTGCTTTATCCAAAGCTGCCTTGTTTTCTTTACTGCTAATTTTTAATATATTTTCAAATATCTTGAAGTTTTTATAAAGGGCTATATTATCATCAGTAGCCTCTATTGTTGGAACTATTAGTTTTTTCTCTATTCCATCAAAGGAATGTCTAACCATATCTGGTAATCCCATAAACTTTGGACAAAAATATTGACCTTTTTGAATTGAAACAAATCTTGGAACATAGATATAGTCAACATCCATCTCTACAAGTTTTAATACATGTCCAATATATACTTTAATTGGAACACACAATTCTGGTACTGAATTTTTTACTCCTAAATCCATAATTTCTTTAGTTGTTGTTGGTGTAACCACTACCTCAACCCCTAAGTGTTCAAAATAGGTTTTCCATAAAGGATAATAATAAGTGTAGAGTAAACTCTGCGGTATTCCAATTTTCACTACCTTTACCTCCAATTTACTTAATTAATTTTATGTTTTATTTATCATAACTTCATATTAATAATTTACTATTAAATATACTTTTAACTAAAAAATTTATTCCAATAATTTATGAAACTATGCAATTTGAATACTATGAATATTCAACAGAAAAGAAACTTTTCCTTTTAAAAATTTATTAAATTTTAATTAACTGACATAATAATAAGCGACCTCTTATTCTTTTCAGAACAAAAAGTCGCTCTAACTATCTTACCTTCTCTTCATTTGCCAATTCTCCATTACACCATTCATTATAATTAAATCTTTCAGGGTCTTTAATTAAATCATATGACTTTTCCACCCATCTTGTAACATAAGAAACATTAGACTTTTTTGCTTCTTCAAGTACATTTAATAAATCTTCTAAAGAATAGGGCTTTATTTTACGTCTTATATAGTCTCCTACTAAAAAGTATAAACAAGACAATGCCCAAATATTTTGTGGACAAGTTTCATCACAGGTTAGTTCTAATAATAATTTTGAATTTTCTATTCGTCCAACTACTAGCTCCCAATCTTGTGGTGGTAAAAATTTATCACTTTCATATGCCCACTGCCTAATTTCTTCTTTTGTAGGATTCCAGGGATCTTTCATGTGTAAGCATACCTCCGAAGTCTATATTCTTAAATTTATCTTTATTGTGTTAATGGATATGAAGTAATTATAATAAATCCTAATTCATGTTGTGAAGATTTTTCTAAAACAATAACTGATGTTTTAATATTTTCTACTTTATTTACGGTACTTGATGATACTTTTACATAACCATATCCTAGATTAAATGAATGATTAACATTATATACCTTTCTACTGGTGGAAGTACTTTTTAACCAAGCTTCAATATCGTTTGCATTAGCTGATATTGATTCTTTTACGGCCATTGTAGCAATATCATAACTATAGTATTTGGTAGACTTTGTTCCTACCGTGCCTGTATTAGCTCTTTTAAAAAGGTCTGCATCAGATATATTAACATGTTTTACTAATGTATGACCTCCTAAATCCTCCATTGTATCTAATATATTATTAGGTAAATTACGTAGCTTTTCACCTAAAGTTAATGGTGCTTTAACAATTAAGGTATATGCACCTGTTCGTAAACTATTAAAATGTTTTACCTTAACAAAGTAAGTTTGTCCTGCTGTTAGGTTTTCAGTAATTCTAAAGTTATACCCTTCTCCACTATAATCATCTTCTGCTATTAGTGTCTGGCTACTGTTATACAAATACCCATATGTACTGGTGCTACCTGTTGTTTCTATGGTATAAGTTCCCGTAGTTGGTGCAATAAATTTAAAATAATCTTGTTCTCCTGCAACACTAATATTCCCCGCTATAGATGTGTTTACATTTATTGATGTTGCTGCACTAAAATTACTACCATGCCCCTGTACTGGCAACAGTATTGCACTAAGTAACAATATTAATAACACAAACATAGACATCTTTCTTTTTAACATAAATATACCTCCTCTAAATGTAATTTAGTTTATTTTTATAATATAGCTCCTTTCAATTAATTTTTATTTAAAGTATTTTAATAAATACTTAAACCCCCTAAGTTGGTATCTTTATTTTTACTAGATGACATGCAACACTTCGTCCCTCAAAAGTTAATAAAGGAGGTTCGTCAGTAATGCAAATATTTGTACAATGTTGACATCTGGCATGAAAGTTACATCCCGTTGGTAAATTAATTGCACTGGGGATTTCACCCTTCAATAATATCCTTTCTCGCTTAGCGTCAGGGTCTGGGGTAGTTGAAGCTGACATTAGTGCCTGTGTATAGGGATGCTTTGGTGTATTAAATATGGTTTCTACGTCTCCCATTTCAACTATTTTACCTAAGTACATAACAGCAACCCGATCACTAACATGCTTTATAACATTAAGGCCATGGGCAATAAACAAGTAGGATAATTTGTATTCCTTTTGTAAATCCATTAGTAAATTGATAATTTGTGACTGAACAGAGACATCTAAAGCTGAAACAGGTTCATCACAAACAATAAATTTAGGTTTAGTGGCAATGGCTCTGGCTATTCCAATTCGTTGACGTTGTCCACCGCTAAATTCATGGGGAAATTTTTTTGCATCCTTAGAAGACAAACCTACTAAATCTAATAGTCTCACCACTTCTTTACTATACTCCAATGGAGGAACGATTTTATGTATTGACAAAGGTTGTGTTAAAATATCTTGAATGGTCATTTTAGGGTCAAGGGCAGCATAGGGATTTTGAAAGACCACCTGTATATCCCTTCTAATTCTTCTAAACTCCCTATCCTTAATGTTACTTATATCTCGACCCTCTAAAAATATTTTACCATCTGTAGGACTTAATAATCTTAGTATTAGTTTTCCTGTGGTGGTTTTACCACTACCTGACTCTCCCACCAGTCCTAGTGTCTCTCCCTTGTTTATATGAAAACTCACACCATTAACTGCTTTAATCTCTGTGGTTTCCAGTTCTAGTATAGGTGACTTTACAACATAATGTTTTTTTAAATCAACTACATCTATAATCTTCATAACTACCTCCCCTCCCTCTGATTATATAACCAACAACGAACTAAGTGGTTTTCTTCTACTTGTGTTAAAGATGGCATTTCTTCTCTACAGATTTCCATTACTTCAGCACACCTTGTAGAAAAACGACATCCTTTTGGATAATCTGAGGTATGGGGTACATTTCCTCCAATTGTATATAACACATCTGTCTGATCATCTGTACGGGGAATACATTTCATTAAACCTTTTGTATAGGGATTTAGTGGGTTTCTAAACAAATTATTTTTATTAGTCTCTTCCATAATTTTACCACAATACATAACACAAACTCTATCTGCCATTTCGGCAACCACACCTAAGTCATGGGTAATTAGTAATACCGACATATTATATTCTTTAATTAAATTACGAAGCAGTTCTAATACTTCAGCTTGAACGGTGACATCTAATGCGGTGGTGGGTTCATCTGCAATGAGTAATTGAGGCCCACAAGCCAGTGCCATTGCAATCATTATCCGTTGTCTCATTCCACCACTAAATTGAGATGGATAGTCATTATAACGGCGAGCCCCATCAGGAATACCTACTAACTCCATCATCTTAATGGCTTGTTTTTTAGCCTCTGCTTTTTTTATCCGTTGATGAATTACTATTGCCTCTTTAATCTGATCTCCTATAGGAATCATTGGATTTAATGTGGACATAGGATCTTGATAGATCATACTGATTTTATTTCCTCGAATATTACACATTTCTTTTTCAGTTTTATTAATCAAATTTTCTTCATTAAAAAGAACTTCACCAGCCACTATTTTACCTGGTTCTCTGATTAATTTCATAATGGATAGGGCCGTAACACTTTTACCGCTACCTGATTCACCTACTAATGCAATTACTTCTCCCTTATTAATTTCAAAACCGACACCATCAGCGGCAGGAATTAGTTCCTTATCTATGGAAAAATATGTTTTTAAATCCTTCACCTTTAATAAGCTCATTATTTACCTCCTAGTTACATGTTCATATTAATTTTTTAGTTTAGGAATTAATATTTGTTTTGTAATTTCTAACATAGTATACAAAGCGAAATAGATTATGGCTAATGATACTGCTAGAGTTAAATAAGCTATTGTAGTACTTCCGTCAGCGGATGGATTTCCATAAAGACCCAACAATTCAAAGGTGATTCCTGGATAATAAAAAATACGTTCTACAATAAATAAACTGGAAAACATCATGGAGGCAATTGTGGAGAATGATGCAATCAAATCAGCAAAAACATCCCTCATGGTATGGTTTAAGATAATTCTCATCTCTGAACATCCCTTTCCCCTTGCTGCTAATATATAGTCTCTATGATACACCGACTCTATTGATGTGGCGGTGATTCTAGCAATATATGCAGCTGGTACTAATGACAATGCGATAATGGGATAAATTGATTGACTCCAGTGATCAAAACCCATATATAAAATTGGACCTACACCTAAAACAGTAAATTTGTTTTTATATAAATATAGCCCAAACAGCTGTATAAGACTGATGGTTAACACATCTGGAACGGATAATGGAATTAATGTCTGTAGTAGTTTAATATTTGAATGCTTTTTATTCCTCCTACTATCGAATATGCCCTTTGGTATTCCAAGAAGAATTGCCAATATTAGAGATATGAAAAAAAGCGTCATACTTCTTCGGAGGGCAATTGTCATTATTTCCTTAACCATTTGTCCTCTACCATAGACCACTTGCCCTAAATATTTTCCTGAAACCAACATATTAACCGATTCTATTACATTTTTTTGATAAAGGGAAAAGTCCATGTTACTGACTAATTTCCCGTTTACACGGGTAAAGTCTAAGTTCATGGGAATATTGGTTAATAATATTGCCATAAATCCAACTAATGCCAACATTGCTATATTAAGGGTAATTTTAATTGCAACTTTGTTAATTATTGTTTTGTTCATAAACAGCCCCCCTTCTATAAACCAATTATTATTTAAAATTTTTATCCATTGTTATTAAATCGATAAAAATTTGACCTATACTTTCCATTTGTTTAGTGTTAATGTTTTCTATTTTATCTTGTACTGTATCCAAATTTGAATCGTTGGCTGCATTTACAGATACTTTTAAAGACATGTTATCGCCAATATTATAAAAAGTTTTACTGTTTGATTGTTTAAAGACATGAGCTATCTTCTTCTTTTTCACCAGCTTACTAATATCATTAAAAATGTCATATGTACCTACTTCTGAATTTACAGGACTTTTAAAGTCTATACTGATACGTTTTTCATTATTTGCGTAACCTACATCAAAATAATATATTACATAATTTTGTTGACTGAAAAGTCGTTGATAAATATTATAGTAATAACTACCTGAACTCCCCACAGAGTCTCCATCCCAAAAAGCAAAAATAATTGTTTTATCTAATGGCTCTTTTATTTGAGAAAGAACTCTAGCAATTTCAAGATTAATAGCAGCATTGGAAGTCCTCATTGCACTGGTTTTATTATCCACCATTCCAATTCCGTCATAGCTGGCACCAACAATAATTACTTCTTTTTTATTATTACTATCATTAGGTTCAAACCAGCTTTTACCTGGTAATACTGCAATAATATTTCTTCCTTCTTCCACTATATTAGGTTGCTTAATTTTAACTTCAACTTTATATTCTGCTGTTTTTAATTTTTCAGCTAATTCTCCTTTAGGAATAATAGTGTAATTTTCAGCAATATAAGTAGGTATAATTTCCTTGCTATTATCTTCTAAAATAGAAAATGATACTGGGGTTTTAGTAATACCCCGAGATACCTTAAATGCCAAGTCATAATAACTATCTACAAAATCCACCAGCATCAATTGTTTATTATTTCTTAATTCTTCATTGGTGGAAGAAAACCCTATAAAGCTAATATAATTATTATTAAAGTATAAATCCTCATCGTCTACGTTAAAAGCTTTAATAGAGGCTAAGTCAAAATCGTTATGTAGTTGATATGATGAAATTTCTCCATTATTTGAAGTTAAAGTGATGGTTGCCTCCTCCACAATTGCAGTCCAATTACCAACTCTATTAAGTGGAAAAGTTTGAGCATAATTTTCTCCGTCATAAGGTTCTAATCCATATTCTTTAAGTTTTTCAATAATATAATCACCCGCTAAATAGTTACCCTCATATCCTGACAATCTACCTTGATACTGGGGTTTTATTAGTTCCTCCAAATGTATCATTGCTTGATGTGATTCAAACTGATACAAGCTTTTTGGTGGGGGAATCAACCCATAGGTAATTATCAATACTATACATAAGGTTTTTATAAGCACAGGTTTATAGTACTCTCTAAACCTAGTCACCTGTTGAAAGTATATTCTGGGTGAAAAAGCAAACCCAGAACGTCTAATGATTGAAGCTACTGGAGAGGTTCTCTTTTCAAATTCCATACGAAGTCCTTCACCTGTCAAATTGAAAGCTAAAATTCCAATAGTAAAAGCAAGGGCAGGAAAAAGACTAATCCAATATTTACCCACTCTATTATTAATGACTGTACGAGATAGCATAGAAGCCCATTCTGGATTATCTGCCACCATCCAACCACTACTACCTCCATCCCTCTTAAACAGACTTCTTGGTCCAATAAAAGTCTCTAATATACTTAGTTGAGCCAATAGAAAAATAACTAAACCCACTTCAATAAAAATAAAGCTGATTAAAGAAGGTACTAAATGAGGAATCATATTTTGAAAGACAATTTGAACTTTACTTTTGCCTACTGCAACTTCTCCTTCAATAAATTCTTCCTTCATAATATTACTTGCTTTTTCCTCCACCTGTTTAGCTAACTTTGCCCATCCAACTACTGTTAATACCACCCCAAAGGCTATTATGGAGTCTTCCACCTTAAGGGAAGCAACGTATTTTATATTTAAAACAAAAAAAGCAGCAAACAATGTGGGAATAGCTGTAAAAATAATATTAAAAAATCGAATAATTGATGAAGCAGTTTTACTGCCTATTCCAGCTATGATTCCAAAGGGTACTGCCAATAAAAACCTTAATAACACTACTAATAACGCTGTTTGTAAGGTTGATTTCGTACCATAAACTAGTCTTGAATAAATATCTCTGCCAAGCTCATCTGTCCCCATAATGTTTTCTTTTTTAGGTCCCCACGGGGGAGAAGTGACTTGATGAGCTTTTTGTCCATCTTCTACTACTTTTCCAAATGTAAAGTGTTCTTGATTGTAGGGATCTTTATTGGTAAAATGATTAGGTGCTAAAGTAAAAGCTAACAAAATAGTTAGTAATAGAAGACCTATCAAAAGTGGAAAGTTAATTTTTTTCATGTTATCACCCCTTACATTTTTCATTTAATAAATTTAAACCATTAAGTAAATGGTAAATTATTATGAAAATTTTCAGTATTAAGTTTATTAATTATTATATATTCCATCACTTATTGGTAAATACCTTCCAACTTGGTAAATATGTTATTTATATAACATAAAAATTTAAATAAACCCTCTACTATAAACAATTTTGTGTAAAATTTGTAGTATTCAATAACAATTTATATATGTTTATTTTTAAATATTTACATACAAAAAGACTGCCAAAAATGACAGTCTTTTTTTATATATTTACTCCCCTAAACCCATTCTATTATAAATTTCATTAACGGCAAAGCTTGCCACGTCATCGGCATATTTACCTGGCCCAAAACCTGCATCATAGCCAAATTCCTTTGCAAGTTCATGGGAGATTCTAGCTCCACCACAGATTAACACCACTTTATCTCTAATACCTTCTGCCTCCAACAATTCCACCAAATGGGTTAGATTTTGTACATGTACATTTTTTTGAGTTACTGTTTGAGAAACTAAAAGTACATCTGCCTTCAATTCTATAGCTTTACGTACAAATTCTTCATTTTCCACTTGACTCCCTAAATTATAGGCATCAATCATTTCATATCTTTCTAATCCATAATGACCCGCATAACCCTTCATGTTCATAATGGCATCTATTCCTACTGTATGGGCATCTGTACCTGTACTTGCCCCCACCACCACAATTTTTCGTTTTATCTTTTCTTTAATAAACTCATCGGTTTCCTTCATATCCATAACATTCGTATCAACTGTTTCCACATGAATTTCTTCATAATTCACATGATGAACTAAATTACCAAAGACCACATAAAAAGTAAAATTCACATCCAATACCCCATGATGAGCCACGTTAACTTCTGTTAAACCCATTTTTTTAGCTAATTCCTTGGCTGCTTCAATCCCTTTGTCATCATCTTTGACAGGCAAAGTAAAGCTTACTTGCACTTTACCATCATTCATAGTATCACCATAGGGTTTAAGTTTAGTTAAATCCAACGTTTTCTCATAGTCCTTTTTTTCCATAGAATACAATCCACCCGACATTGTAATCCTCCCTTCTGTCCCTTTTAATAATGGTAATATTAAACTCTTTATACTAAACTTCCAACATCATGGAAATAAAAGGATTATAATAATCCTTCTCTTTTATAAATACACCATCTAAACCTTTACCACTATTAATTGGTCGTTTAATACCTGCAAATGTACCTTTTTCAAGGGTGTTAAAAAGTCCGTCTTTTTCTATTTGCATAATAAGTTGATGGGCTTTATCCAATACTTCTTTTGCTCTATTTTGGATAATTCCATCCTTTTTAAATTCAATTTCTTCGCCAAAGTCTTCCATATTGTTGAAAATATATTGGGCGTTTTCAATAGCTAAAGCACGATCTGACATAAAGGGAGTATGTATAGCTTCTGTCATCATCCCCAATAAATGAAGTTTTTGACCCGTCATAATTGTAATCATATTAAATAAGGCATCTTGAATATGTCCTTTAAAAATATTACCCGTCATAAATTTAGTTGGTGGCATATATTTTAGAGGAGCATCTGGGAATATTTCTCTAGCCATTTGTGCCTGTGCTAATTCATAAAGGAAACCATTCTTCATGTTGGGGTCAATTTCAAATGCATGTCCAAGACCCATTTGATTTTCTGGTATCCCTGCCTTTAAAGCCAATTGTTCATTTATAAATTGGGAAGCTAAGACTGTATGGGCTTCTTCGTAGGCATCGGCAGTGGTTAGATAATTATCTTCTCCTGTGTTGATAATTACCCCTGCAAAACCATTGATTACTCTTGAGAAGAATTGATCCACCATTGTACGTTTCATGTTAATATCTCTAAATAATATACCATAAAGGGCATCATTCAGCATAACATCTAGTCTTTCCAAAGCTCCCATTGCAGCAATTTCTGGCATACATAGCCCAGAACAATAGTTACACAGACGAATGTATCGCCCTAACTCAACTCCAACTTCGTCTAAGGCTGTCCTCATTAACTTAAAATTTTCTTGTGTGGCGTAAGTCCCACCAAAGCCTTCTGTGGTTGCCCCATATGGCACATAATCCAATAAACTTTGTCCTGTTGTTCTAATTACAGCAATAATATCGGCCCCTTGTTTAGCTGCCGCCACTGCTTGAATAATATCTTCATAAATATTTCCTGTTGCTACAATAACATAAAGATATGGACCTTCTTTATCTCCATGTTTTTGAAGATAACTTTCCCGTTCACTACGATTACTTCTTATTCTTTCCACCGTTTTAAGGGCTATTTTATCAATTAAAAGCCTTATTTCAAACAAGTCCCCCATTGGGAGCTTTGTTAACTCAATTTCTTTAGTAGATACTTTCTCTGCTATTTCCTGTGGAGTTAAACCAGTTTGTAACATGGCATTACCAATGTATATGGCTATACCATTGCCTACTCCGTTATCTTTTCTAATATGATCCACCACCACATTTGGTAGAGGTACATCAAAGGCATCAACACCATCTATCCCCAACAACCTAGCAACTGTTCTCTCTACAGCAATAGTTGTGTGCTGTTGAATAAATTCTTGTGTATCCTCTGCTATTTTTGCAGCAGTATTTCTTACTTTTTTCACTAATTCAAAGTCTAGGTTAAGCATTTTATTAGGTTTCTTCACCATAAAACTGCACCTCCTTATGATAATGTAACTTTGCTATCTCAATAATATTAGAGTCCAAACCCAATAGCATAGAAATATTTAATGCGTCTTTGGGAACTGGGTCATGATTTTTAACGGGTTCTAATCGATAGTCCATTAATTTGTGTATTTTTTCTAATCCATCTTTTGAAGTGTAATGGTTCTGCTTACTCATTAGTTCATTAAAGTCTACATGTTTTAAGCCCATTACCTGATAATGGTTTATACCTGCCCCCACAACTCCATCAAAATGGGTTATGAAAACACTAATGCTATCAAATTTATTAAGGTACTCCATTAATGATTTTACCAACAGTCTACCCTCATTAGGGTTTGTTCCTCTGGCGAATTCATCTATTAAAACCAATCCTCTACTTTGTTTAATATCCAACATACATTCATTAAATTTAACAATTTCACCACCAAAGGTACTTAATCCGTCTTTTATAGATTCTTGGTCATTGGATAGTAAATGAATAAAGTTAAAGACCGAAAGCTTTAATACATTTGCAAAGACATAAAAACCCATATGACCTAAAAGGGCATTTAAAGCAATGGTTTTAATGGTGACACTTTTCCCCCCCATATTAGGACCTGTAATGGCATTAGAACCTGCTGTTAAATTAATGCTTATGGAGGTAAATTTCTTATCCTGTTGTTGAAGTAAGTCCTCAATATAAGGGTGTCTTCCCTCCACTATTTCCAGTTGAATGTCCTCCCCAAATAGGGGTTTTGTACATGCTTTTTCCTTTGCCAGTTTGGCTTTACCGATACATAAATCTAGTATACCAATCGAGTAAATATTTTCCTTTATTCTTTCTATGTAAGGCAGCAATTGTTGAGATAACTGCTGTCTAATTTTCCCTTCATAATATGCTTCTTCTTCCACCAGTTTGAAACGTTGTTCTTTAAGGACTTCCATTTCACTAATGTTTTTTTCTATATAAATTAGGTTTTCTATTGAATGTTTCTTTTCTCGTATTAGCTTTAACTCTTCTGAATATGCATCATAGATACTAAAGGTGGTAAAGCGTTTTTTTTCTGGATCTAATAGATCAATAACAGGTTCTAAATCTTGAAAATTAACCCCCTCAATGGTAAGCCCCATAGGTTGATAGTGGTATCTAATACTTTCTAAATAGATGGCAAACAACTTTATTTCATAAAACTCTATGTCATCTAACACCTGTAAGTTTTCACATCTCTTAATACTTCCCCTAACATCTTTTATTCTTAAAAATTCCCCTTCAATCTTTTCATAGACTTCTGGAAACAGAGAAAGGCTATTAATCATTAAATCAAGATCCTCTAAAATCCTTTTTAATATGGGAAAATTTTCAATGGTATAGGGTTTTAATAATTGAAGTTGCTCTTTTCCATAGGGGGTTATTATTTTCAATTGCTGTAGTATATAATTTAGACCTATATTGTTCCACATTATTCTAAACCAACTCCTATATTACTAATGACATCAAAGACTGGTATTTGAGTTTTTTCATGGAGTAAGTAACAAAACCTATGGGAATCAAAACTATAACCATCTGGTGCTTTTGGGTTAACAGTAATTAAAAGAAGATTAATCTCATTTACCCCCATTAGTTTCAATCCCTTAAGCTTTAACCTCCTAAGGTTTTCTTCCTTTAAAAATAGTTTTGTCCCATCTTCTACATAAATGATTTTATCTGATAAATCTATGGGACTTTTAATAAGATTCTCCACCAGTCGATCCCCCACAACCCCACTTATGATAACTGCATTAGCCCCAGAAGTTAACCCCTCATTTATGGTGTTTTCTGCCCCTAGTGCTGTTAGCTCCTGTGAAATTTGTAATTTATCATCGTAAAGAAAAGATACTTTTCCCTGTTTTAGTGCTTTTTTTACTAACTTTAACCTATCATAATTTCTTTCTAGTTCTATTTGTAATAAAGATACCTTATGGGCAGTTTCTTCAATGACCTCTTCCATATTCCTTGAAACAGTTGCACCTGTAGCCACAATAACCCCTTCTGCAATCGAAGGTGATGCAGTGGTTCTTCTATTTAAAGCACCGTCCACTATAACCAACTGGCTACCCAATGCCTTCATCTGTTTAATAACAGTCTTTAAGTAATTGTTAATGGAGGGCCCCATTAGTTCTATGTATCCATCACTTAATGCTCTAAAAAGAATAATCTCCCCCATAGGTGTTTGTATGCCAGTGGTAGACAGTATTTCCTTTGTTATATCAGAAGAAAGATAAGATTTTTTTGCAGAAGCAATAATAGTCCCTTTTTGAATATAAATAGTTGGCTTTTCTGTTCCAGTCACCTGATCTTCTTTTTCACCATCTATCCCTATAGAGGTAAGACCAAGGGAATATTTCCCCTTGGCTTTTTCAATGATATAGTTCATTGTAGTAGTTTTTCCTACATTTTTTTCTATACCTACTATTGCTAATGAATTTAATTGAAAAATCTTCTCTAATAGTTTATTCATATAAACCCTTCTTTAACTAATGATGACATCTTTGTTTTCTGTCTAAATCAGCAGGTTCAAGGGAGACTTTATCGGTATTTAATAATTCTGCCACCCCTGTAAGTTTACCTTTTTCTTTCTTACATTCATTACAATGACATTCGTGTTTATAAGCCTCTGGTTGGGTATATGTAGTAATTACCCCTTCATAGTTTCTAAGGATTACCTTATCATGGCTTTGGGAAAGTACATAGTTTGGCATTACAGGAATTTTACCGCCACCCCCAGGGGCATCCACAACAAAAGTAGGTACACAATAGCCCGAAGTATGACCTCTTAACCCTTCTATAATTGCAATTCCTTCAGCTACAGAGGTTCTAAAATGCTCTAACCCTAAAGATAAGTCACATTGATATAGGTAGTAGGGTCTAACTCTTATTTTAACCAATTGATTAACTAGTTTTTTCATTATATGAACACAGTTATTAATTCCTCTAAGTAATACTGATTGATTACCCAATTGAATACCTGCATTTGCTAATCTTTCACAGGCTTCTTTAGACTCTAATGTTATTTCATTAGGATGATTAAAGTGAGTATTTACCCAAATCGGATGATATTTTTTCAACATATTGGCTAAATCTTCAGTGATTCTCTGAGGCATAACCACCGGTGTTCTTGAACCAATACGAATTACCTCCACGTGTTCAATCTCTCTTAGTTTCTTAATAATATATTCTAGTTTTTCATCAGACATTAAAAATGCGTCGCCACCAGATAGTAATACATCTCTAATTTGTGGCGTGTTTCTTATATATTCAATCCCTTTATCTATTCTGGTTTGCCCCACTTCTGCATCTGTTTGTCCTGCAAACCTTCTTCTTGTACAATGCCTGCAATACATGGCACATTGGTCTGTAACTAGAAATAAAGCCCTATCTATATAACGATGGGTAATGCCAGGAACTGGAGAATCCACATCTTCATGAAGTGGATCCTCTAAGTCACAGCTACTTCTATAAGTTTCAGATACCGTTGGAATAGCTTGTTTTCTTATGGGATCATTAGGATTTTCTATATCTATTAGAGTAAGATAATAGGGTGTAATTGCCATTCTTAATTGACTTAGGCACTTTTCTATCCCTTCTTCTTCTTCTTTAGTTAGGCTAACATATTTTTTTAAGTCCTCTAAAGTTTGTATCCTATTTCGATTTTGCCACTTCCAATCATTCCATTGTTCATCTGTTACATCACTAAAAAGTTCAAAGCGTCTGCCTTTCATCACTAACTCCCCCTTTTTTATTAACCTGTACCTTGTTTATATTAATATAAATTTTACATCATTATATTTTACTACGTTATTTTAGTATATTTGTTTGTAGTTATACATACATTTCTTCATAAATTTTTCTTAATTCTTCGTTTTCTCTTAATTCAGTAAGGGTGAGTTCTGCATGACCTTTAGTATAACCATTACCTATAATCATGTTTACATCTTTACCTACACCTTCTGCACCTAAGGCAGCTTTAGTAAAACTAGTTGCCATTGAAAAGAAGTACACTGTACCATCATCCCTAACAGGAAGTATAGTTGACATTTCTGTATCTGTAACATTAACACAATTAATAGATATATCTACTTCTTTTCCATTGTTTACTTCTAATACTTTATTCAATACATCCACAGGGTTTCTTGCATCCGCCAATAATACATGGTTACAGAAGCCTAGACGATTTAGTAGATCTACATCTTTTTGACTTCTTACTAGACCTATTACATTTCCATTAGACCCTACTTTCTTCATTGCTTCATAACAACACATTAATCCCGATTTACCTGCTGCCCCTAGTATTAAAACACTATCATTTTCTTGACAGAGTTTTGCCGTTTGAGCAGGTGCACCAGCCACGTCTAATGCTGCCAATGCCAGGGTTTCTTCCATATCTTCTGGTAACTTTGCATAGATGCCACTTTCAAATAAAATTGCTTTACCTTTAATTTCTACACGATCTATATTAACTTTAACATCAGTTATTTCTTCAATTTTCAGTGGTGTTAAAGATAAAGAAACTAACGTAGCTATTTTATCTCCTACCACTAAATCTATTTTTCCTTCTAAGTCTGCCCCTATTTCCTCGATAGTTCCTATTAACATACCACCTGAGCCAGTTACAGGGTTTTGCATTTTACCTCTTTCTCCCACAATCTGTAAAATTCTCTCTTTAATTTTCTCTACATCTCCACCCACTGACTCTTTTATTTGAGTAAAACTGGCAGAATCAATATTTAATGCCTTTACATCAATTAGTATTTCATTGGAGTACAATTCCATTTCATTAGATATTTTCAATGCTCCCTGGGGTAGAATACCAATTGGCTCTATTACCCTATGGGTTCCATATTTACATCCCTTTTTCATATTAGACTCCCCTTTAGATCAATTTTATATATTCATTACTTTTAAATTTTCATCTATTATTAGTTCTGCATCTGTTAATTGAATTACTTCCTCAACAGTGGTATCTTTATGTATCTCGGTTAATACTAAGCCCTTTTCAGTCACCAACATAACCCCTAATTCAGTAACAATCATATCCACTTCACCCTTAGCCGTTAAAGGTAGCAAGCAGTTTTTCTTTATTTTATTATCACCTTTAGCTGTATGTTGCATAGCAACAATTACTTTTTTAGCTCCTGTCACTAAGTCCATAGCTCCACCCATTCCAGGCACCAGTTTGCCTGGGATAATCCAGTTGGATAGGTTTCCATACTGATCTACTTCTAAAGCCCCCAGTACGGTTATATCAACATGCCCTCCTCTGATTAAACTAAAGGAAAATGCACTATCAAAATAAGCTCCGTTGCTATTTATTGTTACGTATTGACCACCAGCATTGGTTATATTTTTGTCTTCTTTCCCTTGCTCTGGTGTAGAGCCCATACCCACCATACCATTCTCTGACTGCAACACCACATAAACGTCTTTAGGTATATAATTTGCTACTAATGTGGGAAGACCTATTCCTAAGTTAACCAATTGTCCGTTTTTCAACTCCATTGCCACTCTTTTGGCAATGATTTCTTTTGCTAGTTTAGCCTCCACTGCCATTAAAAGTCCCCCTTTACGATGTAATCCACTAAAACACCAGGAGTCATAACAACTTCTGGGTGAATTTCACCCACTTCCACTATCTCTTCCGTTTCCACAACTACTATATCAGCTGCCAATGCAATAATGGGGTTGAAGTTTTTTGTTGTGCCTTTATAGTAGGCATTTCCGAAAGTATCTGTTTTACTGGCAAAAACCAAAGCTATGTCAGCCCTTAAAGGAAGTTCTATCAGATATTCCTTTCCTTGTAGAAGGATTTTTTCTTTTCCCTCCTCAACAATAGTGCCTACTCCCGTTGGTGTAATAACTCCACCTAAGCCACTACCTCCCGCTCTTATTCTTTCTATTAAAGTTCCTTGTGGTGATAATTCCACCTCCAAAGTACCTTCATGCATTTGCTTTCCAGACTCTGGGTTTGTTCCAATATGGGATACGATTGCTTTTTTAACATTGCCGTTGGCTATTAATCTTCCAATTCCCTTATCAACAAAACTAGTGTCATTACCAATAATGGTGAGCTCTTTTAAACCCATCTCTAAAATAAGATTTATAAGTCCTTCTGGGGTTCCACAACCAAGAAAACCGCCAATCATAATAGTTAATCCATCTTTAAGTAATGGTTTAATAACAGAATAATCCACAACTTTATTCATTTGATCCCCTCATTCCTAAAATTTCCCTTGCTTCTTGAGGTGTGGCAATGGCTCTTCCAAGTTCGTTGGCAATTCTTACAATCTTTTCAACTAATTCTCCGTTGGATTTTGCCAATACTCCTTTTGCAATGTATACATTATCTTCAAAACCAACCCTTACATGTCCCCCCATTGCTATGGCAGTGGCAGTCATGGGAAATTGACTTTTTCCAACTCCTGAAACGGTGAAGGTGGCATTGGATGGAATAGAACTTGCCATGTATGCCAGATCCCTCACTGTGGCAGAAATACCACCATTTACCCCCAACACAAAATTGAAATGCATTGGTTCTTTGATTATTCCCTTTTTTGCTAACCGTAGGGCTGTATCAATCATTCCTTTATCAAAAACCTCGACTTCTGGCTTTATTCCTAATTCAATCATCCGTTTACCGAAGGCTATAATGGTATTTTCTGAATTAACAAAGATGTCATCCCCACCAAAATTACATGTACCGCAATCTAAAGTAGCCATTTCTGGTATAAGACTTAATGGTTGCATCCGTTCTTCATTGCTCATTCCCACAGCTCCACCAGTAGAAGGTTGAATGATGGCATCTGGACATCTTCTTTTTATTTCTTCAATACATAATCTAAATCTTTCCCGATCTTGTGTAGGGGTTCCGTCATCATTTCTTACATGTAAATGTATAACACTAGCCCCTGCTTTATAGGCTTCTTCTGCCTCTCTACCAATTTCTTCAACTGTATGTGGCACATTGGGATTGTGGTCTTTTGTTACTTCTGCACCACAAATAGCTGCTGTAATAATTAACTTTTCCATAATACCACCCCTATTTAATGTATGGATATACTTTATGTGTTTCTTTAAGGGATTCTTCAATAGCCCCCAGTGCATTGCTTAGGTCTTCATCTGTATGTCTGTGGCAAATATAACCATGATGATAAGGTTGAATAAAAAGTCCTCTTCTAATGGTTTCTGTATAGAAGAAAGTTCTTCTTTCTTTATATTGGCTATCTACTTTATCAAAGGTTATATAAGGCATTGGTGGTATACCTGAAACAGTTGCAGGAACATCTGACTCTTCCACAAGCTTTGTACTTATTTCAAGGAAAGATTCCCCTCTAGTCCATATATCATCTAATACTCTATCTCTTTCTAATATTTCTATACATTTTAAGGCTGCTGCCATTTCTAGACTATTAGGGAAGAAGGTTGAACTAACAAAAACCTTGCTTTCTAATACCCTCATAATTTCTTCTTTACCTACAATGGCACTAATAGGATAACCATTTGCCATAGCTTTTCCAAATACAGCAAGGTCTGGTGTTACCCCATACTTCTCTTGTGCTCCACCTAGAGATACTCTAAAGCCGGTTCTAATTTCATCGAAAATAAGTATCACATTATATTTATCAGCTAATTCTCTTACGCCTTCTAAGTAACCCTCTGGTGGTGCCATTACTGGTAATGCCAATGGGTGACCTACTGGTGTCATAATAATACAAGCCGCATCATCTCCATGTTCTTTTAAAACACTTTCTAAAGCATCTAGGTCTCCATAATGGAACTCAATAGTTAAATCGGTAATTTGTTTTGGTACACCACCTTTAACTTCTACACACCAGTCATGCCATCCGTGGTATCCACATCTAAGTATTTTATTTTTTCCTGTATAGCCTCTAGCCACTTTAACTGCAATACTTGTAACATCTGAACCAGTTTTAGCAAGAACCACCATTTCAGCACAGGGGATTAAGTCAATTAAACGTTTTTGTAATGTATTTTGTATTTCTTGAACCAGTGAAAAACAGAAGCCTTTTTCCATTTGTTTAATTACTTCTTGATTGATCTCTGGCTCATTATAGCCAAGAATGATAGGACCATAACCACAAAGCATATCTATGTAATCATTTCCATCCACATCTACAATATGCCCACCATAACCCTTCTCGATAAAGATTGGATACTCTCCTTCAACAAAGTTGTAAGGTCTTCTTATACCCATTAATCCCCCTGGAGAAAGCCTTTTTGCCTCTTCAAATAACTGATTAGATCTTTCAAGGTTTAATTTTGGTTTGCTGTTCATTTTTATAGACCACCTTTCTTGATTATTATATTAATATATTTTGTAAATTTACAAAATTAAAAATTCTTCTAAATTAAATATAACAGAAAATTAGATGTATGTATGTGAAAAAAATAAAAAAAAGCTATTTATGTAACGTTTAACATTACATAAATAGCTCTCCATGTGTAAATAACATGACAACAAATAAAGACTGTCTTTATCTGTCAAGACTAAGTAAACTCACTTACTAGCCTTTCGGCAATCAGACCATTCACTGAAAACATCGAAGGTGCATCTTCTTAACATTTTTCAGTTACCGTATGATCGCTCCTCTATTTATTATTGGTATTATTTTATTTTAAACTTACAAAATTATTGCTTACGAATTCATTATATTTAATGAGTAAAAAATTGTCAATATCTTTTACAATAAATGTTTTTTATTAAATAAATAATATATTTAATTTTTACAATATATTAAATTTTATAAATATTAAAGGAATTTAAATAACTTGTTAGAATAATATAAGTTTAAAGCTACTGGTTAATTATTAGCAATAGCACTATCGACAAAAGGTTTAATATGAACAAGACAGAATTATGTAAGTGCTGTAATAAATATTTAAGAACAAATTAATTTTTGCTAATTTATTTAATTACTTTAAGGAGGTTTTATTTATGGAAGAACAAGTAGGTATTTGTAAGCGCTGTGGAGAAAATTTATTAACTGACTATGGTGATTTAGGCAGTAGATACAGAAATAATGTCTGTAGTGCAGGTCCTCTAATGTCAGCTTCTGTTGAAAGAGCAAAACAAAACATCCCTAACTATTGTCCCCGTTGTATTAAGAAAAACAGAAAAGATAGAATCCAGAAAATTATAGGTTTTTTTAAAATTAACCTAAAATAACATTAATAATTATTATTATTTATTATTTATTATTATCATTCCTTAACACGGGTAAGGAGTATAGGTATAGTAGCTTCTCCATTGGATTCTATAATGGTTACTGTGTTTTGATGGGAGTTCTCAACCCTCCATTTACTATTTTCAGTAGCTATTCCATATTCCATAGGCATTTTAATGACATCATCTGTTGGAAGTATTTCATATACTGCTTTTCCCCCTACAAAATAACGATGAACCCAAGTAGGGACATATGTAATCTCCTCTAAATTAATTTGATTAGTCACTCCACTTTTTATTAATTTAACATTAACAATTACCCCATCTTCTGTAAATCTGTTTTTTAATATTTCATATCTTTGATTTGATAGAAAGTTTCCCATTGAGTAAACCACCACTGTTTGTTTATTATCCACCTGTGATGCTATAATTTCTATTGGTTGGATAACATGGGGATGACTTCCAAAAATAATATCTACACCAAAATTTGAAAGCTCTTGTGCAATGGTTTTTTGATATTGATTTGGTTCCCGTTGATATTCATTTCCCCAATGGATATAAAATACTACTACCTCTGCTCCCTGCTTTCTCATTTCCTCCACCCTTTGTTGGATAACCAATAAATCTTCTTGTAAAAACTCATAACTGAAGGTATCAATTAAGGGTTCAACCTCTAAGGGTATTTTTATGGCATTGATGGTCTTATAGTTTTTCCATCTAGGAGTTTCATAAGTATACGCAGTTAACCCAACCTTAATTCCCTTTATATCCACAATACTAAAACTTTCTTCATCTGTATCTTTCCTCGTTCCAAAAGTTTTTAGTCCTTTTTCTCTTAAAATATCTAAAGTCCGTAACATTCCTTCTTTACCCGTATCAAAAGAATGATTATTGGCGGTGGCAATAGCGTGGAATCCAGCACTTTTTAAAGAATCTGCCAATGAATCGGGGGTATTGAATAATGGATAACTGGAATAACCTCTTGTTTCTCCAGCAAATGTAGTTTCTAAGTTACCCAACATTAAATCTGCCTGCTGAAAATAAGGTATTACATGTTTAAAGTTATTGTCAAATGCATATTCTCCCGTACTTTGATGGTGCTGAGCCTTTAATTGAGGTCCATGTACCATAATATCCCCCACTGCACTGATCTGAATTTCTATATCCTCTGGTATTGGTATATCTTCTACATCAGTTTCTTCCATAACATCTTCTTCTACAATGGTACTTACTTCTCCTATTTGTTTATCATCACATCCTAATAAAATTACACTTAAACATAGCATTAATACAACTATCCATTTTTTTCTCATCTGTATCACCTTTTTGCAATTTTTTCTTTTATTATACCATAAAAAAACTCCTCAATAAAACTTGAGGAATTTTCATATTTTAGACAAAGTCAGCAGAATTATATTGATCAAAAAACGTTAAATTGAGGTAGCAAAAAATCCCGCACTAAATAATTTTTGGTTTTGTATTCTTCAATGTTGCTATTGTTTTAATTAGTAGGTCTCTAATATCTGCAATTTGTGTTGAATTAACGATTTCTGTCTTTTTCTCTTCACTAAAGACCTCAATATCTTTTTCTAAATATTTAATAGCCCGTTGATGAATTAAATTCATTTCCTCTTGAATTAAATCTTTTAACTGATTATGGTTATTATTAATATTATTCATTAGCCATTTTATTAAATGATAAGTGCTAAAAGCAGTTAGTATTGTAACTCCTAAACCCACTGCTGATGAATAACGTTTAGTATATTTTCTAGCCCCCAATTGTTGTAATCCTGCTATAATGTCTCCACCACCATACCCCTTATTTAACCCAGAAAAACCAACAACTGATAATGGCACACCTAATGCTATTGACTTTGCTATGGTTTCTTTCATTAACTTTCTTTTTATATTGTTTTTCTGATCTTCTTGATTAATATTTTGGTCCTGTTGATATTCTTCAACTAGAAAGCTTTTTTGTTCTTCTGTTATATTTAATAATTCTTCCAGCTCTTTTAGTAACTGATTTTCTCTAGTCGTTTCAACATAATCTGCGCCAATAATAATCATTAAATCTTTTATTAATGAAAATCTTAATATATTTTTTTCTTGCTGATTTATACTCTCCAACATTTCTCCACATAAGATGTCCACATTTTTATCTGGCTGTACAAGAAAGATTAAAATTTCTTCTCGTTTACTGGTTGATAATCTTATGTTTGCCATTAGTCTATAAAATTCTGCCATTACTAATTGATTAGTGGAGGAATCGACGCTTATCATCAATGCCAATAACTTACAATAGGCTAACTTATTTTCTGGTGGCATTTTTTGTAATGCCCTTACATTTTCCTTCTCCATCATTATTCACTCCCATATTATTTTTCCCTTGTTATAATAAACTTCTCCAAAACAAATGAATAACAATAAATACAAAAAGGAGAAGTGCTAATCCTTGATGTAAATTTCTCCATTTTTTTCTTAAACCCTTTATTTTTGGTCCTATAATAGCCGTTACTGCCATCAATACTAAGTTGACTATAATTAAACTTCCCGTATGCAATCTAAACTCCCCTAATGCCAAAAACCCATGAACTACTCCCACCACTATAATTATTATTCCCAGTATTGGATGTAATGTGCTAATTTTTTTATAAATAGTAGTATATTTTTTTGCCTGTTCTTTACCTTTTCTTTTAATCATACTCACTTGCAATTTTTTTACAGGGTAAATTGCTGACATTATTATAATTAGAAACAAATTTAACCATCCCAGTGCATCCACCATTTTTTATCACTCCTTATTTTATCCTTTTAAATGTCTTATTTAAACAGTTTATTAAGGTGTGATTAAATTAATGTTAGGTTTTATTTGTTTACATGTTAATAAATACTGCCACCAGATATTTTAATATCTTCTTGATATTTTATAATTGCTTCAATGGCAATTATAAGACCTAATGAAATCTCTTCTAACTCCATAGAAGGTATATTCTCTTTATCCTTCACTTGCTGTTTAATATAAGGAATGTGAATAAACCCACCTCTTAAACTAGGGTTTTGTTTATGAATATAATATAAAAGCCCATACATTAAATGATTACAAACATAGGTACCAGCGCTATTGGAGACCACAGCAGGTATGTTTTTTGCCTTCATTGCCTCCACCATCGCTTTTATTGGTAAATTGCTAAAGTAAGCATTATCACCATCAGCAAAAACCTTTTCATCTACAGGTTGGTTACCCTCATTATCGGCTATACGGGCATCATCAATATTAATTGCCACCCTCTCAACAGTGATTTCTGCCCTGCCACCAGCTTGTCCAATGCAAAGCACTATATCTGGTTTTTCTTTTTCTATGGCTTGATATAATGTATCTATTGATTTTCTGAAAACTGTGGGTATTTGTTGGGTGATTACTTGAAAGTTGTTTATTTTAGGTGGAAGTAATTTTAATACTTCTGTTGATGGGTTTATGGTTTCTCCACCAAAGGGTTCAAAGCCTGTAATTAATATTTTCATTTCAGCACCTGCTTTCTTATTTTATGTATATTTTAGGGTTTATATAAACTAACTATAATAACTTTGTTTTATATTTAATAAAATGTTTTATAATATCATCTTTGGGTAAATAATAGTTGTAGTTTCATTGACAATTTCTTCATTTCGATTTACCATAGTAATTGTATAGTATTACCAATTTAATTGCACTTACATTTATTAGATTGCAGTTATCTGGTTTATTAATAATAGTATCATAAATCATTAGGAGGGATTCACATGTTATCAGAAAAATTATTAAATGAGTTTAATCAACAAGTTAAGCATGAGTTTGCATCTGCAAATCTTTATCTAGCTATGGCGGCTTACTGTAAGTCTGAGGACTTAGATGGTTTTGCAAACTTTTTTATAGTTCAAGCAGAAGAGGAAAGATTCCACGCAATGAAGTTCTTTAACTTCATTAATGAATTAGGTGGTCGTTCATTACTCTACGGTTACGAAGACCCTAAAAATGATTATACTTCCCTAGAAGAAGTATTTACCGATTCTTTAAACCATGAAAAATTTGTTACTGATAGAATTAATATATTGATGGACATTGCAGTAAATGAAAAAAATTATGCTTGTGTTAGCTTCTTAAACTGGTTCATTGATGAGCAAGTTGAAGAAATGGCTATGTTTTCTGCCCTACTTAATAAAATCAAACGAATTGGTGAAAATAGTCATGCCATCTATATGTTAGATACAGAGTTGGCAGCTAGAGTTTTTACCCCACCTGTAGCTGAATAAAATAGTATATAAAAAAAGAAAATTCCAATATTATGGGAATTTTCTTTTTTTATATCTAATCTTCTGTTCTTGGCTTTGTTGGATCACAAATTGGCGTCATTACTTCTGTTACCATTGCTAATTTCTTAAGATAGTAGCATTCTTCCCTTGCCATATGGTCTAACATTAATGTAGATAAACTTCCTAATACTTTCTTTTCTAATTGAAGTGCCTCCAATTCTCTAATAAACAACTTAAAACATTGAATTTCCTTTTCTATATCTAAATTAAATCTTGTAAAAGCTGGAAATTGAGTTAGGCTACTTCGCATAAAACCACACATTTCTACAGCTTTTATGTAATAATCTTCAAATCGATTATTAAATCCTCTACTAACTTCTTTTAGTTTCTTTTCCACATCATCCAACGACATATCTATGGCAGCGGCATGACCTCCTGCATCTAAAATCCATACTAAGTGTTCATAAATTGCAGTGGTAACAGGAATTTGTTTAGCCAATAAGAAACATAGTACAACAATATACGATTCTACTTCATTAACCATGTGATTGATGAAGGTAGGTGGTAAATCAATTTCAATACACTTAGTTAACTGTCTTTTAATGATTTCTAGCTTAAACAACCTTATATCTTGCACATGATTATAGCCCCTTTGGGTTAAATTATATACTTCTTCTTCTGTTAGGTCTTTTCTAGCTTCCATAAGTAATTCATCAAAAACATTAATAAAATAGCAAGCTTTGTCAATCATTATGGTTTCTTTTGGTGATAGGGCTGTTAGTATAAATCTAGCATGATCTCCTAGTATTTGATACCAAAAACGATTTTCAAAAAGAGCCGCACTACGATAACAACTATAATCCAAAATGATCCCTCCTTTAATAAAAGATTACTCTCTATTTATATGCTTTTAATGAATAAGCTAGAATAAAAAAAGTACCAATCTCTTATTTAGATCAGTACTTTGTTATTTATCTTTATTTACGCTTTGCAACTTCTATGTTGATTTTTCTACCTTTAATTCGATTTTTATCCATAGCCTTTAATACTTTCTTTTCGTACTTTTCTGGTACTTCGACAAAGGTAAATTTATCATACATATCAATTACTCCCACTAGACTGCCATTAATTCCAGCTTCAGCAGCAATGGTACCCAAGATGTTGCTCGGTTTTACACCGTGGTTCTTACCAATATTAATGAACATTCTAACCATACCTGCCTCTGTAGCAGTATCTCTCGAAGAAATTTCTTCAGCAGACTCTAAAGTTTCCACTTCATTTAAGTTAATCATCATTTTTAATAGTGCGGCACCAACATCTATTGAGTTATAGTTTTCTGCCAATTTCTCAATAAAATTAGTATATTCAGCTAAACCGCCCTTTTCAATAGTAGTGGCAATTTGCTTACCAATGTATTCTTTTTGCTTATCCATTATATCACTAACTGTTGGAATATTCTTTCTTGCTATTTTAGACTTTGTATATTGTTCTAGTGCCTTTAGTGTTCTAATTTGTCTTGGAACAACTAGAGTATAAGCTAAACCTAGTTTACCCGCTCTACCAGTTCTACCTATTCTATGAACATAATATTCAAAGTTATCAGGTAAATCATAGTTTACAACTAGTGCCACATTGTCAACATCAATACCCCTTGCAGCCACATCGGTTGCCACTAATAGATCAGTTGTACCATCTCTAAACTTCTTCATAACACGATCTCTTTGAGTTTGTTTTAAGTCTCCGTGGATTCCTTCTACTGAATAACCTCTACTTTGTAGCTTTTCAACTAGATCATCTACTCCCTTTTTAGTATTACAGAAGATAATTCCCAGTTCTACCTTCTCCATATCTAAAATTCTTGCAATTGATTCTAACTTTTCATGGGGTTTCACTTCAAAATAGTATTGGGCAATACGAGGAACCGTTAATTCCTTATGTACCACTTTAACCTTCTCTGGACTTTTCATATGTTTTTTAGCAATCATCTCTATTTCCTTAGGGATGGTAGCTGAAAACATAAGTGTTTGTCTTTCTTTTGGTAACTCATTTAATATTAATTCTATGTCTTCTAAGAAACCCATATCTAACATTTGGTCAGCTTCGTCTAATACAATTCCTTTTACTTTGCCTAATACCAATGTTTTTCGTTTAATATGGTCAATTATCCTTCCAGGTGTTCCTACAACCACTTGTACCCCTTGCTTAAGAGCTTTAATTTGTCGCTCAATTGGTTGTCCCCCATAAATGGCTAATGAACGCATACCTTTAATGTATTTAGAAAATCTGCTAATTTCGTCGGCAACCTGCATTGCCAATTCTCTTGTGGGAGTTAAAATTAAAATTTGTACACCCTTTTCACTCATATTAACCTTTTCAATTAATGGTATACTAAAAGCAGCTGTTTTTCCTGTTCCTGTTTGAGCTTGTCCTATAATGTCTTTACCTTCAGTAATCAGTGGAATTGCTTGAGACTGTATTGGCGTTGGTGTCTCATATCCCAGTTCCTCAATTACCTTTAAAATTTCTTTTCCAATATTAAGTTCTCCAAATTCATTTGTTTTCATTTAATCTCTCCTATTCGTTTTATACTGATCTATTATATCTTTTTTAGCTCCTTATGTAAACAAATTTATATTTGTAATATCTATTTATTAAATAAAAATGAGAAATACATTATGAGTATTTCCCATTTCCTTTAGTTCTATAAAAAAATAATAATAAAAATTTTTAAAACTTTTTATTATACTTATTAATAAAGTAATATAATGGAGAATTATTATAGACTTATTATTCTTTTTGCTTAAATATTTTCCAATGTACTATTGAATTTTTTGTAAAAATTAGTCTACAGTCTTACTATTTGTAGTTTTTAGATAACTAATTTGATCTATGCCCCACTCTTCTAACTTTTTTTCTGTTCCAATCCAAACAATGGTTTTTAAAGGTATTAAATTATATAGTTCTTCTACGTCAGAATTAATCATCCTTATACATCCCATAGAAGCGTTGGTTCCAATAGATTTCGGTTGATTATTTCCATGAATTCCGTATCTACTTCCTCCTTTAAATGAAATCCCCATCCATCTGCTACCTAACGGATTTTGTGGTGAACCTCCTTTAACTGGTTTTGCAACACCAGCCCCACCCCATGCTGGATTAACAGATTTTGTAGCTATGGTAAATTTCCCCTCTGGTGTTAGATTAGGCGTCTTACCTTGTGCAATAGGATATTTTTTAATTACTTTACTACCTTCATATAGGGTTAATATTCTTTTGGTTTTATTAATTGCTATCCATTTTCCTTTAGTTGGTGGTTTATTAATTTTATCTGGAAATTGGAAATATTTATCATAAACTCGCTTATTCAAAGCCTCCTTAGAATTTTCCCCCAAAATTCCATCTACAATTAAATTATGCTCACTTTGAAAACGTAATATTGCATTTCTGTTATTAATTTCTTCATCTTTGTTATCATTTTTATAATAACCTAGTGTTTTTAATGTTACTCTATAATCCAGTTGGACACTACTGGTTTCTTTTTCTTTTAGCTCTACTATATTTTCCTTTTTTTCCTGTTCTACAGGTTCTTCTGGTTCTTCTGGTTCTTCTTTTCCTAAGGTTTCTACAGGTTCTACAGATTCTACATTTTTTATTTGTTGCCCCTCTTCTGTTTCATTTTTTAATGCTAGTAGGGTACTACTATAGATGGGTTGTAGCATTAAATTAAATATTAAAATAGATAAAGCGATTTTTTTCATATAATCAACCTCTCCTAACCAAAAAATAGAAAAACTACCTTATATAGTTTATTAAGGTAGTTTAAAATATTTCCTAATTAATGAAATAAATTTTTAAAATAGAAATCTCCTCATCAAAGGATAAGGAGATAAATCTATAATCGAAATTTATTATTAACTATGTTAATTTATTTAATTTGCGATTATAACTTAGATACATTAGCAGCTTGGAAGCCTCTTGGACCTTCAACTACTTCAAATTGAACTTGTTGACCTTCGTCTAATGTCTTGTACCCATCAGTTTGAATAGCTGAGAAATGTACAAATACATCGTCTTCTCCTTCAACAGAAATAAACCCAAAACCTTTTTCTCCATTAAACCATTTTACTGTACCTGTTTTCATTCTAAGTTCCTCCTAAAAAAAATTTATTAATTCTACTCTAAATTACCATGTTTGGTCATAAATGTCAATATACAACCCATTGATTTTAGGTATTTTACTTATTTGATAATGACTTACTTATTTCCAAACTTATATTTTTAAAGTTCCCTTTTTTTACTGAAATATACGTATTATAAGCTAAAAAAAAGAGTAAGGTTTATACCCTACTCTCTTTAATCTCATCTATTTTCTTCCACTAAATCTATGGTACCTAGTAAGACATGTGCTAATCCAAACCCAATTATTCCTGCAGCAACCATTGGCATCATATCGTTATTTTTCAAGTCACTTCGTTTCATGGCCATCCCTTTTAACGCAATACCTGTAGCTGTAACACCTGTTCCTAATATGGTTGGTATTAATCCTTCTCTCACTAAAATTCCTCCTTAGTATAGAAGTTTTAGATGATTCCTTAATATCATTTACTTAATCGAAGCTTTTTATTCTTGAACTTCTATAACTTCCTCATCTCCATTATCTACTTCTTCGTCTTCATCATTTTCTTCTTCATCTTCATCATTTTCTTCTTGGTCTAAATCAACTTCTTCTTCCTCATCTTCTTGTTCTTCTTCTAATTCCTCACCTGGTTCAACTGCCTCTTCCTCTTCCTCATCATCTATTTCAATTGTTTCGGTTTCTTCATCCCAATTTACTTTCAAGTTAAAAGTTTCTGCAATAAATCTCAAAGGTACATAGGTTCTTTTTGATAGAATTTCTGCTGGTGCATCAATCTCTACTTTTTCACCGTTAACGTAAACAACTCTACTGTCAATTTGTATAACAATTGTAATATCACCTTTTGAAATGGTTACTTCTCTAGTTACTTCATCCCATTTTACATCTGCACCTAAGCCTTGAGTAATTGCTCTAACAGGTATTAATGTTCTCCCTCCCTTTATTACTGGAGGAGTATCGAACTTCATCTTTCCTTTTTTAGAAACAACACTATTAATAGGTAATACTTTAATTCCTTTATTCTCATTTTTTATTTTTTTGCTTGTTTCATTTACTTGATTAATTTCTTCTGCTGTATAACTTTTAATTATTTCTTCTTTTTTCTGTTTAATTTGCTCTGATTTTTGTTGAGCTTTTTCTTGTTTGTTTTCTAATTTTTGTGATTGCTGTTGCCCTTTTTCAGCACCTTTTCCACCATTACCATTTCCATTGGCAAATGTAGCAACTGGAGCAGCTAAAACCATTGCTGAAGCCAGTCCTATAGCACATATTTTTTGTGATAATTTTCTTTTGTTTTCCATAAAATCCACCCTTTCTTTTCATATGTTTGTCCTTCTATTTACATTATTCGGTGGTTTTTATATTTTTAGGTATACTTAATAAAAAAAAATCTAATAATATTAAATTTAATATATTAAACATAGATATACCTCCTTATAACAGTTGTTTTAACAACTAAAGGAGGTAATCTCTATTTTATAAGCCAAGCTTTTTATTTAATTCTCCAACTCTATCTAACTGATGCATATCATCACAACCACCAATAAATTCATCGTTGATAAAAATTTGTGGAACTGTATCCCAACCCGTTTTAGCTTTAATTGGTTCAAAAGTCTTCTCATCATTGGTGACATCAACATTGGTAAATTTCACACCTTTTTGTGTTAATAGAGCTAGTGCTTTCTTACAATATGGACAATAGTTTTTTGTATATAAAACAACTTTTTTCATAAACTACCCCTCTTTCTAACTATTTATTCTTAATTAAATTTATTTTATGTATTTTATGTTATATTTGTACCCTATATTACCGTTTTAAATCAATATAAGATAAACGATTTATAAAATGTTAAATTTTGTATTACATTCTTATATTATAAAATAAAACTCCTTTCTATTTATTAAATTTAATAACTAGAAAGGAGAGTTTCATTACCATAATTTATTAACACATTTCCCTTTACATCTCCAACATTTTAAAGCATTTGAATTAATACGGGAGATAATAAAATCTGTTAGTTTCCCATTGTGTTGCTTCTGTTCATTTGTTGTCCTTGTTGATTTGTAGTACTCATTTGAGTTCCACCCATTTGAGTTCCACCCATTTGGTTTCCGCCCATTTGGCTTCCACCCATTTGGCTTCCACCCATTTGGTTTCCTTGTTGTTGTTGACTACGCATTTGCATTAATTGATGTTGAGCTTGATCTATTAGTTGATTCATTTGCGTAAGCACTTGGTTAGCTTGAACATACTCATTTGCTTGACTTAGTACTTGCATTGTTTGTTGAATAGATTGTTGAAGTTGTTGAACTGTTTGTTGTTGTTGTTGTTGTGCTTCATTTCTAAATTGTTGCATTTGTTGGAAAAGTTGGCTTGCTGTTTGTGTATTTTGTCCCATTCCTTGTTGTCCTTGTTGACCTTGTTGATTTCCTTGTTGTAATTGTCCAATAGTTTCTCTCATATTGCTTAATTGATTTCTTAAACTACTTAATTCCTCTGCTAATTCTTCGTCTGCTCTTTTTAACATTTCTTCTTTTAATGAACTCATCGTAACGCCTCCCATTAGATTAGTTTAATAATTTCAGCCATATTATTTTTAAACTAAATGGATTTAATTATACATAAAAACAACGGTAAAATTTACATGTTTTTTTAACCTATATTCTAATATTTCTTATTTTTATATTAGTTTGAAAGTTTTATCCTTCTGAATTTTTGACTTTTGCCTACAACATAAAAGGCACTAAACATAGTGCCCTCTATTATAATATTTAATTTTATTTACTTATTTGGGAATAGCTCACAGTTCCATTAGGTTTTATCCAAGCTAACCAAATGTTTCCAGAGTTATCTTTTGCCAAAACTGGTGATTTACCTTGTGTAACAGTATATGGTTGACTAATTACTTCATTACTAGATATAGTTCTTATTAAAATATCACCATTGTGAACATATGCAACCCATATCTCATCTTCACAAGCTATTGCAGTTGAGTTTGCTCCACCTACTTTTGCTTCTAATATTTTTTCTGATAAATCATTTTTAACATATACCAAGTCTGCTTGTATACCATTTGTTCTTGTTTGAAAAACCCATCTATTACCTTTTGAATCAAAAGCAATGGATGGATCATAGGCTCTTCCTGAAGTGTTAATGGTGCTGTAATGTCCTACTGATACACCTGAATAACTATTTGCAAACATTCGTCCGTATTCTGTTTTAATTGTAGAATATCCTCCATTAACATTGTTTGTCCATACTATTTCTACATTCCTGCCATTTTTATATAGGTACGGGTCTCTATAATCTCCACCCGACATCATATAATAATTTGCTCCATTACCCATTGTTCCATCTGCCTTATAGTATGTTCCCATTAAATTAAATCCATTATAATATCTTGTCCAAGCCAATAACATATTTCCATTTCCATCTGGTGCTATACTAGGAGAAGATTCACTATTATAAAATATTAATCTACTTCCAGTCCAATAAGAACGTAATGGATTTTGTATATTTTGTTTATAAACAGTATTATCTGTATTTAAAATAGTGGTATAAAGTGTACTGTTATCTTCTCTTACTATCCAAAATCTTCCGTCAGTGTTAATATTAAATCCAATACTTGCGGCATTACCAGAAATTGAATATTCATCACCAACTAAGATAATTGGTGTTTTTAAGTTTTCAAATTGAATCTGTATAGATTTTGTTATTCCTCCAACATTTACACTTACTGTAGCAGTTCCAACCGTATTCGATTTTATAGTTGTTGTTGCATTACCGTTTATTAAACTGCCACTATTAGAAGATAATTGTCCCATAGTAGTGCTCCAAGCAACACTTCCTATATAGGGATAAGGTTTACCTTGTGGGTCCGTTACTGTGGCAATTATTGTTGCTACGCTCGTCCCATCAGCAGGTATTTTTTTATCTACTGCATTTGTAGGATAAATTACTGTAAGTTCTATAGATGGCACTGGTATAAATTCAACCTCGATGGATTTTGTAATTTCTCCTATACTACAAGTTATTGTATTAACACCAGGCGTATTAGATTTAATTAATGTAGTTGTACTTCCTTGTGTTAAAGAAGCTGTAGTTTGCTGTATTAACCCCATACTGTCTAACCAAGCAACACTTCCATCACATAAATTTCCATATTTATCTGTTACTGTGGCTTTAATCATGGCTGTACTTTTATTATCTGCCAATACCTTTCCCTGTATAGAACCTTGTTGTGAGATATATTCTAATTGCATATTAGTAGGGTCATTTGCTACTACAATAAAATTTAACGTCTTTTGAACATTACCTGATGTAAAGGTTAATGTATATTCTCCACTTTTAGTAGGCGCAGTAAAATGATACTGTAGATTTGCGTTTGTTAGATGAATGGTGTCAATTGCACTACTAAAATTGTTGCTTACTGAAACAGTTTCGCCAGTTTCAACTAGATTACCATAGATGTCTGTTAAACTTCCATTTATTAGTGCATCTTCACCTGCTTTTATAGTAGTTGGCACTTCAAAATCAAATAAAGCAGGTACCCCTGGTCTAAAGTTTATCTCTGTAGTAAGGTTAAACTTTATATCTTCATAAGAGATTTCAGCAGTCAATAATACTTTTTCTGCTTCTTTATTAGATACAGCTAAATGTTGTTGTGCTAAAATACTATTTACGTTATTAGGACTGATAATAAAACTATTTTGTAATCTTTGTCCATCTTCAACAACAGTAAATTTTATGTTTGAAGGTATTGTAGCGGGATTACCATAGTCATCAAATAGTTCAATTGTTACGTTGCAATTTTCTGTTACTCTTGGAGAATTATTATCTACTATAATGCGACCTTTAGTAGGTTCTCCTACATTTGAACCAGTCTCAAATTCTATTGGAAAGTCAAAGGCTGGCTTTTCATTTTTACCATTTCCGTTAAGATTTGACTTAATTAATATATTCAAACTGTAATGGGTGTATCTCTCTAAAACTTCAGGGTAAGCCGTTATCTTATTTGTTACTGGATCATATTCTGATGGTATCTCAACATCATTTAGTGTTACTGTAAAATTACTAGCTTCAAATTGATTTTTAACTCTACTCCAATTGGAATGATTAGTATCCAGTTCAATGATAATTGGTGTATTTGGACTAACAAGACCTCCACTGGTTGAAACTGACTTAATGGGGATAGTATGCTGACTATCAGAGTTAGCAGCAAACAAAGTACCTGTTAATATTAGTATCAGCACTAATATTCCTAAAAAGCTTCTGGTTTTTAATTTCATATAATTCTCTCCTTTCTTTTTTATTAAAAGATTGCTTGCCATCAAGCTTTACAATTTTAGAAGCAACCTAGTATACTTCAACTCTATATTCTTTCTAAGTTATAAAAAACACTTTAATAATATTGTTACTATTAATTTTTATGTAAAATAATGTTATATTGTAGTTTTTTCCATATTATCATGTTGTTTTTTGTATGTCAACGTATTGTCACACATTATTCTGTATAACTGTTAAACAGTGAATCCTATTAGCTTTTTTTATCTATCACTACAAAGTTAACAGTGGACTTATTGTAAAACATCCCATTGCTATGTAAACAATAAATTTAGAAAAACGTTATCTATTTTCATTAACCTCTACACGTACTTTTTTTATAAAGTATATAATCTGTAATTTACTATAGATGGCAAAAATAAAAAAAGGAACCTTTCTTCTTAAAGAAATGATTCCTTTTTTCATAATAGATTATATGATTTTTATACTAACTTACATATTATTAGCACACTCTAAATTTTGTACACATTGGGAGATGCCTTGCTGCATTTTTTGTGCACATTCAGCTACATGTTGTCCACCTTTCATTGTAGCCATTCTAGAAACATTATTTGATGCAAATACTGAATTTGCTGATGCTAATAAAACAACTCCTAATATTAATGTCACTACCATCTTTTTCATAACTATTTCCTCCTAATTGTTTTTTTAACCTACCCTTTACTATAGTGCAATAGTCGTGCCATCTTTTGATGATGTAGACATTTATTAATATTTTATTACTTTTCAAGTATTAAGGTTGAAGTTATAAAAATAATTATGTGGTATATGCTACATATGATGGTCATATGATACTATGGGTTTATGTTTGATGTGGATTGTACTATTCTATGCTCTAATCATTAAACAAAAATATTTTAAATTTTTATAACCTATAAATTATCCTTATATTAATATCCCCTGTTTTAGTGTTTGTATTATTATTGGTACTTTACTCCAATTGGACTTGGGGTTATTAATTATAATATCACTTAAAGTAATTGTTGAGTTAACCTCATTTGAATATGCTGACAAACGTTGTACATTATTTTTATCTTTTCTTTGTGAAAGTCTTTCTAGACATTCATCATAGGTTGCTATGATACCTATTAAGAGAACTGAATTTGAATATAGGGTCTTCAACTGTTTATAATACTACAATTTGTTTGATAAATCCTGCTTAATGGTTTAATACAATTTTCTCATTATTTTTAGAACTACATAAATACAAAAGCTCCCTTTACTTAGAATTTAAATTTATTCTTAGAAAAAGGAGCTTAGTTTAGTAATTAATTCTATTTAATTCTTATTTTAAAAGGCGCATCTATTAATATGGGGTAATGTACAATTTTTAAAGTTATAATATCATCCATTTTAACATCTTTAGGAATATAGTAATACACATGGTCATAATCACCACCATCTCCACCAGTAGAATAACCCCAATTATTAGTATCATATTCTTGCCCCAAAGCATCCTTAAAAGTCCAATCAAAAATATCATGAATCATTTTATTCTTTGGCTGTGGAACTTGAAAATGAAGTAAATATTGTTCATCCTGTGGTACTACAGCCAGTAGCTTTATTCCATCAACGGGGCTTTTTAATAGTTTTTCATTCTTTAAATCTACCACTACCTCTAACTGATCTTTTCCAAGGGCATATATGCCATCACCTTCTAGATAAAGTTTTTTAGGATAACTAAAGTAACTACTTTGGAAGTAATGTCTTTTCTTATTATCATTTAAATGGGTAGCAGTTGTACCATTAACTATACCTTTCCATTCTCCTTTTTCATCTGTAATTCTTAAATTATCAATGGAAAAAATTTTAAGAGGATTATTTTCATCATAAACTACATCTAGTTCCATCCTTGTTGGATGTATTACCAACTGCTGTATATCTATTTTTTGATTATGAACAGTAATAGCTTTATTTATTGAATAGATTTCCTTCAAATTTTTAAATTTTTCTTTATTAATTGGTATATCTATTTTCCATGTTGATTCTAATTCTGTAAATCGGTCCCTATCATCTATATTCTTTTTACCAATATTAGCTTGTTCTAAACTATACGCTTCCCACGTTTGCCTTGCCTCACTAAAGTTAACTAGTAATGTAGCAATATCTGGTAATTCATTTTCTTGTTGTAAGTTAATTTCAATTCTTTCTGATTTTTTTCTTTCTTCATTAAAGTTGCTTACAAAACCTCCGTAAGTAAGACTAACTGAAAGTGCTTCTCCACTGTCATTTTTTAATTCAACATTCCTCAACTGTAAAAATGGATGGTCTCCATTATTTTCAACGGTATAAAATATTACCATACGACCCTCGTCTACAATAATACCATCTACAGTAAGTGTTATATCCTCATGGGTGTCAGAAATACCTATAGGCTGTATAAAATCATTCTCTAAAGCCATCTGTAGTCCTTTATCATGGCTTACCAATTTTACTATATAATCTAAGCCAGGAATGTTGATGACGTAAGAAGCAATAACCGAAGACATTCGTATAGATGACAAAAATAATATTAGTACAAAACAAGCTGACATAGTTATTATCCTTTTTCTTAGCTGAGTTTTTTCATGTTTTTTATTCTGTTGAATTCCTTTTTCTATATAAACATCTATTTCAGCAGGAATAGAAACCTCATCATATTTATTTATTTTATAATCTTTTAATTGCTCCTCTATATCCTTAGACATTATATTCACCGCCTTTATTTAAAATATTTTTTAAATTCTCTAATCCTCTATAAACCCATGTTTTAATAGTATTATCAGGTGCATCCATTATTTTTGCAATGTCTTGTATAGTAAGATCTTCAAAATACTTTAATATTATTACTTGCCTATATTTAGGCTTTAACTGCTCTAAAGCTACTTCAATATCTAATTTAGTTGTTGAATTTTTCTCCTCTATTGGTTCTAGTTGAGAATTAATAGGTAAGACTTTCCGTTCCCTCTTCTGTTCAGTTATACAATAATTTATTAATATTCTTACTAACCATGTATCAAAATAAGCTGGTTCTTTTAATGCTTTAATATTTTTATATGCTCTATAGGTTGTTTCTTGTACTGCCTCTAAGGCGTCATGTTGATTTTTAAAGAAAGAATAAGCTATACGATATAACTTTTCTTTATTCATATCCATAAGAGTAAAAAAAGCATTATCATCTCCTTTTTGTCCCCTTTTAACTAATTCTTCTTTTTTCAAACAATTCACTTCCTTCTTCTTTACTCTACTTATTAGACCGTACACTATGCCAAATAGTTTCAATTGTTTTATAATACAATAACTATACTATTATATAACGAATATGTATCATTAAATTGAATAAGTAGGATTTAGTAAATCCTTCATTTTATAACACAAAAAAACTCCATAACATATTGTTGGAGTTTTAGTAAAGCTAACATTATATTGAAGTAGTATACTAAATAAGTTTATATATATCATTGCTCAATTTCTATTTATTAAGGGACCCGCCTCGTTTGGTACTTTTGAATGATTTTGTAGAGTTAGCACTTTTCTTACTAGGTGCTTCTTGATTATACCCTTGTTGTGAACTTACTTTCTTTTTTTCTTCTAGTAACTTTTTCATTTTTTCATTAATATTTGACATATTTTAACACTCCTTTATTCTATTTTATGTTGAATTTCATTATACTACGAACTAAATAATTGTAACAGTAGTTTTTTACAATAACACCTTCAATTACTTATTATCTAACAACTTTTCTATAACATTTTTCATTTTTAATGGTGATGCTGTAGGTGCATATCTTTTTATTACATTTCCATTAGCATCAATTAAAAACTTGCTAAAATTCCATTTTATTTCCTTGCTAAATATGCCTTTAGCTTGGCTTTTTAAATATTTATACAGTGGATGAGCATTTTTGCCATTTACATCGATCTTTTCAAACATAGTAAATGTAACTCCATAATTCAACTGGCAAAATTGTTGTATTTCTTCATTACTACCTGAATCTTGTTTAGCAAATTGATTACAAGGAAAACCTAAAATCTCAAATCCTTTTTCCTTATATTCTTGGTATAAATCTTCTAAATCTTTAAATTGAGGAGTTAGCCCACATTTACTTGCGGTATTTACTATTAAAACTACCTTTCCCTTATAATCCTTCATACTCACTTCTTCCCCATAAATATCTCTTGCTGTAAAATCATAAAAGTTCATATCTATCACTCCTTTTAAATAATATGGTTTATATAAATTTAATTTAGCAAAACTAATTTTATTAAATTGAAAGTTAAATTCTATACAGAATCTAACTTGTTTTATTTATCTATTGTATTTAGAAGCTTATCTAAGTATTCCTTAAGCATAACTACATCTTCTATGTCACCTTTAAAAGCACAAGATACTTGGTCTGGAACGTCAAGCATATCCTCTTTTAATGACCTTCCTGCCTCTGTTAGTTCTACAGTAACTACTCTATCATCTTCTTTATTTCTATATTTAATAACTAATCCCATAGCCACTAACTTATTAACTACTGGAGTGAGAGTCCCTGAATCTAAATGTAACTGTTTCCCTAATTCCTTAAATATAATTTTTTCTTCCTCCCATATAACTAACATAGCTATATACTGGGTGTAGGTTAAGTTATATTTATCAAGTATCGGTTTATATAGTTTTATTACTTCCCTTGATAAAGCATATAATGGAAAGCATATTTGATTCTTTAATTTTATTTTATCGTATTTAGACATGTTTATCCTCTCTCTATATAACAGTTTTATTAAATTTAATTTGACTCAATCGATCTTTAGTTTATTCTATTATATATTTTATCGTTTTTGTTGTCAAATATTTTATTCATAAATTTAATAAACATATTCACTTTGACCCTTTGAGGTGAGCTTTTATATCATAAATACAGTAAATAACTAAATTTTAGGCTGTTTTTTATAAAAATTTAAGTCCTTTATGATGGGTCACCTAGCCTTACAATAAATGGATGAAGTAATTTTACTACAACCCAAGATGTTCCTCAACTAACCTCTTATACTCCTCATAATCTGTGGTTTTCTCCCTAACTAAATATTTGAAACCACTTGCCTTTACCTTATCCACATAGTCTTTATGGTTGTAGGTGATTGCATCAAATACATTTGCCAATGTTTTCTCTGGGTTTTTCATTCCCATAATACATCTATATAGGTCGTCTTTGTCATCCCTTTTAAAGAAATCTTGCCTCGTTAGGTCATAGTCCACCAATAGGAAAATACATCGGTTATAGTTGGTGATTTTCGTTAATTCCTCAACAGGAAACATACCCTCCACAACAACTTTACCCCTTTGGGCTAGTAATAATAGATCTACTATTGCAAAGCCAATTGATTCCCGTATTGATTCATCTAACCATTCTGCGTATTCCTTTGGTGGTCTATTGAAGTACTCTTCCCAATCAATAAAAGGTCTGTTCATAGCAGGTTGATTAACCTTGTCAGACATTTCCTTATAGTTGCCGAAGTTTTCATCTACACTGTATAGGGTAAAACCATATTTTTCTGCTATATGCTTTCCTATTGTTGATTTACCACCATTGGCACTGCCTGATATAAAGTATACGTTTTTTAAATGTTCTTTTAAAATATTGTCTGCTATCAGCATTTTTCTTATCCCCTTTTCTATTTAAGCATGGTACTTATCATTATTCTAAAAATTTAATGGATTCTAGGATATAGTTTTTAAAATAATCCAAAGGTTTTAGAAATTATTATAAATTTTTATTATAAATATAATATTGAAATCTTTATTTTAACACACAGCTATTTTTATAATCTTTTATATAAGCATACTTAATTATCTTCATCCTCTCAAAACCATTCTCATTACATATTAACAATAACATCAATACAGTTTAAGATACAACCTCATACTTAATTCTTAATCAAAAATGCGCCACCTAAAAACAAATTAGGTAGCACATTTATCTTTTCTCATCTAAATTTTTTCTGAAATATATTACCTAAGCCTGCTACTGAAGTATGCACCTTTAAGCTGTTCATTAGTATATATTATTCTAGGTATTATATCATTTTCCTTTCTAAAGTCCTAAAAACTAATTACTACTTCATTTATCTACTCTATTTTTCTACTACAATACATATTGTTTTAGATTCTTCAGAATATGGTTTTCCTGTTACATCAGAATATATGTCAATCTTATTAAAGCCTGCCCTTTTAACTTCTTTAATGATAGTATCCTTCGTATATCCTTTAAACCAAGTTCTAATTACATCAACTTTTCCATCTTTATCAATTATTGTATATTGATCTACTCTCACATCTCCTTCATAAATAAAATGAGATTCTAAACATATATGTTTTTCAGGTTTCCAAAAGCAACTTTCCTCACTTATATACCATTTATTATCTTCTTTTTTATCTTCAAATTCCTTTAAACTAAAAACATCAAAAATAAACTTACCTCCTGGCTTTAAAGAGTCATAAATTTTCTTTAATAAAGCCCCTCGGTTATCATCTGATAAAACTGCAAAGTCACAATATATTAATATAACTAATTCAAACTCATTTTTATAATTAATTTCTAAGTAATTTTTGTAAATATAGTTTATATCATGATTCCTTTGACTTGCTTTCTCCTTAGCATATTCAATGGATCTTTTGGAAAAATCAATACCGGTAATCTGGTAGCCCCTTTTATATAACCTCTCAGCATACAAACCAGGTCCACAACCCAAATCTAGGAGATTTTTATTAGTTTCTGATGGTGTAATTTTGGCAATCCACTCTACTGATTCATCTATAAAATCATGACATCTACTGGCTGCTTCCCATTTGGGATCTAAATGAGCTTCCAACATTCCTTTAGAAATATGTTCATCATCCCAAAATTTACTTGTGCTTTGTGCATATAGCTCTGGTTTCTTTAAATACTTGAATAACTCTTTTAACATAGTTCCCCTCTTCTCTTTTATAATATAATAGTTTTTATTTTTTAAAATTATATAGCTAAACTAATTTTAAATCTTCAATCACGCCTCTTACTATTTCATAATGCCAAGAGTACAAGTCTTCCATCTTAAAGGAAATTAGCCTCTCTTTATTCAATATAATTCTATCCCCACAAATTTCTGTAATCTTGTGAAAGGGCTCCATATTAAGAACTGAGAAATTAGATATTCTATTCCATTCATCAACGGATATACTTTCGCTTTGAACTAGCTGCCTTAATAAATCATAGAATGACTTTTGATGACATGCCAAGTTAAATCTCTGATACCACTCACCCTTAATAAAATTGTCTGTTTCATTCCATAAATCTTCAATTGCTAATTGCCTACGTTTAATACCTTCTACAGTAAAACATACAGTATTCATAGCTTCAATAAGCCTTTCTTTCCAATTAATAGGAGTCCAATTAAGAGTATAACTCATATGAACTAGCCATTTTTCATGTGGAATATACTCTTTGTTGACAACAAACAGTGCTTTTAATAAAGGTTTAATAGATTCATTCAATACAAGATGTCCTTGTAAAGGATCTCCTCTATTAATCCATATATCTCCTGCTAGTTTAAAATTCCAGTAAGATTCCCAGAGTAAGTTAACTGCTTCAGAAAACTCCGGCTTGATAGATAACTTCTTTTCAAATAACTTAGATATTTTATTATCGGTGTCAAAAAGTATCTTAGCATAGGATAAATCCCAGAGTTCTATGTCATCATATTTTCTCATAGCTTCCTCTTCATAATTAATTGTTTTAATATCATATAATACATTGTCAAACTTAACTATGCCCTGTGGTATAGGAGCTTTTTTAGTGTGCCACTCTTTATGATTTTCAGAATTCAAGTAGAAAGTTATATCCACTTCAGACAAATGATCAGCAAATCCCCTCGAAAGTCCTCCATTCAACGTAATACCTATTACCCCTGGAAAGGACTTGAACTTTGGAAGCATACCTTCAAGATGTTCAAGTAATTGATTTATTTTGTTTTTAATACCTATATCTACGTATGGTCTAGTCATATTCATCCTCCTTATATTTCTTTATATAACAATATGATTATAAAAGATTGTAATAAAAAAGAGCCATAGATTTTACTCTACAGCTCCTAAAGAACAGGCTAAGCCGAGAGATAAAAGGTTAAAATCTAAATTGAAATTTAGGTATAACAAAAAACTGTCATTGGATAACAGTATTGTCTTTCCTATTAAATTCAATTTAAGATTTTATCCTTCATCTCCGTGCTTCACTTATATTATTTGATTGGTTAACATCAAGTGTTGCCGGATAGCATTCCACCTTTATAATCATATTGTTATATATCAATATTAAATCACGCAAGGTTAATTATGTCAATAACTTTTTCCTCTGCTATTTTATGTTGAAATAAAAGATTAATTCCAATAACCCTCGTAAGTAATTATCTTCCATATTCACAATACAAATGCTCTCATTTTTATATGCCAGCACCTGCAATAATTCCATCAAAGAATCGCAGTCATTTATGATACGGTTTATCTTATCGTTATATTGGCGATTTTTACAAATCTGCATTCATTAGTCAGATTACTGATATAACTAAATGTACTATAATAATGATTTAAGTAGTCTACACACTACATCAATTGAATTACTCGTAGTATCAATAATAATATCTGACCTTTTTTCTAACAATGGCAATACGTTATGGTAACTATCTATTACCTCTGTCCTTTCTTCTGGACTCTTGCCATAATTATTAGAGCTTCTTTTATCTATTCTATCAAGCATTACCTTAAGTTCAGCCTTCAGTAGGACTACATGATCAAAATGTTTGTAAAACTTCCCTTGATTGGAGTAACAGCCCGAGATAAACAAATGAGAATGTTTGTACTTCTCCAATACACTAATTATCTTATCTTCATCCCAAACTCTTTCTTTAATTTCCCCACTTTTTATTTCCTTAACATAGCCATAGTCAGTATCCACTACATTGTAGCCTTGTTTCTCTAATTGTTCTAATGTACATGAAGTACCTACTCCTGATAAGCCAGTGACAAATATTATCGCCACACTAACCCTCCTCAAAATATATAATTTTATTATAGGTTTTATTGTTCCATTAAGATAGACTATTATTTCCTCCCTATTCATTTAAGTCGAAGAATTATATATTGCTACTATAGCTAAAAAACCGCCGTCATTTATGGTACGGTTCACCGTACCATTGAACTAGCGATTTTTAAAAATATTTAAAGAGTCTCATTAGGTCAACTAACAAGACTCTTATTAATAAAAAACCTTTAATTTTCCTTAAGGCTAATCCCAAAGCACTTCAATGTCATTAATATAATTATCTAAACCAAAGCTATTTTTAATATTATACGTTTTCTTAATGTTCGAGTAAAACTCTCTTATAGAATTTTGTGTAATTATCTCATTGCACTTATCAGTTTTTTTATATCCACACCTTGCAAGTCTCCAGGGGTCCTCAGAGTGTGTCAATGCCTCAAGATACTTAGCATCATACTTACCATAGGCTTTCCAAACTATTTCAAGCACTTCCAGTTCTTCATGTTTTAATATCTTTTCATCAAAGTCGCTAACCTTAGGTATATTATTGTATATATACGATTTAAACATATAATATAATGTATCGATTACTGGACCATGTTGCCACGCCTGAAAGTCATCAGAGAATAAAGGTCTTTCGATAATAGCCAATGCCCATGATTGAGCATAATACATGAGTTTTTGCAATTTTAGTGGAGATATTGTCAACCCAGACTCAAAATCAACTTTACTTAGGAAATATCTTGCAATTGTAAAGGATGACATTTCTTCTTTATTTTCGTTTAACCTAACTAAATCATTTAGACTTTCACTTAATTTTTTTCTAGATGTTTCAGACAAAACAGTTCCATTTTGTTCAAAAACTTCTAACATATTTAAGGGGTTTTGTAATTGTTTTAACTTCTCATTATATTCTTTTGTAGGCGGCATTCCATCAAGATACCTAATAACTGTAGTTTCTCCCCACCCCAAAAGCTTTGCTAGGGTCTTTTTACCTATGTTATACTTGTTTAAAATTTCTTCTATTTCCTCTACTTGTAAGATGCCCCTAACTTTCCTATATTCTCTATTTGCAACTTCAATATTTCTGTCACTAAGTTCTTTAATATACACCTCTTCATTACAATCTTGACAATATGCAATATTTGCATTGTACGAAAAAGTTTCTCCTTTTATTGTAGTTTCTATCAATTCTTCTTGAATTCTAAAAGATTTCTCCTCTTCACATTCATGACAATAAATTAATTTTTTCATAATAATCCTCCCATAATCCCTAAAATTAGTTATTTAAATAGGGATAAGTTAACTTAAATTTAGCCGGGTGAAAAGATAAACAAACTACTCTCCCACTAATTTTTAATTTTATATAAACCTCTACAAATCCACTTGAAACTTGAAACATTTTACCGAATATCCATACTTCACCACCCTTTTTACTATCTCGATCTTCCTCTGTAGAAGAATAATTCCATATATTTAGTTCCTTTATTACATCACAGATACTTTCATGCTGTATATTGTACTGAATCCGAAACTCATTTGTTTCATCTTTACTTTTTTGTCTAGGAACAATATACAAATTCAAGGTGTCTTCTTCTAATAAATTAATAACTTCTAGTAAAAAGTCATTTATCTCGTCTTCAGTCCTTATCGCCATTCCCTTTCCCCCAAAATTCTATAGTATAATTTATCTTATTTTTATTATACCCCAAAATATTAAAAGTATCAATTGATACTTTAATATTTTAATTATTTACATCCTCTTTATCATTTATACAACAATGCGTTTTTTGGTGGCTCATATAGTAATTTTGTGAATCTGTTTAATATCATTTGCTTCGCTTATATCAAAACTAAATAGCTATTGCAAAAACAAAATAAAGGGAAGAATCTTCATCATCTGAAGATTCTTCCCCTAAGAAGGATTTTATTAAGTTTTTCAATGTTTCATTGAAATATATTTCTATCGTGTCAATCTTTCTATTATCTCCTACTGTAATGTTATTAACGATTAACTGTATAGTTGAAATTGTAAAACAATGTGTAGAAAATAGAATAATAAAAGATACTGAGATAAGCATTGATACAACTCATACACAGGTCAATACTTTCAAATCTACGCCCGAACGGGTAATGAAGTATTTAGCTAAGAAGATTTTTAAAACATATGAAAAAGAAACAGGTGTACTTCCAGAACACGTAGATCAAAGTATACCAAATTACAAAGAAATATCAGATAACAAAGAAGCTAAAAAAGTGATGGAGAATTATCTTCAAACAAAAATAGAGAAGGTTGAAGATATAATTAATGTACAAGAAAATCCTGAAACATACAAAGTTATAGAAAATGCTAAACAAATTTTAAAAGACCCTAAATTTATAGAACAAAAAGGAGTGCGTTCAATAGTTGACCAAGATGCAAGAGTTGGACACAAGAGCAAAACTGATAACTTCTTTGGATATAAAACAGAATACATGATTACAACAAATGAAAGGATAATAACGGCTATTTCAGTAGATAATGGAGCTTATGTTGATGGTAGGAAATTTGATGAATTAATAGAATTAACCCAAAAGACCGGTTTAGATATTAAAGAAGTTTATGGGGATAAAGCCTATTTCAAAAATCCGATACTGGATAAAATAAAAGAAGTTGAAGCAACGCCATATATTACAGAAAGTGAAATGGCATATAAGATAGATGAAGAAAGATTTAGTTACAACAAAGAATCCGATGAATGGTTCTGTAATCAGGGAAACGCCACAGTAAGAAAAGTACACAGAAAAGATAAAAGTGGCAAAGAAACATATAAATATTACTTTGAAAAAGAAAAATGTAAAAATTGCCCACAAAGACAAGATTGTGTTAAGGGGACGTCAAAAGCAAGAGTTTTAGAGATAGGAATAAATACCCCTGAGTTCTATGGATATAGTCAGCAACAAAAAACAGAAGAATTTAAAGCAAAGTATAAGAAAAGAGCTTGTCAGGAGTGGAAAAATGGTGAAATGAAGAATTTTCATGGATTAGGCCGTGCTAATGTATTTGTCAATTGAAAATTCCCCTATTTTTTAATTAAAAATTCCCCTAGAGGAGTAAAAAAATTATTGCTCTGAAAGCCAGCGTTTTGTCTCTTTTAATCTGTACGAATTCCCATTCATATTTACTATGTAAGATTTAT
>CALJEQ010000012.1 GCA_938074565.1 uncultured Alkaliphilus sp. | reverse complement strand
TAGAGAAACTAGGCTATAAAAGCATTAGTAAGAGGTATCAGTTAGTACATTAGTTCCTAGTGAACCGCCGTATACCGAACGGTATGTACGGTGGTGTGAGAGGTCGGTAGATAAAATAATTATCTACCTCCTACTCGATTTGATAGTTTAATAAAACTTAGGATATGCTATAATAAATTAAACATTTAAGATATTTACATAGGAGGAAAGAATGGAAGGACTTTTAAAACTTGGAGAAAGAATAGATGATTTACAGGTTAATAATTTAAAAATAATTCAAGATCCTAATGGATTTTGTTTTGGGTTAGATGCAGTTCTTTTAGCTAATTTTGTGGAAGCAAGAAAAGGATCAAAAATAGTGGACTTAGGTACTGGTACTGGAATAATTCCTATTTTATTGGCTGGAAAAACTACAGATACCCATATAAAAGCTGTTGAAATACAATCTGATGTGGCAGAAATGGCATCCCGTAGCGTCATACTCAATCAAATGGAACAACGGATAGAGGTATTGAATATAGACCTAAAAGAATCTAAAAAATATTTACCAACTCATCAATTTGATGTAGTAACCAGTAATCCACCCTATATGCATTCGGAGGGGCTATTAAACCTAGAAGATAAAAAAGCAATTTCTAGACATGAAATAAAATGTACCTTAGAGGACGTAATTGAAACTGCTTCACGTCTATTAAATTTTGGTGGTAAGTTTTACATGGTGCATCGACCACAAAGACTAGTGGATATTATGATTCTTTGTAGAAAATATAAATTAGAACCCAAAAGATTAAGGTTTGTTCATTCAAAGAACGGTAAAAAACCTAATTTGTTGTTATTAGAATGTAAGAAAAACTCACAACCAGAGCTTAAAATAATTGATCCCCTTGTTATTTATAAGGAGGATGGTAGCTATACTGATGAAATCTATCAAATATATGGAAAAACAATTTTAGAGGAAGGCGGAGGGAACAATGGAAAAGGGTAAACTATATATATGTCCCACTCCCATAGGTAATTTAGAGGATATTACATTAAGGGTGTTAAGAATTCTAAAAGAAGTGGATTATATTGCTGCGGAAGATACTAGACAAACCATAAAGCTACTTAATCATTTTCAAATAAATAAAAGTTTAACCAGCTACCATGAGCACAATAAGTTAAAAAAAGGTCAAGATCTAATAAAATATTTAATTGAAGGTAAAAAAATAGCATTAGTATCTGATGCTGGTATGCCAGGTATATCAGATCCAGGGGAAGAACTAATAAAAAGTTGTATAGAAATGGATATAGAAGTTGAAGTTTTACCTGGTGCTACAGCATCTATATTAGCTTTAATTGCTTCTGGACTAGATACCAGTCATTTTAGTTTTGAGGGCTTTTTGAACAGGGATAAGAAAAAAAGAAGAGAAAGACTGGAAAGAATAAAAAATGATGATCGAACCTTAATTTTCTATGAAGCTCCCCATAGGATAAAAGATACCTTACAAGATTGCATAAAAATATTAGGAAACCGTAAAGGGGTAGTGGGAAGAGAATTAACAAAGAAGTTTGAAGAGTTTATTAGAGGAACTTTAGAAGAACTACTAACAAGATTTGAAACGACACCTCCAAAGGGTGAAATGGTCTTATTAATTGAAGGTATTTCTCAAGAACAACTTGAAAAATTAGAAAAACAGGTATACGAAGATATAAGCATTAAAGAACACTTATTAAACTTAATAAATGGTGGGATGGATAAGAAAGAAGCCATAAAAGAAGTATCTAAAATTAGAAAAGTATCAAAAAGAGAAGTATATCAAGAGGCAATTGAACTGGAATAAAAGCAGTTTATAATACAAAACAAAAAAAGTAAAGAGCTAAGCTCTTTACTAAATTAAGAGGAAGACTATTTTAATTCTTCTTTACAAGATGAACAAATATTTTTTCCTTTATAAACAATTACATCTTTAGCATTGCTACAGAAAATACAAGCTGGCTCATATTTCTTTAAGATGATACTTTCACCATCTACATAAATTTCTAAAGCATCTTTCTCTGCAATGTTTAATGTACGGCGTAATTCAATTGGTAATACAACTCTACCTAGTTCGTCTACTTTTCTTACAATACCTGTTGATTTCAATTTTTTTTCCTCCTTTAAATTTTAAGGTAATAAATTACAATACAAAAATAAAACTTAATTAAAACTAAAAATGCTAAGTAACAACTAAAATAAAACAATATAATACATAATAGTCCACGAAACAACAAATTTCGACATTTCTTATATTAAATAATACCATGCTTTCCATAAAAAGTCAAACTATAAATTTGATTAAATATGAATAAATTTTTTATTATATCTAGGAAATTTGTTAGATAAAATTCAATTATTGTCTCCATATAAATTTAAATTAACTTAATTAAATAGATTGTTTTTAGTAACAAATAAAGTAATTAAATCCATACAAATGACATGGATAATGACTACCTATAATGGGTATAGGATGATGGTGGATATGATATAATAAAGTAATTATTTATAATGTTTAATAATATTTTTTACTGCTGTTTAATGAATAGCACTATTTGTTAATTATAAAATAAACCGTATAGATATTAGTCATCACTTTAAGGAGCTGGAAATGATGAATACAATAATTGAAGCTATACTTACAGTTAGTAAGCAAAACGATAAAGAGGTATTTTTAGTAGGTGGAGGGATAAGAGATATTCTATTAGATAGAGAAATAAAGGATTTGGACTTTGTTATGTTGGAAGACCCAATAGAGTTTACTAAAAAAGTAGCTGAAATTTTAGAGGGTTCTTTTGTCGAATTGGATAAAGAACATTTAGTGTATCGTGTAGTTTTAAAGGATGGTTTTGAAATTGACTTTTCCAAAATGAAGGGTAATACTATTGAAAATGATTTACAGCATAGGGATTTTACAATTAATGCAATGGCATACAATATAAAAGATGGTTTGCCTATAGAAAAAGACAAAGTAATAGATCTTTATGGTGGAAAAGATGATTTAAATAATAAAAATATAAGACATGTTCACAGAGATATTTTTTTAGAAGATGCCATACGAATGCTTAGGGCAGTTCGTTTTATGGTGGAGCTAAAATTTAATATTGACCATGAAACAATAAATTTAATAAAAGATAACGTTTCTGAAATCCATTCGGTTGCAGGAGAAAGGATAACAGCAGAGTTATTTAGAATTTTAAAAGCAGAAAATAGTTATTTTTATTTAGACTACATGGATAAAACACTTAATCTTCTAGGTGAAATGTTTCCCGACTTAGAGGATATGAAGGCTGTTGGGGAATGTAAATATCATGTGGTTGATAGTTGGACCCATTCCATATACACAGTGAAGGTTGCAGAAGGTTTTATTAATTCTAGTAATTATTTTGAAGAACATATTCGACAAGCCTATGAAGAACATACTGATGAAAAAATAGCAGGAACTAGAACCAGACTAGACTTAATTAAATTAGGAGCACTCTTTCATGATATAGGAAAACCATCGGCTAGAAAGGTGGACGAAACAGGAAGAACTCGCTTTAGAGGACATGAAATAACTGGTGCAGAAATTGTGAAGAACTATGCAGAAAAGTTAAAGCTTAGTATTAAAGAGAGGGAAATACTATATCGTTATGTGTCACTCCACATGTTACCTCTAGTTTCTTACAAAAGTAATGATGTTAGTGGTAAAGCACTGTATGAAATTTTTAAGAAAATGGGCAATGAAACTCTAGACATACTATTAATTGCCTTGTCAGACATTATTGCCACTAGAAAGTTACTAGTACCAGATGAAGAAATGGGGATTTTTAAAATCCATATCGAATATATTGCCAATAACTATTTAACAAGGTATAAACCTGTAGAAAAGATTAATAACGTTATTACAGGTAAGGATATTATGGAAAGCCTACAGCTTCCACCAGGGGTACTGGTGGGAGATCTATTAGAAGAAATAAAAAAGGCTATTTACTTTGGAAAAATATCACCTACAAAACAAGCAGCCATAGACTATATTAAAAACATTTATTAAAAACTTTATTAATATTAAAATAAAACACCCCTAAGATGGGTTAAGTCAAAAAACTTACCATCTTTTAGGGGCGTTTTTTCTGCTATTAGAAATTGAAATAATAAATTATACTTTAATTAATTCTTTCCTTCTCTTAAAGACTTAACCATTTCATTTTTTAAATCCCATAGCTTTTGAGATAGGTCTACTTTATAAATTTGGGGTCTATTAAGTCTTCTGTATTCAGGCCAAAGGGAATTTAACTCTTTATTTGTATACTCTTTAATTTCCTGCACTGTTTTTCTCTCATATTCCAATTTGCCATTAATGTATAGAGGAATGAGCATTTCCCTTAAGGAATAGTGTCTAAAGGTCTTCTTTTTCCATGTATAAATAGGATGAAAGATTGTTAAAGGCTCTTTTGGATCAATTATTTCATCCTCTAACATAATAATGTCCCCTAGAGCATACTTTTTTGTTTCATCATAAATACGTACAACTTTTTTGTATCCAGGATTTGTAATTTTTTCTGGATTTTCAGATATTTTTATTTTAGGCTGTAATTTGCCATTTTCTTCTACTGCTACTAGCTTATAAACGCCTCCTAAGGCAGGGCAATCTTTTGATGTAATTAAATTAGTGCCAACTCCCCAACTTGTAACGGTGGCTTCTTGAATTTTTAGACTATAAATTGTTTCTTCATCTAAATCGCTGGAGGCAACAATTTTTACTTCATTAAAACCTGCATCATCCAATAACTTACGAGTTTTTTTAGATAAATAAGCAATATCGCCAGAATCAATTCTAACTCCAACTGGCTGATAACCCTTTTCTTTTAACTCATTAAATACTTTTATGGCATTAGGAATACCACTATTTATTGTATCATAAGTATCTACAAGAAGAAGACAATTATTGGGGTATACCTTAGCATAAGCTCTAAAAGCCTCCAGTTCATTATCAAATTTCTGCACCCAACTGTGGGCCATTGTACCAGTGATAGGGATGTTAAACATTTTGCCAGCCAAAACATTTGAAGTTCCAGCACAACCACCAATATAAGCAGCCCTTGCACCATAAATTCCAGCATCAGGACCTTGAGCTCGACGCAGGCCAAATTCAAATACAGCATCGCCTTTAGCGGCTTCACAAACTCTAGAGGCTTTTGTAGCTATTAAAGACTGGAAATTAATTATATTTAGAATGGCAGTCTCTATTAATTGAGCTTGAAAACAGGTGGCTTTAACCCTCATTATAGGCTCATAAGGAAACATAATAGAACCTTCTTGAACCGTATAAATATCACCTGTAAACTTAAATTGCTTTAGAGCATTAATAAAATCTTCATCAAAAAGATTTGTATTACGTAAATAATTTAAGTCTTCTTCATCAAAATGTAGGTTGTTAATATAGTCTATTACTTGGTCAATACCAGCAACAATAGTAAAACTGTTATCCGATGGATTTTTTCTAAAGAAGACATCAAATACCACAACATCCTCCGCAATATCATTTTTTAAATAGCCATTCATCATGGTTAATTGATATAAGTCTGTAAGTAATGTTTGATTTCTCATTATAAAGTCCTTTCTTAAAAAGATCGTTTATTTTATTAAAATATATTATAACAAAATTTATAAAGATTAACTACAAATTTAATTGTTATTAAAATAGCTTAGTTGATTGGGGGATGTAAATGAATAAAATATGGTTTATTATGATTTTATTTGGAATGGTAATGGCAGTTATAACAGGCAGGGCAGAAATAATTAATGAAGTATTACTTACAGATGTTCAAGAGGCAGTTATGTTTGCTATTGGACTAACGGGGATCATGGCAGTTTGGCTGGGGTTAATGAATATTGCCAACCGTTCGGGGTTAATGAAGGTTTTTGCAAAGGGAATGAGGCCCTTTACAAAATTTCTTTTCCCTTCAATACCAGAAAACCATCCTGCCATCAGTGCAATTGTAATGAACATGGTGGCTAATATGTTTGGAGCTGGTAATTCTGCCACTGCATTGGGACTAAAGGCAATGGAAGAGTTACAGGGCATTAACCGTAATAAGAAGACTGCCACCAATGCCATGTGTATGTTTTTAGTTATTAATATGTCTTCAATTCAATTAATACCATTAACTGTACTTAAAGTACGGGCAGATGCAGGTTCAGCCCTTCCATCGGAAGTGATAATCACTTCTCTCTTAGCTTCAACGGTGTCAACCCTTGTGGGAATAACTGTGTGTAAAATATTAGAGGGGAGAGAAAATTAATGGAAGTTTTGCGTATAATATCGGTAATGGCAATTCCCATTATGATGAGTGCAATATTGGTTCATGGATTTATAAAAAAAGTAAATTTATATGATGCTTTTGTGGAAGGGGCAGAAGAGGGGTTTAAAACAGCAGTTAGAATTATGCCTTATTTAATAGCTATTTTTTTAGCAATAGGACTATTAAGAAAATCTGGTGGAATGGAACTGGTGGTTAATCTATTAGCACCGATAACACAATTTTTAGGAATTCCCCCAGAGGTGTTGCCTTTGGCACTAATGAGACCTTTTTCTGGCAGTGGATCTTTAGGTATTTTAAAAGACATTCTACAAACTTATGGAGCAGATTCTTTTATCGGTCGGGTAAGTTCCACCATGATGGGTTCGGCAGAGACTATTTTTTTTACTATGGCAGTTTATTTTGGTGCTATTGGGGTGCAAAAGTCTCGACATACTGTGATGGCTGCTTTAATTTCCCACTTTGCGGCGGTTATTGCTTCGGTGTTGGTTTGTAGTTTAATGTTTAGTAAATTTTAAAATTAATAATTTATCAGTTGACAAATCATGTATAATTATATATATTGAAGTATAATACTATATTATATTAATACTTAAACAAGTAATGATGGGAAGAGTAGGACAATAGAAACAGTTAAAAGAGAGCTGGGATAGGTGAAAGCCGGCACTGTTAAAATTTTCTGAAGATGGCCCCTGAACTTTATGGCTGAGGGATTAATGCCTAAGGTCATAACGGAGTTGCTTCCGTTAGCTAAGCAAAGTGAAGGATCTTCACTTAACGAGTTTATTGTTTGTAAGACGATAATGAACTAGGGTGGTAACACGAGCTAATCCTCGTCCCTATATTTAGGGGCGGGGTTTTTTTATTTTTGGCGAAGGAGGAAGAAAAAATGAGTAAAAAACCATATTATATTACTACCGCTATTGCCTATACATCTGGAAAACCTCATATAGGGAATACATATGAGATTATTCTTGCCGATGCAATAGCAAGATTTAAGAGACAACAAGGGTATGATGTATTTTTTATGACGGGAACAGATGAACATGGGGAAAAGATTGAAATAAAGGCTACAGAAGCAGGAAAAACCCCAAAGCAATTTGTAGATGAGGTAGCTTCAGAAATCAAATCAATATTTGATCTTATGAATACCAGTTATGATAAATTTATTAGAACCACTGATGAAGACCATGAAAAGCAAGTGCAAAAAATATTTAAGAAGTTATACGATCAAGGGGATATATACAAAGGTGAGTACCAAGGAAAATACTGTACTCCATGTGAGTCATTTTGGACAGAGTCTCAATTGGTTGATGGAAATTGTCCTGATTGTGGAAGACCAGTTATAGAAGCAAAAGAAGAAGCCTATTTCTTAAAATTAAGTAAATATCAAGATAGATTAATGAAGCACATTGAAGAAAATCCTGAATTTATTCAACCAGAGTCTAGGAAAAATGAAATGATTAATAATTTCCTTAAACCAGGACTTCAAGACTTATGTGTGTCAAGAACATCTTTTAAGTGGGGAGTTCCAGTTACTTTTGATGATAGACATGTGGTATATGTGTGGATTGATGCGTTATCTAATTATATTACAGGAATTGGGTATGACGTTGACGGAAACCATGGAGAAAAATATAATCAATACTGGCCAGCTGATGTACACTTAATAGGCAAAGATATTTTAAGATTCCACACCATATATTGGCCAATTCTATTAATGGCCCTTGATGTACCTCTACCTAAGCAGGTATTTGGTCATCCGTGGATGTTAGTAGGGGATGGGAAAATGAGTAAATCTAAAGGAAATACCATCTATGCAGATGATTTAGCAAGGCATTTTGGTATTGATGGTGTTAGATATTATTCATTACACGAAATGCCCTTTGCCTATGATGGAACTATAACTTGGGATTTAGTGATAGAGCGTTTTAATTCAGATCTTGTAAATATATTAGGAAATCTAATTAACCGTACTATTACAATGGTTAATAAATATTTTGATGGAATTGTAGAGCAACCTGTAGACCGAGAACTTGTAGATGATGAATTAATTAGGTTAGCTATGGAAACCCCTAGTAAAGTTATGGAAAAAATGGAACAATTAAAGGTTTCTGATGCCATAAGTGAAATATTTACCCTACTAAGAAGAAGTAATAAATATATAGATGAAACAATGCCTTGGGTTTTAGGAAAAGATCAAGAGAAAAAGAACAGGCTGGCAACTGTTTTATATAATCTATTAGAGACAATTAGATTTTCTGCCGTAATGCTACATTCCTTTTTACCCCAAACAGCGGAGGCTATCTTTAAACAGTTAAATACCACTGAAACAGGATGGGAAACCTTAGCTGAGTTTAATGGTATTAAAGTGGGTGGAAAGGTAAATCAACCTGAAATACTTTTTGCCCGAATTGATGTAGAAAAGAAGCTAAAAGAAATTGAACTTGAAATGCAAAAAGTAGATGAGGACAACAAGAAAAGTGAAGAGAAAAAGGCTAAGGTGGAAAAGAAAGAAGAACCTCTTAAAACAGAAATAACTATAGATGATTTTAGTAAACTAGATTTAAGGGCAGTTAAAGTTATTAAGGCAGAAAAACATCCAAAGGCAGATCGCTTATTAGTTTTGCAGGTGCAATTAGGTGATGAAATAAGACAGGTGGTTTCAGGTATTGCATCCCACTATTCTCCAGAAACTATAGTAGGTAAAACTGTTATTCTAGTGGCTAATTTAAAGCCTGTTAAGTTAAGGGGTGTAGAGTCTCAAGGTATGATATTAGCAGCTTCAAATGATGAAAAATTAGTATTAGGAACTCTTGATGGAGATATGCCAAGTGGTACACCAATAAGCTAGGAGGGGATAAAGATGTTATTTGATAGTCACGCCCATTTAGATGATTCTCGGTTTGACAATGATCGGGATGAAATTATTAAGGCTGCCAAAGAAAATGGTTTACAGTATATTTTAAACCCTGGTGCAGATTTATCTTCCTCGGTTAAAGCTGTTAATTTAGCAGAAAAACATGACATGATTTATGCGGCAGTGGGTATTCATCCCCATGATGTAAAAGATATGGATGAAGATACCTTGCAAATTCTACGTTCTCTTTCTAATAAAGAAAAAGTAGTAGCTATTGGAGAAATAGGGCTAGATTACTATTATAATCATTCCCCCAAAGAGGATCAACGGAAATGGTTTAAAAGACAGATAGAAATGGCTAAAGAAGTTAACTTACCAATAATTGTACATGATCGAGATGCAAATCAAGAAACCTTTAATATTTTAAATCAGTATAATGTAGGAGATATAGGATGTGTAATGCATTGTTACTCTGGTAGTGTAGAACTGGCAAAGGAATATATAAAAAGAGGGATATATATTTCCCTTGCTGGTCCTCTAACCTTTACAAATGCGAAAAAAACCCATGAGGTAGCTAGGGAAATTCCACTGGAATGGTTGTTGGTGGAGACTGATTGCCCTTACTTAACACCCGTACCTTTTCGTGGAAAGCGTAATCAACCTGCTTATGTTAAATATGTGGCAGAGGCTATTGCAGAGGCGAAAGGAATGACTTTAGAGGAGGTAGCATATCAAACCTCTATAAACGCAAAAAAACTTTTTAGAATACTCTAAAATTATAGTCGAAATATGCCGAAAATATAATATAAGACTATGCTGAATTAGCTAAAGGGGTTGATGATAGGTGACAGGTTTATTAAAGAGGGAATACAAAGAAGTTGCTGTAGGTAAATTATTAAAGGGAATGGAAATATTTGATGATGTTATTAATAAATTTGGGAACGTTTTAATTCCAGCCAACACTGAAGTAGTTGATTTGGATAAAATAAAAAATATACTGCAACAACATAATATTATGTTTGTTAAAGTTAAAGTAGTAGAAGAAGCAGTAGAAGAAACTGAAATAATAGATTTTAGCGAAATAGAGGAAAGTGGAGATTTTTCTAAAGTTGAGAAACATTTAAACGAAATTAGAAGAGAAGAAGAAATTGCTTCCTTTAGACAAGAGTTTATAGTTAACCAGAAGAGTATCCGAAAAGATTTTGATGTAATATTAAAGGGTAATGGGGTAACTAAAGATCAAATTAAAAACAATATTGATAAAACTTTACAAAGTTTTAAAGGAAGTATAAATGTTTTTCAATTATTGGAAAAAATGAAGGACTTAGACGATGTCACTTATGCCCATAGTCAAAATGTAATGGTAATTAGTCATTCCATTGGTAAATGGTTAGGACTAAAAGAAGATGTACTGCAATCTTTAGTGATTTGTGCTATGTTAATAGATATAGGGAAAATGAAGATACCTAGTAATATACTTAATAAAGCACAGAAAATTAACAATGACGAATTATTGGAATGTCAAAAACATGCTATATATAGCCATGATATGATTAAAAAGTATGACTTTATCAGTGAAGATATTAAACAAGCTGTTTTACTGCACCATGAAAGAATGGACGGAACTGGATACCCTATGGGTTTGAAGGGGGATAAAATACCTTTAATGGCGAAGATTATTGCCATTGCTGATGTATACAATGCTTTAACTTCCCATCGACCTTATCGCAGTAAAAAATCACCTTTTGAAGCTATAAAGATATTAGAAACAGAGTATGTTAATAAGTTAGATTCAAAAATTCTTTATGTTTTCTTAAATCGTATCGGAAATTGTTTTATTGGACAAAACGTAAAACTAAATGATGAGAGAATAGCAGAAATTGTTTATGTGGCTAAGCAAAACATATATCGCCCTGTTGTTAAGTTAGAAGAAACTGGAGATTTACTAGACCTATGTAGTCCTAAAAATTCATCTATACAAATAGTAGACTTTGTTTAAAATAGCCCAGCGATGTTTCGCTGGGCTTTAGATTTTAAATTAAAAAGGAGTATAAAAATTTTGTGTATAATAATTATTATACTCTGCTTTATCGTCTCCAAACCAAACACCAACACCTAATCTTTGGTATCTACCCATGATGGCTTCCCGATGCCCAGTAAATGAATTTAACCATCCTTCGTGGGCAAATATGGCATTTTGTTGACCTGCTGCAATGTTTTCTCCTGCCAAACGATAAGTAATTCCTTCTTTTTTCATTCGATCAAAGGGACTTATACCTTCTAAACTATTATGATTAAAATATTTATTAATAGCCATATCCTTACTATGTTTTTCAGCAGATATTGATGCTAAATCACACCATATAAAAGGTTGTAGACCTTCCCGTACTCTTAGGGCATTGGCTAAGTCAAAAACCTGTCTCTCATAGGCTTTTTTTAGCTCGGTGGAAGTATTCAAATGTCTACGATATTTTTCTTCAATACTCTTATCTACTATTTGTAGAGCAGTTACCTGATGGTTACGATGAAGATCATAAAAGATAGTTAAGTAAGAATTATCTAATTGATGTACTTGATATTCTTCACCATCTTTAAAACGGGCAAGCGAATAGTAAATGTTTCCCTTCAAAATCTTATCTAAAGGTTTGGTTAGTGAGGAAGCTACGGCTTTTTTGCTAGACCCAACATTAATACCATTTTCATTGACCCATAGAGGGTTGTTGCTATAAATGGCAACAACAATATTATTTCGTATACCTACTTGAACATAATTTTTATAATTATCATGGTAGATATACCATTTAAAGTCATACTCACTTATATCAATACGTTTAGGTTTACCCAACACCTTAGAAACCTCTTCTAAAGAGGAACCTAAACTAAGTCCCTTAAAGGAAAAAGAATTTTCTTCACTGGTTATAAATATTGATTTATTAATACTATCATAGTGGACTTTAGCACCTAAACTTTCAGAAAGAAACCTAAAGGGAACGAAGGTACGTCCACTAATAATTTTTGCAGGCACATCTAATTTAACAGATGTATTATTTCTAACGGCTGTATTGCTGTTAATGGGAATAATGACGGTTAAGTCTCCTTTTGATGCAGTGACAAGTTTTTTTGAACTATCCCATAAAACATCTGCTCCCATAGATCTCAAAATAGATCCCACAGGTACAAGAATTCTATTATCAATATTTATAGGTGGTACATCAAATACTAATTGTTTTTGGTTAAGAAATATCTTTATTGACACAGGAGTATAAGAGTTACCGAAGGATATAAACGAAACAAAGAACATAAACATTATAACAGAAAGGCTTAGCAGTAATACTCTTTTTAGTTTCATAAGCACCTCCAAAATTAATTGTTATTTTAAGTAGAATTAGAATACATTAACTTAATTATATCAACTTTATTAGTATGTTGTAAATATAACTTAATATACCAATAATTTCTATGAGTAAAGTAATATAAAATGATATATTTCCCAGGAAATCGACAATAATAACAAGGAAGTAATAATAACTAACAAAAATGAATATAATTGATAATAAGTGGAAAAAATAAAAATGGATAAAAAATTAATTCCAATTTATGTAAAAAAAGTTGACAAATTTTCTGAATGAGGTAAAATGGTAAGATGAAGTTTCTTTCCAACTAGACTCGGAAAGTAAAGTTAGAGAATACTCTAATTTAAAAAGTAAATAACAAAATTTATGTTTAATGATTTTGTTATAAGGAGAACAGGAGGAAGTATAATGAAAAGTAACCTGAGCAATAAGGGATTTTTAAATGTTAAAATCTTAATTGCCTCGATTACGTTATTTTGTTTGATTATGGGGGTAACCTACATATCATTACAAAAGACAGTTGTAATAGTCCATGATGGTCAAGAAGTTGAAGTAAAAACATTTTCTAATACTGTTGAATCAATATTGGAAAAACAGGGAATAGAAGTTGAAGTAGAAGATAAGGTCATTCCAAAATTACAAGATAAAATAACAGACGGAACAGTGATTACCATCCATAGGTCCTTTGAAATACATTTGGTGGATGGTGGCGAAGAAAAAGTAGTAAAAACAGCGGAAGCTACAGTAGAAGATCTGATTAAATCATTAGATATTGAAGTCAAAAACTTAGATAAAGTTGAACCTTCCTTAGGTACTTTATTAAGTGGGGGAGAAGTAGTTACTATAACAAGAGTTGTTGAGGATTATCTTGTTGAGGAACAAAAAATACCTTTTGAATCTGTCATTAAATATAATGATACACTGGAACAAGGAAAAACAAAGGTTGTTCAAGAAGGCAAGGCTGGTTTAAAGGAAGTTAAGTATAAATTAACTTATGAAGATGGAATTGAAGTTGAAAGAGAAGTAGTAGATGTAGTTGTTCATGAAAAGGCCGTAAATGAGGTTGTTGAAAAGGGAACATTAACTTTCTTGGTTACATCAAGGGGAGATGTTGCCCGATATAAAAAGGTCTTCACTATGGAGGCTTCTGCCTATGATGCAGGGGTTGAAAGTACAGGGAAAAAACCAGGGGATAAATATTATGGCATAACCAGCAGTGGAACACAGGTAAGACCTGGAGTTGTTGCGGTTGATCCAAAGGTAATACCCTTAGGAACAAAGCTGTACATTGAGTCTTTAGATGGTACTACAAGTTATGGGTATGCCAGTGCAGAAGATACTGGAAGTGCCATAAAGGGAAACCGTGTTGACCTATACTTCGAGAATAGAAGTGCTGCATTACGTTATGGAAAAAGAAAAGTAAGAGTATATATATTAGAATAATATAGTTAGTCTATATTTGATTGTTGACTACTTTAATAATAAAAATAGATCAGAGTTTTCTCTGATCTATTTTTATTATCAAGTTTCTTTGCTGATTAAAGTTATGAAGATAGGTAAATCATGGTATACTATTGGTGGAAACAAAATTTAATACTAGGAATAAGGTGTATGATTAAAGGAGGACCAATGATTAAGGAAATTATTGTAGTTGAAGGAAAAGATGATGTTACAGCCATTAGAAGGGCTGTAGAGGCAGAAACAATTATTACAGGTGGATTTGCCCTGCCACCTTCAGTAATAAAAAGGGTGGAAACAGCAGTTAAAAAAAGAGGTGTTATTATTTTTACTGACCCCGACTTCGCAGGGGAGAAAATAAGGAAGACTATTTCTGCTAAGGTTCCAGGTTGTAAACATGCATTCTTACCAAAGGAAGAAGCAACAAAAAATGGAGACATAGGGATAGAAAATGCAACACCTAAAAGTATATTAGCTGCCCTTAATAAGGTTCGATGTGAATCGGTTGAAAAAAGGGAAGAATTTAGCCAGAGGGATTTAATTGTAAATGGACTAATAGGTAATGATGGAGCATCAGAAGCAAGAGATCAATTAGGTAAAATTTTAGGAATTGGTTATGGGAATGCAAAACAGTTTCTAAATCGTCTTAATAACTATGGAGTAACAAAGGAAGAATTTGAAGAAGCAATAAAAACTATAAATAAAGTAGGGATGTTGAATGGATAAAATTGCTACACCTAAAAATACAAAAGAAATGGTTTCAAAGTATGACTTTCATTTTTCAAAAAGTTTGGGTCAAAATTTCTTAACTGATTATAATATTATTGAAAAAATTATAAGAGGTGCGGGAATTACAAAGGACACCAATGTGATAGAGGTAGGTCCAGGAATTGGAAGTTTAACACAGGGTTTATTAGAGGCAGGTAAAAAGGTAGTTGCTGTGGAAATTGATAAAAAATTAATACCTATTTTACAAGATACTCTAAAGGATTACGAAAATATTAAAGTAATAAATGAAGATGTATTAAAATTAAATCTAAATCAAATGGTAATGGATGAATTTGATGGTGGAGATATTAAAGTTATTGGAAACTTACCCTACTACATAACTACACCAATTATTATGAAATTTTTAGAAGATAAAGTTCCTGTTGAATCAATTATTATTATGATTCAAAAAGAAGTAGCCGACAGAATGAATGCAAAGCCAGGTAAAAAAGACTACGGGGCTTTGTCTGTAGCTGTACAATATTACTGTACCACAGAAATTATTACGGTTGTTCCACCCACTGTGTTTATACCTCAACCAAAGGTTGAATCCAGCGTTATTAAATTAAATGTATTAAAAGAGCCAAGTGTAAAGGTTGAAAAGGAAAGTCTTTTCTTTTCAGTTGTAAAAGATGCCTTTGGAAAAAGAAGAAAAACCCTTCTAAACGCATTAAGTAGCGGAAACCTTCAATTAAATAAGGATATGGTAAGGGAAGTTTTACAAAAATGTGAAATTGACGAAAAAAGAAGAGGCGAAACTTTATCTCTACAGGAATTTGCCAATATAGCCAATGAGGTAAATAAAAGGTTGTTATAAAGTCCCTCAAGTAATTAAATAGAAGAAAACTAATGCAAACTCTAAAAAGTATATCAATAATAATCGAACAAAAACAATCTGTAAACAATTTAACATCCTTCACATATAATGATACAGAAATATTTTTTTAGGAAGCAAATCATTATTAAGGGGGGAAAACATGAAAAGACGTTATAGAAGATATTTTATAATATTAGAGAATGAAGATGTAGGCTTTGAAGTTTCTGGTAGTCAAACACCAAAAGGTCATGCAAAAGTGGAAATCAGTAATGAAAAGGGAAGCCTGATTTTACACTGTCAAAACCTTAAAAATTTAGAAGACAAGAGAATGAGATACCGTTGGTATTTGGTTAATACCAGTAGAGAAGAACCTACCATTGTGGATATTGGACCAATGGTGGTGGACGAAAATGGTAAGGGTGAAATGGTTTGGGAGTTTAACGGTGAAAATGTTAAAGCTTCAAAAGAAACAATAGAAGATTTTAATCTTTTGACCCTGTTAGTGGAATCAATGGATGATAAAAAAACAGTGGTGGCACCTTTAGTTGGTTACATAGACAAAGAAAAAGTTAATTGGCGGAATCTAGTAGAACGCAAGTTATATGGGAGCACTAGAAAACAGGAAAATAAAGTAGCCAGCTTAAAGCCAAATAATAACAACAGTTTTGAAGAACTTAACACAAAAACGAAGTCTTCAACATTACCTAAAAAAAATGAAGAAAAACAAAATTTCTTAAAGCCAAAAGAAGAAATAAAAGGTAAAGAAGAAATAAAAGTTAAAGAAGAAATAAAAGTTAAAGAAGAATTAAAAATTAGAGAAGAATCTAAAATAAAAGAAGAATCAGAAAAGTTAAAGCCTAAAGAAGACCAAAATGTTACAATCAAGTTGGATCCGATAAAACATAGTGACTCACTAAACTTAAAAATAAATAACAGTACTTCTTTAGAAAATAATAAAAATAGTATACCTAACAATGTTAATAAAGAAATAAAAACAAATGTTAATATTAATAATACAAATGAAAAACAAGAACTAAAACAAGAAACAAAACAAGAAATAAAACAAGAAACAAAACAAGAAATAAATGAAGAAGTAAAAATAAAACAAGAAGTAAAAGATGATACAAAAACTAATTCTAAAAACGGTAAAGAACAAAATTTTACTGACAATTATGTAATTAAGTCTTTGCAGACATATATAGAAAGTACAGTTAAAATTTTCCCTAAGGTTACACCGTTTGATGACGATGGGAATATGGAACACTACCACTGGTGGCATATCTACTATAATTATCAAACAATATATCAATCACATATGCCTTTTATAGCATATATTGATGGGAATAAATATCCAACACAATATTATCCTTATCAATATCCTTCAGATTATCAGCGACAAATTTATAAGTACCAACATTATATTTTTGGTATAGCTTATGATGACAAACAAGAAGTTCAATACTATGTTTATGGAATACCTGGCAAAAAAACAAAAGCAGAACAACCCTATGGTGGAACAACTGGTTTTGAATATTGGAAGCCTTGCCAAAAAGTATTAGTAGACGAAAGTACACAAGGATATTGGTTACTTCACATTGACCCGGCAACTGGAGGCATACAAAAGCCCTTTAAAGCTTCTAAACCATTAGACTTAGATATATAAATTAATAAAAGTCTCCTTATATATTAAAATGTCCTTAGAGACGTTCTATACAAGGGGACTTTTTATGTAAATCTTTTTTTAATTACTAAATAGTTTATTATTGGAGAAACTACTGTAGAAAATGAAAGTGAGGGATTGTACATTGTTAAATACTTATTTATTATTTTTATTTAGTGGTTTTTTAGTTATTATGGCTGGCACAAAACTGTCAAAGTATGGTGATATTATTGCGGAAAATACAACACTAGGTCATTCTATTGTAGGGGGTATTTTAATAGCTGCTGCAACTTCTTTACCAGAATTTGTTACAAGTATTTCTTCGGCACTTATTGATGCTCCTAATATAGCTATAGGAAATGTTTATGGAAGTAATACTTTTAATTTAATGATTTTAGCATTAGTTGATATTCTTTATCCCCATGGTAGATTTCTAATAAAAGTTAAAGTTAATCATATTTTAGCAGGTATGTTTGGTATTATATTATCAGCTTTAGGTGCAATGGCAATATTAATTGTTCAAGTGATAGGGTTTGATTTGGTATTTGGTTGGGTTAGTATCAATAGTTTACTTATTTTTGCTATTTATATATTAGGGTCTATTTTAGTAGTACGATATGAGAATAAGATGCAACAAGAATACAAAGGAAGTGAAAGGGAATTAAAAGGAGGGGAAAAAGAATTACCTAAAAAAGCAAAAAAAAATAAAGAAGAAGAAAACAAAAAGGGGAATTTAAAAAGTGCAATTATAGGTTTTAGTTTAGCATCAGTAGTTATTATATGGGCAGGAATAAATTTATCATATACAGGTGACATAATAGCTTTACAAACTGGCTTAGGGCATACTTTTGTGGGTACATTAATGATTGCTGCTACAACGTCACTACCAGAACTAGTAGCGTCTGTAACAGCCATAAAAATTGGAGCTTATGATATGGCAGTAGGAAGTGTACTGGGTAGCAATATCTTTAACATGTTAATAATTACAGTTACAGATATGGTATATTATAAAGGTTCAATTTTTAGTGTGATAGATATGAATCATACAATAACTGCTATGGCAGGAATTGTACTAAGCACTATAGCAGTTATTGGACTCTTTTATCGATCAAAACGAACTATTCTTTCTATAGGTTGGGATTCGCTTTTTATTTTAATGTTTTATTTAATTACAGTATTTTTAATATATATAAGCTAATGAATCTTTCTGATTTCATAAGGCCACTTCTTATAACCACCAATTAAGGTGAAAACCCGAGGAAAACCTGATTCTGCCATTAGTTTTGATGCTTTTAGACTGTCTTTACCGTTTTCACAGTAAACTAAATAAGTATTCTGTTGATCTAATTCTTCTAAATTACCTTTTAAATTTTTAAGAGGAATAAAATTAGCATTACTTAAATGACCTAAATCATATTCTTTTTTAGATCGAACATCTAAAATAACAATGTTCGGGTTATTTTGAATAAAAACATGGGCTTCTTCTGGTAAAAGTCGTTGGTAGTTATACTTTAGTTGTATACTACTTACAGTACGATCTTTAGAATATTGCCAAAAAAATAATAAACCAATAATTACAATCAAGAGTAGCCCAACCCCTATATACAGATCTCTTTTCTTTAACACTAAAATACGCATATCTTCACCCCTTATTATTAATTGAAATAGATTTATATTATATATATTGATATAAAATGACCTTTAGTACAGGGCTTTATATGAATTATTTCAATAAAATTGCTTTAACAACGATAGAAATTTTTTCACTGATGATAATATACTCTACAGTTAATTGGAACTGTTTATTATCAACTTCTATAATTCGTTTTTGAAGTACTTTGTAAATCATTTCTCCATCAATGTTAGTTAATTCCCTTCCTACAAGATCGGATAAATAAAATTGTATATTTTTTTCAATTTCATCTTTAATTAAAATATTGCCATCAAACTTAAGTGTAATATGTAAGTCTTTTATCACAACAGTATTTTGTTTTTTTACGCTTTCATTTAAACGTTCCAACTTAATTTCCTTATCCATAAGCTGATTTGTTAATTGGTTTTGGATTCGGTAAAGTCTGTCGAGGGCATGCATTTGGTATAGATTCATACAGACAAGGCCAAAGAGAAAACCAAGAAAGAATAAGGTAAAATAATAAAACAATTTTTTGTTCATAGTTTACTCAAACCTTCCAGATAATAGATTAAGCGATACCCTAGTTGAGCCCCTGTAAGAGCACTTAAAATATAGATTACTTGTTTAAAGAGACCCCTAATATCACCATTAAAAATACCCACCTCTAACATTTTAAAAGAAGGAAAAGTCCCACCTAATGCCACGATAATAGCCCAAATTTTTATTTTTTCACATAGGTCAAGCATTGTTTTTAAAGGTGGGTGGCCATTAAAAGTGGCAGCAATTCCACCGAAAAAACAACCCCCCAATATAACGCCCATAGAAATAAATAAATTATATAAAATATTCTGAAGAAAAATAAGCATTTAATCCCTCCAAGAAATAATAATTACAGTACCTAATGTATATGAAAAAAAGTTAATAAAAAGTATAAAATTGGTTGCGTTAATTAATCTTTAACATAAACTGTATTAGAAAAAGAAAGGAGGTAATAAAATGTATCATAACCCACATCATAACCCACATCATAACCCATGTCATCATCCCCATCATAGCCCATGTCAATATCCATATGCAGGTACACCAGGAATGTATGGAATGCCTGGTATGCACATGGATATGTATGAAGATAGAAGAAGATTAATGGAGATGTATCCTGATATTCATAGAAGGATATACCCAAGAGTACAAGAGGTATGTCAACATATGGATGTTATGTCAAATCCTCGAATGTATCCCTATGTGGACCCTACATTGATGGATGAAATGATTCAACAAGTTTATGAAATAGAAGCTAGAGATGCTACTACACAACAAAGAGGTTATTTGAGGGATTTAATTTCAATTTTATTTATTAGAGAATTATTGGGACGACGAAGAAGATATTATACAGGTTATCCTTATGGAGGAGCTTTTCCAGGCTATGGCTATATAGGTACACCTGGGGTTCCAGGGTTTTTTTAAAGAAACTTTAAGTAAAAGAACTAGAATTTATAATTATCTAGTTCTTTTACTTTTTTGTAAAGATTTTAACTTTTGAAATGAGTCTATCTAATTGAGTATATTTCTTTTTAATTCCCCTAAAAATTAATAAAGAAGCAAAACTTTTCAGAATATTCCATCTGTACAGTAATATACCTATAGTAATACTTAAACTTTTTATCTCGGTGGTGTCAGCTAAATATAGTACATCTTGTTGAACTTGAAGAATATCAAACACAGAAGACAAAGCTGGTAAGATGAGATTTTCAGCCGAGGATGTATTTAAAATATATATTTGATTGTTATCTTCATCAGATCCAATATAGATGAGTCTTCCCATAGCCCCCCGTTCATTCTGGTAAAAGTCATAAAAATGTTGGGTATGGTGAGAAATGGAAGTTTGGTCTAAAGAATAATTTTTAAGATGAAGGGCGGCAGTCAGGGAGGTGACTAAAGTGTTTCCTTTACCATAATAGATAACATACATAAATGGCCTCCTTAATAACTATCTTATTGTAGTATGTATAGAAAAGATTATTTTATGTAATAGAGTTAAGAAACTATTGGAAATTAAGTAGGCATAACTTATTATTATACAATATATATATTTAAAAATAAAGTGCATAAAAATAACAAAGCAAGTCAGCATAACTAAACGTAACAACATATATTAGGACTATTTATTACGAGTAATCTAGTAATACAAATAAAGTCTAAAAAATTTTAAAAAATTCTGAAAATTACATAGTGTAAGTATTATTACATAAAAGATGTTGTTTATTACAGATTTTTAATAATAAATTTGTCTCCATAGAATTGATTTTTATACCGATTAATAATATACTTGTTGCAGACTAATAATTTTATTACTAAATTTTATTGTTTCAAAAAAATTATAGGGAGAGTGAAAAAATGAGTGTTAAAGTTTCTCCAAACAAGAAAAGTGGTATTTTCAGCAAGTGCCTTGACATCATTGAAGTAGTTGGTAACAAATTGCCTCATCCAGTTACGTTATTTGCATTATTTAGTTTAGCAGTTATACTTATTTCTGCAATAGCGGCTAAAGCAGGATTAACGGTGGAATTTTCAAGAATTAATATGGCAACTGGTGAAACGGAAATGGTTACAGTTGCAGCAGTGAGTTTATTAACTGTTGAGGGTATTAGAAGAATCTTTTCAGAGGCTGTAAAAAACTTTACAGGCTTTGCCCCATTAGGAACAGTTCTAGTGGCAATGTTAGGGGTAGGTGTTGCTGAAGGTACAGGTTTAATAGGATCGGCCCTTAGAAAATTAGTTTTAAGTACACCAAAAAGATTAATTACAGCAGTAGTTGTTTTTGCAGGTATTATGTCTAATGTAGCTTCTGATGCTGGTTACGTTGTTTTAGTTCCATTAGGAGCATTAGTGTTTTTAAGTTTTAAGCGTCATCCATTAGCAGGTCTTGCTGCTGCCTTTGCTGGGGTTTCAGGTGGTTTTAGTGCTAACTTAGCAGTAGGTACAATTGACTCGTTACTAGGTGGACTCACTACTCAAGCAGCTGAATTGTATCAACCAGGTTATGTGGTAGATATGACTGCTAACTGGTACTTTATGGCGGTATCTACAGTTTTAATTACAATTATCGGTACATTTGTAACAGAAAAAATTATTGAGCCTAGATTAGGTGAATATAAAGGTGATGCAAAAGTAGATCTTGATAAGATTACTGCTGCTGAGTCAAAAGGTCTAAAGTGGGCGTTAATTTCTTTTGTCGGTTATGTTGCAGTAATTGTTGCATTAGTTATGTCAGGTATTTTAAAGTCTGATGCAGGAGAAATTTTAAAAGATTCTGCCTTCATGGCTGGGTTAGTGCCAATTATTGCTGCTGCTTTCTTTGTTCCAGGGGTTGCTTATGGTATTGCTGCAGGAACAATTAGAAGTGATAAAGATGTGGCAAATTCTATGGGTAAGGCTATGGCTACAATGGGTGGATACCTTGTTCTTGCCTTTGTTGCTGCCCAGTTTGTAAGTTACTTCAGTTGGAGTAATCTTGGAACGATTTTAGCTGTTAAGGGTGCAGATTTCTTAAAAGCTACAGGAATGACAGGACTTCCAATGTTAGTTGGATTTATTTTAGTATCAGGTTTTATCAACCTATTTATTGGTAGTGCATCTGCTAAATGGGCAATTATGGCACCTATATTTGTACCAATGTTAATGGCTATTGGTTATTCTCCAGAGTTTACTCAATTAGCCTACAGAATAGGTGATTCTACAACTAATATTATTTCACCATTAATGGCATACTTTGCAGTTATTGTAGCATTTGCTCAAAAATATGATAAAGATACAGGCCTCGGTACACTTATTTCAGTAATGGTACCATATTCGGTATTATTCCTAATTGGATGGACTTTATTATTTGTTGCTTGGTTTGTAATCGGTCTTCCAATAGGACCTGGAGTATTTGTAAGACTATAGTTATTAACATAAAAAAAGGTACCGAAGTCGGTACCTTTTTTTAAAGACATAATACATATTTTAATAAAAGTATTATTAAAGGGATACTGGTAAATATATGGGTATCATGGTTATAATAAAGTAAGTAAAATTTTAATATAAAATATTGTTTTTACCTAAACCTATGAAATAAAAGGAGGCGTTCAAATGGTTAATCAAGACAGAGTGATTAATGAATTTTTAGAGCTAATTCAAATTGATAGTCTTTCAGGAAAAGAAGGGCAAATAGCAAAGGTTCTTGTTAAAAAATTAGAAGAACTGGGTTTAGAAATAACTATTGATAATGCAGGAGAGAAGGCTGGCGGCGAAACTGGTAATATTATAGCTAAAATGAAGGGAACAAAGAATGGTCCAACAATATTATTTAGTTGTCATATGGATACGGTAAAACCAGGATTAGGTATTAAACCTGTTATTAAAGATGAGGTAATTTATAGCGATGGTACAACCATTTTAGGTGGAGATGATAAGGGTGGTATCGCAGCGGTATTAGAGGGTATTAGATTAATAAAAGAAAATAATATAGAACATTCAGATGTGGAAGTTGCCTTTAGTATTTGGGAAGAAGGTGGACTATTTGGTTCAAAGTACATGGACTATAGTTTACTTAAAGCCGATATGGCATTTGTACTAGACAGTGGTGGTTCTCCAGGAGAAATTATTATTCAAGGACCAGCTCAAGATAAAGTAAATGCTAAAATTATTGGTAGACCTGCCCATGCGGGGGTTGCTCCAGAAGAAGGTATTAGTGCTATACAAATTGCAGCAAGAGCCATTGATAGAATGAATTTATTGAGAATAGATAAAGAAACAACAGCAAATGTTGGTGTGATTAGTGGTGGGGAAGCTACTAATATTGTAACTGCTGAAGTACTTATTAAAGCTGAAGCAAGAAGTACAAACGAGGAAAAATTGAATAAACAAACTGCCCATATGGTGGAAATTTTCGAGAAGGCTGCTGCCGACTTTGGTGGTAAAGTTGAAATGGATGTAGAGAGAATGTATCCAGCTTTTACAATAGCTGAAGATGATATAATTGTAGAAAAAACAAAGGAAATTTTTGGTAGAATGGGAATACAAGCTTATACAGCTTCCACTGGAGGCGGTAGTGATACAAATGTTTTTAATGGAAATGGAATTAAAGCAATTAACTTAGGAATTGGAATGAAAAAACCCCATACACTAGAAGAACATATTTCTATTAAAGATTTAGTCAATAGTGCTAAAATGGTTTGTGAATTAATTAAAATATTTGGTGAATAAGTAAATCATTTCAATCAATAATAAAGATATAGATAACAACTAACAGCATCTAGTTTAAAGGAAGATGCTGTTATTATTTATTAAGTAATAAAAAACTATTGCATTTTTATACAAAATGTTTTTTAATAGATTAGATGTATATTTTTTAGATAAAGAAGTATATAAATGTTAAGTGGATATTAATAAAAATCCATAGGGTTTGTTTAATATTGAATTTCAAATAGTAAGGAAGGGGTGGAGGCTTTGTCGTCCTATTTAAATCAAAATCGAACACCATTATTTTCAGCTTTAAAAGAGACTCATCAAAGAAAAGTTATACCCTTTGATGTTCCTGGACATAAACAGGGAAAAGGACTTAAAGAATTTTCAGATTACGTGGGGAATACTATCATGGAATTAGATGTTAACTCCATGAAATGCCTAGATAATATCTGTAATCCCATAGGAGTTATCAAACAAGCAGAAGAATTAGCAGCCTATGCCTTTGGTGCTGATCATGGATATTTTCTTGTAAACGGAACCACTTCTGGGGTACAAGCCATGATTATGAGTGCCTGTCAACCCGGAGATAAGATTATATTACCGAGAAATGCCCATAAATCTGCTATAGCAGGAATTATACTAAGTGGTGCTATACCAATATATATACAACCCGAAGTAGATGACAATTTAGGTATTGCTATGGGGGTTACATTAGAAAGTGTAGAATCCACCATTGGAAGACACCCCGATGCAAAGGCTGTATTTTTAATTAATCCAACATATTATGGAGCTGTGTCAAACATTAAAGATATTGTAAAGGTTGCCCATAGAAATGCTATGTCAGTTTTGGTGGATGAAGCCCACGGTGCCCATATGGGTTACCATGATGAGTTCCCCATGAGTGCTATGGAGTTGGGGGCTGACATGAGTGCTGTTAGCTTACATAAAACAGGTGGGTCTTTAACTCAAAGTTCATTATTGTTATTAAGAGAAGGTATTATTGATCCTTTTACAGTAAAGAAAAATTTGAACTTAATGCAAACCACCAGTGGATCATATCTGTTGATGGCAAGTTTGGATGTGGCTAGAAAACAGTTAGTAATAAACGGTAAAGATATGCTAGAAAAAGTACTTAAGTTATCTAGAGATGCTAGAACTCGCATTAATGAAATAGATGGATTATATTCTTTTGGAAGAGAGTTGGTAGGTAATCCAGGAGTATATGACTTTGATGAATCAAAACTTGGGGTACACGTTAGAAAATTAGGCCTGACAGGTTTTGAAGTGTATGATTTGTTAAGAGACGAATATAACATACAAGTGGAAATGGCAGACTATTATAACATAATGGCAATCATTAGTTTAGGTGATACGGAAGAAGCCATAAATGCTTTGGTGGAGGCGTTGGCAGACATAGCAATGAAACATAGGAGAGATGAAGAATTAAAAATAGTTAATAATATATTAAGAAATCCTGATGTTATTATATCCCCCAGAGATGCCTATTATAGTAATAAAAGAGTTATTAAACTACAGGATGCAGAAGGGGAGATTAGTGGAGAGTCAATTATGGCATACCCTCCCGGTATTCCAGTCGTGTCTCCAGGTGAAAGAATTACAAAAGAGATGATAGAGCATATCTTAATGTTAAAGGAAGAGGAAACACTTATTCAAGGAACAGAAGACCCCTATGTAGAGTATGTAAGGGTATTAGGGTTAGGAATGAAGAGATAATGGGACGTATCCAGAAATGGATACGTTTTCTTTATGTGTAACAGCCCATAAAGGTCAAAAAACAAAGTTTGACAAAGTATACTGTTAAAAAGTATAATTTTGTTTATTGATTATATCTTATGAAATTTCTGAAAAATAAAGCAGGATTTTATTTTTACATAACGAATATTTTATATAACACAATTATTTATTTGTTTGTTTAATAAAATTGAAGGGGTTGATGTAAGAAAAGGTTTTGTTACATATTTTTCTTTACAAAGAGAAAATCAAAAAAATTATAAGGAAGGTGTTGGGAAAATGAAAAAACGTAATGCAAGACTAATGTTGTTATTACTATCTATGGCAATGGTATTTTCTAGTTTTTCTTTAGGAACATTTGCTAATACAAAGGTATCAGTAGAATCAGTTGTTTTAGAAGCTGAATTATTTGGTGAGTTTGATCTTACTTCTTCAGAATTAACAACTGTTATCGTTGAATTGAAGGAAGATTCGGTAGTTGCAGCTAAACATAAAGGTAAAAAGCAAGATAAAGCAACCCTTAAAGCAGCTAGAGGTAAAGTGGTAAATCAAGTTGCTAAAAATGTAAAAGGTGTACAAGTTAAGAGAGAGTATGAATACTTGTTTTCTGGCTTCGCACTAGAGTTACCTAGTAACGAAATTCCAAATCTACTAAATGTAGAAGGAGTAAAGGCAGTATATCCAAATGTTGAATATACAGCTGCGGTAGTAAGCGAGTATACGTTAGATGAAGAAGTATTCAGCCCACAAATGTTAAGTAGTGCACCTTATATAGGTTCAAAAGACGCGTGGGATGCGGGTTTCACAGGAAAAGGTATTAAAGTAGCTATCCTTGATACAGGAGTAGACTATACTCACCCTGATTTAGTTCATGCTTTTGGAGACTATAAAGGTTGGGATATGGTTGATAACGATAATGACCCACAAGAAACATCACCAGGAAACCCAAGAGGAGCAGCTACAGACCATGGTACTCACGTAGCAGGTACAGTGGCAGCTAATGGATTAATTAAAGGGGTTGCTCCAGAAGCAACACTATTAGCTTATCGTGTACTTGGACCAGGTGGTAGTGGTTCTACAGAAGGAGTAGTAGCAGGAATCGAAAGAGCAGTACAAGATGGCGTACATATTATGAATTTATCTTTAGGAAATACCCTTAATAACCCAGACTGGGCAACTAGTATTGCATTAGATTGGGCTATGGCAGAAGGTGTAGTAGCTATTACTTCTAATGGTAATAGTGGACCAAATAACTGGACAGTTGGTTCTCCTGGAACTTCAAGAAGAGCTATTTCTGTAGGAGCTACAGCTTTACCATATAACATATATAATGGTGAAGTAAGAACAACAGAAGAAGTTAATTATATGAGTACAGAAGTAATGGGTTTCCCAAGTGATAAAGAATTATTAGCGTTAAATGGAAATAAATATGAGTTTGTTCATGTTGGTTTAGGTCTTGCAGGCGATTTTGTAGGTTTAGATTTAACTGGTAAAGTTGCTTTAATTAGCCGTGGAGCAATTCCATTTGTTGAGAAATCTGACAATGCTAAAGCGGCAGGAGCAGTAGCAACAGTTATTTATAATAATGCAGCAGGACAAATTGAGCATTTTGTTGCAGGAATCTCTCTTCCAACAGTTAAGCTTTCTGGTGTAGATGGACAAAAGATGTTGGCTGAATTAGAAGCAGGAAACAAGGAAGTATCTTTTGAATTTAATAAAGTGGCAAGTGTAGGAGAAACAATGGGTGATTTCTCTTCAAGAGGACCAGTTGTTGATACTTGGATGATTAAACCAGATGTATCAGCACCAGGAGTAAACATTAACAGTACAATAAGAGATGGACAATATGGTTCTAAGCAAGGAACAAGTATGGCATCACCTCATGTAGCTGGTGTAGCAGCTTTAGTTTTACAAGCTAACCCTCATTGGGGAGTAGATGATGTAAAGGCAGCTTTAATGAATACAGCTGAAACATTAGTTAACCCAGCAACTGGTAAGCCATATCCTCATAACACTCAAGGGGCAGGTAGTGTTAGAGTGGTTGAAGCTATTAATGCTAAAACATTGGTAGTTCCAGGAAGTCATTCTTTCGGTGTATTTGCTAATGGAGTGGACAAACAAGTTGAAGGTCAGAAATTTACAATTAAAAACTTATCTAATGAAAGCAAGAAATATACTTTTGATGTTGAGTTTGCTGGTAATCCTAAAGGGATAAAGGTAATGACCAGTAACAATACTAAAGTTAAGGGGAATAGTGCACAAGAAGTAAACTTCAAAGTACAAGTAGACGCTTCTCAATTAGAGGCAGGTTACTATGAGGGTACAATTAAAGTTAGTGATGGAAAAGAAGTAGTAGAAGTACCAACAATTCTTTTCGTACAAGAACCAGATTACCCAAGACTAACACACTTTACTTTCTCACAAACAGCTGATGGAAAATATAATTTGTCAACATATTTACCAGGTGGTGCAGAAGTTTTAGAATTTTGGTTGTACGAATTTAAAGGTGGTAGAGTAGGAAACTATTTAGGAGACATTGGTGTATATGATAATGTACCAAAACAATACAATGACTTCACTTGGGACGGTACTTTAAATGGTGAAGTTGTTCCAGCAGGAGACTATGCAGTGTTTGTTTATGTAGAAAAGGCTGGAAAAGTTGAAACAAAAGGTTATTTAATACAAGTAAAATAAGTAAGTTTTACAGATAAAAGGCTTCCCTCAAAGGAGCCTTTTATTTTTTTGCATAAATATTAAAATATTAAATATTTTAAATATTTTATTAATTTATTGAAAGTTGTGATAACATGAATATTAAAAGATAAATAAACACTAGTGGGAGGAATAAAATGAAAAATAAAGATATGGCTTGTGAAATATTAGAAAACATGAAAAAAATAATCATTGGAAAAGATGAAGTATTAGAGAGGGTAATAGTTTGTCTATTGGCAAAAGGACATGTGTTAATAGAAGATGTACCAGGTGTAGGAAAAACTACTATGGTTAAGGCACTAGCGAAAAGCTTAAGTCTTAGTTATAGTCGAATACAGTTTACTACAGACTTAATGCCCTCGGATATTACTGGTTTATCTATTTACAATAGAAAAGAAGAGGGGTTTGTACTAAAAAAAGGACCTATCTTTAATCAAATTATATTGGCAGATGAAATAAACAGAACATCACCTAAGACACAATCCAGCTTATTACAAGTAATGGAAGAAAGTGAGGTCACCATAGATGAAAATACATACTCGTTAAAGAAGCCTTTTATGGTGTTGGCTACACAAAATCCTATGGAATATCAGGGGACTTTTTCATTACCAGAGGCTCAGTTGGATCGTTTCTTAATGAAAATAGAAATAGGATACCCATCGGCAGAAAGTGAGATGGAAATAATTAAGAATCATAAAAAAAATAAAGACTTAGACACTGTTTTAGCAGTAGTTACAGAAGCTGATGTTTTGAAGATGCAAGAAGAAGTGGAGGAAATATATGTAGATGATGCTATTTTTGAATATATAGTAAATATAGTAAGTACCAGTAGGGATCATATAGACATATACTTAGGAGCAAGCCCTAGGGCATCAATAGATCTTTATAGGGGGGCTAAGGCTTTAGCGTATTTAAGGGGTAGAAGTTATGTTATTCCTGATGATGTTAAAGAGATTGTACCTGATGTATTAGCCCACCGTTTAATATTATCGCCAGAAGCTAGAATAGAAGGCAGAAGGGTAGAAGAAATTATAGAGGATATTTTAAAAAGAACCTACATTCCGGTGGTGAGACCCGTTGAAAACTAAACTATTATTAATTATTTTAGGTTTGCTAATTATCCCTTTTGGAATTTTGGTGGGGGGTAAGCTACCCTATTTCTTACTGTATGTTTTTTTGTTTACCCTTATAATTCCCTACATCCACTGTTTATGTGGAAAACTATATCTTAGTGGAAAAATTAGAATACCAGAAAAAGAGCTGGTGACAGGTGAAGAAATTAAAATCACATATGAGATAGAAAACCCTCTTATTATTAACTTTCCTCGATTAGAAGTAGAAAATAGTTTAGCCTTAAAATTAACAGGAGAAGCAGAACAAACGAGGGTATATTCATTAAAGGCTAAAGAAAGTATTTGGGCTGAAACTACGGTGGTTTGCCGACGTAGAGGAATATATCAAATTGGAGAAATTAAAGTCGATATAAAAGATATATTTAATATATTTTCTTTAAAAAAAATTATAGATACCCCAATAGCTCTGAAAGTATATCCACAGATTATACCATTGTATAATATTTTTATTGACACTAGCCAAGATTTTTATTATTTTTCTGAATTAAGAGAGTATCAAGAAGGAGACTCCTTCAAAAAAATTCACTGGAAGGCATCTGCTAAAAAAGATTCCCTTGTGGTAAAACAATATGAAGAGGAAGGGAATCAAGAAGTAGTGATTATATTAGACAGTTCTTCTGACAACTATAAAAAAGATTATAATAGATGGATAGAGGATAAAGCAGTAGAAGTAGTTATTTCTTTAGCACAACATTTTCTACAAAAGAACGTAAAGGTTACTTTATATTATCAACACAAAAAAGAGACCATAGAAGTATCAGGTAATCACTATGGATATTTAAAGTTATTTATGGAGGAAATGGTAGTATTTCAAACAACAGGAGAAGACAGTTATAGTCAATATGTAGGTAATTTAACCTCTAAAATTAAGCAAGGTAGTACCTTGTATTTAATAACCCCATTATTAGATAGTAATCTAGGGGCAGAAGGTATTAGACTAAAAATGAAAAATTTACAGCCGAGGTATATTGTACTGGGGGATGAAGAAACCGACGAGGTTACATGGAAAAAGAATAAAGAAATTTCTAAGATATTAAAAAATGAAAATGTCATAACTTATATGATAGAGGCAAAACAGGACATTAAAAATGTTTTGGAGGAGAAATATGAAAATAGAACGTAGCAATAAAGAACTACTAAAAAATATGGCATTATATATATTTATTGTATTCTCCATTAGTAACATATGGGGGCCTCTATTGGCAGTGGAATTAAACTTATTAGCACGTTTACTGATTACTGCTTTAGTGGGGTTAGTGGTACATTTATTATTTAGTTACCCATTCTTTTTTTTGTTATCAATAATCACGTCAATAATTCCATTATTAATTTTAAATCGCTATCATTCAGAATTGGTCTGGAATTGTATTTTATGGATTAAACAGTTTATTGTAAATATAATGATTTACTTTAAAGGAACAGAACAAATACTAATACAAAATCGTACAGGGTTTTGGGGCTTACTTACCTTTGGTCTATGTATATTAACCTGGTTTGTTGTGATAAAAATTAAACAGGTGGTGCTGTTAATACCCTTATACATGCCAGGTTTTATTTATTATTGGTATATTTATGTGGATGAAGCTTATCCTATGATGATATTTTTTATCATAATCTATTTTGTTTTATTGGGAAGACAAGGGTATTTTAACGCAGAAAAAAAATGGTTACAGAATAAAATAACCTATAAACATGATATACATTCTTCATGGGTTAGAACTGCCTTTATTTACGGACTGATAATTGTGTTATTAGCTGTAGTTATGCCAAAGAGAAGCAATTTAATAAATTGGTATTGGTTAGAAAGCCAATTGACTAGCCGATTTCCTGTGATTATGGGCTTTAGAGACGATTTAGTTTATAGTAGAAGCTATGCTCAAGGGAGTATGTTTGACTTTCACCAGACAGGGTTCCAACTAGACCCAACCGAGTTGGGTGGACCAGTTCGCCCCAGTGACCGATTGGTGATGCTTGTTAAATCCCCCTATTCCCTATACCTAAGGGGCAATGTGAAGACTCTTTATGAAAATAATCGTTGGGAAAGAGGGACTGTAGTTCAGATGAATTACAATGTTAAACAGGTACTACCGAGGGAGGTATTGAGGGGGACTATTGTAGAATTAGAAATTACTAACGTCAATATGGCATCTTCTACAATATTTACACCATATCAACCTGTGAGAATAGTCTCAAGTACTTCGGGTAATTTAACCGTTGATGAAAACTTTCAATTGATCCAACAAAATACAACATACAAAAATGAAGGATATACAGTACAGGCAATTATACCCTATATTAACCCAATAGATATTGAGGAAAATGAAAAAATATGGGCTAATATAAGTGAGGGTTATCTACAACTACCACAGGGACTTTCGCCAAAGGTGACCCAATTAGCTAATAAAATAACCCGTGATAAATACAGCCCTTATGAAAAAGCAGAAGCAATAGGGAACTTTTTAAGGGATAATTATGTCTATACATTAGAGCCTTCAGTTACCCCACAGGGAAAAGAATTTATTGAGTATTTCTTGTTTGAGGAAAAAGAAGGTTATTGCACATATTTTGCTACTGCAATGGCAATTTTATTACGGACACAAGGTATTCCCTCAAGATATGTGGAGGGTTACCGTATGCCTATGGAAAATAATGATAATGTTTATGAGGTTAGGCAAAATAATGCCCATGCTTGGGTAGAGGCATATATAGAACCTATGGGATGGTTAAGTTTTGAAGCTACACCAGCCTTTCAACCTACCACGTTGCGGAATTTAGATACAGATATTAACAACAATGAAGATCCTGAATCTAGTTTTGATGAATTGGAGCAAATGCCAGGGAATTTACAGACAAATTTAGGGAATAATTCCCATAACATTGAAGATACTAAAGAAGATGGAGTACAAGTACCTTTAAAAGCATACCAAGAGGATGTTCTTTCTAAACATGCTATTAAAATAGTTAAGATAGTACCCAAGTTAATTTATATTTTACTTATTGGAATTATCCTATTAAGGGTGGGCTACATCTATTTAGATATACAAAAGTATTATAAAAAACTAAAAGAAAATAATAACAACAGTGTTATTCCTTGTATTTATCAAAATTTATTAGACTTATTAAAAGAGATGGGTTACCCAATTGAAATAGGAGAGACACCCTATGAGTACGTTCCACGGATTATGTATAAGGTACATGATTATAATGGGACTTTGGAAGAACTGACGGAAATATTTATAGGGGTTAAGTATGGGGGGAAAGAGACTACTACTTCCAATATAGAGGATTTCCTTAATTATTTAATTTTAGTAGATAACAAAGTAAAAGTACAAATGGGTCTTTGGAGATATTATTATACTAAATATTTTAAAGGAACTTTACTAAAACGATATCTATAATTTGCATACTATATTACCACTTTATTACTGTTTGGTTACTACTATAGATTTTAAACGAAATATTTGTTAAAATAGTAGGAGTACAGTCAAAGAGTAATTGATATTAATCTATAAATTATATTAGCACAGATCAAACCAATATAGGGAAGTGGAAAAGTGAAAACATTTAAAAGAAAAATGAAAACATTTAAAATTTTCTCCATTGCTTTTTTATGTTTTGTTATACTGTTTTCAGGAATAGTATGGAGTTTCAATCGTTTTATGAAGGATAATCATTCTGGTACAGAAGTAGCAAAAGCTGTTGAATGGGAAGAAGAAGAAAAAGAAGAGCTAGATCCATTGGAAAAAGACTTATTAAAAAGATTAGTTAGGTCTAGTCCAAGAATTAATATGGTTTTGTTAGGACTGGATGAAACAAGAAGTGATACGATGATGTTTGTTTCTTTTAATCCCGAAAACAAGCGATTAGATGTTATTTCAATACCAAGAGATACCTATTATCACCGAGAAGGATATAATCGATTGGACAAGAGAAAGATTAATTCAGTTTATGGAGATCATGGGGCTAAAGGAGTAAAAACGGTAGTTAGTGATTTATTATTAGATGTTCCTGTAGACCATTATATTACAGTAACCTATAGTGGAGTAGCTTCTATTATTGATTCCCTTGGTGGCGTACCAGTGCATATTCCAAGATTAATGAAGTATGAAGACTATGCTGATGACCCACCATTAATTATCCGCTTTGAACCGGGAAACCATGTATTAAACGGGGAAGATGGAGTAAAGTTCTTAAGATACAGAAAAGGAACTAATGGATCAGGAGCAATGTCCTATGTAGATGGGGACTTAGGTAGAATAAAAGCCCAACAAAATTTTATGAAGGCTGCCATAAATAAAGCCTTAAGCTTTAGACTTCCGACAGTGGCAACAACTGCTTTTAGACATGTTAGAACTGATATGGAATTACAAGAGGTTGTTAGATATGCTACAGCAGCAGTAGGGTTAAAGCTTGAAGAAGTAGATATGAATATGTTACCTGGTGAAGATAAGTATAGAAATGGTGTTTCATACTATATACATGATATTCAGGTGACAAGAGACCTACTGATAAAGATTTATTCGGAAGGTGAAGAAGTTGAAGAAGTTGAAAGATTTGACGATGAAGTAAAAGAGATAAATAACTAAAGAAAAGAGCAGAACCTTTCGTGGGTTCTGCTCTTTTCATATTCTATAAAAGCGTAGGGGAGAGGGGGGGTAAGTATTTATATATTACCCCAAGTTATATCCTACAAACAATTAAATATAGGTAATATTTCTATTTTTGTTTAATAATATATCACCTATTCTATATACGTCCCCAGCACCCATTGTAATAATTAAGTCCATTGGTTGAACACGATCATAAATAAACTCGGCAATCTCATCAAAATCCTTTATATAAGAAACATCAGTATGATTTTCTATAAGTTCCGCCAGTTGTCTACTATGAACAGTACCCTCATCCTTCTCTCTAGCAGCATATATATCTGTAATAATAACATGATCCGCATTATGAAAAGATAAAGCAAAGTCTTTTAATAATGCAATGGTACGGGTATAGGTATGGGGTTGAAATACACACCATATTTCCTTATGAGGATATTGTTTTGCAGCCTCTAATGTGGCTTTAATTTCAACAGGATGGTGGGCATAGTCATCTATTACTTTTGCCCCTTTAACTTCTCCTAATAGGTCAAAACGACGATGTATTCCTTTGAAAATTCCTATATGTTGAGTAATTTCTTCAGGTGAAATTCCTAAAATATAGGCAGTAGAAATAGATGCTAAAGAATTATACACATTATGTATACCTGGTATGCTTAATTGAAAGTTACCAATTATATCACCTTTATACTCTACTGTAAAAGATGGGTAGCCGCTGGCATTAAAAGTAATATTTTTTGCAGTAAAATCCGATTGTTCATTAATTCCGTAGGTAACAATTTGACATTCCAGTCCTTCATATATTTCTCTTACATTAGCATCATCTTGAGAAGCAATAAGAAAACCTTCCTTAGGAATCAATTTAGCAAAACTTCTAAAGGCGTCTTTAATATGATTAATATCTCGATAATAATCAAGGTGATCTTCATCAATGTTAAGTATTATTCCTATATACGGATTAAACTTTAAAAAACTTTCTACGTATTCACAAGCTTCCGTAATAAAATGCTCACTTTCACCAATCTTAATATTCCCGCCTATTTCGTCCAATTCTCCTCCCACAAGAATTGTGGGGTCTAGTTTTGCATATTCCAATACCAATGACAATAATGACGTGGTGGTGGTTTTACCGTGGCTACCAGCAACTGCAATGGCTTTTTTATATTTTTTCATAATAAGGCCCAACATTTCAGCTCGATCAATTTCATGGATGCCTAACTTTTTAGCCTGTTGTCTTTCGCAGTTGTCTTCTTTAACAGCAGCGGTATAGACAATTAAATCAGGATCTTTGATGTTTTCGGTACGATGACCAATAAAAATTTCAGCGCCATGTTGTCTTAATTTTTCAAGGATATTTGAGTCTTTTATATCTGAACCAGAAACATGATACCCATGTTTTAGTAAAACTTCTGCAATAGCACTCATACTGATTCCACCGATACCAATTAAATGTATATGACGTAAATGGTGGTCAAGTTTAAAAGATAGCACATTTTTCACTCCTCTAACATAAATTAAAATATATTTATTTTTACTTTATACTACTATGATGGACATTCTGGGAAAAAAATAATCACTTATAAATAATATGTCATTCTATAAAGTATGATAACACAAAAAAACAAGAGTTACACTAATAAATATAACTAAAATAGATAAATTAGTAAAAGTAGTAATAATATTGGATGTTTTAGAAATAATATAGAAATATAATAATAGGCAAACCAGTTGAAAGACTGGGACGCAAAGCTAGGAGTCTAAGGTATTTCGTGTATGATGATCGTCCAGCTGCCACATATATATTTGTGGTGGCTTTTTTTGTCTATAAAATGCGACGAATTAAGAAAGTAAGGTTAAGAGAGGAGAGAAGAAAAATGTTTATGGGTTTTAGAAAAATGACAGCAGTAATTTTAACAATTTTATTAACTATAGGAACTGCTTGGATGGCCTTTGCAGTAGTTGGTGCACCGCAACTTTATGAAGGAAATGACCCAACCCTTGTGGACTTTCTTAATTATAAGATTGATCCCCCAAATAGTGGAACCTATAAAAATGGAGATTTCACAGTAACTGTTAACTTTACAAATGACAAAAAAAATGTTAATTGGAGTTCTAATATTCCGGTTAGCTATGTATTTGTTAAGGCTGGTAGTAGGGGATATTTATATGGATATGAAGGAGCTACAGAGGGTAATGGATTAAGGGCACCTGACAATAGAGGGGGACAACAACCACAAATAAGTCATGTAACCTTCTATTATAAACTTCCTAAACCACAGCCAGTTTTGGGTAGTATAACACTGAGAAAGATACTTATAGATGAAAATGAAGAAGTAATAGTTAATGATGAAACGGATTTTATTATTAATGTTACAGGAATAGATTATTCACAAAACGTTACTATAAAAGGAAGTCAGACCATAATCTTAAATGATTTACAATTGGGGGCATATGCAATTACTGAAGGTTCGATGGAAGGGTATCGATTATTATCTATTCAACCGAGTACAGTAACACTAGATGGAAATAATCAAGGGGCTGTAGTAACAGTAACAAATCAAAAAATTACCGTAATAGAACCGGAAGATCCAGAGGACCCAGAAGATCCAGAAGATCCAGAGGAACCAGAAGATCCAGAGGAGCCAGAAGATCCAGAAGATCCGGAAGATCCAGTTGACCCAGAGACACCACAGCCCCCAAAGCAACCACCTACAGGAATAGTTTTCGATGATTATCCTGTTAATTCTCAGCCAGTTACAACAGTTGAAGATCCAATAGTAACAGAACCAGAAGTAGATGAAATTGTTGATGAAATAGAAATTGAAGATGAGGATATTCCACTAGGTCCAGTAGAAGTAGAAGAAGATAGTGAAGAAGTAGATATAGTAAAATATGAAGAAGAAATAACAATACAAGAAGAAGCATTGCAAGAACCAACAAAACTTCCTAAAACTGGTGAAATACCACCCATCTTCTTCTATGGATTAGGTGGAATGATTACAGCAGTAGGAATTAAACTTAGAAGAAAAAAATAATATTATATAAGGGCTGAGGGGATTTCTCCTTAGCCCATTTTAATAAAGAAGGTGGTTAAATGAAGAAATTATCAATAGTAGTGATTATAATGGGAATACTTATAATCTTATACCCTTTATTGGAACGTGGCTACACATGGTATTGGCAACGGCAACTTCTTTTGGAGTATGAAAAGGAAATAACAAATAACTATATTGAAGTAGATAATAGAGCTGCAATTACTGAATACAAAAGCCTACAACAATTCTTTAAAGTAGAGGATGAAGGTAGAATAAAAATAGAGGATGAATTTGAAGAAGAGAATGAAATAGAAGATAGCAAAGATAAATTGCCAAAAATCAGTAAATTAAATAAGAAAAATGTATCTGATGATGAAAAAGAAATACAACTTAAAAAGGCTGGGGTATTAGGTATTATTAAAATAGATAAAATAAAACTTAAATTACCAATTTTAGAAGGAGCAACTGAAAAAAATCTTAAAAAAGGAGCTGCTCGAATAAAAGGGACATCAGCGATAGGAGAAGTGGGAAATGTAGCTTTGGCAGGCCATAGAAGTCATACTAATGGACGCTTTTTCAATAGGTTGGATGAACTGGAAGTGGGGGATCAGATAGTAATAGAAACAGATAATAAAACCTATTATTATAAGATTTATAAAAAAATAATTGTTGAACCTGAGGATATTTCGGTACTTGATCATAATAATAAAGATCATATATTAACATTAGTTACCTGTCACCCCTTATATAAAGCTACAGAACGACTAATAATTCATGCTATTCAAGTTCAGTAATATATAAAGGTTTTATATAATATATTAATGTATGATAGAATAAAAAATATAGTAAGTAATAGAGACAATAGTCAGTGAAGGTGATAAAAACCTGTCGCCGATAAAGGCAAACCATTGGAAACGATGGGACGCAAAGCCATAGGGCCTTACGAAAGTATGGCAGCCGAGCTACCGAAGGAGGGTTTTTTCTATGAAAAAAATTATAAGCGTTGTTATTTTTACCTTAGTTATACTAACAAATACAGTTGCAATCTCCTATTCAGCAACTAAATACATAGATAGTAAATTTGCAAATCAAGGTGTTATTGCAGTTAAATATGAAGCTTCAACAGATACAAGAATTCGTCTGTTGGTGGAAAAGGAAGGCTCACGCTATACCTACAATATTAATAATAATGAGGTGGAAAGATTTCCATTACAAATGGGTAGCGGAGAATATGTAGTGAAAATATTAGAGAATATTGAGGGAAATAAATATCGAGAGGTATATAAAGAAACCATAAAGATAGAATTAAAGGGTGAAAATGAAGTGTTTCTTAATTCAATTCAAGAAATTAGTTGGGATGCTTCTAGTAAAGCTATTGAAAAAGCAAAAGAACTAACTAAGACATTGGCATCGGACGAAGAGAAGGTAGATGCAATATATAACTATATAATTGATAACATTAGTTACGACTACGATAAAATTAATAATTTGAGTAATTTATACCTACCAAATATTGATGAAACTGTAGAAAATGGAAAAGGCATCTGTTATGATTATGCTTCCTTATTTGCAGCCATGTTAAGAAGTGTAGACATTCCTACAAAAATGATCAAAGGCTATGCCCCTGGAATCACCCATTATCATGCTTGGAATCAAGTATATATTAAAAGTGTAGAACAGTGGGTAACGATAGATACATCCTATGATGCCCAACTAAAAGAAAAAAAACAGAATGTAACAAAATATAAGAATGCAGAATTATACCAACCACATCGGGAATACTAATAAATATTTATCCGTCGAAAAGGCGGCTTTTTTTTATGAAAATAAGCATTTTTCTTGAAATTGCCAGTAAAAAAGAATAAAATGAATTATAGAAAAAACTTTTTAATAAATTTTGTTAATTAAACTTATGAATAAATATTAACTTACAATATAATGTTACGGAGGAAGGCTATGAGAAAACTAAAGAGAAATGAAAGAATTGCTGCTATGGTAAAAATCCTTAGTGATCAGCCTAATAAAATATTTACACTAAATTTTTTCACAGAAAAGTTTAACTCTGCAAAATCCACAATCAGCGAAGATATTGTTGTTGTTAAGCAAACAATGGAAAAGATGGAGTTAGGGAGAATAGAGACTTTTTCAGGTGCAGCAGGTGGTGTGAAGTTTATTCCACAGACCACAATAGAACAAAATAAAGAAATATTAAATGAAATAGCAATTAAATTAAGTGAAGGTGAACGTATACTACCAGGTGGGTTTATGTATATGACAGATGTTATTTATTCCCCCCATATTATACATAGAATTGGTGAGGTTTTCGCCAGTCAATTTAACTATAAAAATGTAGACTATATTATTACTGTAGAAACAAAAGGTATTCCATTGGCGTTTATGGTGGCTAAGGCTATGAATCTACCACTGGTTATTTTAAGAAGAGATAATAAAGTAACAGAAGGTTCTACTGTAAGTATAAACTATGTATCTGGTTCTAGTGGAAAGTTACAAAGAATGTCCTTGTCTAGAAGGGCAATAAAGCCTGGCGCAAGGGTTATTATTATTGATGATTTTATGAAGGCTGGAGGAACTGCCAAAGGAACAATAGATATGATGAGGGAATTTGATGCCCACGTGGAGGGTGTAGGTGTTCTAATAGCAACAAAAGAACCAGAAGTAAAACTAATAAATGACTATATATCTTTATTAGTTTTAGAAGAAGTAAAAGAAAAAGATCAGGTAATAAATATTTATCCAAATCCTAAATTAATTAGTTAATTTATTTTAAATTTACAAAAATCAATTCAAATACAAAAAAATTCTGAAAAATTAAAAAAATAAGAAGGAAATTCATAATTTTTGGAGAATATTGCTTAAATATAATAGCATTATATAGTAAGACAGATGGAAGGTGGTGAAGGACAATGCAAGTAACTGACGTTAGAATTAGAAAAGTAACAGCGGAAGGCAAAATGAAGGCCATTGTTTCCGTAACATTCGATGAGGAGTTTGTAGTGCATGATATTAAAATCATCGAAGGACAAAATGGATTATTTATTGCAATGCCAAGTCGAAAAATGGGCGAAGGGGATTTCAGAGACATCGCTCACCCAATTAATTCTGTAACAAGAACTAAGATTCAAGATGCAATCTTTAGTGAGTATGAAAAAATGAGTGATGAACTAGAGGAAGCAGTAGGGGAATAATCTAACGGAGGGGGCCGAAAAGGTCCTCTTTTTATTATTTAATAAAATAGATTTAAAAATAGGGTTTTCTAATGGGCAAAAATATAATAAACTATTTAAGGGATAAAAGTATTATAATGAAATAAACTATAGTAATAAAGTTTTGTCGAAAATATAAAATAGAGGTGAGAAGATGAAACTTAAAGCAATCATATTAGCAGCAGGGGAAGGGAAACGAATGAAATCTCGTCTACCTAAGGTGCTACATAAAGTTTGTGGGCAGCCGATTCTAGAACATGTAGTTGAATTAGCAGAGGCTTCGTATGTAGAAGAATGTATTGTAGTAGTGGGGCATGGAGCAGAAGAAGTAAAAAAAAGCCTTCCTACTCATGTTAAAACAGTGTTACAAAGCGAACAACTGGGAACAGGGCATGCCATGATGATGGCATATGACAATATTGATGATAATGGCTTAGTTTTAGTACTATACGGAGATGGTCCCCTAATAACAGAAGAGACATTAAAATCTTTAATGGATTACCATACAAAAGGCGACTATAGCGCTACAGTTTTAACAACAGATTTGACAAATCCACAGGGGTATGGAAGAATAATTCGAGACGAAAATTTACAGTTGAAGAAAATTGTAGAAGAAAAAGATGCTACTACAGAAGAAAAAGCTGTAAAAGAAATAAACTCAGGAATCTATTGTTTTAGTTCAAAGGCATTAAAAAAGTCATTACCTTTAATAAAAAATGAAAATGCACAAAAAGAATATTATTTAACAGATGCCCTTACCCTCATCAAAGAAGATGGATTAAAGGTAGGTCTATACAAAACTTTAGATTATAAAGAAATAATGGCTGTTAATGATCGTTTACAATTGGCAGAGGTAGAAGAAATCATGCGGAGTAGAATAAATTCTAGACACATGAAAGAAGGGGTTACAATTATTAACCCTAAGGCCACTTATATCGATAAAAAAGTTAAGATAGGACAAGATACTATTATTTATCCTGGCACCATGTTAAAGGGAAAAACAGTGATTGGTGAAGATTGTATTATTGGACCCAATAGTGTTATAGAAGATTGCCAAATAGGAAACGGAGTTGAAATACAGAACTCTAATCTTGTAGAAAGTTCAGTGGATGATTTTTCAACAGTAGGACCTTTTGCTTATTTACGACCAAATTCATCAGTGGGTAAGCATGTTAAAATTGGTGATTTTGTAGAATTAAAAAATGCTAAAATAGGGGATCATTCAAAAGCTTCCCATTTAGCTTATATTGGTGATGCTGAGGTAGGACAACATGTAAACATTGGGTGTGGCGTTGTGTTTGTTAATTATGATGGTAAAAATAAGTTTAAAACCATTGTTGAGGACTATGCATTTATTGGAAGTAACTCTAACTTAATTGCGCCTGTTTTAGTAAAAAAGAATGGTTTTATTGCCAGTGGGTCCACCATTACAAAAGAAGTTCCAGAAGGGGCTTTGGCTGTGGCTAGAAGTAGACAGGAAAATAAAGAAAATTGGGTGACCCGAAAAGGGATGCTTAAAGAATAAACCAATGACAAAGTTGTTGAAAAAGGATAAACAAGGAGGATAACAATGAATACCAGTGGAAGTGAAGTGAAAATATTTTCTGGGAATGCAAATAAAACATTAGCAAAGGAAATTGCTAAAGCGATTGGAGTACCATTAGGGAATGCAGAGGTATCAACTTTTAGTGATGGGGAAATTGCTGTTAATATTACAGAAACCGTAAGGGGTACAGATGTTTTTGTTGTACAACCTACTTGTCCTCCAGTTAATGATCATCTAATGGAATTATTAATATTAATTGATGCCTTTAAACGAGCTTCAGCAGGAAGAATTACAGCTGTGCTTCCATACTATGGATACGCTAGACAAGATAGAAAAGCTAAAGCAAGGGACCCTATTACAGCTAAATTAGTGGCAGATCTTTTAACAACAGCAGGGGCAGATAGAATATTAACAATGGATCTACATGCAGCACAAATACAAGGTTATTTTAATATCCCTGTAGATCATTTGTTAGGAGTACCTATTTTAGCTCAGTATTTTCAACAGAAGGCGATACAAGACTTAGTAGTGGTATCACCAGACTTAGGAAGTGTTACTAGAGCTAGGAATTTTGCTAATCATTTAGATGCACCAATAGCTATTATTGATAAAAGAAGACCTAAAGCTAATGTCTCAGAAATTATGAATATTATTGGAGAAGTAGAAGGTAAAAATGTTATCCTAATTGACGATATGATTGATACTGCTGGAACTATTGCTCAGGCAGCTAATGCATTAAAAGAATTTGGTGCTAAAGAGGTATATGCTTGTTGTACACATCCAGTATTATCTGGCCCAGCCATAGAAAGAATACAAAATTCTGCTATTAAAGAGTTAATAATTACTAATACGATTCCATTACCAGAAGAAAAAATGATTGATAAGATACAAGTTATGTCAGTTGCACCCGTTTTCGGAGAGGCTATAATGAGAATCTATAAAAATATTTCTGTAAGTAAAATATTTGATTAGTATGGAGCAGCCACATGGCTGCTTTCCTAGTAAAAGAGGTGAAAAAGATGTACATTGTTGTTGGTTTAGGTAATCCAGGTAAAAAGTATGAGGGGACAAGACATAATGTAGGTTTCCATGCAATAGATTTATTGGCAAGTAAACATCAAATACAAGTTAGTAAGCTAAAGCATAAAGCCCTTGTAGGGGAAGGAAGAATTGGAACAGAAAAAGTTATATTGGTAAAACCACAAACTTTTATGAATTTAAGTGGACAAAGCTTAATGGAGCTGATTCAATTCTATAAAATTGACACAGAAAAGATTATTGTTCTTTACGATGATATTGATGTTAAAGTAGGTTCCCTTAGAATTAGAGAAAAGGGAAGTGCAGGAAGTCATAATGGAATGAAGAATATTATCTATCTGGTACAAAAAGATAACTTTCCAAGAGTTAGGATAGGGGTAGGTAAGCCAGTAGTAGGAGATTTAGCAGATTATGTATTGTCGGGCTTTCCATCCAATGAAGTACCGTTAATTAAAGATGCAATAGGAAATGCAGTATTAGCTGTTGAGACCATTATTCAGGAAAACCTTCAGCAGGCAATGAATAAGTATAACGGATAAGGTCAAGTATATATAGAAAAAGGAGTTAATAAATGTTTATATTTTCTGGTATATTTGCGGCTATTTTTGCTTATTTATGTAATAAGTTAATTTTAAAAAGATTTGGGGGTAATAGTCTAGTGGCATTTGTCCCCTTTATAGAAGAGTTTGCTAAAACCTCCGCCGCAATAGTGGTGGGGGGTAATCTTGTGGGTACTCATTTTATATTTGGTTGTATAGAAGGTATTTATGATATAATTACATCCTCTAAAAAAATAGGAAAACTTGCAGCATTGGCAAGTGTAATAAGTCATAGCCTATTTGGTTTTATTACCCATATTACCTATAGCAAAAGCAGTTCCATTTTTTTAAGCATTTTATTGGCTTGGATTTTTCATAGTGCTTGGAACTGGTATATTACTAAATATTTATAGAAAAAGTTTTAATCTTGTAAATAGCCCGGGTCTAACCTCCGGGCTAAAGATGTTAACAAATTAACAATCAAATTGACAAAATATTTAATTAGAAATAATAAATACACACTTAAGAAGGCGGTGAAGAAATGAAGAATTTACTGTTGGCTCCGTTGAAAAATTCAATACAGTATAATCAGGTTATTGGGGCAATTAAATCTAGGAAAACGCCACTGTTTCTTCATGGATTAAATGACTCTCAAAAGTCTAATATTGCATATGGCATCTATCAAGGATTAAACAAACCCATATGTATAATAACCTATAGTGAGCTGGAGGCACGGGAGATTTATCAAGGTTTAAAGTTTTATATGGAAGAAGCTTTCTACTTTCCATCAAAAGACATAGTTTTTTATGATTTAGAGGCAGTGGGAGAAGATTTACAAAACGAAAGAATCAAAACAATGGAGAAGCTCTCCCAGGGTGGAGACTTTATAATTGTTACATCTATTGAAGCATTACTAATTAAAATGACACCTGTCAATATCTTTGAAAAATACCAACTTTCTTTTAAAGTAGGGGACACCATTGATTTAAACCACGTTTTAGAGACTTTTTTTGTTCAAGGATATACTAGAGTTGATCGGGTTGAAAGTCCTGGAGAGTTTAGTCAAAGAGGAGGAATAATAGACATTTATCCGCCCACGGCAGAAGCTCCTTATCGAATAGAGCTTTTTGATGAAGAAGTAGATTCTATACGAAGTTTTAACGTTGAGACTCAAAAATCTATAGATAAAAAAAATGAGATTCAAATTTTTGCAGCAACAGAAAACATATTTGACCCCTCTAAAATAGCCAATGGGGTAAATCTTATCAAACAAGAGTTAAAAAGTAATCTAGATAAATTACAGGGAATGGAAAGAGAACGTTTACAGGAAAAGATAGGCGAAGTAATAGGCAAGTTTGAAAATTATAATCACTTTAAAGGGGCGGAACGATATTTACCGTACATTTATGAAGAGGGAGCAAATCTTTTAGACTATATAAATCCTCAAACCTTATTTATATTAGATGAACCCCGTCGTTTAAAGGAAAAGTCAGAGGGTTATATAGAAGAATTTAGAGAAAATTTTAAAACGCTACTTGAAAGAGGAGAGGTTATACCTTCCCAAGGAAAGCGATTGGTTTTATATGAAGAAATAGTTAAAAAACTACAAAATCGTCAATCGGTTATACTAAACCTTATGCCAAAGTATACACCTGACTTTCAACCGAGAGAGACGGTTACCTTTACTTCAAGGGGCATTCAATCATTTCAAGGGAAAGTAGATATTTTAGTGGAAGAACTAAAAACCCTTCAATACAAAGGGTATAAGGTGGTATTGGTACCAGGTACAAAAGAAAGGGCCCTTAGACTATTGGAGTTATTAAGGGATAGGGGAATTAAGACTAACTTTATTGTGGATATGAAGGAAGAACTTGTAACAGGTCAAGTTGCCATTGTGCAGGGAAGTCTGCAAAAAGGTTTTGAGTATGTTGACATGAAGTATATGATAATTACCGATAATGAAATTTATGGTGTTCATAAAAAGAAGAAACAACAAAAAACCAAGAGAAAAGATGCAACTCCAATTAAATCTTTTATCGATTTAAAGGTGGGGGACTATGTTGTACACGAAGGTCATGGGATTGGAAAGTATATTGGTATTGAAGAACTAAGGGTTGATGGAATTAAGAAGGACTATCTTAAAATACGTTATTCTGGTGAAGATAATCTTTATGTACCAACTGATCAGATGGATTTAATTCAGAAGTATATTGGAAATGATGAGCGACAGCCCAAGCTAAATAAACTTGGGGGAACTGAATGGATAAAAACAAAAGCAAAAGTGAAAAAGGCCATAGAAGATATGGCAGAGGACTTACTAAAGCTTTATGCAGAAAGGGAAAAAAGCAAAGGTCATATTTTCCCAAAGGATACAGAATGGCAAAAACAATTTGAAGATCTATTTCCCTATGAAGAAACCCCAGACCAATTAAGATGTATTGAAGAGGTTAAGGAAGATATGGAAAAAGAAAGGCCTATGGATCGCCTACTATGTGGTGATGTTGGTTATGGAAAGACAGAGGTGGCAATACGGGCTGCTTTTAAATCTGTAATGGATAATAAGCAAGTGGCAGTACTGGTGCCTACAACAATTTTAGCCCAACAACATTATAATACCTTTAGACAACGTTTCTCTGGTTTCCCAGTGTCGGTGGATATGTTAAGTCGTTTTAAAAGTCCAGCCCAACAGAAAAAAGTAATAGAAAACATAAGAACAGGTAATGTGGATGTTTTAATAGGCACCCATCGAATATTATCAAAGGATATTACGTTTAAAGATTTAGGGTTATTAATCATCGATGAGGAACAACGCTTTGGGGTAAAACATAAAGAAAGTTTAAAACAGTTAAAAAAGTCTATAGATGTATTGACTTTAACAGCTACTCCAATTCCAAGAACCCTACATATGTCTATGATAGGGGTTAGGGATATGAGCGTGATAGAAGACCCACCTGAGGAGAGATACCCCGTACAGACATACGTACTTTCCTATAACGAAGCAGTATTGACGGATGCCATAACCCGTGAAATATCTAGGGGAGGACAAATATATTACGTATATAATCGTGTACAGGGAATCCATCAAATGGCGGCGAAATTAGCTGAATTAGTGCCAGAAGCTAGAATAGGAGTAGGGCATGGGCAGATGAGCGAAAGGGAACTGGAAAATTTAATGTTGGCTTATTATCAAGGGGAATATGACTTGTTGGTTTGTACCACGATTATTGAAACAGGACTAGACATACCTAATGTTAATACCATCATTATCCATGATGCTGATAAATTAGGACTTTCTCAATTGTATCAGCTAAGGGGTCGAGTGGGAAGATCTAACCGTCAAGCTTTTGCCTATCTCATGTACGAAAAGAATAAATCTTTAACAGAGGTGGCAGAAAAAAGATTAAAGGCAATTAAAGATTTTACAGAGTTTGGCTCAGGCTTTAAAATTGCCATGAGGGACTTAGAAATACGGGGTGCTGGTAACATGCTGGGGGGAGAACAGAGTGGGCACATGTCTGCAATAGGATATGATTTATATGTTAAATTACTGGAGGAAACCATTAGTGAACTAAAGGGAGAAGTAGTAGAAAAATATCAAGATACTACTATGGAGTTAAATGTTAATGCGTATATTCCAGAGAGTTATATAACAAATCCTAGTCAAAAAATTGAAATATATAAAAAAATCGCATCTATCCGCAATCAAAAAGATTTATTTAGTGTGGAAGAGGAAATAGAAGATCGCTTTGGTAATATTCCCTCCAGTGTTGCTAATTTATTGATGATTTCCTATATAAAAGCATTGGCTCAAAACTTAATGGTGTCATCTGTTACTCAAAAAGAAAAAGAAATTCGTATTATTTTTAAAGACAGTAGTAGGTTAAAACCAGAAAATATTGGTGAAGTTCTTCATAGTTTTGGAAGACGCATAACCTTTAATGCCAGTAATGAACCATATTTTGTATACCAAGCAAATACAATAGATCAATATAAAATGTTAACAGACATCAAGGATATAATAGAAAAAATTAGTGGTTTGCAAAAAGGTCGAAATTAGTTATAATAGTAGTAGAAAATTAAAGCAAAAGAAAAAGGGATAGGGGAGTGGATTAAAGTTGAAAATTAAAAGAATGTCTAGTATATTCAAGGTTATATCAACATGCCTTGTTTTAGTTTTATTAACTGTAGGGTGTAGTACTCAAACACAAAAGGTAGACGTTGATGCTGTTGCCGTTGTAAATGGCACGCAAATTTCACAAGAAATATTCGATAAAAATATATCTTTATTTAAAATGGATTATGCAAGCCAGTTTGGTGAAGATGTATTTGATAAAGATATGGGAACAGGTATGACTTTGTTAGATTCAATAAAAGAGCAAGTAATGGAAAAGTTAATAATGGAAGAATTATTAGTTCAGTTGGCAAAAGAAAACAATATTACTGTTGATGAAAAAGTAATTAAAGATAGTTATAAAGAATATTTAGAGTATTTAGACAGTAATGAAGAATTTAAGAAATTTACTGAAGAAAATGGTATTGATGAGGCTTTTATTAAAGGCGAGTTGAAAAAAGATAAATTAATTAGAGCGTATCAAGAACACTTCATTAAAGAATTAGATATGAATTATGATAAAGCTCAAGTGTTCTATAACGAGAACCCTGAAATGTTTTTACACAAAGAAGTTAAAGCAAGACATATCTTAGTAAGTGATGAAAAATTAGCTAATGAATTGTTAGAAAGAATTCAAGCGGGAGAGTCCTTTGAAGCATTAGCAGGTGAATATTCAGAAGACCCAGGTTCAAAGGATAATGGTGGAGATTTAGGTTATTTCCAAGAAGGTAGAATGATTCAAGAATTTGAAGAAGTTGCCTTTTCATTGGAAATTGGAGAAGTTAGTAAGCCAGTAGGTACTATGTTTGGTTTCCATATCATAAAATTAGAAGATAAGATTGACGAACAAAAAGATTTTGAAACAATTAAAGATGAGTTAGTGAACCAACTAGGATTCCTTGAATTCCAAAAATATGTTGAAGAAAGATTAGAAAAATCAGAAGTAACTAAGTTTAATGAATAATAAAATCATAAAAAGTGTGTATAATGAGAATCCTCTATATTGGGGATTCTTTTTATTTGCAAAATAGATGGAAGTAAAATTAATAATTTCCTAAAATGCATAAAAAAGAGGGAACGGTAAAATAATAGATATACAATATATTCTACTAAAATAGGAGGTAATAGGAGTGAAAGCAACTGGAATTGTAAGACGCATAGATGATTTAGGTAGAGTTGTTATTCCAAAAGAAATTAGAAGAACTTTAAGAATAAGAGAAGGTGACCCTTTAGAAATATTTACAGATAGAGAAGGAGAAGTTATACTTAAAAAATATTCACCCATAGGCGAACTTACAGAATTTGCTACAGAATATGCTGAGTCATTACAAGAAGCTTTAGGGCATACAGCAATTATTACTGATAGAGATACAATCATTGCATTGGCAGGAGCACCAAAGAAAGAATATTTAGACAAAAGAGTTAGTAAGAGTTTAGAAAAACTTATGGACGAAAGAGAAGTTATACTAGTAAATCAAGGAGACCAACAATTTCTTATAGCATCTGATGAAACAGATGAAAGTAAATACTCTTCTCAAGTAGTTGCACCTATTGTTACCCAAGGTGACCCAATAGGAACAGTGATACTTTTCTCAAAAGAAAAAGGGGTTTCAATGGGAGAAACTGAGAAAAAAATAGCCGTTACAGCTGCTGCATTCCTTTCCAAACAAATGGAACAATAATACAAGAAAGTCCCGGTGGTGCATACCGGGGTTTTTTTATATGTCAAAACCCTCTTGACTATACGTGGAAATAAAAGTCTGCTATAATATAGCTTGACTGAATAGAAGTAGGAGGAAATCAATATGAAAAAAGAATCTTTTTTAAAAGGTGCTGCCATTTTAGGGGTGGCGGGAGTTGTTGTTAAAATATTAGGAGCTTTTTTTAGAATTCCACTGGCAAATATAATTGGAGCAGAAGGAATGGGTTATTATCAAGTAGGCTATCCTATGTATACGCTTATTTTGTCCTTTGCATCACAGGGTTTTCCCACAGCCATATCAAAGTTAGTATCAGAAAAAAGAGCAAATGATAATGCTGGAGGAGCCCATAAAGTATTTCAAACAGCTTTTTACATATTATTGGCATTTGGCATTATTAGTTCATTGTCACTGGCGTTAGGGGCTAGGTATTTAGTAGATAATGTTATAAAAAGTCCTAATGCTTATTATGCTATTTTAGCTTTAGCACCAGCATTATTGTTTGTTCCCATAATGGCATCTTTTAGAGGTTATTTTCAAGGAATGAAGAATATGACACCTACAGCTATTTCCCAAGTGGCAGAACAGTTTGGTAGAGTTATTATTGGACTAGCCTTAGCTGTTATCCTTTTAAGTACAGGGTTGCAATATGCAGCAGCAGGAGCAGCCTTTGGTGCCACCATTGGTGGAATAGCTGGTTTAACCATCATAGTTTATATTTATAGAAAAAATAAAGCAAAAATATACTCGCAGTTTGGTACTGTACCAGATGCGTCAAAAGAACCCACTAAGGGGATTATAAAAGATTTACTAAAGATTGCACTGCCTATAACGGTAGGTAGTGCAATATTACCATTAATTTCAATGGTGGATGCTATGATTGTTTTAAGGAGGCTACAAGCCATTGGTTTTACCTATGAAGAAGCGAATCGTTTATTTGGTCAATTAACTGGGATGGCGGCTACGTTAATTAACCTTCCTCAAGTGTTTACTGTGGCTTTAGCCATGAGTATTGTACCAGTTATTTCAGAGGCAGTAACAAGAAAAGATATGACATCTATTAAGGCTGATACTGGTTCTGCTATTAGGGTTTCTATGTTAATTGGATTACCAGCAGCAGTGGGGTTAGCAGCCCTAGCTACACCGATTATGTTGCTCTTATATCCAAAACAGCCACCAGCTATAGGACAGATATTACTATATCTATCCTTTGCAGTATTATTCTTAACACAATTGCAAACAATGACAGGGATTCTTCAAGGTTTAGGAAAACCCTTTATTCCTGTTAGAAACATGATGGTGGGAGCAGTTGTGAAGTTTATAGCCACTTACTTTTTAACGGGTATTCCTGCTTTAAATGTAAAAGGAGCAGCTATAGGTACGGTTTCCGCTTACTTCGTGGCAGCTTTATTAAACTTTATTGAAGTAAAGAAGGCTACAGGTGCAAAATTTGATTTTATACAGTTTGTTTTGAAACCAGTAATTTCAGTGGGTACTATGGGAGTTACAGTAATTATTACCTACGGACAACTTAATCCTATGGTGGGGAACAAAATAGCCACAGTAGCTTCAATAGCTATAGGTGGTGCAGTATATGGCATACTATTGTTAATTACTGGAGCTATTACTGAAGAAGATTTTGATTTGATACCAGGAGGAAAGAAAATAGAAAAGCTACTTAAAAAAACAAAATTACTTAGAGGATAAGGTGAATAAATTGGACTTTAAAAATATAAAAAGGAGGGGGTCTATATGGGAAAAATAACAGTGGTGGGGTTAGGTCCTGGGGCAGAACAGCATATCACCTTAGCTGTTTTAGAAGAAATGAATACAGCTAAAGCTATATATTTAAGAACAGGTCAGCATCCTACTGTAAGTCTTTTAGATCAAAAGGGAATAAACTATCAAACCTTTGACTATGCTTATGAAGAGTTGGAAGACTTTGATGCAGTTTATAGTCATATTGTTACTGAATTAATAAAAAAGGCTGAAATGGAAGATGTTTTATATGCAGTCCCCGGACACCCCAATGTAGCAGAAAATACAGTGAAAAAACTTAAAGAAGAATGTGATAAACAAGGTATAGAAATTAAGATTCACCCTGCCATGAGCTTTATAGATGTAATGTTACCTGTTGTGGGGTTAGATCCAGTGGAAGGATTTAAGCTAATTGATGGGTTGCAATTGGATAAACAACAGCCAGATCCATCCATAGCCAACATCATTACACAGGTTTATGATCCCTTTATGGCTTCAGAAATAAAATTAAGGCTAATGGACTATTATGATGATCAACAAGAGATTTATGTAGTAAAAGGTGCTGGAATTTCAACGTTGGAGAGGGTTGAGAGAATACCCCTCTATCAACTAGATAGATTGGATTGGATAGATTATTTAACAAGTGTTTATATACCTAAGATTGACAGTATCCAAAAAAAATACTATAATATGAATAATTTAGTTGAGATAATGGAAAGATTAAGGAATAAAGACGGCTGTCCTTGGGATATTAAGCAAACTCACCAGAGTTTAAAGCCTTACTTAATTGAAGAAAGCTATGAGGTTTTGGAGGCAATAGACCTAGATGACGATATTCTTTTAGAAGAAGAATTAGGTGATCTTTTATTACAGGTGGTATTCCATAGTCAAATAGCAAATGAAAGACAAGCTTTTTCAATCAATGATGTTATTAGAGGAATATCAGAAAAGCTAATATTTAGACATCCCCATGTATTTCAAGATGTAGTTGCTAATGATTGTAAAGAGGCGATAGAGACGTGGGAAGATAGAAAAAGAGAAGAAAAGCAAATTACCAGTTATACACAGTCGATGGAAACAATCCCAAAACATTTACCTGCAACGATGAAGGCTTATAAGATTCAAAAAAAAGCTGCAGAAGTAGGGTTTGATTGGGATAGACCTGAGGAAGTTGTCAAAAAAATTCAAGAAGAACTTTCCGAACTAAAGGAAGCTACTGAAAAGGGAATAAAGAAGGATATTGTCGAAGAAGGTGGTGATCTTCTTTTTGCAGTAGTCAATCTTTTACGATTCCTAGAAGTAGAACCAGAAGAAGCTTTAAATGTCACCTGTAAAAAGTTTATTAAACGTTTTTCCTTTATTGAAAAGGCATCAAAACGTACTGGACGAGATTTAAAGGACATGACATTAGAAGAAATGGAAGACTTGTGGCAACAAGTAAAAAGGCAAAAAAATACATAATCTTCTATTATCACCAAAATAAAACAAAAAATCATTAAAAATCTTTTAAAAAGAAGGATTTTAAAAATTTAAAGAGAATATGACTATACGTATTCTAATTTTAAGGAGGTTTTTTAAAGTGAACAAAGCTGAATTAGTTGCTAAAATGGCAGAAAAAAGTGCTTTAACTAAAAAAGACGCTGAGCTTGCATTAAATGCATTTATGGAAAGTGTTGAAGAAGCACTAGAAACAGGAGATAAAGTTCAATTAGTAGGATTTGGAACTTTTGATGTTAGAGAAAGAAAACCAAGACAAGGAAGAAATCCAAGAAATCCTGAGCAAGTAATTGACATTCCAGCTTCTAAAGCACCTGTTTTCAAAGCGGGTAAAACGTTAAAAGAAAAAATTAACGGTTAATTATTAGTACAATAAAAAGTTTAAATAAAAAAGATATTTCTTTAATCTATCCAGTTTAAAGAAGTATCTTTTTTATTTTTTGCATAAAATACCCCACAGTATATTGATGATATAGAAGCGGTCCTCTATTAAATTGTTTATAGAATTTCCCAAGTAAATTTATCTTATAAAAATGCTACTTCGGAGAACAATAAAAATGGAGGTGATATAAATGAAAAGAAAAACAACATTAATATTAGCGTCTCTTGTTCTAGCTGTAATTATGACCACCACTGGTTGTAGACCAGCTGAAAGACCAGTACCAGTGCCAGAACAAAGACAACAAGTACCAGGAGAACAAATACCTGGTGGAGAAAGAACTCCAGGCGCACCAGTAGTACCTGGTGATGAAAGAATGCCAGGTCAACCATTACCAGGACAACCACAACCACAAGATCGATTACCACAACAACCAGCACCAGAGCAACAACCTGGTCAACCAGTTACACCAAGAAGATAATAAGTGAATTAGAGTTAAAAATAAGTTCTATTTACTATAGTAGAACTTATTTTTATGTTTTTTTTTAATAGGGAAGGTCTTAAAGGGGTAAACATAGAAATAGAAATATAACTTTGATGTGTCAAAGTAAAAAATTTAAAATATAAATACAATAGGGGGATTTAAAATGCGTCTAGATAAATACTTAAAAAATTCAAGAATTATTAAGCGTAGAACCATAGCTAAAGAGGCAAGTGAAAATGGCAGAGTAAAAGTTAATGATAAGGTGGCTAAACCGGGAACAGAAGTAGCAGAGGGAGACATAATAGAAATACAATTTGGAGACAAACTATTTAAAGCAGAAATTACCAATGTGGCAGAGCATGTGACAAAAGATGGGGCAAAAGAAATGTTTAGAGTTATAGAAGATTAGAAATTTTTGCATACTTAAACCTTTTTATCAAATACTAATATCAAACTATTGTTGTATAGTAAGAGATAAAAGGAGGAGTAATATGAAAAGGTATAAAAAGATTTCTTTATACTTAATTGTTTTTTTAATGGTATTTGCAGTAATGGGTTGTAGGCCAGCTGAAAGACCACCACAAGGTAGAGGGACGGAAGAAAAGCCACCTATTCCAGAAGAAATAACAGAGGGTGAAGGGGTTGAGCCTACTCTAAAGGTTTACATTGTGGATGAAAAAACCATAAAAGAAATGAAGTTTGAAGAGTATTTAGAAGGTGTATTGGCTGGTGAAATGCATAATGACTGGCCAGAAGAAGCTTTGGCGGCACAGGCAATCTTAGCAAGAACTTTTGTTATGGAGTTTATTACTGACAAAGGTGGCTCTAAATACGAAGGAGCAGATGTGTCAACGGATATTGAAGAAGCACAAGCTTGGGATGCTGCTAAAGTAAATGAAAGAATTAAAGCTGCGGTAAAGCAAACAAGAGGACGAGTGGTGGTATCTGATAATGAATATGTAAAGGCATGGTTTCATGCCCACGCAGGAGGGAAAACAGCCACCGCACAGGAGGGTTTAGGGTTTGATGCAGAAGAACCCCCCTATATACAAGTAATTGAATCTCCTGACTCACCAGAAGCCCCAGAAGACGATGTAAATTGGACTGCTACCTTTTCAAAGAGTGAAGTTGTAGAAGCGGGTAAAAAACAAGGACATAATATTGGTGATTTTAATAGCATTGAAATATTAGAAAAAGGTCCTTCGGGAAGAGCAACTAAACTTAAAATTGGTGAAGTAACGGTAGCCGCACCTGCCTTTAGAATAGCCCTTGACAGTACAAAAATGAAGTCTAATTTACTTAATAACATTTCTGTTGAAGGGGATAAAGTAACAATAAGTGGTACAGGATATGGACATGGTGTAGGAATGAGCCAATGGGGAGCCTTTCAAATGGCAAAAGAGGGAAATAATGCAGAAAGAATTATTAAGCACTATTTTAAGGGTGTAAATATTATTAAATTATGGGAATAACCCTTCATTAGTTCTATTACCTTTATTCCATTCATAAACTATTAGAAATTAGAATGGGAAGGTGAAGGCTATGGAAGAACGAAAAACAAATCGTAGCAGAAGCCATAATGTAATAATGGAAAATAGAGAAAAACTATCTATTTCAGGAGTTGAGCATGTTAATAGTTTTAATAGTGAATTAATTACGTTGGAAACAGTGGCAGGGGCTATGACCATAAAAGGATATGACTTAGATGTAAATAAACTGAACCTAGAAGATGGAAATGTTATTATTCAAGGGAATATCTATTCTATGGTTTATAGTGAAAAAGATTCTTTTGCTAATAAAGGATCAGGTTTTCTAGGAAAACTATTTAAATAGTCGTCGAAAAAATTCGACGACTATTTTTTTTCGGACATTCACCTTTTACGTTATTTTGACATAGAATAGAAAAGATACCATAAACCTTCAGAGGTGATTAGAAATGAATATGTATTCAGTTTACCATGAAACGTATATTTTGCTGGCTACCATTTATGGTGGTATATTAATCGGTTTTATTTATGATCTTTACAAAGTATTTCGGGGGGTTTTCAAACCTAAAAAACTGGCAACCAATATTCAAGATGTGCTTTTTTGGAGTATTATCACCATCGTTTCTTTTTATGTATTGATATTTAGTAACAAAGGAGATTTAAGGTTTTATAATTTTTTAGGGTTTATTATTGGAGTACTAGTGTATTATTATTTATTAAGTGATAAAATTATTAAATCACTTATATTAATTATTAGGCTTTTAAAACAGTTTACTAAAGACATGGGGCAATTAATTATATACCCGTTTCATGTCGGTATTTGTCTAATTTCCGTACCATATTCCTATTGTAAAAAAAAGACTAAACCAGTATACTATAAATCTAAGCGAATTTTAAAGTTACCTTATCGAGTAGCATCCGATTATAAAAGGAGTATTATTCATTACATTAAGAAAAAATAAAATAATAAGATTTAAAAAAGGAAAACAAATGGAGGTGTAGAACAGTTGACTAAGAAAAAAAGAAGAAACTTCAGTAATTTAATATTTTTAAGTATATTAGTCTTTATTGGAGGGTATGTACTGTTCACCCTTTATGAGCAATCACAAGAGTTGACTTACTTAAAAAACTTGAAAAATCAGTACCAGCAACAGATTAGTCAAACGGAAGAAGAAATAAATAACATGAAAGAAAATATTGAAAATGCCCATAGTGATCAGTACATAGAAAAAATTGCCAGAGAACAATTAAAGATGATTGGGGCTAATGAAATAATTTTTATTGATCTTGGAAAACGAGAAAGGTAAAAAATTGTATACCTTTCATATTCGTTGTGATATAATACATATTGTATGATAATATAGTATGCGAGATTGATACTTTAGAAGGAGGAATAGTAGGTCTATGCCGGTAGAGGTAGGAAATATTCTAGAGGGCACAGTTTCTGGTATTACAAATTTTGGAGCCTTCATTGATTTAGGAGAAGGTAAAACAGGACTTGTGCATATTTCGGAAGTTGCGAATGATTATGTAAAAAACATTCATGAATACTTAAAAGAAAGTCAAAAGGTTAAAGTTAAAGTTTTATCTGTAGAAAAAGATGGTAAAATCAGCTTGTCGATTAAACAAGCGGCCCCACCTAAAAAGAAAAGTGTAAAACCTGCTGAATTTGATTGGTCAAAATCAATTGAAACAGATGCTTTGTCTTTTGAAGATAAAATGAACAGGTTTTTAAAAGATAGCGATGAAAAAATGCAAACTTTAAAGAGTAAAAGTAAAAGCAATAGAAGAGGTAATGGTCATTCCAAAAAAGTATTTAAAGAATAAATTCAAGCCGGGTAGCCGGCTTTTTTTTATATATAATTTTAAAGGAGAGGTGAGGGTAGATGAAGAAATATGCGGCCATTGATATAGGCACTAATTCCATGAGATTACTATTAGTTGAAATGGAAGGGCAAAAAATATTACATAGGCAAAAATTTATTAATACTACTCGTATTGGGAAGTCAGTAGATTCAGCTGGCAGAATAACACCAGAAGGTTTAGAAATCAATTTGATTGCTTTTGATAAATTTGTAAATCAAGCTCAAGAATGGGGAGCAACAGAAATCTGGGCAATTGCCACTAGTGCTGTACGGGATGCAGAAAATGGACAGGAATTTGTTGATAAGGCATATGAAAAAACCAATATCACAATAAACATTATAGATGGGAAAGAAGAAGCTAAATTAGGCTATAAGGGAGTGCTATTGGGCTTAACAGAGCCAACTTCATCGGTTTTTTTGATTGATATAGGTGGTGGCAGCACAGAACTTATTTTAGGTAATCAAGAAAGTATAATAGAAGGTAATAGTTATAACGTAGGTGCATTAAGGATGACAGAACGATTTATTACCACAGACCCACCATCACCAAAAGAACTTGAAAAATTATTAGAAGGTATTAAGCAACAGTTAGAAGAGGCATTAATAAACTATCCAAGAAATTTAGAGGCGATAATTGGTATTGGGGGTACAGCAACTACTATAGCAGCCCTACATCAAAAATTAGACCCCTATGACATGAATAAAGTACATGGTTATACAATGGACTTAACAGAAATTATTAAATTGCAAAATAACCTCAAAGAATTAACCCTTGAAGAGAGAAAACAATTAAAGGGGTTACATCCTAAACGAGCAGACATTATTGTAGCGGGTATGATGATAATGACAGCAGTTATGGAGCTTTTGAATATAACCTATTTAACCGTTAGTGAATACGATAATTTAGAGGGGTTACTTTATACAAAACTCAATAATATAAATTGAAAAAACCTTCTAAAAGGATAATCCATTAGTATATGATGGGTTATTTTTTTTATTCAAATAATCGTTCTGCCCCACTCCCTAGCAGTCGCCAAAATAACCATGAATTATATATGTTTATCTGTCTGAAGTACTATCTATTTAAGAAAGTTTGTCAGTCATACCAATCATTTGTCAAAAACTTTTGGGAAGCTGTCCACTATTACTGACAAATCTTTTAATCATTTTTTGCTATGCTATTGATACGAAATTAATTAAGGGATGGTGTCAATATGGCAGAAAGATCAACTACATATCTACATGAAAAAAGGATTCTAGAACTGTTCAGTAATAAAAGTCTGCTACTTTTGCATATAGTAGCTTTTTTATTGGGTAGAGCAGGTATATTGGAAAGTTTAACACCTTTCGGAATTGGCTTTTATACAGCCCTCTGTTATAAAAACAAAAAGTATTTATCGGTGGGGGTAACAACTTTATTAGGTATTATGACGGTACAAGGCGTAAATGGAAGCCTACCTTATGGAATTGCATTGGTTGCAATTATAATAACTTTTACATATTTCTTAAATACTAGGAAATATAAAATACTAACAGTATCTTTTATCAGTGGAACGATTTATTTTGTAGTGGCGTCACTATTCGTTATATTTTCTAATTTTTATCTATATGATTTAATGATGGTTACTTTTGAAGCAATGGTTATTTTCGTAATTGTTTATATTTCCTGCTATGCAATACCTATAGCTCTTCAAAAAAGCCAACGTAAAATATTAGCAACAGAAGAAATAATTTGTGTAGCAATACTCATGGCATTAACTTTATCAGGAGTAAATGATATAGATTTGTTGGGTGTTTCGCTAAAGAATTTGTTGGGAATACTTATTACCATCATATTTGCATATAATGGAGGAGCCAGTGTAGGGGCTTCTGTGGGAGTTACTTTAGGTTTGATTACCAGTATGTCCACCAATGGAATGCCACCTACTATCATTGGAATTTTTGGGTTTTCGGGGTTATTAGCAGGGATTTTTAAAGACTTAGGAAAGTTTGGAAGTGCCTTTGGTTTTCTTTTAGGAAATACCATATTAACCTTTTATATTAATGGATATTATGAAGTTTTAATTCAAATGAAAGAAATTATTGGTGCTTTCTTTTTGTTTTTAGTTATTCCTACAACATGGATTTTAGAATTACAAAAATATAGCAGTCCAGCATTGGGGGTTATGCATACCAGTAAAACTTATGGGGATGAAATAAAAAAACAAATATATGAAAAACTTTCAGATTTCTCTCAAACTTTTACTGAATTATCCGTTACTTTTGAAAATATGGCAGAACGGGTGGAAGCTTTTGGACAGGACGACCTTTCAAAACTAATAGAAAAAATGGCAGAAGGGGTTTGTTCTGACTGCGGAATGAGGAGAAATTGTTGGCAAACCAACTTTTACAATACATATCAAGGGATGACGGACCTGTTATTATTAATAGAAACAAGAGCTGAGTTAGACCAACGGAGTTTGCCGGAGCAAATAAGAAAAAGATGTGTTAAAGCTAGGGAAGTAATTGAAAAAATGATTACATTACATGAATATAGTCGTTTAAATATGATTTGGAAGAAAAAATTATTGGAAGGTAAAGAATTGGTGGGAGAACAGTTAAAAGGGATGGCTAATGGAATACAATCCCTTGCAGAAGAAGTGAACAGCGAAATATTATTTGATACAGAACTGGAAGATAATATTTATGTTGAATTGGATAAGGCAGGGTTATCGGTAAATCGTTTGCTGGTGTCTACTAATGAAAAGGGAAAACTAGAGATTACTATAGAACGGAGACCTTGTTATGGAAGGCAAGATTGTGTGGAAAGATATGTACCTGTCATTTCAAAAGCTTTAGGGTATCAATTAACTAAAAAAATACATAGATGTAGTAACCCCCATAGTAAAGGGACTTGTAGTTTTACTTTAGTGGAGGCAAATAGGTTTGCTGCAATAACAAAAGTAGCTAGAGCCACCAACGAAGGTAATTTATTATCAGGTGATTCCTATAGTTTTATGAATATTAAAAATAACGAGTTTTTAATTGCCCTTAGTGATGGTATGGGAACGGGTGAAAAAGCCCACTTACAGTCTAGTGCCACCATTGCAATGTTGGAAAAGATGATAGAGGCAGGTTTTAGGCAAGAAATGACCATTAAAACAATTAATTCAATGCTAATGTTAAAATCTTCAGAAGAAATATTTTCCACTATTGATATGACCATGATTGATCTACATGAGGGTAGAGCTGATTTTACTAAAATTGGTAGTGCTCCTGGATATATTAAAAGAAATGATGGGGAAGTAGAAATTATTAACCCCTCAAGTCTACCAATTGGTATATTGTCAGAAATTGAGGTGGAAAAAAACTATAGAGATTTAAATGAAGGAGATTTTATCGTTATGATTTCAGATGGTATATTAGAAGTTAATAAAGCAGGAGGAGAAGATTGGGTGCTGAATTATTTAAATCAATCCACTACTAGAAATCCACAAGAATTAGCAGATAGGATATTATATCAAGCACTTCAATATACTGGAAATGAGCCAAAAGATGATATGACGGTACTAGTAACGAAGATTTGGAAGACGAGAGCGTAATAAAAAAATAACAATAAAAATAAGCCCTTAGATAAAAAGTATAATATATAACTTTTTTCAAAGGGTTTTGTAATTTACATAATACTATATTTACATTATATTTATGGTTATCCATTAATTAGAAACAAAAAAATTTACAAAATACTTGACTTTATATTAATTATTATAAATTCAAAAAAACGATTAAAAAGATTGAAATCTAGCAAAATATTTAGTATATTTGTTATAAGGAATGGAATATATAATAATATTTATTGAATTATTATTAACCTAGACTCAGAAAGAACATTATCTTGTAAATTTTTTTTGTTGTGAAAGGAGTATAGGATTAAATGGAAATATTAAGTGCAGGAGAAAAAATAAAAAAACTTCGTTGTGATCTTGGATTAAAACAAGATGATATAACTAATGAAGAAGTAACGAAAAGCTTGGTCAGTATGATTGAGAACAATAAACGTAGTTTAAGCTGGAATACAGCTAAGATTGTTGCCAATTGTTTAAATCGGTATTATGCAAACTTGGGGAAGGAAATAACCCCACAGTATTTAATGGAAACGGAAATGGACCAAGCTAGAAGAATCATTGGTGAAGAGATAGAGAAACTACAACCAATTATTAAAGCTAATAGTGTGGACGAGAAGCTTATTAATCGTTCTATACAAAAAATGGTGGAGTTGGCAAACCAATGGGGCTTGAAAAAAGAAGTAGCAGATCTTCATGTATTAAGAGGGGAATTTTATTATTACAGTTTTCGTTATAACAGTGCCTTGAAGGATTATTCCCATGCTTTAGAATATTATTTAGAGGGAAAAGATTATGGTGAAGTAGCCCGTATGTACAACTTTATTGGTGCAGCTTATCATATGATGATGTTAGTGGATCAGGCTATAATTTACTATACAAAGTGCTATGAAACAGCAGTGGAGTATGAAACAGATAACATTAATAGACTAAAAGTTGAGTCTGTTTATAATTTAATACTTTGTTATCGTAAAATCAATAAATACGATATGGCGATTCAACAAATCAATATATTTAAAGAATTAAAATGGGATGACCCTCTTTTTCATTTTTATAATGATAATGTAATGTTGGTGGAAGCCAATACTTACAGAGACTTAAAAAACCATGAAAGAGCTGAAAAGTTATATCAAAGACTATTAAACAAAAAGGAAAGATTAGAACCAAATACTTTGTTTTTAGTGTATGATAACCTAACTGTTCTTTATAGAGAAATAGGGGAAATCGGTAAAGCGTTGGAATATATTGATATGGCTTTTGAATTAAAAAACAGAGTAGAACTAGTTTATATAGCTAATTTATATTTACAACAGGCAAAATGTTATATGGCGATAGGCGAAAGTGAAAAAGTACTAAAAATATTAAGTAATGGACTTATTATAGCTGAAAAGGTTGCCATGAAGGATATTGTAGTGGAATTACACTTTGCATCAGTTCAAATGCATTTGAAACTAAAGGACTATTATAGTGCATTAAACCACTTACAAAAAGTTGAAAAGTTTATTTTGGAAAATAATATTAAAGATAAAACCAGTGAATTAAATAGCTTTTTTATCGAAGTTTATTTTGCATTAGAAGAAACTAATAAATGTATGGAATACGTAACTAGAATGAGACATGACTATCTAAACTAACAACGACAACGTGGGGGGACATAAATTGAATAGACTGAAGAGTATAGTGGTATCACTAATTATTTCTGCTATATTAATAAGCAGCGTCGGGTTTTTTATGACGAAAGAATATAATAGTGATGACACTACCACGAATATAACCCATACAATAATACCATTACAAGACCCAATCCCAGGTAAGGGATAAAGCTTAAAAAATACTAAAAACGTTTTGTATAAAAAACTCCTTTCAAGTAACTTGAAAGGAGTTTTTTATACTTTTATTTCGTTATAAATTATTTTAACTCAATAAACAGAGCTTCTTTAAGTAATATTGCCACCTCACCGCGATTAACCACATGATTTGGACTAAGGGTTAAATGTTTTGTAATTCCAAGATCACTGGCAACTTTTAAATGACTTTCAGGCCATTGTCCTGTAGTTTGACTTTCGTAACCTAATACCCTAACTAGGACAGTAATAACTTCTGCGTAGGTAATGTTTCCTTGGGGTCGAAAGGTTTTATCAGCATAACCCTTTACCCATTGATTAGTAGCAGCTATACTAATATCTTGATAAGCCCAATGGGTAGATTTTACGTCGTTAAAGGTTGGTGTTACAGAGTTTCCCTGTGAAACACCATCATTGCCAACTATTCTAACCATTGTTGTGGCAAATTCGGCACGGGTGATGGGTCTTTCTAAACCGAGGGAACCATCACTGTATCCCCTATAAATTCTTAAGTCCCTTAAATATTCCCCTGCCTCCAATTGAAGATTGGAGGTGTTCCCAGAAACACTAACAAAGCTGAATAGAAGGATAAAACAGATGGTTAACCCAATTATTTTTTTTGTCAATAAAAAACACCTCTTTCTTTGATATACTATTGTAATTATATCAAAGAAAGAGGCTTACCAATATTAAACTTTAATTACATTATTACTGAAAAATAATAGGCTGAACAATACGGATACCATATTGAGAAGTACTAAAATACTCCACATCTCCAATAGAGTTTAAGTTTTTGTCCCTCACTGTACCGAAAATATCAACATCCCAAACAGACTCAATATGATCAAAACTACTTTGAATAAAGTATCTTAAAGCAACTTCGCCACCGTTTCTAACTTGTTGCCATGCTTCACTATTTTCGGTGAAGTTACCTTCCATAATAACTTCAAAAGAACCACTGTAGCTTTCATTAACACGATAAGTAAAAGTAAGGGTATGTCCTCCATAATAGAAGTGTTTATAGTGAAGATTTAAGTGTTTTTCTAAGTCATTTAGTAGGTCAACTGAACGAATATCCTCACCTTCAAAGCTGAATCGAAGTTCGGTTTGGTTAGTAACTGAATTAACCACCCTTCCATTTACACTTACACTATCATAAAGTTTTTCTACCTCTGTTCTTAAACGGGTTAGATATTGCATTTTTAATGCTGGGGTCCAATTGTTAAAGTTATGGTTATAAGAAACAACAATATCAATATCGCTTTGATTTACAAATACTTTATAAGTAAAAGAAGCATTGTGATAGTGTTTAATTTGTAGATTTAAAGCATTTTCAATTCTTGTACCATCCACCATTTGATTCTTTTTGTGATCTGCTAATTTATAGTCAAAGAACAAACGGTTACCTCTTGTCCAATAGTTTGCATATCTAATACCAGTATTAAAGGCTGTTAATCGGAAGTCACCTTCAATTTCAGCATTTCGGTTAAATAGATCTCTAGTTACATAGAAAATGTCATCCACCCAGTTTTCAATATCCCTACGGCTTAGACTGTTCCATTTGTTTAAATCATTAGAACTAAATACTGCACTGAAATCGTATTTATTACCACCTTTATGTCTAAAACGAATGTTCATAGGAACATCTTTTAACTTTTTAAAGTGTTCCTTTAGGTAGTTTTCCATTTCCAATGTAGTTGAAATTTTACGGTATGGAAATTTGCCATCCTGTAATTTATCAATTTCTTTTTGAAGTTCAACTATCTGGTTACGTAAGTCTATTACTTCATAATTATGCTGATAATTATCCACTGCCTTATTATTGTTTCGATTTGTTTTTAGTTTAAGGGTTTTGGACTTTTCATCGTGCTGGTAATTAAACATAACATGGTCAGATAACTCCCTTAAAGGGACGTATACCTCATTGTTGTAGATAAAAGGCTCGTTCTTTAGGTTTGCCTTTACTCCATCCACTTCAAGGGTTAAATTATTAAACCAAGCCGTAATTGACCGACTGTAGCTTTGGGTAAAAGAAGGAGTGGTGAAAATTGTAGAGATTAATAAAACAGTGATGGTGGTAATTAGTATTTTTTTACGCATTAATTATACCTCCTTGGATAATCACAAAGTTGTGTTAGTTATATATTAATAATATCGTACTGAAAAGGAAAAAACTGTAGTACTTTCTATTTTTTATTTTAAATATTAAATTATGACACAATTAACTAAGAGAATAATGAACAGATAAGTATAATTAAATGGCTGTTTTTGATGTTTTTGGTAGAAAAAAATATTTATTAATAGTAATAATGTTTCAATTTAATGACAAATGCATAACAGAAACAGAATTTGCAATGTGTCTATGATATAATATTAAAAAGCAATCAACTTTCCATTTTATACTACTATAAATTAATGGTAATTTAACCGATAAATTAGTTGTATAGAGGAATAGATTTTATTTACATATATAGATAGAGAAAATAAAATTAAAGGGAAATATTTTAATAATTAACAAAAGGAAATAGGAGGCCAGCATATGAGGAAAAAAACAGCAGTATTCACATTATTACTTATGATTTTCAACTTATTATTTGGTAACATACCCATTACCAATGTTTATGCAGCAGATGAACCTGTTGTCATCAACAAAATCACCATAAGGGAAGAAGTTGAAGTCATTAATGGACAATTAAAGACAAATTATCAAGTAATCTTCAATGGTTTTCCCATGACCAACATCGATGCCATCCATGTAGTGCAAGGTGGTTCTATTAAGAAAACCTTACCTAAAGAGGAACTAAGAGTAATTAACAGTGGTAACATAGCCTACGTTCCTGATGGTGGAGGGCAAAGTATACAGAGTATATTTGGGGCAACGGGCACCGTCTATTTTAGAGTTGTTAGAAATGGCGTAACCCATGCTGAAGATATGAGTAAACCCTTCGAATTGCCAGGAAACGATTTTAACTTTATGAAGGTGGATACCATTAATACTATGTCGCCTGCATCATGGCCGATTACAGTTATTAAAGGAAAAGAGTTCACGTTGGAAGGAAGCTATTTAAATAATGATTACAAACTAGGAATTACCACAGGTTTAACAGTAACAAATACAATTGACTACAATGTTGTAGAAGATGGAAGAAAAATTAGTATAGGAACAGACACCGTTAATATTGCAGCGGGAAATAATCAAAACTTAGTCTTTGAAAAAAACAGTGGTAGCAATGTGGAATTAAGATACGTTGTAAAAAGGGCCATTAGTGTAGCCAACCCACTAGATTTAGAAGAAGTTAATATTTCTCCTTTAGAAGGAACAGCAGGAAGTATAGTAAGAATTAAAGCAAAGAAAACAACCGCCCTATTAGATAGTGGTACAAAGGTATTTATTGGAGGTAAAGAAGCTGTAAGAAATACAGGTGGCTTTAGTGACGGAACCTTTACCTACTATGAAGGGGCTGAGAAAAAAACTGGTTTAGAAATTGTTGTACCTAAATTAGATACAGCAGGACCAAAACCCATCGTTATTCAAAACTATTTTGGTGATACCTACACCCATAATATCAACTTTATTTATGTAGTGGCAGAAGGGTCAGTTTTAGAGGTAATGGATGTTGACCCAGCAAAAGCCTTTACCAATGAAGAAAAGGCAATAGACCATTTAAGGGTTAGAAATATTGTGCCAGTAAACAACATTAAAGGTATTAGGCATCAAGACCATGTTACATCAATTGATACAAATAATGCTAACCTTAAATTTTTTAAAGAAATAGACCCAAAAGCCAAGTATTTGAGGTACACACTAAATAATGGGGAGTTTGTAGAAAGAAAGATCAACATTATGATAGGTTTACCAGCAGATATAGTAGAGCTACCTTTATTAGCCCCACAGGATGTCTCCACCCTTAGGGTTAGAACCGACAAGGTAAGTCAGGCAGGAAAATATGTTATTTCAGTAAGAACAGAAACAGTACATTATAGGTTAGTAGGTGGCGTTGTTACTGAATTAAACTATATTGTAGAAGAAGCCCCATATGCTTCACAGTCTAAAGTGCAATTTGAATTTGAACCCGATATATCCACGCCAAATATTACTAGATTAGTACCTAATAAAGGACCTTTCACAGAAGATATTACAGCTACAATAGAAGGTAGTAACTTTAGGGTGGAAAGTATTGGTGGAAAGCGTTACTATCCAATGATTATTATTGGTAGTGAAAGTGTAGGTAACGCAGCAGAAAAGTACAAAATTATTACAAGAAACCAAGAGGGTAAAACGGTATACTATTATAGTGATAGAGCCGATGGAACTAATTTGGGAGAAGCTCAAGAGGCAGATTTTGACTTAATTGTTTTGACAGCTAATAATACGGTTGTAGATGGACAGGCAATTAGATCAGGAACGAAAATTAAGTTTACAATTCCAAAAGGTTACCAACTTTATAATGGTTATGCCGATGTAATTGTTTACAACCCCAGTCCATTAGGTGCATTAGGGGGAAGAGATAGAAAAGATAACCTATTTGAATATGTTACTCCAGGAGAAGGAACTATTTTAAAACCAACCATAACTTCAGTTACACCAGATAAGGTGGCGGTGGGAAAACCGCAACAAATTGTCGTGAAAGGTTTTAATTTTCAACCAGGAGCTGTTGTTACCATAGATGGAGAGGTTATACAAAATAGAACAATAGACGTTGCAAAAGGAACAATTACCTTTAACTCTCCCGCTGGAAGGGCAGGTAAAACATTTTTACAGGTAATTAATCCCGATGGAGGATTTGTGTCAGCTCCTTTTGAATATGTACAAACCTTTAGTCAACCACAAATTCAGAGAATTATTCCTAATGTAGGGGGTAAGGGTAGTTTAGTAATCATTAAAGGAACTGGATTTTTTACACCAAACCCCACAGGTCAAACCGATGCCTATAAGATTGGAACAACTGTGTGGATTGATGGAAAAGACGTTAATAGAGGATATTTTAGAGAAAACGATGATCCACTGGCACCATTAGAATTAAGAGATTTTATTAATGATTACTTTGAAGATGAAATGCCTATTTATGGGCCAAATGGAGAGGTTTTAAAAACCTATGGAGGTAATGTTGCAGTAGTAGACAATGAAACCATATATGTTTTAATTCCAGACCCTAAAGATTTACAAAAACCATTTTTTATGAATGCTCAATTAGACGTAAAGGTGGTAAACCCAGACTTGGGAAGTCATCAATTAAATAAATCATTTAGATTTATAGATGTTGTAACCCGCCCTATCATCAGCAAAGTAGAACCTAACTTAGGAGACTATAGGGGTGGAAACATTGTAGAGATTCAAGGGGAAAACTTCTATGATAATGTAAAAGTTTACTTTGGAACACAACAAGCACAGGTTTACAGAAGAAGTAATAATGCTAGAATGCTATGGGTTTATGTACCACCCTATGGTGAAGACATGGGTAGTAAAAATGCAGCAACAGTTCCTGTTACAATACTAAATAACGATGGAGGTTCTTTCACCCTCTATAATGGATATAAGTATGTTAATCCAGGCTACGATGCTAAAATTACTAAGTTAACCCCCAACACAGGAAATACAGCAGGGGGAGATCGGGTTTTAATTTCTGGAGTAAGTTTTAGAGCTAAAGACTTTGGAACAGATGACCAACAGTTACCAGCTGTTTATTTTGGAGGAGTAAAAGTACCAAAAGAAGATATTACTTTTGTACTTCCTCCAAGAGAAACCTATGGTGAAATTGAAACCACAGACCTTATTATAGTAGAAAAAACCCCTCCTAACATTGCAGGTAGGGCAGATGTAACCGTTATAAATTTTGATGGTGCTACTGCCAACTTAAAAAATGGGTTTGAGTATCGTTCTAAACAACCTGCAATTAGCCAAGTATTACCTAATCAAGGTAGTCGTTTAGGTGGTAGTGAAATAACTATTGTAGGTAAAGATTTTGTAGAAAAAGGGCTTCATGTGGTCTTTGGAAATGAAACAGGCAAAGCAGACGTTCTTTCAGGGCAAGCTACTGTAAAGTTGGGGGATGTGATTGTTCGTTATAACGCCTATGTGGACGATTACAACATAACCCTATACTATAAAGAAGCAGTAGAAGGTAATCAATTGATGGTTTATAAAGAAGGTTTAGAAAATCCCACTAATCAATTTAAGATAGTAGAAGAGGAAGAGTTTATTGTTGTAAGAGTTCCGTGGAAGGATGTTGACTCCACCACAAACAATATGGCAGATGAACAAATAAAAATAGAAGTTAAAAATAATGACCTAGTGGTTACAAGAAGATTAGGGGTTATTAAACAAGTGGAAGGGGAACAAAGAATAACATTAGTTACACCACCTTCCAGTGAAGTAGGGCAAAAACAATTAAGGGTATTTAATTATGATGGTAAATTTGCCACATCACAATTTACCTACACCAACCCATTTAGACCGCCAGTAATACGAAACATGATTCCAGTTTCAACTCAAGGTGTAAATGAAATTAATGGAGTAACTTATAATCCTGCTATTAATATTGATGTGGCTTCAGCTGCACCAGTAGGAGGTTCTCCACTAATTATAGAAGGAGAAAACTTCCGATCAGGAGTAAAGGTTTTTATTGGTGATAAAGAGGCAACCATTAAAACCAAGAGTGCCAATGACGATGAACTTATTGTCATTGTGCCAGCGGCAGCACCAAATACAGTAGGTCCTTTTTTAAGGATATTAGTGGTTAATCAAGATGGAGGTTCTGCTTATGGAGATATAGTTCCAACAGGACAAACAAGAAATCCATATTATTTTAAGTATATACCAGAGGGTAGTAGCCCTAAAATTACTTCCGTTAGCCCAGCAGAAGGTCCAGTTTCGGGGGGAACTAAAGTAACTATTAAAGGCACAGAATTTAAAGATCAAGACACCTTTGGTAATGCTAAAACCGTTTCTGTACTGGTGGGGGGTATTCCTGTTCCACAGTCCAGTGTTAGGTATATTAACCCTCAAACATTGGAAGTTACCATGCCAGCAGGTAGGGTAGGAAAACAAACCATTGAAGTTATCAACTATGATCATGGTAGAGGAATTGCAACCGACATCTTTACCTATATTAGTCAGCCACAAATATTGACAGTAGACCCTAATAAGATATTCACCAATGATACAGACACCACTGTAACCATAAGTGGACAAATGTTCCAAAAGGGAGCTAAAGTAATTATTGGAGGAACATTAGTTTTAGAAAAAGAAGTAAAAACGGGTCAAGAAATAAAAGCAACTGGTATTAGAGGTGTAGATACTCAAGGGAATAATCGAACAATGGTAGTTGTAGGAGGTAAAGAAGCGGCAAACGTAGTGGTTGAGAATGAGAATACCATTAAAGTTAAATTTAATGAAGCTGTTAACCTACAAAACAATCATTTGATTATTGTTAACCCCGACGGTGGATTATCTTCAGAATATAAAGATTTTAAATACATGATACCTGTACCATCAAGACCATTGGTATTGGAAGGTATACCAGGGGCAGAGTCTTCTATTAAGTTAGTTTGGTCAGATTCAGCTCCAGAGTTATTAAATAGAGCAGACCGATATGAAATTTATGGAAAGAAGTCAACCGATGGTAAATATATCTTTATTGGAGACACCCGTAGCTTAGAGTTTTTAGTAAAGGAACTTCAACCAAATACCAATTATAGTTTTATGGTAAGAGCCATGAATAAATATGGTAGCTCATTGGAATTTGCAGAAGTTACTGTTAGAACCTTTAACCAAAGGGAAGATCAACAACTTAAAGATAAAAATGATACATTGGATAAAGAGAAGCAAAAACTGGATAAAGAAGGAAAAGTAGAAATATCTGAGGGTAGAGTGGTTCGTACCATCGGTAAAGATGAGATTAAATTAGCAAGTGTACCATATTTACTAGATTTTTCTCTTTCCCAATATAAAGACCAAAATAAATATGTTGTTGCAATTCCAGTGGCGACAGTGCAACTTCTCCATCGTCAAATCACTATTTATGATGGCAATGTTAATTTTACCATTAGTCCAAGAGATTTATATACAAGAGAAGTTAGTCAAGTACCTTTAAAAGACTTAAATGATGCCCATGTAAGAATTGAAGTAGAACGTTTAACGGGGCAAACGGCAACATCTCTTTATACAGCCGTTGGAAGAACTCAAAGGAGAGCATCAGAAACCTATGAAATTACCTTCCAGTTGCAAGTGGGTAGAAACACCACTGAAATAGGGACACTTTTAAGGGCAGGAGAATTAAGTTTCAATTTTGATTCAAATGCCTACTCTACAGCCAACGCTAATAAATTATTTGTTGGACAATATGATTCATCTAAACATAGTTTTAATAAGGTGAATGACGGACGAAAAGCAAATGTTCGTCAACAAGGAAGATTTATATTATTATCAGATCGCTAAGATAAGTATTAAATTAAAGGGGGAGATTATCTCCCCCATAAAAATTAGTAATATTTTAATTATACTACCTAGAAAACAAAACTATTTAAAATAGAACCCTTACAGATTGGAGAGAAAACCAATGAAGGTAAAGCTAACACAAAAATACAGCTTAATATTGGTGGTTTTACTACTTCTTCAATTCATTCCATCGGCAACCTATGGAATTGAAGGATATACATCACATCCTGTATATGAAGGAATAGATAATGGACGAGACCAATTAAAAAATTTCCACTTTAATGATATTAATAACCATTGGGGGAAAGTACCCATCTATGAAATGGCAGGACTATCTTTAATGAGGGGTGTAAACCCAAATAAATTTAGCCCCAACAGTTCTTTAACTTATTTAGAAGCCTTAACGGTATTAGTTAGAGCAATAGGAAAAGAAACAGAAGCCCAACGTTTTGGGGAAATGCAGGCACCGCCAAATGTAAGAAACATGTTGCTATTAACGGCAGTGCATAACTGGGGTAAAGGATATGTACAGGTGGCAGTAGACCAGGGAATACTAACCCCCCAAGAGGTGGATGAAATCTTAAACTTAACGCCAAAACAAAAGGAAAACTTAGAAAACCAAGTACAAAAACTATTAAATGAATTTCAGAATAATAATTTTACAGCAGAAGAACTGACAGCCATAGAAGCTCAAGTAAAAGAACAGTTAGAAAATACCGCCGTATGGAACCGACCTGTTCCTAGACAACAAGTGGCAGCTTGGGTGGCAAGAGCCCTAAAATTACAGCCTATATATGGTGATAAAATTGTAAAAATGTATAATTTTAGTGATTGGAAACAAATAGATACCACTAAAATTCCTTTAATAGAAGCCATATTACAAAGAGGGGTTATGTCGGGTATCACCCCTAAATCATTTGCACCAAAAGGAAACCTTACGAGGGCACAAATGGCTCAATTAATGTTCAATATTAATGATGAACTTTTATCAGCAAGAGGACTAACAAAGAAAATTGGTAGAGTGGTAGAAATAGAAGAAGTGAAACAACAAAGCAATAATAAAAGAGTATTTTCAATAATTAATGACGATAATAGTCAAAACTATCTAACGGCTGACTTAACTAAAGGAACAGATTTCTTAGTACAAAAAAATGGTGGGTTTTCTTTATCTACCCTATTAAATGTAGGAGATGCAATACATTATTTTATTAATTCAAGTGGCAGAGTGATTTATGCTAGAGTAGTTCCTTCCACCACCACAACAATTGAAGGGTTTATTGAGTTGGTGGACATTGATAATAACCGTTTAGCTATTACTGATTTTAAGGATAAAAAGCATCTATTGCAGTTACCCTCCCATACGCAGGTAAAGGTAAATGACAAGCAAGCTGCTTTAAAGGACTTAATTTACGGTCAAGAAGTTAAATTAACTTTGAGGGAAGGAAATGTAACCTTAATAGAAGCTTTTTTAGAGGAAAATCCATACCTTCATGGCTATATACCACCAGGAAGCAAAGTGAAAATTGGTAACGTATTATTAATTAGTGCCAATGAGGTGGAATTAAAAGTAGGCAATGAAAGAGAGAAATATAGAATATTATCTAATACACTTGTTACTAGAAATGGTAAAAGAGCTAATTTATTTGAAGTAAAAGCAGGGGATCGGGTTATTTTATCCTTTGATGACATCTACAGTGCAGATGTTGCAGAAATTAGGGTGGAGGATGACGAAAGACATATTACCGCAGTTTATCGTGGAAAGTTGGAGTCCGTCAGTGAAAGAAATAAAGAAATGATTATTTATTCTGTTTCTACATTTAAAGAAGCTGGATGGGGAACACATCCTCAACAAAAACTTAAATTAAAAGTAGAAGATAATATCTACTTTGAAGGAAAAAATATCACTTTAAAAGAGTTGGCAGACCATAGAGGAAAAGAACTATATGTAGCTGTAGAAAGTAGTTTTGGAACAGAAAGGGCAGCAAAAGTGGTGGTAAAGGAAGGTTCAACACTTCTTTATGAAAGCAAGGTAACTAACTTGCAGTTTGGAAACAGTAGAATGGTAGTGGAGAACAATGCAGTATTCTTCAACCCAGGAACGATAGTTGTAAAAAATAATCGTCTAGTGGATGTCCTTAATTTATCAAATAATCAAAGTATCTATTTAGCGACAGATATTAATGGTGGTAGTAGAAATGCGTCCTTCATTTCTATTGAGTATGATGGACTACTGGATGACCGTATTGACGGAACTAGACTTGTAGTATATAGAGGTAGAATAGAAGCAATTTCAGACTATAGTTTAACTTTGGGCAGATTAGCATATCAAATGGATTATCTAAAACTACAAAACCATAAGTGGACAGAACTTTTAAGACCAACGAAGTTTACTTTAACAGAAGACACTTATGTTTATGATAGTGAGATACAAAAAGAAATAGAAGCCAGTTATTTCTTAGGGTCTAGATTCATTAATCCAGACATGATTGAAGATTTAGAGTTAAGATATAGAATTAAAAACAAACATTATGTAGGAAAAAGTGCCTTTATCATTGTAAAAGAAACCACCCATTTAGGTCAAACAACATCAGAAATATTAGGTATTAATTTAACACCTGACCATTTCTATTATCATCATTTGGTGAATACAGACCACAGTGCCATTGCAGAGATACAGAAGGTGGACTTAGACAAGACGGAGATGACATTAACTAACCTTCGTCATTGGAATGCATTATCTAACCGATGGGAAGCAGTGCGTACACAAGAAACCATATCTATGGAAAAGGCAGTTATAATTGTAAACGATAAGCCAATTAGTAGAGAAGAATTCTATCAATTAAAAGAACGGGCAAAAGTGTATATTGTAAAAACGAAAAATGTTTCCACGCAGGACGATGCATATATAGTAATAGTAGAACAATAGAAGGGAGAGGTGAAAATGCAAAAAAAATTAATAATCATACTATCACTTTTCCTCATTTTAACCTTTAGTCTTACTGGTTTTGCATTGGAGATTCCAGGTTATGAGGGTGGGATAAAAAATGAAATGATTTATAAAGAAGTCATCTTTATTACAGGTGAGCCAATCCTTTTGACAGGAACAATAGATATACGTAGTACATCTAGAGCCAATAGCGTAACAGAGAGATACACCTATAAGTTGGAAAACACAGAAAAGGATGCAAAATTAACTCGTAATGTTACTGTTGTTAAAGATATTGTTGTGAATAAAGGTCAGCAACAGGAGTCATTGTCTATTAGCGGTTTTAGTGAAACCATTGAAGTAGCAGGGGTTAAGTATGTAACTGATATTAAAAATACCCAGTGGAGTAAAGCTAATATCCATGAAAAAAAACCTGGTGTAGCCTATTTTGCTGGAAACTGGGATGGTAGAAAAAATTATACCATTAATAAGACTGATGGAAATGTGATTGTTGAGACTAAAGGAACAATGGTGGGGTATGACCAGTTTTGGGGATCTACAGAAACCCAAACCCTACAACATTATATTCAATATGATAGAAGGGGACAAAATCCATTAAAATGGCAGGGTACAGCCACTGTGGAAGCTGTTCATAATCGTACAAAAGACTATGCATATGAAGCTAATGCCCCTTCTCAAATCAGTTTTAGAGGAGGATATTTACTGACAGAACAACAGGAAAATGTGCTTAAATATAGTTATGACCTTCCTCGTTTTGGGGATAATGGTGGATTGAAAGCCCAACGTAATGTAGGGGGAAATAGTTTTAGTTTAGACACTAACCCTATTAATCGTCGCTTAAATATTCCTAATATGAGGGATATAAGCGGACATTGGGCTGAGAAAGAAATTTTACTTTTGGCTAGTTTAGATGCAGTTTACCCAAATAGCACTTATTTCGGACCATCTTTACCAATGTCTAGAGGAGAATTTGCCAGAGCCGTGGCGGTGGTGATGGGAGTAGCAATGCCAGAGGAAACCCCCACAAGACAAAGAACTATTCAGTCTCAACAGGAGGTAAGACTTTTTGTAGATGTTAGTAATCAAGACCCAAATCAAAAGTATATTAAAGCAGTACATGATAACGGTATTATGATGGGGGTTGGGCAGGGTAAATTTTTACCAAACCAATCATTGACTAAGGCAGAGGCAACCACCATTATTGTTCGTTTACTAGGTTTTGAAAATTTAGCACCAGTACAACGATACAATACAGGTTTTAAGGACGATGCAAGTATGCCTCAGTGGGCAAAAAATTCGATTTATATTGCAAAGGAACTTTCCCTTGTTAAGGGAACCAACGATGGATTTTTTCAACCACAAAAACCTATGACAAAGGCAGAAGTCGTTACCCTGTTAACTAACTTAATTCATTATTTACAAAAAGAACTTCGTTATGATTATAGAGAAAGAATCATAAATTATTAAAAACTTTTCTAATTACAAGAAGAGGTTGGGAGGATTATATGAAGAGTCATAAGCTAACGGCTTTATTACTGGCTTTATTACTATTAGTACCCTTTACCACATCTGATGCCTACGCTTCCACACTAGACCAACAGGTGTTGAAGGAGATTAAAGAAGTAATTGCCGAAAGATATGTAGATGAAATAGTAATAGATGAATTAAACGGTAATACTCCAGAGGAAGTTTTTCAACAGTTAGATCAACACAGTAGCTATTATAGTCCACAGGTGTTTAGTAGCATGATGGAAAGACTTTCGGGAGAGTATGTGGGTATAGGAGTCTATACCCATGAGGTTGATGGAAAGTTCTTTATTACCGACACAATAGAAGACTCACCTAGTTGGAAGGCAGGTATAAAATCTGGAGATGAGATTATTTCTGTTGATGGAGAAAATGTTGAGGGTTGGACGTCACAACAGGTAGCGGAGCGGGTTCGTGGGCCAGAGGGAACTAAAGTAAATCTTGTAATTAAGAGAATAGGGCAAGAAAAAATGTTGAAATTTACCCTAACAAGAGCATATATAACAGTAAAAACTGTCAATTATGAAGTGATTAACGACATCGGTTATCTTAATATTACACAGTTCAATGAGAATACCTACAAAAATACTGTTAAAGCCTTAGGTGAATTTCGCAAAAAAAATATTGATAAGGTTATTATTGATGTAAGAGATAATCCAGGGGGTATACTTGATGAAGTGGTTATGATAGCACGCCTTTTTGTAAAAAGAGGTCCTATAATCCACATAGAATATAAGAATGAAACTGTAACCCATATGTCCTATTTATCAAAACCTTTCTTTAATAATGTTGTGGTATTAACCAACGAAGATAGTGCCAGTGCATCAGAGGTTTTAGCAGCATCAATACAAGATTCAAAGACAGGAGTCGTTGTTGGAAAAAAAACCTATGGAAAAGGCTCTGTGCAAAGAGTTTATCCCCTTAGAAATGGTGGAGGTTTTAAATTAACAGAAGCTAGATACCTTTCCCCTAATAAGAGGATAATTGACGGTGTAGGGGTAAAACCTAATTATGAGGTGGAAAGGTTGCCTCATCATGTTGATTTAGATAATTTAGTAAATGCAATGATTGTTGAAGATCTTTATATGGGAGCTGAAAGTTCAAATGTATGGGCGTACCAACAAAGACTTAAGAGTATAGGTTATACCATTACAGATGAGGCTGGCTACTTAGGTTTATCAACAATGGAAGCTTTAAAGACATTTGCTAAGGATGAAAAGCTACCTGAACCAGTTGCATTATCTACAAACTTGCAAAAAACAATAATTAACGTTTTTTGGCAAAGGATAAATAGTACAGAGTATGACAAACAATTAAATTTTGCTATTGACTATTTAAATAACATAAAGGTACAAAATATATCTAAATAAAATAGAATATTGAGGTTGACATCCTTCTTTATAATGGGATAAAATAATATGGTTGATGCACCCGTACTGGGTGCCCTGTAATAAGGTCACCCTTCGGGGTGACCTATCACTTTTTTTGGAAATGTAATTACTTGTCATAAATCTTCGTATTTCATACAGATTAATGTATGAAACTATCTGTAATATTCAATTCTAATTGTAGGTAGCATATGTAAGATCTTTTCTAAAAATGAACTCATATAAAAGAAAAGGATTATCAAGTTATTTTAAAAGTACTTAAATAAAAGTGTATTATAAACGAAAGGATGATTTTTTGTATGTCAACAAAGTATATATTTGTCACCGGTGGTGTTGTTTCTTCATTAGGAAAAGGGATTACAGCGGCTTCATTAGGCCAACTTCTAAAAAGTAGAGGCTTAAAAGTTTCTATACAAAAGTTTGATCCTTACATTAATATTGACCCAGGTACCATGAGTCCTTACCAACATGGAGAGGTTTTTGTTACAGATGATGGTGCAGAAACAGACTTAGACTTAGGTCATTATGAGAGATTCATCGATATAAATTTAAGTAAGAATAGCAATGTTACTTCAGGCAAAGTATACTGGTCAGTAATCTCAAAGGAAAGAAAAGGAGACTACTTAGGTGGTACAGTACAGGTAATTCCCCATATCACCAATGAAATTAAAGATCGAGTTTATAGAGTATCTAAAGAAGGTAACTTTGATGTAGTTATTACAGAAATAGGTGGTACAGTGGGGGATATAGAAAGCTTACCTTTCCTTGAAGCTATCCGCCAAGTTAAATATGATGTTGGTTCAGAAAATGTAATGTACATTCATGTAACCTTAGTTCCATACTTAGGAAAAGCAGGCGAACTAAAGACAAAGCCAACTCAACATAGCGTTAAAGAATTAAGAAGTATTGGTATTCAGCCAGATGTAATTGTTTGTCGAGCAGAAAGTCCCCTTTCTCAAGAGATGAAGGATAAAATAGGGTTGTTTTGTAACTTAAATGCCAATAGCGTAGTTCAAAACTTAGATGCAGAAAGTCTTTATGAAGTACCTCTAATGCTGTTACAGGAAGGCTTAGACAAAATGGCAATTGATCGCTTAAAGCTTAATGCAGGAGAGCCAAAGTTAGAAGAATGGAAAGAAATTGTAAACAAACATAAAAACCCTTCTAGAAGTGTGCGAATTGCCCTTGTGGGTAAATATGTAGAATTAAGGGATGCTTATCTTTCAGTTTCAGAAGCATTAACCCATGGTGGAATCTATAATGATGCAAAAATTAATATAGATTGGATTCATTCAGCAGAAGTTAACCAAGATACGGTTGAAACATTATTAAAGGATGCTGATGGTATTTTAGTGCCTGGTGGGTTTGGAGATAGAGGTATAGACGGTAAAATTATTACACTACAGTATGCAAGGGAAAAGAAAATTCCATTGTTCGGTATTTGTCTTGGTATGCAATTGGCGGTGGTGGAATTTGCAAGAAATGTGTTAGGACTAAAGGATGCCCATAGTTCTGAATTAGATCCTAATACCACTAACCCAGTAATTGCATTAATGCCAGAACAGCTAGATGTGGAGGAAATGGGTGGTACCATGAGGTTAGGAATCTATCCATGTAAAATATATGCTGGCACTAAAGCTAAAGAGGCATATGGAGAAGAGTTAGTATATGAAAGACATCGTCATCGTTATGAGTTCAATAGTCAATATAAAGAATTGATAACGGAGGCAGGCATGGTGATTAGTGGTATTTCCCCTGATGAAAGACTAGTGGAAATAGTAGAGCTTAAAGATCATCCATGGTTTGTTTGTGGTCAGTTCCATCCAGAATTTAAGTCTAGACCAACAAGACCACATCCGTTATTTAGAGATTTTATAAAGGCAGCTGTTACAAAGAAATTAGGAGAACAGTAATATATTAAATAGAGTATAATGTGATTATTCACTTTAAAAACCGCTATAAGCCTCCTACTTATAGTGGTTTTTTTACGAAAGTAATAAAATAGCTTGTTTAATAGTTTGAAGAATGGCTATATAAGTAAAAAAGAAGTGATTAGAAAAAAAATACAAAATATTTATAAGAAAAAAAAGGAATTTTTTTCTTTTCACCGAATATCTATTAAGTGGACAACAGATGATGGAAATGAATTCTGTTTCTGTCATAGAGGTGCAAAGAACTTGTAATATTATTGTAATGGTATTTTTGTTGTTACCCGTGTATAATGATTTGTGTAGGGATTGCAATTATAGCGGGAGAGGAAATCATTATTACAGTTATATTACAATCTCGCCCCACGCATTGACCTAGCAACTTGGTCAGTGTATAATTTCATCTATAGAAGGCGGACACAAAAAAGAATCCGCGTCTATAAATTTAACGGTATGGTTGGTTCTACAGAAGAGGGTTACAACCATCGCCTCTTTTTAACTCACTTCAACAAAAAAATAAACAGAAAAAAAAGGAGGAAGACATAATGAAGAAAATCCTATCATTAGTACTAGTTTTATCAATGGTACTAGGAAGCTTTGGATTTGCATTCGCTGGTGCTGATGTAAAAACTACAACAGTAACAGAAGCTGGTGAAATGCTTAAAGAATTAGGTCTATTAAAAGGAAGTAACGGAGACTTAATGTTAGGTCAAAATTTAAAAAGACAAGATATGATGGTTGTTTTAGCAAGATTATTAGGTGCTGAAGAAGAGGCTGAAAAGTATCCTTTAGCAACTAACTACCCAGATGTAAGAGGAGATTACTACAAAGCAGTAATCGGTTGGGCTCAAGCTAAAGGCTTAACAACTGGTATGGGTAACGGTACTTTCGGATTTGATGGTGACTTAGAATTAAGACACACAATCACTTTCTTATTAAGAGCTTTAGGTTATGACTCAGCTTATGCTTGGGAAAACCATGCTAAATTAGCTGTAGACTTAGGTTTTGTAGCTCAAGGAGCTAACTTAACAGCTGTTACTAACAGAGGAGTTATGGCTCAATTAATGGTAAACGCTCTTTACACTCCAATGGCTGATGGTGAGCATACATTAGGAACTCACTTAGGTTTTGAAGGATTTGAAGGAGAAGTTGCTGCTGAATTAGAAGTAGTTTCTGTAACGGCTACTAAAGCTAACGAAATTACTGTAGTATTCAACAGAGCTGTTGAAGGAAATTTAACTTTTGATGTAAAAATGGGAACTTTCATCGTTCCAGTTAACGCTGCTGTTTGGAATGAAGCTAAAACAGAAGCTACTTTAGTAAAAACTTTTGGAAAATATATGGCTGGTGACTACACAGTTACAGTTAACGGTTTAGAAGAAGCTGTTGTTCTTGCAACAAAAGTTGAAGCTGAAAGAGTAGAATCTGTTCAAATTACTTCAGTTGTATTAGTTAAAGCTGCTGCAACTAGTGTAACAGTAGGTGAAGTAACTACAGTTACTGATAACAAAGCTACTGCTAACTACAAAGTATTAAACCAATATGGTGAAGATGTTACTGAAAACCAAGCAATTGAAGGAGTATCTTCTTTTGGTACAGTAACTACTAACAAAGGTGTTGCTACAGTTACTAAAGCTGCAAACTGGACTGCTACTGATAAAATCGGTACATTAACACTTTACAGTGGAATTAAAACTACAACTGCTACTTTAGAGTTAGTTGAAGCTAAGAAAATTGCTAACATTACTTTAGGTCAAATGGTATTACCTAAAGATACTGCAAGATTAGCGTCTGATGCAACAATTGAAGGAGTACAAATTCAATATACTGCTGTAGACCAATATGGTAATGCTGTAACATTAGATACTCTAGATGGAATAACACTTGTATATGGAGCTGGAATAGTTCCAAATAGTGCTAGAATTATTGTAAAGCCAGAAACAGTTAATGAAAAGATTTTAGTAGTTGACGTTGATCCAGTTGTTGCACAAACAACTGCTACATTAACAGCAATTGTTAATGCAACTGGTAAAACTTCTACAACTTCATTCGTTGTATATCCTGCTGCTGCTATTGCAGACTTTACTTTAACTCCAGATAACAAAGTTATCAAAGCTGGTACTCAATACAAAATTTGGATTGAAGCTGTTGACACTTATGGAAGTGTAGTAAAAGCTACAGATGTAGCTGCTGCAAATGATGGTACAATTAATGACAAATTCTCTATCGTTACTTTAAACACAGGTGTTGCAACTGCAAATGCTAATATTCAATATGATGCAACTGCTAAGAAAGCATTTATCGCTGTAACTCCAAATGATGCTGGTAAAACTACTAACTTAATAGTTACATTAAAAGCTACTGGTAAAAATGTAACTCTTCCAATCACAGTTAATGCTGCTTCTGAAATTGTAGGTATGACTTTATCTTCAAGAAACCTAAACTTTGCAGAAGGTGGAAAAACTGTATTAAAAGCAACTTTCATCGATCAATATGGTGAAAAAGTTGAAACTTTAGCTGGTTACGAAGTAAAAGTAGCAACTGATAAAGCTGCTGTTGTTGAGCCTGTTGCAGTAAATACTGTAGCTGAAGCTGTAGCTGGTATCGAAGTTGCTCCAAAAGCTGCTTCAAAAGGTCAAACTGCTAAATTAACAGTATCACTTGTTAAAGGTGCTACTACAATTGACGCACAAGTAGTAAATGTAAAAGTAATTGATGACAAAACAACTTTAACTTACCAAGTTGAAGATATTGCTAAATTACACGGATTAGGTTCAGATAATGCTGCTTCTCCATATGCTGCTTCTTTAAAATTAGTTGCTAAAGATACAGCTGGAAACACTGTATATGTACCAACATCTGTTATTAAAGAAGTTAAGAGTACAAATGAAGCTTTAGTTAAAGCTTTAGAAGTTACAGATGGATATAAAGTAGTTGGTTTAGCTGCTGGTGTTACTAGCGGAACTGAAGCTACTGCAACTTTAACAGTAGTAGTAGAAAACTTTGATGGTACTGTAACAGTTGCTACTAAAGCTGTAACAGTAAGCAACGCTCCTTTAGCTCCAGTTTCTTTAAAAGCTTTTGTTGGAACTAAAGAAGTAACTGAAGTTGCTGGAAACTTTAACTTTGAAGTTAAAGACCAATACGGAGTTGTTCTTCCAGATTCTTATACTTCAATAGTAATTACAAATGAAAATGGTTTAACTGTAACTAAGTCTGGAACTAGTGTAACTGTAGCAGTTACTAACCCTGCAAATGGTGGTTCTGCTAACGTTACTGCAATAACTTCAAACGGTTTAACTTTAACTGTAAAAGTTATTGTTCCAGCTAACTAATAGTTAGACATTTTAGAAAGTCCCTTTAAGGAGAAATCCTTTAAGGGCTTTCTTTTTTTAGTTCATACAATGAATAAAGGTGGGTAATCTTCAAGTACCCACCTTTAACAATGTGCGCCCAGCATGGGCGCGAACTTGCTGGTGAAAGTCCAGTACGGGGGCTGGTAGTGCCAACCGTTAGCCAAGAGCAAGGGTGTCCATCGTGAGGTGGAATCTGAAGGAAGCTGGAGGCAAAGCACCGAACCGAGGTA
>CALJEQ010000011.1 GCA_938074565.1 uncultured Alkaliphilus sp. | reverse complement strand
TAACACTTTGCCAAGAAAAATACTCCATTATCTTACTCCAGATGAATCATTCGAAGATCACTTAAGAGAGATTATATACGACTAAATATCCATAATATTACAGTTTAAAAATTAGTTCAATTTGCTATTGCAATTTAGGAATTTTAAAATTAATTCCCTTTTTAGGTTTCTTATCTAATGCTGGAAGGTCGTTTTGACGTAGCCAATCATCTATATCTTTTAACTCATATCGGGTGGTTCTTTCTGATATGCTAAAGTGGGTAGCAATGTCTTTTACAGTAATATACTTAGTAAAATTTCTGTTGAGATAAAGTAAAATTTGTGCTTCTCTTGAAGTTAGCAACTGACATCAATCCTCCACCTAATTCATTTATTTATAATTATTATATTATTTACTGTTCTAAAGTTGGTTTATGGTATTAAGTGTTACATGAAATATTAAAATAACAATTAATGGAATTATATATAGGTTCTAATAATTTGACCTTTACCTTGAAGTACATAATCTCCTAAGGAGGCAGGTAATAGTAATGTAGTTCCTTTTGGTATAGACTCTACTTGGTTTTCTCCATACAAAATTACAAAGCAACCTTCAATTGCTATTAATATCTCAAATTTTTCTGAGGATAGAGAACCATTGTAGTGGCTTTTTATCTCAATAAATTCTATGGAGAAGAAGGGGGAGGATATATAATTAATCAAATGATAATGTTCTCCCAATTGGCTTGTTGATGTTAAGGATGTTAATGTTTCATTAATAGAAAAATCAATAACATCTAAGGCTTTAGGGATATGAAGCTCTCTAGGGTTTCCATCAAGTCCCATTCGATCCCAATCATAGACCCGATAAGTTGTATCGGAGTTTTGTTGTATTTCTGCTACAATAATACCTTCTCCAATGGCATGAATTGTACCAGCAGGAATATAGAAGAAATCTCCCGCTTTAACTTCTATTTCATTTAAAGTCTCCATAATTCTGCCTTCACTAATAAGTTGATTAAAGACAGCGGGGGTAATACCTTGTTTTAAGCCATAGATTAATTTAGCATTAGGTTTTGCATCAATAATGTACCAAGCTTCTGTTTTACCAAGTTCACCTTCATTTGCAAGGGCATATTCGTTGTCAGGGTGAACTTGAACAGAAAGCCTGTCATTTGCATCAATGAATTTTATTAACAAAGGAAACTTTTCAAGGTATTCTTCATGTCTGCTACCTAAAATGTGTTCACCATGATTTTTAATTAGCTCCTGTAAAGAAACACCACAAAAAATACCATTAGAAACAACACTTACACCTTCCTGATGGGCACTAATCTCCCAACTTTCACCGATTGATTTGTTTTGGGGTAATTCTTTATTTAATAAAGAAGCCAATCGATTAGAACCCCAAACTCTTTCTTTATAAATAGACTCAAATTTTAAAGGATAGTACACATATAAAACTCCTTTCTCTATATATTGTTTTTTTCGAGAGGAATTCAACAAATCCTTTTTTATATAAAAAAATAATTATAGGCAATAAAATATACAATTTTTCTAGATTAGTAAAAAATTTGAATATTTTAAATTATATTTTTTTTAAATATTGAACCTTGACAATCGTTGAAAAACTTGTTATTCTATATTTAAGTTATATACAGGATTGTTACTGGTAAAGCAGGCAAAACCTAGATTAAAATAAGTCGAGGGATGGATTTATTTTTGTTTAGGTTTTTTTTATTTTCTGTAGTTTTCAATTATCATTTTTTCGGATTAAAACTATAGTGGAGTGGTCTATATGAAGATAAATAAAGTATTAAATAATAATGTGGTAACTATAATTGACGATGTTACAGGTCTAGAAAAAGTGATAATGGGTAAGGGTATTGCTTTTAAAAAAAAACCTGGGGAAGAAATTAATGAAGCCGATGTTGAAAAAGTATTTTTGATAGAAAATCAAAACGATAATATACGTTTTCAACAATTAATACATGAGATTCCATTGGAGTTTATTAAATTAACCGAAGAAATTATTAAATATGCTCAACAAGAGTTGGAAACAAAATTTGACGATCACATCTATGTAGCTTTAACAGATCATTTAGCCTTTGCTATTAAAAGATGCCGATCTGGTATTGATTTAAAAAACCCTTTGCTGTGGGAGATTCAAAGAATCCATAAAGAGGCATACAAAGTGGGACTATGGGCAATTGACTATATTGAAAAGAAAGTAAAAGTAAAAATGTTAGAAGATGAAGCAGGTTTCATTGCGCTACATATAGTAAATGCTTCCTTAGGGGAGAACATGACAGATACAATGAATATTACTTCTATTGTTCAAGATATATTAAACATTATTAAATATTATTTTGCAGTAGAATGTGATGAGGAAGACATTTCCTACAACAGGTTAATTACCCATTTGAAGTTTTTTGCTCAAAGGGTGCTAATAAAGAGAGAATTTGTTCAAGAAGAAACTCCCTTCATAGCAATGATAAAGGAGCACTACAAAAAAGAATATGGTTGTGCATTGAAGATTAAAGCTTATATAGAGAAAAACTATGATTATGAAATTAGTAATGAGGAAATCGTTTACTTAAGTATGCACCTACAAAGGATAGTAGCAAGAAAATAAAAATGTTTGTATTAAGTAAATAATACAGGATTGTTACTGGCAAAGCAGGCAAAACCTAAATTGAAATCACATACATTGCGATACGGAAAAAGTATTTTTCTGTGTTCAATGGTGAATTCGGTTTAGGTTTTTTTATTTAAATTTTATTTATAATAAAAATATATTTAAGGGGGAATAAAAATGAATTACAGTGATGTAGGAAAACAAATTTTAAAGCACGTAGGTGGAAAGCAAAATGTGGAAAGTGTTAGCCACTGTGCCACCAGACTTCGTTTCGTATTAAAGGACGAAAGTAAAGTTAACCAAAAACAACTTGAAGGTATTAATGAGGTAATGGGTGCTTTTTCAAACTCAGGTCAATTTCAAGTAATTATTGGGCAAGGAGCAGTAAATAAGGTTTATAAAGGCATTGTTGAAGGTAGTGGAATTACAGAATCTAGTTTAAGTGATGCTAAAAAAGCAGCAGCTAAAAAGATGAATCCATTACAACGTTTTGCTAGAGTATTGTCAAATATCTTTGTTCCAATTATTCCTGCCATTGTAGCCAGTGGTT
>CALJEQ010000010.1 GCA_938074565.1 uncultured Alkaliphilus sp. | reverse complement strand
TGTTTATGATAATCTAAAATTACCCCATTGAAATAGTTGAAAAATCCTCTAGAGGAAATATATAATAACCCTATGACATCATAGGGGGCTAAGGGGATGATAAGTTTAATGGAGAAGCAAGAAATAATTTTATCTCATTTTAGGGAAGGTAAATCTCAGTGGCAAATACACAGAGAGACTGGGATTGATAGAAAAACTATTCGTAAATATATAAGAGATTATGATTCTAAGAAGCGTCAGCTTCTGGAAACTAGCAATCCTGATAAAGAGCTCATTGCAGATATAATAGCAGCTCCTAAATATGATAGTAGTAATAGAATTAGAAGAAAGCTATCCGATCAAATGATTGAAAGAATTCATTCTTTCCTTAATGAAAATGAGATTAAAAAGGCAACAGGTAGAAGTAAGCAGCAAAAGAAAAAAATTGATATTTATGAATGTTTAATTGAAGAAGGTTTCGAGATAAGCTATCCCACAGTTTGTAACTACATTAGAGAAACTCTAAATTCTTCTAAGGAAGCTTATGTAAGACAAGAATACCAATTTGGGGAAATTTGTGAGTTTGATTGGGGTTATGTAAATTTAATAATAGCAGGAAGGCAAAAAACATATCAAATGGCAGCATTTACTAGTGCTAAGGGAAATTATCGCTTTGCCAATCTATACCCCAGTCAAAAAATGGAGAACTTCTTAGATGCTCATGTGAAATTTTTTAATGAAATTGGTGGAGTTTATCAAACCGTTGTATATGACAATATGAAGGTAGCTGTTAAAAGATTTGTTACTAAAAATGAGAAGCAACCAACTGATGATTTACTAAAGCTCTCTATGTATTATGGCTTCAAGCATCGTTTTTGTAATGTTTGCAAAGGAAATGAGAAGGGACATGTTGAGAGAAGTATTGAATACATAAGAAGAAAAGCCTTTAGCAAGAGAGATACTTTCGAAAGCATTGAAGAGGCTAATACTTATTTGTCAGATGAGTTAAAAAAGCTTAATGCTAGGATTACTGATTATGGTAATGGTAAATGTCCAAAGGACATTATGCTAGAGGAATTCCCCTATCTAATACCTCTTATGCCAAGTTATGATATAGCTAGGACTATGGAACTTAGAGTTAGTAAGTATGCTGTAATAAGTGTCGATGAAAACAAATATTCTGTACCAGATTGTTTAGTAGGTAGATTTGTATTTGTAAAGATATATCCTGAAAAAATATTAATTTACCATAATAACAAATTAGTTACAGAGCATAACAAAAGCTATGGAGTACATGCGTGGAATATAAAAATAGAGCATTACCTAAAAACCATAAAAAAGAAGCCAGGGTCTCTTCATTCTAGCACTGCAATGCAACAAATGAATCCCAAGCTTCACACAATATACAATAAATATTATACAGAAAATCCAAAGGATTTCATAGAGCTTCTTGAATTAATTGGCGAAAATGGGTTAGAAAAAATTGAAAATATTATTAAGGAGCTGGAAAAGCTTAATCCAAATGGTATTAATACAGAGAAGATTAAGATGCTTTCTAATAGACATCAAGAAGACAAAGAATGGACCAAAAACAAAGAAAGGACTACTGAGATTGAGGAACAGTCTAAATTAATCTTAAATCTTTATGGCAATCTTTTAAACAATTCAACTGTAGCCTTTCATAAGGAGGCTAAAATAATATGAATAAAGAAGCAGGAGAAAAAATACTACATTTAGCAAAGGAGCTTAAGTTACCTTATACATCTAAATGCTTTCGGGATGATATAACAGAGGCAAATAGTCAAAGTAAAAGCTATGAAGATTTTTTAGCTGATCTTTTAGAAAAGGAGTATGATCTTAGAAAAGATAATGGTGTAAAGAATAGAATTAGAAATGCAAGATTTCCGTATAAAAAGTACATTGAAGATTTAATAATAGAGGACTTGCCCCAGGATGCAAAAAGTAAAATTAAGGTGTTCTCATCTCTTAATTTTATAGAGACGGGACAAAATATTATTCTCGCAGGCAACCCTGGAACGGGTAAGTCCCATATGGCTATAGGGTTAGGTATCAAGGCTTGTACAGCAGGTTATACAGTACTATTTACAACTATTCCTCTATTAGTAAATGAACTGAAGGAATGTAGATCAAATAAGACCCTCCGGGCTTTTGAGAATAGGTTTGAGAAATATGACTTAATAATAGCAGATGAGCTAGGGTATATCTCCTTTGATAAGGAGGCATCCGAACTACTATTTACATATCTTTCCTTAAGGGCAGGTAGAAAATCGACCATAATAACTACAAACCTATCATTTGAAAGATGGGACGAAATATTTAAAGATCCAGTTATGACTGCAGCCATGATAGATCGACTGACTCATAAATCTTACATAGTAAATATGAATGGGAATTCGTACAGATTAAAAGAGACAAAACGCTGGCTTTCAGAGCAATAATTTTTTTACTCCTCTAGGGGAATTTTTAATTAAAAAATAGAGGAATTTTCAATTGACAAATACATAATTCCCTTTGGGAATTGAAACGACGTATTGTGGTAGTGTACCTCCAAACCCCATGCATAGTTAAAATGATTTATAATTCCCTTTGGGAATTGAAACAAATCATAGTGTCCTTCAATATAACAACCTAAAGTTTCATCGTTAAAATGATTTATAATTCCCTTTGGGAATTGAAACAAATCAAGAATTTCCTCAAAGACACCTGTGAATGGTGGTAATGTTAAAATGATTTATAATTCCCTTTGGGAATTGAAACGTTGGATTCAATACTTCTTATTGGCTCAAGACCGAGGTTAAAATGATTTATAATTCCCTTTGGGAATTGAAACTTAGCCCCCTCCTTCCAGTTTCGATTTATCATCTGTGTTTCGTTAAAATGATTTATAATTCCCTTTGGGAATTGAAACATTATAAAAAACAAATACTTGTGTATTTTTTTCTAACGTCAAAATGATTTATAATTCCCTTTGGGAATTGACATCACTCCTTAAAGTATGGTTAGTCGATTATATTTTAGCATAGTTTGTCAGTTGTCTCATATTTTGAAAAAGATTAGTGCAGGTTTATCCACCAACACTATATATTATAGAACCTCAAAACCTCAACAGAGAACCCACTCTCCATTGAGGTTTTTTGTGTTACAAAAAATACAAGGTATATAAAACTATTCAATAAAACATAAACGGAAAACAATATACAAAAAACAGTGTAAACTATTTCATCAAAAAAGAAGGATAAACAAACATCAATAGAGAATAAAAACTTGGAAGAAAAAGTAATTTAAACTTGCTCAAATGTAATTAAAATCACAGGTATGTTTAAAATTAATAAATTATAATTAAATTAATTTGCAAAATTACAAAAATAAACTATGTAAAAAATTCAAATAAAATAAAACAATAATTATAATAAACATGTAAATTACAATTAGTTAAAATCACAAACCTACAATAAAAATATTTGAAAAATAGATATGGTATAATTCCATGAAAATATATAAACATGACATGAAAACGGGACTAGATTATTAAAAATTAATAAGGGAGGTGGAGTTTTTCGTTTAATAATAGGAATTATACATTAAAACTAAAGGAGGCGTACAAATGAAAAGAATATTATCAATTGTTTTAGTTTGTGTGATGTTAATGAGTTGTTTTAGTTATGCAAACCTAGAGAACTTAAACAAAGATAGTGAAATCACAGCAGAAGGTGAAGCTCAATTATTAAATGTAACCCAAAAAACTGCTAAAAAACCAGTTATTCTTGTACCAGGTATTGGTGGAACAAAACTATATAGCAACAATGAGTTTTTATGGTTAGATTTATGGAGGGCTATTTTCAGTGCATCAGATGACTTTTTAGACCCACTTAAGTCCAGTGCAACTGGAACTACTGCAAATTTAACGGGTACTATTAGAGCTTATAATGGTAGGTTCTCTCAAAATGATATTAATAATGGACTTCTTGATGGAATTATCTTATCCATTAATGGTGATGACATATTTGAAGGTTTAGTATCCCATTTAGAGCAAAATGGTTATACAAGGGGAGTTAATCTTTTTGCATGTCCATATGACTGGAGAAAAGACCTTAACCAAGAATACAATATACTAGATGAAGTAATTGAAATAGCAAAACAAAGAAGTGGATGGGATCAAGTAGACGTTGTAGCCCATTCTATGGGTGGTTTACTTAGTAAACGTTATTTAGTTCAAAACCAAACAAACAGAAGTAAAGTTGATAAATTCATATCGCTGGGAACACCTTATTACGGGTCACCACAAGCCTTATGGGCATTAACAGTTGGGGATAATTTCAGTACAATCTTTGGTATTGGAGTTAATCCAAATAAAGTAAAGGAAATGGTTAAAAATTACCCATCAAACTATCAATTAATGCCAAGTACAACTTATTTTAATCGTATAATCAATTCTTCTGCCTACAATTTTGATGGTGTACAATACACTTCCTACATGAAAGAATCAGACTTTGACTTTGATGGAAATGGCACTAAAAATTCTATGATGAACTATAATGAAATAGGTAATGCTGTTTATTGGGAGTATAATTATTATTTATATTCTAGAAATAATTCATTACATAATTTATTAAGTGGAGTAGCATTGAGGGACTATGGAATTAATCACTATGTTGTTGCAGGTTCTGGATTACCAACGTTATATGTAATGGATGTTTATAATAGTTGGTGGTCTGGTAGAAAATTCAGCTCGTTAAAGTTTGGTGAAGGGGATGAAACTGTACCATATGGTAGTGCAATAGAAACAGGTACACCTGCTACTGGAAAATATTATTTTCCGTCTGATGTAAAACATGGAACAATGCCAAGTCAGGGAAGACATACGGTTTTATCAATTTTAAACTTTAACACATCTACTAATAGTTTTAGTACTGCAAGTGTAAGTACCACTAATAGTAAACAAGTACCAGAGGGAGTAGTTGAGGCGATTTCTGATGAGGAAACACCAGTTAAAATTAATGGTCTTATGTTCCTTGTAAGAACTGAAGAAATGCCATTGGTTTATAAGAAAAATAATCCATCTGCTAAAATAGGTAGGGGTAAAGACTATAATCAATATAAACCCTATCTATTTGAAAAGGGACACGAAAAGAATATTAAAGCCAATGAAAATGCTAAAGGTAAGTTAGATTTAGTTGAAAACACCATTAGTAAGGGTTCATATATTAAACAATATGGTGATATTTATGTAGTTTATGTTCCAGATGCCCATGAAGATTACGAAATTGAATTAACTGGAATTGATACCGCTGACATTGAAATAAGAAAATTTGATAATTCTGTTGAAACTGTTTTAGAAACTGTTTATGATATTGACTTAAAAGAACAAAAAGGAAATAAAAAGGTTCTAGAGTATAATTCTGATAAAAGACAGTTGAAGGTATTAGAGTAAAACTGAATTATTAGAAATGAATTAACAAATTTAATAAAGTGTTTAATACTTAAAACCAATACCTAAATATGTAAAAAGGTATTGGTTTTTTTGATATCTCAATTATTCTTTTTAATATATTCGACAAATTTTTCTTTTTTACTCAAATAATTAACAATGAAAGAAGGATATAGTAAAAAGATATAGAAATATTAGTAATGTACATTAAGAGCTTGTTTTATCTCATATTCAAAATTATACATTAAAGGAGTGACGACATTTGAAGAGTATTAAAACTTTAGTTGGGATGATTATGGGGTTAGCATTGTTGTTTAATGGAATTCTTTTATCTTTTGGAGTTCAGAACAATGATGGTTCTCAAATGGTTAATATTATTAAAGATTTACAACGAATCAGCAGTAGTCAGATTAATAATTCTGTAAGTAGGTTTTCTGATATGGGTAATCACTGGTCTAAGGATTCTGTTGGTAAATTAACATTCTTAGGGATTATCGGAGGGTACCAAGATGGAACTTTTAAGCCAAATAGAAATATACAAGTGGATGAGTTTATTAAATTAGTAGTTACTGCTATGGGTTATAACCCAAGTATGGGTACGGGCTATTGGGCAGAACCTTTTATACAAATTGCTAAAAACGAAAAATTAATTGGAAACAACGAGTTTAGTAATTTTAGAAGACCTATAACTAGGCAAGAAATGGCAAAGATCATCGTTAATGCTACATTAATAAAAGAATCAGAACCCAATGAGAATTTTATTACATATTTAAAGGGTCTAATTAAAGATTATGGAACTATAAAAAATGAAAACAAGCAACATGTGTTAATTGCCTATGGCATGGGTTTAATTTCTGGCTATACTGATGGCAGTTTTAAACCTTTAAATAATAGTACTAGGGCAGAGGCTAGTGTAGTAATCATTAGGTTTTTGGATGAAAGAACAAGGAATAAAATAATAGTAAATGAAAAGGATATGATTACTTTAAGAAACAATATGACTGGTGAAATGACAACTGTCTATCCTCCCCACAGTAATCCAGAAGTTATAAGAATAGCCCATGCTTTAAGGGATGGGGCAAGTAAGTCTAAGGGTTATTCTAGTCCATCGTATAATGGTTTTTCAAATAGAATATTTGCAAATTTATTTGAAATAGAAGAACATAAATACTCTGATAACTCTAAATACTATCATGGAAGTATATCTATAAATATTACAGATGATGTGGGTTCACAACAAGTACCATATAGTATTATTATTTGGAATATAGAAGAAACAAAGAGACTTCACAATGAAGTTATTAAAGAAGTATTAAAGTCTTTATTTGAGGGAGAATCTGCAAGGGCTATTTATGAATATGAAAAATATTTAGAGTTGGCTTTAACTAATAACAATGGTTTTAGGAGTACAGTTATTTTAAATGATAGAAGTATACACTTTTTAAAAGATGGAGCAGGTAAACAATTAAGTATTAGTATTAGTATAAAAGGTTTTAGATATAAATAAGGGGGCAGTTATGAAAAAAATCATTTGTACTTTATTAATTATTGCTTTGTTAGTGCCTTCATTAACAATAGACGGGGTATTTGGAAATAACATTAGTTCAGAAGTATGGACACGGTATCAACATAATAGGGTTCGATATGAAAGCATAAAGGATATAATACCTCATATACCTGAAAAAAATGTAAAGGGACATCCATTAAATGCAACTATATTTATAGATAAAGGAATTCTTGTTTATGGTAATTGGAGCTCAGTAGGAAAAAAGAATGATTTCAAATTTCATTCACAATACCCCACAGAAAACCCAAAAGGTAAACCATATTATGAGTTGAATGGAAAAACAGGGGAATATCGTTATCATGGTTTTGATATGGAAGGTAATTTATATACCAATATAGACTTTCCTAAGGATGTGGATTTAGGGAAAAGTGGAGCTGAAAAAAATTGGATATATAGACCTTTTACAGAGCATAAAGGTAGAGCGCCACTAGCAAGTAATAGTACTTATAGTAAATGGGCTTTAGGAGATAATGACAATCCCAAAGTAATTATCAACACCCGCCAATGGATAAACCGAATGGTCAGATTCCCCATTAACTCACTAGATCATTCATCAAAAGAACCCTATGATTACATACATGTTCTCTCACCTTCAGGTATAAGAACAGTAGGAGAAGGCAGAATGTGGCATGTGGATGCCAATAATAGAAGATGGTATCAAACCTTTTCAATACCTAGACAAGAGGCAATTGATAAAGAAGTGTTACCCACTATAGCTGAAATAAAAATAACCACCCAGTCATCAGCCTTTAAACTTAATCATGGACAAAAGGAAGTGGAAATAGAACTATCTATAACGGGAACATATCAAGATGGAGAACATTGGAAAACACAAGAAGGTAGAACTGCGTATTATACAGGTTACGATATAGATAAGTGGAGTATCACCTTAACAACAACAGGAATACCCGTACAAACCGTTGAAGTCCCTAAAGCCAGCAGAAATACAGGAACATCTAAATTTAAGGTGACAATCTCTAGAGAACAACTGGAGGCTAACCCCAACTTACTTTTTACAGCTACAGCAACTGCTATATTCGGCAATAAGCATAGTTCAGGTACTGACAAGAAACAAAAAGAAATAGTAATAAATGTAGAAGAAAGTAAGGCATTGAAGTCTCTTTTTACTATTAATAACTATATAAATTTAATTAATGGAAGTAATTTTCAATCTAACATGCTAAACTACAGTGATGCCAGCATTGGGGATATTGTAAAGTACGATTATTTTATACAGCATTATCAAAAAGGGCAAAAAGTTTATTCTTTTGAAGTTTCAAAGGTAGACCCTAAAAAGGTTAATGAAGCTTTAGGTGATTATATAAAATCTGAAATACAAAATGAAACCAATGGAGAGTTTCACTTTGAAATAAAACAAACGGTAACCGACAAAAAAGGAAATAAAGACACCTATGCACAAAAATTAATTGTTGATATTAAACCACCAGAAGTGAGACCATACTCCAAGAACCCCAAAATAGAAGTAGACATACCAGAAAAGTGGTTTGACATTGTACCTCTGCCTGCAACCGATTATTCAGAAAATGTAGATTCTAGGACAGTTTTTATAGACGGTAAAGTAGTAGATGGAGATTTGTTTTTTAGTGGCAATTATGTTTTTGGAGAGGATGAGATAGACCGCTTACTCCCTATAGAAGTGGTTTATGAATCGAAGGAGTTTAAGCAACCTTATAATGGAATTATGCCAGAATTTAAAATAATTAAATGGATATATGTCTATAGCACCAAACCAAGAGCAGAATATAAAACTGATGGTACATACAAAGAAAATAGAAAACTAACAGTTACAGATCGCTCCAATAATGTTAATCCAGAATTTGTTTTAAATCATTATCCCATTAATAACTATCAATGGAGATTCAAAAGTAACGGTGGAGACATTAATTCCCTAAGGATAAGGGATATTAGTGATTTGTATAAAGAATTTATGTTTAAAGAAGAAGGGGCATATACCATAGAATTAGTGGTGACTAATACTCTAGGAAGAACATCTGACCCATATGAAGTAGATATATGGGTTATGGAAGATTATGAGCCAGCCGTCATATTAAATATATGGAATAATGCAATGGCACGAAATGAAGAAATGAATATTTTCCATGATGCTGTTAGTACCGATGGAGATATTATTTCAAAGAATATTATTGAATTATACTATGATGATAATAATGATGGAAATGCCTCTAAACTGATGGGTACATACAGTACCGACGAATTTAATGGTTATATTCCAACTAAGTTAGGTACATATAAGGTATTAAATATTGTGGAGGAAGCATTTGGAGAATCCACTTTAGAAGAATACATTACTGAAGAGGATAGAGTAAATAAGGTGGTGGAACGGGAATTTTTTGTAGATAATTTTGTTCCATTAACAGAGCTATATATAGATATTCCCATTCATTTGCCAGAAATAGATGTGTTTTTTATGATGGACAAAAACCTACACAGAGATAAAACTGACTATGTAAGAAGTAATCGGATGGATATAAACAACTATCTTAGAACAAAAAATATTCGACCTAAGGTAGAAAATTGGGACATGCATACTTATGAATATATGCAACCTGCCAGCACAACCCGATACACTGGTGGTACATACCCCTCTGCTATAACAAATTTTTCCAGTGGTGGCTATACAGGCACATTAAATAGAATTAGTGTCAGTAATAGACCCTATACAGTAGATCAAGGTTATTATACGACGGTATATGAGACTATAACAAGGACTGAAAGATACTTTACCACCACCGATGGAGACTGGCCTGGTGTACCCTGGAGGTGGGCAGATACTGCGGGGGGGTTATATGATTATGAAAAAAATATATGGGTTTATTATACAACATACTGGTATTATGATGAAATAATCACAGAAGAAGTTGAACGGCAAGTATGGATACATAACTGGGTTACTTATAACGACTACGTAGGATATTATAGCGGAACCATATATAAAAATGTTAGACAACCCTATGTTAATCCATTTAGAGTTTTATCGGATAAATATATTATCTATGTTAGTGATGGAAATATTTCAGAACTAGAGGATTTACAAATGGTACTTTCAAAGGCAGATGTTAAACTAATATTAATTGGGGAAAATAATATAAAAAATCAAATCCCCCATGAACATTTCATATTAAATAGCGGGCCCATTGAAGAAATGGTTCATATGGCACTGGAATATATTACAGAGTCTAACCCTTATGTTGCAAAGTATTATGTGGTGGCAGGGGAAGAAGATTTTGAAATTAGTTATGCTAATTATGATGAAGAAGGGGACCAAATTATAGAAGAGGGGTTTCAATATGTACAGGATCAATATTATTTTGATACTCCTTTAGGAATGGAGACTTATGCCCAAGAAGATTATATAGAGGATTACTGGATTTCTACCTTACCAACAAAATTCAGTAAAACAGGAAAGTTTGATATTTTCCGTAGAATTAAGGATCAACCAACTGACGATACCAATTTTGACAACTTTTCTTATTTTTCCAATGTACCACAAATTACTGTCTATTCCCACCGTCGCCCTATTGCTTTGGCTGAATTAGATTGGGATTATGATATTTCCAGAAATGTTTATCTTACTAAATGGGTGGATAAATCCTTTGACTGGGATCATATCAGTAGGAGGGAAGACAAAGGTATTATAGATAGAAAAATCAGTTATCGGAGGGATGATGGAGAGTGGATTTATAAAGTACCAGAGGAATTACCCCCAGGAAAATATGAATTAGAATATTATGTGAAGGATGTTGAAAATACATGGTCAGATGTATTTAGATTAGACTTTACATTAAGTAACACTCCACCTTTACAATTTGATGCAAAAGTTAGACCATTGGATGATAAGTTTCAAATTAGTGGGGTTCCAGCTTCAGAGGATTTAGAGGTTTTTGAAGCTTGGACTAGATTTCCTTACGCTGTCAGATTAGAAATGGCGTTATATGATGGAGAAACAAGAAAAACCCCTATAAAAACCGTAAATTACAGTGCTACTACTGCCATAAAAACAGGAAATGATATTTATTGGAATAGCATTAGTTATCAGATACCAGAAACATTACCTGATGGCAACTATATTTTAAAGGTTTCTGCCATCGGAGAAGGGGGAGAGGTAAAGCATAAAAATTTCCCCATTGGAGTAAAGACACCAATTAATTTAAGGGTGGATCACCTGCCTCAATTTATAGCAGGTTCAACTATAGACTTACAGGGAAGCACCACAAAATATCCCCATGAAGTTGTGGCAAAACTATACTATCAAACACCCCAACAAAAGGCTGTTGATATGAATGCCACCTTAGTAGGAGATAATAAAAATTGGATAGTGGAACATAACGTAGAGGAAGAGTTGATGGATGGTTTTTATAAGGTGGAGTTTACGGCTAGAACCCCCAATGGCAATGAAGAAAGATTAATATTAGACTATGAATTACTAAATTTAAGGCTAGAAAATCTTAGAATTGTCACCATTACAGATTTCAACTGGAAAAATTACTTTACAACATCAGGAGGCAGACCTACTAAATTAACCCTTGAGGGAATTTCTGTAAAGGATATGCCAGTTCATGTGAATAAACAACATCAAGGTATCAAATTGGGTTATAAAGTAAAGTTTAAAATTGATTCTGTGGGATTACATCAACAGGGGGACGAAATAAGCATAAAGGCCAATTATTTTGCTTTGGATAGAAAAAATGATCTTTTCGATGCAGACATTTATGTGGAGGATGAAAAAGGAAACTATACTAAAATACAAAATAGCCAATATGCCAAAGTTGGAGGAAATATTGTTTTAAACAATAGCCACAGAAAAACCTATGATAAACAAAATAAAGATAAGTACAACACATGGGAATTTGAGATATACATCCCCTATTCAGCTAAAATAATTAAAGAAGGAGAAAAACTAAACCTATTTAAAAATAACTCTTTTGACCATAAACTTCTAATGTCTTTAGATATTGTGGGGAAAAAGAAAAATGGAAATTTATATGACTATACCCTAAGGGAACCCCAATGGGGTACTGATGGAGGTGGAGTTTATGGAAAAAACCTACCTACAAAAGCTAATTTACTGAATAAGGGTATTAATCATGGAGAAGTATTTTGGTATGATTTAAAAAATACAGCCTTGGATGACTTAAAGTTAGAAAGAGGTTGGTAAATAATCAAAAAAAATAGTACCTAATAACGGTACTATTTTTTTTGATCTTTTGCAATCTGCTTCATACAATGAACCAATGTATTAATATTACGATGATGATTAATACAGGCACAACACTTTCCATATCTTTCACAATTGGTTTTAGGACATGTACAGTTATCTTTATTACATTGTGACATAAATAATACCCCCCTTTTATGTATATTTACTAATTTTATCACATATCAAAATAGAATTATATGTTAATGAAAAAATTAACAATAAATTATGGGCTTATATAGTCAATAAAATAAAGATTATAAACAGAATAAAAGAAGGGAATATTATGTTAGGAAACAGTAAATTAAAGGAGGTAATTCTATGACTGTTGCATCAAGGGTTAAACAAACCCACGCTTCCTTAAAAGGAGCAGAAGCTACAATGAAAAATTACGCACTTCATCATCCAGATCAAGATGTTAAAGAACTATTTAATGAGTGTCATAATAAAATGAAAAAAATAGTTATTGAAATGGAAAAACGTATAAAGGAAATAGAAAATGAAGAACCCCAGTTTAAAGGGTTTTAATAATTAAGGAGGGTTTAATAATATGGAAGAATGGATTACTATAATCTTAAGGACATTAGGATTATTCTTAGCATTCATATTAATGTCACCCATATTAGGCAGAAAATCAGTTTCCAGTATGACATATTTTGATGTTGTATCAGCTTTTGTACTAGGAGCGATGGGGGCATTAATTGCTTTAGGAGTAGTAGAAAATTTAAGATTAGGGTTTATAGGAATTGCAATTTGGGCTTTAGCCATAGGGGCGTTACAATTCTTAATACAAAAGTCTAAGTGGGCCCATGATCATTTTTATGGTAAAGAAGTTATTGTCATTAAAGAGGGGAAGGTACTAGAAGAAAACCTACATTCAGCAGGTTTAACGGGAGAAGAATTACTTTCACAGCTTCGGAGAAAAAACGTATTTCAGTTGGCAGATGTTGAGTTTGCAATAATGGAGGCAAATAGAGACATTACTGTATTACCTAAAAGAGAAATGCAACCATTAACACCAAAGGATTTAAGAATAAAAGTAAGTAGTATGAAGGAACCTCAAACAGTTATGTTGGACGGAAATATTTTAGATGAACCATTGGCAACATTAGGATTGAATCGTAGTTGGTTAAAAGAAGAACTTAAAAAATTGGGGTTGGCAAAGGAGAATGTATTCCTTGCTCAGGTAGATTCAATGGGGGAGTTGTATATAGATGTATTTAATGATGCCCTACAATTATCACAACCATCTGCAAAAGAACTATTGATGGCAACTTTAGAAAAGATTGAGGCGGATTTTCTTACTTATTCTATGGATTGTCAAGATTCTAAATGGCAAAATAAATATAGTGAGTTTGCAAAAGAGATAAAAGAGATTATTAATAAACTGGAACCACAATTGAAAGCATAATATAACAAAATTTTATTTTATTATTAACAAAAACCCAGCAATATTAAAAACTGGGTTTTTTATTTTAAATAGTAAACTATAAAGTAGCTATTATTGTTGTCTGAATTGAGGTTCTTGTTGATTAACATAATTTTGTCTATTTTTTAATGTTTGTAAGGCATTATCTAAGTTATATCCAATTTGTTGAAATTCTTGTTTAGCAGTTTCGTCTTGAGTCTCTAAAGCAAAAGTTTTCATCATAGCAGATGTACTTTGAATACCAGCAATAGCCTGTTGTAACTGAGTTCCTACTGTCATATTAACACCTCCTTCCATCGATGTTTTAACCCTTAGGTTTAAATACTAAAGAACCAATAAAACCGAAAATAATAGCGGCAGAAATCCCTGCACTGGTAACTTCAAAAATACCTGTTAACACACCAATAATACCACTTCGCTCTGCTTCATTTAAAGCACCTTTTACTAAAGCATTTCCAAAACTACTGATGGGAACAGATGCACCAGCCCCCGCAAATTTTATTAGGGGTTCATAAAGACCAAGTCCTCCTAAAATTGCACCAGATACAACTAAAGTACACATGGTATGGGCGGGGGTTAATTTAAAAACATCCATTAAAATTTGTCCAATAACGCAAATAGCACCTCCAACTATAAATGCCCAAATAAACTTCTCCATAACCACCCCTCCTTACATCTCAATGGAAACTGCATGGGCTACACAAGGAATGCTTTCTTTTTGTTGATATGACATGGGAGAAAGTAATGCACCAGTGGCGACAACTAGAATTCGTTTAAGCTCACCTCGACGCATTCTGTTCATAAAATGCCCATAGGTTACAGTAGCTGAACATCCACAACCACTGCCACCAGCTATTACAGGCTGATCATCTTTGTAAATCAGTAAACCACAATCGGTAAGTATTTTAGATGGAATATTAAAACCATGATCAGCCAATAAATCTCCTGCTATTTGATGACCAACTCTGCCTAAATCACCAGTTGCTATTAAATCGTAATAAGTAGCATCAATATTTAAATCTTTTAGATGATTTTGTAGAGTATCTACTGCTGCTGGTGCCATTGCAGCCCCCATGTTAAAGGGGTCCGATAGACCCATATCAATTACTTTTCCTATGGTTGCCGAGGTAATTTTCGGTCCATTACCCTCTTTAGTTACCAAGCCAGCCCCTGCTCCAGTCACCGTCCATTGGGCGGTGGGAGGTTTTTGAGCACCATATTCGGTGGGGTATCTAAATTGCTTTTCTGCGGCCGCATTATGACTAGAAGCCGCCGCCAAAGCATTTTGAGCAAAACCACTGTCCACTAATAATGCTGCCAATGCCAATCCTTCCATAGCACTGGAACATGCTCCAAATAACCCAAGAAAAGGGACACCTAATGTACGGGCAGTAAAACTGCTACTAATAATTTGATTCATTAGATCACCACTAAGATAAAATTGTATATCTTCTTTTTTAAGCCCACCTTTATGAATAGCAGTTTCACAGGCTTCTTCCATTAGTCTTTTTTCTGCTTTTTCAAAACTGTCTTGACCCAACCAAATGTCTTCGTGAAGAAGATCAAAATCTTCGGCTAAAGCTCCTTGTGCTTCAAAAGGACCACCTATTGCCGCTGATGACTGTAATACAGGTTTATTTTTAAAGACCCACGTTTGATGTCCTTGTAACATGTAATATCACCTTATCCTTTAAGTATTATTTTAATAAGTGCTACTACAAAAGCAGAAAATACACCATATACAATTACCGAACCTGCTAATTTAAACATATTACCGCCAACTCCTAAAACATATCCTTCGCTTCGATGTTCAATAGCAGCAGAACAAACACTATTTGCAAATCCAGTAACGGGTACAGCTGTTCCAGCCCCCGCCCATTGAGCAATATGGTCATATACTCCAAATCCAGTTAATAGCACAGAGATAATGATTAATGTTGCTACAGTTGGATTACTGGCTGTAACTTCATCAAACTTGAAATAGGTCATATACATCCATTGTAAAGCTTGGCCAAGGGTACAAATAATGCCCCCCACAAAAAAGGCCCTTATGGAATTTAATAGTACAGGGCGCTTTGGCTCTCTAGCTTTAGCAAATGCTTGATATTTTTGTTGGGTAGGTGTGAGGTTTTTCTTTTTTTGACTAGACATCAGTTCACCTTCTCTATTGTAAATGAATACCTTTTGCTACAATAGTATTATTGCCTTCCTATATTATTAAATATTCTAAGTGTAATTTACAATTTATTAAATGAAAGGAATACAATGGAAAAAAACAAAAAATAATTAACAATTAATTTCATTTAGAATAAAATGTAAATAGGAGGTGGTAAAATGAAAATTGTTATTGATCCAGGGCATGGCGGACAAGATCGCAGTAATCGTGGACCAACAGGATATATTGAAGCAGATGGCGTATTGGATATAGGTTTGAAATTAAGAAAACTTTTGGAAGACGAAGGTTATCTAGTAAAAATGACGAGGGAAAGGGATGATACAGTTTCATTAATAAAAAGGGCTGAAATAGCCAACAGTTGGCAGGCTGATTTGTTTTTAAGTCTTCATACAAATGCGGCTACCAGTACTTCAGCCAATGGAATAGAAACTTTTCATAGTTATAATGGTGTAGATGGTAGTCAGCATCGTGAAGAAGCCCAACAGGTGGCAAGGATAATACAGCAACATTTAGTAAATATAACGGGTTTTAGGGACAGGGGAATTAAAACTAGAGTAGTGGAGAATACAAGTTCATCCAACTATGGACGAGATTATTATTCAGTACTAAGAAATACAAAAATGCCAGCTTTAATAATAGAGATGGGGTTTCACACAAATTTTAAAGAAGAAGCGTTGCTAAAGACCAATGAATTTAGACAAAAATTAGCAGAAGCTTTATTTGAAGGAGTAAAAGAAGTTTATCCTCTATCAAATAATAATGAACAGGATAATACAGAAATAAAAGAGAATGAAAATATTATAAAAAGTCAAATGAAAGTTAAAATGGGTGGAGAGGAAAAAGTAGTAAATGGATTTTTATTAAATAATAGATTTTATTTACCTATAAGATTTTTAGAAGCCTTCGGCTATACCATAACATATGATGCGGATAATAAAGTTATATTGATTAATAAATAACAACATTGAAAAAAGCCTCCAAATCTCAGTTGAAGAAAAGGGTAGTTTTAGAGTATTTAGTATATCTAAATATTTGCTATTTCACTAAGCAACAAAGAATAAGGAGGCTATTAAGTTTAAATTATAATACTACAAATATACTTATTTTTTCTCTTCACTACCACATTCACCTTCTACTCCTTTAAGAATTCCTATTCCGTGGGATAAGGCAGGAAGAATAATTTCCAAACTTTCTCTGACACCTTTAGGGCTACCAGGTAAGTTAATAATTAAAGTCTGTTTTCTAATTCCAGCAACTGCTCTTGAAAGCATAGCCTTTGGAGTAATGGCTAAACTTTTCATGCGGATTGCTTCTGGTATTCCTGGAACAAGGCGATCAACTACATCTAATGTTGCCTCTGGTGTAACATCTCTAGGAGAAAAACCTGTTCCTCCAGTTGTAAGAACTAAGTCTAATTCAAGGTTATCACACATGTGTTTCATTGTTTCAGATAACTTTTCTCTTTCATCTGGTACGATGGCATATTCCTTGACGATTCCACCCACATCTTTTAGAAGTTCTTCAATTAGAGGGCCACTGGTGTCAACCCGTTCTCCCTTTGAACCTTTATCGCTGGCGGTGATAATTCCAATTGTTATCATAATAAAACCTCCTTAGTTAAATTCAGTTAATAAGAATGAAAAAATCCTATGTAGGAAAAAAGTGTATAAATATCCTGTGAAAGAAAAATTTTGTTTACAGAATTATATAATTAGTATAGCATAGAATTAAAATATATAATATTCATAGAATAGGAGGTAACTATTATGAAGTTTTTCGCCCGTTGGTTAGTTAGTGCAGCATCAATCTATATTATTGCACACTTTTTGGCAGGTATTAATGTAACTGGTTTTGAAGCAACTCTTGTTGCAGCTGCAATTTTAGGTATTGTAAATACTTTTATAAAACCATTATTAGTTTTACTAACACTGCCAATCAATATAATGTCATTGGGGTTGTTTACATTAGTAATTAATGGAATTGTTTTAATGGCAACGGCTTCCGTAGTAGGCGGATTAGAAGTCAGAGGTTTTTTAGATGCAGTTATTGGCTCTATATTAATTAGTGTTGTTAATGTATTTATTAGTAGCCTAGTAGGGGTTAAGAAAAAATAAATGAGGGTGTGGTTACGCAACCACATCCTCATTTATTTTTATATAATGTTTTTCTAATATTTTAGACACCTGTTGTAAATTACCATCAGTGGCGTTTGGAATACCTTCCAAAGGGTATAATTGATAAAGTTTTTGCCATTTTATTTTTCCCATAGAGTGATAGGGCAGCAATTCAACCCTTGCTACATTTTTTAATGAATTAATAAAGAGGGCTAATTTTTCGACATCAGTTGGGTTGTCAGTTAATGTGGGTACTACAACATGGCGAATCCATACTTTAATTTGTTGTTGGGATAAATGTTTTGCAAAATCTAATATCTTTTTATTTGAAACGCCTGTAAGTTGAAGATGTTTTTCATTATCAATATGCTTAAGGTCTAATAGGACTAAGTCCACATATTTCAAGGTTTCCTCCAGTAAAGATATATCTACAAAGCCAGATGTATCAATACAAGTATGGAGGTTTAGTTTTTTTAATTCCTTCAATAGTGCGGTTATAAATTCTATTTGAAGGGTGGGTTCACCACCACTAATGGTGACACCACCGTTGGAAGACTTCATAAAGGGGATATACTTTTTAATGTCATTAATAAGTTCATCCACAGAAACTTCTCTACCATTTTTAATATTCCAAGTATCTCGATTATGGCAATATTGACACCTTAAAGGACACCCTTGCATAAAGATAATATATCTAATTCCTGGTCCATCGACAGTACCAAAAGTTTCAATTGAATGAATCATACCTTTTATAGACATAAATTTTCACCCACCTTCCTATGATTTCTATTTATACTTCACCATGAAATGTTCTGTTAATAATATCAATTTGTTGTTCTTTTGTAAGTTTAATAAAGTTAACAGCATACCCAGAAACACGTACAGTTAATTGAGGGTATTTCTCAGGGTGTTTCATGGCATCTAATAAAGTTTCTTTTTCAAAGACATTAATGTTAATATGGTGTCCACCTTGAGCAAAGTAACCATCTAAAATGGATGATAAGATTTTAATTCTATCTAATGTTGTTTTACCTAAAGCCTTTGGAACAATGGAGAAGGTATAGGAAATACCGTCTAAAGAATGTTGATAAGGTAACTTTGCCACCGATGATAAAGAAGCCAACGCACCTTTTTCATCCCTACCATGCATAGGATTTGCCCCTGGGGCAAAGGGTTCACCTGATTTTCGACCATCAGGAGTGCTACCAGTTTTTTTTCCATAGACAACATTAGAAGTAATGGTTAGTACCGATTGTGTAGGTAGTGCATTTCTATAGGTGTTGTTTTTCTTAATGGCATCCATAAAGTCCTTAACTAAATTGCTGGCAATTTCGTCCACCATGTCTATATTATTTCCATATTTAGGGTAATCCCCTTCAATTAGGTAATCTACTGCTAAACCTTCTTTGTTTCTAATAACCTTTACTTTAGCATGTTTAATAGCACTTAAGGCATCGGTACATACGGAAAGCCCAGCAATTCCACATGCCATAGTTCTTAATACATCCCGATCATGGAGGGCCATTTGTATTTTTTCATAGGCATATTTATCATGCATATAATGTATAACATTGAGGGTATTCACATATAGTTTAGCCAACCAATTAATGAAGGTATTAAATTTTTTCATTACCTCATCATAGTCTAAAACATCTCCGGTGATGGGTTCAAATTTAGGTCCAACTTGAATACCAGACATTTCATCTCTTCCACCATTAATAGCGTATAGCAAAGCTTTAGCAAGGTTGCATCTAGCTCCAAAGAACTGAATCTGTTTACCTATTTTCATGGCAGATACACAGCAGGCAATACCATAGTCATCACCCCAATACTGTCTCATTAAATCATCATTCTCATATTGTATGGAACTGGTATCAATAGAAACTTTAGAACAGTAGGCTTTAAAGTTTTCGGGTAATTTTGTAGACCATAGAACAGTAAGGTTAGGTTCTGGTGCAGCTCCTAAATTATAAAGGGTATTAAGAATACGAAAGGAAGTTTTTGTAACTAAAGGTCTACCATCTAATCCCATTCCTCCGATACACTCCGTTACCCAAGTAGGGTCACCACTGAAAAGTTCATTATATTCTGGGGTTCTTAAAAATCTTACCATTCTTAACTTCATTACAAAATGATCAATTAATTCTTGAGCAGCTTCCTCTGTAATTTTTCCTTCCTTAAGATCTTTTTCAATATAAATATCTAGAAAGGTAGATACACGACCAAGACTCATGGCGGCACCGTTTTGTTCTTTAACTGCTGCTAAATATCCAAAATATAGCCACTGTATCGCTTCAATAGTGTTGGTAGCAGGTACAGAAATATTAAAACCGTAGCTTGCTGCCATTTCATTTAATTCTTGAAGTGCTTTAATTTGCTCAACTATTTCTTCACGGAGACGAATTACTTCTTCTGTCATTTGTTCTATTTCTAAAGAAATTAGTTGATGCTTTTTATCCTTAATTAACCTGTCAACACCATAAAGGGCAACTCTTCTATAATCACCAATAATTCTTCCGCGACCATAGGCATCGGGAAGCCCTGTTATAATCCCAGCTTTCCTTGCGGCATTCATTTCTGGGGTATAAACATCAAATACACCATCATTATGGGTTTTACGGTACTTATTAAATATTTCAGATATTTGAGGGTTTAATTCATATCCATAGGCTTTGCAGGATTTTTCCACCATTCTAATGCCACCGTAGGGTAAAATAGAGCGTTTAAGAGGTGCATCAGTTTGAAGGCCAAAAATTTTCTCCATTTCTTTATTAATATAGCCTGGTTCATGGGAAATAATGGTGGAAATTATATTTGTATCAATATCTAATGTTCCATTATTATTTCTTTCTTTGTCCATTAATAGAGAGACTTTTTGCCATAATTCAGTAGTGTTGTTGGTAGCTCCCGTTAAGAAGGTGGCATCTCCTAAGTAGGGGGTGTAGTTTAGTTGAATGAAATTTCTTACATCAATTTCTTTATTCCAGTTGCCAGTTATAAAAGTTTGTTGTGGGTTCAATACCATCACTCCTTATATAAAATAGTGCATTACTTTATTTAAATACAAAATCTGTCAATAATATTTATTAATTACTGTTAATTACATTCTAACATATATTATACTGTATAGTGTATACAATGTGCAATTATTAATTTTAATTAATTTTATTGAATATTATTATTTTTTAAGTGGTGGGTAGCATAAGGGAAGTTTTGAGGGTATTTTAGATGGTTTGTAGTACAGAATAAAAACTATTTTATATAAACGTCAAAATCCTTCAAAACAAGACAAAACTAGTGTTTTTTCTATGAAGGAGATTACATCAATTAAATAGAAATTATATGACGAGAAAAAGAAATTATTACAGAAGAGGAGGTAACAAGTTGTTATTAAATTATCAAGCAATGGACAACAAACTAATAGTGAAGTTGGATGGTGAATTAGATCATCATGTGGCTGAAAATATTCGTATAGAACTAGATGAGATGATAGAGAAGAAGAGGACAAAACACCTAATCTTTGATCTTGCTAATCTACAATTTATGGATAGTTCAGGAATAGGCGTTATTATGGGGAGATATAAAAATATTTCTAAAATGGGTGGTAAAGTTGCCATTATAGAAGTACCAGAAAAAATTGATAAAATATTTACTCTGTCTGGTTTATATCGGATAGTTGAGAAATACCCAAATATTACAGAAGCCCTCGATCGCTTGTAAAGGAGTGTTTTGAAAATGGAATATAAAAATCATATGAAGTTAGAATTTGATAGTAAATCACAAAATGAAGCTTTTGCAAGAGTTGTAGTGGCTTCCTTTGCTGCACAATTAGACCCTACATTAGAAGAAATAGCTGATATTAAAACTGCTGTTTCAGAAGCTGTTACCAATTCCATTATTCATGGTTATGAAGACCGAATGGGGGTTGTTAAATTAACTTGTCAAATTACAAATAACGTATTAGAAATAGTTGTGGAAGATGAAGGGAAAGGTATAGATGATATTAACAGAGCTATGGAACCTCTATTTACTTCAAAGCCTGAGTTGGAACGTTCTGGTATGGGATTCACAGTTATGGAGACCTTTATGGATGAGATTAATGTATATTCTGAACCAGGAAAGGGAACAAGTATAAGGATGGTAAAAAAATTTAAAAGCCTCGTCGCAGAGTAAGGGGTAGATAATATGAATATTTCGACGTTATCAGGCGATCAAAATGAGATACTAGAACACGATAAAACTATGGAGTTGATTATACAGGCTCAAAGTGGTGATGTAAGGGCTCAAGAAATGTTGGTCAGTCATAATCTAGGATTGGTAAGGAGTGTTATTAAACGTTTTGCTAATCGTGGATATGAAAAGGAAGACTTATTTCAACTGGGGTGCATAGGTTTAATTAAAGCAATTAAAAAATTTGATGCCAGTTTTGATGTAAGGTTTTCTACATATGCAGTGCCAATGATTGTTGGTGAGATTAAGAGATTTTTAAGGGATGACGGGATTATTAAAGTTTCAAGGTCTTTAAAACAGACTGCTTCAAAAATTAAATATTCAAAGGAACGACTAACGAAGGAGTTAGGAAGGGAAGTTACTTTACAAGAAATATCTGATGACCTTAATATATCTAAAGAAGAATTAGTTATGGCATTGGATTCCAGTTGTCATCCAGAGTATTTATATGATGTCATTCATCATGATGATGGTGCACCAATTCATCTTATGGATAAAATAAGTGAGTCGGATTCACCAGAGGATAATGAGGTGATTGATAGAATTATTTTGAAGGATGTAATTGCAAAGTTGGAACCTCGGGAAAGACAGATTATTGTTTTAAGATATTTTAAAGATAAGACCCAAACAGAAATAGCAGAAGTATTGGGGATTTCACAAGTTCAAGTTTCTAGAATAGAAAAGAAAATATTACGATCCATGAAGGATTTAATGAAGATGGCATAGACTATTAATAAAGCCCACTTTCATAGTTACTAAAAAAATCAGTACCTTTACGTATTAATTTTACGTTGTGGTGGCTGATTTTTTTTATTAATGAAGGATTCATTAAGCCATCTATATCATTTGAGGAATTAAAAAAAAATTTTCGCAAATAATAAAATCAAGGAAGGTGAAAAAAATGGGAAAATATATTAAACAAAAAAAATTCATGATTCTCCTATTGGTAACTTTCATTGGTTTAGGGTCATGGTATTTTATAAACAATCGAAAAGTAAATGAGGTACCCGATAAAGCGGATTTGGTTTATGTACAAACACTGTTTGAATAGAAGGAGGGGTGATATGGATAACAATAAACAAATATATGTACAACTAAATGAGAAAATTGTTATCGAGGATAATGAAACTCTTCAATTAAAAGAACTTATAGAAATTATTGCTGATGAGGGGATTAAAAGTAAAATAGAAGAGATGCCCTTTGACCTAAACGGTAGACAAAAAGGAAGTAGCTATATAGTACCGGCAATTTCAATTGTTCAGATTTTGAAAACTGAATTTCCCCATCATACTATTCTTGCAATGGGTTCACCAGAAATTTTAATTAATATTAAAGATGAACCAAAGGATGTAGATAAATATCAATATATAAGGTTAGCTTTTGTTTGTTTTTTATTATTTATAGGTTCAATTACAGCCATCATCAATTTCCATTCTGATGTTGATATGAAACAGGCTCATCAAACTTTATATCATATCATTACTGGAAAAGAATCAGAGTCACCATTATTGCTACAGATACCCTATAGTTTAGGTATTGGTGCAGGAATGTCGATTTTCTTTAATCATATATTTAAGAAAAGAATAAATAATGAGCCGAGTCCATTAGAAGTAGAAATGTATTTATATCAACAAAATATGGATGCTTACTTAAAGGATCATGATCAGAATATTGAAACAAAAGAGAAGGGATCAAAATGAGAAATCTTCTTGTAGTTTTTTTAGGGTTCTCTAATGGAATAGTTGTTGGGAGTGGTATCGTTGCTTTATTAACGTTATTGGACATCATTCCTCGATTAGCCCAATTAACAAAAACCTATAAGTATATTGCCCTATATGAAAATATAATTGTAACAGGTGCAACTTTAGCGGCCTTTAGTTCTTTAACCAATACAAGTATTCACTTTAATACTTATTTTGTTATTATTATAGGGTTTTTTATGGGTACATTCATCGGTATGCTGGCATCTGCATTGGCGGAGGTTATGAATGTAATTCCAGTGGTAGTAAGAAGATTTAAGCTTGACGGTTATGTTATTTATATACTTTATGCATTAGTATTTGGTAAAGTATTAGGCTCATTACTTCATTGGTTTATAAAACATTAATGGGGAGGGTTTTAAATGAAAAACCATTCATACTTTAAAGGACCTAAAAATAAAACATTGTTATTAGAGAATTTAGAAGAAAAAAAAATGATTCACCAATTTAATACAAAATGCCAAGAGATTGAGTTGGAAAATAGTAAAGGGAAGTATGTTTTAAATGAAATTCGGTGAGGGGGGAGATGAAATAGATGCAGAAAAAGAAACAAACAGTTCAAAACAAAAAGTATCAACAGTATGTTGAAAAAAATTCTCCTAAGCCAGATTATTTTAGAAATTGCATTTGGGCATTTCTTGTTGGTGGGTTAATTAGTACCATTGGTCAGTTTATTCATAATCAAATAGAAAAAAGAATGGGACTAAGTCATTTAGATGCAACCAATGCAACCATTCTAGTGATGATATTCATTGGTGCTTTGCTAACGGGGATAGGGGTTTATGATGTTATTGGTAAAAAAGCTGGTGCAGGTTCAATTGTACCCATTACTGGCTTTGCTAACTCCATTGTTTCACCAGCTATGGAGTTTAAGCGAGAGGGGTTTATTTTCGGTGTTGCATCAAAGATGTTTATACTAGCAGGTCCCGTGCTAGTTTATGGAATAACTTCTTCGGTAATTGTAGGAGTCATCTACTATTTTATTAAGTGATAAGGAGGAAATAAGTGATGGCCATAAAAAGAATGGGTAGTCAAACGGTAAAACTATTAAATCCTCCTGCAATAATTTCTGCTTCTTCAATTGTCGGACCAAAGGAAGGACAGGGCCCTTTAGCAAGTTATTTTGATAAAATATTGCAAGATGATATGTTTGGGGAAGACAGTTGGGAAAAAGCAGAAAGTAAGATGATGAAAGAAGCAGTAAGAGGAGCAGTAGATAAAGTAGACCTCAAAATTCCCGATATAAATTATTTATTAGGGGGAGATTTATTAAATCAATTAATGTCTACTAGTTTCGCAGCTAGAGATTTGCAAATTCCTTTCTATGGTCTTTATGGGGCTTGTTCCACAATGGCAGAGGCGTTGGGATTGGCAGCAATGTTGGTGGATGGGGGATTTGCCGATCGTTGCATTGCCACCACCTCAAGTCACTTTTCTTCTGCTGAAAGACAATTCAGATTTCCATTAGAATTAGGGAATCAAAGAGCCCTTACATCCCAATGGACGGTGACAGGATCAGGTGCGGCTCTGGTGGCTAATAATAACGAAGGACCTTATATTACCCATATTACCACTGGAAAGGTAATAGATTATGGCATAGTAGATGCAAATAATATGGGGGCTGCTATGGCTCCAGCAGCGGCTGATACCATTGGTAGACATTTTGATGATACAAGTCAGTTGCCAGAAGATTATGACCTAATTATTACTGGCGATTTGGGTAGGTATGGAAGGGATATTGCCAGTGACCTCTTAAAAACAAAGGGATATGAAGTAGTTAAAAACTTCACCGACTGTGGGATTGAGATATTTGACTGGAAAAAACAAGACACCCATGCAGGGGGTAGTGGTTGTGGCTGTTCTGCTGTAGTCTTTTGTGGATATTTATTTAAACAATTAAGGGAAATGAAATTAAATAAAATTTTATTAGTATCTACAGGGGCGTTGTTTTCACCCACAAGTGCCCAACAAGGAGAGTCGATCCCTTGTATTGCCCACGCTGTGACGATAGAGAGCAAAAAAATGAATTAGGAGGAGGGCCATGGGAAGTTATATTAGTGCTTTTATTGTAGGGGGAATAATCTGTGTTATTGGACAACTGTTGATGGATGGAACAAAGTTAACACCCGCCCACGTGTTGGTACTGTTTGTTACTTCAGGTGTAATTTTAACAGCACTAGGGATCTATGAACCTGTGGTGAAAATAGGTGGAGCAGGGGCAACAATTCCATTACCTGGTTTTGGATATTCTTTAGCAAAGGGAGCAATTGAAGGTGTTAAAAAAGATGGACTGTTGGGAGCCTTCATTGGTGGGGTTCAAGCTACTTCAGGAGGTATAACGGCTGCGGTGGTGTTTGGTTACTTAATGGCCATACTATTTAATGCTAAAACAAAACCATAAAAAGTTAGGAGTCTATAAAAATGAACAAAAATGATAAAAGAAAAGTAATTATAGTAACTGATGGTGATTCTTGTGCACAAAGATCGATAGAAAAGGCTGTTTTAAATATAGGTGGAAGATGTATTTCTCAATCTGGTGGAAATCCTACACCTTTAACTGGAGCTGAGATTGTAGATCTAATAAAAATAGCAAAATATGACCCCGTTGTGGTAATGACAGATGATGAAGGTAATGTGAATACAGGAATAGGAGAAAAAGCTTTAAGACAAATAATGAACCATCCAGATATTGATGTTATGGGAATTATTGCAGTTGCTTCTAATACAAAAGAAGTGGAGGGTGTACACGTAGACTTTTCTGTTGATGCCAATGGCAATATTATCCATAAAGCTGTGGATAAGGATGGTAATCCTGGTTTTAATAAAGTTTTGTATGGGGACACTGTAGATGTTATTGATAAAAATCAGAAAAGGCCTCTAGTTGTAGGTATAGGTGATGTTGGAAAAATGAATGGACATGATGATTTTAGGAGAGGAGCTCCAATCATTACAAAGGCGTTAAAAGAAATTTTAAGTAGAAGTGACATAAACCATTAACAAAAATAGTACTATGGAAACAACAAAAGCTACAGAATTTCTGTAGCTTTTTAGTTCAATTAGTTACCACCATTACCGTTACCATTGTTACCGTTATTACTATTATTTTTTAACTCTTTTAATTCTTTTAATATATTTCTAATGTTACCTTCCGTTGTTTCAACAATCTCTTCTTCATCTGTATCCTCAACATCAGTGTTTGGCTCTGTAACCTCAGTGTCTGGATTATCAGTATTGTTTGTTGGTGGGAATGGAACAATATCTAACCAATCAGTGGATGGATCGTAATATTCAGTTGGAAGTTCATAAATATAATCTTTTGGAGCAATACCATTATTTTCACGAGGGAAATAAGGTATCGGTCTTTTTATAAATAGTCTTGTTTCTATTTCCCAAGACGGTGTTTGTTCAGTTGCTAATTTCCCAGTAGGAGCATGGATGTCAGCCATTACATGAACATCACAGCTTTCTTTTGGTTCTGTTCCTTTAACAAAAATTTCGGAACGAATCGTGCTTCCACGGGGATCAAGGTGACAATATGGTCCAGGTAATTTTCCTGATTTTGTACAAATATTAACTTTAATAATATTGTCCGGCATTTCAAAGTTCTTAGGACTATGGTCTGCATGAATTCTTTTCATTACTTTTTGCCATAGGGCAGCAGCCATTGAACTACCATCAGAAAGCTCCTGTGGAAGGTCATTTCCTATCCAAACTGATGCAACATAATAAGGAGTATACCCAGCAAACCAAGCATCTTTTTTATCGGAAGTTGTACCTGTTTTACCAGCAACAGGGATTTGAGAATTACCACTATCTAATCTTGCTCTACTACCAGTTCCAGCAGTAACAACGTTTTTAAGCATATCAGTCATTATATAAGAAGCTTGTGGTGTCAATACTCTATTTACTGTAGGTTTGTTTTCCAGCAATATATTACCATGACGATCAACTATTTGAGTGAAAGTAATGGGTTCTATATGAACACCGTTATTGGCTAATACTCCATAAGCACTGGTTAAATCTAATGGAGTTACTCCTCTAGTCATACCACCTAAGGCTGTTGAATAGGTTTCATCAGTATACTTCTTACCATTACTTACCACTGGGTTAGCGTTGGTTACCACTGTTGAAATTCCCATTTTTTCCATGTATTCAAACATGGTTTTAAAAGCAGAACGATCATCAGGACCTAACATACTGGCAAGTTTAACTGCCACAACGTTATTAGAAACTTGAAGGGCTTCCCTCATTGTCATTAAACCTTGATAAGACCTATTAAAGTTACTTGGCCACGGTGTAGTAGGTGTGGCTTTATTAAGGAACATAGGGACATCATCAAAGACTGAACCAGCAGTAAAACCTTTATCTACAGCAGGTGTAAAAACTGCTATTGGTTTAATAGCAGAACCTGGTTGTCGAGGTGCCAGTGCTCTGTTATATATTTTTTGACCAGTGATTGATCGTCCCCCCACAAGGGCTTTTATTTCACCTGTATGATGGTCAATAATTACCATTGCTGATTGAGGTTGGAGGTTACCTTCTTGGTCTTTACGAGTTCCAGGGAAATTAGCAGGGTTTTCAAATTCTTCTTCTAGTATTCTTTGGGCACTAACATCCATAGTACTATATATTTTTAGACCTCCAGAGTACAATAATGCTTGAGCTTCTTCTTTAGAATAACCTTCATTTTGAAGGGCATTTAGAACATCCTTCTTAACAAGGTCTCCAAAGTAAGATGAAATTTCTTCAGAGGAAAGACGATTAGGCTTTAGGTTTGCAGCAATATCTTCCTCTAGAGCTTCTTGATATTGGACTTCATTAATAGAACCAAGGTTTCTCATTACACTTAGAACTAATTTTTGTCTTTTAAGGGATTGGTCATTAAAGACAATAGTATATACTGAATCTGAATCGTCTAAGATAACATGATCTTCGTTAACTTGATCCTTATACAAGGTTTTAATAGGTGAATATCTTGACGGGTTACGGGTGATTCCTGCTATTAAGGCAGACTCGGCTATGGTAAGTTCCTCTACATCTTTAGAAAAATAGGTTTGTGAGGCAGCTTGAACACCATGGGCAACTCCCCCTAGGTTAATGGTATTTAAATAGGCTTCCAGTATTTGTTTTTTTGTAAGTTGTTGATTAATTTGAATACCATAATACATGTCTTTTATTTTACGACTGTAGGAGCGATCACCTCTAGAAAGGTATAAATTCACCGCTAATTGTTGGTTTATGGTACTGGCACCTTGTTTTGAACCAGTTCTAAGATTAGTCCATATGGCTCGGCCAATTCCTCTTATATCAATACCACTGTGTTTCCAGAATCGTTCGTCTTCAATAGACACAAAAGCATCAACTAAGTGTTGGGGAATTTGGTCATAATCTACTATAATCCTAACACTATCACTTTGAATTTTCTCAATAACTTGACCATTGGAATCAAGAATAAATGAACTTTCTTCTAATAAGTCATAGATATTGGAAGGATCAATTGGCGCTGCATCTTTAATAATGCCCACCACAATTCCAGTCACAGCTCCAGTACCAATAATGCCTATTAAAAGAATGGATACCAATAATACTCTAAAAATACTAAGTTTTCTATCCTTATTATTTTTAGAAGATCGTTTTGTTTCATTTGGTTTTTTATCTGACATAAGTTTTACCTCCATCTAAAAGAATGCTTTTATTGAATATCTAAAAAAGCATAAAATCCAAAAACTATTATAACATATTCATAACACATGTTAAATGAAATATTTAAAACATGTTTATTTACATTATACCACAAAAGTTTCTATCATAGAGTATGAGGGAATAATTGATATTCTATACAGATTGTAGATAATGTTACATATTATTGTTTGTTAATATTGAAGTTATTGAAAATAAACACACCTATCTTAACATATACATAAAATAGATAAAAGGGGGTGTTCTGTTTTGTATATAACAAAGAGAAAAAAGTATTTTAAGTATAAAATAATTACTTTTCTAGCATTTGTACTAAGTACCTCCTTAATATCATTTATTTTTATAGATCGGGAAATTATGCCAACAGTTCAGACAATCGGGGAATTAAAAGCACAAGAACTTACGACTAGAGCCGTTAATCAAGCAGTGAGTATTGTGTTAGAGAATGGTGTTGAGTACACAGACCTTATTTCAATAAGGGAGGACATTGAAGGAAATATTACAATGATGCAAGCTAACACCATGACAATGAACAAGGTGGCATCGGATGTTGCTTTAACAATACAAGAGCATTTAAAACAAATTAAAACAGCTTCTGATCGTATTCCTTTGGGAAATGCGTTAGGGAGTCAGTTGTTGGCACAATATGGCCCGAAAATTAAGATTACCGTAACACCCTTAGGAATGGTTGATGTAAACTTTGGAACAGAATTTGAACAATCTGGAATTAATCAAACGAGACATAGAATATTTTTAATTATTACAACAAATGTTAGGGTAATAGTCCCGTTTAGCTCAAAACCTATCGAAGTCATTTCTTATGTTCCGTTGGCAGAAACAATAATTGTTGGTCGTGTACCCCATAATTATTTTCAAGTACCAGAGGAGAAGTTTTTAAATATAGCGCCTTTGGGGCAATAGATAATTAATGAATAGTTAATTAGAGTATAAATCGGTTTATTCAGTTGAAGTGGTAAGGCTCTAAAGTTAACAAAGAAACATTGTTATATAATAGACAAAGGTAGACCTTCATAAAAAAATGAGATATAATAATGTTTACAATGGTTTGTAGATGTAACAGAATTTGTGTAAATTATTATTGCTACAACTTAAATTTATATTTTTTTGATTTAAAGCTAGACTTTTTTATTTATAATTCGTATAGTTATTATAGAATATTTTTTTTAAACTGTGTATAAAAATTATGTTTATGTAAATAATTAACAACTATTAAGGTTACTTAAAACTAAAAACACTACGTATCTATATGATGAGAGAATAGTAAGGAGAAAGGTGATTTTTATGGAAACTGCATCAGAAAGAGCAAGGAGAGTTTTAGGAAAAGGTATTCGCAAGAAAAGATTTAGAAGATTAAAAAACTGGGAAGTAAAAAACAGGTATATGCTAGGATTAATGTTTGCAGATGACATTAAGGTTAGCGACTTGGCTGAAAGGATAGGCGTATCACCTCGAACAGTGCAAGCTTGGATTTATGAAGGTAGAATACCTAAAGATGAGAACATAGAAAAGGTTTGTGAAGTATTGAAGTGTCCAGAAGAAATACTCTTCAGAGAAATAAGACATTAAATAGTTTTAAATAGTGCAATATAAGTCTAAAGAAATACATTTAAACTTATTAGCAATTTTACTTTTTACCGTTTCTAGCATAATGACCCAACATGTGAAGTGTTTCTATGGACACCCTTCTTATGTTGGGTCTTATTATTTAATAAAGGGTTTAAAATCAGTTATCTAGAATATGACTTCCTCAATACATTGATAATTTTATTGATTACGTATAATATTTTCTATAATTTATTGCTATTTTTTGTTATAAGAGGTTATGATATAATAAATAAGAAATATGAAGTTAGATAACAGTTATAGGAGTGAAGAAATAGTGCAAATGGAAACAATCGAAATTTTACATAATCGTGCAATTTTAGTGGGAATGAACCATACAGGTAGACATGAAGAAATAGATATAGAAAGCTCAATGGTGGAATTAGGTGAATTGGCACAAGCTGCTGGAGTAGAAGTATTAGCAACTACTGTTCAAAATCGTTCCGCAGTAAATGTTACCTTGTATATAGGTAAAGGTAAGGTGGAAGAAATTAAAGATTTGTGTGAGGCATTAGAAGCAAATCTAGTTATTTTTAATGACGAATTATCTGGTTCACAAATAAGAAATTTAGAGGAAGCCATCGGTGTGGATGTAATTGATAGAACTGCATTAATCTTAGACATCTTTGCCCAAAGAGCAACTTCTAGAGAAGCAAGATTACAAGTTGAATTGGCACAATTAAAATATCGACTACCTCGTTTAACAGGGTTAGGAAAAAAACTATCAAGATTAGGGGCAGGGATTGGAACACGTGGACCAGGTGAAACAAAGCTTGAAACCGATCGTAGACATATTCTGCGAAAAATAGATTTTATTAAGGAAGAATTACAAGAAGTGAAAAAAATTAGAGAAGTTCAGAGGGCTCAAAGGTTAAAATCTGAACTACCTATAGTTGCCTTAGTGGGTTATACAAATGCAGGTAAATCTACTCTGATGAATGTTCTCTTAAGAAATAGTCAAGAATATGAAGCTTCAAGGGAAGTTTATGCTGAAGATATGTTATTTGCAACGTTGGATGTATCATTAAGGAAGTTGGCTTATCCAGACAATTTAAATTTTCTATTAACCGATACAGTTGGATTTGTAAGTAAGTTGCCTCATAATTTAGTAGATGCTTTTAAAGCAACTTTAGAGGAGGTTACCTATGCTGATGTGCTACTACATGTAATTGATGCCTCCAATGAAGATTATCACTTGCAAAAAGAAACAACCCTTAAAGTACTAAAAGAATTGAAGGTAGATAATAATAAAATTATTGATGTGTATAATAAAGTAGATGCTATAGAAGATATTAATGGGATTCCTAAGGATGAGAATACTGTGGCTATCTCAGCTTTAAAAGGTATTAACCTTGATCAGCTTATAGAAGTTATAAGAAGAGAGGTAGGTGCTAATTTGGTGGAAGCAGAGTTAGTACTACCCTATAACAAGGGGAATATTGCCTCTCAATTACATGAAATAGCTATAGATATTACCTCGGAATATCAAGAAAATGGTATTTATTTTAAAGTTAAAATACCTGCTACAGAATATCCTAAATATAAAGAGTATGAATTGAACTAATAATGAGTGTGGTGGATAAAAAATGGTAGAATTTAGTTCCACAATGAATTTAACTTGGGAAGACCTTAATCAATTCAATGAAGATGTTGATGTTGATCATTTAATTACATATCTGTTATTCCAAGAAGGTAAAAGTACTGACTTAATTAGTAAAATACGTAATTTGTCTAAGGAAACTGTACAAGAGCATATTCTACATTCTAAAATAAAGTTAAAAAAGAAGGAAACAACCAGCTATCATCCTAGTTTTGTTGCCCTATTGGCGGCAGACAAAAACCATCGCCTAAAACTTTTAGAAGGACTTAATCAAAAAGAAAAAGATGGTTTAGTAAGCTATTTAAAGAAGGTACTCCCAACTATAGATAATGCAGAGGATAAAATGATTGCTCTTTGGATTGCTGGTCAATTGAAAGAAATAATATTATTGGCGGAAATTTGCAATGAGATAGAGCATAAACATGGTGGGGTTAGGAGAATGGTCTGTTCAGCTTTAAGAAGAATTCCCCATAAGGGAAATTTAGATGTATTGCATAGAGGACTACAAGATGTAAAACCGCAAGTTAGACAATATGCAGCAAAAGCTTTAGAGGTTATCGGAGATGAAAAAACTGTTAAGAGGTTGAAGAACCTATTAAATAATCCTAAAGAAATGGAATATGTTAAACGTACCTATTTACAAACTATAGATATTATTGAAGAAAGAATAAGTGGTAAGAGAGGCTAAATAAATAGCCTCTTTAAACTGATGAAAAACCTCCATCTTCTTTGTCACTGCAAAAATTCAGCACCTTTACGTATTTTGGTATAGGTTGCAGTTGCTTAGTTTTTTAGTTCATAGAGTACGAAGGCTTTTGATCAGTTTGTAAATGGAATACTTTGTAAACATCAAAGAGGCTAAGTAATTAGTCTTTTTTTTGTGTCTTTAACAATATCAACAAGATGAAAGTAGCTTTGTAAAGAACCTTTAGCAACTATTGGTCTACCAAATTTAATCCAATTCATTCTTCTTGATGTGAAACCACCGAGACGCATTAGTAAATTAACTGTAGAAAGGGTTGAAACTATCATTAAATTATCACAATTACCATTTAGCAATTTCCAAGTATCTTCAATAACTGGAATAACAAGATGGGGAACAAATTGTCTGCTTAGATTATAAATACGATGTCCATTTTCATCGGTGCCTCTATAGATGATTTTACCTTGATCTCTTTTAATCATGGTATCAAAATATGAAATGTTTAGAATGTCATCAATGCTAGGTTTACGATCCATAGGTAACTTATTGAGATGAATGGCTGTAGCAAGTACAGAGGAATGGGCACCTCCAACACAATGATAAATAATATGCAAACAAATCACCTGCTTTACAAATTTTGTTTCAAAATTAGTCTACCTTGATGTTAAAGAAATTATGTAGCTTATATAATTTATTTGAAATTTTGTAATTAATTAGTGAAATACAGAATATTATAAAGTATCGGAAACCCATTAAATCCTTTGAAGGAGAATGATTTTCCATAAGTGAGTTTAGAAATACTGCTGTATTTAAGACAATGGAAGGAGGCTGTCCAATGCTGTTAAGAAATTGTGCAGGCGGTGTTGTATTCTATGCAAATCAAGTTTTTATTCTAAAAAACGAAAAAAATGAATGGGTATTACCAAAAGGGGTAATTCGTAATGAGGATCTTTCCTGGGAGGTAGCATTAAAGCGTGTTAAGATTGAAACAGGGCTTGATGCTGTAATTATTGCCAGTGCGGGAGGAACAAGTTACGAATTTTTTTCTATTTCTAGAAAACAACCAATTTGCAATGAGATTACATGGTATATTATGAATGCAACTTCCAAGCATTATAAGATTAGTCATGATTTAGGATTTAAAGATGGAGGGTTTTATCCAGTAGATAAGGCTTTATCAATGATAACCTACAGTCAAGATAAATCTTTGGTAAGTCTATCTTATAAGAAATATAAAGAAATAAAAAGAGAAAAAGTCATTGTTTAAGGCAGTCAGTATGTTTACTAATGAAGGCTAAATTTTTTAGGTAAAAAACCATAATTAATGTTTAGTAATTACCCAGCTCACTCTTATATATATTACGTTGGCTGGGTTTTTTTATGGATAATATCTCTTAACTAATGAGGAACTTACAATTTATTGTTTATGGTTATGTCATATGTTATAATGTTGCTGAAAATAGCCATAAAGGAAAGTGATAAGATGGTAGAGGAATATAGAACGATATTAAATTCAGGGGAAGATGAAATAATAATTGAAAAATCAAAATTTATTGGTTATACAGCTCCCATAAGTACGGAGGAAGAAGCTCTAGAATTTATAAAGGCACTAAAAACTAAACATTGGGATGCCAACCATAATGTACATGCTTACGTGGTGGGATATAAAAATGAAATACAACGTTACAGTGATGACGGAGAACCTTCTGGAACAGCAGGTATACCTGTATTGGAAGTAATTAAAAAAGAAAATTTACGTAATGTCGTTGTGGTGGTTACTAGATATTTTGGTGGTATAAAGTTAGGTGCTGGGGGATTAGTAAGGGCCTACACTAAAGGGGCTAAAATTGGTCTGGAAGCAGGTCAAATGATAACTAAAAGAATGTATAGACTTATAGAGGTAAAAGTCGATTATACTTTATTGGGAAAGCTTCAAAATGAAATATTGCAACAGGACTATTTTATTAAGGAAACCATCTATGAAGATGCTGTAAATTTTTTAATTTATGTTAAAAATAACGAAGTAGAAAAATTTAAAGAACAAATAACAAATTGGACAAATGCTAGAGGTCATATTATAGAAGGTGAAGATGAATATTTAACTGAAATGAATGGAAAACTTATTGTGTAGTAATGATTTTACGGGGTATATGTTGTTATAGGAGGTGATATGATGGATAAAATTGAACAGAATAAAAAAGAGATGCTAGATAGAAAGGTATGGGCCGTAGTTGGAGCTACACCTGATGAGACTAAATTTGGCTATATAATATATAAAAAATTAAAAGACTTCGGTTACAAAGTATATGGAATTAACCCTAAACATGACCAGTTAGAAGGGGATAAACTTTACAAAAATTTATCGGAGTTACCAGAAAAACCTGAATGTATAGATATGGTGGTAAATCCCACTGTAACAATGGCAACTTTAGATGAAATCCATCAAGCAGGAATTAACTATGTGTGGTTTCAACCTGGAACCTTTAATGATGGAGTAATAGAAAGGGCTAAAGAACTTCAATTAAACATTGTTTATTTTGATTGTGTTCTGGTTGCACTGGATGAAAAAGAAGAAGAGTAGGTCATAAAATAGCCTACTCTTTTTTTCGTGTGCCCAGCATGGGCGATAACTTGGCGGTGAAAGTCCGCTGTGGGCTTGGTAGTGGGAACCACTAGCCGAAGGCAAGGGTGTCCACCGTGAGGTGGAATCTGAAGGAAGCCTTAGGCAAAACCTCGGTCTGAG
>CALJEQ010000009.1 GCA_938074565.1 uncultured Alkaliphilus sp. | reverse complement strand
CTTGCATGTGTTAGGCACGCCGCCAGCGTTCATCCTGAGCCAGGATCAAACTCTTAATAAATTAAATTTCTGGGTGTCATCATTAAGATGACTTATATATGCTGGCTTAAATCTATACTGTTCAGTTTTCAAAGACCTATTATCTTAATGTTTATCATCTTCGCTGTTAATTAGCGACTTATATACTATATCACACTTGTTTTGATGTTGTCAATAAGTTTTTTTATTTTAAATCAACTTTACTTCTTCAACAAAACAGCTTAATTAATATATCATATTAAAATCATATTGTCAACTACTTTTTAATTTTGTAATAATATGTCGTAGCGACAAGTAATACTATACCACAATAATTATATGCTGTCAAACTCAATATTCAAGGTAATATTTTACATTGAGAACTAACCAATATCTATCATTAATTTAACCTATCAGTTGTGTATACAACTAACTTTATTATTAAACCCAATTGTCCTATTAAATTTATTTTATATTTATATTAAAGTAGATAAATAAAAGGAGCTTTGTTAAAAGACCCAAAATCTCCTTTTTATATTATCTACTTATTATCAAAACTTACTAGTCCCTATTTTGTTCAATAGGCTTCATGGTTGGAAACAATAATACATCTCTAATGGATGGTGAATTAGTAATAAGCATCATTAAACGATCAATCCCTATACCTAACCCCCCAGTTGGTGGCAGTCCTATTTCTAGAGCGTTTAAGAAATCTTCATCCAACATGTGGGCCTCATCATCCCCAGCTTCTCTTTGAGCTAATTGTTCCATAAATCTTCCTCTTTGATCTATAGGGTCATTTAACTCAGAAAAAGCATTAGCAATTTCCCATGAGTTTACAAAGGCTTCAAATCGGTTTGTTATCTCTGGATTATCTGGATTACGTTTTGCCAATGGCGAAACCTCCACTGGATGATGGGTGATGAAGGTTGGTTGAATTAGATGTTTTTCAACAAATTCTTCAAACACTTCATTAATTACATGACCCTTTTTCATAGTAGGTTTTACTTCTAAACCTAATTTTTTAGCTAATTCAATAGCTTCCTCATCAGTTTTTATATCACTAAAGTCTACATTAGCATACTCTTTACACGCATCTGTCATTGAAATTCTTTTCCAAGGTGGTGTTAAATCTATTTCTTTTCCTTGATAGTTAACTTTCGTTGTTCCTAATGCTTGTTCTGCCACATATGCAACAATATTTTCTGTAATTTCCATCATATCTTTATAATCTGCATATGCTTCGTATAATTCAATTGTTGTAAATTCAGGATTATGTTTAATAGACATTCCTTCATTTCTAAAAAGTCTACCTATTTCATATACTCGATCTATTCCACCAACAATCAGACGTTTCAAATGAAGTTCTGTGGCAATTCTTAAGTACATATCGATATCTAATGTATTGTGATGGGTAATAAATGGTTTTGCACTGGCTCCACCAGCAATGGTATCTAAAATTGGTGTTTCTACTTCCATGTAACCTCTGTCATCTAAGAAACTTCTAATGGCTTTTATTGCCTTAGAACGTATCATAAAAGTTTTCTTCACCTCTGGATTAACAATTAAGTCAACATATCTTTGACGGTATCTTAATTCTTGATCCTTTAGACCATGCCATTTTTCAGGTAGTATTTGCAATGATTTAGTTAAAAGACGTACAGTGGAGGCTTTAACAGAAATTTCACCTTTATTAGTCTTAAATACATCTCCATTAATTTCGATAATATCACCAATATCATATGCAGTAAATAGTTCATAATCTTCTACACCGATACGGTCTTCTCTTACGTATGCTTGTACCTGTCCATCTTTGTCTTGTACATTAATAAAACTCGCTTTTCCATGCCCCCGCTTTGTCATAATTCTACCAGCGATGGTAACCTGTTGCCCCTCTAACAATTCAAATTGTTCTTTAATTTGTTCACTATAATGGGTCACATTAACTTTCTCAATTTTGAATGGATCCTTCCCCATATCTTGTAGACTTTTTAGTTTGTCTCTTCTGATTTGAAGAAGTTCATTCAAATTTTGTTCTCCACTTGTCATTTTTAGTTTACCTCCAAACTACCTTTTAATTTCTAGCACTTCATATTTTGTAACCCCATCAGGGATTTGCACTTCAACTATATCTCCAATCTTCTTACCTAAAAGGGTCTTCCCTACAGGTGATTCATTGGAAATTTTCAGTTCATATGGATCAGCCTCTGCTGAACCTACTATAGTGTACTCCACCACTTCATCATATTCAATATCTTTTACTTGAACAGTTGACCCAATACTAACCACATCTATACTTATATCATCTTCGTCAATAATTCTAGCTTTTTTCAACATACCTTCAAGCTTTGATATTCTTTCCTCCATTTGAGCTTGCTCATTTTTAGCTTCATCATATTCGGAGTTTTCACTAATATCTCCAAAGGCAATAGCTTGTTTAATTCTTTCAGCAACTTCTTTCCTTCTAACAGTTTTTAATAACTCAAGCTCATCCTCGATTTTCTTTAATCCGTTGACGGTTAATACAACTTCTCTCTCCATATGTATACCCCTCTCCTTTGCCCGATTTTATTAAAATAATTAATATTATTTAAAAATTTTTATGTATATTGATAGATAATATATGCCCTACAACCAAATTTATTCATATTTAATTGTAGTTTTCACTGGAAATACTACCCTGTAACAGTATAAGAAGCACTGACTAATACAGTGCTTACTTCCCATATGTTGTAGATATTATAAGCCAGCAGGTATTAATTGTCAAGTTAAATAAACCAAACCAGCGAATACGAAACTTCAATTTTCATATGATTTGTTAGTGATTTCCTTGTTACTATTATCTTTTAACTTTTGTTGTAAATATTCAATTCTAGGTGACAGTTTTAAAACTTCTATTAGTCCATCATAATTTGGTGGTAACTCTGCTTCTCCCCGATCTCTAAGGATAGCCACTAAAAGCGCCTCTATTACATTTGTTCCAAATGACCTGCCACTTATTTCAGGAGTGGTGGTAACCACCAACTCTACACCTCGTTCTTTAAGTTCTACTAAATCTACTTCTGTTATAGTATTGGTGATAACTATTTTATCCTTCATGTTATATGGCATATATCGTTTGATATAGTGATAATCCCCAGCTATAATTTCCGCTTGATTATAATAAACTTCAAACTTGCCTTTAATATTATAATTTTGCTTTTCCCCTGTTGGATACAACCATTTAAATGGTAATTTACATACAACAGGTGCTAAAACCCGTGAAAGCAAGTGTAGTTGTTCCAGTGAATATAAAGGAATATTTACCCCTAGCCCAAAGATTAAATCACCTATTATTAAATTTCCGCCAGTCTTTTTTAACATTTCGGCCATGCCGAAACGATCCATTGCAGATGTAATTAAAATATTTTTTTTTTGAAAATCTATAATTTTCTCCTCTTGTAAATAACTTATTACTCTTCGTTCTAATGTATTTTTCAAACCAGAACCATCAACAATGGGTGTTTTCTTTGCTGCATTTTTAAGTTGAAGGGCTTCTCTAATCACATAACGTCTTTTTCCACCCCACAAATAGAGGTCTATCCCTCCCATTCCAAAAGCATCAACATGTCCATCAAGGGAACGAATTAGCTGTATTGCCCTATCAAGACTACCATTTGTCCCCAGTCTCTGTATTTGGTATACTTCTCCTTCTACTTGTATTTCTGCTTGATGGTCCCTTTTAGAACTGCCGATACTAATACTTACAATTTTCTTCATATAACCCCCTCCTAGACATAACATCTAACTGTATTATTGTCTATAATAAGAGGGTTATACTTTAATCCGTAATGATTGATTCATAATAATCTAACAACAACTTTTCCATTTCTATTTTAGATTCTATATGATTCACTGTATTTCTAAGTTGAGCAGTGTTTTTATATCCCTTCATATACCAAGAAATATGTTTTCTCATTTCTCTAATCGCTACATACTCACCTTTTTTCTCTATAACTAAATTTAGATGTTTGATAATTAAGTCAATACGTTCCTTTAAATTGGGTTCTGGTAACACTTCTCCTGTTTTTACATAATGATGTATTCGGTCAAATATCCACGGATTACCTTGTGAACCTCTACCAATCATAACCCCATCACATTTTGTATGATGAAAAATATTGATTGCATCTTCTATTGTAACAACGTCACCATTTCCTATTACAGGGATTGTAACGGCTTCTTTAACTTTTTTAATAATATCCCAATCTGCTTTTCCTGAATAAAACTGTTCTCTTGTTCTTCCATGAACGGTAACTGCTTTACCTCCATTGGCTTCAATAACTTTTGCCATTTCTACTGCATTTACATGGTTATCGTCCCAACCTTTTCTAATTTTAACTGTGACAGGCTTTACAGACTCCTTTACTACAGCTGCAATTACTTCACCAGCAAGTTTAGGATTTTTCATTAAAGCACTACCATCTCCATTTTTAATAATTTTGGGGGTTGGACAACCCATATTTATATCTAATATTAAATTTTCTCTATCATTTAGTAGATATGCGGCTTTTGCCATTATTGCTGGCTCTGACCCAAAAATTTGTATAGCTACAGGCTTTTCCTCTTCTTCAATCTTTAACAATTCTTCTGTTTTTTTATCTTTATAGTATAGTCCCTTTGCACTCACCATTTCCGTATAAACCATACCACAATTTAATTCCATACAAATTAAACGAAAAGGTAAATCTGTTACACCTGCCATAGGGGCTAAAAAAACATTATTATCAAGTTGTATTTCTCCTATCTTCATAAACATCACCTCTGTAAAACATTTTTCATATTTAATCAATATTATTCCCTGAATATGTGTTTTTCACTAAAATAAAAGCCAGGGTTAGTCCTGACTTTTATTAATAGTTTTATTTCTTTCATCTTTATTTCTATCATAAATAATATTTAAACCTTCTAATGTTAGGAACTTGTCCACCACATGGATATATTCAGTCTCGCTGGCTATCAAACTGGATAATCCACCTGTTGCAATTACCTTTATATTGTCTGATTTTAATTCAATCATCATTTTTTTAATAATATGCTCTACTAAGCCTACATAGCCATAAATGATACCTGATTGAATACTGTTAACAGTATTTTTACATATTACTTTACCAGGTTTAATCAATTCTACCCTCGGTAATTTTGCCGCCTGTTGAAATAATGCATCACTGGAGATTTTTATTCCTGGAGATATGGTTCCTCCAAGGTAGTCTCCATTTTCTGAAATGGCACAGAAGGTAGTGGCAGTACCAAAGTCTACTATAATTAATGGTCCTCCATATTTGTCATATGCAGCTACTGCATTAACAATTCGATCTGCTCCCACCTGCTTGGGATTATCGTATTTAATGTTCATACCTGTTTTTATGCCTGGTCCTACTACAATTGGGTCCATTCCAAAGAATTTTCTTACTGCAAGTTCTAGTGAGTACATGATATTTGGTACTACAGATGAAATAATAACATCTTTTACTTCTTTAATATCTATGTCTCCATACTGAAATAGTTGATAAATCAACAGTCCATACTCATCTGATGTTTTATTTTTATCTGTGGCAATACGCCAGAAATCAACCAACTCTTTTTCTTTATATACACCTAAAACAATATTTGTATTTCCTACATCAAACACTAATATCATTTGTACACCTTCTATTCTTTTTATTTTTTACTCCTAAGGTTTATAACTACTTAAAAACTAAGTACATAAAACCTTCCTTGTAAACCCATTTTGTGTTATTGTTTTTTACCGTATCATTTTAACAGTTTATCATTAGCTTTGCAATATTTTGTAAATAAAAAGATTTTTAATAATAAAGTGCACCTCCCAATGCTAAATGTTTTAACATTTGGGGTGCACTTCATTTTAAGACTCTTTTTACTATTCTTTTTTACTATTGTTTTTATTAAGCTTTTTGCTTAAGTAACCTTAATTCATCTATTACAGCAGGAAGAACCTTTTCAACATCTCCAACTATTCCAACATCTGCTAATTCAAAAATAGGTGCAGATGCATTTTTATTAATGGCAACAATTAATTCCGATTCTTCCATTCCTGTTACATGTTGGATGGCGCCTGAAATACCACAAGCAATATATAGATTAGGTCTTACTGTTTTTCCTGTTTGTCCCACTTGGTAATCTCTTTCTATCCAACCGTTATCCACCACAGCTCTAGAGCCTGAAACAAGCCCCCCCAGTTCTTTTGCTAGTAATTCTAATGTTTGAAAGTTTTCTTTCTTCCCTACTCCACGACCACCAGAAATAAGCACTTCAGCTTCTTCTATCTTCTTTTTTTGTTTTGTTTCCTTTACTACTTCTATTATTTCTACATTCATATCTTCTTTTGTCAATGTAGAAGTAACCTCAACAATATCTCCCCTACGACTTTCATCTCGCTCTAGTTTAATCATTACCCCTGGTCTAACAGTGGACATTTGAGGTCTATGGTCTGGACAAATAATGGTTGCCATAATATTTCCACCAAAGGCTGGTCTTGTCATCAGCAAATGATTTGTTTCTTCCTCAATTTCTAAAGTTGTACAGTCAGCAGTTAAACCCGTGTGGATTCTAGCAGATACCCTAGGTGCTAAGTCTCTACCAAGGGCTGTTGCTCCCATTAAAATTATTTCTGGTTTATTCTCATTGATAATTTCTGTCAGTACCTTTGTATAAGGTTCTGTGGTATATATATCTAACAAAGCATCCTCCACCACAATTACTTCATCAGCACCATAATATATTAATTCAGATGCACTGTTTTTTATATGATTTCCCAATAATACAGCTGTTAATTTAGTTTCTAATTGATCTGCCAATTCCCTTCCTTTACCTAATAATTCTAAGGACACTTTTTGTATTTCTCCGTCTCTTTGTTCAGCAAAAACCCATACACCTCTATACTCTGAAATGTTCATGGTATCCCTCCCTACTTATATAATGTATTTTTCCTTTAATTTTTCTACAATAATTTTAGCCGCTTCTTTATGACCTACTTCGTATAGTTTTCCCGCTGTTTTAACTCCTTTTGTAAAGGACTTCTTTACTTTTGTAGGAGAACCCTTTAAACCTAAATTAGAGTGATCTACTTCAATATCCTTTAAGTTCCAAACCTCTATTTCTTTTTCTCTATAAGCATCTATTATTCCACCTACACTCATATAACGAGGTTCATTCATTTCCTTTAGGGTAGTAATTAAGCATGGTGTCTTTACCTTAACTAAATGATACCTATCTTCAAATACCCTTTTTAGAATTAATGAGCTACCCTCCACCTTTAAACCTTCTACGTAGCTTACTTGTGGCAGCTTTAAATGTTCTGCTATTTGTGGCCCCACCTGTGCTGTATCTCCATCTATTGCTTGTCTACCAGCTATAATTAAATCGTAGTCTATTTTATTAATGGCAGCCGCCAATGTACAGGAAGTTGCCCATGTGTCTGCCCCTGCAAATGCCCTATCAGTTAAAAGAATGGCTCTATCTGCCCCCATTGCTAAGGCTTCCCTCAAAGCTACTTCTGCTTGTTGAGGCCCCATGGTTAACACAGTAACGTGGGCTCCTAAGTCGTCCTTAAGTTTTAGTGCAGCTTCTAGTCCACTTTTGTCGTCTGGATTAATGATACTTGGGACTCCGTCTCTAATTAATGTACCTGTCTTTGGATCTAATTTTACTTCTGTTGTATCTGGTACTTGTTTTATACAAACAATAATATTCATTACGTAGACCTCCTTTATCTCAATAAGTCAGCAGATATTACCATTTTTTGTACTTCTGAAGTTCCTTCGTATATTTCAGTAATTTTTGCATCCCTCATCATTCTCTCTACAGCATATTCCCTTGTATACCCATAACCACCATGTAGTTGTACAGCCTTTGTGGTTATCTCCATTGCCACTTCCGATGCGTAAAGTTTAGCCATAGCAGCATCCTTTGAATAGGGTTGATTAGTATCTTTTTTATAGGCTGCTTTATAAACCAGTAGCCTTGCTGCTTCAATTTTAGTAGCCATATCTGCCAACTGAAACTGAGTATTTTGGAAGTAGGATATTGGTTTGCCAAATTGTTTTCTTTCCTTCACATAAGATACCGTGGCATCTAATGCTCCTTGTGCAATTCCTAATGCTTGGGCTGCAATTCCTATTCGCCCACCATCTAAAGTTTTCATAGCAATTCCAAATCCTTTTCCTTCTTTGCCTAGTAGATTTTCTTTAGGGATTTTGCAGTTTTCAAAGATAAGTTCACAAGTGGCAGATCCTTTTATTCCTAGTTTTGCTTCTTTCTTTCCTATTTTAAAACCTTCAGTTTCGGCATCTACTATAAAGGCTGAAATTCCTCTAGTACCTGCACTCTTGTCCGTCATTGCCATAATAATATATGTATCTGCATAACCTGCATTGGTAATAAATATTTTGGAACCATTTAATATATAATAGTCTCCTTCTAATATTGCAGTGGTCTGCTGAGCAGCTGCATCTGTACCTGCATTTGCTTCCGTTAGACCGAAGGCTCCTAATTTTTCTCCTTTTGCCAATGGAACTAAATATTTTTGTTTTTGTTCTTCTGTTCCAAACTCATAAATTGGTACTGCTCCTAGTGACGTATGGGCAGAGACTATTACACCCGTTGTTGCACAAACTCTAGATAATTCCTCTACTGCCATTGTATAGGCAACAGCATCTCCTCCTGCTCCACCATAGGTTTTAGGGAAAGGAATACCCATAAAACCATATCGTACTAATTTTTCTACTGTTTCAATAGGAAACATTTCTTTTTCATCTATTTCTTCTGCTAAAGGTTTAACTTCCTTTTCTGCAAATTCTCTATATAATTGCTGAAGCATAATCTGTTCCTTTGTTAAATTAAAGTTCATTCCACTACCTCCTTACAGTTAGCTTATATTTTATTTTGGTGGCATTACCATAGCTGTACCAGATAAAACAACTTCTTCATTTTGGTTCTTACAAATTGTACTTAGTTTAACTCTGTTTTTTTCACTAATAAGCTCTATCACTTCTACTTCAGCAATTATTGTATCACCAAATCTTACAGGGGCATGAAATTTCAAATCTTGAGATAAATATACTGTTCCTGGACCTGGTAATTGAGTTCCCAGTACTGCTGAAATCAACCCAGCAGTTAACATTCCATGAACAATTCTACCCTTAAAAAAAGTACCATTAGAATAACTTTCATTAATATGAGCTGGGTTAAAATCACCACTTACTCCCGCATACAAATAAACATCTGATTCTGAAATCGTTTTTTGGAAAGATGCCTTATCTCCAATTTGTAATTGACATATTGTTTTTCCTTTCACAATGTTTCCCCCTTTCATTATGCTTACAATAATTTAATTGCAAAATCTATACCAAAATTACTGTAAGTTGATACTTTTTTAACATTTATACATTCTTTTATTTCATTATATGTTATTAATCTCTATTTATTATACACATAAATTGTTTATTAGCCTTATATCATGTTATTACTGGATATTATGTTGTTGTTAATTTATCGACAATAACTAAGATAAAGATAACTGTACCATTTATGTACAGCTATCTTTACTTCTGTTTACTTTTCCCTTTTACTCAAGGTCCTTTTTAACCACTGTTTTCTTTCTTACACTTTTATAATACAGCTCCACCATCTACACTTAATACAGTTCCTGTAACAAACTTAGCTTCGTCAGATGCTAAGTATAAAAATGCATTTGCAATGTCTATAGGTTCTCCTAATAAATTTAAGGGAGATTTACCCTTCATCATCTCTAATACCTTTTCTGGCATTTTTTCTGTCATTTCTGTTACAATAAAACCTGGAGCAACAGCATTGACTCTAACACCTTTTCTACCAAGCTCTTTAGCCCATGTTTTTGTCATACCAATTACACCAAACTTTGTAGCAGCATAATTTGTTTGACCAAAGTTTCCATAAATCCCCACTACCGATGAAACATTAATAATTACACCACTATTTTGTTCTGCCATAATCTTTGCAACTGCTTGCCCACAGTTATATACACCTTTTAAGTTAACAGAAATTACATTATCAAATTGTTCTTCTGTCATTTTTACTAACTGTGCGTCAGCAGTAATTCCTGCGTTATTAACAAGAATATCAATTCTACCGAAGTGTTCTGTAATTTTATCAATAGCGTCTTTAACTTCTTGAGAATTGACTACATTAGCTACAACTCCCAAAACTTCAGCTCCTGTTTCGATAATTTGGTTTGAAACCCTTTCAACATCATCACTGTTAGTACCCCAAACAACTACTTTTGCACCTTCTTCAGCAAATCTCTTTACTGCTGCTTTACCAATTCCAGATGTAGACCCTGTAACAACTGCAACCTTATCTTTTAATCTCATTTCATCGCCTCCGTTTGTTTTAATTTATAAGTAGATAATTCATTTGTATTTATAAATTAATTAGTTAATATTGGGTATACTATACAAGACCAATACTAGCTAAAATAATACCAACAATTACTGCTACTATGGGAATCACTGTTCCAACCATAAAAATGTCTTTGTAGGAGTCTTTATGGGTCATTGCCGTTACTGCCAATAGTGTTAGTACCGCCCCGTTATGGGGTAGTGTATCTAATCCACCACTGGACATAGATGCTATTCTATGGAAAGCTTCTGGTGATATACCTGTGGAAGTTGCCAGCTGCATATACTTTTCACCTAATGCCGCCAGTGCAATACCCATACCCCCAGATGCCGAACCTGTTGCCCCTGCCAATATGTTTACTGCTACTGCTTCAGATATTAGTGGATTACCTGGAATACCTAGTACAAAGTTAGTTAATGTTTCAAACCCTGGAACTGCTCTAACAACAGCTCCAAACCCTACAGCTGCACTAGTATTAATTATTGCTAATACAGAACCTGATGCCCCTAGATTAATGGTTTCCACCAACTTAGGAAGTCTTTTTATGTTTAATAAAATAGCTGCAATTATTCCAGTTACCAATGGTGGAATAACCTGTTGTGCTGCTGGTAAATCTTTAGTAAATACGTTTAATACAACGATAACTAAGATTAACGGAATAGAAGATAAAAGAGGATTTGGTAATGATTGAGCATTAATTTCATCTACTTTTTTATCCAGTTCTATAAAAACTTCTCCTGCTGCTGTTAATTTTTTCTGTCTATAACTTAACCATAGTATACCACCACCAAACATCACAAGTGCTCCAGCAATACCCATAATTGGAGCCGCTGCTGGTGTTGTACCAAAGTAAGGCATTGGAATTAAATTTTGAATTTGTGGACTTCCTGGTAGTGCTGTCATTGTAAAGGTAAATGAACCTAAAGCAATTGCACCTGGAATTAGTTTTCTAGAAATATTTGCTTCTCTAAAAAGAGCAACTGCTAAAGGATAGATGGCAAATACTACTACGAATAATGATACTCCTCCATAAGTTAAGATTCCACAAGCCACCACTACAGCAACTATAGCTAACTTTGTTCCTATTATCTTTGTAATATAATAGGCTACTGAACGGGCTGCCCCTGATTCGTCCATAACCTTACCGAAAATTGCCCCCAATAAGAAGGCTGGAAACCAAGATTTAGCAAATCCAACTAAACCTCCCATATAAGTTTCCGAATAAGCTGGTAGTAACTCTAGTCCTCCCGACACAGCAACAATAACTGCACAAATAGGTGCAATCCAAATAATTGACATTCCTCTGTAAGCTAAATACATTAGTAAAGCTAATCCAATAATAATACCTAACACATTTTCCCCCTCCTATTTTTTAGATATTTAAACCCATTTTTTCAATATTAAAAATACTTGAATCCATTATCTTTAAATCAGAACTAACAATAGGCTTAAAATCCATTTGGTCTATAATATCTTTTTGAAGATCCACCCCAGGAGCAATTTCAGTTAATACAATACCTTCTTCGTTTAAAACAAACACAGCTCGTTCTGTAATATATACTACAGTTTGACCTACTTCAATAGCATATTCGCCACTAAAGGTTATATGCTCAACTTGTTCAATAAACTTTTTAACTTTGCCTTCTTGTTTAATCATTAATTTACCTTCTTTTATTTCTATATCTAAACCTCCAGCAGTGAATGTACCACAAAACACTACTTTTTTAGCATTTTGGGTAATATTAATGAATCCTCCTGCACCTGCAATCTTAGGTCCAAATTTACTTACATTAATATTTCCATCAACATCACATTGAGCTAACCCCAAGAATGCAACATCTAATCCTCCCCCATCATAAAAGTCAAACTGATAAGGCTGATCTATTATGGCTTCTGGATTAATGGCAGCGCCAAAACTTAAACCTCCAGCTGGAATACCTCCTATTGGGCCTGGTTCAACGGTTAATACCATCTGATCCCCAATACCTTCTTCACTGGCAACCAACGCTACACCCTCTGGCATTCCTATGCCTAAGTTGACAACTGCATTAGACACTAATTCCATAGCTGCTCTTCTGGCGATTACTTTTCTTTCATCTAATTCCATTGGTTTTACAGAATTTACAGGTATTTTTGTAGCCCCTGTATAACTTGAATTATATTGTTCTGCAAAGGTCTGCATGTGATTACGCATATCTTCTACTTCTACTATTGTGTCTACATAAATTCCCGGTATTTTAACAAGTTTGGGGTCTAAACTACCACTTTTTACAACTTTTTCAACTTGCACGATTACTTTTCCACCAGAATTTTTACAAGCCTGTGCTATAGACAATACTTCTAATGACCCTGCTTCTTTTTCCATTGTTACATTACCTTTTTCATCAGCATAGGTTCCTCTAATTAAAGCAAAGTCAATGGGAAATGCCTTATAAAGCAAATACTCTTTACCTAATAAATTAACAAGTTCCACCATATCTTCTTGTGTTTTTTCATTTAACTTCCCACCGTCTATTCTTGGGTCAACAAATGTTTTTAAGCCTACCCTTGTTACTGTACCAGGTTTATTAGCAGCAATATCTCTAAACAAGTGAGAAATTGACCCCTGTGGAAAATTATATGCCTCTATTTTATTTTCAAAGGCTAGTTTTTGAATTTTGGGAACTAATCCCCAATGTCCACCTATTACTCTTTTTAGAAGTCCTTCGTGACCAACATGATTTAATCCCTTTTCTTTTCCATCCCCTTGACCTGCTGCATAAACTAAAGTTAAATTTCGTGGTTCTTTTGACTCTAAAAACCTTTTTTCTAAGGCTATTTCCAATTCTTCTGGAACTGCATTCCCAACAAATCCCCCTGTTGCAATTGTGCTTCCTGAAGTAACTAGTTTTACTGCCTCATCTGCCGTAGTAAATTTAGGTGCCAAATTAAAATCCTCCCTTCAACTCATTTAGTTTTTTAAGGTGCAATCATCATGCCACTTTTATTTTAGTCATTATAATCCACCAATAAGGAAAAATACATATATTTTTTTATATTCTTAGTACAAACAAATTTCCTATCAGAAAAGTGTTCATATTATATACGGTTAATTTCTGATTATTCTTACACTAAACAATAAAATTATTTAAATACAATGTAAATGCCTTTTTATAATCATTATTTTCTAAATAAATTTCAAAACTTGTTAAATTGTACATTTATTTTACACTGTTCATTTTACTAACACTTCTAAATTATATTTCTTTATTTTTTCATATAAACTTGTGCGACTTATTCCTAGTTTCTTGGCAGTTTGATATTTATTCCCATCCATAGTCATTAAAGTTTCTGCAATACTTTGCTTTTCTACTTCTTCTATAATTTCTTTTAATGTTTTCTCTGTATTATTTTTAGTCTCTTCCACCTTTTCTTTTTCTTTATCCTTCATATGTTTTTTAACATAGTAAGGTAGATGGTCTAAAGTTATAACAGCTTCCTTTTCTATTAAATTAAATGCTCGTTCTATTAAATTTGCCAATTCTCTTATGTTGCCAGGCCAGTGATAATGTTTTAAAACTTCTATTGCTGTTGGAGAAATTTCAGAAACATGACGATCCATTTCACTAGACAGTTTTTTCATTAAGTAATGGGTTATTAATGGAATATCTTCTCTCCGTTCTCTAAGGGGAGGGATGTTAATACTAATTACATTTAGTCGATAATATAAATCTTCTCTAAAAGTCTTATTTTTTATCATTTCCAAAAGGTTACGGTTAGTGGCAGCAATGATGCGGACATCAATTTTCTGACTTTTTACTCCACCTATTCGTTCTATTTCCCGCTCCTGTATTACCCTCAAAATTTTAACCTGCATATTTAAAGGCAAATCACCTATTTCATCCAAAAATATAGTGCTTTTATTGGCTAGTTCAAACTTTCCTGGTTTGCCACCTTTTTTTGCCCCTGTAAAGGCTCCCTGTTCGTAACCAAAGAGTTCTGATTCTATCAGTTCTGCTGGTATTGCTCCACAATTAACCTTAATTAAAGGATATTCTCTTCTTGCACTGGCATTATGGATTGAATGGGCAAATAACTCTTTTCCAGTTCCACTTTCCCCCAGCAATAATACATTAGATTTACTAGTTGCCACTTTTTTAGCTAAATCCTTTGCTCTATTTATTTTTTCACTGGTGCCAATAATTTTTTCAAATGTATATTCACCACCAAGGGCTTTCTTAAGTTCTTTTTTATAAAACTCCAACTGCTTTTCCATTTTTAAAATATTTTTAACATACACGTCAAACTCTACTAAATTCTTAAATATTACTGTTCCAACCGCTCCTATTATCTTTCCATTTCTATAAATAGGTAGTCGATCTGCAATCATTTGATTTCCCTTTATTTCTTGAATATCTCCTATTTCTTTTTGCCCAGTTTTTACGATTATGTGCATTCTTGTATTTTCAATAACCTCTGTTACATGTTGTCCTATCACCGACTGTTGTTTTACTCCTATAAAATCACAGTACCGTTTATTAATCATAATGATATATCCATCTGCATCTACAACTACCATCCAATTATAGGTAATATTAAATATATCTTTATACAAATTCATTAGAAAGTCTATATCTTCTAAGTTTTCATTTTTATTTAAAGTACTAACATTATTAAGGTGCTGATACTTCTGCTTTCTCTCTTGACAATTAATTACCTTCACCTCCAAACTGCTACTGAATTACAAAATTAAAAAGTTGCATATATATCTTTTCTATATTGTGAATTGCATTCCTTCTTTTTGTTATTCGTATCTCTTACTTTTTAAAAAATTTTCTTTAAAAAAAACAAAGAACCACTTTGTTTGGATTCTTTGTTTTTTTATTTTATTATTTTTTATTATTAGTTCCTATCTTTTAACAATTACTGCCGTTCCCATCCCTCCACCAATACATAGGGTTGCCAGACCATATTTAGAGGCTCTTCTTTTCATTTCATGTAATAGGGTAATTAAAATTCTAGCTCCACTAGCACCAACAGGGTGACCTAAAGCAATTGCACCCCCATTTACATTTACTCGATCATAAACCCATCCTAGTTCTTTACCCACTGCCAATGCTTGAGCCGCAAAAGCTTCATTAGCTTCTATTAAGTCTATATCCTCTAAAGTAAGACCTGCTTTACTTAATGCTTTTTGGGTTGCCGGAACAGGTCCTATTCCCATTATTGAAGGCTCTACTCCTGCATTAGCATAGGATACTAAAGTTGCTAGTGGTTCAATTCCTAACTCATCTGCCTTCTCTTTAGTCATTATCACTAATGCTGCTGCACCATCATTTATTCCAGATGCATTTGCGGCTGTAACACTGCCGTCTTTTTTAAAAGCAGGTTTTAACTTTCCGATTTTCTCAATAGTTACTCCTGATTTAGGAAATTCATCCGTATCTATAATAATCGGTTCCCCTTTTTTTTGAGGTATAGTTACAGGTATTATTTCCTCTTTAAATTTACCCTCCAAAATTGCCCTTGAAGCTTTATTTTGACTTTCTACCGCAAATTGGTCTTGTTCTTCTCTTGTTAAACTATATTTTTCAACTAAGTTTTCAGCAGTAATCCCCATATGATAATCATGAAATGCATCTGTTAAAGCATCATGTATCATAGAATCTATAAGTTGAGTATGACCCATTTTAATTCCCCATCTTGCTTTTGGTAAAAGATATGGTGCTTGACTCATATTCTCTGTTCCACCTACAACAACAATATCATTGTCACCAGCAATAATTGTTTGAGCTGCCAGTGATACAGTCCTTAAACCAGAGCCACATAACATATTTATGGTGGTGGCTGGTATTTGTGATGGAATATCAGCTTTTATTGCAGCCTGTCTTGCTACATTTTGCCCTAACCCTGCCTGTAAGATACACCCCATATAGACTTCATCTACTTCCTCCGGTTTAACGTTGGCTCGTTTTAATGCTTCTTTAATAACAATAGCCCCCAATTCAACAGCGGAAACCTCTGCCAATGTTCCTCCGTAATTTCCAATAGGTGTTCTTACTCCACTGGCAATAACAATTTGTTTCATATATAAGCCTCCTCAATGTAAAATAAGTGTTATCTAAAATATATGCAAAAACTGTACCAATTAAACCCGAAAAGTGTTTATTAATTACAAGTTAATAGTTCTATTAAAAAAACAACCCACCAAATCTTGTTTTTGGCAGGTTGTTTTTTTAATCATTTCCTGTTGTTTTATATATAGCCATTCTCTCCCCTTATGGAGACTTCCCCTGACATAATTAATTGTTCTTTCCCATCATCTAATTTAACCATTAATACACCTTCATCTGTAATGTCTATGGCTGTTGCCATGTCTTCTTTATTCCCTTGAATTACCCTCACTCTTTTGCCCAACATTGCAGAATATTTTCTACATATATTTACCGTATTGCTTAAGTTTCCATTTTCTATATAATCTTCATACAGTTTTTCAAACTCATTTATAATGGATACTATTAATTGCTTTCTAGACAATTTTTCTTTTGACTCTATTAATAATGAAGTCGCCTTATCTTTTAATTCTTCTGGAAACCATTCAATGTTAACATTTATACCTATTCCAACAACGATATAGGCTACTTGGTTTAACTCACCTGTCATTTCCGTTAGTATTCCACATACTTTCTTTCCATTTAAAATAATATCATTGGGCCATTTAATAAAGACTTCCATGCCTGTTGTATTTCTAATGCCCATACATACAGCCGCCGCTGCAATCTGCGTCATTTTCGTTCCTTCTGTTGGAGGAATATTGGGTTTAACTATAATAGACATCCACACACCCTCCCCCTTAGGAGAATTCCATCCTCTTCCTAAACGACCTCTTCCCCCCACCTGCTCATCACTAATTATAGTTGTACCATGGGGAGCTTCATATGCAATTTGCTTAGCATAGTTATTTGTTGAATCAATGGAATCGAAACAAAGGATATTTTTCCCCATAGTTTTAGTCTTTACATTGCTGATTAACTCAATGGGTACTAACTTATTGTCATTATCTAGTAAGCAATATCCTTTTTTATTTGTAGTTTCTATACTATACCCTTCATTTCTTAATGTATTAATTTGCTTCCATATGGCGGTTCTTGATACTCCAAATTTTTCAGCCAGTTCTTCACCAGAAATATAGTTGCCCTTATTCCCGTATAGAGCTTTAAGTATCTTTTCCTTCATTTTTTCATCTCCCATTTTATAAAGGTTCTTCACTCCACTGATTAACTCCACTTACTAGTATTGTCTCCTTATTGTTAAACTTTTCTATTTCTTATTTACATATTACCTGTCATCTTAACACTTTATTTAATATTATCTTAATTTTGAGCAAATTAAAAGAGTGCAACGTTTGCACTCTTTTAATTTTATTAGTTAAATAACGTAAGTAATACTCCTGCTGCCACTGCTGATCCAATAACTCCAGCCACATTTGGACCCATAGCATGCATCAATAGAAAATTGCTGGGGTTTTCTTTTTGACCTACTGTTTGAGATACCCTTGCCGCCATCGGTACTGCCGATACTCCAGCAGAACCTATTAATGGGTTAATAGCATCTCCACCTAATATACGGTTCATTACCTTTGCTAATAACACTCCAGAAGCTGTTCCTACAGCAAAGGCTACTACTCCTAAAATAATAATTTTAATAGTTCCCCATTGTAAAAAGTATTCTGCTTGGGCTGTAGCCCCTACAGCTAACCCTAATAATATAGTTACTATATTAATCAACTCATTTTGGGCTGTTTTAGAAAGTCTGTCGGTTACTAAACATTCTTTTAATAGATTACCGAACATCAACAAACCTATTAAGGCTGCTGCTGATGGTAGTAATAATGATACAACTACTGTAACTAAAATAGGGAAAATAACCTTCTCTGTTTTAGTTACAACCCTCAATTGCTTCATTTTAATCATTCGTTCTTTTTTACTGGTGAGGGCCTTCATAATAGGAGGCTGAATAATTGGTACTAATGCCATATATGAATAAGCTGCCACAGCAATAGGTCCCAACAAATGTGGTGCTAACCTAGAAGTTAAGAATATTGCAGTTGGACCATCTGCTCCTCCAATAATTCCTATGGATGAAGCTTCCTGTGCTGTAAATCCCATTAGCACTGCTCCTGTGAATGTAAAGAAAATCCCTGCTTGTGCTGCTGCCCCTAAGAATAAACTTTTAGGGTTGGCGATTAATGGACCAAAGTCTGTCATCGCTCCAACCCCTAAGAAAATTAATGGGGGGAAAATGGCTAATTTGTTACCAATACCGAAGTATTGAAGTAGTCCACCAGGTGTTTGTGTATACATCTGGGCTGGTATACCCTTTAATAACATACTAGATGTAGGATTAGCCAACATCTCTGCTGTTTCCATGTCTACAGCTTTAAGAACTGTAGACCCTACATCCATCAGTCCTGTTAATGGTAAGTTAGTCAATAACATACCAAAGGCAATGGGTACTAATAACAAAGGTTCAAACTTTTTAGCAATAGCAAGATATAGTAGCACACAAGAAATAAATAACATCACCAATTGTTGCCAAGTAATACTAACAAATCCAGTACTTTGAAAAAACTCAATAAGTACGTCTACCATCTTTGTATCCCCTTTCAATTCACTTAACGTGGCACTACTACTTCAAAGATACTAGTATATCTCCTCCATTAACTGACGAACCTTCAGATACATGAATAGCCGCTACCACCCCATCAGCAGGGGCCATAATTTCATTTTCCATCTTCATTGCTTCAAGAATTATTAGTACTTGGCCTTCCTTTACTGACTGACCTTCCTTGACTTCAACTTTCCATATGTTTCCTGGCATTGGAGCTTCCACTGTTGTAGCTCCAGCAGGTGCTGCCACAGGTGTTGCTGGTTTTTCAACTGGCTTTGGAGCAGTTTTTGGTGCTGCTGGTCTCGGTGCAGGGGCAGGTGCCGCTGCTCTTGGGGCTGCTGTTACAGCACCCTCTTTTACTTCTTCTACTTCTACCTCGTAACTTGCACCATTTACTGTTATATTATATTTCTTTATCATTTCATATCCTCCTTAAAGTAACAGTTTTTTTAATTATAATAAGGCTAACTACTGTTGTTCTTATTGATTTACTTGGTTGATTCTACCAACTTTACCCCAAGTAGGAGTAGCATCCGTTACACGTACGATATTACGTACAATAATGTTATGGGTAGATGTATTAAGGGTAGCTGCTATAGCTGCACTAATTATCGCCACTAACTCATTATTATCCATAGTTTCTTCCTCCGTAGCTTCTTCAACTAAAGGTTCTTTCACTTGATTAGTTGTGGGCGTTATTTGAGTTTTAGTTGACACAGGTTTTTTCTGATCACCATTTAATAATTTTGTCATGAAATTTATGACAAAATAAAGCATGATTAAGGCTATAAAAACAATTATTAACCCCAATAAAGTTATTTGAAGACTGGCAAGAAACTTTTCCCCTCTAGACATTGAATCAATTGAGTGTTGCATTTTTTCTATTAAATTCATACATCCATCACCTCTTTTTTAGTTTCTCTGTCTATAGTGGTATATTTCCATGTTTCTTAGGTGGTCTTGTTTCTCTTTTACTTGCTAGCATATTAAGGGCATCTGCTAATCTTGGTCTAGTGACAGAAGGTTCTATTATATCATCAACATATCCTCTTTCTGCTGCTTTATAAGGTGTAGCAAATTCCTTTTTATAATTTTCAACAAGTTCTACTCTTGTTGCTTGTGGATCATCCGAGTCGCTAATTTCTTTTCTGAAAATAATGTTAGCAGCCCCTTCTGGCCCCATTACAGCTATTTCTGCTGAAGGCCAAGCAAATACCATATCGGCGCCTAACTCTTTATTACACATTCCTATATATGCTCCACCATAGGCTTTTCTAACAATTAAGGTTATTTTAGGTACTGTTGCTTCACTATAGGCATACAGCATCTTAGCCCCATGTCGAATAATCCCACCATGCTCTTGACTTGTACCTGGTAAGAACCCTGGTACATCTACAATATTTAAAATAGGAATATTATAACAGTCACAAGTTCTAATAAATCTACCTGCTTTATCTGAAGCATTAATATCTAAGCAACCTGCCAATACCCTTGGTTGGTTAGCGATAATTCCTACTGATTGACCATTAATTCTAATGAAGCCAGTGATCATGTTTGCAGCAAAGTATGGTTGTACTTCAAAGAAGTCTCCACCATCAGCAATCATCTCTATTAACTTCTTCATATCATAGGGTTTATTAGGACTTTCAGGTATTATCTCATCTAGTTCAGAAATTACTTTATTAATATCATCTTCTGATGCAAATACTGGAGCTGTCTCCATATTATTTGATGGTAAAAAACTTAAAAGTCTTCTAATTTCAGCTATACAAGTTTCATCATTTGGAGATAGGAAATGAGCTACTCCACTGGTACGGTTATGGGTCATACCACCACCTAGGGCTTCTGCTGTTACTTCTTCCCCTGTTACAGTTTTAATTACTTGTGGCCCTGTAATAAACATTTGACTGGTTTTATCCACCATGAAGATAAAATCTGTTATTGCAGGTGAATATACTGCCCCTCCAGCACAAGGTCCCATAATTGCTGTAATTTGTGGAATTACTCCAGAAGAAATAGTATTTCTATAAAAAATATGTCCATAACCCGATAAAGCATCTACACCTTCTTGAATTCTAGCTCCACCTGAATCGTTTAATCCTACAATTGGTGCTCCCATCCTTAATGCCATATCTTGTATTTTACAGATTTTTTTTGCATGCATTTCCCCTAAAGACCCACCTACAACAGTAAAGTCTTGGGCATAGGCATAAACTAGTCTACCGTCTACTTGACCGTATCCTGTTATAACCCCTTCACCTGGAGAATCTACTTTTTCCATACCAAAATTTACACATCTATGTTTCACAAAGGCATCAATTTCTACAAACGTACCTTCATCAAATAGCAAGCTGATTCTTTCTCTAGCTGTTAGCTTGCCTTTATTGTGTTGATCTGCAATTCTTTTTTCTCCGCCACCCAACTCTATCTTAGCTTTTCGCTGACGAAGATCTTCTGTTTTATCCATAGCCATTCTTAACCCTCCCATTTAAAAATACTATAATTTACCTATTATATTAATTAATTATAACATACTTATTAGTAGGTATTAATACCTAGTCTTCTCTTTCACTTAACTCAAGTAGTACACCATTGGTACTTTTAGGATGACAAAAAGCTATTTTTGCTCCACCTGCACCATATCTTGGTTTTTCATCAATCATTTTAACGCCTTTTTCCTTCATAGATTCTATGGCTTCCTCTATATTTTCTACTCTAAAGGCTAAATGTTGAATACCTTCACCCTTTTTTTCTATAAACTTAGCTATTGGCCCATCTTCTTCTGTAGATTCAAGTAATTCTACTTCTGTATCTCCAATGGGTAAAAAGGCAACTCTAACTTTTTGTTCTTCTACAACTTCTGTACCAACACACTCTAACCCTAGCATTTCTTGATAAAACTTTAAAGTTTCATCTAAGTTTTTTACCGCTATTCCAATATGATCTAATTTCAGTGCCTTCATGTAGATTCCTCCTTAAAAATTATCGTTGGCAATTATCTTTTTAACTAAGTTATCACTGACAGTATATGGGTCTAATTGTCTATTTGCAACCATTCTAGCCATCTCACTAATTGTTGTTCTTTTTTCTTCATTCCCCACCAAACGTTCCATTAAATCTCTCTGTATTAAATCTATAATTTCAAGTTCACTATTTTGTTGCCGTTTCTCAATTAATTGACCAGTGGTTTCTAAGTAGTTTAAATGCTTTATAATATTATCATAAAGATCATCAATTCCTTTGTTGTGAAGGGCTACCACTTGTGTTACAGGTGGCTTCCATTGACTATGGTTATATTCCAACATCATTTCTATTTCAACTTGCGTTCTATTTGCCCCTTCTCGGTCAGCTTTATTAACTGCAAAGACGTCTCCTATTTCCATTATCCCTGCCTTAATTGCTTGTATATCGTCCCCTAAACCAGGAACCATTACCAATAATACCGAGTCAGCAGCTTTAACTATATCCACCTCAGACTGGCCTACTCCAACAGTCTCTATAAAAATATAATCAAATCCATAGATGTCCAGTACTTTTACTGCCCCCAAAGTTGCCTTTGAAAGCCCTCCTAAGTGTCCACGGGTTCCCATGCTTCTAATAAAAACCCCTGGATCTGTGTATAAATCTGTCATTCGCACACGATCACCTAATATCGAACCGCCAGTAAAAGGACTGGTGGGATCTACAGCAATGATACCTACAGTTTTGTTTTCCTGACGTAACCTTTTTGCCAGTTTATCGGTTAGTGTACTTTTACCAGCACCGGGGGGACCTGTAATACCAATAACTTTAGCTTTTCCTGTATGACTATATAGTTTTGAAATAATTCTTATTGCCTCAGGGTCATTACTTTCCATCATTGTTATCAGTCTAGCCGCTGCTCGTTTATCTTTATTTAAAATGCCTTTTTCTAAATTCACTGTCCCACCACCTATTAAACCGATTATTGGAGGGGCAGAGGATTTCCCCACCCCTTCTGTTTTCTATAAACCTCTTTTTAGGTTTTCTTTAATGAAATCTATTGTTACTTGAGTAGGTGTACCAGGCGTAAATATTTCTGCTAATCCACTTTCTTTTAGTCCAGGAATATCTTCATCTGGAATAACACCACCACCCAATACTAACATTTCGTCATATACATTTTCTTTCTTTAATAAATCCACCACTTTTGGTAATAAGTGATTATGGGCTCCAGATAAAATACTTAACGCCACCACATCAACATCTTCTTGTAGGGCAGCCGCCACAATTTGTTCTGGTGTTTGTCTTAAACCTGTGTAAATTACTTCCATACCTGCATCTCTTAACGCCCTTGCAATTACTTTAGCTCCACGATCATGTCCATCTAACCCAGGTTTTGCTACTAACACTCTAATTGGTCTTGCCATAGTTAATCCTCCCTTATCTTCTTGTATCGTTAGCCTACAGAATTACGCTTTGTTGATATTCTCCAAATACTTCTCTTAAAACACCGCAAATTTCTCCTAACGTTCCATAAGCACGTACTGCATCTAAAATATAAGGCATTAAATTTTCTGTTCCTTGAGCTACTTCTCGTAATTTATTTAACTTTTCTTCAATTAACTGATTGTCTCTTTCAGACTTTAATTGATTTATTTTTTGTTTTTGAAGTTCTCCCACCACTGGATCAACTCTTAATAATCCTTTTGGTGATTCTTCTTTCACTTGGAACTTATTCATACCAACAACAATTCTATCATTACTTTCAACTTGCTTTTGATATTCATAAGAGCTATCCATAATTTCTTTTTGAATAAAGCCTTTTTCTATAGCTTCTGCTGAACCACCTAATGTATCAATTTTATTAATATACTCCATTGCACCTTTTTCAATAGTGTCAGTTAAGCTTTCTATATAGTAAGATCCCGCCAATGGGTCTATTGTTTCAGCTACACCACTCTCATAGGCAACAATTTGTTGTGTTCTTAAGGCAACTCTTACAGAATCTTCAGTAGGTAATGCTAACGCCTCATCTTTAGAGTTGGTGTGTAGCGATTGTGTTCCACCTAAGACAGCTGCAAGGGTTTGAATTGCCACCCTAACAATATTATTATCTGGTTGTTGAGCTGTTAATGTTGAACCACCTGTTTGTGTATGGAACTTTAATTGCATTGACTTCGGACTCTTAGCATTGAATCTTTCCTTCATAATTTTAGCCCATAGCCTTCTAGCTGCTCTAAACTTTGCCACTTCTTCTAATAAGTCATTGTGGGCATTAAAGAAGAAAGAGAGTCTTGGTGCAAAAGTATCTACGTCTAATCCTGCTTTGATGGCAGCTTCAACATAGGCTATACCATTTGCCAATGTAAATGCAACTTCTTGAATAGCAGACGAACCTGCTTCACGAATATGATAACCTGAAATACTGATGGTATTCCAGTTTGGAACCTCTGTTGAACAATATTCAAATATATCTGTAATTAATCTCATGGAAGGACCTGTTGGGAAAATGTATGTACCTCTAGCGATGTATTCTTTTAATATATCATTTTGTATTGTACCTCTTAATTGATCTGAAGATACACCTTGCTTTTCAGCCACTGCAATATACATTGCCAACAGAACAGAAGCAGGTGCGTTGATTGTCATGGAGGTACTTACTTTATCTAGCGGAATTCCTTCAAATAAAATCTCCATATCTTTTAAAGAGTCAATGGCTACCCCTACCTTACCTACTTCACCTTCAGATAATGGATGGTTTGAGTCATATCCAATTTGCGTAGGAAGGTCAAAAGCTACTGATAAACCAGTTTGTCCTTGCTCTAATAAATACTTATATCGTTTATTGGATTCTTCTGCGGTGGCAAACCCTGCATATTGTCTCATTGTCCAAAAACGACCTCTATACATGGTGGGCTGTACACCTCTAGTAAAGGGATACTCCCCTGGATAGCCTAAGTCATTATCATAATCTAAACCATCTACGTCAGCAGGTGAATAAAGTCTTTTAACCTCTTGATTTGAACCAGTTACAAACTTCTTTCTTCTTTCGGGAAATTTACTTAATGTTTTTTCAACTTTGTTTTCATTCCAGTTAGCCTGATCCTGTTTTATTTTCGCTAGCTTTTCCTTATCAAACATTTTACTTCCTCCTTTGAGATTGTAAGTTAGTAAAACCATATTTTGCCTAATGAAGTATACAATTAGAATCCTTCAATTTCCTAGATGATTAAGTTAGTTAACTTATTCCCTTATGTCCTCCAATTGTTTTGTTTTTTCCATAAGTGTATAGTATTATTATTGCCAACAAATCGTAAAATTTGCAATTTATATTTCATGGCTTGCAACCACTGAAATTTCTATTGCATACTACTACTGATATTCTACAGCTTTTTGAGGAATCCTGCAATATACTTTCATATATTTCAGTATATTTAATCAATACATTTATTTAACATTTACAATTTGAGCCATTTCTATTGCATTGCACTTTAATTAATTTCTTAGTAAAAATCTATCTATTCTTTCTAATTCTTTCTGAAGTTACGAAACCCTTTCTCTTTTTATTCTCACCCATACACTTTAACGCTGTAATTATTCTAATCAAAAAAAGATATACTGCATCAAAAAATAATGAAAGCAGTATATCTATATTAGTTTTAATAACCATAGCTATGTTTCTTATTACTTATTATTCAAACCCTCTTTATAAGAGGTGGGGCCCTTTTCATAAAGATTATTTCCTGTTGAATCTATTGCGACAATTACAGGAAAGTCTTGAACTTTTATTCTTCTAATAGCTTCAGTTTCTAAGTCTGGGTAAGCTATTATTTCTGACTCTATAATAGAGCTAGCAATTAATGCTCCTGCTCCTCCAATAGCGGCAAAATATACACTTTGATTTTTCTTAATACTCTCCACTACTGCTTTACTTCGGTTACCCTTCCCCACCATGCCTTTAAGCCCTTTTTCCAACAGTGTTGGTGTTGGTATGTCCATTCTTGAACTGGTGGTGGGCCCTGCCGACCCAATAATTTTACCCTCTGGTGCAGGGGTAGGCCCAACATAGTAGATAATTTCACCTTCCAATGGGAAAGGGAGTTCATCTCCATTTTCTATTTGTTTCATTAATCTTTGGTGGGCAGCGTCTCTAGCTGTGTAGATATAACCATTTATAAACACCTTATCTCCTGCATTTAAGTTTGAAATAGTATTATAATCTAGTGGTGTTGTTATTTTATGGGTTTTCATTATAGTTCTCCTTTAAAATATTATTTCTCCATGACGTGATGAATGACAGTTTATATTTACTGCCACTGGTAACCCTGCAATGTGGGTAGGAAATGTTTCTATGTGTACTGCTAAAGCAGTTGTTTTTCCCCCAAAACCTTGTGGCCCTATACCCAGTTGATTTATTTCTTTTAACAATTCCTCTTCCATTGATGAAATAAACTCATCTTGATTTTTTTCTCCTAATCTTCTTAGCAATGCTTTTTTAGCTATTTTTGCTGATTTATCAAAAGTTCCACCAATGCCTACTCCTACAATAATTGGTGGACAGCAATTTCCACCTGCTTTTTTTATAGTGTCTAAAACAAAGTTTTTTACTCCCTCTAGTCCTTCAAAGGGCTTTAACATTTTAATACTACTCATATTTTCACTACCAAAGCCCTTTGCTGCTAACTTTATTTTCAATTCATTTCCTCTAACTATATCGTAATGAACAACAACTGGTGTGTTGTCTCCTGTGTTATTTCTTCTAATAGGGCAACCAACAACAGATTTCCTTAATAAGCCATCGGCATAACCTCTCTTGACACCTTCATTTATAGCTTCTGTTAAGCCACCATTTAAAATTTGTACTTCTTGTCCCATTTCAACAAACGCCACCACCATTCCCGTATCTTGGCAAAGGGGTAGCCCTTCTTTTTCTGCAATTTCTTGATTAATTATTAAATCCTTTAATATTTCTTTCCCCAACTGTGAATCTTCTTCTTTTATTGATTGTTCTAGTACATTTTTTAAATCATCTTCCATATAAAGGTTCATGTGTATACACAGTTTTTTTACTTCTTGAATGATCTTTTCACAATCTATTTTCTTCATATTTTTTCTCCTTCAATCAGCTTTAGGTTTTTGAAATTAATAAAGTTAACAAACGTCAACAAGGTGTACTAAAATATAAAATAATAAAAACAAAAATGTATTCTAAAAATATTAAAAGAAAAGACCTCGAAATTGTTTCTTCAAGGTCATTTCTATATCTTCTATTCTTCTTTATCTTTTAAATCTTCTTTCTTTTCAGTTACCTTTATTTCTTCTACTTCCTTTGTTTCTTCTACTTCCTTCAACTCTTTTATTCCTTTTAATTCTTTATATTTTTTTTCAATTTCATCTAAGGTGTCATCATCGTTAATTACCAACTTACCAGAGAAAACTTTTTCATACATTTCTGCATCTAATGTTTCCACTTTTAATAGAGCCTTAGCCACCACATGAAGTTTATCCATATTTTCACTTAATAACTTATTTGTAACCTCGTAGGCATGATTAACAATACTCTTAATCTCCCGATCAATTTCTGAAGCTACTTCTTCAGAATAGTTTCTCTTAGAACCAATGTCTCTTCCTAAGAATACTTCTTCTTCTCCTCCACCTAATGCCATTGGTCCAATTTTATCACTCATACCATATTGGGTTACCATTGCTCTGGCAATTGAGGTGACTCTTTGTAGGTCATTGGAAGCTCCTGTACTTATATCGTCCAACACTAATTTTTCAGCTACTCTTCCGCCTAAAAGGTGAACAATATGTGATTCCATTTCTCTTTTAGTTGAATAGTATTTGTCTTCTTTAGGAAGGATCATAGTGAACCCTCCAGCTCTACCTCTAGGAATAATGGTAACATGATGTACTGGATCAACATTTGGTGTTAATGTCGCCACAACAGCATGCCCCGCCTCATGGTAGGCTGTTAATTTACGTTCTTTTTCACTAATTACTTTACTTTTCTTTTCAACCCCTGCAATTACTTTAGTAATTGCTTCTTCTATTGTAGCCATCTTAATCTTTTTAGCATTTTTTCTGGCTGTTAATAGGGCTGCTTCATTCATTAAATTTTCTATATCAGCTGGTGTAAAGCCTGGTGTTCTTCTTGCTAATACCTTTAAGTCTACATCTTCATCTAATGGTTTCCCTTTAGCATGAACTTGTAAAATGGCTTCTCTACCTCTAATATCTGGGTTACCTACCACTACTTGACGATCGAATCGTCCAGGTCGAAGTAACGCTGGATCTAGAATGTCTGGTCGATTGGTTGCAGCAACAATAATAATACCTTCATTGATACCAAATCCATCCATTTCAACAAGCAACTGATTTAAGGTTTGTTCCCTTTCATCATGCCCGCCACCTAGACCTGCTCCTCTTCTTCTTCCAACTGCATCTATTTCATCAATAAAAATTATACATGGTGAATTTTTCTTAGCCTGTTCAAATAAATCTCTTACTCTTGATGCTCCTACTCCTACAAACATTTCAACAAAGTCAGAACCACTTATACTAAAAAATGGTACTCCAGCCTCTCCTGCAACAGCCTTTGTTAAATAAGTCTTACCTGTACCTGGAGGTCCTATCATAAGAATCCCTTTAGGAATTCTAGCTCCCAATTCAATATACTTTCTCGGGTTCTTTAAGAAATCAACCAATTCTTGAAGCTCTTCCTTCTCTTCATCAAGTCCTGCAACATCATCAAAGGTAACTTTTTTTCTTTCATCCTCTTTGTGTAGTTTAGCCCTACTTTTTCCAAAGGACATTACTCGATTACCCCCACCTTGGGATTGTTGCATAAATACAAACCAGAACACCACAAATATTAAAACCATAAAAATGGATGGTAAAAGATCTATAAACCACGGAGTATCTGGAATAGGCGCCCCTATAACGGTTAATCCTTTTTCAATATTTGCATCTATAATTTCTGTAAATCGCTCTACACTATAGACCTCTGGAATATATGATTTAAAAGACTGCTTTACATTGTCTTTTATTAATACACCTTCAACAGATCGATCAACTATTTCAATCTCCCTTACGTTTCCTTCAACAAGTTCTTTATATAGTTTAGAAAATTCTATATCTACTATTTGTTGAGCAGGTTTTGCAAATTGTTGAACGATAATCAACAATACTATAAACACTAAAATATAAAAACTAGCTCCACGGAAAAATTTCCTCAACAAAAGTCCTCCTCTCTTAAATACTATGTTTTAGTTCTATTGCATTTTAATATTTTACCATACTATTTCTTTAAAAACAACTTTAACCATTACCTATTACAATAGGTATTTTACTCATTTTTAATAAATTGTATTATTAATATTTGCTTTGTTTCTTTAGTAACTTTGTACTTATCACTAATTCGATACCCTACAACCCACATAATTTCATCATTACCATCACAAACCAAAGGAATTCTATCCCTCTCATTACGTTCTACTTTCTTATCAATTAAAAAATCTTTAAGTTTTTTTGTTCCCTGTAACCCAAGTGGAATGAATCGATCCCCATCCCGTCTATTTCTAATTACTAACTTATGAGAAACTTTATCCCAATCAAAAGCTTTACAATACATTCCTTTAGGAATTTCTTTTAAACTACTCATGTTAGTGATGGAAAACTGAAACTTCCCATTTATTTCAGATATGTCTATTGGGTCTAACTCTTCCAATTGATAACTAAATAGTTCTTTTTCCTTTTCGATAACTGTAGTAAAAATAATTTTATGATAGCTCTTTTTAGCAATCATACCCATTGGAAGTTGTATCTTTTGACCCGAATCACTGTTTTGCATAAGATTATACAGATTTTGAATATGTTTATATTCTAATACCTCGGCTTTGCCTACTAAAGCTTCTGCTGCCGACCTAAATACCCTTGCTAAAAGAGCTATATGTAATGAACTTATGCCATGAATCGGCAAAACAATAGAACCATCTGTTTCAACCTTTGCCAATAGGCTATAAATATCTTTAGCCTGTTGATCTATGAAATCATTATCTGATTTCAGTATTTCTGCCATACGGGATAGTGTTTCTACTAAATTAGGATTATACACTTCCTGCAACAAAGGAATCAATTCCAGACGAATTTTATTTCGATGATAGATTGGTTCTAAATTAGTTTCATCGATCCTCGGTTGTAATTGTTGTTCTTCGCAATAGTTTTCTATTTCTTTTCGTGTTATATCCAGCAAAGGTCTAATAATCTTGCCTCGTTTATGATGAATGGCTGTTAATCCTTGTAGTCCCGTCCCCCTTAGTACTCTCATTAACACTGTTTCTGCTTGGTCGTTTTGATTATGGGCAACAGCAATTTTTGATGCACCAACTTTTTCAGCTACTTCATCAAAAAATTCATACCTAAGTATTCTACCCGCTTCTTCTAATGTATAACCATTTTGTTCAGCAAACTGAGGTACATCTTTACTTTTTACAAAGCACATTATATCCAGCGATTCACAGAGTTGAGTTACATATTGGGCATCTTTTAGGGCTTCTATACCTCTGAAGTTGTGATTTAGGTGGGCAGCATATAATTGAATATTAAACTCCTTTTTTAATTGATAGAGGGCATGTAGCAAACATACAGAATCTGGTCCACCTGATAAAGCCACTACAATTTTGTCTCCTGTTTCTATTAACTGATATTCTTCGATTCTATTTCTTATTTTATCAATTACTAACATCATGTCATCCCTCATTCTTTATTTAAATTATTTCTCCATTTATATAAATATTCCTCTTACTAATTATATTAAATATTTCTAAACTATTTATTTATTATTAAAAGCAACAAGCTGGTAAGAATTAAAAGAACAAAACTAAACTTAAATATTTTATTTACCAGTTTATCAGTTTTGATTTCTTTTTGTTTAATTAAAGAAAGCTTTTCTATATTATATAATTCATTTATTTTCTTTGCAAATTGCTTACGGTTATACTTTTGACTTTTTATCATATCTACTATTAAACTTGTTAATGTTTCATTCCCATTGGTTTTTTTTATTTTTTCAATTATATCTTCTTTTTTTTGTCTTGTAGGATTAATCTGCTCTCCTAATATTAGGCGCACTAATACCATTGTTAGTGTGAATAAGTCGTAGGACTCCTCTGCTTTCCTCATTCCACAACGCCAAGCTGCTCGATCATAGGCTGGTGTATATTCCTTTACCGTACCACCTTTTTCAACCACACCACCTAAATCTATCAGTTTAATCTGTCTTTTTACTTGATCAAACATAATATTTTCTAATTTTAGGTCTCCTAGAATATATCCTGTTTCATGGAAGGTCTCTAGTCCTCTTAATAGAATAAGGATTATTCCAAGTATTGTCAACATTTTAAGCTTTTTCTTTTCTGTATAAGACTTTAAATCCTCACCTTGTATATAATCTAATAAAAGATAATGATAAACATTACCTTTTTCATGGAAATCGTCCATTTCATATACATTAACAACAAAGGCTATACCAGTAAATTTTTTTAACAACTGATATTCTCTATTGAGGGAAAGACTGTCTTGACTTATTTTCATTGCATAGAGTTTATTGTCTAACTTACTCTCTACAAGGAAAACTTCGGCAGTCCCCCCCATTCCTAACTTTTTCAAAACTTGATATTGTTTTTTCTTCCATTTTCCAATAATCTCTTTACCTGGATGACACAGTGCTTCATGCATTATATTGCCTCCCTAGTTAGCTTTTAAACAAATAAAAATAGGTAGGGATGCCCCTACCTACCCAACGACATACTCTTCTAATGTCATTATTCCATTATTGTTATTTCCTCTATGCATGTGTTCTTCTATTAATTTAACGGCATAATTTATTGCTGTAGCAGTGGGTGTTCCACCTTTTGGCTTCATTTGATAGAGGTTTCTTTCCATTTCACTGAAATGATCATTAAAATGGTGTAGCACCTTACAAGTATCTACTTGGTCACCAGGAAAACCCACCACGGCTAAATCTATTTTTCCCTTTCTATTTTGGAAAGAATCTAATAGGTCTAGTATACTATTTCTAGCTGAATGAATTTTTGATGCCATACTTCCACTGCAATCCATTAAAACACAACAACATATAGGTATTTCGTCAGAGTATTTATCTATATAATTTAATACTTTACTACGGGATTCTGGAGGCATATGATTTAAGTCATTACCGATTAATTCTTTAAGTTGTTTATTTACTGCATCTTGTATTGTAGAAGTGACTGTTTTATGACTAAGGGTATGTATTGTTTGAGATAAATTGTCTATATAGGTGTATTCGTAATGTCCTCCACCTGCATCGGCAATGTTTATGACTTCTTCAAAGGGTTTTTCTTGTTGTTCTTTTTGATCTATTATTCCTATTGTGCTGACGGTTATGTTTTTACGCAAGGCTTGTCTGGCAGCCTCAACTGGGTCTCCCCCAATATTTGATTGACCATCTGTAACCAAAATAATTTCCCTTATAACAGCTTTATTATTCTTTTCCATTGTTTAACCCACCTTAATTGTTTTTTGTAATTATTTCCTTATGAGGTTTTTTTATACAGGTGGGTTTTTTACATAATACATCTAACCATAAATAGTAAAGTATATATGATATAGAAATATTTATAAATATAAAAAGCATTAGACTTTTGGTAAAAACTAACTATACGGTAGACTTCTTTCTCTTTGTCTACATAAATAGTTGGTTTTTACTAAGTCTAATGCCTCATTTTTACTTTTTAAAACTATCTAACACTATTTTAAATAATTTATTATCTTCTTTTATTAGGCTATTAGTCCTTGGAGTTAGCTCAACAGCCCCTTCTTTATTAGTTGATAAACAATTAATGAAAGTCCTTCAATTAATGTTGGGTTTGCCTTTTCAAGCTATTCTTCTTTATTAATTGTTCTCGGTGGTCTTGGCCCATGATACTGATAATAGGTACATTCAATACGACCATTATATAACTTTCTTCTTTTGTCGGCTTTTTTTCCATAAATGCTTTCAAACTCCGAATTAGATGTAATTATGTATTGAGACCAAGTATCTAGTTTGTTAAAAACCTTACGCATTTGTTGATATATTTGTTCTACTTCTTCTTTTTCACCTAATCTCTCTCCGTAAGGCGGATTACAGATTATACAACCGTAGTCAAACCTTGATGCTAATTCTGATACTGGTAGTTTTTGTACGTGAATATCGTCTTCTAACATGGCTTCTTCTATATGAAACCTCGCTAGTTTCAAAACTTCTCCATCAATGTCTGAACCGTAAATCCTTAGAGGTCTGTCATATTTGGCCAAGTCATGGGTTTCTTTTCTTGCATCCCTCCAAAGATTTTTATCAATTATTGACCATTCTTCTGATACAAAGTTACGATTCATACCTGGTGCAATATTTTTTCCAATAAGGGCAGCTTCAATGGGGATTGTCCCAGAACCACAAAAAGGATCAATTAGTACACGGTCTGGATTCCAGTAACTTAAAAGTATTAGTCCTGCCGCTAGGGTTTCTTTAATGGGTGCTTTATTTGATAAGGTTCGATAACCTCTTTTATGTAGACCTGCTCCACTGGTATCTATTGTTAAAGTAGCTATGTCATTTAATAAGGCCACTTCAATACGATATTTAGCACCAGTTTCATCAAACCAATCTCTTTTATATTTTTGTTTCATTTTCTCCACAACTGCTTTTTTTACAATGGCTTGGCAGTCGGGAACACTCGCCAGTTGGGAACGAATAGATTTACCGTCAACAGGAAATTCCCCATCCTCTGGAATCCAATCTCCCCACGGAAGGGCTTTAGTCTTTTCAAATAATTCATCAAAAGTTAAAGCTTTAAACTCCCCTATTTTTAATAGTACTCTATCTGCTGTACGTAACCATAGGTTACTTCTGCAAATAGCTTTTAAGTCGGCTGTAAAAGTGACTTTTCCATTTTCCACTTGTATGTCTTCATAACCTAAATCTTTTACTTCCCTTGCAACCACAGCCTCTAATCCAAAGGCTGCCGTAGCAATTAATTGTATTTTGTTCATATGTTTCCTCCTGTATATTAGTGATTTTTGTAGTATTTCCTGGGCAATTTTCCTAATGTTCTACAATTTTCTTCAATCTTTTTCATATATATTTATAATAGATAAGCCCATTATCAATTATTATCAAAATATGTTGTAAAATTTTTCTTTTTTATCCTTAGCCTGTAAGTTATAATGTTTATATCATTTTCTCACATCATAATAATTATTATAAATAGATTATAAATAGATTGGAGGCTGTTTATGAGAAAGGATAAAATGCGTCTATTTATATTTACTTTAATACTATTATTAGCCATTACTTTATATAGTATTTATCAAGATTATAATAAGAATACCAATGCTGACGATTCTTATTTTTCTTTCATCAATTTTAATGTTATCTTCCAACTTACTACTTAAAACTTTTTTGGTTAAACTACTAAGGTGTCTACATAAGACACCTTTAAAATTACTTCTTTTTTTTCTTTCCATTTCCTTTGGACTTAGTTGGCAAAGGAGGTAATTTTTTAACTTCTCTATCAATCCACTTCCACATAAAAAATCCAAATATAATACCCACTAGTCCAAAAAATATAATTGAAAAAATTGTTTCAATAGATAGTATTCCTTTCACAATACCCTCCAATGACCAACCATAGGTAGTACCCACAATAAGAATTCTGTATATTATAGCCGTGGTAATACCCCAATTAACTACCCCGTGTATTAGTATGTATCGCTTCATTCCTATACTATGTGCCTTTAATAGTTTTTCTCTTCTCTCTATATCCATTATCTGTTTCCCTCCTTACATTAAAACAAGCTAATTTTATTATAACAGAAGTTTTTTAATGAACAATATCCACTGCTTTATTTATATGTTATATATTATACTTTATTTTAAGTAGTAAATAAGTTTTTTATTTTAAATAAAGAAAAAAGAAACCGTATATTATTAACAGTTCCTTCTCCTTTTTACAAAATGCTTTATTACTGTTTTCTTTATTTAAACCTAACTTCTACTTTTTCTCTCAATAAATATGTGCCATCTTTAGCACTATATTCTCCTAGTTCTATACTTCCACTTTCTGTTTCAGGCTTAGGGAAAATAATTTCTTCATCAAAATTTCCCCAGTTTGGCCCGCCATAGTCTGCCTGTAAAACTTCTTCATGAATAATATTTTCTTTTTCATCCAATATTCTCACTACAAAAGAAGCTTCAAAGGCTATTATTTTCCCTTTAATTCTAACAGGGGTTGTAATTTCATTATTTTCTTGTGGTATTTCCAATTTTGCAAAAACCAACTTGTTTTCCATATCATATTCTTCACCGTCAACGGTTTTTACTTGATATTGGGTGGCTTGTTCGGAATATACTTTTAAATAGATGGTGGGGAAGGTTATCGCTTGTGTTACCATAGCATCTTTATCTGGCTCAATTATTTCTATTTTGATTTCTTGAGGATAGGCTTCTTCATCAAACTCTCTTACTTGTATACGATAACCACCTGTTGGTTTTTGGTCGGTAGTTACTTTAATATAAGTGGCATCTGGATGTTGATATACGTAAGCTCCTTTTTCTTGTAGAAATTGTGCCAACCATTCTCTAGCACCTCCTGGTAATGCATTTTCTTCTACAATGACTAATTTACTTCTCATTTGGCTTTCCATAAACTCCACCAACTCCTGGGATCTAATAATAAACTCCCTTCCTTCTGGGCCTATAAAGAGTTTATTTGTGTTTTCATCGTAACTTATTATAACTTGTTTACTCTCTAACATTTCCTCTTTTAAGTAAATTATCATACCCAGTTTAATTTCTATTTGTTGTACATTCCTCACATTTTCAATATATTCTGCATTTTGAATCAAGGTTGTTAATTCAGCAATAAGTTGAGAATCCTCTAAAATAGGGGTCTTTTCAGCTTCTCTATAAACTTCTACTCCTTCAATATTTTCAGCCTCTATTTCACCATACGGATATTCTACAGTTGGTTGTGGTGGGTTTTGTGGCGGAGTAGGTGTAGGTTCTTCTTGTGGTCGGCAACCACTAATAGTTACTAGCAGTGCTATAGTTAAAATTATTATTAAAAGTTTTTTCATTTCTCCAACCTCCTATTGTTATTGGTTAGGTTTATCATTATTTATTATTTATATCCAAATTATTCTTAATCATGCAAAATAAAAATCTCCAGAAAAATTTCTGGAGATTTTACTATCTATTCTTTTAACTTTGCTTCCAACATTTCCTTCGCCATTTGTGGGTTTGCCTGCCCTTTAGTTGCTTTCATTACCTGTCCCATTAAATAACCCACTGCTTGAAGTTTTCCGTTTTTGAAGTCCTCCACAGACTGAGGGTTTGCTTGCAAAATATCTATAATTATTTTTTCTATTACATCTTCACCACTAATTTGACCTAATCCTTTTTCTTTAACAATTGCTTCTGGCTCATTGCCTGTAATAAACATTTCTTCAAATACTTCTTTTGCTATTTTCCCACTGATTTTTCCTGATTCAATTAATTTTAATAACTTTACTAAAGCTTCTTCCTTTACAGGTATAGCATCAAACCCTAACTCTTTTTCCTTTAGTAACCTTAGTAAGTCTCCCAATATCCAGTTGGCAGCCATTTTAGGTTCTGCACCTAATTTTACCGTTCCTTCATAAAATTCTCCTAGGCTTTTATCCCCCACTAAAATATCTACCTCTTTATCAGTTAAATGATATTCTTCTGTAAAACGTATTTTCTTGGCAGGTGGTAGCTCTGGTAATTGTTCTTTTATGGACTGTACTAACCCCGATGAAATAACAATAGGTGTTAAATCTGGTTCTGGGAAGTATCTATAATCGTGGGCATCTTCTTTAGTTCTCATGGATACGGTTCTACCCTTTCCACTATCCCATCTTCTAGTCTCTTGAATTACTTTATGTCCTTCTCCAAAGGTGTATAGTTCTCTTTGTCTTTTTTCTTCTTTTTCCATTGCTTTTATTAGTTCTTTAAAAGAGTTCATGTTTTTTATTTCTACTTTATTGTTTAAGGTTTCTTGTCCAACTTTTCTAATGGATATATTTGCATCACAACGCAAAGACCCTTGCTCCATCCTACAGTCAGAAATGCCCGCATATTCTAAAATAGACTTTAATACTTTAACATACTCTACAGCTTCTAACGGCGATCTTAAATCAGCTTCTGAAACTATCTCTATTAGGGGAACGCCTACTCGGTTATAGTCTATTAATGAATGGGGTTCATCCTCCATATGGACTAATTTACCTGCATCCTCCTCAATATGGATTCGATTTATTCGGATTTCTTTCTTAACCCCCTCCACTTCAATTTCCACAATACCACCACTACAAATAGGCAGGTCATATTGGGAAATTTGATACGCCTTTGGAAGGTCAGGGTAAAAATAGTTTTTACGATCCATTTTATTATAATAGTTGATCCCACAATTTAAAGCCAGACCTGCTTTAATTGCCAAATTCACCACTTCTTCATTTAATACTGGTAATGTACCTGGTAAGCCTAAACACACTGGACAAGTATGGGCATTAGGGGCAGCCCCAAAAGTAGTAGGGCAACTACAAAATATTTTAGATTTTGTTTCTAGCTCTACATGTATTTCCATTCCGATGATAGTTTCAAAACCCATTATATTTCCTCCTTTCCTTCTGGTATTATAGTAGAAAGTTTAAGCTCTTCTTCTAAAGCAAAGGCAGCTTTTAGTATTTTATCTTCCGTATATTCTCCTCCAATTAATTGAATACCAATTGGTAACCCTTCTTTACTAAAACCACAAGGCATTGATAATGCTGGTAATTTTGCTAGGTTAATATTTATTGTATATATATCCCCTAAATACATTTCCATAGGGTCATTAACTTTTTCTCCACATAAAAACGGTAAAGAAGGTGTGGTGGGGGTGATAATCAAGTCATAGGTTTTGAATATTTCTTGATATTGTTGACGGATTTTTTCCCTTAATTTTTGTGCCTTATTATAGTAGGCATCATAATAACCCGATGACAGTGCATATGTTCCTAACATAATTCTTCGCTTTACCTCTCCTCCAAAGGCTTCCGTTCTGGTTTTTTCCATTAATTCATCTAGTTTTTGAAAATCTTCTGTTCTATAACCATAACGAACTCCGTCAAACCTAGCTAAATTAGAACTTGCCTCTGCCGATGAAATGATGTAATAGGCAGATAATTCTGCATCTGTTATTGGCAAGTCTATCTCTTCAACGATTGCACCTAATTCTTTAAACTTTTCTATACTATCTTCTATAGCTTTAGCTATTTCTTCATTTAAACCTTTTTGTAGGAATCCTTTGGGAATACCTATTTTATAACCCTTAACCCCTTCTTCTAACCCATCTAAATAGCTCTTTGTTTTTACTTCTTTAACACTAGTTCCATCCATTGGGTCATTCCCCTGTAGCACCTCTAAACTTAATGCACAGTCCTTTACAGTTCTTGTTAGAGGCCCTATTTGGTCTAAAGATGAAGCAAAAGCAATTAATCCAAAACGAGACACTAGTCCATAGGTTGGTTTTAAACCTACCACTCCACAAAAGGCTGCTGGTTGTCTAATAGAACCACCTGTATCAGAACCCAACGATAATGGTGCCATTCCTGCCGCCACTACCGCTGCCGATCCCCCCGAAGACCCACCTGGAACACGTTTGGTATCCCAAGGGTTTTTAACAATTTTAAAGGCAGAGTTTTCATTTGAAGAACCCATAGCAAATTCATCCATATTGGTTTTACCTATAATAATGGCATCTTCTGCTTTAAGTTTCTTTACAACGGTGGCATCATAGGGAGGAATAAAATCCTCTAACATTTTTGAAGCACAGGTGGTACGAATACCATCGGTACAGATATTGTCTTTCACTGCAACAGGAACACCTGCCAATTTACCTAGTTTTTCCCCTGCCTTTATTTTTTCATCTACTATAATGGCTTGTTGTAAAGCATCCTCTTCACAAAGGGTAATGTAGCCTCCTATTTCTGGCTCTACTTTCTTTATCCGTTGAAATAATGCCTTTACCACCTCTTGGGCAGTAAATTTTTGTTCTCTTATTCCAACCCTTATCTCATCTATTGTCATGGTTGCTATTTGCATCTTGGTTCCTCCTTTACTGGTAGTTCTATCTTCTATTAACCTATTCAATAATTTTAGGTACTTGTATATATCCGTCCCGCATTTGTTTCACATTTCGAAATAACTTGGCTTTATCTTCAAATATGACAGCCTCGTCTTTTCTTAATACTGTTTTTATTTCTTCTTTTGATGAAGTCTTTGTGTCTTCTAGTGGAACTTCCTCCATTGACTGAAAATGCCCTAATATGGAATCAAACTCTTTTGCCATCTTTTCTGCTTCTTCATTAGTAAACCTAAGCTTTGCCAACTTTGCTATATGTTGTACTTCTTCTACGTTTATTTTCATTTTTTTATCCTCCTATGGTGTAATTCTCTTTAAATCTCTTGGTAATAGTGTGGCTTGTCTAATGTTATCTAATTCTAATATTTTCATTGTAATCCGTTCTAACCCTATGGCAAACCCTCCGTGGGGTGGCATACCATATTTAAAACTGTCAACATAAAAATCAAAATCTTGTGGGTTTAGTCCAAACTTAGTCATGTTCGTTATTAATGCCTCATAATCATGAATCCTTTGTCCACCTGTGGTTATTTCCAGTCCCTTATATATTAAGTCAAAACTTTTTGTCATTCCTTCCAATGTTTCATCTGGCATAGTATATACTGGTCTTTTAGATACTGGATACTTTGTTAAGAATACAAAGTCACTGTCATAGGTTTCCTTAATATATTGAGATAATATAATTTCACCTTCTGCATCAATATTACCTGTTGGAGATTTTTTACCATACTTCTCTAACAGTATGTTTTGAGCATCAGCCAATGGCATTCTTGGAATTTTCTTAATTTCTGGTAAAACTACACCATATAATTCTAATTCACTTTGGCAAGTTTTGTTAAGATGTTGGAAAAGGTATTTTAAAAAAGCCTCCTCCATATCCATAATATCTTCTTCACTTTTTATGAATCCCATTTCAACATCTAAACTAACATACTCATTTAAATGTCTCCATGTGTTGTGTAACTCTGCTCTATAGGCATGACCTACTTCAAATACCCTTTCAAAACCAGCTCCCACCATCATTTGCTTGTAGAATTGAGGACTTTGGGCTAAAAATGCTCTAGTATCAAAATAGTTTACTGTAAACATTTCTGACCCACCTTCTGTACCTGAAGCAATAATTTTAGGTGTATGAATTTCAGAGAAGTTTTGAGACTTTAAAAAGCTTCTAAAGGCTTCAACTACTTCCTCTTGTACCTTAAATGGTGCTCTTACTTTAGGGGACCTTAAACTTATATTTCTATGGTTTAATTGAGTTTCTAAATGTGCCTTTACTTCTCCATTGTTGATTGGAAAAGGTAACACATCATAATGGGCTTGCCCTAATATAGTCAGTTCTTTTACCTGTATTTCCATACCCGTTGGAGCTTTCTCATTAGAAGCTACTTCTCCAACTGCTTCTATAGACATTTCTAACCTCAAACCGTCCCTTAGCTCTTTATCCACCACCAGTTGTATAATTCCTGTTTTGTCTCTTAATTGAAGAAAACTAATTTTTCCTATATCATAAATTTTATGAATCCAACCTTTTACCAATATTGTTTCTTCCTTCACTCCACCTATATCCTTTACATATACTCTTTCCATTTTAATTTCCTCCCTTTTCCTCATCAATATTTTTATCGCTCTTTTATCTTCCAGTTTATTAATTATAAAATTTATAAAACCCTGTAAAATTAAAAAATCCCGCCCCTATACCACTTGTATGGTATAGGGACGGGATTATGTATTCTCCGCGGTGCCACCCTGATTAGCTTATAAATAAGCTCTCTTTATTTAGTACGGACAATTAGTTTTAAATGTCGATACCTAGTTCTTTTAACGGTGAACAACCGACTAAGTCTACTTTCCATAAATGGATTTTGGTTAGCTGCTCCGAGGTGTTCTTCAATACAAGCTTTGTTACTGGGCTTTCACCGTCCCCAACTCGCTTAAACTTCACTTTGTATTTACTCTCCCCATCAATGCATTTACATAAGGCTTTTCTAATATTTATTAGTATTATATACCGGATAAAATTCTAATGCAACATTTTTTTGAAAATTAATTTATTTATATGATTTAATATTTTTTTATGTTTTATTACAACAAAAATAATTTCATTTATAAAACATTTAAATTCCAACACTTTAAGTGCTGTTCATTTTTAAAATTTTACTTTTATTTTTATATTTTATTTTTTCTTATTTTATTAATTTTATACACCAATACACAAAATGCAATTTCTTTTTATGGAAATTGCATTTTGTGTATTAAAAAAATATTTTTACATGACTTCTATACCATGCATTTTCAAATGATATTTAACCCTTTTTATTCCTTTTTATTCAGCTTCAACTAAATAAGTTTCTGTATCTACCCAATAAAAATGTTCTAAAACCTTATTTACCCTCGGCAAAAATCCGTCTCCAAATTCTGCTGGATAACTAACTTTTAACATAAAATATTGGTCTTGATGAACACCTAAGTAAACTTTTGTTTCATCAGTCTTACTGATATATTCTTCAACAGACCACGGATAAAATTCCTCTCCATCTTCTACTTTTTCCATCTCTAAACCTTGAGCAGTCAACAAGCCTCTTTCCCCAACTAATTTAGGCTCTGAATCTAATGTCGGTGGGAAAAAGAATAGCTGAAGGTAGACATCTTCTCTTTTATTTCCACCAAAGTTAGCATAGAACCAATAGGCATCACCTTCACCAGCACTTACTGTCTCCACTAAAAGGTCCTCCGGTACATAGGTGATAAAATTTTTTCCACTTCCATCTAGAAGATTTAGAGTGATGGTTTCCTCCATCCCTTCAATCATTATGGTATCATCCTTTGCTTGGGGAAATTGCTTTTCTTCTACTTTTTCATCATCTATTTTCGGTTCTTCCTGCTGTTGTGGGGTATCTACTTTTGGGGTTTCAGAAATGCCACAGCCCACCAAACCTCCTACTACAATTAACCCAACAACCAAAATACAAATTATCTTTTTCATATTTTCTCCTCCTTATGACTGACATAACTAGCCTACGAGGAAATTGTATAGCGACGCTATATAAATTTTATTATTTTTTACTTTAATATACACTTTCCTCTATAGTCCAGTGTTCTTATTAATAAGACGTAATTACTGCTAAAAAAGTTCCCTTAATGGTTTTCCAGTCCCTCCATTTTTAATGGTAACTAGTTCTGCTACTACTGATAGGGCAATTTCTTCTGGTGTAGTACCCTTTATATCTAACCCAATAGGGCAATATATTTTATTTAACAATTCCTTAGAATAACCCTTTTTCTCCATACTACTCATAACTTCAAGTTTTTTCCTTAAACTACCCATCATTCCTATATAGGGGGCAGTGGAGTGTATAACTTCCTCCAGCACCATTTCATCGGTGGTTGAACCTTTTGTTACAATTACCACCAGTGTATATTTATCAATTTCCACTTCTTTTAAGGCTTCTTTATAATTATCCTTTACCACCCACTCTAGCACATAGGGAAACCTCTCTTCTGTTGCCATATGTTTTCTCTCTTCTAACAAAATGGTTTCTAATTTTAACAGAGATGCAAATTTAGCTATTTCATAACCAATATGACCCCCACCACATAAAAGCAGTCGATATTGAGGTTTAAAGATTTCTAAAAAAACCTTTACACTACCACCACAATTCATTCCTATGCCCTTCTCTGATTTTGTTAGATTATATTCTAATGTTTTACTTTCTGTTGTTTCTAATACCTTTTCTGCTTCTTTTAATACTTCCGCTTCTACTAGACCACCCCCAACAGTACCAAACAGTTGGTGATCTTCTGTATATATTAACTTAGCCCCTGTTTTACCTGGAACAGAACCTTTTGACTCAATTACTGTAGCCATTACAAAGGTTTTTCTTAATTTGTGTAGTTCCAGTGCCTTTTCCATAATAAGTATCATCTCCGTTCCTCCTCCACCTATATGCAATACCCGTTATTTTATATTTAATTTCTTTATAGTATATAAAAACCCTCTTTTATAGGCTTAAAAGTTAGAAAATTAATACATCATTATATTTTTTATAGCAAGGAAAATATTTAACAAAAGATTTCTTTGGGTTTCTTCCAAGTTTCTTAACACCACCGAATTATGGTACTTCCAGAAGCTCTCTATTATATCTAAATAACATTGTTTTAATTTTTCTTTGTCTAATTCCTTATCTCCTGTTAATTCATCCCAATATATCATTTGATTAATTAGTATCTCTTCAATGGGTAGCTTTATATCTTCTACCCTTATAGGGTACAGACCCACACCCTCTTTTTGAAACACTTCTAAAACCCATTGGGTACGATGGGCTATATATAGAACTTCTTTTTTGAAACTAACATACTGTCCATCACTTTCCAACAAAACATGATTTATTAAATTATTATTCCCAGTCCTATTCTGTATTTCTTTAATCACATTAAACTTCCAGTCTTTAGGTAAGTACAAGTTAAGAAAACCTGGTGCTACAGCTTCTAGTCTATATTTATTTTGTTTATTATTATTGCTTTCACTTTCAATATTATTTGCAATTTCCATTGGAGGTTTTTTTAATAGTTTGTTCAATGAAAAAGCTACGGTGGAAGAAAAATCACCATAGCCTTCTTTATGATTTCTTTGAACACCAAAGTCTGAATAATGAATAGAAAAACAATTGTAGATACTGTCTTGTAGTTGCCTTTGTAACTCTAACTTTATTTTATTAATATTCATTATTCAACCTAACCTTTCTATAGTACACTTATTTCCAATGTATTTGTAGTTTCAACCATACCAGAAATAACCATATCATAATTGATTTCAATTTTTCCTTTTTGATTTTCTATTGATAAGTCTGTTTTTAATGAATGGGTCTTAACATCCATCTTGAAGTTACCAAACATGGTTCTATATTCACTGATGTAATGTCTACCTTCTTCAAATACAATTTGGGAGTCGGCAGTACCGTATCTTTTCATTGATACTTTTTTATCACCTTCTATTTTCAAGGTAGTTGTAGCGCCTTCCATTCCAGAAATTTCTGTTTCTTCATATACAATATATATATTATTGTTTTTTTCGTACACTTTACCTTCTGTAGTCAATTCAATTTTATTTTCTTCTCCTTGTGCATCCTTTTGTACTCCAAGTACCCTTATCATCCGTTTATCCATTGCTATCCAACCTTTTTTTTATATTTTAATTACGATCTTTGTGTCTATGAAGGGCTAGTTCTATAAGACGATCTATTAATTTTTCATAGGGAATTCCTGTAACTTCCCACATTTTAGGATACATGCTTATTTTTGTAAAGCCAGGCATCGTATTAATTTCATTTACTAAAATGCGATTGGTTTCTTTTTCTACAAAGAAGTCTACTCTAGCCAACCCACTACAGTCTAATAAACTATATACTTTTATAGATAATGCTCTTATTTCTTCTATCATTTCCTGTGATAAATCAGCAGGAATTACATATTGACTTGTTCCGTCAAAATATTTATCGTGATAATCATAAAACTCGTGGGATGGTATAATTTCTGCTGGTAAAGATACTATAGGTTCATCATTCCCTAAAACTGAACATTCAATTTCTCTAGCATTAATAAACTCTTCAATCACCACTCGACGATCATATTTAGCCGCTTCATTAATCGCTTTAACTAACTGTTCTGTATTTTTTGCCTTTGAAATACCTACACTTGAACCCAAATTTGCAGGCTTAACAAATACTGGATAATTAAATTGTCCTTCTATTTCTTCAATCATTTTTTGCATATGTTGAATATATTTATTTCTATTTATAATTATGTACTTTGCTTGGGGAATTCCATCTGCATCAAATAGTTTTTTTGCCATCCCTTTATCCATTGCTACTGCTGATGCCAACACGCCAGCCCCCACATATGGTATGCCCATCATTTCAATTAATCCTTGAATGGTGCCATCTTCTCCAAAAGGGCCATGAAGAACTGGAAAAACCACATCGACTTTTTCTATTTTGTTATTTTCTACCCTTAAAACTTCTCCATTTTTGTCCATAGGAGCTAATGTAATCTTCTTTACTGTTTGATTAATATGTTCATCTAACTGATTTTGTTCATCTTCCCAGCTACCAGATTCTATTTCATCTATAGTACAGTTGCAAATTTTCCAAACACCATCTTTTGTGATTCCAACAGGAATAACATTATACTTTTCTTTATTAATTGCCCGCAATATTGAAGCCGCTGACATTAATGAAACTTCATGTTCACCAGACTTTCCACCGAAGACAACCATTACATTCAGTTTCTTCATAAATCTCACCTTCTTTCTTTAATACTATTAATATTCTACTCTTGTTTATGGTATTATTCAACTTTTAATCTTATACAATTACTTTATATTTATACAAAAAAACAAAAAATGCAACAAAAGTTCCTTTTCCTTTAACTTTTTAAATTGATTTTTTGTGAAATTTTTAGTATATTATTATATATATCACTTTCACATAAAATTATTATATTTAGTTTATTATATAATCAATATTACATAAGGAGGTTCACATATGAACATATTAAGTCCAGGGGAGAAAATCAAACGACTTCGTAGAGAAATTGGACTAAAACAGGATGAATTAACTGATGACCAAATCACTAGAAGTCTTATTAGCATGATTGAAAATGGTAAAAGAAGCCTTAGCCATGAAACAGCTAAGATCATTGCCAAAAAGCTTAACGATCATTATAAGCGATACGGTAAAAAAATTACTGCCAATTACTTAATGGAGTCAAAAGAAGAACAAGTTCAAAAAATAATAGATAATCAATTAGTTAGTATTAATATATTATTATCTAATTATAAAAACTTAAATCATAGTCAAATATATGATATTTTCAATAAAATGTTGTCCCTCGCCAACGAATGGTCTATAAGAGAACATTATTCTAAAACCCTATTAAGAAGAGGAGAGTTTAACTATTCCTCTGCTAATTATAGTGACGCTTTAATGGACTTTTTCAGTAGTTTAGATTACTATTTAGAGACCAAAAATTTTGAAGTTGTTTCTTTAATTTATAGTAAAATTGGTAGTAGTTTCTTAAGCAAACATTTTGTAGAAGAAGGTTTACTATACTTTAACAAAGCCTATTCCGTTGCTTTAGAAAATAACACCCCCAACCTACAATACATAAAGATGTTGAAGCTTTACAATACAATTATTTGTCATCGTAACTTAAAGAAATTTGATTTAGTATTCAAAAATATTAGTTTATTTAGAGAGTTAGAGTCTGTAGATTCAAAGTATTATGATGATGTACTTCTTATGGAAGCCAACACCTATAGAGATTTAAGTAACTATGATAAAGCAAAAAAGATATATGAAGAATTATTATCTAGAGAAAGTGAATTATCTTCAAATACGTTATTAATGATTTATAATAATCTTTCTATCCTCTATCGCTGCATAGGTAATTTAAAGGAATCTATTAAATATTCTAACCAAGCAACTGAGTTGGCAGAGACTGTTGACTTAAATATATCCCCTACTATTTACTGTGATATAGCAAAATGTTATCGCAATTTAAATCAGTTGGATAAAGCTATTGAAACACTGTATAAGGGCTCTAAAATAGCCAAAGAAACATCAAATATAGAAGCCCTTATAAGTATCAACCTCTTTTTATCAGAAATCTATAAAGATCATTATAATAACTTAGAGGAAGCTGAAAAACGATTACTATCTATAGAAGAAGCCCTTAAAGAATTAGGGGTTAAATCTAAATCTGTTGAAGTATATTCTAGAATAGCTAAGTTTTATTGTCAAATTAACAAGCCTGAGCGTTGTATGATTTATCTAGACAAAATTCACGCTTAGTTTACAAAACTTATTTTAGTAAGTAAAATAAATATGTCAATTTTAATTGCTTATTTGTGAAATAAATAAACATTTTAATTCTTTTTTCTTGTGTTCTTTTTGTTTATAAAAAACTTCAAAAGACCTCCACTGGAGGTCTTTTTTTAGAAATTTAATGCCATACGACTTATTTGGTTCTTGGAATTTTTTATAAAGTCTACTAGCTTTGATCTTAATTGAATAGGTAATTGTTTTTGATTGACACTGGTGCTAACCAGTTGATACTCGTCCTCCGATAAAACTGACCTTAATTCTTTTTTTGTACCTTCATCTATTAACCCATTTTTTACATCTATAAAGCATAAGGGAGGAAACATTACACACCACCAATTTTGCCCTTTACCGTCACCAATAATCACCCTTAAAGCCTCATAGTCTCCTGCTGCAAAAACCATGTTTCCATACCTTCTTGTTGGAAATGTATGCTGTCCTAAAACCACTTCAACTTTATAGTCAGCATTATTTTTTAGAAGCTCTGCCACAGCAATTTCTTGTATCCTATCAATATTTCCTATAATCACATCTCTACTGTCATCAATACTGACAACATCATCAAAAGCGTCTGCCATCTCATGCATAATTCTGTCTCTAACTTTTAGCTTTAATAATTGGTCTTCTGGTGAATCACTGTTGGCTAATACATGAAAACGTATTAAACTCTGATTATCATTATTATTATTTAAAACCGTTTCACTGCCCTTTAAATTAAAAAAGTTTAAACAACTAATTGCTACTAATATTATAATTAAAATAATTGTTATTTTCTTCATTGTTTAATTCCCCCTAACCCCTCATCTACTTATTATATTCTTAGTATGTACCATTAGGGGAAATTTTATACAATTATTCATAACGTTAACTATTTACTTAGATAAACCTACTCTTCTTACTTTTGCATCAACAACTACTTCCACTTCAATTGTAGGAAAAATATCTGCCCAATCCCCCTCCACTTTTTTCCAAAGCTTTGAGTGATGCTTTCTTACATAGTCATTAAATCCAACAACATCAGTCCGATGTTTTTCTTGAAGCTCTTTTATTGTATACGCCACCTTATCATGGACTTTTTGGTTAATTTTACTTTGTAACTGTTGTAGAAATACTGGATCTAGCATATCATTTTCAGGGTTAAAATAGTGTTGTATAATATCTCCCTCTAAGTCTATTTCTACTCTCATTTTTAATTGATCTCCCGATTCTACCAAAGTAAATTTTCGTTCTGCCTCAGTTATTTGATAAGGAATAACAACGTCACCGTCTTCAACAGTTACATTAAATATAGTGGTCTGTCCCCTTACCAGCATTAACATGATGGTTTCTATTTCCCCCAACCAACCCACTAACCTATAATCATTAATTATTGCCGACCCTCCTACTTTTAACTCTTCTTCTGCCACTACCATACGAGGAATTACAGCGGTTTTATTAGAGTGCAGTTCAATAAGTATTTCATTTAAATCTTTTATAGGTGCCCGTTGGGTCCTCTCTCGTCCCCTAAATAAATCAGCAATAAATTGACCTGTCATGGGTTCTAATTTTGGTTCTACTTCTAATGCCTCTTTAGCTTCCCCTTCAACGATGGCAAAACTAATTTTTCTAGTGATGAAGGGGTCTTTTTCTAAAGCATCTAATACTTCTCTAAACATTTTGGGGTTATTCACTACTTCTTCCCCCACCACAACTGACTTTAAATGCCCTAAAAACAATTCACTATCCATCCTTGTGGTAAGTTGTCTTTCTGTCATGTATACATTCTCTCCAACACTGCTTATTTGAACATTGGTCATTTCTGCTTCTCCCACCCCCATCATTTGTTTAGGAAAAACATAGGTAACTCTATAATGATTTTTCCTTGTTAGTATTTCTTCCATTTCTTCTCTTTCTCCCTCATGTCCTGGGGTAACATGGTCTATTCCCATTGCTAAAATAAAAGCTCTATCATCTATCTCTTGTTTATCCCAACAACCTGTTAAAAATAATGTTATTAATATTATATATATTAATGTTATCTTCTTAAGGGTTCTCTTAAACATTTGTATTCCCTTCCCTTCTTAACCGTCTCCTTATAAACATTGAAATTAAAATTGATACTGGGATAATGACCAAAACAAAGGGAGCTGTATAATTGATAAATTTTTCTAAATAGGCATATGCCTCTGCTAAACTATCCCCTAAAAGGGCAATAAAATAGAGCAGAGGTAAAAGTGGCAATGCAAAATATTTATTATCCCTTACTGTAAATAAGTCTCCTAAAAGGGTGGTGGCTACCAATAATAAAGGAGCTATAGACATAAATACAATCAGTACCCATAGTGCCATTACAAATCCTTCTACATTCTCTATAAAGAGCCCTGGAAACTCAATGGTTTTAAAAAGACTTATGGTGGGCCAAATTAGATGGGTTGTTTGCTTCTCACCAAAAGTTGAAATTGTTACAATGTTTAAAATTGTATAAAGCAACACTACAAAAACTAATGCCTTCGTGCTGGACTTAATTACTTTATTAGGTTTATTAACATAGATGCCAAAAATCAAAATAATATCAAACCCTAAATAACTAAAAATTACTATTGGCAAAGCCTCTAATATTTCCTTTGGTGTAGTTGTTACTGCTGGCAACAAATTTGTTATATCTCCTCCAACCATTGCTAAAAGAAATAAGATTAATGATGGTACTAAAATTAAAGGTAATAAAAGCTCTGCTAATCTTCCCAATGTTTCTATTCCTTGACGAGCCAAATATGCCGCCATCAATACTATACTGAAAATTATTACTTCTATAGGGGTTCTCAGTAGTAAAAACATTTTTACTACCTCTGAAAAAATCCTAATTAAGAAGGCGTTTAGTCCAATAAAATAAATTGCTAACAGAGCTGTTACAACATAGGAAACAGGTTTAGAAAGGTTGCAGGCTATAATTTCCATATAACTCTTTCCTGGGAAGGATTTAACTATATAGCTATGGATAAACAAAAGCCCTATACAGATAGCCCCTCCTATTAAGATTAATAACCAACCATCAGTTCCTACTGCTTCAGCCAATGACCTGGGTAGGGTTAATATACCAGTCCCTACCATTGTCAGCACTAAGATACTTCCCATCTGGGAGAGGGAAACTTTTTCATTATTAAAATTCATTATTTATCCTCCTCGATACCAAAGTACTCTTTTCTTTTATCGTCCATTCGATTTCTTTGTTTATCATTGGCATGGGCATTACGATTATTCATAGCAATAAGGGGTACTCTAATAAATGTATCACCTAAATCTCCAGATTCGTCTATATAATTTACGAAGGGTGATAAATAAGGTACATTAAAGCTTTTTAAGCTACACAAATGAATTAATACCAACAGAATCGCCAACATTACACCATAAAGCCCTAAAAACCCAGCAGCAAAAATAAACAAGAACCGTAAAAGCCTAAAGCCTATGGCTACGTTATAACTGGGAACTGCGAAGGAAGCAATTGCAGTTACCGCCACAATGATTACCATTAATGGTGCAACTATTCCTGCTTCTACTGCTGCCTGTCCAATAACTAAACCTCCTACAATCCCGATGGTTGCCCCAATTGGGCCTGGTAGTCTAACCCCCGCTTCCCTTAAAAGCTCAATGGTGGTCTCCATTATAAGGGCTTCTACTATTGCAGGAAAAGGTACTGTTTTTCGGTTAACCGCCAACACCAATGCCAATTGGGTGGGAATCATTTGTGGATGAAAAGAGGTAATTGCAACATATAAAGATGGTAATATTAAAGATATGGTGGCTGCAAAATATCTTAATAGCCTTACTGCCGATGCAATGTTCCATCGCTCATAATAGTCTTCTGAAGACTGCATCATTGCATTAATTGTAGCAGGTACCAGTAGTACAAAAGGACTGTTATCCACCACAATTGCAACTCTCCCTTCATATAAAGCCGACGCCGTCACATCGGGTCTTTCTGTATTTTGTATTTGTGGGAAAGGGGATGTCCAGTCATCTTCTATCAATTGTTCTATATATCCACTATCTAAAATTGTATCTATATCAATCATCTTTAAACGCTTATTTACTTCTTTAAGAATTCCTTTATTTACAATATCATCAATATACATAACTGCCACATCTGTTTTTGAGCGTTTACCTATTTGCATTGATTTTACCTTTAATTTTGAATCTCTAATTCTCCTGCGAATTAATGTTGTATTCACCCTAAAAGTTTCTGTAAAACCATCTCTCGGGCCACGTATTACCGTCTCGGTGGAAGGTTCTGAAATACTCCTCGAAGAAAATCCCTTTGAAGCTACTATAATAATTTTGTTATAATTATCTAATAGTAGTATCGTTTCACCACTTAACATAAAGCCAACAGCTTCTTCAATGCTTTCTACTTCACTGAGTTCTGTTACTGTTAATGTATGGTCTTTTAATTGTTTATATAGTTGATTTTTTATATTTTCTCCATTGGGTTCAACCATTCTACTGCTAACCATTAAATTATTTAAAACAAATTTATTTAATAACATTTTATCTGCCATACCATCAACATAAATTAGGGCAGCTTTAAATTCATTTTGTGTACCAATTTCTACTTCTCTGTAGACTATGTCATCACAATCTGTCATTATTTCCTTAATTGTTTCTAAGTTCTTTTTTATGCTTTTATGGGGTACTGTTTTAACTGTATCTTCCCCCTTCTTTTTTCCTCCAAAAAAGCGATTCCAAAATCCCATAACATTCCCTCCTCTACATAAATATATTTATAGCAATAAAAGTTATTAGCCCACCAAAAATATAAAAATAGGATATGTATTTGGCTATTTTCATTTCCCTAATATATTCTCGTTTTTTTAGCTTTGTTACATCTACAAATAACGTATAAGCACCTATTAATAAAATCATTACTAAAATATAGCTATTAAACAATCCTGCTAACTTTTTAATGATTTCCACTTTTTCCACCCACTTTTCAATTTATTTCTAATTATAATTTTTACACTTTAAGGATTTAATATACAAAAAATCATAAAACTGTTTATTAACATAAAAAAACTACCCTTATTTAAAAGGATAGTCCTAAAAAAAGTATGTCTTATGTATATTTTTCCAATATAGCTATGTCTTCCATACGGTCGATGTCATTACCCACTTCCGGGTAATCATTTATTATTGCTTTAGCTGTTATACGCCAGCGTTTTTCTATATATTTTTCTATATTATGTAGGGTTAGCCTTTTAATTAAAAGCAGAAGAAGAAACTTTATCCCTAGTATTCTACTCATTTTCAAGGGATTTTTTCGGTTCTCCACCATTAAACGGGCTACCTTTTCTATCTTTGTTATGGAAGAAGGATCAAGTAAAACTAAATTTCCACCTGTAAAAGACCCCTCCCTTAAAGGTACAAAGGTTCTTTTTACATCTGGAAAAGCATTTATACATATAGTTTTTTCTACAATGGGGTATATAAGTTCTTTTTTTTGATTTAAACCCGCCTTAATAAAATGGGTTATCATTTCACCTTTTAGAAGTGGTATATCACAGGTGGTTATTAATATCTGTTTTTCTTTAGAGAACAATCTACTTATCTCTAGTAAATTATCTATTATTGTTTTTTTATCCTCCACTAACAGGTCTACTTCTTCTCCTATAACTTCTTGCAATATCTCTTTGTTGCCAATAGCTATAATTTTATCCACTTCATTGGACTGTTTCAATGCACTAATAATATGTTTAATCATTGGAACACCGTTAAAGTTAAATAAAGCTTTATTGCTATTAAAAGAATTTTCCTCCCCCAAGTTTCCTCCTGCTAAGATTACTGCATGCATTTAGTTGTGTCCTCCTAATGGTATCTTATTTCTATTCTTTATTTTTTAATACTGACTCCATCATATGACTTCCTAAATTTTCAATGTGTTTTAACGCATACTCATTTGCTTTTTCTGCATCCCTTTGAGAAATAGCTTCCAAAATATTTTCATGTTCTTCCACCAGTTCTTTAGCCTTATTGTATTCAGATATATACGTTACACGAAAACGATAGATTTGCTCCCTTAAACCTTGAACAATATGATTTAATTTTTCATTTCTAGCGGAATTGAAGATACGGTCATGGAACTCTACATCTTTTTCAATCATTCCTTCTATATCATCCTTCTGATAGCACTTTTTAAATTGGTAGGAAATCATCTCTAGTTCGTCTATTTCTTCATCAGACATTCTAGTTGCTGCTAGGGAAGCTGCTAAACCTTCCAAAATCGCTCTAATCTCCAATACTTCTAGGATGTCTTTAATAGAAACATCTGCTACGTATGCACCTTTACGTGGAATCATTATCACTAGTCCCTCTAGTTCTAACTTTCGTATAGCTTCTCTAACTGGGGTTCGACTAACCCCCAGTTGTTCTGCCAATTGAATTTCCATCATTCTTTGACCTGGTTCTAGTCTTCCTTCTAGTATTGCCTCCCTTAGGTTTTCAAATACAATTTCCCTTAAGGGTTTAAACCCCTCTATCTTTAGATTTTGTAAATTATTCATCTTCATTCCTCCTACAATAGCTTTGTACCATATATGTCTGTTTATATAATAGGGATAGATTTTCGTAGGCGGACTTTGCCCGTTCATAGTTTTTATAAATACCAAAAACCGTAGGGCCACTACCTGACATCATACTTCCTAAGGCATTAAACTCCATCATCTTATTTTTTATTTCTTTAATAACTGGATGTTTGTTCTCGGTTACTGATTCCAACACATTTCTCATGTTTTTAGATAAAATTGTAACATCACCAGTTTCTATGGTTTCCAGCAATTCTATTGTATTAGGTCTATCTAATAGTTTTGACAAATCTAATTGCCCATATACTTCTGCTGTTGAAACAGAAATGGCTGGCTTAGCAATAACCATCCAAACATTTTTTAAACCTGTAATGGGTGTCAGTTTTTCGCCAATTCCTTCTGCGTATGCTGCTCCACCCATAATACAAAAAGGTACATCAGCACCTATAGTAACACCAATTTCCATCAATTCTTTTGTTGTTAATTTAAGATTCCAAAATTCATTTAATCCTTTAATTACAGCAGCGGCATTAGAACTTCCTCCTGCTAACCCCGCAGCAACTGGAATATTTTTTTCTATATGTATATCTAAACCATAGGGCGATTTACAATGGTTTCGCATTTTTAACGCTGCTTGATAGGCTATATTACCAGAATCTTTAGGAATAAATTCGCAATTACTAATAACTTGAATTTTATTATCTTTCCTCTCCCTCAAAAGTATACGGTCATAAAGATCAATTTGTTGCATAATCATTTGAACTTCATGGTAACCGTCTTCCCTTTTCTTTAATACATCTAGGGATAAATTAATTTTAGCTCTCGATTTTAATTGGATCTCCCTCATCCCCACCAACTCCTTCATAATTACACTTACTTATATATTATATACCAAAGGTTTTTTTTCCTGCAAAATCATTTAATATTATAAAATTTTTCTGATTAGCATAGAAAAGACCGCTTAATTGTGCGGTCTTTTCTTTAAAATTTAAAATTATGAATTTTTTCGATTAATATGTAGTCTCCTGCTTTTATATCTTCTATAGTAGTTATATTGTTACTATCTAGTATTTGTTTGACGGTTGTATGATATTTTTTAGCAACCTGCCATAAAGTATCTCCTTGTTGCATGAAGTAAATTGATAAACTAGGTTTTTTTGACATATCTAAACTTTCATCTAATTCTTCTATGCCATTAACCACTTCTATTACTTTTTCGATATAGGCTTCGCAGGTGGCTCCAATATTTATTTTAATGTCAACTTGGCTATTGTTTACCAGACTATAATCAACTTCTTCTATGGATAATTCAACTTTTGCCTCCATATTTTCTTTTAAACCATCAATGTCTACATAGTGTCTAAAAGGTATCTCATGCATAAAGCTATATAGGGGCTGTTGCTCCTCTTCCGACAGATAGATGACTGTTGTTTCTAATATGCCTTCTATAATTGCCTTATCTTCAATTAGATTATAATCGGTTAAAATAGGCTTTGCCTGCAAGGAGAACATCCTTTTTATCTCTGGTTTGTTACTAGGTATATCTAAAGTCTCTCTTAACATCATATGGGCCCGATTCATTCCTATGTTTTCTTTAAAAGTAACTTCATTTTTAGAAACCTTTAAAGATTGATTTGGTGAATACGCATCTACAATTAACTCTCTACTTTGACTATCCATTACTTTTACAGCTACACTGGTTACGCTTTCTACTTCAATAATTTTTCTCTCACCTTGTATATTCTCTTTTACCTCAGTATACAGTTCATCTACATTTAGTCTTAGTTTATATTTCATATCACTATAAACATCTTTTATTTCGGTAAAATGAGTGAAGGAAATTTCTTTCTTAAATATGTTAAGACTGCTTTCATCGTCTTCACCTATGTAAAGTAACTCCACCATCATAGTACCTGCCACAATAACCTTTCCTTCGGTTATTTTTGTTTCTTTTTCTATGGCTCTTGCATTCCATTTTAATATTTCACTGACACCAGGCATATCTTCTTCAATTTCAAAGGTGTCTTTTACTAATGTTTCTGTTGTACTCTCTCCTACAACATCGGTATATTGTAGTTGCTCCCTTAAAACCTGTAAATCAGTTAGACCACTTACTTCCTTTGTCAACTCTTGTTGTCTAGTTTCTAGAGCTATTCCTTCTAAGTTTACTACTGCTTTTACTCCTATTTTTCTCTCATTATTGATGGTAAAGTCAATATGCTCTATTTCCCCCTGCACTTCTGCCTTCATCTTTGAATTTATACCATCTATTGGGATGGACTGTTTAAAACCCGTACTACTATCTATGCTGTATAGAGGTTCTTCTCCTCGATCAGAAACATAAAGAATTTTAAACTTAACAACTCCCTCGGTATTAATTTTATTCTCTAAAACTTCTCTCTTTGTTACTTGTATCATACCATCAACAGAGATTACTCTTGTAATATCTGGTTTTACATCTGGCACCAGAATATCTCCCTCTATAATGGCCTGTGCAGTATCTTGACCGACTATTTGATCTGCTGAAAATACATCCTTTATCAACTCAATAGGCATTTATTTTCCTCCTCCCACAATATAAAAAGTCTTATTATAATAATATTTAGCTCCTGTTAAATTATGTTATAAAAGTTTATAAAAAGGTCAGTTCGTCCAGTATAAATTCTATATATTTATATGTGCATTAAATAAAAAAAAGAAGTGAAAAATAAAATATTTTCACTTCTTTTGTAGGTATTATTTTGTAGTTGTTATTTTATCTAAAAATATTAAACATGTTCTTAAACCCTCTATAAATAGATACTGCTGCCTGAACAAAAGTAACTCTTTCTTTAGGCTTATAATTTTCGCCGTCTCCTTTAATTACATCTAACCCATAAGCTAAAGCAGTATGACCTAAATATTCTGGGTTAATTTCGTCAATATCAGCCACTGGTAATGTATGTATGCCTTTAATATTAGCAAGTTTTTCAAGTCCTGCTAATTTAACTAACATAACTGCCATTTCTTCTCTAGAAATATGGCTGTCTCCATCAAATGCAACCGCTTCATTTTTTATTATACCCATTCTTACTGCTGTTTTTATGTCCTCATAGTAAGGATTATCTTCATTAATGTCTGTAAACATTAATTTAGTTTCTCCACTCATGTGGTAATAACCGGAACCCATTGCCCTAACCATCATTCTAATAATCTCTTTTTTAGGAACTTCTTCTGCTAAATTAAAGTTTTGTAAATCTACTACTCCATTATCATACATAATGGTTAATTCTCTTTCAGCCCAATGTCCTTCTAATAATTTTGCAGTAGAATCTGCTTTTTGTTTTTCTTCTTTTACTTCCATACCTCTATAATCTAAAAACTTACCTGTTTTTGCATCAATAGTATGAAATAAAAACTCTCCTTTTGGTAAGTTTCTATAAACTAACTTTAATTCAGGTGTAGCTTTTTCTTCCTTTGGTTGAATTGAACCATAAGCTAGTTCTGTTTTTGTTTGCTCCACATAAATATCTAGTGCTTTTTCTTTTGCAATTGTACCCTCTGGTTTTGGAAGGGTAATATCATCCCATCTATAATATAGACTTTGAAGTAGCCCCGTTGTGTTATCGAAGGCCACAGAAATATTGTTATGGTTAAAAATGATTCCGTGGGCTTCTCTGCTAAAGTTAAAGTGATATTCAGGATTATTATACTTTTCACCATTTATTTCATAAAAGTTATTGTAGTATGTTTGTTCTGTCCTAACGTCCTTCAACTTATCAGGGTAAAGTTCTTTTATAATTTCAATTGATTTTTTATATGCTTCTTCCCATTCTAGTACAGGAGTAAAGTCGCCTTCTGCCATTGCCATTTCTTTTTTATACCAATTATGGTAGTACAGATTAACTACTTCTTCCGTCATGGCATTAATATTAATACTTCCATAAGCATGTCGGTCATTACCTATATTAAATTGTATGTTCCAATTTTTTTCATTGTTCATGCCTTTGTTTGAATAATAACTGGATGACTCTATTTTCACTTCACCATAAAGACTTTTTAAAATACTTGTAGCCATTTTAAGGGCTTCTTCTTTTGACATTTCATTTTTTCTAACTACTTTTACCTTTTCTAAGCTACTAAATTGTTTTTTCTCTTGTGGTGATACATCTATTTTCTTTGTACTGTCTCTATTAGTTGAATGTTGGTTTATTAATTCACCTGTGTTAGCATCCACTAAATGACCTGATGTATAACTTGGATAATATACTAATTTTACGTCTTTAATAGGCGAACCATAATATCCAAAGTCAGTTACTGGAATATACCCTAATTCTAACTCTACTGACTCTTTAAATACGTCTCTTGCTTTTTCTTCTCCAACCACTCCGTTACGTTTAGGTAGTTCTTCTTCTGTCCAACGGTATTCATAGGAAACAACTTCTCCTGTGGCACTATTAACACCTATATGTACTCCATCATTCATAAAAGGAATACCATCATGCTCTCTTTCAAAGAACACAAAATATTCTCTGGCATGTAAGCCCATTCCTCTATTATATTCATAAGGATGATAATAATTAGATTGTTGCTTTGGTTCACTTGATAATTGTTTTATTAGTTGTGGGTTTAATCTGTTATTAATAAAATTTGAAGCAACTTTTTTAGCTTCAGCAAAAGTATATTGAGATATATTTGTATTTTCTTTAGTATTGCCTTCATGCTTTCTTATTGAAAGCAAGTTACCTGTTTTGTCATCAATTGTAACGTTAACGTATACATACTTTTCATTATTATGCTGGTTATAGTTTAACTGCCAAATACCTTTTTTTGAATACCAATCATCTCTAAATTCAATAAAAGTATTCATATTTTCACTGCTTTGGTCTAGATCAAAGTTAAAGAATGACTTAACATATTGTTTCATTATTCTTTCTGCTTCTGCTTGCGTGTGTTTACTCTCTAAAGATTGCATTTTTTCCATAGGTAAAGATTCAGTTACAGTAGCCTCTTGTGAAGCGAAACCTGCTGTATTGGTTAATAATAGACCTGCCACCAATACACCACTACATAGTCTTTTAAATTTCATTTAACCACCCCTTCATTATGTTTCCATATTGTATATATTCACCGACTTTTACATTCATACTAAACTTTAAAAGTTGTAATATAATTGTAAAAACGGAAAATTATATTTTTATTTTTATTATACATTATCTAACACTAAAATAAAAATAAACATTTCTACCCATTTAATAATAACACTTTATTCACATATACCCTAATTTTTTTCTTTATTAACATTAGACTGTCAATGTGGTACAAAAGTTCCATGTTTTTTAAAAATAATTAATTTTATATATTTTTAAAATTTTAAACTTATCTGTTTTAGTCTTTTTCCACTAAAAAAGAACAATATGTTTAAATAAAATTTTTAAACCTTCATGTTCTTTATTAGAAAGATTATATTTAGTTAAACTACGCTTTTGTTCTACTTTTGTGCTTAGTGTTATTATGTATATACGCTTGATTAAGTTTTATTAAAACCTATCCTATACTAGGGGGAGGGTCATTTAGTAATATAAAGTTATAACCTAAAACTGTTTTGTTTTCTATATTATTTAAGTTGCTATATTTAGTTATTACACCACTACTATTTACGAAAACAAGAGAACAGATTAATAAAGATACCAATACGCTTTTAATCTTTTTCATTTTTAAAACCTCCTTTTATTTTAAATTTTGCAAGTCAAAATAATCTTTTCTATTTTTCAACATATATTCTAGCCCTTTGTCTGTTTCTCCTGCCTTATAATAAACTTCTGCCAAGAAAATATTCAAATCATATTCTTTGGTCTTTATATTATTTTGTATAACATATTTTTCCACAGTTTTTATATGTTTTAAAGCATTTTCATAATTTTTTAATGAGATATACATTTGTGCATAGGCAAAATTAAAATTAATAAACATTTCTATATTATTAACTTCTTCTGCAAGGTCTATCCCCTCTTTTAGCGTTTCAAATAGCTTACTTAACCTTCCAGACTTAATATGACACTTACTTTTTGTAAATATTAACCCCAGTCTAAAATATGGTAATACCTTATCCATTAACTCATATGCTTTGCTAACTTTTTTTACAGCACTATCCACTTTTCCCATTTCAAGTAATAAGATTGCATAATTATCATAAGTCAAAAATAAAACATCTTTATCCAACTCGTCCTTTATTTCCAAAAGCTTCTTATATACCTGTTCTGCCCTTACATAATTAGTCATATCTCTATAAGTATTTGCCTCCAGTAGCATTATTTCTGAATTAAACCTCTGATAAAGGATTAGATCCTTCCATTTGGCATCTTTAAAACCATTTATATATTGTATGGCTATATCATACCTTTTCATTTTTCTAAAACAAACAACAAGGTTTTTTGTTGTTTGCAATCTAATCCTTTCCTTATTATCAGTGTTATGTTCCAGTGTAATATCATATGCCTTAGTGTAATAATTTATTGCTTGGTCTATAGACATTAACAACTGATAGTTACCCCCCATATAGTTATATATGTATGCAACTAGGTAATAGTTTTTTTCTTCTATATAGTATTCTAGAGCTTCCGTAAGATCTTTTATGGAATTATTGTATTGATAAGTTGAGTAATAAAACTCTCCCCTTAATAAAAGCACCTCTGCCTTTTCTTTTCTCAATTTCCATTGGTTCACTAAACCTAAAAGTTTGTCAAAAATAGGTGTCATTAGTTTTGTATCAATCTTCCCAGCTTTTAATAAAGTTTGTATATACTGTACTTCTTCGTTAAATTCTTTTTTAACCCGTTCTATTTCTGTCTCCATTAAAAATTCGGGAGTAATTTCTTTATTCATACTTTTATAATATTGATTAAAACTATCTGCAACTATTTTAGCAACACTCCATGTTAGCCCTCTTTTGTTTCTTTCTATCATACTTATTAAGCATTTTGAAACTTCTTCATTAGTAAGGTCATCTTGTTTTAAACCCAAATCCAATCGTAGTTTTTTTATTTTCTCCCCTGGTGTTAGTCCTTCCATTAAGTTTCCTGCCCCTTTCTATTAGAATTATTACACGTAAACAGCTGAATTTAATAATATGCTATATTGTCTATTTATTATTAAGCTTTAACATAGTACTTCTTCTTATTAATAATTATATATCAAATTTAACTAACATTCAATGTTGTAGTTAATAACACTTAATAAAAATTAATAATTTTTAAATTTGAAAGTCACATGTAATTTAACAAAACTATCTTTTGTACAAATTAGTCATTGTAAATTTAATTATTAATTTTGTGTATTTATATTTTTAGCCCTTATCAGATGCCCTTTACCCTATTATAGGACAAAACAAAAAGAATCAACCCCTGTACAATACAAAGTTTGATCCTTAACTTTTGATTATTCTTTAAGTTATAATTAAGTGCTAACAAATACTCAAAACTAATTTTTTAGGGTTTATTTAGTTTTGATAAATCAATTTGAGACAGTATCATTTATAATTTAATTTCTTGCTAAATTTATTATTGTATTCTAGATTATAGAAAAACAATATGAAACTTAGTGCCAATAAATTTATACCTATTGCGAGCAATATAATAAAGTAATGAGTTTTATCATATTGAATTTCGTGAAGTCTCAAAATAATCTATTTTTTTACTTTATGGTAAATTACAAGTAGTGAAATTAATAAGATTAGACTTATATATGGGAAATATAGTTCTATTGACGTACCACTCACAAAGTTATCTTTTATTAAGGTTAACGGGTCGGCTCCAAAAATGGATGTAAAAATAATAAAAATTACTAATGTTAGTAGGGCAGCAACCATACCTCTTAGTATTCTACTCTTCTTATTCATTGTCTTTTACCTCTTAATTTTTATATTTTAAACCATAAATTTTGTGTTCTATTAGAATTAGGTCCATGATAAACATATATCACTACGCCATTCTACAAGTTCTAAAAAAGGATCGATAATTCTAAACCACTCTTGTGTCAATGTAGTTATATAGTACTCTGGAAACATACCCCCCACCAGTAGACCTCCTAGTGTTCCCACAATAAGTTGAGAAACTTTAGCTCCAGCAAGTCCACCTATAAGTGAGCCAACTACTGATGGAACTAATGATACAATATTGTAATACCTTGCTTTTGTTCCAAAATATGTCCAAGCAGAGGACATAGTACCGAAAGAGGAACTACTAATTGGTTTCTCATAAACAACTACAGATTCAACTTCTCTTCCATTTACAAATATACTAGACTTATCATCATTGAAAACAACTAAAGCATAACCATTTTTTTCTTCCACAACAGTGTAATTCTCTCCGTAATAATATTTTACATTTAATCCATCGATATTAACTAATTCTGAACTGTCAGCTTCTTCTATATAAGTAGATACATCTTCTTTAGTTAAGTAAATAAATTGCTTATTGTCATACTCATTTGCAAATACAAGTAAACTAGATGTTGAAAAAATGCAAATAATTAACAATAAAGACAACAATTGATATTTAAACGTTTTAGACATAATTTGATACCCCCAATTTTTTTATTAGTCCCCACTCCCCTACAAGAAGGTCTACCATCTATTAAATCTAGAAAAGCATTAGACGATAGGATAAACTATTATTATATTAAAAAAAATTTACCAAAACATTATAACGTTTTATACTATATTTGTCAATTATATGTTAATTTTACAAATATTTGGTCGAATTGAACCTAAGAAAAAAAAGGACAGAAAATTTTCTGCCCTTTATTGTATACCTATTTTATTATCCAACTATTACTGTTCCAGTTTGTCCTGCAAGTCCTTCTTTTGCCTTTTCAAGAGACGTAATTAATGCTCTTCTACCTGGTTTAGACTGAACAAACTTCATTGCTGCCTTTACTTTAGGCAACATTGAACCTGGTGCAAAGTGACCTTCTTCAATATATCTTTTTAACTCTGAAATTGTAACTTCTGATAAATCTTTTTGTTGTGGTGTATTAAAGTTAATAGAAACCTTTTCTACAGCAGTTAAAATAACTAAGAAATCTGCATTTAATATTTCTGCTATTTTACCTGATGCAAAGTCTTTATCGATAACTGCTGGTGTCCCCACCAATACACCATCTCTATTAATAACGGGTACACCACCACCACCAACTGTAATAACCACATGACCTGCATCAACTAATGTTTTTACAATTGGTGCTTCTACTACATCCACTGGAACAGGTGATGCAACAACCCTTCTCCAACCTCTTCCAGAATCTTCTTTCATTGTATAGCCTTTTTCTTCTATTAATTTTTGTGCTTCTTCTTCTGTAAAGAAAGAACCCACTGGTTTTGTTGGATTTTTAAAGGCTTCGTCCTTTTCATCCACTACTACTTGCGTAATTATTGTTGCAACTGATTTATCAATATTTCTATTAACTAACTCTTCTCTAATGGCTTGTTGTAAGTGATAACCGATGTAACCTTGACTCATTGCTCCACATTCTGGAAAAGGCATTACTGGTAATGCATTATTTACCAAGTTAGCTGATTCGTAAGTTGCAACGATTTGTCCTACTTGTGGACCATTGCCGTGGGCTAAAATTAACTCATGACCAGCTTCAATTAAATCTACAATAGATTTTGAAGTTTCCATTGATGTTTTCATTTGTGCTTCTGCACTAATATCCTTTGGATCAGCTTGTAAAGCATTACCACCTAATGCCAATACTATTCTACTTTTTTGCTGAACTACCATGCTTCATCGCTCCTTTGTGGGTTATCATTTATAATTAATTTTGTCTGTAATCGTACATTCACTACACCTTTTATCGATTATATGTAAATTGTTGCATAACAAAAAGACATGGAAGTTGCCATACTTATACATTAAAATGAATTATAGGTTTCTTCCATATCCTTAAGCTATATAAACTTTGCTTGCTAACTATAATAACTAACTAATCTATTATACTGTAGCCACCATTACTGCTTTAATTGTATGCATTCTGTTTTCTGCTTCATCGAAAACAACTGAATGCTTACTTCTAAATACTTCGTCAGTTACTTCCATTTCTTTTAAACCAAATTTTTCATGGATTTCTCTACCCACTTTAGTTTCTAAGTCATGGAATGCAGGTAAACAATGCATAAAGATTACATCTGGATTTCCTGTCTTTTTAATCATGTCCATATTTACTTGATAAGGTAGTAACATTTTGATTCTATCTTCAAATTGATCTTCTTCACCCATTGATACCCATACGTCAGTATAGATAACATCAGCATCTTTTACACCTTCTGCTACATCTTCAGTTAAGGTTATTGTTGCTCCTGTTTCTTTAGCAACTTCCCTCATTTCTGCCACTAGTTCTTCTGATGGGAATAAGCTCTTAGGAGCAACTGCTCTAAAGTCCATACCCATCTTTGCAGCACCAATCATTAATGAGTTACCCATGTTATTTCTTGCATCACCAATGTATGCAAATTTTACTTTATTTAATGGTTTAGCAACATGTTCAGTAATAGTTAACCAGTCAGCTAATATTTGTGTAGGATGGTATAAGTCAGTTAAACCATTCCAAACAGGTACACCTGAATGAGCGGCTAATATTTCTACAGTTTCTTGTTTAAACCCTCTAAATTCAATACCATCATAGAATCTACCTAATACTTTAGCTGTATCTTCTAAAGACTCTTTTTTACCCATTTGAGAGTCATTAGAACCTAAGAAAGTTATTTGAGCACCTTCATCAAAGGCTGCTACTTCAAATGCACATCTTGTTCTAGTAGATGCTTTTTCAAATAATAACACAATATTTTTTCCTTCTAATAAGTTACCTTTTATACCCATTCTTTTTTTAGCTTTTAAATCCCTTGATAAATCTAATAAATATCGAATTTCTAATGGTGAAAAATCTTTCAGTGTTAGTAGACTTCTTCCTTTTAAATTTACTGGCATAAGTTAATCCTCCTCAGTTTTTAAATGATTAATGTAGATTTATTTTATTATAATTCTTCCCTTACTAAAGGCATTGACATACATCTTGGACCACCTCTACCACGTACTAATTCAGATCCTTCGATTTCTAACACTTCAATCCCATTTTGTCTAAGGGTTTCATTTGATGCTTCATTTCGATTATATGTAACAACAACTCCTGGTGCAAGAGCCAATGTATTTGTACTATCGTTCCATTGTTCTCTAGCAGCTGTAAGTTCATCTCCGCCACCACTTTGAATTAATTTTACGGCAGGAAGGTTTAACACACTTTTTAACCCTGCCTCAAGGGTCTCCATTTGTACTACATTAGGAGTAGACTTCCCTTTTGTCATTTCATATGCCTTTAACCGACCTTGTACCCCAGGATAAATGGTGAACTTATCATAGTCAACCATTGTAAACACTGTATCTAGATGCATATATGCTCTTGTAAAGGGTATTTCAATAGCCAATACCTTTTCTATATTTGCTTTTTCTAAAAGTCTTTCAGATAATACTTCTATCCCTCTAGCAGACGTTCTTTCACTACATCCTATTGCTACAACTTTATCGCTTAAAACAAGTATATCTCCACCTTCTATAGAATGACTTTCTTTATAGTCATACCAAAGAGGGGTATTTTCCTTCTTAAACAATGGATGATAATGATAAATATACTCTAAAAACATGGTTTCACGGTTTCTAGCTGGAGTATTCATTTTGTTAATGGAAAGTCCATTAGTAATTACTGTTCCAGGGTCCCTTGTAAAGTATAGATTAGGAATTGGATTGATATAAAAAGGATGATGCTCTTTTATGTAATCCACTAAATGAAAGTCTCTTTCTACTTCTGGCAGGTCATTTTTTCGTAACCCTGCAATAGCGATGTTAACGATTTCCTTTGAATCTTTTGAAAGTATGAACTCTTCTATTATTCTTTCAAGTTCAACATTTGCAATATTACAATTATTAATAATGTCTTTAATAAAGCTTTTTTTAATTTCTTCAGTTGTTAGAAGTTCCTCTAGTAGTTCTTCATAATAATAAACGGTAGTTCCTCTTGTCCTCATTGTATCAGCAAATAGATCATGTTCTTTTCTCATTTGCTTTAACCAAGGAATATCATCAAAAAGTAATTCATGAAGGTATTGCGGAGTTAACCTCTCCAGTTCCTGTCCAGGACGATGAAGTAGTACTGCTTTTAATTTGCCAATTTCAGATGTAACATTTAAAAAGCCCCCTTGATTCAACTTCTCAACCCCTTTCCATATTATCAAATGCACTTTTAAATTCTAACAACAGTATATCTAAGTTTTATACATAAATCAAGTGGCTTATTTTAAAGGTTTGTGTCAATTTTATTCATCTTATGTATATTTATTAGCCGTATGTATTTTAAAAAAATTTTAATTTAAACAAAATTTTAATACAAGTAATTTGTCCACTAAATTCCAAGGGATTTTTCCTTAAAACCATAACTGTTTATATTCATAATTTACACATATATATTCAAATTTTTTCTAATATTTTTTTTAAATCCTAATTGCATCTTTTTTATATAAAAAAATAACTACCCATCTAGGTAGCTATTTTTTATATGGTTATTTTAACTTACTTTTATTTGATGATTATCTTTACAGATAGTAACTTCTACTGTTTCAGTCAAAATATCTGAGTAACTATAAGACACTCTACGAACTGAGTCATATCCACCATCGATTCTTACTATAAATATATTAGGATATGTGTTTTCTAAAATTCCTTCTCTAACTAGTGTCTTTTTTCTGCCTTTATTAGCTTTCAGTGTAACCTTTTGTCCTATAAACCCTTCAATGTTACTTCTTATTTCATTTAGGGTAGTTCTGGTTGCCAAAAAATCACCTTCTTTCACATTCTACAAATAAAATTATATCACACTAGATGCAACTTGTCAAATCATAAATAATAATTATATAATTTGGTTAATGCACTTGTCAAACATTTTTTTATTTTTTTAAAGATTTAACTGAAAACAGCTCTACTCATGGAGTTTGAAGGGTGATTTTTGACTAAATCAATAAAATATTAGACCAAACTTTATGAACCCATATCCCTTTCTTATATTCTTTCTTAACGATTACATTCTAATAGCTTAGATGAAAATAGCAAATAAAGGCTTCTGCTATTGCTTCTGCTATTTGATTCTTAAAGTCATTATTCATTAGTTTTTCTTCGTCTGATGGATTTGAAAGGTATCCAACCTCAATATGAAGCCCACTTACATTAATATCCCTTAACAAATAAAATTCAGCTGTCTTAACTCCCCTATTTACCATTCCCAGCTTTTCTGTAATTTCTTTCATAATCAATTGTCCTAAAACCTTTGCTTCATTATCGCCTCGATAATAATAAATTTCAGTACCAGATACAGAAGAATTCTTCATGAAATTTTGATGAATGGTTAAAAAGAAGTTTGGTTTTATATCATTAGTGACTTTTGCTCTTTCAGTAATTGGGACATAATTATCTTTATGACGGGTTAAGTAGATAGTTGCACCAAGTTTAGATAGTGTTTTTTCCAAACTAAAAGCAATTTCTAAGTTTAATTCTTTTTCTTTTAATCCTTTAGGACTTACGTGATCTTCGCCTTGGCTACCTCCATGAGCGGGGTCAATCACTATTACCTTTCCCAAAAGTGGCTTATTTATACTCAAACTTTGAATTTTATTTATCTCTACTCCCGTATAATAGTATTTTATAATGTCTTGAGCTAACTTTCCTTCTTTTGCCATATGGTTTCCACCATGCATACAAAACCCTACTCCATCTCCTTTTCCAATACTCAAAAATCGAATAGTATGGGGTTGCCAACTAAATTTTGTTGATTCTAAATTTAGTAAGTGTTTTACATCCTTTCCACTAAACTTTTTACCTGCTACATTTAAACTGATTATTCTACCTGTGTCATCCCGTTCTATATCATAAATCATACTTTCTATTGAAATATTTTTTCGTCCATCAATTCTACCAAAATTTATATCTAACTTTTCTTCAATCTCTTCCAATGTAATATCTTTATAATTATTTTGCAAAGGAGCTTTCTCACAATATTGACAGAGAACTCTTCTTAAATATAACACTACATTTCCATCTATATTTTCACTATTTTCTGTAGATCCTCCACATACATCATGGTATCTAGCATTTATAGGTTTATCTTTAAATACAATAATTTCTCCTATAGTTTTATTCACTATATCATCAATTAAACTTATTATATTAAAATATTCTTCTCCCCAAACCTCTTTATATTCCTCCATCGGTTTCCAGCTTGGAAAATCTTTTAAATATATTCCCTTACAGGTCAATTCTCCCTTTTTTCCTATATTAAAGTTTTTTATTCTTTTAATAATATTTGTTCTCATAATAATACTTTGACATTTTAATGCTTCTATATTAAAAGATAATGGCATACTAGCTACTACCATTTCTTTTACTAACTCTTCCAATTCTCTAGATACAACAATCTTGTCTGAATTGTCATATATGTTAACTTGTAAACTATGTGTTTTCAAAATTCTTACCTCCTCTATTCTTCTGGTTTCCTCCTCCATTAAAGTTGCTAATGTCGCCTTTTTTATAAAACGTACTATATATTATGTTTATTTTTTTACAACGTGCATATTTCAACAATATTTTGAATATGCAAGAGAAAAGGTAGAAGGATAAACTTCATTATCCTTCTACCTTTTCTCTTTAAATATTTTACTTAAATTTGATAGAGCAGAACTAACTTCCTGCTGTTGATCTTCCTGTAGTTTTTCTACCACAGTAGTTAGGGCTGTTAACATCTTAGACTGCAATTCTCCCACTGCTTCTATCCCTATATCCGTTAATTCTACAAAAACTGTTCTTCTATCTTTTATAGAATTACTTCTTTTTACATAACCATCCTCCACCAACTTATTAAGCATAGTTGTCATGGTTCCCTTATTTACCTCCATCATTTCACTTAAATTAGACATATTACAAATTTTAAGATTATTTATAATATAGAGCACTTTGAATTGAGGGAGCGTGAGATTAAAATTACTATTAAATTTATTTTTAAACTGAAATTTCATCCAACTATTAAAGGATATGTAGAAATTCTGCAACATATAAGCTAGTTCGTCTTCAATACAAATCAACCTTCCTTTCCTTCTATAATCTATTATAATATTACTAGTATTTGTATTTCAATATCAAATATTTCGAATTTCAAATTATATATTGTCAAATGTATTGTTTTTATATATAATTAAAATGTTGTGTTATATTTTATTATATTTATAAATAACTTCTCGGTTCTTATAATTTGTTAGGAGGGATTCTATGAAATGCCCTATTTGTGGTAATGAACATACTGGTAAGTTAAGTAAATCCAGATATTTCTGTAGTAACTGTTTTATAGAAATATTTTATACTCGTAAAGAAGAACTTCAAATTTTTAAAATATTAGAAGATGGTACAACCTGTGTAATTTCTGCACAAATATAAGACCCCATAAATGGTTATAGGGGTCTTTTTATATACACAATAATACTACAAACAAGGTATTAATATTACTGGTCTATTAGAAGTTCTTGCTACTGCATCAGATGTACTTCCTAGTAATAATGCTTTAATTATACCCTTTCCTCTTGTACCCATCATAATAGATGTAACTTGTTCTTCTTCTGCCAACTTCGTAATACACTTTGATGGTATTCCCACTTCTACCACTACTTTTGTAGCAATCCCTAACGATTGTATTTTATTTGCCTTATCATTTAGGTATTCTCTATAGTTTTCTTTTGTCTTTTCAACTTCTCGATCTGTTTCCCCTTGCTCCACCACCGAAAGAAGTATTACCTCCTGTGCAACAGTGGGCATCTGCATTACTTTTTCAAGAATAATTTCAGAACAATCGGAAAGGTCAATGGGTAATAGGATTTTCTGAAATTTATTAATACATACATTTGTGTACTGATTTGATTCATTTCTATTGTATTTTTCCACCAATACCGGAACATCGGTTAGTCGAATCACATCAAAAGTGGTACTACCTAAAAATACTTCTTTCACTATGCTTTTACCTCTTGATCCAATTAAAATTAACGATACACCTTCTGCTTTAGCAATCTGTACAATTTCTGTTGCAGCAAACCCTATGGGTGTATAGGTTTTTACCTTAATGTCAGCAAACTCCAATTTATTTGCCAGTTCTTTCAACCTTCTTTTACCAGCCTGTTGAAGTGTTTCCATTGCGCCTTCACCCACCCGTATATCAACTGCATGTACTAAAATTGCTTCATCCATTCCCATTTGTTTTAATTCAAATATGCAATTAAACAATTGATCAGCTGCTGGTGAGAAGTCTGTTGCAATTAATACTTTCTCCATTAACATGGCAGTCCCTCCTTTACATATCCATCTATAGAATAAGCATCTTCTATTTTATAAATATATTCCCTATATATTATTTCATTAACAATTTAATAAAGAGTGCTTACAAAAGATATTATCTTGGCTTTTTAACATATTTCACTATTTGCATTTTTATTCATTTGGTTGTATAATAATTGTTGGGATGAATAAAATAAATTAATATTAACCGTCTTATACTGGGGTATGCTTTAAGCTACAATATTTATATTTGTATTTACAATTTTTTTATTGTATTTACAATTTTTATAAATGTATTTGAATTTTCTGATTTGATATGATATTATTATTTATACATGTAGTATACATTTACTATTAAAAGAGTATTATTATTTAATTAATTTCCATATAGATTTATTAAAGGGATTATTCCCTACAAATTATAAATATAAAATAAGGAGGAGTGTTTATGAATTTAACACAAAAGAAAGAAGCAACGCTTTATCACGCCCTTATACCAATCGTCATCTTAATTATTACTCTGTCTGTGGCTATTAGAACGTTTGGAGCTGACCCCCATATTCCTTTAATTTTTGCAACGGTTGTAGCAGGTGCTGTTGCAGTGTTTATGTTGGGTTATTCATGGTCTGAATTAGAGGAAGGTATAATTGATACTATTAAAATGGCTACACAAGCAGTTTTAATTCTAATGGTAATCGGTAGCGTTATTGGTACATGGATTTTAAGTGGTACAGTACCATCTATGATTTACTATGGTTTACAACTATTATCTCCTGGTATTTTCTTAGTAGCAACTGTACTAATTTGTTGTATCGTTTCTTTAGCAACAGGTAGTTCATGGACAACTGCTGGTACGGTTGGTATTGCTCTATTAGGTGTAGGTATTGGTCTTGATATGCCAATTGGTCTTGTTGCCGGGGCAATCGTTTCCGGAGCATATTTTGGTGATAAAATGTCTCCATTATCAGATACTACTAACTTAGCCCCAGCTATGGCAGGAACAAATTTATTTGAACATATTAAAAGTATGTTCTATACTACTATCCCTGCTCTATTAATTTCTTTAGTGATTTATGGTATTTTCGGATTAAAATATGCAGGTGCAGAAAATATTGATACATCTCAAATTAATACGTTATTATCTACAATTGCTGATAACTTTACCATTTCTCCACTGTTATTAATTCCTCCTGTTATTGTTATCTTAATTGTATTATTTAAAGTACCTGCTCTTCCTGGATTAATTAGTGGTGTTTTCTTAGGTGGTATTTTTGCAGCCATCTTCCAAAAATCTAATATTGGCGATATTATTGATGCATCTCACTATGGTTTTGCCATTGAGTCTGGAAATGAAACAGTAGATTATCTACTAACTCGTGGTGGTTTAGATGGAATGATGTGGACAGTTTCGTTAATCTTAATTGCCCTTGCATTTGGTGGGGTTATGGAAAAGACTGGCATGTTACATGCAGTTGGTAGTACAATTTTAAAGTTTGCAAACAATACTGGTTCACTTGTTCTTTCAACTATTATTACTTGTATTGCAGTTAACCTATTAACTGGTGAACAGTATTTATCTATCGTTGTTCCTGGTAGAATGTATAAAGATGCATATATTGCAAAAGGTATTCATCCTAAGGTATTATCTAGAGCATTAGAAGGTGGCGGTACAGTTACTTCTGCCTTAGTACCGTGGAATACTTGTGGAGCATTTATGTGGACTACTTTAGGTGTTCATCCAATGGTTTACGGACCTTATGCTTTCTTTAACCTTTTAATACCTGTTATTAATGTACTATTTGCTTATTTAGGTATTGGTATTTCTAAAATTGATGAAGATTCTCAAGTTATTGCCAGTGCTAAGTAATGTTTAAATAATAACAACATTTAAATGAATAAATATTTTATTTTTATTAAAAGAGTAGGTGCATATAACCTACTCTTTTTTTCTTCTAATTGATACAACCATTTATTTGTCCCAATTTTTCAAATTTTAATACTATTTTTAACTTTAACAAAATATATTAATTAATATTTAATATTATTTTCAGTAAATATTTATTCAAAATCAGGTTGTTTTATGTTATTATATTATTATCAAAGTTTATATAAACTTTAAAAATAATTAGGAGGTGTTTATCGGTGGATAAACAACAAAAAATCGCTATAATTATATTACCTATAATTGCAATTGTATTATTAGCTGGTGGTATAATTTGGAAACAACAACAATCTACTACTGCTCCATCTGCTTTTATTGATGGAACTTATGAAGGTGTTGGTCAAGGTTATGGTGGAGACATTAAAGTTGAATTAACTGTTTCTGGTGGAAAAATAGCTAAAATTGAACTATTGGATCACAGTGAAACTCCTGGTTTAGGTGATGCAGCAGCTTTAAAAATAATTGATGCTGTTATTGAAGCTCAATCAGCAGATGTCGATACTGTTTCAGGTGCTACTTCTTCCAGTAATGGAACTATTGAAGCCATTAAAGTTGCTATAGCTCAAGCTTCTGGTGGTGGTTCTTTCCCTGATGGTATCCACGAAGGTGTGGCTCAAGGTTACGGTGGAGACATTAAGGTTAAAGTAGAAGTTTCTAATGGAAAAATTGTTTCTATTGATATTATTGAAATTAATGATACTCCTGGTTTAGGCGATAATGCTGCAAAAACTGTAGCTGATTCTATTATTGAAACACAATCTTTTACAGTTGATGTTGTATCTGGTGCAACAAAGTCTAGTGAAGGTTTAATTGCAGCAGTAAAAAATGCATTAGGTCTAGGCGATACAGTTGATGCTTCTGTAGAACCAGTTGAAGATGCAACCATTACTTTAGATTTATCTAGTTTAGAAGATGGTATCTATACAGGTAAAGCTGAAGGATTTAAGGCTGATATTGAATTAAGTATTACTATTGAAGGTGGTAAAATTACTAAAATAGATATTATTTCAATGGGTGAAACTCCAGGTTTAGGCGATAAGGCAATTGAAGAAACTATTGCAAGCGTAATTGCTTCACAAAATTTAAATGTTGATGGCGTTACTGGTGCTACTGTATCAAGTAAAGCAACAATATCTGCAATTGTTACTGCATTAGAAGGTGCTGCGGCTCCTCTTACAGCAGATGCTTCAACTGACGTAAAACCTGATGAAGATAAAAAGGATACTGAACAAAAGCCTGCTGAACAAAAGCCTGCTGAGCAAAAGCCTGCTGAACAAAAGCCTGCTGGGCAAAAGCCTGCTGAACAGAAGCCTGCTGAGCAAAAGCCTGCTGAACAGAAGCCTGCTGAACAGAAGCCTGCTGAACAAAAGCCTGCTGAACAGAAGCCTGCTGAACAAAAGCCTGTTGAGCAAAAGCCTGCTGGTGCTGGGTTTAAAGACGGAACTTATAAAATAACTGAAAGCACTGGTTTTTATGGTGAATCTATTACTATTACTTTAACTGTTGAAGGTGGTAATATTAAAAGTGTTAAAATCGTTCCATCTGAAGCTAGCGAAGGAAAAGCACCTGGTGCTGAAAACTCTTTAAAGTTATTAGAGAGTAAATATATTAGTAAGCAATCAGCCCTTAACCCAAATGTTGATGCAATTACTAAAGCTACAGAAACTACAAAACCATTAATCAATGTTATTAATAAGTTAGTAAACCAAGCTAAATAATTAATAATTAAAATAATACAAAACAAATAAGAACCTGGGAATAATAACCCTAGGTTCTTTTTATTTTGTTTATTAGTAAGTTTCTAACTTTTTTATTGTGTTATTATTGAAATATATTATATCTAATTAATTTCTATATTTTCTCCTGTTTCAATGAATATAACCCTTTCACCAATATTGGTGGCATGATCTGCAATTCTTTCAAGGTATCGCCCAATGAAAATGAGATTTGTTGCCTGCTTTACTATGGTATTTTCAGCTATCATCTTATTAATTAATTCAGTATATATTTTTTCATATATTTCATCTACTGCTTCGTCATCATTGGCAACTTCTCTAGCTAGCTCTATGTCAGCATTCATAAAAGCATCTAAGCTTTTCTTTACCATAGCTTGTGCTAGTTTTGCCATTTTGGGTATATCAATTAATGGTTTTACAAAGGGTTCTTCTCCTATTTCCAATACCACCTTAGCGATATTAACAGCATGGTCTCCCATTCTCTCTAAGTCCGTAATGATTTTTAATACTGTACCAATAACCCTTAAGTCTTTTGCCATAGGTTGTTGGAGGGCTATAAGATTCATACATTCCAATTCTATCTCTAGCTCTATGTTATCTATATCGTCATCTAATTCATATACTTTTCTTGCCAACTCCAAATTTTGTGTTGTTAGTGCTTTTACTGCTACTTCTATTATTTCCTGTACCATTGCTCCCATCTTTAATAACTTAATATTAAGATCATTTAATTGTCTAACAAATTGATTTCTCATCATTTTACCCCCTACATCAACTATTCTTTAACCGAATCGACCCGTTACATAATCTTCTGTTCTCTTATCTCTAGGCTTTGTAAATATTTTTTGTGTTGTGTCTACTTCCACTACTTCTCCCATTAGGAAAAAAGCTGTTTCATCAGAAATTCTTGCTGCCTGTTGCATAGAATGGGTTACTATTACAATAGTGTATTCCTTTTTTAATTCAACTATTAATTCTTCAATTTTAGCTGTGGCGATAGGGTCTAATGCTGAAGTTGGCTCATCCATTAATAATACCTCTGGTTCCATTGCTAAGGCTCTAGCAATACATAGCCTTTGCTGTTGTCCCCCAGAAAGCCCTAAGGCAGACTTACTAAGTCTATCCTTCACTTCTTCCCATAGGGCAGCCTTTTTTAAACTTTTTTCTACAATTTCGTCTAATTGTTTTCTTGTTTTAATCCCATATCTTCTTGGACCATAGGCTACATTTTCATATATTGATTTAGGAAATGGATTTGGCTTTTGAAAAACCATACCAACTCTTCTTCTTAGTGCCACAACATCTACATCTTTTTGATAAATATCCTGCTCTTCTAACTTTAAATCACCTTTAATTTTCACCCCATCAATTAAGTCATTCATTCTATTAAGGCTACGTAAAAAGGTTGATTTACCACAGCCCGATGGCCCAATTAATGCTGTTACCTTTTTCTCTTCTATATTTAGTGTTATATTTTTTAAGGCTTGAAAATCTCCATAAAATAAATTCAAATCTTTAACTGATATTTTAGACATTCCATTACCTCCTAAGCCATTAAGCTCTATTTGCCATTTTAAACTTTATTCTAATAACAGTTGCCAGCATAAAGAAAATAGATACTAACCCCAGCAGTGTTAATGCTGTTCCATACTGTATTCCCTGTGGCATATTGGGTACTTGGGTAGATATAATATATAGATGATATGGCAGTGCCATTGCTTGATCGAAAATAGATTTTGGTAGTCTTGGAAGGAAGAAGGCTGCTACTGTTAACAATATAGGAGCTGTTTCCCCTGCTGCCCTCCCAATGCCTAAGATTGCCCCTGTTAAAATACCAGGCATGGCAAAGGGTAGTACAACCTTTTGGATTGTTTGCAATTTAGTTGCCCCCAGTGCCAATGATGCTTCTCTATAGCTTTGAGGCACACTTTTTAAAGCCTCTTCTGAAGCTGTAATAACAACGGGTAATATTAGACAAGCCAGTGTCAATGCCCCTGCTAGAATAGATGTTCCTATATTTAAAAAGTAAACAAATAAACCAAGTCCAAACAAACCATAAACTACAGATGGAACCCCCGCTAAATTCATTATTGCTAATCGAATCAACCTAGTTACTTTCCCTTGTTTGGCATATTCAGTTAAATAAATGGCAGAACCTACCCCTAAAGGTAAAGCAAGTATAATTGTTCCCATAACCAAATAAATAGTACCCACAATGGCAGGGAGTATACCACCTTCCCTCATTCCTTTTCTAGGCATAGCCGTTATAAATTCCCAACTAATAGTTCCTATTCCCTTATATATAATATAGCCAATAATCAAAAGGGTAGGTATAACCACCATAAACATTGTCATTGTTAATACTGTAAAAGCAATTTTTTCTTGAATTTGTTTTTTAGTCATATTACCTACCCTCCTTTCTTGCCCTATTAAGAACAAAATCTGCTATTAAGTTTATACAGGTAGTCATCATCAACAGCACAATTCCAACAGCAAACAAGGCATGATAATGGGTTCCGTTTCTAACAGTATCCCCCATTTCGGCAGCGATGGTGGCTGTCATTGTTCTGGCTGATGTTAAAAAAGTATCTGGAATTTTAGCTGCGTTGCCTGTAACCATCATTACCGTCATGGTTTCACCAATGGCACGTCCGATACCTAACATAATTGCTGCAATAATTCCAGATGAAGCTGCTGGAACTAATACATTGATAATAGTCTCCCATTTTGTTGCTCCCAAAGCTAAAGAGGCTTCTCTATATTCTTTGGGCAATGCATTGATGGCATCATCAGATATAGTAATGATTGTTGGAAGTGCCATTAATGATACTAGTATAGAACCTGTTAATGCAGTAAAACCAGATGATAAACTAAAGCTTATTCTAACCCAATTTGCAAGTACAACAATCCCTAAAAAACCAAGGACAACCGATGGAATTGCTGATAAAAACTCTATAATTACTTTTAATACCATCTTAGTTTTCGGTGGTGCCACCTCTGAAATATAGATGGCACAACCTACTCCTATGGGGACGGATATTAAGATAGCTCCCGCTGTTATTAATAAAGATCCTGCTACTAAAGGTAAAATACCATACTGGGGGTTTACAGAAATTGGAAACCAATTTTTACTAAACAAAAACTCTTTTAATGAGACATCTCTAAATAATGTTAATCCTGTACGAAGAAGAAATAGAAAAATTAAACTAAAAATAATAACCGAAGTAATACCTAAGCAGAAAATAATTTTTTCTATTATATACTCTCCTAAACTATGTTTAATATCCTTCTTCAAGTTTTTACGATGGGTGAATTTATCTTGTGTTACCAGCATTTCTTGAGCATTTGCCATTTTTACACCTCACTATCACTAATTAAAACATAGGTTATTAAAAATAACTGTTATACACTTATTAAATTTGTCCTATCTTTTTTTCTATCCCCATAGAAAAGATAATACATAGGTAAGGGATAATCAGTATTAACTGATTATCCACTTTTAAAGTACAACCTATCAAGATTTACTACATTACTTCACTACTTCACTTTAACTTATACACTATTAGTTTAAAGGAATAAATCCTGTTTCCTTAACTATTGCTTGACCACCACTACCTAAAATGAAGTCTACATAAAGCTTAATAACTCCTTGTGGTTCACCTGCAACATATAAGAATAACGGTCTAGCTACTGGGTAATCACCTGCGTTGATTGTCTCTATAGAAGGTAAGAAAGATTTAGCACCAGCTTCTTTAGCTACAGGTACTGCCTTTACATCATCTGTTAAATAACCTAAACCTACATAACCAATTCCGTTAACATCTTGTTTTAATCCTTCAACAATTGCACCAGTAGAAGGCATTAGCATTGAATGTTGTGCATATTCTTCATCTTTCAATACAAATTCTTTAAAGAAAGCATAGGTTCCAGAGTTTGATTCTCTTGAATATAGGGTAATTTCTGCATCATTTCCTCCAACTTCTTTCCAGTTGGTAATTACACCAGTAAAAATGTCTTTAATTTGTTCCATTGTTATTTCTTCAATACCACTATCTTTATGAACTGCTATAGCAATACCATCTCTACCTGCTATAATCTCCGTTAATTCATAACCGTTAGCTTCAGCATCTTCCTTCTCTTTATCCTTCATTGCTCTAGAAGATTGGGCAATGTCAGCAGTTCCATTAATAATTGCTGCAATTCCTGTTCCTGACCCACCACCTGTTACTGCTATTTGTGCTTGTGGGTTTTCATCCATAAATACTTCCGCCCATTGTTGTCCTATATTAACCATTGTATCAGACCCTTTAACTTGCACTAACTTGTTAAAATCTACCTCATTATTAACCTCTACAGCTTCACTACCATTACTTGTAGTATTTTCATTTACTGGAGTATCAGACCCACACCCAACTAAAGCAACTGTAGCCACCATGATAAGTACCAATAACATAGCAATTTTTTTCATTTTTAATTATCTCCTCTCAATTTGAAAAGCTTTTTTATAACTCAACCTTACATGTCTTATTATATTGGTTTTGAAACTAGGGTTGGTTAAGGAAAAGTTAATCTAGTGTTACGGTTGTGTTAATTAACTTATTTCGGTGTACTCTTTCGAGCTCCATGCCCTTTAACTCCTATTGTAATAAGGGTTACAGCATGATAACCTATTTAATGTATACTAATGTATACTAATACAACAAGGAGGTCTAACATGATACTTAAAGATGCTTTTGGTAAATAAGAAATGGAAGTTGATGTGAAAATAAATTTAATAATTTATAAAGGAATGGGTACTTGGTCAGCAGAAGATTACCAACGTTATATTGACGAGTGTAAGAAAGTAAGTACTAAATGCTTTAGTCTAAAGAAATGGGCAATGCTGGGAGACTTAACTGAATATAAGGTTTCAACAAAAGTAACACCAAACCAGATTAATGACTCATTGGTTTATTTAGGACAATACGGCTAAGTATGTACTGCAATAATATTAGAAAGCATGACACTTCAATTACAGTTAAAAAGAAGTGTTACTGATGTTAATGGGTTTGAAATGTATTATTGTTCAAACAAGCAGGAAGCCGATGTATGGCTTAAATCTAAAGGATTTTAATTAAATTAAACCATCTACATTGTATAGTGTATTAAAAGGTGTTGCCGTAACTACAACTTAAATTAAGCAGTTTAAAAAGACTGTAAAGAGATACGTGTGAATTATACATTCCTCTTTACAGTCTTCTGTTTTAAAATAAATAAGTAGGCTATTTAATTTTTTATTATAACTCTGCATAGATAACTTTACATATTATCTCTACAGCTCTGGGTCTTTTGTATTCTTTGCATTTATCCTTCATTTCCTTTAGTTTTAACGGATTATTATATAGAAGTTCTTGAATAACCAATTTTATATCTTGTAGTTGTTGTAACCATATTGCCGTACCTATCTTTGAAAAGAAGCTTGCGTTGACTTCCTCTTGACCTGGTATAGGGTTTACAATCAAAACTGGTAGTTCTTTATTCATGGCTTCTGTCATGGTTAAACCACCAGCTTTTGAGATTAATAAATCAGACACATCCATTAGTTCATTTACATTATCAACATAACCAAATATTTTTATTAAATGTTTTTTATTATATATTTTTTCAGTTAATATTTTTTTTAATTCTTCATTTCTTCCTGTCACCACCAATATCTGTAGAGGCATATTGACTTCTTGTATTATATTTATAACTTCTTCAATAGGGCCTAATCCTAAGCCTCCCCCCATTATTAGCAAGGTAGGTATTGTTAGTTCGATTTGATACTGATTAGCGATTTGTATTTGATCTACTTTTTGCATAAATTTATAATGAACAGGAATACCAGTTATAATAATTCGATCTTCATGTATTCCTTCCCTTATTAAGTCTTTTTTTAGTTGATGACTTCCTACAAAATAATAGTCTACCAACCCATCCATCCATACCGAATGAGCTGTATAGTCGGTGATAATAGTGGCGGTTTTAGCCTTTAGCATACCTTTTTTTTTAAGGGATATTGCAATAGATAAAGGAAATGGATTAGTAAAAACAATTAAACAGGGTTTAAATTCATCTAGCACCTGTAATAATTTTTTCTGATAACGATAACTAATTATGTCCTTTACCTTATTATTTGAATTAATTTTCATAGTCCACTGATACAGGTAATGATACCAACTAGGAAACAAACCTATCATTTTTAGATAACTACTTATTATTAGCTTACTTATGGAGGGGTGTAGTATCTGCATAAAGTCTATTATTTTTATTTGTATCTGTTGGTCTTTTTCAAGTAGTTTATGACCTATTGTTTTGGCAACTTCATCATGACCCGAACCTATAGATGCTGTTAAAATTAATATTCTTTTTTGTTCCATAAAACCCTCCACATTTTAAAATTAATTTAGTCTATATTTCAATAGATTTTTCTAAGTAAAATATTGAATATGCCCGTGGGGAAATTTTTCTTGTATTAAATTTGATATATACTCCTTCGCTTCTTGAGCTTCATCCTTTGGATAAACATATTTTACTTTACCGTATTTACCCCACTTTTTAAGCCTTTTTTCTGGATCCATCTCCAATTTACTATTGGGGTATCGCTCTTCTATAATATTTTTTGCATTCATAGTAAAACGGTGTTGTATCAGTTCAAAGGTAACAAAACTTTTTTCTTCAAAACCAATCTGATGATGTAGTTCATCTATTAACTCTTTGTACTCCTGTTTCCAGTTTTCATGTAATATTATGGGGGCTATTATAAAACCTAAAGGATACCCTGCCTTAGCCATTTTCCCTGCTGCCCTTAATCTATCCCATAAGTTTGATACATTGTGTTCAAAATTTTTTATTACATAATTAGAGTTAATACTAAATCTAAATCGGGTATTATTATTATGGGGTATATCCAATAGACTATCTACATTTGAATACTTAGTTACCACCCTTAACTTACCCTTTGGCAACTCGCCAAAATGAATAATTGTATCCCTTAAACTACCTGTTATATGTTCTACCCCCAGTGGGTCACCTGTACTGGCAGCTTCAAACACAGTAGCATGGGGTAGCTTTTTCTCTATATATTTGTCGATGGTATCATATATCTCATCTAAATTGGCATAAACTCTAACATAAGGTTTTTTACCTTGTGTTGTAAACAAGTAGCAATACTCACAGGTTCCTGGACAATTGGTCATTAGTGAAAATTGATAATCTGCCGATGGTCTACAAACATCAAACTTTAAGCTTCTTTTCATACCAACGATTAATGTTTTCTTAGCGGCTGCGTACTTAGCTTTTTCATCTTCTCCTGGTATGCCCCTTACTTGATTATGGGAAGTAGTCTCTAAAATAGGAATATTATTTTCTTTACAATACTGTTGTACTCTTTTTCCAACTGTTGTATCTTTTGCAGCTGGCTCAAAGTAAACCCGATGGGGTTGCCATAAATCCATTTAATCACCTTCCTTTCTATTTATTTTGTCTCTTTTTTATTTAATCATTCTGCTTCATTGTATAATTAAATTGAACTAATAGAAAAAAATCCATAGTGGACCAAACTGTAATATAATTAGATCACCACAAAATAACCAATTACAGGAAGGTGCACACTATGGACTACTCTAATGATACACCATTATCCCGA
>CALJEQ010000008.1 GCA_938074565.1 uncultured Alkaliphilus sp. | reverse complement strand
TGTGCGCCCAGCATGGGCGCGAACTTGCTGGTGAAAGTCCAGTACGGGGGCTGGTAGTGCCAACCGTTAGCCAAGAGCAAGGGTGTCCATCGTGAGGTGGAATCTGAAGGAAGCTGGAGGCAAAGCACCGAACCGAGGTACACGAATCACATTTGAGGCTCAACCAAGTGGATGAGGTTGCATTTCAAACCGAAGTCCAATAACTACCCGAAACTTGGAGAGTAAATGTGGCGGTTACATGGTGTGAAAGTGCGCGCTCTTACCTGGGGAGGTCTCAAGGATATGTCCTAGGAGTTTACGAACTTACGGATAACCTATGCAGTGATGTATAGCTGAACCTTGAGAAGTCAGCAGAGGTCATATTAGCTAAAGGGTCATGAATCTTTAGTGAAGGACTGAACATTAGGAGGTTTTCAACTTTGAAAGACTTAGAACAATCACAGAGAAAGCAGACAACTAAATACTTAGGTCGCCTTGAGGAAGTAGAAGTGGAACTTTTACGTAATCAAGGGGCGCTTAGTGGTGTTCTTGGAAACTCAAAGAGAGAAAGAGAAAACGATGAACTAACTGATACTAGTGATCTACTCGATAAAATTCTAGCTAGGGATAATATGCTAAAAGCTATGAAACGAGTAATTGCCAATAAAGGAAGCCATGGAGTTGACGGTATGAAATGCGATGAACTTCGTGGATTTGTCGTCAATAACTGGCTGAAAATAAAGGCAAAGTTGCTAGAAGGAAAGTATTCCCCTTCACCTGTTAGGAGAAAAGAAATAACAAAACCTGATGGGGGGATTAGGCTACTAGGAATACCAACAGTGCTAGACCGAATGATACAACAGGCGATAGCGCAGGAACTTAGTAAAATTTATGAACCGATCTTTTCAAATAATAGTTATGGATTCAGACCTAAGAGACAGGTGAAAATGGCAATTTCAAAGGCAAAAGAATACATAAATGAAGGGAATCGTTGGGTCGTAGATATGGACTTAGAGAAGTTTTTCGATAAAGTTAATCATGACATACTTATGGAACGCTTATCAAGGAAAATAAAAGATAAGAGAGTCCTTAGACTAATAAGGAAATATCTAGAAAGTGGTATTATGATAGAGGGCTTAAAAGTTAGAAGTGAAGAAGGAACACCCCAAGGAGGCCCTCTTAGTCCGCTTCTTTCAAATATAATGCTTGATGAAGTAGATAAAGAATTAGAAGGTCGAGGACACAAATTCTGCCGTTTTGCTGATGATAGTAATATATATGTCAAAAGCAAAAAGGCAGGGTTAAGAGTCATGGAAAGTATGACAAGATTACTAGAAGGAAAACTAAAACTAAAAGTTAATAGAGAAAAGAGCAAGGTAGACCTAGTAACTAGAAGGAAATTTCTAGGGTTTTCATTTTACTTTGACCGAAATGGTGTCCAAGTAAGAATACATGAAAAGTCATATAAGAGATTTAAGGAAAAGATTCATGAAATAACGAATCGAAATAAAGGTATAAGTATGGAATACCGCCTTAAAAGACTAAATGAAATCACAGTCGGATGGATTAACTACTTTAGTATAGCTAAAGCCAAATCAAGAATAAGAAGTCTTGAAGAGTGGATAAGACGAAGACTGAGAGCATGTATATGGAAACAATGGAAAAAGATTAAGACAAAGTTTACCAATCTTAAAAAGCTAGGGATTGATAAACAGAAAGCTTGGGAATATGCAAACACAAGAAAAGGCTATTGGAGGATTTCCAAAAGCCCTATCTTACAAAGAACCCTTACGAATACTTACCTAGAAAAGTTGGGATATAAGAGTATTAGTAAGAGGTATCAGTTAATACATTAGTTCCTAATGAACCGCCAAGTACCGAACGGTATGCTTGGTGGTGTGAGAGGTCGGTAGGTAAAATAATTATCTACCTCCTACTCGATTATTTATTATATTGCTTGTATGAAAAGATATTTTTTAATTCAGTAAAATCATTTGTAATTGTGAGGGCTAACATTAACTTAATTCGAGCCTTTTGTCCAGGCAAGTCACCGCCTAAAATCACACCAAGATTACGCAGGTGTCTTCCACCACCTTCATATCCATAGGTATCTAAAACCCTTCCAGTTGGGCATCTAGACACCATAACAACAGCCACCTGTTGTTGGATAGCATATTGTATGCCTTCTAACATTGTTGGGGGAACATTGCCCCTCCCCATAGCTTCAATAACAATACCTTTAGCTCCAGAATCTACACAGTATTTTAATAATCTAGAGTCCATGCCTGCTGTACTCTTAATTAAATCAACTTGGGGTACAATGGTATTCGTACTAATGTGTTGTCTATTAACAATGTCTCTATGAAAAATGAGTTCATCGTTATCGACAATTCCTAATGGACCAAATTCTAAGGATTTAAATGTATCTAAACTTAAGGTATTACTTTTTGTAACTTCGCTGGCAGCGTTTACTTCATTATTCATTACTACTAAAACACCTTTATTTTTAGCTTGAGGAGAAATAACTGTACAGACTGCTGCTGCCAAATTACTGGGGCCATCATAGCCTAATTCGGAACTATTCCTCATAGCACCAACCACCACCACTGGTTTAATACTATTTATTGTCAAATCCAGTAAGTAGGCTGTCTCTTCTAATGTATCTGTACCGTGGGTAATGATAACACCAGTTATATCTTCCCTATTAAGGGTATCCATCACTAGTTTTTGTAAATCCATCATCATTTCTATAGTGATTTGTGGACCAGGTAATTTAGAAAAGTTAAGTGTTTCAATTTCAGCATACTTATCAATATTGGTGACTAAAGATAATATTTCTTGACTAGATAAGGAGGGAATTGCAGCTCCTATTCTAGGATCTACAGACATGGAGATTGTTCCACCAGTAAAAATAACTGCCACTTTAGGTTTATTCATTAATAAACCTCCTTTTCTGTTAGTATTTTAATAGTATATACTGCAACAATATTATATATGAATAAACTCATTTTGTGAATGGGGTAATAATAAGAAATTAGCAAAGATAGGAAGTAAAAAAGGGTAAAAAAAGAACTGGGTCGTGGACCCAGCTTCACATTTTATTTAATGTGATTTCAAAAGGGGTATTGGGAATAGAGATTATATAATCGAGGTTACCAGGGGGATAACCACATTTAAATTATAACAAATATCGACAAATATTGCAATAGTTTAACGTATTTTTTGTTTGTTAAATAAAAAACTAGGTTTAGCAGATATACTATACTATGAAGGTGAAGTATTATTTGTAAATAAATAATACTTCATGTAAAATAAGTGAATATACAGCATATAAAATAGGAGGAAAACTTATGAATAATTACATTGAAAAAATTATACATAAATTAAAACAAAGAAAGATAGAAGCAAGGTTTTTTAATTTAAAGGAAGATGTAGTAAAGGCAGTAATTGAAGAAACTACCCTTGTAAATTCAGTTGGAATTGGCGGGTCCATCACCATACAAGACTTAAAACTATATGAAATCCTAAAAGAACAAGGTAAAGAAGTTCATTGGCATTGGTTAGTTGAAAAAGAAAAGAAAAATGATGTTAGGCAAAAAGCCGCTACAGCAGACGTATATTTAACCAGCACCAATGGGTTAACAGAATCGGGAGAACTAATCAATATAGATGGGGTAGGAAATAGGGTAAGTGCAATGTTCTATGGACCTCAAAAGGTAATCGTTATCTGTGGTATAAATAAAATAAGTAAAGACATCAATACTTCCATAGAACGGATCAAGAAAGAAGCCTGCCCACCAAATGCAAAAAGATTAGGTTTAAATACGCCTTGTGCCATAACAGGTGAATGTCATAATTGTCTAAGTGAAGAAAGAATGTGCAATATAACTACAATTATTAGTCATAAGCCTATGGCTTTAGATTTGAAGGTGTTTATAGTAAATGATTCTTTAGGCTATTAGACTGGTGAAAAGCCATCATCTTCTGCGTTGCTAATGAAACACAGCACCCTCACGTATTAAATATACGCTTCAGTCGCTGTGTTTCATTGCGCCTTGAATCTGAAAGCTTTTGACCAGTCTTAACAATTATGAAAAGCTATCATCTCCTGCGTTGCTACTGAAAACACATCGAAAGGGAAAACCTTTCTTTTTATCTAACTTTTTTATCTTTTGGTTATACTATTTTGATAGGAAAACTTTACAAAGTAGCTTTATTTAGATATGATAAAAATTGTAATTACGGAATGAATCGAGGGTGAAATATAAATGGAAGTATATTTAGATAATGCCGCCACCACAAAACCAAGAAAAGAGGTTATTGATGCAGTGGTTATGGCAATGGAATTGTTATATGGTAATCCATCTTCCTTACATCGTAAAGGGGTTGAGGTGGAAAAGTCTATTAAAATCACAAGAAAAGTATTGGCTAAGGCACTGGGATGTAAAGATCAAGAGTTTTATTTTACTTCTGGAGGTACGGAGTCCAATAATATTGCCATTAGAGGAATTGTTGAAGCTAATAAAAGAATGGGAAAGCATCTAATTACTACTAAGATAGAGCATCCATCGGTTTTAAACACCTTTAATGAGCTAGAGGAAAAAGGCTATGAAGTTACTTATTTAGATGTAGATAACAGAGGGTTTATCTCGTTAGATCAGTTGGCAAATTCTATTAAAAGTGACACTATGTTAGTATCTATAATGCATGTTAACAATGAAGTTGGTAGCATACAACCAATTGGTGATATTGGAAAGATTATAAAACAAAAAAATCCTAAGACTTTATTTCACGTGGATGCCATCCAATCCTTTGGTAAAATTAAGTTTTCTTTATCTAGTTTATTCATTGACACCCTATCCATTAGTGGACATAAAGTTCATGGTCCAAAGGGAATTGGTGGGTTATATGTTAAAAAGGGAGTTAAAATCAAATCAATTGTAACTGGTGGGGGGCATGAGATGGGACTAAGGGCAGGTACTGAAAATGTACCTGGTATACTGGGATTTGGAGAGGCTGTAAAGTTTTTATTAGAAGAACAAGACCCATTGATTAGTCAAATGAAAGCATTAAAAGTATACCTTGTGGAGCAATTACAAGAAAAAATTAATGATATTATCTTACATAATGGTATAGATGACAGGTTTGCTCCCCACATCATTAATATATCTTTCTTAGGTGTTAAGAGTGAAGTATTACTCCACAGTCTAGAAGGCGATGGAATCTATGTATCTTCTGGGTCTGCTTGTTCATCTAAGAAAAAAGGTTATAGTCATGTTTTAACTGCCATGAAGTTAAAGGACTCTGTAATAGATAGTTCATTGAGAATTAGCATTAGTGACACCAATACAAAAGAAGAAATAGATTACGCAGTTTTAGAAATAAAAAAACAAGTAGAATTATTAAGAAAGATTATGAGGTGACAAAACGTGAAAAAAGTAATCATTATTAGGTATGGAGAAATAATGTTAAAGGGTGCTAATAAACGTTTTTTTGAAGACAAGCTTGTTAAACATATTCGCCATGCCATCAGTGACTTAGGTAAACCTAAGGTTTATAAACAGCACAGTCGTATTTATGTGGATTTAGAAAATTATGATGAAACTCAATTAATTGAAAGGATTCAAAAGGTTTTTGGAATTACTTTAATTAGTACAGCTAAAAAGTTTGAAGTAGATATGGATCGTATTAGAGAAGAGGCATTAAAAGAATTACAGGATCGTGTAAATTTTGATGGTGTCAAAACCTTTAAAGTTATAAGTAAGCGTGTAGATAAAAATTTCCCGATGCAATCTTTAGAAATTAGTCGTGATATTGGAGGTTATCTACTACAAAATCAAGAGGGTATACAGGTGGATGTGCATAATCCAGATACTGTAATATATGTAGAGGTTAGGGAAGAAGCATACGTTTTTAGTAATAAAATAATGGGTTTAGGTGGATTACCCATTGGCACAAATGGAAAAGCTTTATTGCTTCTTTCTGGTGGAATAGATAGTCCAGTGGCGGGCTGGATGGTGGGTAAAAGAGGTGTAGATATTGAAGCAATTCATTTTCATAGTTACCCTTTTACCAGTGAAAGAGCTAAAGAAAAGGTTTTAGATTTAGCCAAGATTTTGTCAATATATGTTGGTGAATTTAAATTATATTCTATTAATTTACTACCTATTCAAAAAGAAATTAATGAAAAATGTCCTGAGGAAGAAGCGACAATCCTATCAAGACGTTTTATGATGATGATTGCTGAAAGGGTTGCCAATAAAGTGAATGCTACAGGATTAATTACTGGTGAAAGCATAGGACAAGTGGCTAGTCAAACTATAGAAAGTCTACATGTAACCAATTCGGCTGTAGCTATGCCAGTATTTAGACCATTAATTGCAATGGATAAAGTAGATATTATAGAAATAGCTAGAAAAATAGATACCTTTGAAACTTCTATTTTGCCTTTTGAAGATTGTTGTACTGTATTTCTACCAAAACGTCCAGCTACAAAGCCACGTTTGGAAAAAATTCTTAGATCTGAAGGGAAATTGGATATGGAAGCTTTAATAGAAGATGCCATAGCTAATATGGAGGTTGAAAAAATAAGGCTAGGAGATATTTAACTTATTTATAGGAGGCGATAGGGATGGACAATGCCAATAAACTTACCCACTTTAATGATGAAGGTAGAGCCAAAATGGTGGAGGTTGGTGAAAAATTAAATACCCGTAGAGAAGCCGTGGCAGTGGGAAGTATTTTTATGTTACCAGAGACATTAGATAGAATTGTTGATAATAACATAAGTAAAGGTGATGTTTTAGCTGTTTCACAAGTGGCGGGAATAATGGCGGCAAAAAAGACCAGTGACTTAATTCCAATGTGCCATAACATCATACTTACTGGGGCTGATATTAATTTTAATATTGATAAGGAAAATAGTAAAATTGATATTGAAGCAGTTGTTAGAACCACTGGTAAAACTGGTGTAGAAATAGAGGCTTTAACAGCTGTATCAACAGCTGCACTAACAATTTATGATATGTGTAAAGCTGTGGATCGTGGTATGACTATTACAGATATTAAGTTAGTAAAGAAAACAGGCGGGAAATCTGATTTTGTTAGAGAATAGAAATAGTAAATAAAAATAGACAATAAAAAAAGTTAATAAAAATAAAAAGAATAAAAGATAAAACAAAGTTATTCAAAGCAAAAGAGTGGGAAACATCCACTCTTTTTATTTTTTTAGGTTATCCTAAACTAACATCTAAAAACATCATAACAACAAATCCAATCATTAAACCATAGGTAGCAAGCCTTTCATAACCATTCTTTTGGGTTTCTGGGATAATTTCATCACAGATAACATACAACATAGCTCCACCCGCAAATGCCAGTGCATAAGGTAAAATTGGCTCCATCCAATGAACTAACCCAATACCCATTAAACCACCAATAGGTTCTACTAATCCTGTTAAAAGTGCAATAAGAAAAGCTTTACCAACTGTATATTTTTCTCTAATTAAAGCTAAAGCCACAGCTAAACCTTCTGGAATGTTTTGTAACCCTATGGCAATGGCAATAACAAGTCCGTTTCCTATATCTCCGTTTCCGAAACCCACCCCTACAGCCAAGCCTTCCGGAAAATTATGAAGAGTAATGGCAATTACAAACAACCAAACCTTCTTTAGTTGTATAGATTCTTTTGTATCAGGTAGTTTTAATAAATAATTATGGGGGGAATATTGATCCATTAAGTCTAAGAAGATACCCCCAAGCATAACACCAATAACAGCAACCATAGCTCCATTAATACCACCACCAGCATACTCAATAGCAGGTACAATTAAACTGAAACAGGTGGCTGCCAGCATAACTCCTGCTGCAAAACCTAACATGGTGTCTAATTTTTTATGGGATACTTCTTTGGTAAAAAAGACAGGTAATGCCCCTAAACCAGTGCATAATCCAGCTATTAAACTTGCAATTAATCCGACATAAAAAATATTATATTGAGATAAAAATTCTACCATTTCTACACCTCCAAAATAATGTTAATAGTAATAAACCTGCTACAATTATCATATTAAGGGAATGTTAAAAGAGTGCTTTTTTAATTATTAATAGTAAAATGGAAATGATATAATAAATATTAGATAATAAATAAAGGAAGGTAAGAAATGAAAAAATTAAGTAGAGATTTTTATAATAGATCAACGTTGAAGGTGGCTAAGGAACTATTAGGTAAGATAATTGTATTGGTGGAAGATGGGGTTAAAATGAGTTGTCGAATTGTAGAGGTGGAGGCATATATAGGTAAAATTGATAAGGCTGCCCATAGTTATAATAATAAAAAGACGCCGAGAACTGAAGTCATGTTTGGAGAACCAGGGAAAGCATATGTTTATTTAATTTATGGTATGTACCACTGTTTAAATATAGTTACTGAAGAGGAAGGTGAGGCTGCTGCTGTATTAATTAGGGCAGTAGAACCGATAGATGGGCTTAACGAAATGGTAAAAAATAGATATAATAAGACTTTAGATGAAATAAAAAAAAGAGAGCTTATTAACCTAACCAGTGGACCGGGTAAACTCTGTAAAGCTTTAGGAATTACTAAAGCTTTTAATGGTAGAGATCTCTGTGGAGATGACTTTTACATAATAGAAGAAAACCCCTCAACACAGTTGGATATTGTCACTACAAAGAGGATCAATATTGACTATGCTGAAGAGGCAATTGATTTTCCGTGGCGTTACTATATTAAGGATAATCCTTATGTATCTAAAAAATAAATAATTATGACGGGTACTTTTTTAAGTTCTCTTTAATACTGTTAAATACAGTAACTGTTAAGTCTGTTGATTTATCAAGTTCTGTTGGATTAATCGGTTTAGAGATAATTATTTTAACATGGGCGGGTTTAATTTTATTATTGTTTGACTCCATTATTTTATAAGAACCACTGATGGTAACGGGGATGACTGGAACACCAGCTTTTGTTGCTAATTTTAAACTACCAGGTTTAAAGGCATCCATCTCATGGCTTTTACTTCTTGTTCCTTCAGGAAAAATTACCATTGATTGACCTGATTTTAGTATTTCTGTGGCTTCTGAAATTGTTCTTAGGGATTGACGAATATCCTTTCGATCAATAAAAACACATTCCAATAATTTCATCCAAGTGCTAACAATTGGTAATTTTTTTAATTCAATTTTTGCTACAAATCCAACAGGACATGGTAGGTTACTTAATAATAGAGGAATATCAAAATTACCTTGATGATTACTGGCAAATAACACAGCTCCATGGGTAGGAATATTTTCTAAACCTATTATTTTAACTTTACTTCCCGTTAAGAAAATTAAATTTTTTGCCCATTGCTGAGCTATTTTATAGGCGTAATTTCTCTTTTCTACAATTAGTCCTTTTTTCATAAGACTCTTTATTTTTAGAATATGAAAGGACTTATACAAGGTAGTAACCCAAAATGAAGCAAACCAAATTAATGTACGCAAGCAATAACCTCCTTTAATATTTGAATGTCTTCATCTAACATTTTAATGCAAATGTAGGTTAAAGGCAAATGATTAATACAATTTCTAATTTAAATGAAAAGGTGTGGTGTTATGAAAAAGTTTAAAATAGCTATTTGTCAAATGGAAATTACTAATGAAAAGCATATTAATTTACAGAAGGCAAAAACAATGATAATTAATGCAGTGGAGAAGTATGCTCCACAAATAGTAGTCTTACCTGAAATGTTTAATTGTCCTTATGAGAATAAATTTTTTCCTTTATTTGCTGAACCATTTATAGGTGAAACAACAAATTTTCTATCTAACTTAGCAAAGGAATTAGATATTTATATTATTGGTGGATCAATCCCAGAAAAAGAAGGAAATCAAATATATAACACTTCCTTTAGCTTTAATAGAAAGGGAGAGCTAATTGGTAAACATAGAAAAATGCATCTCTTTGATATTCATGTAGAGGGTGGGATTTCTTTTAAGGAGTCTGATACCCTTGGGCAAGGGAATGAAGTAACAGTAATCGAAACAGAGTACTGTAAAATGGGAATAGCCATATGTTATGATATGCGTTTTCCAGAATTAATGAGATTAATGACTTTAGAAGGTGCAGAAGTCATTGTTATACCTGCTGCATTTAACTTAACCACTGGGCCAACCCATTGGCATGAATTAATTAAAGTGAGGGCATTAGATAATCAAGTATACTTTGTGGCGGCTTCACCTGCAAGAAATCTTGATGCCAGTTATCATGCTTATGGACATTCCAAAATAGTGAACCCTTGGGGGGATGTGGTGGTGGAAATAGATGAGAGGGAAGGCATAATCTGTGGTGAAATAGATTTAGAATATTTAGCAAAGATTAGAGGACAACTTCCTTTATTAAAACATAGGAGAATTGATCGATATAAATTATCAATGATTGATGAAACTACGAAAATTGATTAAAATATAGGTAGAACATTAAAGGAGGGACTCTAAAAAATGGAATACAATGAAATTTTAAATAAGGCAAGGGAAATGATTAAGGATAAATGCAGAGTTTGTAAAGATTGTAATGGAGTTGTCTGTAGAGGTGAAATTCCTGGGGTAGGGGGTAAAGGTTCAGGATCTTCTTTTATAAGAAATCGTGAAAAAGTAAATGAAATTAAAATAAACTTAGACACCATTGTGCCAGAGGATAAAATTGATACCACGATTGAATTATTTGGTAGAAAATTTAGTTATCCTGTCTTTGCAGCCCCTATTGCAGCGGTGGGAATGAATTATAGCACTGCTATGGACGATTACCAATATTCAAAAGCCATTGTTGAAGGGTGTAAAAAAGCGGGAACCTTTGGCTTTACAGGTGATGGAGTGAAGGATGAATTTTTTGATGATCCACTGAAGGTTATTGGAGAAAATGAAGGAATGGGTATTCCCACCATAAAGCCATGGAAGAATGAAGAAATTATTAATAAAATAAAAAAGGCTGAAGAGCAAGGTGCTATGGCAGTGGCTTTAGATGTGGATGCTGCTGGGTTAGTTTTATTAGCTATGCTGGGTAAACCAGTTTCAACAAAATCGGTGGAAGATTTAAAAGAAATTATTTCATCAACAAAATTACCTGTAATTTTAAAGGGAATTATGACGGTGGAAGGGGCTACTAAAGCATTAGAAGCAGGGGCATATGGAATTGTTATTTCAAATCATGGGGGCAGAGTGTTAGATCATACTTTTGCCACTGTAGAAGTGTTACCTCAAATAGCAAAGATAATAAAGGGTAAAATGAAAATATTTGTTGATGGGGGATTCAGAAGTGGTGTAGATTTATTTAAAGCCATTGCCCTAGGGGCAGATGCTGTGTTAATTGGTAGACCCTACGCTACGATGGCATATGGTGGTGGTATAGAAGGGGTAGAAAAGTACACCCAGAAATTAGGTCAGGAATTATTGGAAACGATGATTATGACTGGATGCCATAAATTGAAAGATATTAGTAACAAACATATTACGATTTAATAAGGGAAATAAAGGCGGAGAATAAGAATAAAATAGATAGACTATTAAAAAGTCATATTAATAAGGCTGTATATTAAAATAATGAGAACAAACTTTTCTAAAGGTTGAGTATTATTTACCTACTTAGAAAAGTTTGTTCTTTTTCTTTTAGATACTTGGAAAAACTTACAGCTAAAAGAAACCCTAACTATATGATAAAATTTTATTGTCAGATTAGAAAGGGTGACATAGTTGAAAGCGAAATTAAAAGAAAATAAGTATATTATTAATATTTTAGTTTTACTTGGTTTATTAGGTCTTATGATGATGAATTCTTTTCTAGTGGAGAAAATAATGGGGGTTTCTGATGAAGAGTGGGGAATTTCTCAAAAACAGCAGTTTAAAATCCCAAAAGCATATGAAGATGTATATGAATATGAACAAGCAGAGGATAATGTGAAAGAAGAAGTAAAGGAATATGAAATTAATAATGAAGGTACTTATGTAAAAGAGGACACTGAACAAAACCTAAATGAAAAAGTAAGTAAAAATAACATTAAAGAAGATATATCAAAAGAAAAAGTAATAGTGGAGAGTAAGCCTAAAAATGACTTAACTCCTATTACAACAGATAAATATGTTGTTAAGGCGAATGATACATTGTTTTTTATTGCACAAAGGGCTAATACATCAGTTGAGAAATTGAAGTCTATTAATAATATAACTGATGATGTTATTTATGTTGGTGAAGTTTTACTAATTAAGTCTAATTCAAGTAGTTCTATTAAGTCTAACAATACCAACACTGAAGTGGCATCAAGGGGTTATAGGGAAGACGATTTATATTGGTTAAGTAGAATTATTCATGCAGAAGCTCAAGGTGAGCCCTATGAAGGAAAAGTAGCAGTGGGTAATGTGGTTTTAAATAGAGTAAAAAGTAATTTGTTTCCTAATAATATTTATGATGTTGTCTTTGATAAGCAATATGGTTATGTTCAATTTTCACCAGTTATTGATGGGACTATTTATAATACTCCCAATAGAGATAGTATAAATGCTGCAAAGGAAGCATTAAGTGGTGCAAAACCAGTGGGAACAGTTCTATATTTTTTAAATCCACAAAAGGCAACTAATTTTTGGATTGTTGAAAATAGAAAATTTGCCAAAACTATTGGAGATCATGATTTTTACCATTAGTAACTTATCTATTAAATGAAAGAAGTACAGTTATATTTTAGTAGTAATTAATTAAGTTATTAGATTATAAATAACATTACAATTATAAAAACCCAGCTGTTTCGTATTTATAATATACGTTATTAGCTGGGTTTTTACTATGCTTTTATCATAAATATTTCTAAGGTGTTGAGTTTGGGTTTAACTGGCAATCTCGTTATTTTGAAGTATTTCTAGCAATATTTTACGTACATCACCAATCAAATAAAGGGAGCCAGTAAAGATGGTGACTTCATCATGTTGGAGGTGTTGTAGTGAAAGATGTACAGACTCTTCAATTGTTTCAGCTATTAAAATTTCTTTGCCAAAGAAGTTTACATGATTGGCTAATTCATTGGGGTCCATTGCTTTAGGATAATTAGGTTTAGTGAAAATAACTCGGTTACACAATGGGATTAATTGATTTAATACGCCTGTAACATCTTTATTACTAAGCATTCCTATAACAAAGTTAATTTTTTTATTAATAAAATATTTTTTAATAGCATCTGACAATACCTCAGCCCCTTGAAAATTATGGGCACCATCAACGAAAACAAGGGGGTTTTCACTAATTAATTCTAATCTTCCAGCCCAGCTGTTTTGGTATAGACCTTTATAGATGGCATCATTGGAGATTGTTAATTTATTTAAGTTTCTTAAGGTCAATAGGGTTAAAACTGCTAAAGCAGCATTGTATATTTGATGTTCACCAATCATTTTCATTTTTAGCTGTGAAAGATGATGTTGACTATGGATTAATTCAAAGGATTGTTCCTTAACATCTTGATGAAGGGTGGAAACATCATTCTTTTTTAGATAGTGTAATTGTGCATTTTTTTGTTGAGAAACTTCATTAATAACTGTTTCAACTATTGGCTCCTGCCAATGGGATATAACAACGCCATTGGGTTTTATAATACCAGCTTTATGGTGGGCAATTTTTTCAATATCTGAACCCAGTACATCAATATGATCTATGCCAATGGGGGTAATAACAGAAACTAAAGAATCTTCTATTACATTGGTAGCATCTAAAAGACCACCAAGACCCACTTCTAAAACAACGTATTTTACTTCATTCTTAGCGTAATAAGTAAAGGCCAGTAAGGTCATTAAGTCAAACATAGCAGGATAAGGTATAGAAACACCTAATAATGGGTGTATATAGTTATAGATTGTAGTTATAATTTCTGCAAATTCTTCTTTAGCAATGTTAATACCATTAATACGAATTCGGTCGGTATAACAATGTAAATGAGGAGACGTAAAAAGACCTACTTGGTATCCTTCAGACATTAGCATACTATGAAGAAATGAAGAAGTAGAACCTTTACCATTAGTACCCGCCACATGAATATATTTAAGTTTGTTTTGGGGGTTGCCCAGATAGGATAATATGCTTTTCATTTCTGACAAATTTAATCTTGTACCATAAGAATGGCTTTTTTCAACAAATTGAATGGCCTCTAAAAAATTCAATGGAATTCCTCCTAAGAAATAATGTTTTTAAATTGTTATATGGGCAAGATTAATTATACTACTGTCCACAACCCACTACAATAGGGAAAAAAAGAGAAGAAGAAACTTTTTTTAGAATCATTTTACGTCTAAAAAAATAGCATTAATTAGATTAGAAAAAGTGTTAGAGATAGAAAATATTTAAGGTCAAATTTGTTATAAATGAAGGGTGTTTTATACTAAGTATTTCCAAATATTATTATAGAAATACAAAAAAACCTACAGAAATATTGTCACCTTTCATAAGTTAAATTGTATTTTTAAGTAGATAATTGTCGTTTTAAGAAAAATAACATTGACAGATTATTTAATCCTATGATACACTACCTATTATAAAATTGAATAACAGAATTGATAAATAGAGGTGCACTGAAGATGAGTATTATGGTGGGTGCTAAGAGGGGAAGATTACTCAAAACCACCATATAAAAGGCTGACGTGCCGAAGCTGTTAAATTACTTCCAATTTAATGGTTGGTTGTCACGGTGAATAACTGGATGACTGTCACAGGAAAACTGTGGAGTGCTATTTGTTACCGTAATGACAATAAGGTATGTGTTTAACTCATAAGAGCAAACAAATTATTTTCAATATACCATTTATTATTACTTAAACAAAAACAAAACTCCAAGTATTCCTTGGAGTTTTTCTAATATAAAGAATTGAATTGTAAATTAATAGAATTTAACTAGTCAAAAGGATTTTATATAAATATGAGGGAATTATAAATAGAGATAACAATCCATAATTATTATATTAAAAATATAATAAAATATAAGAACATAGTTAAATAGGTATACAATTATAATATATAAAATAAATAATAAATAATAACAAATTGTTATTTATTCAAATTAAAGGGAGGTAATTTTGTTATGGGTTTAACAGTTGGTGTTGTAGGTGCTACAGGTGCTGTGGGTAGAAAAATGGTGCAAATTTTAGAAGAGAGAAATGTATCGATAGATACATTGAGGTTATTTGCATCCCAAAAGTCAGTGGGAACAACAGTTAAATATAAAGATACCGAAATAAAAGTAGAATTGTTAACGGAAGATGCTATGAAGGAACAATTTGACTACATATTATTTTCAGCAGGTGGTGGAGTTTCAGAAAAATATGCACCAATTGCTGCTGATGCTGGAAATATAGTTATCGATAATTCCTCCCAATGGAGAATGACAGATGGAATACCACTGGTAGTGCCAGAAGTTAATCCCCATACATTAAAAGGTTATAGGGGTATTATCGCTAATCCAAATTGCTCAACAATTCAAATGATGGTGGCTTTATCACCTCTTCATAAGCGATATGGAATTAAGAGAATTGTAGTTTCTACCTATCAAGCAGTGTCTGGTAGTGGTCAAAATGCAATTGATGAATTAGAAAACCAATTAAAGGACTGTGATTATCCTAATAAAGTATACACAAGAAAAATAGTAGGTAACTGTATACCTCACATTGATGTATTTAATGAAAATGGGTTCACTAAGGAAGAACTTAAAATGGTTTATGAAACCCATAAAATACTTGAAGATAAGGAAATCGAAGTAAATCCCACAGCAGTAAGAATTCCTGTTGTTTACGGTCATAGTGAATCCATCTATGTGGAATTTAATGAAACTATAAATATAGAAGAAGTATATTCAATTCTTGAAGGGTCACCAGGAATTAAAGTAGTAGATCTTCCAGCAGAAAATCAATATCCTACACCACTGGATATTGCCAATACTGACTATACTTATGTAGGAAGAATTAGAAAAGATTTATATAAATCTAACGCTGCATCATTATGGGTTGTTGCTGATAATTTAAGAAAAGGTGCAGCCACCAATGCTGTACAAATTTTAGAAACTATGGAGAGTCAAAAATAATTAGAATAAACTAATAAAATAAAGAATAAAGGAGCAGATGACTATGTTTAATGGTTCTGGTGTAGCAATCGTAACCCCATTTAAGGATGGAAAGATTGATTTTGATTCTTTTAATAAATTAGTAGATTTTCACCTACAAAATAAAACACAAGCGTTGATTGTGTTAGGTACTACTGGTGAAGCCACTACTCAAAATGATGAAGAGAGAGATGCTGTAATTAAGGCAACAGTGGAAAGAGTCAAAGGACGAATACCAGTAATTGTAGGAACTGGTTCTAATGATACAGAGAAGTCTATTAAGCATACAAAACAAGCAGAGGCATTAGGGGCTGATGGGGTATTGGTGGTAACGCCTTATTATAACAAAGCCACTCAAAAGGGTCTAATAGCCCACTTTACAGCCATTGCCAATGCAACAAAGTTACCCGTTATACTTTACAATGTACCAGGAAGAACTAATGTTAATATTGCTCCAGAAACTGTGGCAGCTTTAGCAAAAATTGAAAATATTATTGGTATAAAAGAAGCCAGTGGGAATATATCCTATGTTTTAGAAATTAAAAGGTTAGTACCTGATACTTTTAAAATTTATTCAGGTAATGATGATCAAGTAATTCCAGTATATTCTTGTGGTGGTCATGGAGTTATTTCTGTTTCTGCCAATATTATACCAAAAGAAATGCAATTGATGTGCGAAGCTTTTGAAACAGGAAATGTAAAAGAAGCTCTACAGTTGCAACTAAAGTATAAATTATTTATTGACCTTCTTTTTTCAGAGGTTAATCCTATTCCAGTTAAGGCTGCTTTAAGTCTTATGGGATTAATCACCAATGAATTAAGACTACCATTAACCTCTATGGAAGAGGCTAATTTAATTAAGTTGCAAGCAGAAATGAAACAACAACAAATTATTTAAAGGAGGGGTTGGATGAACTTACTTATTTGGGGAATCAGCGGTAAAATGGGAGAATTAATTAAAGAAGTTGCTATAAAAGATCACCACTGGAACTCTGTAGATGGAGTAGATATGAAAAGAACAGTGGAGGAACTAACTGTTAAGCCAGATGTAGTAATTGACTTTTCCCATCCAAGTGCTATTGAAAAGGTATTGAAATACTGCGGTGAAAACCAAATTCCATTGGTTATAGGTACTACAGGTTTTACAGATGAACAAGTAAAATTAATTTATGATACTTCAAAACAAATACCTATTTTACAGGCTACTAATATGTCGTTAGGTATGAACATTATGTTTTCATTAGTGGAGCAGGTTTCAAGAATGTTAAAGGATAAGGTGGATATAGAAGTGCTGGAGGCCCATCATAATCGAAAGATGGATGCACCTTCTGGAAGTGCTACTACTATTATAGAATCTATTGAAAAAGGTCTTGAAGAAACTAGAAAGCATCAATATGGAAGAGAAGGTCAATGCCCACGGGAAAAAGGTGAAATTGGTGTTCATGCCCTTCGAGGTGGAAATATTGTTGGGCTTCACGAAGCTCATTTTATTAATGACTTAGAAACAGTTAAAATTGTCCATGAAGCCCATGATCGTTCAGTATTTGCTCAAGGAGCAGTGGAAGCAGCAAAATATATTATTGGAAAACAAAATGGAAAGTACAACATGAAGAATGTGTTAGGACTAGACTAAGGAGGAAAAATGATGGATGCAAATTACATTATAGAATATATTAGAAGTAGCGTAAAAAAGACGCCAGTAAAGGCATATATTAAGGGCGATTTTACTAGTATCGACTGGAGTCAATGGGAGATAAAAAACTTTATTACTGGAAATACAGGTGTTATTTTTGGTGAGTGGAAGGTAATGGGTGAATTTTTAGAAGAATATAAAGGAATTATTGAAGATATTGTTATTGAAAATGATAGAAGAAATTCTGCTATTCCATTGTTGGATATTAAAGATATTCATGCAAGGATTGAACCAGGGGCATTAATTCGTGAAAATGTTGAAATTGGCAACAATGCTGTCATTATGATGGGAGCTGTTATTAACATTGGAGCAGTTATTGGTGAAGGTACAATGATTGATATGAATGTGGTTGTTGGTGGTAGAGGTATAATAGGTAAAAATTGTCATATTGGTGCAGGATCTGTTGTGGCAGGAGTGGTTGAACCTCCATCAGCTACACCAGTAATTATTGAGGATGATGTAGTGGTGGGAGCAAATGCTGTTATTTTAGAAGGAGTTAGAGTTGGTGAAGGTTCTGTGGTGGCTGCTGGAGCTGTTGTAACTGAAAATGTTCCTCCTAATGTTGTGGTGGCAGGAACACCAGCAAAAATAATTAAAACTATTGATGATAAAACGAAGTCTAAGACGGAAATCGTTCAAGAACTTCGTAACTTGATGGAAGCATAGTACCATGAAGATAGTAGTACAGAAATATGGGGGAACGTCTGTTGGTACAACAGAAAGAATAAAACAGGTTGCTGATAAAATTATTGAAAAAAGAGAAGCCGGTTATCATGTTGTAGTAATCGTGTCTGCTATGGGAAAAACCACCGATGAATTAGTTTCCTTAGCTAAAGCAGTTTCCAATAATCCAGAACCAAGGGAAATGGATATGCTCTTAACCACAGGTGAGCAAATTTCCATTTCTCTATTATCAATGGCATTAATTTCAAAGGGACATTCAGCCGTATCTTATACAGGTCCACAATTAAATGTTCAAACCACAGCACTACACCAAAAAGCAAGAATAAAGGATATAGATGTAACAAAAGTAACAAATGCATTAGAGAATGACAAAGTAGTAGTAGTAGCAGGTTTTCAAGGGGTAACAGAAGACAATGAATATACCACCCTTGGAAGAGGCGGCAGCGATACTTCAGCTGTTGCCTTAGCTGCTAAACTTGGGGCAAGTTGTGAAATTTATACAGATGTTGACGGTATTTATACCATGGACCCCAGAAAACTTAAGAACGCTAGAAAAATTGATCGCATAAGTTATGAAGAAATGATGGAAATGGCAAGTTTAGGTGCTGGAGTAATGCATTATCGAGCAGTAGAACTAGCGAATAAGTACAAGCTTCCATTATATGTAGGATCAACTTTTTCAAAAAATAAAGGAACAATGATTGAACATGGGGGTGGAGAATCAATGGAAGAAACCGTAATAACTGGAATGGCTTCAAGTTTAGATGATGTACAAGTTACTGTATTAAATTTACCTTCCTCAATTACTAGTCTTTATCGTCTGTTTGGACATATGGGTGAAGAGGAAGTTAATGTAGATATGATTTCTCAAATGATTACAGATGATGGGAAAATGTATGTTAGTTTTACGATTCCAAAGGATGATTTAATTGTAGCTGAAGGGATTTTACAACAATGGAAAGAGGAAGATCCTCTTATTGAATGGGAAACTAATACATGTATTGCTAAAATTTCAGTGGTGGGCTTAGGAATGAGAACTCATTCTGGAGTTGCAGCTAAAGTATTTGAAATAATGTCAGAAAATAATATAGATATTAAGATGGTAACAACTTCTGAAATTAAAATTACTTTTGTGGTGGATAATGCTGAAGAAGATAAGGTAATTCAATTAATTGGTAATGCTTTTGAACTGGTGGTGAATGAATAATGACAAACTGGATGGAGCTAGATCAACAATATATCTTACCCACCTATAGTAGAATGCCTGTAGTAGTGGAAAAGGCAAAGGGTATGTATATTACAGATGTAGAAGGAAGAACTTATTTAGATTTATTTTCTGGTTTAGCTGTAAATATATTAGGGCATTGCCACGAAGAACTAAATGAAGAATTAATCCATCAGAGTAATCATTTTTCTCATATTTCTAATTTCTTTTATAACCAACCAGCTATTCGGTTGGCAGAAAAGTTAGTAAAAAGCACTTTTAATGGAAAAATCTATTTTGCCAATTCTGGTGCTGAAAGTACAGAGGCGGCTATTAAATATATTCATAAGTATAGTAACGATAAAAGACGTAGAGGAATTGTTGTTTTTAAAAATAGTTTTCATGGTAGAACATTGGGGGCTTTACAATTAACAAGAATGGCAAGTGTACAACAGGACTTCCCTGTAGTGGATTTTCCAGTGTATGAATTGGAGGACGAGAGTCTATCAGCACTGGAATGTATCATAAAGGAGCATCAGCCAGCTGCCCTTTTATTTGAACCAGTTTCTGGGTCTGGAGGAATTAAGGTAATTTCTAAAGATTTTATGGAGAAGGCAGCAGAACTTTGTAAAACCAATGGGGTACTCTATTGCGTTGATGAAATTCAAACAGGCATAGGAAGAACTGGTAAACTTTTTGCCTACCAACACACTTCTGTTACTCCAGACATCCTTTTATTTGCTAAAGGGGTAGGTGGAGGGCTTCCATTGGGAGGAATGTTGGTGAAGGAGGAAATTTCCCAATACTTCAAGTCTGGGGATCATGGAACAACTTTTGCACCTAATCCCATTAGTGCCAGTTTAGGAAGAAGAACACTAGAAGTATTAGAGGCTGGTTTATTGCAAGAGGTAGCCCATAAAGAAAACTATCTAATGAATAAATTGAATGAAATCAAAAATGAATTTCCTGAAATGTTAGGTGAAGTTCGTGGTAAAGGTATGATGTTGGGGATTGAAATACTAAAAAATCATACGTTATTAAAGGATCAATTTATGGATAAAAAGATACTGGTGAATGTAACTAATGGCAATATTTTAAGACTATTACCATCTTTAATTATAGAAGAGAAGCATATTGATGAATTTACCACTGCCTTTACAGAAATATTAAGAGAATGGAAGGATTCGAATGATAAGTTATAGAGATAATCAATTGTACTTAGAGGATATTGCAGTTGAAGAAATTGTTAAAGGTAGACAAACTCCTTTTTATTTATATTCTCTAAGTCAAATAAAAGAAAATATAGAGAAGGTGCATTGGGCATTTGAGGGATTAGATTATCATATTTCTTTTGCGGCTAAAGCAAATAATAACCTATATTTATTAGAGGAGCTAAAGAATTTAGGTGTGGGTATCGATATTGTATCCAGTGGAGAGTTTGAAGCCTGCAAACGAGTTGGATTTCAACCTTCCCATGTAATTGTTAACGGTAATGGTAAAACAAAGAGTTTCTTAAGAAACTTAGTAGATTATCAACCAAGGGCTGTAAATATTGATTCATTAGAGGAGCTAGAACGCCTTGAAGAACTAGTTAACGATTGCGAAGAATCAATTGTTGTAGCATTAAGAATTAATCCTGATGTTGATCCAATAACCCATCCATACATTTCTACTGGTCTAAAAAAGAACAAGTTTGGAATGGCTATGGAAACTGCTGAAATAATAATTCATAAATACTTTAATCACCCCTTTATTAAAATTGAAGGGTTGCATTTACACATAGGATCACAACTTTTATATATTAGTCCGTATGAAGATGCTTATAATAAAGTAAAAGAGTTTATAAATGGTTTAAAAAATCATCAGTTAAAATTTATTAACATTGGTGGTGGTTGGGGAATTGACTATACAAAGGATGGTGCAGAATTCCCTTTACAGGAATATAAGGAGAGGGTAATTCCTATTTTAAAGGAATTTAATATGGAAATCATTTTAGAATTAGGTAGATTTATAATTGGTAACGCTGGTGTTTTAGTTGGAAGTATTGAGTATATTAAAGAGACTCCCCATAAAACATTTATTGTTTCCGATGCTTCTATGGCTGATTTAATTAGACCTAGTTTATATAATGGTTATCATCATATTTATCCTCAATATAATACTGGGGAAGAAGGTATTTTTGATATTGTTGGTCCTGTTTGTGAAACCGGGGATAGATTTGCAGAAGATAGAAGGTTAAATCGCCCTGAAAAAGGGGAATTGATTGTAATTGGTGATGTTGGTGCTTATGGTCATGTAATGAGTTCTAATTATAATTTTTCCCTAAGACCAGCAGAGTATTTATTAAAGAACAACAGAATAGAGGTAGTTCGCCCTAGAGAAGATTTTCAAAAGGCAACGGCTTATTATAATAGATAATATTAAATATGGGACAGTTTTGGTTATAAATTAACCTGCTGTCCCATATTTTTATGTAGGGAAGAATAGCATGGCTTCTTTAGGAAAAACTTTAAGAAAGGATGAAAAACGTGTTAAAATATTAACTTTTGGTGTTCTTTACATATGTTTTATTAAAGGTTATAATTGATAGACAAATAACACAACTGAAGGGGGTTATTAACCAATGTTTAAGCCAATACCCCGGATTACCGGTAACTTAAGAAGCTATATGGTTAAAGTACCAGAAATTATTAGAAGTGCTTCAGGAATAGAAATTTTAGGTAGAAAAATTAAATCGTTGGTTTTCACAACAGATATAGCCATTATTGAAAATACTAATGCTGACGCCATATGGGCTGTTTATCCTTTTACACCACAACCTACTATTACCCACGCTATTATGACATGTTCAGATGTACCTGTGTTTTGTGGTGTTGGGGGAGGCGTAACAAATGGACAACGGTCTTGTAATCTTGCCCTCCATGCAGAGTTTCAAGGGGCAATAGGGGTGGTACTTAACGCCCCCACCACCAATGATACTGTAAGTATGATGAAACAAACTATTGATATACCTATAGCAATAACGGTAGTGTCAGCTAAAATGGATAAAATAGAAGATCGTTTGGCAGCTGGGGCAGATATATTAAGTGTTGCGGCTGGCAGTAACACAGCAGCCGTGGTTAGGGAAATTAGAAAATATTATTCAAATGTACCTATATTTGCAACAGGAGGACAGACTGATGAATCTATTAAGGAGACCATCGATGCTGGAGCCAATGCAATTATTTATAATCCACCATCTACATTGGAGATTTTTAGAAGTCGAATGAGTATGTATAGAAATGAATATTAAATATTAATCTAAAAGGAGCTATCATATCACATATGGAAGCTCCTTTTAGATCATGAGTACCCTATCTTCTTCACTAAAAAACTCTTACCTTTACGTACTTCTGTGTAGGTTAAAACAGCTCTTTAATCAAATTTATCATAATAAATTAAATGTTCTTGCATTCCTTTTTCTAGCAATACTTCTACAGTAGAATTAATCATAGAGGTCCCTCCACAGAGATAGGCTTCTCTTGTGGAATCTCCCTTATCTATTAAATTTTCTATAGCATTGGTTACCCTACCAATGTTACCTTGCCAGTTATCTTCTTCGGTGGGTCTTGATAAGGTAGGAACAAACTTGAAGTTTGGTAGTTCTTTTTCAAACATTTCCATTTCCTCCAACATAAATAAATCACTTTTGGTTCTTGCTCCAAAGAAGAAGGTAGTCTTTCGTGGACTTCTTTCCTCTAATAATTCATACAGTATACTTAATATAGGAGCCATACCTGTTCCTACTGCTACTAAAATAATTTCTGAATCTGTATTTTGTAAATAAAAGTCTCCATAGGGGCCAGTAAAAGTGAGGGAATTCCCTTGTGATAAATGTTTGTGTACGTAGGTGGTTACTATGCCTCTTTCAACATAACCGATGAGGAGATTAATATAATGAATGTCCTTTGTGGCAGATGCAATTGAATAGGCCCGATAAACCTCTTCAGAATTATTCCCATAGGGAGGTGCCGTCAGTTGAATATATTGACCAGCCTTAAATTCTATTGTGGAAGGATCATTGCTGGTAATTTTTAACCTTATTAATTTTATTTTATTTGTTAAATCTTCTAGTGTTTCAACGGTAGCTTCATATCGCTTTACATTAAATAATTCGTTTGGTATCTCAATTGCTATGTCATTCTTTACTTTAACTTGACAAGATAGCCTTATATCGTTTTTAAGATCATCTTTAGTTAAATAAGAAAGCTCAGTTACTAAAACAGGCCCACCACCACTATTAATTTTACATTTACAATAACCACAACTTCCTTTGCCACCACATGCAGATGGAATAAATATATTCTGACTAACTAAAGAAGATAGTAGACTGCTTCCACCATCAATAATAAACTCTTTTTCTTGGTTAATAATAATTTTTTTCTCTCCATAGTCGGCAATATAGGCATCGGCTAAAGTCAATAGTATTGCTAGACTTGTGGTTATACCTGTAATTATGGCAACGGTTATTAAAATTGTATACATATAGCCTCACCTCTTATGAATTATTGAATACTAACAATCCCTGAAAAGCCTATAAATGCCAATGCCATTAACCCAGTAATAATTAATGTAATTCCTGGACCTTGAAGCCCTTTTGGGATTGGTGCTTTTTGTAATTTTTGACGTATGCCCGATAAAGCTAAAATTGCTAATGTCCAACCTAAACCAGAACCAATACCAAATGCAATGGATTGAATAAAGCTGTAGTCTCTAATGACCATAAAAAGAGAAACCCCTAAAATGGCACAATTGACAGTGATTAAAGGGAGGAAAATCCCTAAGGAGTAATATAGGTTAGGTAGATAACGTTCTATTACCATTTCCACCAATTGAACAAATGCGGCAATGGTTATAATAAACACAATAAATCTAAGATATTCTAAGCCAAAAGGAACTAACAGGTGATGATAAATTAAATAATTAATAACTGTAGTACCCGTCACCACAAAAGTTACTGCCTGCCCTAGGCCAAGGGAGGTTTTTATTTCTTTAGAAACAGCAATAAAGGAACACATTCCTAAAAAATTTGCTAAAATCATATTACTGGTAAAAATTGATGCAAATAAAATAATAAACGGATTTACCTCCATCATTAGTGACCACCTCCAGTTACAATAGATTCTTCTTCAGCTGGTACTAATGAATTGGCAACCCAAATTAAGATAGCCATCATAAAAAAGGCACCAGGAGGCATAATCATAAAAATCCAATTAACCCACCAATCTCCAACAACAGAAAAACCAAATAAAGTACCAAAACCTAAAAACTCTCTGAAAAAGGCAACGGATACTAAAACAAATGTATAACCAAAGCCACAGGCTATGCCATCAAAAAAGGAAGACAAGGGTGGGTTTTTTTGTGCGAAGGACTCACATCTACCCATAATGATACAGTTTGTAATAATTAAACCAACATATGGACCTAAAGCTTCACTCATATTTGGATAGTAGGCTTTTAATATAATATCTACAATAATTACATAGGCAGATATAATAAGGGTTTGCACCATCATGCGGATATGTTTAGGTGTATACTTTCTAATAATGGATACTGTTAAGCTGGAAAAGGAGGAAACGAAGATTAAACCTATCCCCATAACAAGTGAATTAATCATTAAATTAGTGACTGCAAGAGCTGAGCAGATACCAAGTATTTGTCGGTAAACTGGATTATCTTTTATTAATCCTCTGGTGAAAATATTTTTAAGTTCTTTTAACTTAATCATTAATTATCGCCCCCTTTCATTTCCATTAATATACTTTCAAGTTTTTTATTTATAATTCTTTTAACAGCATCGGAAGTTCCCGTTGCTCCTGAAATGGCATCTACTTGACCATTTGGATTTGGTTTATAAATAATATAATTTTCATCCTCTTGATCTGGATCGATTTGTATACCTCTAAACTGTTGTTTAAATTGTAGTTCATCAATTCTACCCCCTAGGCCAGGTGTTTCATTATGGGAAAGAAAGTCTACTCCAATAATTTCAGTTAAGTCTGGGGATAAGCTTATAAAACCCCTTAAATACCCCCAAACTGCATCTCCTTCGATGGGGAATATGTAGCCAATCAATGTATCTCCTTTAAATCCTTCATAGTAAATAAGGCTCTCTTTTTTAATCTCTTTAATGTAGTTAGTTCTAATATTGCTTACTTCTATAGCTGTTTTATTTTCAAAAGGAATATCCAAAACATATAGCATGGATTTATGTTCTTTAAGTTCTTCATTGAGCTGAACTTGATCTTTTGTTAGCTGGTGGATGGTGGCTAAAGCACTGGTGAAAATGATGGTGATTACCAGCATGAACAATATTGATGAATAATTGAATTTTTTCATGCCTCCACCTGCTTTCTTTTTTTCATAGATTTAAGGTGTTTAATGCCTGCATCCATAATTGGTACAAAGGTATTCATTATTAAAACTGCAAACATGGCACCCCCCACAAAAACACCAAATACTCGAATTAGAACGGTGATTATTCCAATGAATAACCCATAAATCCACTTACCTTCATTGGTTTTAGGGGATGTAATGGGTTCTGTAACAAAGTAAACCGATAGCAATAGAAAACCTCCAGAAAGTAAACCATATAGTGGGCTAGGGGCTTTGGTAGGAACAAATAAATAAGTAATAGTTGCCATACCAATAAAACCAATAATAGGAGAGGCAACTAATTGCCAATCAATGGTTTTAGTAATGATTAAGACTATTGCAGTAAGAATAATGAGTAAAGCACTGGTTTCTCCTAAAGAGCCAGCGGTACTTCCTAAGAAAAGATTTAATAAGGGTATGGTTTGCCCTGTCTGCTGAAGCATCATTAATGGTGTTGCTTGACTAACTGTTTCTATTGTTGGTGTTATGTAGTGAATAAAGCCTCCAGGAAAGCCTGAAGAGACGGTATTCCAGCTTACGGTAAGATATTCTGGAAAACATATGTACAAAAAAGTTCTAGCCACCAATGCAGGGTTAAACACATTATATCCATACCCACCAAATACTTCTTTAGCAAAGGCAACGCCAAATATAATACCGACGATGGCTACCCAATAGGGCATAGAAACAGGTAGGGTAAGGGTAAAAAGAACACATGTTACAAGAACTGCTTCTGTTACAGGTTTATTTTGTTTTCTTTTAAAAATGTATTCAGTGAGGATACCAAAACAGGTGACAACCATCATTAAAGATAGGCTTCTCCAACCAAAGAAATAAATTGAACCTAAAATTATGGGGAATAAACTGAAAAGCACTTTTCTCATAATTGGTTGTTTCATAAAAAGTATATTTTGTTTTACTTTCATTATTCGACCTCCTTATGGAATGAATTTATTATAATCTACCCAGTTCATTTATCCACAAACAGTTAAATCATAAAGATATTAATAGAAGGGTGATAGGGTAATAAAAAATAAATACTCTATAAATAGATATGATTATAGTTACTTGATGTTGTAGTAAATTATAAAAATTTTTTCTTGATAATTTTATGTTTTAATGCTAATATTAATCGTAAAGTAATATCTGCTTAAATAAACAGTTTCAAGGGCAATTAACTCAGCTGGTAGAGTGTCTCCTTGACGTGGAGGAAGTCAGGGGTTCGAGTCCCTTATTGCCCACCAATAAATAATTACTACCTAATAATTTAGGTGGTTTTTTTGTTTTTTTGTATTAATTAATACTTTAATTTGAAAAAAAAGGATAAAGTTTCTATTAACTAAAAAAACTAATAAATGTAATATATTTATATTAAAGTAATAGAATTTAAAGAATGTAAAAACTTAAACTAGATAGGCAAAGAATAAAAGTGGAAGGATTCAGACATTATAGCCCAGTGGAGTGGAACGAGATACGGATATAATGCTATAACCACTGTAAATATTAAAGTGGAATAGAAAAAGAGTAGTTATAGAAAATTTAACTACTCTTATAAAAATGAACATTATTTTTAAAACTTACTTAAGTGTGCTTAAAATATAACAAATTTAAAGAGGATATATTTTAGTCTATATCCTCTTTAATGGTAGAATTTATTTTGTTTTTTAATATGACAATACAATCGCTTTTATTTGCGTAACCTAGCACAATATCTTCTGCTAAAGCACGACAAGAAGGTGAACCACATGCACCACAATCTATATTGGGTAAGGCTTTTAATTCAATTTCTATTTGTTCCATTTTTTTAATTGCAATGGATATATCATCATCTAGTTGTGCCACTTGTAGAGGTAATAAAGGTTCTGTAAAAGTATATTCCTCTAAGGAACAATTAGGAACTATTACTTCACAATCTGAGTATTGATCTATTAATTTTCTCATTCTGTTTCTAGCAACAAAGGAGTTCTCCATATTTAAACTTCCACCTATGCAACCATTGGTACAGGCATGGCACTCTACATAAGTTAAATCGTTGATTTTATGGTATTCTATCTCCTCTAATACACTAATTACATTTTGAATACCATCAACAGCTAAAAAATCATTTATGCCAAGGGCCTTACACTGTCCTCCTGATTTTGCCCATCCAATCCCTTTTGAAGAAGAGTAGAAATTTGGTTGTTCTTCTGATGACTTATTAAAATTTTTACTTGCTTCTAAGAAGATGGACTTTACTGAAAGGGTACCACTAATATGGGATTTTTTAGTTCCAACTGGTTTTTGAAAACTAAAAATACGAGCAGGACAAGGAGAAATATAGAACACTCCAATTTCGGACTTTACTAAATTAAGTTTTTCCATAGCACTTTTACGGGCTAAATGGGCAGAGATTTCTACAGGAGAATCTATAGGAAGTATATGATCTATTAATCCTGGAAAACGTATTTGTATAAGACGAACAATTGTAGGGCATGAAGATGAAATTATTGGAAATTTGGTATTGTTAGCAATAAAACTTTTAGTAAATTCAGTTATTATGTCTGCACCTCTTGAGATTTCAAAGAAATCATCGAAACCTAAAGATAGAATACTATTTAGAATTTGTGATGGTTTAAATTGTTCGTGAAATTGACCATATAATACAGGATCTATTAATGCGATTTTATGTTTAAAATTGGTTAAGGATGTCAATTGATCAGTTACACCGTATCGTGCGAAGCGTGGACAGGCTTGAATACACTGTCCACAGTTGATACAGCGTTCTTTTACTATTTTAGAATTTCCAGATTTAATACGAATAGCTTCGGTTGGACAACGTTTTAAACAATTGGTACATCCAACACATTTAGAAGAATCTAAAGCTATTGCATGTATTTTGGAATGCATAACGATTCCTCCTAAAGTTAATAATATTAATTAAAGTATAACTTTATTATACAATGAAAATCTAAACAAATGAAACCAAATAATTAAAATATTTTATTATTTAAAAGTTTAACTTATTCTATTATTTTTTTTATTTAGAAAAAGTAGTTGGTTTTGTTGTATTATTTATGTATTATAAAAAAATATTTTTAATATATTTGAATAATAAATTAAATAAATACAATAATATGAAAATATGAGTTTACTTATTAATAGTCTATATACTTGAATTTATTTGACGTTTATGGGAAAAAAAGTAACTAAAACAAAAGCAAATGCATTAATATTCAAATTTATATATAAAAATTTATTTATAGTATTGAGTTGTGTTGAAAATTTATATACAATTATGAACAATATTATATTTTATTTTTTAAATCTAAATTATAAGGATGGAGGACGAGTATGAAAAAAATTGGATTATTACCTCGGTTAGTCATTGGTATTGTTTTGGGAACCATTATTGGGTCAACAGGAATTGCGTTTTTATCTAGACTGTTGGTTACATTTAGTGGTATTTTCGGTAGTTTCTTAGGATTTATTATTCCATTAATTATTATTGGATTTGTAGCTCCTGGTATTGCTGATTTAGGTGGTAAAGCTGGTAAATTACTGGGTATTACTGCTGGTATTGCTTACTTATCAACAATAATAGCTGGTGTGTTGGCATACTTAGTTGCAACAATAATATTACCAAGTATTATTGCTACTGGTGGAGAAGTTGTGGGTACAGGTATAGTTGCAAAACCTTATTTTGAAATTGCAATTCCACCTATAATGGGGGTAATGTCTGCTTTAGTAACTGCCTTCTTATTAGGATTAGGAATGTCTGCTATTAAAGGTCAAACAATGGTTAACTTTATGAGAGAATTCCAAGAAATTATTAACAAGGTAATTCAAAATATTATTATTCCTTTATTACCTGTTCATATCGCTGGAATCTTTGCAAGAATGGCTTTCTCTGGTGAAGTTGCTAGAACTCTTTCTGTATTCGGTAGAGTGGTTGTAGTAGTAATAGCGGTTCATGTTGCTTACATTGTTATTCAATATATTGTGGCAGGTGGAGTTACTGGTAAAAATCCTGTAAAAGCTTTAAAAAATATGTTACCTGCTTACTTTACTGCTATTGGTACGCAATCTTCAGCAGCAACCATTCCAGTTACAGTAAGACAAGTTAAATTAAATGATGTTACTGATGAAGTTGCAGATTTTGCAGTACCATTATGTGCAACAATCCATTTGGCTGGTAGTACGATTACCCTTACATTATGTGCTCTTGCTGTTTTATTAATGGATGGAACAACAGTAGGGTTTGGTCAAATTATGCCTTTCATAATGATGTTGGGTGTAACAATGGTTGCAGCACCTGGAGTACCTGGTGGAGCAATAATGGCAGCTTATGGTTTATTAGGAAGTATGTTAGGATTTAATGAAGCTCAATTAGCAATAATGATGGCTATTTACGTAGCACAAGATAGTTTCGGTACAGCGGCTAACGTAACTGGTGATGGAGCTATTGCTTTAATTGTTAATAAGATAGCAGGGTCTAAATAAGTATAGTTAAGAAAACAAGTATTTTGTAAAACATTTTTAAACAATAAGAGAATTTTAATTATAGAAGATGAATCCTGTATTTATGATACATGATTCATCTTTTTATTTTGTTTGTATTTAAGTTGTAGTCTTTTTACATCAAAAAACCGATTTTTATTTAATATAAAAAAGGATATAATATAACTATATTAAATATATTAAAGAATAAGAAATTTATTATTTAGTAAAATAGATATAAACAGTTTAAAAGGAGTTGTTATAGCATGGTAGATGAAAGTAATGTCAATAAGATATTAGAAAGACATGAAATACAAGATGAATATAAATGGACTATTGAAAAAATCTACACTAATGATGAGCTATGGGAAGAGGATTTTATAAAGGTTAAGGAGTTATCGGAAAAGTTTGTACAATTTAAGGGGAAATTAAACAGTAAAGATGTATTATTAGATTCTTTAAATCAGTATGAATACATAATTCAGTTAACCACGAAGATTTATGTTTATGCTAAAATGAAAAAAGATGAAGATAATTCTAATTCAAAGTATCAAGCATTTACAGATAGGGGTCAAAGTTTAAATATGCAAGTGGATAGTGAGCTATCCTTCTATGTGCCAGAATTACTACAAATAACAGATGAAGAATTAAATATATTCATACAAGAAGAACCTAAGTTAAAAAAATATCATCATTTCTTGTTAGAGCTAATTAGACAAAGGGATCATGTGTTGTCTATTGAAGAAGAAAATATTATTGCACAGGCTGGTGAAATAACCCAGGCTGCCAGTAATATCTTTACTATGTTAAATAATGCTGATATTAAATTTCCATTAATTAAAGATGAAAATGGTGAGGAAGTAGAGTTAACTAAAGGTAACTATAGCACTTTTATTGAGAGCAAGGATAGAAGGGTAAGAAAAGATGCTTTTAAAGCTTTATTTAGTACATATAAGTCGTTAAAAAACACAATTGCAGCTACCTATACTGCAAACTTAAAACAAGAGCTTTTTTATGCTAATATTAAGAAGTATCCATCTTCTTTAGCGGCTTCACTTTTTTCTAGTAATATTCCTACAACGGTGTATGATAATCTAATTGATACCATTCATCAACATCTCCCTTTAATGCATCGATATGTATCATTACGGAAAAAAATAATGGCGTTGGATGAACTTCATATGTATGATCTATATACGCCTATGGTACAAGAAGTAAACATAAAAGTAAGTTATGATGAAGCTAAAGAAACATTGATTAATGGGTTAGCACCCCTTGGTGAAGAGTATATAAGTATATTAAAATATGGTTTTGAAAATCGATGGGTGGATGTATACGAAAATAAAGGAAAAACTGGAGGAGCTTATTCTTGGGGTACATATGACAGTGAACCTTTCATACTTATGAACTATAAAGACAACGTAAACAGTATGTTTACATTAGCCCATGAAATGGGTCATTCACTTCATAGTTACTATTCAAAGGAGAATCAGCCTTTTATTTATGCCAACTATAAAATCTTTGTAGCAGAGGTTGCCTCAACTGTAAATGAAGCAATATTGATGGATTATATGATTAAGAAGGTTAATAACAAAAAAGAAAAAATGTATTTTATTAATCAATTTTTAGAACAATTTAGAAGCACAGTATTTAGGCAAACAATGTTTGCGGAATTTGAGAAAATAACCCATGAAAAAATGGCAAAGGGAGAAGCCTTAACTGCTGATGATCTAAGTAAAATATATTATCAATTAAACGTTAAGTATTTTGGTGAAGATGTAATTATAGATGAAGACATTGCTGTGGAATGGGCAAGAATACCACATTTTTATAAAAGTTTTTATGTTTATCAATATGCTACAGGCTATTCTGCTGCCATTGCATTATCAAAACAAATATTAAAGGAAGGGCAACCCGCTGTGGACCGTTATATTAGTTTTCTTAAAAAAGGTAATTCCGATTATCCAATTAATGTACTTAAAGATGCGGGAGTTGATATGAGCAGTGGTGAACCTATTAGATTGGCACTACAGGTCTTTGAAGAATTATTAGATGAAATGGAAAAAATGATATAATAAATGTAGGAGATCAAGTTGTATTAGGTTTGATCTCCTTTTTAAAATAAATTATTTTTAGATAAAGTTTTTAATGAAATTAAAATTATTAAGTTAAGGGTTATCACATACAAGTACCACTAAGAATAGATATATATAAAGAAGTTTTTACTTGTTTTAGTTTTGCTTTTTTAATATAATGATAACCAAATATGAAGAGGGTGATTAATATTAATTTAATAGAAAAAATTAATGGTTGTACTGTAGAGAAATTATTTAATTTAGATTTTAATACAGAAGATTGGATTTGGGTAAATAAAGAAATATTCTCTGACTTAATTATGAATATAGTTGACTATGACAGTTATGATGACGAAGATCATTTTACTAGAGAATTAGAAAGTATTAAAGAAGAAGAATTAATACAAATGATTAACAGTAAAATGAAAAAGATAAATTGGATTGAAGTAAATCAAATACTTTTTGAAAAACTTGAAAGTGGATTTAAAGCTACGGATGATATTAAGACATATATTTTTGCTAATAGAAAGTACTTTATGTTGAAGATGATTGGTAAGTCCAAAGAGCTTCAATGGATGTTAAGGGCGATGGCTGTAGATTATTATCAACATGTATCCCCAGAAGGGTTACTAAACAATGTTTACGAGGAAGATTTTAAAGATAATTCTATGATTTTAGAAGAGATATTGACCAGTGGGATGTATCAAAGAAATAATTGCATTTGGAAGGTTGTTCCTGCTAGTCAAGCCCTTGTGTTTTATAAAAATGGTAAACAGTATAGGGTTTGGGCTGAAGGTAATGCTAATTTTGTTTTTAGTGAATTGATTAAATAGTTTTTAGTAAATAGGTTGATTATAGAGATTTTTCTTAAGATGATGTAATATTGGAGTGGGGATAAGATTGGAATATTTTAATTCAAAAACAAAAAAAATGTTAGTTACTTGTATTGTTTCAACTTTTATGGGGCAAATCTATGTAAATCCATTTTCCAGTACTTTTCGTTTTTCTTTAAGTGTTGTGGCATTTACTTTGTTTATTTATTGGTATCAAGAATTGGATATTATCCCAACTGCCATAATCACTGGTACTTTTCTATTTGTTTTTAGAATAGTAATCCAATTAATGATTACATCAAGCCCCTTTCTTTTTATATTTACTAATCAGTTTCCTGTTATTATCTTTTATACAATCTATGGATTATTATTAAAGTTTCTAAAATTCACATATAATTATGATGATAAATTAGCTTTTTTATTTATAATAAGTATTTCTGATGCACTATCTAATATTACGGAAATATTAGTTAGAGTTGATACAATAGATTTTCAAAATATTAGTGCGATTTTACTTGTGGGATTCATTAGAGCCACTATAGCTTTTTTTGTAATTGAAGCCGTTAAGTATTATGGAATTTTAATGAAAAAAGAGGAACATGAAGAGCGTTACAAACAACTAATTATATTAACTTCTAATTTAAAGTCTGAGGTTTTCTTTTTAAAAAAATCGATGGATGATATGGAAAATGCTATGGAGAAAAGTTATCAATTGTATCAAAACTTAAATGAATATAATCAACCACAGGTCAGGGAATTATCTTTTCAAGCTTTATCTATAGCTAAAGACATTCATGAAATTAAAAAAGACTACATGAGGGTAAGTGCAGGTTTAGAAAAAATATTGCCTGAAATAGAAAGTTATGATGGTATGTATCTAAAAGACTTACTTAATCTGATAAAAATTAGTTATGAAAAGAACAGTGAAATTGTGGACAAGTCAATAGAAATGGAGTACCTTTACTTTAAAGATATATATATAAACCAAGTGTATGAACTTATTTCAATTATTAATAACTTAATTATAAATTCCATTGAAGCAATTCATAAAAATGGTAGAATAATATTAACAATAAAAACAGTAAAAGAATATTTAGAAATATATGTACAAGATAACGGTAGAGGTATTGAGCCAGAAAATATGAGTATTATTTTTAATCCAGGCTATACAACAAAATTTGATGAGGTCTCTGGAAAAATGAACTCTGGTATTGGCTTAACCCATGTTATCTACATAGTTAAAAACACCCTAGAGGGAGATATACAAGTTAAGTCTAAGATAAATGAAAGCACTGTGTTCAAAATAATGATACCATTGAGAAATATTTAAGGGGCGGGTTTAATGGATTTAAATATTTATATTATAGATGATGATATTAGTATTCGACAGATACTAAAAAATATTATTACATCAAAACAATTGGGGAATGTTATTGGTGAAAGTGATAATGGAGAAGATGGATTAAACAATATACTTTTATGCAAACCAGATATTGTAATTGTTGACTTGCTTTTACCATTATTGGATGGAATACAGTTAGTTTCAAGGATTAAGAAAATAGAAAAACAACCTCCTTTATTTATTATGATTTCACAAGTTACTGCAAAGGATATGGTAGTTAAGTCTTATGAAGAGGGAATTGAATATTTTATTAATAAGCCAATTAATGTAAATGAAGTAGTTACTTTAATGAAAAAAGTTATTGAAAAACACAAATTGACAGCTACTCTAAAACATATAGAGAGTGCATTCAAATTATTAAATGACATGAAAGAAAGCACGCCAACACAAGAGCAGGATACGTTTGGTATCAGAGAACGGGTTAAAGTTATTCTTTCTCAATTAGGGATATTAGGGGAAGCCGGAAGCAAAGACATAATGGAAATGGTTACAATATTGTCAAGCAACCGAATAAGTACAAAGGATATTTTGCCTAGATACAAAACTTCGGAACTATATAAACTTTTAAGCGATTATTATAGGGAAGAAAACCAATTGGAAGAGTCTAGTGAAAAGGCAATAGAACAAAGGGTTAGACGGGCGATAGGAAAGGCATTAAGGAATATAGCTAGTTTGGGGTTGGAAGATTATGGTGATTTTGCCTTCACAACTTATGCTAATTCATTATTTGATTTTCAAGAGGTAAGAATGGAGATGGAATTTATTAAGGGAAAGACAAAATATCGTGGTAAAATTAATGTTAAAAAGTTTTTAGAGGGCATTATTTTATTTGCCAATCAGAGGGGATAATTATTAAGGCACTACAAAGGATAGTGCCTTAATAAAGTCTTTATAAAAACTTTTTCTTAACTTTACTCCAAAATTCAAAACCTTTTAATCTTAACATTTTAATATTTAAGTTAGACAGTGTTAATGAAACCTCTATAATACTGTTGTGTCTATGCTCTGTACCATCACTTACAATAACAATGGAATCTTCAAAATGATATTCTGGATTAACTTTAATGGTGGCAGTAGCAGGTAAAATTACACTGGAGGTAAAAGAACGATAAGCAGTTGTGTTGATTGGAGCCAGTGGGCTAACTTGAATTACATTTAAGCTAGGATCAACAATAGAACCACCAATAGAGTAATTGTAAGCTGTACTACCTGTGGAGGTTGCTAACAAAATACCATCTCCACTAAAGCGTTGAATTAATTGATTGTTAACGGAAATATCAAGATGAATTGTACGGGATTTGTCTCCTTTTATGACAATCTCATTTAAAGCAAAGGCATTTATACAGTCATTTCGAGTACATATAACAGCTTCAATGGGGTTTATTTCCTCAATAAAATAGTCTCTATTAACATATCTTTCTAAAAAATCATCTATTTCATCTGGGTTAATTTCAACAAGAAAACCAAGGTGACCTGTGTTAATGCCTACTATCGGAATATCTGGAAACTGATATTTATGTAAGGCTCTAAGAAATGATCCATCTCCACCGATGCAGATGATAAGCTCTGCTGTAAAATCGAAGGTATCACTAATTTGATATCCCAATTGGCTGAACTTCTTTTTTACATAATTTGCAGTATCTATAGAAAACTTAGAGTCATTATATACAATATTTATGATTTTGGTAAAACTCATAAGGCATTCTCCTTTTTAATATAATAAATATTACTTTTATATGTAGGTACTAATAGTTAAATAATTAAAACCCCCACAGTTGGTATACAACAACCTTAATAATTACTTTGTAATTATTTTTATTATTTCAATTATTCTATTTTTAAAAGGAAATTCCTTTATATTGGTTAAAATATCTATTATAGATAAAATAAAAAATGTGTTGAAGTACAGGTATATTAATTATATAATACGCTTTAAATATGAAAGAAGTAGGTGGAAAAATGCTGGTATTAGACCAACAAACAGAAATAATGATAACGTACAGAGTTGAAGAAAAAGATAATGGTGATACAGTAAAGCAAGTATTAAAAAAAAGATTAGATTTTTCTAGTCGTTTACTTACAAAACTTAAACATGGTCAGATGGTTTTCTTAAATAACCAATATGTTAAATACCATGAAGCTGTTAGCGAAGGGGATATTATTAAAATAATTATGGAGGAAGAGCCTAATCAATTCCTTCCTCAAGAAATCCCTTTTCATGTAGTATATGAAGATGTAGATTTGATTGTGATTAATAAACAACCAGGTATTGTATCCCATCCTACAAAAAGTCATCCTAACTATACAATTGCTAATGCTGCTACTTATTATCTGCAAAAAAAAGGATTAGAATACAGAATTAGATTTGTTAATAGATTGGATATGGATACATCAGGGTTACTGGTAATTGCTAAAAACCCATATGCCCATCATATATTATCGGAACAAATGAAGGCGGATCAAGTAGAAAAAAGGTATATTACATTTGTAAAAGGGGTTGTGGAGAAGGATTATGATACAATTAACGCTCCAATTTATCGACCTACAGAAGACTCGATAAAACGAGTGGTGGATGAAAAAGGTCAACATTCTATTACGAAGTATAAGGTGTTGGAAAGATATAAAGATGCGTCTATGTTAGAAGTGGAATTGTTAACTGGTCGTACCCATCAAATTCGAGTCCATATGAGTTATTTAGGGCATCCAATTATTGGGGATACATTGTATGGTGAAGAAAAAGAAACAGTTCTGATAGAAAGACAAGCCCTTCATGCTGCATATCTTAAGTTGTATCAGCCAAGATATAGACATGTTGTGGAAATAAAAGCTCCACTGCCCGATGATTTAATTGGATTGCAAGGGATTTTAAAAGGATAAAAAACAACTATGGGTATTTCTAAAATTATTTAGTGTAAAATAGATAAGTTTAAAATTAGTAGTAATTAGTAGAAATCAACAAATCTATAATTCACCTATAATTCACCTTCTTAAACAAGTCTACATAATATGGAGTAAGTAGAGTTACTAAGGAGGTGTGTTATTATGCAAGAAGGGATTAATTGGATTACGGTAGATTTCTTAACTACATTTACAGGTGCAGTTTTCGTTACCAATATCATTACCCATTTTATGAAAGATTACATGCCAGAAAAAATGGATAAAAAAATGTTGGCTTTGATGGTGGCAGTATTTGTTATGATTACAAATCTATTTATATTTGATAAAGTTAGTTCTCAAAATATATATCTTTCTATTATAAATTCTTTTTTTGTAGCAGCAGCAGCTATGGGTAACTATGAAATACTTACGACAAAAACCAAAAGGGCTTTACTAAAGGAAACGGAAGCTAAAAAGTTAGTAGAATGGGTAAAAGATAAAGAAAAATAAATGATTTACAAAAATAAAAGCCATATAGGCTTTATTTTTTTATCTATTTATGTTAATATATTATGTAAACCTTATAGTACTCGGACCCATAGAATTTAGAAAGGGGTTATAAAATGCTGGAACTATTGAATAAAAAACAGAATAAAATTTATGGAATAATTGCTATTGTTGTGGCTATTTCGATGGTAGCATCCTTTGCTGTTTATAAAGAATACTTTCAACAGGAAGTGACGGAACTATCCTATCAGAAATTTTTATCTAAAATTGAGGTAGGAGAAGTAAAGGAAGTTCATTTATCTGAGGCTTCAACCCTTAAAGGAAAATTAAACTCTGGCGATGTCTTTATTACAGACAATCCACGAACTGATAATCTAAAAGAAATGCTGTTAAAGCAAGATGTTAAAGTAATAGAAGTAAACGAACAATTTACTATTGTTCAAATTATTACTTTTATTGTTCTTATGGGAGGTTTTGCTGGTCTAGCCTTTTTCTTAACTAAAAATAATTCAAAGCAGGCTTCAAAGGAATATGATAAGATGTCTTCTATAGATTATTCTACAGAGAAGAAATCTCAAGTAAACTTTAGAAATGTTGCTGGAAATGAAGAAGCTAAGAATAATTTAATGGAAATGGTGGATTTTCTAAAGAACCCTGAAAAGTATCAACGTTACGGGGCAAGAATGCCACGGGGGGTAATATTATATGGACCTCCAGGTACAGGTAAAACCCTTATGGCAAAAGCTTTAGCCAGTGAGGCAGGTGTAGACTTTTTAGCAGTTTCTGGGTCAGACTTTGTGCAGATTTATGCAGGGGTTGGGGCAGCCAGAATAAGAAGTTTATTTAAAAGTGCAACTGAAAAAGAAAAATGTGTGATCTTCATAGATGAGATTGATGCTATAGGTAAAAAGAGAGATAGAGGTGGTTTAGGAGGAAGCGATGAATCTGACCGTACTCTAAATGCCTTACTAACAGAAATGTCTGGGTTTAAAGGAAATGAAGGTATTGTTGTTTTAGCAGCAACAAATCGACTGGATACTTTAGATGAAGCATTATTGAGACCGGGTCGTTTTGATAGACAAATAGAAGTCGGACTTCCAGACTTAAAAGCTAGAATAGAAATATTAAGCTTGTATACTCAAAATAGACCAATAAGCGAAGATTTTAATATTTCAGCTTTAGCTCAACAGACAGTATACTTTAGTGGTGCTAAATTAGAAAATCTAATGAATGAAGCAGCTATTTATGCAGCTAGAGAAGAGGCTGAATTAATTACAGAAAAGCATATCGATAAAGCTTTTTATAAGGTAATTGCAGGAGAAGAGAAGAAAGATAGAAGTAATATTGCTGTTATTGATAGAAAAATTACTGCTTACCATGAAGCTGGTCATGCTGCTGTAACTAAATTATTATGTCCTGAAAACCGTGTAACTAAGGTAACTATTATTCCGAGTACTAAAGGGGCAGGTGGTTTTAGTATGAATATTCCACCTGATAAAATGTATCATACTAAAAAGGACATGTTAAATAATATTAAGGTGGCATTGGCGGGAAGAATTGTAGAAGAAATTATCTTCGGTGAAGATAACATCACAACAGGTGCAAGTAATGATATTCAAAGAGCTACAGAAATATTAACTTCAATGATTAAAAGATTTGGTATGTCAAATAAATTAGGAATGATTAATTATGATGTACTTTTAGGACAACAAGGTGTAGACCAAAACTTAGTGGAAGTCATTAATAAAGAAATGCAAAAACTTTATGATGAAACTAAGATTGCAATTGAAGAAAACCTTCCATTGGTGGAGACAATTGCAGAGGGATTATTGGAGAAGGAAACTTTGAAGGAAGAGGATATAGATGGGATGTTTAATGGTTATATGGGGAAGGTAGCGGAAATAATAAAATAAAATATAAAGAACAATGAAATAAATAATATATAGGCTTGATTAGATTAAACCTGCATCAATAATTAAATATAAATTCACTAAAACAAACCGTATACATGATTTAACTTGTATACGGTTTGTCTTGTATGGAAATATATAATGCAGAAAGATTGTTACTAATACACATCTTAGTTGATAACTAAAAATTAAAGTTAGGTTATAATTTATATTACAAATTCATAAGTAAGTTCTATATACTATTGGAGTGTGTCGTGACAAATTTGCAGACAAAAACGGGTAGTATACGTAACTAATTATACAGGAATAAACAATTTACTTACTTAGAAGAATTATTATGAAATGTAGAAAATGAAGGGAGGAAAAAAGCAATGAAAGTATTTATAAAATACATACTAAAATCAATGTTAGAAAAAAAAGCAAGATTTTTTCTATTGATTTTTGCTATAGCTATGAGTTCTGGTCTATTCATAGGTAGTATGGGGGCTATAGATGTGGCAACAGGATCTTTTAGTAAAACAATATTACAAGGCTTTGAGGAAAAAGAGGTTTTAATAACTACAATGGATGGTGACGTTTTTTATAATACAAACTCCATTATAGAAAAGGGAGTAAAGGACTTACTTCCTGTATTGTTGGGAAATGCAGTAATGGATAATGAAGATCTTACTAATATAACTATACATGGTAGAGAAACTAAGTATATAAATAAAGATAATATTATTGAAGGTAATTTTTGGGATAGTTTTAAAGGCAAAGAAGCCATTATTTCTAAAAGAATTAGCGAAGAATTAAATCTACATATGGGAGATAGTATAAATATTATTTTTAATGGAAAAAAGGAAACCCTAAAGGTAGTGGGGGTTAATTCAAATCATGGTCTCTTCTATTCTGACCAAAAAGGTGATTTTACAATTATAGCTCCATATGATTTTATGGAAGAAATGTATGGTGTTAACAATAAATACAATTTGCTTTTAGCAAATAAAACAGAAGATACGCTTAAAGAAAGCATCGAAATCTTTAATAACGCTAATAAAGATTTTAAAGCCTCAGAACTTTTTGATGAAGAAGCGATAGAAAATCAAATAGGTCAACTTACTACTTATTTTTATCTGATGTTGACTATTGTAGTTTTAATGAGTGGTGTAATTATTTACGGTTCTTTTAAACTAACTATTACAGAGCGACTACCTGTTATAGGTACATTCTTTAGTCAAGGAGCAACTAGAGGTAATGTAAAAGCAATACTTTATTTGGAAAATATTTTATATGGTGGTATAGGGGGAATACTCGGTGTAGCTACTGGAATGGGGCTTTTATATTTAGTAAATTATTCAGTATCACCTTTAAAGGAATATGGTATTATTGAATCCTTCGCTTTTAACATCTGGTATGGTGTTTTTGGTTTAATTTTTGCATTAATATTATCAATAATTTCTTGTACAATACCTATTTTGGGAAGTGACGGACTTCAAGTTAAAGATATTATACTTAATCATGTAAATACCACAACTGAATTAGGCTGGTGGAGGTTTATACTAGGGAGTATTATACTTATAGCTGTAGTAATACTGAACTTACTAAAGGTAACATTGTTAATTGAACTTAGTCCAATATTATTGATTATATCTTTAATAGCTTTATTACTGGTATATCCTAAAATAATTGACTTATTTACTAATTTCTTATTTAGTAGATTAAAAGGAACTTTAAAAATAACTGGACTTGCACTAAATAATATTAAAACTTCAAAGGCTCTTTTAGGAAATATTACGTTAATAATTATCTCGATCCTAGCAATTGTAATTATTAATTCAGTGGGTTTTAGCGTTAAAGAGGCTGTTACAGGAGCTTATACAGATATAAATTTCGATATTTCTATTACTAACTTTAAAGGTGGTGACCATACTTTAAGAGAAATGCTAATTGCTAAACTAAAAGAAGAGCCTGACATAGATGGTATGAGTATACATGAAGTATATGTTGCAAATGGAAAAGTAGAGGATAATAATGCTATTATCATTGGAGTAGAGCCTAAAAAATATAGAGAATATAACCAATACTTAAGCTTGAAGGACGAAGTATATGAAGAGGTTTATAATAGATTTGAAAACTCAAGTATTAAAAATGTTATTCTAAGTGAATCTATGGCAAAAAAACTTAATGTAGGTGAAGGTGACTTGCTTAACATGGAGATAAATGGGTTAAATAAAGAATTTACAGTGGCAGGATTAATAGATGGGAAGCTTTATTATAGTGGTGGTTTTATTTTAATGGATAGTAAAGATTTGAAAGATGATTTTAAGTTTTTAACTTCAAATGAAATTTTTCTTAATACAACAAAAAATCCAGAAGAGGTAAAGAAAGATATAGAGAAAGTAGTAAAAGAGTTTGGTGGGTCTATATCTACATTTGAAGAATCAAAAAAAATAAACTTAGAAGGAAATCAACAGTTTATTAATGTTTTAAGTATCTTCTCTTTGATGGCTATTGTTATTGGCGCTTTGGGGGCAATAAACAATATGCTAATTAGCTTTATTCAAAGAAAAAAGGAACTGGCTGTGTTAAGCTCTATTGGTATGACATCAAGACAAAGAGGAGCTATGCTAACCCTTGAATCTTTATTTTGTGTAGTTTGGTCAATGGTAATTACAATCCCTTACTGCTATTTAGTTACATCTATACTGAGTAAGTTAACGAAATTAATCGGGTTACCACTAGATATTAATTTTAATATCAAGACAATGCCTTTATTTTTTATGGCAGCTACCATTATGATTCTTTTAGCAACAATACCAGTATTACTAAACAATAGAAAACTATCAATTATTCACGAAATAAAGTACGAATAGGGGGAAGGTATATGAAATCTATAACTGTAGAAAATTTATATAAATCTTTTAAAGTTGGAAAAGATAATGTTGAAGTATTAAAGAATTTGACTTTTTCTGTGGAGAAAGGGTCATTTCTCTCAATAATGGGTCCATCTGGTTGTGGTAAGTCAACTCTTTTATATTTATTAGGAGGGCTAGATAAACCAACAAGTGGAAAAGTTCTAATTAACGAAAAAGATTTAAGTACATTAAAAGAAAAACAGAAAAGTTTAATGAGAAGAAAAGAAATAGGCTTTGTATTCCAGTTTTATAATCTTGTGCCTAATCTTTCTGTAGAAGACAATATAATGCTTCCGTTAATACTTGATGGAAAGAAATTAAAGGATTATGAAGAAAAACTTAAAGAATTATTAGATATAACGGGAATGAGCCATAAAAGAAAAGTGACTCCAAGAGAACTTTCTGGAGGGCAACAACAAAGGGTGGCTATAGCAAGGGCTTTAATTTTTGAGCCAGAGATTATTTTACTTGATGAACCTATTGGTAACTTAGATTCTAAGAGTGGTAACGATATAATGAAATTGTTTAAAAGAATAAATAAGGATATGGGAAAAACATTAATACAAGTAACTCATTCCCATGAATCAGCTATGTTTGGAACATCATTACTGGATTTAAAAGATGGTGAAGTGGTTAGTCAAAAAGAAATTGTGTGTTAAATGAAAATAATATTAATTTAATGACAAAACAAACAAAGAAGAGAGTTTAGTCACTTAGTAGGTGTGCTAAGTTCTTTTTTTATGAATTGATAGTACTTTTTTGAGATAAGTTAAAATCTAAGAAAAAGTTAATAAATATTTAAATTGACAAGTGTGACATACAAATAAATGTAAAAAAATAAATATTCAGCCTTATTAATAAAATTTAACAACTTAATTACTGGACACATATTGATTAACAGCTTATATATGCTATACTAATAATGAAATTAAGTCATACAATATTATGAATTTGTAAATCTCAAAATAAATAATACATTATTAGGAGGCAATCACTATGAATAAGGTAAATAATTTAATCAACTCTAATATTTTAAGCTCAAGTAAACTTCATTTTAATCTATCAATTAAAGACTTAATTAACATCTCAATAGAAAAAGAAGGTGGAAAAATAGCTGATAACGGTGCTTTATGTGTTAATACAGGCACATATACAGGAAGATCTCCCAATGATCGTTATATTGTAGATGAACCCTCTGTTCATAATAATATTAATTGGAATAAAACGAACCAACCAATCTCTATTGAAGGTTTTGATAAGCTTTATAATAAAGCGATGAATTACATGAAGAATAAAGACTTATACATATTTGAAGGCTTTGTAGGGGCAGATGCAGTGTATAAAATGCCCATAAGAGTGATTAATGAATTTGCCTATCAAAACTTATTTGCCCAACAAATGTTTATCAAACCAAAGAAAGAAGAATTAGAAGGTTTTTCAGCAGAGTTTACTGTTATTGCATTACCCAACTGCTTGGCAGTACCAGAGGTGGATGGTACAAATTCTGAAGTATTTATCATCATTAGTTTTGAGAAGAGAGTGGTTTTAATAGGGGGTACAAAATATTCTGGTGAAATAAAAAAATCTATGTTTACAGTGATGAATTATTTACTGCCCTTTAAAAATGTATTACCAATGCATTGTTCTGCCAATGTTGGGGAAAAGGGAGATGTTACTTTATTCTTTGGTTTATCTGGAACAGGCAAAACCACCCTATCAGCAGATAATAATAGAAGACTAATTGGTGACGATGAGCATGGTTGGACAGAGAATGGAGTTTTTAATTTTGAGGGAGGATGTTATGCTAAAACCATTAACCTATCCCAAGAAAATGAACCACAAATTTGGAAGGCTATTAAAGAAGGTGCAGTGGTAGAAAATGTTGTTTTAGATGATGAAGGCAAGCCTGTTTATAATGATGATAGATATACAGAAAATACTAGAGTTGCCTTTCCATTAGAACATATTGATGGAGCAATTTTAGAAGGAAATGGTGGAATCCCCAGTACAATTATTTTTCTTACAGCAGATGCCACAGGAGTATTACCTCCCATCTCAAAACTAACAAAAGAACAGGCAATGTATCACTTTATGTCTGGCTATACCAGTAAGTTAGCGGGAACAGAGAGGGGCATAATAGAGCCTACAGCCACCTTCTCAACTTGTTTTGGAGGTCCGTTTATGATTTTAAAGCCTCAAATTTATGCTAAGTTACTAGGTGAAAAAATAGATAAATATAATACAAAAGTATTCTTAGTTAATACAGGTTGGACTGGTGGATCTTATGGAAAAGGTATTCGTATGAAGTTAAAATATACAAGAGCAATGGTTAGAGCAGCGATAGATGGAGAATTAGATAAGGTAAACTATATTACAGAGCCAATCTTTAAATTGCAGATACCAACAGAATGTCCAGAAGTACCTGTTGCAATATTAAACCCTTCTAATACTTGGGCAGACATAAGTGCGTATAAAAAACAAGCTAATGTATTGGCAGAAGGTTTTAATAAAAACTTCCAACAATTTAACGGAGTTTCTGAAGATATTAAAAAGATTAATCCTCAAATAGGGGCTAGAGAATCTATAGCATAGGAAAAGTTTAGTTTTTAGACGATAAGCAAATTTATTTAATAAATATAGGCAATAGAAAAAATATAAAAAAAGATAAACTAATATATTACTTATGTAAAATCAAATAAATTGAATTGTGAAAAAAAATATGGTAACATATAGTTAAAACTAATAGTTATGTCAAATTTCCGAGTGTTTTAATCTAAGGTATAATACTAAGATTAACTCACCTTTGGGTAAATGAAGAAATTTATTTACCTCCCCACCCTTGGAAAGGAAATTTGCTTTACATAGTAATGACGTATGAAGTCAGTACAAAACTACTTTTGATAAAGCTAATCCTTTGGGGGATTGGCTTTTTTTGTATACATTTATAAACGCATTAACATTCATATTTAATTATTGAAAAAATTGCAATTATACTAAGGAGGTTTTCTATGGAGTTGTTAAGTACATTATCAATGAAGGAAGCCAAAGAAAAAACTAGAGAAGTTTTTCAAGATATAGTTTTAAAAATCGATAAAGTATCTATTTTAGAAGCTGTTAATCGGGTGGTGGCAGAGGACATTATATCCCCTGTAAATGTACCAGAATTCCATCGTTCCACAGTGGATGGTTATGCTGTTGTTTCAAGGGATACAAATGGATCAAGTGAAACTTTACCTAGTTTTTTAAATATTGTTGGAGAAATTCAAATGGGTAACGCAGTGGATTTAACCATAAAGGGTGGAGAATGTTGCTACATACCGACAGGGGGAATGTTACCAAAAGGCAGTGATGCCATAGTTATGGTGGAATATACAGAGCTACTTGATGATGTTACAGTATGTATACAAAAACCTGTTGCACCATTGGAAAATGTACTGCAAAAAGGTGATGATATTAAAGAAGGTTCGGTTATATTTAAAAAAGGTCATCAGCTACGAAGTCAAGATATAGGAGTTTTAGCAGGAATGGGTTTTACCAGTGTGGAGGTTTATAAAAAATTAAAAGTAAGCATTATTTCAACTGGCGATGAATTGGTGGCATTAGATGAAAAGTTAGAGATGGGTAAAATAAGAGACATGAATACATATAGTTTATCAACAGGGATTTTACAAGATGATTGCATAATAGAAGAAGCTATAATTGTAAAGGATGATTTTAGCACTTTAAAAGAAACTTTAGAAAAGTCTATTGAAACCAGTGATTTAGTATTAATTTCTGGTGGAAGCTCAATGGGGACTAAAGATATTACAAAGGATGTTATTAATGCAGTTGGTGAACCAGGAGTATTTATTCATGGCATAGCTGTTAAACCTGGAAAACCAACAATCGTTGGTAGAATCAATAATACTGCTATATTTGGGCTACCAGGGCAACCCGTTTCGGCAATGGTGGTTTATCAAACACTAGTAAAAGATTATATACATTATATATATGGACTGAAAAAAGTACAACCCTATATTTTAGGAGAAATTACCGTAAATGTTTCATCGGGTACAGGTAGAGAGCATTATGTAATGGTGACTATAACAGAAGAGGTAGAAAAGACTTGGGTAACACCAGTCTATGGAAAATCTGGTATGTTAACCATGATGACCAACTCTATTGGCTACATATGTATAGATCAAAATAAAGAAGGTCTTTATAAAGGTGAAAAGGTAAAAGTATATTTATTCTAAGTAAAGAGGTGGGACTATAGATGAAGGATTCAAGAAACATTTACTTAACAAATATCCCTCTAAAGGAAGCACAAAATCAATATATCAAAACTGTTAATTTTAATGACTTTTACAAAAATACAGAAAAAATACCAGTTTATTCATCATTAAAACGTGTTTCAGCCAAACCTGTTTTTGCTGTAAAATCTTCACCAAATCATAATGCAGCAGCAATGGACGGAATTGCTGTGGTGGCAGAAAAAACCTATGGGGCAACTGAAATGACATCAGTGGAACTAAAGATAGAAGAAGATTTTACCTATATAAACACTGGTGGTCAAATAAAAGAACCCTATAATGCAGTTATTATGATTGAAGATATTATTAAAATAAATGATGACTTTGTTAAAATCCATGAACCTGCTAAACCTTGGCAACATATAAGACCAATTGGTGAAGATATAGTGGCGGGGGAGTTGATAATTTCAGCAAATCATCAAATTAGACCAGTGGATATTGGAGCATTATTGGCAGGGCAGATTAGGACTGTTGAAGTGTATCCACTACCAAAGGTGGGAATTATACCTACAGGGTCAGAAATTATTAATGTGGAGGATGAATTAGAGGCTGGTAAAATAATAGAATCCAACACCAGTATGTTTGCTGCAATGATACAAGAATATAACGGAATACCAAAGAGATACCCTGTTGTGAAGGATAACTTTGAAGAGGTAAAAAACAGTATTAAACAAGCAGTTAAGGAAAATGATGTTGTTATAATTAATGCTGGCTCTTCTGCTGGTTCTAAAGACTTCACAGTAGATGTTTTAAGGGAAATTGGTGAAGTTATTATACATGGAGTAGCAACAAAACCAGGAAAGCCAGTTATTTTAGCTTTAGTGGATGGAAAACCTGTGGTGGGTATACCTGGCTATCCAGTTTCTGCTTATTTTACCATTGAGTTTTTCATAAAGCCATTAATAGCAAAATATAATAAACAAATGATGACTAAACCAGAAACAGTTAAGGCTGTACTTTCAAGAAGAGTAGTTTCTTCCTTAAAACATGAAGAATATGTACGTATGAAGTTAGGGAAGGTGGGGGAAAAACTAATTGCTACACCATTGGAACGGGGGGCAGGTGTAACAATGTCGTTGGTAAGGGCAGATGGAGTTTTAGTAATACCTCAACAATTGGAGGGGTACGATGGTGGTAAAGAGGTGGATATTCAACTAATGAAACCTATGGAGGAAGTAACCCAAACCATTGTATCTATTGGCAGCCATGATATGGTGATGGACTTATTAGGAAACCAACTTCATCAAATTAATAGTCAACTGTTTTTATCCTCTGCCCATGTGGGAAGCCTTGGTGGGATAATGGCAATGAAAAAACAAGAGTGTCATATTGCCCCAATTCATTTAATGGATACCAATGATGGGGAATATAATAAATCCTATGTTCAACAATACTTAAAGGGTCAATCAATGGCATTAATTAAATTTGTAGGTAGAAGTCAAGGGTTAATGGTACAAAGGGGAAATCCTAAAAATATTAAAGGTATAGAAGATTTACAAAGAAAAGACCTGCAATATGTAAATCGTCAAAGGGGAGCAGGAACTCGAATCTTACTAGATTATTATATTAATAATTTACAGATAGACCCATCAATGATAACTGGTTATGAACGGGAAATGACCACCCACATGGCAGTGGCTGCCTCTATAGCAGGTGGAACGGCTGATTTGGGTATGGGGGTTTATTCGGCAGCAGTTACAATGGGACTAGATTTCATTCCTATAGCATGGGAGGACTACGATCTATTGATTCCACAAGAGCTACTTAAAGATGAAAAAATTATAGGCTTGTTGGAAGTAATGAGAAGTAAGGAGTTTATTGAACATATCAATAGTCTAGGTGGTTATAAGATAGATGGAATTGGTGAAATTATTTATATTTAAGGGGGAATTATAATGGCAAAGGTTATTTCTATTAATACCAGTAAAGAAAAAGGTATACCAAAAGACCCACTACAACAAGGGGTGTTTGTTGAAAATTTTGGTTTGGAAGGGGATTCCCATGGTGGAGACTGGCATCGTCAAGTTAGCTTATTAGGGCAAGAAAGCATTGATAAGATAAAAGCTTTAGGTATAAAAGATTTACAACCGGGGAGATTTGCCGAGAACATCACAACAGAAGGAATCTTGTTATATGAACTACCCATTGGTACAAAATTAAAAATAGGAGACACCCTACAAGAGGTAACACAAATTGGAAAAGAATGCCATACTAGATGTGCCATATATCATACGGTAGGTGATTGTGTAATGCCTAAAGAGGGGATATTTACTAAAGTTTTAAAGGGTGGGTTAGTTAAGGTAGGGGATTCCATCGAAATTATTGAATAATAACATATTAGTCTACATTCTGAGCAATTATCTTATTGATAGTTGCTTGTTTTGTTTTTGAAAAGGGTATAATGTTTAATAAATAGTTATTGTGGGAGGGGTTAATATGGACAAATATGAAATCAGCCAAATTCTTGAAGAAATAGGAATGATGATGGAACTTAAAGGAGAAAACCCTTTTAAAATAAAAGCTTATTACAGTGGAGCTAGGGCTGTGGAATTAATTGAAGAGGATATAAAAACATTAATAGAAACAAATCGACTACATACTATAAAAGGGATAGGGAAAGCTTTAGAGGAAAAAATAATAGAATTAGTAACCACGGGAAATTTAGAGTTTTATAATGATTTGAGGAAAGAAACACCAGATGGATTAATGGAAATGATGAAAATTCCAGGTGTAGGACCTAAAAAAGTAAGGGAATTATATCAAAGGTTAGATATAAAAACTGTGGCAGAGCTGGAATTTGCCTGCTTAGAAAACAAGTTAGTTGACCTAAAGGGTTTTGGTGAAAAATCTCAAAATAAAATATTTGAAGGAATACAGCAGTTAAAAAAATATCAAGGAAAATACTTAATATCTACAGGGTTAATGTATGGTGAAGGTATATTTAACAGATTAAAGGAACTGCCACAAATAATTGAAATAAGCTTAGCTGGAAGCATAAGAAGAAGAAAGGAAATTATTAAAGATATAGATATAATCGCCAGTTGTAGTTATGAATCACGGGAAGATGTAATGAACTTTTTTACTTCTTTAGAGGGGGTGGAGAAGGTCATTGCTAAAGGCGAAACTAAAAGTAGTGTTGTATTAAGTATTGGTATTAATGTAGATTTACGCTTAGTGGAGGAACAGGAATACCCTTATGCGCTACTACATTTTACAGGAAGTAAAGAACATAATACTATTTTACGTCATAGGGCTAAAAAATTTGGTTTAAAAGTAAATGAGTATGGGGTATTTAATGAAGATGAAAGATTACCTGCTGAAAATGAAGAAGACATTTATAAACTATTACAACTTAACTATATACCACCAGAACTGAGGGAGGGGTTAGGTGAGATTGAAGCCTCGGAGGAAAATAGACTACCACAATTAATAGAAGAACAACACATAAAAGGAATTTTTCATGTTCATAGCCAATATAGTGACGGACGTAATACCATAGAAGAATTAGTTAAGACAGCATCAGATAAAGGACTTAAATATATTGGAATTTCTGACCATAGCAAAAGTGCTGTTTATGCAGGGGGATTAACGGAGGAACAGGTAAAAAATCAGCATAAAGAGATTGAACAATTAAGAAAAAAGTATCCCGAAATTACAATACTAAAAGGGATAGAATCTGACATACTTCTGGATGGTTCATTGGACTATGAGGATGAAATATTAGCCTCCTTTGATTATGTCATTGGCTCTATTCATTCCCACTTTAATTTAGAGGAAAAGGCCATGACAGAACGGATTTTAAAGGCATTGGAAAATAAATATTTAACTATACTTGGTCATGTTACAGGTAGAATTTTACTATCTAGAAAGGGTTATTTACTTGATTTAGAAAAAATTATTGAAACTTGTGCCAAGAAGCAAGTGGCTATTGAAATAAACAGTAACCCCCATCGTTTAGACCTAGATTGGAGACTTTGTAGACTGGTTAAGGAAAAGGGTGGGAAATTAGTGGTGGAACCAGATGCCCATAGTCTTGAAGGGTTAGACCATATTACATATGGAGTTGGAATTGCTCGAAAGGGATGGTTAGAATTAAAGGATATTCTTAACACAATGGATGCTGATACCTTATTAACATATATTAATAACCTAAAAAAATAATAAGTATTATTAAAAGCTTTTAAAAGTGGTTTAAACTAAGCACCCTAAATAGAAAATATAAAAGGATAGTTTTTTCATACTATCCTTTTATGTTTCTAATCAAATAAGTCATATCAACGGTTTTGGTAATAAGTAAAGAAATACAATAAAAGACCGCTCCAAAACTAAGGGCTGTAATAGTGGCTAAAGAGGAAGTTAGATGATTTCCCACTATTTGCATTGTAAGAATGATTACTAAAAAGGTCATAATAGAACAACATATAGGTTTAAGAATGGATTGAACAAATGGTAAATTGATTTTAACATGTTTGCTAAGGGTTATAAAATTTAAAATAAATATTAAAAAAGAGGAAACTATAAAACCTATAAAAAAACCATTTATTCCATACTTTGGATTTGGAACTAAAAAATATGTGCAATATAACTGTACTAACATTCCTAATAGATAGTTAATGGTGGTAATTACTTGTTTACCCATACCATGGAGAATACCCGATAAGGTATGTTGCATACATAGAAACAGGGTAGCGTAACTAATTAATGACAAGTATTTACCTATGTCCTTTTCATGGAATACCAATTGAGCAATTTGACTACCAAAAATAACATAAACCCCAGTTACTGGTAAGGCTATTAATAGTGTTATCTTTAAGGCTAAATTAGATTTATAGGCTACTTCTTTCATATTATTAACAGCTAACTCCTCAGAAATATTTGGTATAATATTTAAAACCAATGCAGTGGTTACTGTAAAAGGCAGATACAATAGGGGCATAGCCATTCCAGAAATCTTACCAAAGGTTTCTATTGCTGCCACAGAGGTAAAACCAGCAACCTCTAAACGTTGTGGAATTAAAATAGAATTAACAGACTGCATAAAAACAGAAATTAAACGACTGATGGTTAAGGGAATTGAGATATAGAGGACATCGTTCAATACACCCGTTAGTTTATTATCGCTGGAAGGAATAAAAGATATTTTTGTTAGTAGTTTCTTATAATTAAAGCGTAACACTAAATATACAAGACCAAAAAACTCACCTATCGATACACCAATAATAGCAATGGTGGCTGCTGTTACTGGATGAGTCGGTTTTTTATAATAAAGGTAAGCAATAACAAAAACAATCCTTGTAACTTGTTCTATTATTTGTGCTGAACCAGCAGGTTTAATGTCCTTCAATCCATAAAAGTAACCCCTTAAAATACTGGAAAAGGTAATAAGACCTATTGCGGGTATGCTCCATAATAAGGGATAATATAAATCTTGATTTTTCAAAATTTTAGTGATAATATAATCTATTTTTAAAGATGTTACAATGGTTAATAGAAGGGCAATTGCACCTCCTAATAGTAATGACAGTGTTAGTAACTTGTATATTCCCTTTCGGTTTTGGAGGGAGTTTTCTTTTGCCACCAGCTTGGAAACAGCAATGGGAATTCCAGCGGTGGGAATTGTAATTAACACCATCAGAAAAGGAAATACCATTTGGTATAAGCCTATAGCCTGTGGACCGATCCTTCTAGAAAGTAGGATACGGTAAATAAAACCTAGTGATCTTACAATGAAATTGATGGTGGCTAAAAGTATTGTACCCATAATAAAAGATTTTTTTTTCAAAAAATCACCTCAAATGTTAGTAGTAGATGGCAAATAGATTATTACAATAAATATTCTATAGAAACAGGCTTTATTACTATGGGTTTATTAAGTTTTAAATTTATTATTTATTAATAAGTTAGAAGAAGGATTTTAAAAGAAAGTAGTGAATAATTAATAGAGTTGGGTACATATAAATAGGACAACAGTAATATGTTATTTTACTTTCGGAGGTGGTAAATATGATAGACAAAATATCAGGAATACTTGATAAAGACACGTTTATAAAGATGATTGAAGAAAAGATTGTTAATGGTTCAGATACCTTTACTTTAGCTACTATCGATATTGATAACTTTGAAACTGTCAATAGTTATTATGGAGAGATGGTGGGAGACGAGGTAATAAAAAAAATGGCTTCTGTATTAAAACAAAATATTAAAACAAATGATTACTTATGTAGAAGTAATAAAGACGAATTTAATGTACTGTTCAGTAATACAACCTCCGACACTGGTTACATAATGATTGAAGAAATTCGTAAATATTTTGATATAAATACTTTTCAATTAGGAGATAGAAAAAAGGAAATTTCAATTAAAATCAGTGCCGGTATATCAAACTATCCTAGAGATGCTAAGAATGCTGTAGAGTTGTTTAGAGGGGCTGACAGTGCTTTGTTTAGGGCAAAAAGAGAAGGTAAAAATCGTGTTTGTGTGGCTGCCAGTGAAAATATGTTATTAAAATCTAATCATTACACAAAAACACAATTGGAAAGATTGGCGGAGCTATCTAAAAAGACAGAGAAAACAGAATCTTTTTTATTAAGGGAAGCTTTGGATGATTTGTTTGAAAAATATAGTAAGTAGAAATTATTATAAACTAAAGTATTATTAACTTGTTTAAAAGATGTGTTTGTTTATTTGGATAAAGACTTTAATAAAACAAATATATGGTATTTAGATCTAAACAAAACAGGCAATTATTTTTGTCTGTTTTATTTTATAAAAACTAAAGGGAATGAAACCTCTATAAAAGCAAATAATATTATTAATATTTGTGCAAAGGAGGAGTAGTATGGCTAAAACATCATTAATAGTAAAACAAAAAAGAAAGCCTAAATATAAAACGAGAGAATACAGTCGTTGTAATATATGTGGTAGACCCCACGCTGTTTTAAGAAAATTTGGAGTGTGCAGAATTTGTTTTAGAGAATTAGCATATAAGGGGCAAATACCTGGAGTAAAAAAATCCAGTTGGTAGGGGTGTTAAACTTGGAAAAAGTATGTCCTATTTGTAATGGATTATCTAGTTATATTGTAGAATGCCCAAAATGTGGACAAGGGATGACTTCCAGAGGAATTATCCAAGATTATTATGATGATTATAGTCCTTATTTGCCAAGGGAGATTACAGAGGAAATAGACGGAGTTGCTTCTGGTATATGTTTACACGTTTTTTATTGTGAATACTGTGGTGTAGACAAGCGTGTACCAATAAAACAGATTTCTGTTTAATAAATATATACTTCATATTTAAACATAGGATAATTTCTTAAAAAAATATTGCAAATAAGTTAGATTATATTAATATTAAGGGTGTACAATTTAATGAATTGATAGTTTATAGTAGGTAAGCGTTGTAACATTGTTAAGGGGGAAGGATTATGGAAATAGGAGTTAAAAAATTAAAATACGTACCTGAAATAAAAGGAGTTTTAAGAAGTAAATTTATAGAATTACCCCAGTGTATTTCTGTTGCCAGTGGAATAAAAATTTTTGGTAAAAGAATAAAGTCTGTGGTATTTAGTACCGATGTAGCAATTATTAAGAATACCAATGCAGATTCAGTTATTGCAGTTTATCCCTTTACACCACAACCTGTCATTACACAATCTATAATCTTAGCTTCTGATGTACCGGTTTTTTGTGGAGTTGGTGGAGGACTAACAATGGGGGAAAGAGTAATTAATTTGGCAGTACATGCAGAATTTCAAGGAGCTATTGGGGTGGTTGTAAATAAACCAACACCCAATGACACCATAAGAGAATTGAAGAAAAGAATTGATATTCCTGTGGTGGTAACAGTAGTTTCTGATAAAGATGATATTGAAGGTCGGTTAGAGGCAGGAACTGATATTATTAATGTTTCTGGAGCAGGAAATACACCAGCTATTGTAGAAAAGATCAGAAGGATAAGTAGTACCATTCCTATTATGGCAACGGGTGGTTCTACTGAGTATACTATTATGAAAACAATTGAGGCGGGTGCTAATGCTATTACCTATACACCACCTAATATAGGAGAAATATTTAGTGAAATTATGGATGGCTATAGATCTAAGTAACTAATTATGTTTACAAAAAACCCCAGTAAATTGGCGTATATATACGTTAGCATTGCTGGGGTTTTTTAAGACTTTTTTAAGTAAAGTGATTTACTTAACTATTAATTTTTCAATGGAATGAAATTGAGGGTTCATATTACTAAAAGTTGCAATGTATTTAAAACCTATATCCAAAAGTCCTTTTAAGGCATTGGAAAAATCAAAGGCTACATGTTTAGATTGATGGGCATCGGAACCTAGGGTAATGATTTCACCACCTAAACTATGGTAAATTTTTAAGATGTCCATTGAAGGGTGGTAGTCCCCCACCTGATAACGTAGTCCAGAAGTATTTAATTCAAGACCTTTTCCTTTATCAATTATTTTTTTCAAAAGGGGTGATATAAATTCTTGATAATTTTCTAAAGGTAGGGAAATATCATAGCCACCGTAACGCTTAATTACATCTAGATGACCTAAAACAGAATAATGGTCAAATGTATCTATTACTTTTGCTAACTCTTCAAAATAGATGGAATAAGCATCTAACTGTGGTCTATTATTAAAAAAGCTACCTGTGTATAAGTCTTCTCTTTCCAATGAATGAATGGAACATAGAATAAAATCAAATTCATACCTGTTGGCATCTGTTGTATATTCATTTATTAAGTGGGGTTGTAAGCCAAATTCTACACCTTGTTTAATAGAAATACGGTTTTTATATTTTTCTCTATAAAAGTCTATTGAGTTAAAATAATCATTAACATTAAACTTTATGTCATTATTTTTCCCATCGCAATCATAATCAATATGATCTGTAAAACAAATCTCTGTTATTCCCTTCTCCAAAGCAGAGTTTATTGCATCTTCCATAGTCATGGAAGCATCGGGAGAAAAATGACTGTGTACATGATAATCAAACATCTAAGGTCTTCCTCCTAAAATTTTGACTTATAAATAATCCATTTAATATACTTAATTTTACAATTTATTTAAATAAAAGTCAAAATTTTTATTAGGTTATATGTTATCTCTAAATAGGGGCATACTCATACAACGAGGGCCACCTCTACCTCTGGATAATTCATAGGAATCAAATTCCAATACTTCTATTTTGTTTCTTCTTAAAGCTTCATTTGTTACATGATTTCTATTATAACAGATGACTTTTCCAGGGGAAATTGCCAATGTATTACTTCCATCACTCCATTGTTCCCTACTGGCAGCAATAACATCACCATCTCCACAACGAATTAGATTAACAGAGGGGAGTTTTAAGTATTTTTTTAATATATCAGATAAATTTGCTGCTTCATATGAGATTTCTATACTTTTGTTTTTTCCTTTATTAATGCTATAAACATCTAGAGGCATTTCAATACCAGGGTAAATAGTAAACTGGTCATAGTCCACCATAGTAAAAACCGTATCTAAATGCATATAGGCTCTGGTTTTTGGAATATCAAAAGCTAATATTGTTTCAAAGGGTTCATCTGATGCAAAGATTTTTCTTGCAACTGCTTCTATGGATATGGCCTCTGTTCGATCACTTACCCCTATTGCAATTACTTTATCAGATAGAACCAGTTCATCCCCTCCCTCTAAGGGATGAGTTTTGTCTCTATTATACCATCTAGGAACGTTTTTAAACTTGGGATGATAATCAAACAAGTATTTTGCAAATAAAGTTTCTCTGTTTCTAGTAACGGAAGCCATAACATTTAAAGTTACACCTCTTCCAATGGAAGCAAAAGGATCCCTCTGAAAGTACATATTTGGTATAGGATCTAAATAAAAAGGATAAGGGTTTTTAACCATGTCAGCTAAACTTTTTTCTTTTACTTCTTTCACTTCGTATTTTCTAACTCCAGAAATACATTTGTTTACCATTTCTAAGGGACTCATATCAGCAAAATATTCTCGAATACATTCCCGTAGTCCTTCGGTGGCTATTTTTGCCTCCGCCATAAACTCTTCTAAAAATTTAGTTCTAACATTTTTATTTTCTAATATATCTGCCATAAGATGAGTTAAATATAAAACTTCTACGCCTTCGTCTCTAAGGATGTTGGCAAATTGTTGATGTTCTTTTTCAGCCTGTTTTTGAAAAGCTATTTCATCAAATAACAGTCTAGTTAAATATTCTGGTACTATATTTTCTATTTCTTCCCCTGGGCAGTGAAGAAGTATACTTTTCAATTGTCCAATTTCATTATAAACATTAATGCTTTCTTGCATTTATCTACAACTCCTTATTAAGTTATTTCTATTGTTTAAGTAAGTGTTCACCAAATTCTTTTCCATATTGATAAGCTTGGTTCAGCTCTTCTTGAGAGGGCTTAAAATTAATTTTCAAACCAGGTTCAATAACTTTCATTCTTAATTGTTTTAAACGAGCCTCAATATTCTTGATGGCTTCACCACTCCAACCATAACTGCCAAAGGCTGCTGCGTACTTACCACCATGAACAAGGGGGTTAATCTGACTTAAAATATCCCACATGGGTTTTAGTGCATCTCCACAAACGGTGGGGGATCCAAAGAGTAAACCATCAGACCAGTAGATTTTACTTATAATATCCTTATCCTCAGAATGAAGAATATCATATAAATACACTTCAAAGTTATCTAAGGATTTTAGACCTTTACTCATTTCTTCTGCAATTTCATGGGTGTACCCATAACAAGATACATATGCAATGGTAACACGGGTAATTTCATCTTGTATTTTTTCATCACTGCTCCATTGTCTATATAAGTTGAGATAATATTCTATATTATCCCGTAGAATTGGACCGTGACCAGGACAAATAATATCTATCTCTAATGGTTGAATCTTTTTTAAAGCTTGTAATACATATTTTTTAAAGGGGCCCATAATCATATCATAGTAATATTTATAGGCATTCTGTAAATCAACATCTTTAAGAGGATCTTTTTCAATTAAATCATTAAAAAGTTCATGGCTGGCATAATGACTGCCAAAAGAATCACAACTAATTAATATATGATCTTCTTCAATATAAGAGTACATAGAGTCAGGCCAGTGAAGAAAGGGTGCTTCAATAAACTTTATTGTTTTATTACCTAATGAAATGGAGTCACCATCTTTAACTTCCATTTCATTAAAAGGGAAATTAATAATTTGCTTTAAAAATTTTAAAGCAGGTTTTGTTGCCACTACAGTAGCAGAAGGGTTAATTTTTAGTATTTCAGCTAAAGAGCCTGTATGATCAGGTTCGGTATGATTAATTATGATATAGTCTATTTTTTCTGAAGGAGTTAATGAGTTAATCATTGACAAATATTCTGTGAAGTATCTATTTTTAACGGTTTCAAAAATAGCAACCTTTTCGCTACCCTTGAGAAGGTAAGAATTATAACTTGTTCCATATTCTGTTCTCATAATTACATCAAAAACCCTTAGATCTTTATCTATCATTCCAATCCAAAATAAATCTTTTTTAACCTCAACTGGTGTCTTGGACATTTCTGTACCCCTTTCTATAGGTGATGAAATATATTGATATTAGCTCATTTATATTATGGCTAAAAAAAATACACTTAATCCATATCCTTAAATATTAGAAGGAAATTTTTAAATGGAGGTATAGGATTGGAAAAAAATGAATATAATATTTTATAAATTGCAATTGACAGAAAAATGATAGAGTGTTATAATTAAATTACAAAATAGCGATGAAAGGGGAATCGTGTTATGCTAAAAAATAACAAGGATTACGATAAAACTGAAGACATCAGAGAATGTGGAGTATATACATGTATCCACTGTATCGTTAATACATGTACATTAGATGAATGTGAAATGTTTGAAAGAAAGTTTTCGCAAGAAGGATAAAAAGAATATTCATATAATTCATAAAATCTTCCATTAAACATGGAGGATTTTTATTATTTTTTTGGTAATTTTATGATTAATTAAATAAAAGATATAAAAATTAGACATAGTTTTTTATTTATAAGTCAGTGAAGTTGTTAATAAAGATTCTTAATTACCATTGTTTACATACTGCATTTGTTGAAAATACATGGGTTCTTTAGTAAGTAAGGTGATTGATATAATAATTTATTTTTTTTTGTTTCTTTCAATAAGCTATTTAGAATAAAATGAGTTAAATAAAACTGAAAAACTTATTTAATTCCATTAAAAAAGATGAAGGGCTTGTCCCTCCATCTTGCATGTTTAAATTGTTAAATTTTACTAGATTAAATAGAAAAACTTTCTTTATATTGTAATTGATATAACTTGTAATAGATACCTTCTAATTGCAACAGTTCTTGATGGCTACCCATTTCCCTAAGTTCTCCCTTATGTAAAACAATTATTTTATCGCAATTTTGAATAGTTGATAGCCTATGGGCTATGGCTATAGATGTTCTACCTTTAATTAACTTCACAATGGCATCTTGTATTAATGATTCAGTCTCTGTATCGATATTTGAAGTAGCTTCATCTAATATTAAAATAGTAGGATCAAACACTAAAGCCCTTGCAAAGGCCAATAGCTGTCTTTGACCTGTAGAGAGATTTGCACCCCTTTCCATTACTACTTCATCGTATTGATTAGGTAAGTTTTCAATAAAAGAATGAACATTGACATATTTAGCAATTTCTTGAACTTGTTCATCTGAAATTTGTTGGTTATTTAATACAATATTATCTTTAATGGTACCAGAAAACATGAAAACATCCTGAAGCACAATGCCAATTTTACTTCGTAATTCATTAAGGGGAATATTTTTAACATTAACTCCATCTATTAAAATTTCACCTTTTTGTATATCATAAAAACGACTTATTAAGTTAATGATGGAAGACTTACCTGCACCAGTAGCCCCAACAAATGCGATGGATTCACCAGGATTAATTTTAAAACTAATATCTTTTAAAACCCATTCATCATCTTTGTAAGCAAACCAAACATTTTTAAATTCTATTTCTCCATTAAATGTTCTAGGTGTAATAGGAGAAGATGCATCGACAATATCAGACTTTTTGTCTAACAAAGCAAAAATACGCTCTGAAGATGCCATAGCTGATTGAAGAATATTGTACTTCTCTGTTAAATCATTTATAGGTTGAAAAAAGAGTTTAATATAATTAATAAAAGCAAATAACACACCAAATTCAATGGTTTGTCTTAATACTTGACCACCACCATACCAAATTATAATTGAAATGCCTAAAGACCTTAATACCTCCATAGAGGGACGGAATATGGCAAAAACTAAAATTTCTCTTTCATTAGCCTTTAATAATTCTTTATTACTCTCGTCAAAATTACTAAACTGTTGTTTTTCTCTTTTAAAGATATGAATAGTTTTCATTCCAGTAAAGTTTTCGTTGAGGAAGGAGTTAATACTTGCTAGTTTAACCCGTACTTCTCTATAGGCTTCACGAATTTTAATTCTAAAAATAGAGGCAGCTATTAAAACTAAAGGCAGTACTAACAGTGAAATTAAAGCTAACTTTACATTTAATCGTAACATAATAAGAACAATACCAATTAATAAAAATACATCTTTAAAAAGATTAACTAGTACACTGGTATACATCTCGTAGAGGGTTTCGGTATCGTTAGTTACCCTTGTAACTAATCGACCCACAGGGTTTTTATCAAAGAAGCTAAGGGACATATTCTGTAAGTGATTAAATAGTTGATCTCTTATTTCATAGACAATTTTGTTACCTGTATAGTTCAATAAAAAGACTTGTACAAAGTTTAAACCAAAGCCAACTGATATAATAATGAAATAGAGGATACTTAGGTTTATTAATGATGAAACATCGGTCTGTCTAAATGCCTTTACTTCATCCTTTGACAACTGACGGGCTGGAAGGGTTTCATTATTTACCATCAGTAGAAAGTCTTTATCATCCTCAATAATTCTATAGTTTTGATCTTTTAATAATTGTTTACCTTCTACGAGGTAAATATTATTTTCGTATTGAACCAATTGAACTACATTGTTAAAATTGGTATCACCTTGTAAGTCCTTTTCTTTAAGAAAATATTTGTTATCGAAGGATATAGTATTTTTAGCTTGGGGATTTTGGTTATATACATAAATTGGTTTTTCATAAACATTAATGTAATCATCAATGGCAATTTTTACTATGTAAGGTTGAGTCAAATCAACAACTGAAATAATGATTAATAAGAAAACACAAAGGGTTAGCCACTTCCAATAGGGTTTAGCATAATGTAGTAAACGAGCCATCAGCTTAGAGTCATAGGCTTTACCCAAGGTTTCTTCCTTATGTAGATTATCCATAAATTTTCCTCCTATTGTTCATAGGCTATTTTATCTTCTAAAAGTTGTTTTTGATACAACTCATAATAGCTCTTTTGATTTTTTAATAATGATTCATGGGTACCTTGTTCAATTATTCTTCCGTTGTCCATTACAATAATTTCGTGACAATCTTTAATGGTAGAGATCCTATGGGCAATAACAATACGGGTTTTATCTTGCATTTCTTCTTTTAATGAATGCAAAATCTTTTCTTCAGTATCGGTATCAACTGCTGAAAGAGAATCATCTAATATCAATATTTGTGGATTCTTAATAATGGCTCTAGCAATGGATACCCTCTGCTTTTGACCACCAGAAAGGGTTACTCCCCGTTCTCCTACAAAAGTTTCATATTTATCTGGGAAATCCATTATATTTTCATGGACTTCTGCAATTTTTGCTACCTTTTCGACTTCAGATTGTTCATATTTATTAATACCAAAGGCAATATTTTCAGCAATCGTAGTGGAAAATAGGAAACTATCTTGATCTACATAACCTACATTTTCCCTAAGTACATTTAATTTTAACTTGTTTAAAGGGACTCCATCCACTATTATTTCCCCTTCATCTACATCATACAACCTTAATAAAAGGCTGGCGATGGTGGTTTTGCCACTTCCTGTTTTACCAATTACCCCAAGACTTTTTCCAGCAGAAAGTTTTAAAGAAAAGTTCTCTAAAGCATTTACATGACTGTTGGGGTATTTAAAAGAAACTTGTTGAAATTCAATATTTCCTCGGAAATGATTTGGCACAATAGGATTAGGATCTTCAACAATTTCGGGAACAACGTCGAATATCTCATTTAATCGAACCATAGAAGCTGAACCCCGTTGTAATACATTAATTACCCAACCAATAGCCATAATAGGCCAAACTAAGAGGGAAAGGTAACTATTAAAAGCAATGAAATCCCCTAAAGAGATTGTACCGTAAATTACTAAAATACCTCCATAGCCTACAACAACTATGAAACTTAATGCGGAAACAAACTGAATAAAAGGATGGAAAAGACCATAAAGTTTTACCAGTTTCATATTGTTTTGAAAAAGAACCATGTTCTTTACATTAAATTTTACTCTTTCTGCTTCTTCTTGTACAAAGGACTTAACAACCCTTATTCCAGAAAAATTTTCTTGAACTGTATCTGTTAAGGAAGAAAAAGCCTCTTGTACACCTTTGAAACGTTTAAAGATAACTCCACCAAAACGACCAATAATGACGGCTAAAATAGGTAATGGAAATAAGGCTAAAATAGTTAGTCGGTAGTCAATGGTACGTGCCATCATGGTTATAGCAGTAACTGTAATAAAGACAGCATCCGTCAACATAACTACCCCCATTCCCATAGCCATTCTTACAGCATTAATATCATTTGTGGCGTGGGCCATCAGATCCCCTGTTTTATGGTGGGTGTAATAATTTGTTGATAAACTTAATAAGTGGGAAAATAACTTATTTCTTAATTCGTATTCTAATCTTCTGGAAGTACCGATTATGAATATCCTCCATAGAAAACGGAAAAAACCAATACCTAAACCAATTAAAAGAATATACCCTCCATAGCGAAAAATATCACTTCTGGTTAGGCTATTAGCCTGTAACTGGTCAGTAAACCTTCGTAGTACTTCTGGAATTAATAATTGAAAAACATCCACCAGAAGTAGCCAAATAATTCCCCAAATATAATACCACTTGTTTTTTTTGAAGAAATATTTTAATGTAGCAAAATGACTCATAAAAACACCTCAACTTATCTATTTTGATTATCTAAATATTCTCCATAAATGTTAACAATCCTGCTAATTAGATTATAAAATATCTATTACTTATGGTATAATATCACCATAATAAGAAAATAATACGCTTATTTTCAACTACAGAAATTTATTGGTAAATAGTTAGGAGGTTCTATATTAATGACAAATCCTAAAACGGAACAAAAGCCTATATTGAAGGTGAAAAAATTAGGGCAATGTATTGGATGTTATTCCTGTATGATTGCCTGTGCTTCGATTGTTCATAGAAATTTTGCCCTTACTAAGAGTGCAATTTCTGTTAAAACCAGTGGTGGTTATCAAGGTCGAATGGTGGTTAACATTTGTAGAGGTTGTGTAAAGCCCTCTTGTGAAGCCCAGTGTGAAACTGGTGCATTAGTTAGTAGGGATGGTGGAGGAATAAGATTTTATCCTAAAAAATGTACTGGATGTAAGAAATGTATTGAAGTTTGTATGGCAAGGGCGATTAAATTTGATCAAGAAACAAATAAAATTATTGCTTGTATTCAATGTGGTAAATGTGTTGAACGTTGTCCCCATGATGTAATAGAGATGGAGGTAAGATAAAATGTCTGTAAATGTTCCTAAAATTATGTTGATTGATTTAACCAATGAAACAATTGAAGTTTTAGAGCGTGGGGATCTAGTTTCTTACTTGGGTGGAGTGTCAATGGGGGTTCAATTACTGAAGGAATACGGGCATCCAAAAGAAAATGCTTTTTCTCCAGAACAGCCCATCATTTTTACTAGAGGTCCTTTAAACACAATTTTCCCTGTGGTGACGAAGACTTGTGCTATTTTTAAATCTCCATTAACAGAAGAGTTAGGAGAAAGCTATGCTGGTTTAAGACTTTCTATGGCAATGGGAATGGCAGGCTTAATGGGTATCGTAATAAAGGGTAAAGCCAATAAACCTGTTGTATTAAATATTAGTAATGATACTATGAAAATTAAAGATGCAAATGCCCTATGGGGATTAAATACAGATGAAGCTACAAGATTATTACACGATGATACGGGAAGAAGAGGATTACGTTCTATAATGGTTATAGGAGAATCGGGGGAAAAACTTATAAGATATTCCTGTGTTACGGTGGATTCTTATCGTCATTTTGGACGTTTAGGTCTAGGGGCAGTATTGGGAAGTAAAATGGTTAAGGGAATAGTAATAGAAGGGGATATTGGTGCTTCTATTTCTAACCCAAGGGATTACCAGAAGGTGTATGAAGAAATTTATCAAAAAGTAAATGAGACAGAATTAATGGAAAAGTATCATGGGATAGGTACATCCATTAATATAAATGCTTTAAATGATTTGAAGGCATTACCAACCCATAATTTTCAACAAAATCATTTTGACATGGCAAATGAAATTAGTGGTGAACATTTTGCAGAAAATCACCTTGTAAAGAAAATAGCCTGTAGTGGTTGTACAATAGGATGTATACATATTGCTTTATTAAGACAAAAATTTGGCGACTCCCACGAATACCATTCATCAACAGTAGCTTATGACCATGAACTTATTTTTGCATTAGGTACAATGTTAGGTATTGGAAATGCACAAGAGGTATTAATGCTAATAGAAGAAGTGGAAATGATAGGTTATGATGTTATGTCTGTAGGGGTTTTAATGTCATGGTTGACGGAGGCTTATGAAAAGAAGATTATAACAAGTAATGAAACAATTTGCTCACCTGAATTTGGAAATGCCTTTGTTTATCGGGAAATATTAAGAAATATTGTACAACAGCCTAACGAATTTTATAAATTGGCAGGTTTAGGTACTGATGCATTGGCAAAAAAATATGGTGGTAGAGACTTTGCTATGGTTTTAGGAAAAAATGAAGTAGCAGGCTACCATACTGGGTACGGAAATTTAATGGGACAAACTGTTGGAGCAAGACATTCCCATCTTGATAATGCAGGTTACTCTTTTGATCAAGGTGGAGAAGTAACAAAGGAAGAACTAGTTGATAAATTGATACAAGAAGAAACTGATCGTAATTTATTAAATAGTTTAGTTATTTGTCTTTTTGCCCGTAAAATTTATGATTATGAAACTGTGGTGAAGGCTTTAAATACCATTGGTTATGAAGTAACAGAAGAAGAATTAAGAGTATTGGCAAAGAAAACTTTTATAGAAAAAATTAAATTAAAAGAAGAAATGGGTTTCTCTTATGAAGAACTAACCTTTCCAAAAAGATTTTTTGAAGTAGAAGGCGGCGGTAAAAAACTAAACCTTGAAGATGCCCAAGAGCTATTAAATCTTTATATTAAAAAGATAGATGAATTAAGATAATATAAAAAGATGCTACATAACTAAAGGGGTACATTTATGGTAAAGTTAAGTGCTGATAAAATATTAGGGGAAGGTAGACAACTTAAAGCTTATTTTGAAAAAAATAAATAAAAGAAATTAAACTGGATGTTATAGGTCTTAAAAACTAATAATAGATGGCGTATTATATGTTAATACATTTTACAAAAACGAAATATCTCAATAAAAAATGCACCTTAAAAAATAGACATATATCTATTCTTTAAGGTGCATTTTAATAGAAAATAATCTATTTTCTATTGGTTATTAATAATATATTTGGTTTTTGTTGCTTTATGTATTTCTATTCGTTTTTATTGTTTTTAATATTTTTTACAGCTTCTAATATTTTTCTTATCTCTTCTGGTGACAACTGATGTTGTTCCATTTCTCTTGCAATTTCAATATATTCTATTCCAATTTCCCTCAAAACCACTGGAACTTCTTCACCATTTAAAGCATATAAACTTTTCTTTAATGTACGTCCTAATAGATAGTCAACTGAAACATTAAAATATTCTGCCAACATTTCTAAAGTTCCTGTATCTGGTTGTCGTCTACCAGTTTCATAATGAGCATAAGTAGCTCTATTAATTTTTAGTTCATTACTTATGTCTTCCTGTGTTAAACCTTTTTCAGCCCGTAACTTTTTTAATACAACTGGTAATTTCACTTTTATATCACCTCAAAATAATACTATCGAATTATGATACAAAAAGAAACGCTTGATACAAAAAGATACAAAAACTTTTAAAAAACATTGACATGATACAAATTGTATCGCAAAATAAAGATACAGATTGTATCAATGTGTTGGATAGGGGGTTGTTATTGTCCATAATCTTATCTTACAAGACTAAAAAACTTAAAAGGAGGAGTAGGGAATGGAATTCAAAAAAGGGTTACATAAGCAGGATCCAGATCCAGTAGTTCATTGATTAATAAAAAAAGTCTTAATACTAAATAATAAATTGAGATGTTTCTCCATTAAGGTATTATTAGTTTTACTTATATGATGGGGTAAACATCTTTTGTATTTTGTAATATTTTAACACAAACAACATTTCATATTAATGTAATTTTACTTACATATTTGCACCACCTTTAGGCAAAATAATATAAAAAGGAGGTGCTGTATTATGAATTTAGGTGCAAAAGATATGATTACTAAAAAGCTTTTAGATGCACAAGAAGCCGTAAGGGACTATGAAATGTTTTCAAAGCATACAGAAGACAGAGAATTATCTGAACTATTCAAGAACTTTGCAGAAGAAAGTGGTGTACAGGCGCAACAACTACAAAGAATGGCAGACAAATATAGAAGCTAAATAAATTTTTTTTAAGAAAAATTTTCAAATAACTAGTATAACTAAAGAACATAATAAAGTGGCTTAGGGAGCATATCATATCAGATATTCCTCCCTAGGCTATTTTTATTTAGTTAAAATTTGAGTGATAAGTATTATCTTTTTTAAATTACAAGGATAGGTATAAATTGCAAACATAGAAGTCGAGTAAGGTTATCAATTGATAATTATAAATTTATTGATCCAATTATGGAAGATTATTTAGATGAAGTGCTTTTGTTAGGAGAACTTTTTATGTAGCAGGGGTAAGGCATTATAATCATTGTGAAGGTTTGATTGCGATAAATCAATTGACTTACAAGTCGGAGATATGCCTTTATTGGGTTGATATGTTAAAGAAAAATGAAGTTTCCCATGAAGAACACAATCTCCGAGTATGATATGTAACGATTATAAATTAGATATTTCCATATGCGGGGCATGTGGAGTGTTGCGTAAGGATATATAAGACTTAGATAATAAAAGGTAGTGGTTTCAATGGGTGTGAGGTGGTATGGTATAATTGGGGTTGTTGGGGGATAAAGAATTAATTACATTATTTGTAAAAACAGTAATAATAATTAACAAAATACGGAGGTCTATTATTGCATAGTTTATGAAATTGATTCAATTTCTATAAATGTATTAGCAATGGTGGACTTTTTTAAATTAATTTTCTAATTGTATATGATATGGGTGTGTATAAGTAAAATGCAGGAAGATAAAATATTAGTAAAAATTTATAAAAATTTTTTTCGTTTAGCGACATGATTTGACAAACTTTTCAAAATGTTTGTGATATACTTAACCTTGTAGTTTGAAATGAGTTTTTAATCATATATTAAAAGGCTGAATTTAAAACTATAGGTCATCTATTGATTGCCCCAAAAATTAAATATATGATAGACCTTCTTGTGGGGGAGAAGGTAAGTTTAATGTAAAGCAAAACCTATATTTATTAATATGTGCTGCTAATAAGGTTGATGATGAAGTCATCTATGTTAATTTGCTTTATTATATTCACCAGAAATTTCAAAATCTAATTTTTAGGGAGGAACTACTAATGAAAAAAATCATAAGTCTATGCCTTGTAATTTGTTTAGGTCTATCCTTTAGCAGTATAGCATTTGCGGCTGAAGTAGACGAACCTGAAATTTTTAAAAAAGATATTTATATAACGTATATAGATATTAATTTGTATGATCAAATAGATGTTGAATCAATCGATTATGTCTCTATTTATAATGAATCGAAAGAGGGTGTTTCCGTTCAAAATAAAAACTCTTCCGTTAATGTAAATAAATTGAGCAAAGAAGAGGTTAAGATTAAATACAAGAAAAAAGATCCAATTATAGCTACAGCACTTCAACGAATTGCTGAAACAGAAGAATCTGGGCTAATGGTTAAATCTATGAATATTATACTTCCTCAAAATAATAATGGAATGAGTGTAATGTCAGATGCTGATTACTGGCGTAGTAACACTACTTATTGGGGCTCCTACTTAGGACAAGAATTTCGATATTACTTTTCTACATTAAGTGTAGGAACTGGTTTAGTTAACGCAAAGAGCACTCCATCTAAATGGAGTGATATATTACCAGCTGCAGTTAGGATTGTTATAGATCGATTAATTGGTACAACTAAATTAGATACAGTATATGGTATAATTAACGATGTTTCCACTGTAATTGGAGCAGCAGCTACACCAGTGAATGTCTACTTTGATAGTACTAAGGAGTATGTTAAAGGTGAATCAAAAGGTACATTATCTGAAAAGCATATAGTTGTACAGGATATAAATAATAAAATCCAAGGTCATTCTTTTTATCCGTGGGGATCTGTTGCTCATTTATCGTACCAGGATCGTATGGAGGTTAAATACTTTGAAGGTATAAAAAATGGTGCACCATCTTACCCAGTTAAAACGACCCCCTATTCTTCTGCTAAAATTGTGACTAGTACTAATTATAACAATACAGGTGTACTTTTCCCAAAAGTAAGAGAATACTACAATTACGTTGGATATCAATGCTATTATGAATATGTACAAATGAACATGAATCCATCCTTTTAACAATTAAAAAGATCATAGTATGGGTAATTAATATTATTACTTATCGATAGTGTTCATCTAATACCTAGCACATATAAAAATTAATAAAAGTTGAGTTGCTATAGAATTTTTTATTGCAACTCCTTCACAGGTAAAATATTAAGTAAAGGTTACTATCGAAGGTATATATTAGCCTCACTGGGTGTGTAAAGATGTCTTTGAAGGTAAATTAATATTGCAGAATTATGATATTACTGGAGGGGAGTCGTATCGTGTGATTTTTAGCTGTGTAATGGGTATGTAAGTTTAAGTTATCGAAACTTAATGAAATTATACATCAACTATGTTAATAATACATTGATAAATACCTAATAGACTTCTATAACTTTCAAAGGTAGGAGGAAGTATATGAAAAAAATATATCGGCTTATTCTGTGGAGTGTAATTATAACATTTGTATACTTATTGATTTTTCCTATTTCGATAAAAATTGAGAAAACCATTTCTGCTGTTGAAGTTAGTCTGGAAGATCCATTATTCTACAAACAGCTAAATGTATTGATTGATGGAACATATCGTTGGAAGATGCTTGGTGATGATACGTTTGATGGGAATATAATGTTTGATACATATCCATTGACTATAGAGAATACTCTAGAACAAGGGGAAGGACTTCCTACCTTACGTTTTGCCGGCGGGATTGATTCACTTGATTATGGTAAATGGATGGATTCGGAGTATTTTGGTAAAATTCATACAAAGCCTTTTTTCAAAGCTTTTATTGTACAGATTTTTGAAGAAAGCGTAAATGGATCAAAAAGCTGGTCTAACATTGACGGTCATTTTATAGTTGCTCCTGCAAGTAATAAAGAGGACACACTCTCTATATTAAAAAGATTTAAAATAATAGATTAGAACCATATTAATATTGTGCATAATAAACTTAACAGAAATAATAAAATACAATATTTCATACAACATATCTATTAGAGGTTCGTTATTTATTTTTAAAATAAATATAACCGATAAATTGTCTCAGCCCAGAATGAACTACCTGAACTGACCTCTGTCAAGTAGACAGTAGAAATAATAAAAAATCAATTAAGCGACTAGACCCCGATATTCCATGGGGCTCTGGTCGTTTAGTTTTTTTAAAGACTTCATGGATTAAACTCTGTATTGTCAAGGGGCTGATCCTTTTTTTGCCTTAAATTATATATAGTTCACAATATAGGGGTAACTGGTAGGTTAAGTGAATGGAAATGTTAACTGAAAGATATAAAAATATTTGAATTATTTGTTGGAATATAAAGGGAATTTGTGGGATGGTGTAGAATAATCTGTAAGAGGAGAGCTATATAAGGAAACAAGATTATCAATTCAACCATATAAGTATATTTGTATGTATGACTATTAATATAACTTGTTTCATTATATAAATATATTTAAGTAAAGGGTGATAAATGATGAATAGTAAGACAATATATGGAGGCAAGTGGTGGAAAGTAGATTTTCATGTACATACACCAGCTTCTCTTGATTATGCTAAAGATGAAACGGATATGCTTGTTGCTAAAGAACTTAAAAATATAACACCAAGAGAATTTCTGATTCATTATATGAAAAAAGAAATAGATTGTATAGTTATAACCGACCATAATACAGGCGAGTGGATAGACAAATTAAAAAAAGAAGCTGACAAAATGAAAGAAGAGAGCTTAGAGCACTATCGTGATATTTATATTTTTCCTGGATTCGAAGTAAATGTAGCGGGAAATATTCATGTTTTAGGAGTCTTTGATTTTAATAAGACATCAAGTGATATTCAAAGAATATTAGGTGAGTTATCATATAAACCAGAATACGAAGCAACAGAAAAATCAATAAAAGAAGTGATTAGCTGTATACTTCAAAATGGTGGTATAGCTATTCCAGCTCATGTTGATGGAGCTAGTGGCTTATTTTCAAAAGAAGATGCTTCCACACAAATAAAAATGGCATTGAGTGTTGACGGATTGATAGCACTGGAAGTTGTAAATAATGAGAATTTTTCAAATCAAATATATAAGGAATCTAAATTAAGTCTTTCGCACGTTATAGGAACAGACTCACATCATCCCAAATTTGTAGGATCCAAGTATACGTGGGTAAAAATGGAGACCCCCTGTATAGAAGCATTAAAATTAGCCTTACATGATAGATATGACGGGATAAAAAGATTTGATGAGGTTTCTTTAGATTATAACCCTAATAATGTTGGAAAAAGATTTTACTTAAAAAAATTGGTTGTTAGGAATGGAGCTAAAGCAGGAAGGGATATACCTTTAGAAGTAGATTTTAGTCCGTGGATGACCTCTATTATTGGTGGTAGAGGTTCAGGTAAGTCTAGCGTATTAGAGTATATGAGAATTGTTCTAGGGCGGACTGACGAATTGCCTGAAAAGATAAAAAAAGACTTTGATGAATTTAAAAAACTGTACAAAAGAGGTCACACTGGTATGCTTCTGGAGAATAGTGAAATTGAACTGTTTTTATTTAAAGATGGTAGAAATATGTCTCTATTATGGAAAAATAATATAGTTATTGAAAAAATATATAATGATAATGAAGAATGTATTGAAGAAAAAGAATCTGTAAATATTCAAAATAGATTTCCTATAAGAATGTTTAGTCAAAAACAGCTTTATGAAATGACTGAGGATACTCAGATTCTATTAAAACTAGTTGATGAACAGTGGGATAAATTGGGATGGAATAATAGAAAAGAAGAATTGATTGATAATTTTCTTGATTCTAAGAGAAAAGAACGTGAAATACAGGGTAGATTACTCAAGGAAAAGATAATAAAACAAAATATTGATGATATAGATGCAAAAATGAAAATTTTTGAGAATGATCAGAGCAAAACAGTCCTAAGGCAATACAATGAAAAAGAAATGCAGTATCAAAGATTATCAGACATAAAAAAGAAAATAGAGATAAATACCACCAAGTACACTGAAACCATAGATTCTTTATTGGGTGAGACTACTAATCTAAGTATTATAGATGAGCTTGATGACATATCTAAAAAGTTGGTATATGATGAATTAGAGAAATATAACATAATACATTCGAAACTTAAAGGCTTAGTAGATGAAATTTACAAGTTTAAAGAAGAATTTAAAACCACCTTAAATGAGTTGCCTTGGACGAAACAATATCTCAATACTAAAAAAGAATATCTAGAGTTAGTAGAGACATTTAAAAAAGCAGGTATAAATGATATAGGTGAATATGGTAAGTTAATTGAACAAAGAAAGATACTCCAAGAACAGCACTTAGCTATAATTGAACAGAAAAAGAATTTGTATGAACATGTTAAAAAATCAGAAGAAATATATAATGAAATTATGGAACATGAAAAACTCCTTCGACAAAATCGAATGTCTATAATAGAAGACTGGAACCAAAGGCAAAACGTGATAAGAATACATCTTCAAATAATGGGAAATGACGAAATAGGTGAAAAAAGCTTAAGAGATTTATTACGAAAAACAAATAATGAATTTTCTAAGTATATTGCTGATAGGGAAGATGATGAACTAGTTGGTGGCTTAATGTTAAATATAAAAAATGCAGGTGAAAAAGATGTATGGGTAATGAGAGAAGAGGTTATTAGCTCAATAATAAATCTAGAGTCAGATAAGTATTCAAAGACATTTATTAATCATATAATTAGATTATTGGAAAACTCACCTGAAGATATTGATAGGTTACTTATTTGGACACCAGAAGATTATATTGGATTAAAATTATATAAAGATAATAAGGAAGAAGACATTGCTACTGGTTCAGCAGGTCAAAGGACGTCGGCTTTATTGCTTTAATATTAACTTTAACTGATACACCAATAATAATCGATCAACCAGAAGATGATTTAGATACGAAGAACATTTCAAATTTAATCGTTGATGGTTTATTAGACTTGAAAGAAAAGCAACAGTCGATAATTATAACTCATAATCCCAATATACCAGTGAATGCATGCTCTGAACAAATTATTGTAATGTCCTTTATTAAAGGCAATATAAGAGTTGCATTATCAGGTGCATTACAGAATTATAAAATACGGGATTCTATATGTGATATAATGGAAGGTGGAAAAGACGCACTTTATAAAAGATATTATAGGATTTTTAAAGCAATTTCAGGGTAAGAAAAATGTAACATCAAGTATTCAACTAGAATATTTAATCTAGCCATCAAAGAATTTTCGCCTAGCTGACTGACAGTAAATACAAAGGAAATACAAAGGGACGTTTCAAATGTCCTTAAAACGCCAATATGCTTTTCTACAATAGGGTGATAAAATGGCTAGACAAGCGAGAGAAAGAGTAGTAAAAGAAGAAGTAAGAATTTTTGAAGCAAGGAATGAGTTATATTACAGCAAAGTCACCTCAACGGCATTGCCTGATGAAGTGAAATAAATAAAGAAGTGGCAGAACAATTTAAAATTAAAGAGGATGAAGTGAATCAAATAATGATGAAACAGTTAAATTGGATGTTTGATGATAATTAAATAAGAAATGATCCGATAAATGAAATGGGTGTAATATGAGGTAATATTTTTATAAAAAGTAAATTATTTCAGAAAAAAGATCAAACTCTGTATTATAGAGTTTGATTCTTCTTATTTTAGGGCATTTATAAAAATTAATAAAATAGTATCTAACCACTAAGTAATTTTTGGTATAATAAATTGTATGGTAACAATATAAAGAGGTGAAGAATATGGAGATCTTTAAAATCATAAAGTTAGATAAAGAACAACCACAACATCTATATGTTCAATTATATAAATCCATAAAAGAATTTATTTTAGAAGGTAAACTACAAGAAGGAGATCGTCTTCCTCCTGTAAGAAAAATGGCTGATATGATGGGGATCAATAATGTGACGGTAGTAAAGGCTTATGAAATTTTAGAACAAGAAGGGATTGTATATAAAAGGGTAGGAAGTGGTACATATATAGCACCTCAAACATCTCCAAAAATAAATAACACAGATATGGAAAATATAGCCGATAAAGAAGTATATAAAAGTACGTCATTAATAGAACAGGGGCAAATTAAAATCGATGAAAACATGATTAATTTTGCCAGTGCTACACCATCGGCGGAACTATTTCCAGTGGAAGATTTTAAAAAGGTTCTTAATGAAGTGTTGGATAGGGATAAAGGGTATGCATTTGGGTATCAAGAAGGGCAAGGTTACTATCCTTTAAGACAAATTTTAAGTAGCTATATTGATCAATATGATATTATTGCAGAAGCAGAAAATATACAAATTATCTCAGGAGCACAGCAAGGTATAGACATTGTGGCTAAAGCTCTACTTAATTATGGAGATTACGTAATTATTGAAAGTCCTTCATATACAGGTGCAATGGCAGCCTTTCAGTCCCGTGGTGCTAGAATAATTGATATTCCACTAGATAAAGATGGACTTAATTTAGAATTATTAGAAAAAAAAATTATTACCCATCATCCTAAATTATTGTATGTAATGCCAAACTTTCAGAACCCAACTGGAGTTACTTATAGTAAGAATAAAAAAGAAAAATTACTAGAAATATGCAATAAATACGGTGTTTTTATTATGGAGGATGATTATTTAAGCGAATTAAATTATTATAAAGAAGATAATACAACACTAAAGTGTTTAGATACTAATGAAATTGTTATTTATATAAAGAGTTTTTCTAAGATATTTATGCCAGGTCTTCGGTTAGGTTTTTTAATTATTCCCAGTAATCTTCATGGAAAATTACTAAGAGCTAAACATACTTCAGATATTTCAACTTCTGGGTTATTACAAAGGGCATTGGAACTATATCTGAAAAGGGGGATATGGCAACAGCATTTACAGTATATGGAAGGTAAATACAAAGAAAGATTTGAAAAAATGTGTAGATGTATTGAAATTTATATGCCAACTGAGGTGGAATATACCCTACCAAGAGGTGGTGTAAACTTTTGGTTTAAGTTACCTACCAATTGTTCTTCCCATAACCTTTATGAAATGGCAGTTAAGCGTAATATTGTCTTTGCACCAGGTAATCTGTTTTATCTAAATAATAATTATAATGAATACTTTAGGCTAAGTATTGCAGCTGTAAATCCATCTGAAATAGAAGCTGGAATGAAAGAACTAGGTGAAATAATAAAAAATTATATAGAACTTCAAGTAAAACCCATCTGTAGGAATAGCTCTATTAAGCCAATTCTATAAGTTGTTATCAGTATTTTAAAAGGGAGGGTTGAAAATGACTGGAATTAAAATAATTTATAACCCAGATTCAGGAAGACAAATATTACAAAAAAATGTACCGTTACTAAAAGAAATCCTATGGAATGATTATAGAATTAGGGCAGACATTGAAGGGACAAAAGGTCCACTTCATGGTAAGGAAATAGCTTATCAAAGTTGCATTAAAGGATATGGTATTATTGTAGCTGCTGGGGGGGATGGTACTGTTAATGAAATTGTTAATGGAATGATGGAGAGTGGGCTTAGTCAAAATACTGCTTTAGCAATTTATCCTGCGGGGACAGTAAATGATTTAGGGAACTACTTAAATATACAGAAATCAATTCATCAGTTTGCCCATATGTTATATCTTAATAAAAGTATAAAAATGGATGTCGGCATGGCTGGAGAACGTTATTTTATTAATGTGGCCGCCGCAGGTTTATTAACCGATGTAGCCTATAAAGTCTCATCGGAAGCTAAGACAGCTTTAGGGAAATTTGCTTATTATTTAAAGGGAATAAAGGAGTTTCCAAAACAAGTATTTAAACCAATTAAAATAGAATTACAAATTGGAAATGCAAAGGAAGAGAAAGAAATTCTTTTTTTTGCTTTGGCTAATAGTCCCCATGTCGGTGGATTTAAACATATTGCATCGGAAGCTAAAATAGATGATGGACTTTTTGATTTATTAATTATAGAAAGTTGTCAGCTAAAGGATGTTGCTAGTATATTTTTCTTAATACTTCAAGGGAATCATGTAAATCATCATAATATTAAATATATGCAAGTAAGCGAATTTAGTATTCATTGCGCAGAAGACATACTGGTGGATGTGGATGGAGAATATGGGGGTAAACTTCCCATGAAATTTAAAGTTTTAAAAGATGCTTTACGGGTAATTGTACCAAAAGAATAAAACCCTCCAACAATACAAGTATGTTTTAGTATGATTAAAAAACCATCACTTTCCTACTATCGTTAAAAGTCGGCGCTATAACGTATTTTAGATACGTTGCAGTGACTGACTTTTTATAGGGTTTGATGGTTCTTTTTGCTTGGTATTACTGGTATACATAATTTAAAATTGTTATAAATTTATTTTTAGTAGTTATTTAAAATATTCAATAATTAAAAATAGTTACTTTAGCCTATATATTTAAAAAATTATTGTATTAAAAAGAGGATTTTTGGCTTGTTTGTTAGAATTAAAAGAATATAAAAAAATATGCATTTGCATGTATCAGGATAGGAGGTTATCTATGAAGGATAAAAACTATGACGATACCATCATTGAGCTGGAAAAAGAGTTGCGTCATTTATGTACGGTTATTAAACAAAAGGGAAGAGAAATTTTAATAAATTTTGAAATTACACCCCCACAGTTTGAAGCGCTTCAATACTTAAGAAATGAAGAAAAAATAACTATTGGTGAATTAAGTAACAAGATGTTTTTGGCGTGTAGTACCATTACAGATTTAGTGGATCGGATGGAAAAAAATAGTCTTGTAAAGCGGGTTCGTGACGAAAAGGATAGAAGAGTTGTCCGTATTGTTGTATTAGAGAAGGGTCATGAAATAATTAACGAAGTGTTACATGCTAGAAGAAATTATTTAGGAGATTTGCTACATGATTTAAAAAATGAAGAAAAAGACTTTATACTTAAAAGTATTGAAATGATTTATTCTAGAACGGTATAATTGGAAAAACATATAGGGAAGTGGGTACATGGAAATTATTAACAACCGATATAAAATTGGAGAATGTCTGGAAAGTGATAATTTTTACAGTAAATATACCGCCACTGATTTATTGCAAAAGAACAAAAAAGTTCTTTTGTATATTATAAAAGATAATCAGTTTTCAAAGCCATTTATCAACTACTGTAGTCACAAATTCCATGAAATTTCAGCACTAAACCACAATAATTTAATGGCTTTGTATAGTTATGGAATTGTGGAAACTATTGATGATAAACATATCAATGAAATATTATATTTTTACACAACACAGCACTTTGATGGAACTTTATTTCCAATTTTGGACGAACCTTTGAACATAGATGATATTTTTCAAATATATAAGCAAATAGCTAAACTTCTTGATTTTCTACATTTTCATGGTGTTGTTTATAAATATATAGGTCTAGAGAATATTTATATCTGTAGAGAAGATAACAAAATAACGGTTAAGTTGTTAGATTTAATTACTGTAAAGAAACAGGAGATTAATAAAAAATATGATCAGAAGCTTATGGTTAATTGCAAGTCGCCAGAATTGTTCTATGGTATAGATATAGGTCCCTATACGGATATTTATTCTTTAGGGGTATTACTATACTATTTCTATACTTCGGAAGAATTTTATTACCATAAGTTAACCGATAAGATTAACCAATATAACATAAGCAACTATATGGGTTGGGAGCTGGAATTCTTTAATATTATTAAAAATGCCACCCAATTAGACTATGTAGAACGTTATCAAACAATTCATCAGATGAATCGAGATATATCAAAACTATTTAAATTGGAACAACCAATAGAAGACAAGTCTACAATAGAAACGTTAAATTTCAAAATTCCCCTTGTTGGTCGAGATATGGAACTGGCTAAAATCATGGCTTTAATGGAGCAGTGGGATAAGAATATTATTATGGTTCATGGTGATAAGGGTATTGGAAAAACCAGGTTTATAAAAGAAGTAAGACATCAGATGAGATGTAGAAAAGTACATGTATTTAATGTAAGTATCGGTGCTGAAAGAAATAATTTTTATCAAATGATGACCCATTTATTGAGGAAAGTATTAAAACATACACCACAGAGTATAATTGATAAATATGCAGAAGAGCTGGTGAAGATACTTCCTGAAATAGGAATTAATAAAAAAATAACTCCCTCTAGAGAATTAACTGAAGATAGGGAAATTCTACGACTTTATGATAGGGTTGCAAACTTTATTATTGAAACTGTGGGAACTCAATCAACCTTGTTAACTTTTGATGATTTTCATAATGCAGATCAATCTGTGGTAGAATTTATTGATTATTTCTTGAAAATTAATAAAATAAAGAAAGCACCAATCATTGTAATATTAGGCTATGTTGGTGAAGAATATTATTGGGATGAGACTAAAGGGTATATTAATGAATGGAATAATGCTTTTAGTGGCTTAGATATTAAACTTACTAGATTAACGGTGGAAGAAACAGCTAAAATGATTAAATATATTTTAGGTTGGTTTAAAGAACCACTAAAATTTGCTACTAAAATTATGAAGGAAACCGAAGGTAATCCATCCTTTATTGAAGAAATAATCAAAGAATTATATGCACAGAAACAACTTTATGTTGATTATAGTGACCAATATGATAATTTTGCATGGCATAGCAATTTAGACGATATTTCTAAAATAAAATTACCAGGAAATATTGATGAATCAATTTTCACCCTACTTAATACTTTTGACCCATTTACACGAAGGGTATTAGAAATTGTTTCATTGTTTAATACCTCAGTTTCACTAGAGATTATATCTAAGTTGTTGGGTGAAGAACAAGATTATCCATCTTACCTCAGTAGATTAACCCAATTAAAAGTATTAAATGAAAAACTAGAGGACTGGGGATATACCTACGGATTTTATCGAAGTCAATTAAAAATATATATTTATGAATCTATTGAAAGAGATAAAAGAATCCAACTACATTATCAAGTTAGTAATATTTTGGAGGAACTTTATCAAAGAGAAGGAAGAGAAAATAAAGAAGAACTAATTTTTCACTTATTTCAATCTAATCAAAGAAATAAGGCAGTAGATTATTGTATAGAAGCTGGAGATAATATGTTTAGTTTGCATATTTACTCTCAAGCTATTGTATTTTATAGGAGAGCGTATGAATTATTAAAGCTATCTGTTGACTCAAGGAATATTAAGTTATTATTTAAAATGGGAGAAGTCTACCAAAATCAAGGTAATAACAGTGAAGCACTGGAAAGTTATAATAGAATTATTGAATTAACTAAAGGGGTGGCACTTCAAGAAATAACTATAGATGCTAAAAATAATATTGCTCAAATATACTTAAATCGTAATGAATTAATAGTAGCAGAAAAACATTTGTTGGATTGTATAAAGAAAGCAGAAAAACTTAATTATGGGGACGGTCTATTAAGGGCTGCTTATCTATTGGCTAGAGTATATATGCACAGTAAAGAAATAGATAAAATGGAAGAACTATGTGAGAAATACTTATCTCTGGCTAAAGATTTAAACCGATTTGAATATATAGGAATGTTTATTAACCAAAAAGGGATTGTAGAGTTTTTAAAAGGAAATGTATTACCAGCTAAAGAGTATTTTGAAATTAGTGTTGGTTATCTAGAAAAGGGCAACCGCATAGAAGAAACTAGTCGCCCCATTAATAATATAGGAGTAATATTACAAGATCATTTTCAAAAAATTCAAGAAGCCCGTGTATATTTTGAAAAGTCTTTAAAAATTGCACAACAATATTATCGTATGGATGATATGTTTAGGGCATTTAATAATATTGCAGATTGTTATATGTTAGAATGCCACTATGACAAAGCTATTGAGGTGCTTCATAAAAATATTGCTTTAGCTGTTGAGTATGAAGATGCCACTGTTAAACTATTAGGTTATGGTAATTTGGTGGAGTGTCATTTAAATATAGGTGATTATAAGCAAGCACATAATTATTTGTTGAAAGTAGAAAATGAGGTTAATGAATTTGCTTATAAAGGTTTATATTCCGATAATCATTATAACACCCTAGTTAATTTTCATATGACTATGGGGGACTATCCAGAAGCTTTAAAATATATAAGTCAATATAAACAAAGTAATGTAACTAATACAATAATTCTGTTAAGATTCAGATTATTAGAGTTTATTGCTAAGACATCACTGGGAGAAAAGGTAGAAGACGAAGTTTTGCTAACAATTCTTCAAGAGTATCAAGAAAAAACCTATGCAAGGGATTATAGAATTGCTTTGTTGAAGGCTGTAGAATACTTTTATAATAATGATAATTTTGAAATGGCAACATCCTTACTACAGAAGGATGAAACATTAATGGGTCACTTTAACAATCATCATTTAAGTATTATAAGAAGGTTGCTTGAAGGATTATTATTAAAGGATAATAGAGAAAAGATAGAAGCTCTGGAGTCTTTAATTGGTAAATTAGAGTCTTATAATGATAAGGAATTAGAATGGAAAATTTATTGTGGTTTAGGTTATGCATATTTCTTAGAAAAAGATTATTATAAAGCAACTAGTTATTACTTGAATGCATTAGAAGTAATACAGACCCTTTTAAATAGAACTCCTGATAAGTATAAAAAACTATATTTATTGGTGAATAATAAGTATAGTCTAAAACATCAATTAACAAAAATGGAAGATCTAATCCAAAAAGGTGAAATATATGGGATCGGTCATACCAATACAAGGTTAACAGTGGAAGATATTAACCTAAAGGAATTTTTTGATATTAGCAGATTCCAAGAATTATTTCAAAATCCAGCCTTTTATGAGTTGGCATTACAACAATATAAATCACTGGTATCAATTGATATTGACAGTACTGAAGATCTACTACAAAAGTTAACCAGTGATGTCTATTATAATTTAGAACTCTTAATTAAGTTAGCAGGAAAAAATGTGTTAGCCACTTCAGGAGCTTTGTTAGGAGCTAGAGAAGATGGATATGAGGTTATTGCATCCATAGGTTCAAAGTTTAATGTAGAAAAAGTAAGTCATATTTTAGAAAAAACAGCATCCAATAAAAGTGGACTGTTAATTATGAATCAAATAACTCAAATTGGTGAAAGCAATAGAGACTTTGTAGACAAGGAAACTAGAGCTTCCATCTGTTTACCAATCATTAAAAATGGAAAGATGGACCTAGACCCTCAAGACGAAAAGAGAACATGGAATTTAAAAGATAAAACAATAATAACTGGTTATCTATATTTAGAAACAGATAAAGTTTTTAACAATTTCTCATATGATACTTTTAAAGAATGTAAAAGGTTAATTCCATTGGCTCATATTTTATTAAATAACTATTATTTGAAAATAGAGTCTTCTATAGATAAAATGACTGGAACTTATGTTAGAAAATATTTTGAAAAGTTATTAGTGCAAACCATTGAAGTTGCTAATGACTTGAATCAGCATTTATCCATTATCATGTGTGATATAGATCATTTTAAAAGCGTTAATGATACCTACGGACATCAGAGGGGAGATTTCATTCTACAGGAGGTAGGTAAAGTAATTAGGGAAAGTATAAGAGCTACAGATTATGTAGGTAGATATGGAGGAGAAGAGTTTATTGTTCTACTTCCGGGGGCGGGTAAAACTGTAGCTTTTGAAATTGCAGAAAAAATAAGAATCAACTTTAAAGAAGCCCATTTATTAGGTGAAGAAGTTGATTTAACAACAAGTTGTGGTGTTGCATCTTTTCCAGAAGATGGGACAACAAAGGATTTAATTATTGAAAAGGCGGATCAAGCATTGTATAATGCCAAAGAACGAGGTAGAAATCAAACCGTTGTTTGGAAAGATGGTATGGGTTTTATAGATAAAAGGGTAGATAAATTGGCAGGTATTGTAACGGGAAATATCGTACAAGATCAAAGAAGTGTGTTAGTTTTAGCTGAAGCTATTGAGATACTAACCGATAGAAAAACTGCTGATGAAAAAATATTCATTTTATTAGGTCGATTAATTGAAATATTAGAGGCTGAAGAAGGAATTCTGTTCTTAGTTAAGAATGATCATATCTTTTCTCAATATTGCCGTAAAAGATTTGTAGATGATTGGAGTCAACAACTGAATTATAATGAAAAGTTGATAGATAAAGTTATTCAAAGTAAGCAAGGGGAATGCTTGATAGACTGGGAAGATATTAGTCATATTGATATATTTACAGGCACACCCAATTGGAAATCTGTTATTGTAGTTCCTATAGTTTATGATGGCGAACTAATAGGAGTTATTTATCTATCAGTATCGGTTAAGGAAAAAGAATTTGACTACAATGCCTATAATTTAGCAAAAATAACCAGTAGTACAATGGGACCTTTTGTTGAAAAAGCAATTTTTAATTCTTAGCATAATATAACCCTCTGCTTCAAATAATATTAATGAAACATTTTAGTTAATTGGAGTGGAGGTGTGTTAATTATGAAAAGGAAAATAGCTGTAGAGCACTCATTAACAGATGTAAGAAACTATTTGGTAAAAAAAGGTTTTGAAGTAGAAAGTCTTGATAATAGGGGTAATTTAGACGGATTTGATGCAATAGTAGTAACTGGTCAAGACTCTAATACATTGGGAATAGAAGATACAAAAACAAAGACTCCCATTATAAAGGCTAGAGGTCTTTCTGCTGAAGAAGTCTACGATCAAATTGAAAACAGATACTCATAGAAAAAGCTGAGACATTGTTCTCAGCTTTTTCTATGTACTTAAATATCGGTTTAGCATATTAAAACGCTATTTTACTAAAATAATTTTAATGTTTAAAAAAAAATAATAAATTAGAAGGATTTATATTATAATTGTAGAAAACTAATACATTGTATTTTTTTACATATTAAATAATAATGTAATGTATACACCTACTTACAGTAAAATAAATAAAACGTAATAAGTTATTTATTAGCCATTGACTATAAAAGGAGTGAGGTTATGCAATTAAAAATTGATGGGAATAGTTTAACTTTAGAAGATGTTATAAAGGTGGCAAGGGAGTTTATTAAGGTTGAAATATCCAGTGAAGCAAGGGAAAAAATTGAAAACAGTCGTAATTTAGTAGATCAATTTGTAAACAATGGAGATGTTGTTTATGGAATTACTACTGGGTTTGGTAAATTTAGTGATGTGGCTATTTCTAAAGATGAAGCTGAAGTTCTTCAAACTAATTTAATTATTAGTCATGCTTGTGGTGTAGGTAAACCCCTAGATGAAGAAATTGTTAGAGCAATAATGCTACTTAGGGCAAATGCCCTGTCTAAAGGACATTCAGGGATAAGACTAAAAACAGTTGAAACATTACTAAGTATGTTAAATAATGGAGTACATCCTATTATACCAGAAAAAGGTTCATTGGGAGCTAGTGGAGACTTAGCACCCCTTTCCCATATGGTATTGGTTATGCTAGGGGAAGGAGAAGCAATTTATAAGGGCGAAAGAATGAGTGGCAGAGAGGCTATGGAACAGGCGGGGATTGAGCCTATTAGACTTACTTCTAAAGAAGGCTTGGCTCTAATTAATGGAACACAAGTAATGACTGCCATTGGAGCATTGACAGTGTATGATTGTAAGAAATTAATTAAGCTGGCAGATATTGCAGCAGCTTTAACGGTGGAAGCTCAAAGGGGAATCATAGATGCTTTTGATGAAAAGGTTCATCAAGTAAGACCCCATAAAGGACAATTACAAACGGCAGAAAACTTATTAACATTATTAGAAGGTAGTACTCAAACCACTAGACAAGGGGAATTAAGGGTTCAAGATGCCTACACAATCCGTTGTATACCCCAAATTCATGGGGCAAGTAGAGACGCGATAGCTTATGTAGAAGCTAAATTGGAAATTGAAATGAATGCAGCTACTGATAATCCATTAATTTTCACCGAAGAACAACAAGTAATATCTGGTGGGAATTTTCATGGTCAACCAATGGCTCTTGCTTTTGATTTTTTAGGAATAGCTATTGCAGAATTGGCGAATGTTTCTGAACGAAGAATAGAAAGATTAGTTAATCCGCAATTAAGTGGACTACCTGCTTTTCTAACAGCAAAAGGTGGTTTGAACTCTGGTTTTATGATAGCCCAATACTCAGCAGCATCCTTAGTATCTGAGAACAAAGTACTAGCACATCCTGCAAGTGTTGACTCAATCCCTTCTTCAGCAAATCAAGAAGACCATGTTTCTATGGGAACAATTGCTGCTAGAAAAGCGAGGGAAATTTACTTTAATGCCTCAAATGTATTGGCTATTGAATTATTGTCAGCTGCCCAAGCTATAGATTTTTATAAAGATGTTAAATTAGGCAAGGGAACAACAGAGGCGTATCGTACTATAAGGGAAAAGGTTACTACGTTAGAAGAAGACCGTATTATGTATATAGATATTAATGCTTGTCACCAATTAATAGCACAACACACCATCGTTGACAGGGTGGAACAAATGGTTAAGCTACATTAATAAAAGAACCATCGTATAGCAACTTAATACGATGGTTCTTTTTATAATTATTCTTGATCTAACATTTCTAAAACTCTTTTTAACTTCATTTTTTGTTCTTCATTTAAGAATGGTTGAATCTTATCAATAATCTCTTGTTGGTTAGGTACTGTCTTTTTTAAACGGGCTAATTCTTTAAGTATTTCTGTTTCAGACTTACCACCATATTGTTGGAAAAGCATTAATGCTTTTTGATAGTCTTCCTCTGATATAAAATTCTTTATTTCTTCAAGTTTAGAATAATCTCCTCTTTTGGCAGCTTCCATTAATTCGTTTATTTTTTTTTGATTCACTTCTCATCCCTCCCATATAATTTGCCGATCTCAGTACAACAAGACTTTCTACCATATAAGCTATGCAAAAGTAAAGATAAATGCCACAAAAAAAAGTAAACTTTTTTATATTTATTTTTAAATGACTTTAGTCATTTTACTTATAATTCTATGAAATAAGCAATATATATTAATAGATGAGATAAAAATAATATATAAATAAGTGGCAGGGAGAGGGGAAAATGGATAATAAGAAGGAAATAAATGATTTAGGTAATGAAATAAACGTAAATAGTTTTTCAGTAAATTGGTTATGGTTGATACCTATTTTAATGTTATATCTAAAGAAAGGAAGTGAAAAGCTCAATATTTTCAAAATTGAAACAGAATCTTTAGACAATAAAGTGAAACTGCTTAATCGTATAAAAGGGTATATGAGTTCTGAGGAACAATTGATTATTCACAGGGCTGAGATGTTGTTACATATTATATCTAAGGTAAAGGCAATGATGGAGACCCCAGATATTTTAAGTGCAACTACGTATAGTTCCCTTTCTTTAGCGGATAAAAAAAGAAATATGTTGATGGATATTAGTGAATTTGTAGATGAAGAAAAACGTGGGGTAATTCATAAAGCAATAGACCTGCATTTAAAAGCAAATCATGTTGAAGGCAAAATAAAAGAAATTCAAAGTTTGGAAACATCACAAATTAATATAGAAAGTATTGAGAAGTATATTGAATTGTTTGACCCTATTTTAGAAGGGCAGTTGAAAAATAAAACAAAGGAATTAAAAGTATTGATGGGGGTACTTAAATTAATGAAGTCTTTAGAGAAAAAAGACCAGTTTAATGAAATGGATTTAATAGAAATAATAACTCCATTTGTTGGTGATGAACAAAGGGAACAAATGACAAAAATGATTCAGTTAGTGAAAGTATTCAGCACCATAGGAAATGATAACACTACTGAAAACTCTATAGATGATTTGAAGAATAAAGAAGATTTATTGATTGAAGAAAATAATAGTAAAGAAGAAGTTGTAGACTTACCATTAGAGGAAAAATAAAGGAAAAATAATACATTGCATTTTTAACTTTTACATGAATAAATTTTATGATATATTGTAATAATGATGAAGTAATAACAAAGGAGTGTTAATATGTTATCTAAAGAAAAAATTGCAAGGATAAATGAGTTGGCAAAACTAGCTAAAACAAGGGATTTAACCAATGAAGAAGTTATGGAAAGAGAAGTTTTGAGAAAAGAATATATTGAGTCATTTAAAAAATCATTTAAACAACAATTAGATTCAATTGAATATGTTGATTAACTAAGAAGGTAGTAGGAACTATCTTCTTTTTTATATATTATTCAAGTATTTTCCACAAATTTAGAAGGAAAAATAAAATAAGTATAGAATAATACACTGATAAGTAAAAAATAAGGAATAAATAGGAGGGGTAGTTTATGTCAGAAAGACAATATGTCATATTTAAACTAGATAAAGAAGAATATGGTGTAGACATTATGCATGTGAAAGAAATAAGTGAATATAAAGAAAGCATGAAGGTACCTAATGTACCAAAGTTTATTGATGGTATTGTTAATTACAGAGGAGTTGTTACACCTGTTATTAATCTAAGGAAAAAATTTAATTTAGATTTAATTGACATTAACTCAAATACTCGAATAATAATAATATACTTAGCGGGTAAACAAGTAGGGTTTTTAGTGGATGATGCTTCACAGGTATTAACCATTGATCAAAAGGATGTTGACCCAGCACCAGAGTTAATTACAGGAATAGAACAAAAATTTATTAGTGGTATTGCAAAAGTTGCTGATAGAATGATTATTTTACTAGATTTAGAAAATGTATTAAGTGATGAAGAAAAAAAGAATATCGAAATGATGTAAATAAAATACATTAAGATAAAATATGTAGAATAATGGAAATTAAAAAAAATACTTACCAGCAAAAACAAGCAAATTTCTCTTGAAACTTTGTTTATAATAAAACCCTATGATATATGATGAGGTTTATAACAAAGGAGGAGAAAAATGAAACGTATGCTGGTGTTTTTTTTAATGATTATTCTTTTTTCATTTCATTACCAAACTATTTTTGCTTATTTTATTGAAGAAGAGCAACCTATAGAAGATATGGTTCCTAGAATACAAGAAATATTTGAAGTTAGAACAGAGATGTGGAATACTTTTTTAGACAGTACAGATAATAATGGGCTTACGATAAGGGAAACTCAAAAAAAACTTCAAGGGTATGTGGAAGATCCTCTACTGAAGGAAGATTTAAAGATTTACCAACAAATCTTAATAGAACCCACTTCTTATGAGAAAATAAATAGTTTAAGAATTGATGAGTATCATCTACTGGAGGGAACGAATAAAAGAAAAAAAATACAGTTAACGATTACTTGGGATCTAGAGGGATATGATGGTATATCATCTGAAACTGTCAATTATATTTTGGAAATGAAAAAATCTAAAGATATATGGTTGCTAAGGGATTATCGGGTTGTACCAAATTAAGTATTTAGTAGGAATAAAAGGGGCGATACATAATGAACAAACACAAGAAACAATTATGTAATATTTTGAGCATATTAATATTAATATCATTTGTTCTATTTAATACAGTAGAAGCATCAGCATATATGATACCAAACCATGTGCATCAAAGACTAAGAAATGCAGTGGTACTTTATGTAGGAAGTTCAAGTGCATTTGTAGGAAATATAGAAACCAATGTGGATGCAACCAATCAACAAGTTTTTCCCATAATAAAAAAAGGTAGAACTTTGGTACCTATCAGGTTTATTTCAGAAAGTTTAGGGGCTGATGTTAATTGGAATAGTAATACATCCACAGCTGTTATTACGCTGGGGAAAAATGTTGTTAAATTAAAATTGGGTAGTATTAAAATGAATGTTAATGGAAAAGAGAGCACTTTGGATGTACCAGCTGAAACAATTCAAGGTAGAATATTCATTCCACTGAGGGCAATGGTGGAGGCTTTAGGAAAAGAAGTTTTTTATGATAGAGGGTTAATCGTTATTAGTAATATTAAAAATATTTTTAGTGCCAGTAAAGAAAAAGAAGATATAGATCAAATCATACGTCAATTTAATGATTCTGTAGTACCTAAAGGGGTGGCAGAAGAGTATCGTGAAAAGGGTAAGTTTTTATCCATGATTGGTTCTTACGACAATGCATTATATTATTTTAAAGAGTATATTAAATTAAGACCAAATTCCCCCCATGGATACAACGATATAGCAGATGTATACTATTCCTTAGAAAAATATGATGAAGCTATTTCATATTATACTAAGGCGTTAGAAATTGATACTGGTTATATTCCTGCTTATTATAGTTTGGGGTTACTTCTATATGAATTAGAGTATTATGAATACTCTGTGGCAATATATGAAGAGTTAATTACTGTAGATCCTAATTATATTAGTGCTTATTTAATGAATGCTGAAGGGTTAATAGCTCTTTCTCGTTATGAAGATGCACTAAATGTATATTACAAATTAATTGAAATAGATTCGTATATTGAAGATGCCTATGAAGGGGCTGGTTTTGTATTAGAAAAACTAGGTAGAGTTAAAGAAGCTAAAGAGATGTATGATAAAGCTAATAGTATGATTTATTATTAGTACATAGTTAAAAGAATTAATTAGTAATACTATTTGAATTTTTGTAATTGAACTGATATAAAATAAATTTTTAGTATAAAAGGATTTATAAATTTACAAGATATAAATATATAAGTAATTATCTTAAAAAAACTACCTATGCTATGGTAGTTTTTTTAGTTAAAATAGGTATATAGTCACAATCGGTTTTTATAAAATAATTTTTCCCTTAAAAATAAAGGGAAATTGTTGAATAATGCAGAAGATTAGGATATTATATGTAAATATAGTTGGGGTGGGTATATGATAAATCAAAAAGTTGAAGCAATAGATATTAGTAACATACTTAATAAAGCTATTAGTGCCATTGAGGATAGTCAAGATGCAATATTTGATATAGCAGAAAATGCTCGAAAAGAATGTAAACTTTTGAAAGAACAAATGGAAATTATTAAAGTTAAGATTCAAATTTTAATTGTAGAAGTAGAAAAAATGGAGGTTCTAGAAAAAAACAGTAGAAAGAAACTATTAGAAGTTAGTAAGGATTTTTCTAAATATAGAGAAGAAGATATACGTAGAGCCTACGAAAAAGCAAACGAAATCCAAATACAATTAATTGTTAAAAGACAAGAAGAAACTGAGTTAATTAAAAATCGAACAGATCTGGAAAAAAGATATATTAATACAGCCGATATTCTGAAAAAGGCAGAGGAAATGATTTCAAAAATAGGAGTTGCGATGGAATATCTAAGTGGAAACATAGCTGATGTTTCCAGTACATTAGAAGATATACAACAAAGAGCTGTATTAGGTAAAAAAATAATACAGGCTCAAGAAGAAGAACGTCAGAGGGTGGCACGGGATATACATGATGGCCCAGCCCAATCCTTAGCAAATCTAATTATTAAATCAGAAATATGTGAGAAACTAATTGATATTGATACGGAAAGGGCCAAATTAGAAATACACGATTTAAGGAAATTCTTAAGGGAAGGTATTAAGGATATTCGTAAGATTATTTATAATTTAAGGCCTATGTCTTTGGATGACTTAGGATTTATTCCTACGGTACAACGTTATGTAGAAGGTTTTCAAGATGAAACTGGAATTGAAGCAGATTTTATTATTTTATCCCAAATACCAATGGAAGATGCTCTTAAAAACTTAGCTATTTTTCGAATAATACAAGAATCATTAAATAATATACGAAAACATGCCAAAGCAACTACTGTAAAAATTAAACTAGAAATGTCTATTAAAGGAATACAGCTATCAATAATAGATAATGGTATTGGTTTTAATGTCGAAGAAGTAGCCTTTAAGCAAAAAGAAGAGGGCGGATTTGGCTTATTTAGCATACGTGAAAGGGTAGAACTTTTAAATGGTAGTTTTACAATTAAAAGTGAAATTAATAAAGGGACTAAGGTACTTATTAATATATCAAATTAGAATAGGAGGGTAATAAATGAAAAAGATACAAATATTACTTGTAGATGACCATTCTTTAGTAAGACAGGGGCTAAAGCAAATACTAGAACTAGAACATGATATTGAGATAATAGGACAAGCAGGAGATGGTGAAGAAGCCTTAACAAAAGTTCAACAATTAAAACCTGATGTTATATTATTAGACATTAATATGCCAAAGTTAAATGGAATACAAACGCTAAGACGTCTTAAAGACATGGATAAGACAACTAAAGTAATTATGCTGACCTTCCATGAAGACCAAGAATATTTGCTGGAGACTATTAATTTAGGAGCAAATGGATATGTGCTAAAGGATTCAGAAAGTGAAAGCTTAATTCAAGCAGTAAGGGATGTGTACAAGGGTTCTACCTATATTCATCCTAGTTTAACTACAGGTTTAGTAAGGGAATTTAACCGTAAAAACCCTGAGGATAAAGAGTCTAAAGAGAACAAATTAACTAGAAGAGAATATGAAGTTTTAACATTAATTGCAGAAGGTCTTAATAATAAGGAAATAGCAGGAAGTCTATTTATTAGTGAAAAAACAGTGAAAAATCATGTTTCTAATATCTTCAAAAAAATAGACGTTAATGACCGTACTCAAGCAGCTATTTATGCTTATAAACATAGTATTAAAAAGATTTAATGAATATTTCAAACCTCTGAATTAATATAATAAGTAATTGTAATATCTAATCATATATCATATAATTAAATTAATACATATAAAACAAATTACACAGCAGGATAAGGAGGTTTAACATTTTTATGAGTAATACAAATAGTGGAAAAGACTTACAGAAAAGATTAACTAAGGAATTTAAGAGTGCATGGGATCAGTTAAAAGAGGGAGAAATGGAGACGGTTTTCTCTTTTGGTGAAGCTTACAAAAATTTTATGGACAATGGAAAAACTGAAAGAGAGTGTGTAACCGAAATTATTGCAAAAGCAAAAGCCAAGGGCTATATTTCCTTTGAAGAAGCATTGAAAAAAGGTAAACTTACTGCGGGTGAAAAAATCTATGCAGAAAACAAAGGCAAGGCTGTGGCACTTTTTGTTATGGGAAAGGAAAAACTAGAAGAGGGTATGAAGATTGTAGGAGCCCATCTAGATGCGCCTAGATTAGACTTAAAAGCTTGTCCAGTATATGAAGATGGTGGCTTAGCCTTGTTGAAGACCCATTATTATGGTGGCATTAAGAAGTATCAGTGGGTGGCAATTCCTTTAGCAATTCATGGGGTAATGATAAAAGCAAACGGTGATAAGGTAAATGTAGTAATTGGAGAAGATGAAAGTGATCCTGTGTTTTACATAACCGACCTTTTACCTCATCTTGCCAGTGACCAAATGGCGAAAAAAATGGGGGAAGGTATTACAGGTGAAGGTCTCAATATCTTGATCGGGAATATACCATATGAAGACCAAGAAGTTAGTGAAAGGGTAAAGTTAAATGTATTAAACCTTCTTTCACAGAAATATGGTGTAACAGAAGAAGACTTCACAGTGGCAGAATTAGAAATTGTTCCTGCTGGTAAAGCACGGGATGTTGGTATTGACCGAAGTATGATTGCTGCCCACGGACATGATGATAGAGTATGTTCTTTTGCAGCTCTAGAAGCCGTACTAGAAGTTGATGAGCCTAATAAGACTGTAGTAGGACTATTTCTAGATAAAGAAGAAGTAGGGAGTATGGGGAACACAGGTATGGAGTCTATGTTTTTCCAACATTGTGTGGCAGAATTACTGTCATTACAAGGTAGTAATAGTTACATATCTCTGCATAGGGCTTTTAAAAATACAAAAGTTCTTTCAGGAGATGTAACAGCAGGATTTGACCCTAATTATCCAGACGTATTGGATAAAAGAAATGCTTCTTTCATTGGAAAAGGAGTAACCATTACAAAGTATACTGGTGTTAGGGGTAAGGCAGGTTCTAATGATGCTAATGCAGAGTTTTTAGCTGAAGTAAGAAATATTTTTAATGAAAATGAAGTTGTATGGCAAATAGGCGAGTTAGGTAAGGTTGATCAAGGTGGAGGTGGAACCATCGCATACATTTTAGCCAACTATGGTGCAGAAGTGGTGGACTGTGGTACGCCAATGTTAAGTATGCACGCTCCCTTAGAGTTAATTAGTAAAGTTGATTTATATATGACCTACAAAGCCTATAAAGCATTTTATTTATAAATAAAAATAGAAGTTTCCTATATTTGGGAAACTTCTATTTTTTATCAGTTATTGAAAAATATTCGTAAACAAACTTTTGAAAAGCTGTTTCCAATGGTGATGGATTACGGTATTTATTATAGACAAAATAAAACTTGCGTTTTAAATCTAAGCCCTTTACTTTATGTTGTTTTAATACCCCCAGTTTTATCTCATCTTCTATAGCTCGATTAGATAAAAAAGAGACACCTAATCCCCTTCGTATACATTGTTTAATGGCTTCTGTATTTTCTATGAAAGCCACCACCTTTAATTGAGCCACACTAATGCCAACAGTACCTAGTTTTTTTTCCAATAAACTTCTTGTACCAGATCCCTTTTCACGAAGAATTAAATTTTCATTGAGGATACTTTGTAGTTCCACTTCTTCTTCCAGCTTGTCATAGGGGGGTTGACAGGCAGTAACGTAAAACAATTCATCATATAGCAACTCAATATATTTTAGCTGATTATGGGGGATTTCTGCCCCTACTATACCAAAATCTATTTCTCCTTGAATAATACCTTCCACCACTTGTTGAGAGTCATAATGAAGCATACTAAAGGTGACATCAGGATAATTTTTGTTAAACTCGCAAATGATTTCAGGTACAATATATTGCTCAGGAATGGTACTGGAGGCAATCTCAATATTACCTACTATCTTTCCTTTATATTCATTTAATTTATATACAGCGCCTTCTTTTAAATTAACAATATTCATAGCATAATCAAAAAGTATTTCACCTGCTTTTGTTAAGGAAATCTTTCGATTTGTACGATTAATTAATATTGTATTTATTTCTTTTTCTAAATTGGCTATATGGCTACTGATGGTGGGTTGAGTTAAAAACAGGTGATCAGCAGCTTTTGAAAAACTTTTATATTTGGCAACAGCAACAAATGTTTCTAATTGTCTAAAGTCCATGAATTTTTCCTCCTGCACTTGATATAGAAATAGTAACATTGATGGAAGAAAAATGCAACAAGTCTAATTATTCATTCTGCTTGTGGCATGTTTCACAGTGCTTTTTTGTTTTAAAGCAGGGGTTAACATGAATCAACACATCTAATACATCTTCATTTTCTTTTATCACGTTTTCTTTTGCCCTTGCAGCAGCTCCATGACCTTCCTCCACTGTAATTTTAGGGTCAACACAGATTTTCATATCCACCAAGTATTTAGAACCATACTGACGAACCTTAACATCTTGTACCAATTTAACCCCTTCAGCAGTGGAGGCAGAGCTTTTTATAGCATCTATTACTTCTTTTGCTGGGGCAGTATCCATTAAACCTTTAATTGCTTCAACATAGATAGAAAAACCTGTTTTTAGGATAAGAAAAGACACTATAATACCTGCTAAAGGATCCATAAAAGGATAGCCTAAAATTGCACCAGTAATACCAACTAAGGTGGCAACAGAAGAAAAAGCATCGGAGCGATGATGCCAAGCATCGGCAATAACAGCGCTACTTTTTATCTTTTTACCAATACGAATTGTATATTGGTACATACCTTCTTTAACCACAATGGATAATATGGCTATATAGATGGCAGTTATTCCAGGTGGAGTTATATCACCAGTACGAAGCAGTTTATAGGCTTCATTACCTATCCCAATGGCGGTGGCTATTAGTATTAGGGCTAAAATCTTTGAAGTCACCGATTCAGCTTTATAGTGTCCATAAGGATGGGATTCATCAGGGGGTAAATGAGCTATCTTTAAACCCTGTAATAATACAATTGTGCCAAATAAATCTGAGGCAGAATGAAATGCATCCGCCAAAAGGGCGGTACTGCCAGCTGAAAGCCCAATAATCGCTTTTACTATTGTCATTAAAATATTTCCTACAATACTGACAATTGAAACTTTTTTTACTTCTCTATATCTTTTTTCATCTTCCATAAGACACCATCCTTTATATTCACCATTATTTAACATACTAACATTTTAGCATACTGTTTATATTATCTGAATACATTTGCGAAGATATGCAAATATTAAAAATATCATAAGGAGGTATAGACATGGCTGAAATAATTGATATAAATGAATATAAGGATCTTAAAATGTTAAAGCAATTAGAAAATGAAACAGATAAAGTAATGAAACAAAGAGAGTTTTTTATTAACTTGTATCAATTTTTAAATAAAAATTTAAACAATGAGTTTGATGAAATATTATTGGAGTTTGATGACCTATTTTTAGGTTTAGTAAAGAAATATAAAGTTAATAGACTGGTGGTTAATTACTTTCATATTCCTATGATTACTTTTATGGTGATGGTGTTTATAAAGAACAGTGATTTAAATATTCACTTTCCTGAATTGAGTTCAATTGAAAATAGTGAGAATATGGTTATGTTTAAAGATACTCTTTTAAAAATTATAGAAACCTACACTGAGTATGATATTGATTTAATTAAACAATTTGACTTAGAACAAGAACTAGAGACTATTGTTAGACGATATTATGTTAGTTTATTAACTATCATTCCTCAAAAAATAGTATTAGTATAATCTGATAAAAAAATAACCAGTAGAATTGAAGGAAAAAGACTATTGAAATAGAATGATTATTAATAATGATTAATTACAATATGGAAAATAAGGGGGATTATTAGTGTTAAAAACTTTATTGGTGAACATTGAAGAGTTAGAGTTTACGCCAGCACAACAACATATTAAAACCTTCACAAAAGCGTTGGTTTCTGAAAAAGAAAGTCCAAACGTAAAAACTTTATTAATAAAGGTTTTACCTGGAGGGGAGATAGTACCCCATGTTCACCAACAGCAGGTGGAGGTTTTTTATATACTTAAAGGTAAAGGGGAGTTATTGTTTAATGGAGAAAGAAGGGAAGTAATGGAGGGTAGTTGTATTTATGCTCCTGCCACAGTAGAACATGGACTAAAAAATAGTGGTGAAGAAGATTTATATTTATTGGCTAATTTCCATAATCATATGGTTTAATTTAAAATTAAAATACGTTATATTAATTCAAATCGTTTGCTCTATTAATAGAAAAGTATGAGAGAACACCTTTTATAGAAGAAAAGACCCCAAAAAGTAGTAGAGGTCTTTTGTTTTACTATTCAACAATTATTGACAATGTTTATTTAAAGTGATAAAATAATTCGGTAAAATATTAAAATTATTTAAAAAGTTACATTTATATTAATATTACAAATAGTTTAGTTTTTTGCATGGAAATATTTTTTAATAGTGGGTTTATAAAGCTATTGAATAGAGTATTAAGATTGTTTAAAATACATAATGTATTTTATTTAAATTATCATATATTTTAAAGGGAGGTTTTTTTTATGTTAGTATCAGCAAAAGAAATTTTAATAAAAGCTTTTAACGAAAAATATGCGGTAGGTCAATTTAATATCAACAATTTAGAATGGACTAAAGCAATTATGACAACAGCACAAGAAACTAATTCGCCTGTTATTTTAGGAGTATCAGAAGGTGCAGCAAAATACATGGGAGGATATAAAACTATAGTTGGAATGGTTAATGGTCTTATTGAAGACTTAAAAATAACTGTACCAGTAGTAGTACATCTAGATCATGGTAGTTATGATGGATGTTTAAAGGCATTAGAAGCAGGATTTTCTTCAATTATGTTTGATGGATCCCACTATAGCATAGAAGAAAATATTAAACTTACATCAGAATTAGTTAAGATTACAAACGAAAAAGGTGTTTCATTAGAAGCAGAAGTTGGATCTATTGGTGGAGAAGAAGATGGTGTTATTGGTACAGGTGAAATTGCTTCACCTACAGAATGTAAAGCTATAGCAGACTTAGGCATTGATATGTTAGCTGCTGGAATTGGAAATATTCATGGTAAATATCCTGAAAATTGGAGTGGTTTAGACTTCAATGCTTTAACTGAAATTAAAAATGCTACCAATGAAAAACCATTAGTTTTACATGGTGGAACAGGAATTCCAGAAAATATGATTACTGAAGCTATTTCATTAGGAGTTTCAAAAATCAATGTAAATACTGAGTGTCAGTTAGTATTTGCTGAAGCTACAAGAAAGTACATAGAATCTGGTAAAGATTTAGAAGGTAAAGGTTTTGACCCAAGAAAATTATTAGACCCAGGTTATAAAGCAATTAAAGCAATTGTTAAAGAAAAAATGGAACTTTTTGGTTCAATTAATAGAGCATAAACATTTTTATTTATTAGAATATTTAATAGGTTGCTTCTATAACATTGATTCTTAATTAAAATAGTTAAAGAAGCCACTTTTTCAAGCAAACCTCCTAAGGTAGACACAGTAAAAAAAGACTGTGATAAATACACTTTAGGAGGTTTTATTTATTGTTCAATGTTAAAATTAGGGGTGGGGGCAGATTCGTTTAACTATAAGTTTGTAAAGTTTTGATGGTAGATTTGTTTAGTTACGTTATAATATATATTTAAGAGGTGAAGATATATGAAATTTGTTGTAATATTTGGACCCCATGCTGTTGGTAAAATGACAGTAGGACAAGAATTATCAAAAATCACAGGACTTAAGCTTTTTCATAATCATATGACCATTGATTTAGTAGCTAATTTTTTTGACTATGGCACACATCAAGGAAGTAGATTAGTTAACTTATTTAGACAAGAGATATTTAAAGAAGTTTCAAAAAGTGATTTATATGGAATGATATTTACTTATATGTGGGCTTTGGATGAACAATCAGATTGGGACTATATAAATAATGTATGCAAGATGTTTGAGGAACGGGGAGGAGAAATTTATTTTGTAGAGCTTGAAGCAGATTTTAATTTACGGATTGAAAGAAACAAAACTCCAAACAGATTGGAGAACAAACCTACAAAAAGAGATATACAACAGTCAGAGAATATTTTCAGAAGACTAGAAGAAAAATATCGTTTGAATTCATATGAGGGAGAGATTCAGCGGAAAAATTACTTGCGAATAAATAATACCAATATTTCTCCTGTAGAAGTAGCTCAAATGGTTAAGGATGCTTTCTCATTATAAATTTAATGTTTTACTCTTCAAATTCACTAAAACCAACAGATCTTTTTTATAAGGATCTGTTTTTATTTGTTATAAATATAAACATAATAAAAAAAGCCCCTCAAACCGCTATTTAAAGCAATTCAAAAGACTTCTCATTTATGGTGCCGCGGAACCGACACCGACAGTAACCCCACGACCTAATGCAGTAGTAATATAATCCAGAGTAAACTTTATATCAGTATTATCTTTATATACTATAATAGCATCAATAAAATTATTAATAAATTTTTTGCATTCTTCAATATTTCTATCTTCTATATGCTTTTTATAAATAATTAAATTTCTTTTTATTTCATCTTCGGAAAATAGATGCAAGTCTACATGGTTCTGTAAAGTTAAAAGATCATGCCTTAAATCATTTCTACACTGCTCTAGGTCTTTTAATTTATCCCCTAAGGCTTGCGATATACCTACAACTGTAATAGCGTTTATAACATTGTTTATTTCAACCTCAACACGATTTAAGTCTTTCTTTATAGCTTTTATTTCTTCATCTTTAGAATCAAAAGATTGCCTTAGATGAAAATTTAGCATAATTACCAAATTAGCTATAGCATAATCAGTAAAATATGTATCATATAAAGTTTTTAATGCAAATTCTTCAAGATTTTCTTTTCTCATAAGATTACCACAGTTATAACATCTATAATAATAATAGCTACTGTAACCGTTATTTTTTTTATCACCATTCATAGGAGCATCGCAACCACAATATACTAGTCCTGATAGTAAGTATGTAGCCTTAGATTTGTATTGAGCTTTTCGCTTACTATTTTTCACCATACGAGTATAAGATAGGTTCCAGGTTGCTTTATCTACAATTTGAGGTATAACATCCTTCAACACTATAATATCATCAGGAGCCTTACTTTTATGGCTATTACGTTTTCCATAAACCCTAGAAGGGGTTTTATTATATCTATAGGTACCTATATACTTTTCATTACTCAATATAGAATGAATACTATTTTTTACAAATATTTTTCCTGCCTTCGTTTTATACCCTTTTCTATTGCAAGCTTCAATTATTTCTCCATATGTCATGCCTTCCCCATACATTTGAAATATCAACCTTATTACTTTGGCTTCATTTTCATTGATAACGTATTTCTTATCAATAATATCATAACCAAGTGGGGGTACCCCTCCGTTAAATTCTGCTCTATATGCTTTAGTTTTTAAGCCCTTTAAAGTTTCAGTAGCAAGGTTCTCGCTATAATATTGGGCAAAACTTTCTAATATTCCCTCCATCAATCTTCCTTCGGGATTATCCTCTAAATGTTGAGCAGCATATTGTAGCTGGACACCTAATCGTTTTAGTTGAGCTTTATTAATAGCACTATCATAGCGATCCCTACCAAATCTATCTACCTTGTGTACTATAATCATATTAAACATACCCGTTTTAGCATCAGATAACATATGCTGAAAAGCAGGTCTGTTATCTGTTTTTCCAGAAGCAGCTTCATCAGAATAAACCTTTATAATTTCTATATCTCTTGAACATGCATACTTTTTTATTTCTCTTACTTGAGCTTCGGTACTATCCGAAGATTGCATATCTGTACTGAATCTAGTATAAGCTACTGCTTTTATCATTTTTTATCACCACCCAAAAACATTATATTACAATTTGTCGAATAATAGATAAAAATTTTATAATAAATTATAAAATATAGCCTTATAAACATAAAAAAACCCCTATTTTAATAGGGGAAGGAATAATAAATATTTATGTTATGCAGTTAGAATGTTTAAATGGTTTTCTCTTTGAGTCCAAACAATTGGTTCTACATTATAGTTTTTATAAGCAGATAATATATCTTGTGAAACAGATGAAACAGTATCATTTATCATTACTAACATTAGGGAATTGCCTCGTACATTTTTAATGTCTTCCCATGCAAATAGTGTACTTTCGGTATTTTGCTTATTTGGTGAATTAATGATTTTTAAATATCTTTCAGACATTTTTTTTGACTTTGGTATAATAAATTCAAAAGCTACAGGCAACCCACTTTTTCCAGTTAATTTCGCATCTTGAACATATCTAATATCATTCACTTCTAAAAATTCAGCTACATCTTCAGTAAACAATGAAGTAACGTTATTCCTGTTAGTAACGAATAAATCGTTAATAGATATTATAGCTTGAATAAAAAAATGCTTTTTATAAGCAAAATCCTTTAATGTAGAAGTGGTAGTAATTTCATTATTATTAAGCTTTAAACCATAACTAAGGAGCAGATGTTGTAAATGCTCTTTTCTTTTAGGTGTATTAAAAGAAAAACCAGACATCTCTAAATCATCTAAAGTGTAACCATCATCAGTGAGTAAAAACAAGTCTTTATTAATTTCTTTAACATAAAGTTGTATACAATCATTATGCCTGTCTAAAAAAGGGGTAGTGATTTCAAAAAAATCGCCTATTTCTTTGCTAAACGTATTATCTTTCAGCCAAGTATAATATTGATCTATTAATATATTCATATAGCAACACCCCTTCCCTTTATATTTTAAATACCCATATCTATTTGATGAATTATAGGTACCTGTTTAATATTACAGTAATCCATAAATTGTTCTAATAATAGTGCCAAGTCATCTGTATTGGTAAATAACTCTTTATCCAGTTCATAAGCCCATTTATCACCAAAACCCTCTTTATAAATATGTATGTGAGGAAGACCAACAAATTCTCCATCTGGGTTTTGATGTCTAGTTCCATCTAAGTCTATTCTTATTAAGGGCATATTATACTTACTATATAAATTTTGATATGTAATTTTACTTAGATTAATTCTACCTCGTCTAATATTTAAAACAAAATCTTCTTTTTTATCCAAAGAAGATAATTTTAAATCTATTTTTGTTCCTGCTTTCGGCAACATAAGCCTTTCAGTATTAACAAATTCTTTTAAAAGATTTAATAATCTTTGAAACTCTACGTTACTAATCATAACATACCCCTTATATTATTATTTTAACACTTTTTTAAATTAATTATAATCTTAAATATTATGATTATTTTAAAAATAATAATTAAATTATACTACAGATTCTATGTTGGAATTTGTTATAATCTGTCGAAAGAAACAAAAAATTTTCATAAAGTAATTTTTATAAGTATTATCAAGTTTGAACATATCATCAAAGTATCGAAAAAAGATTAATTACTTTATTAAATTTGCACAATCTGCAACATTTTTTAATAATTAATTTATCTAAATTTTTAAATAATATGATAAAATAAAGCTATAAAGTTTTAAAAAGGGGTGAAACTAGTTGGAAAAAATAAAAAAAATATTACTTGTAAGAGAAGGTAATCAGCTAAGGGACTATTTAGCCAAGAAAAATATGACCGAGCTGGAATTAGCAATAAAAGTTAATAAGTACGAAACTTCTATAAAATCGTACTTAAAGAAAAAGATAATTACAAGCAGTGTATTTATAGAGCAATTAGAAGAAATATTTAATATAAGTTATTCTGAAATGGTTATAACAATAGAACAACAAATCAAAAATTACATAGCACAAATAAAAAAAGATATAAAATACTATAATTCAAAAGAAGACTCTAAGGTAATAAATGAACTATATGAATTAACGTTATGCAAAGAAAATAATATAGATTTATATCATCAATTAGTTTCAAAAGGCTGCTTAGCCTTATATAGATTTAATATTGAACTGTACAATGAAGCCGTAGACATGCTAAAAGAAGTTATAGATATAGCAAATGATAAAGGTATAACTGAACTTGAAGTTTACTACAGTGTTCAACTTAGCTATGTATATATGTTTGTTGATAAAAAACAGTGTACAAGAATACTTGATGATATAGCTAAAAGATTTAATGATAGCATTAGCAATGATACTTTATATTCTTATCATTATTTCTATGGAATTATACTTTTACAGAATAATAAACTCAAAGAATCAAAAAATTACAAAGAAGCTAGAAATTTTTTTGAAAAATCAACAGGGTTTGCTTCATCACAAACTCAAAAAACAAGAAGCATTTTAGCAGTAGCAGAGACATTTAGCCTTGAAAAAAAATATAAAAAAGCACTTATAGAAAACAGAAAGGCTTTAGTAGTTGCAAATGGAGATGTTGAGTTGACTTGCAATGTTTTAAATAATATTGCTAGTCTGCATATAGACAAAGGGGATAATATCGAAGCTAGTAGATACTTAAATCAAGCACTTGAATATTTGGATAATATCAATAATATAAAAATGAAATATTATATATATGATACATATATTAGAGTAAGCCCTAAAGACATAGAAGAAATAATAATTGATGTAATGAACTTACTAGTTAATAATCCATTAACCAAAGAAAATGAATGTTACATATCAAAATGTTACAATACTATTTTTGAAAAATTAAAAGAAAACAACGATATATATAATATAAAAAAAATACTTAATTTTTTACTTAGTTACTTAAATAAAGAAGGAAAAGCAGATACAATTAACGAATTAAGAAATGTTATTATAAATGTGTTACTATACATAAATGAGAAAGGAGTAGAAATAATATGAAGAGAATAACTAAAATTTTAGTAGTGGCTGTAATAGTAAGCCTATTTACTTTAACATCTTTTGGAGCTTCGTACATTGAGCCAAGACCAGATTTTAGCCCTATTATACAAAATATGTAATTTACAAAACTCCCTTTTACTTAAAAGGGGGCTTTTTTTAAAAAAAATACTTTAATAATTTTTCAAAACTTTTTCGACAACATTCGACAAAACACAACATAATGAAATTAATTCAATTTACACTTTGCGTATTTAGTGTAAACTTTCTTGTTAACTGAAATCAATGTAACTGTTGAAATTTAAACAAATACAATAAAATGTTAAACTATTACATTTTTTTCAAGCTAGAAAATTAGAAAAGTTTACACGTATTAAGCTGTATATTAGTTTATTGACAATAAACACTAACCCCCTTATACTGTAAATAAATTGTTAAATAATTATTTTTAGAGGCTTGAGGGGGATATTATGAATATTAAAGTTAACCTAAATAGTAAAAACATAAAAAAGATAAGCTTAGATAATAAGGTTGTCGCAATAAATAGTAATTACAATAAAAAAACAGCCTAATAAATTAGAAAGGGCTGTTTATTCTTTTCTTAATTTTTTTGCTAATTCTAGAATTTCCTCGATCTCATCAGGAGAAAACCCTTCATCTTTAATCTTTTTAGCTACAGTTATGTAGTTAATACCCACATTTCTTAATTCAACTGGAAGTTCAGCACCTTCAATTAGATACAAACTTTTTTCATCTGTACGACCTAATAGGTAGTCTATTGAAACCTCAAAAAAATCTGCAATTTTTCTTAGAGTTTCATAATCTGGTTCTTTTCTTTTAGTTTCATAACCAGCAATAGTAGAGCGAGCAATATTTAAATGCATAGCCAACTCTTCTTGTGTTAAGTTTTTATCTTTTCTTATTTCTTTAAATTTATCTGCAAAGGTCATTTTTTCACCTCCTAATATTTATATTTTACTTTGTTTTGTTTCTAAAATAAACAATTTTAAGAAAAAGTTCCGAAAAGAAAAAATAATTTTAAAAACAGATTGACAATGTTTCTAAAAGGCACTATAATTAACACATAGAATTAAGTTTCCATAAGGAACATAAAGAGGTGACAATATGAGACTAAAATTGAAAAGTCTAAGATTAGAAGCAGGCTTTACTCAAGATGAGTTAGCCCAAAAACTAAACGTTGCTAGAACTACTTATACAAATATTGAAAATGGAAATAGAAACCCATCGTTTGATTTGTTTTTTAAAATTAAAAAAACACTAAAGACAGATGATGACTCTATTTTTTTAAAATCAAATGTTTCTAATGTGAACAATTAAAGAAATGTAAAATGGAAGTTCTAGAAAAGAGGGTGACTAAACTGGAAGTACGAGTTTCAGTTCTAGTTCAAATCTTAATAAATTACTTATAAAGAAGAATTACACCATGTTCGTCTTCGTATTCTTTAATAGCTTGTACTATTAAATATTCAATTTGCATTGCGATAGAACGCTTGTTTTCTTCAGCTATGTACTTTATTTTTTCAAAGTTATCCTCTTGTAATCTAAGGGTAAACTGTTTTTTATCAGTTGGCATACAAAACACCCTTTCTAAAAAAAATTTTGAAGTCATTTTAAAATCATTGTGACTTCATTATAACAACTTGAAAATAATTCTTAAAGAATCATATTGACATTAAAGTGAATTCACTATACAATAAAAACATGGAGGTGATGTCAAGGTGAAATCACCAAAAAGAGAACAATTTACATTAAGGTTACCTCAACCATTAAAGGAACAATTAGAAATTGATGCTAAAAAAATGGGGATTTCGTTAAATGCTTTAATTATTACAAAACTAAATCAACAGTACAAACATTAATTAATATGGGGGAGAAAAATTGAAATAACTTGAAGAATTAAAGTTTTAGAAAAGAGGGTGACTGAACTGGAAGGGTAAGTTCCAGTTTTAAAATGAAAGCTACTTCACAAGCTTTAACTTAGCAATATCATATAAATTTTCTTTAGTAACAGCTTCAACAGCATTTAATTTATCAGTTATCACATCGAGTTTTACGTTAGTTTCTGTACGAAATTCAGCTAAATTGGCAGTATGGTCATAAACAGAATTAACTTTTTTATCTAAAGCCACAACCGTATTGTCTAAAGAATTAATTTTTACATCTACAGTATCTAACTTAGTTTCTACAGAAGTAACTCGTTGCTTTAACTCATTAATATCTACTTGTATTTGTTGAAGTATCAATAAAATTTTATCTTCATTTGTCACAGCAATCATCCTTTCGTGATTGTTTTTAGGAAATTAATAAGTTGCTTTATTTGTTCATCAGAAAGAGAATTAGCAACTTTTAAAAGTTCACTTACTTTAGAGTTTAAACAATTATTATCAGCAACGTCAAAAGCAACATTATCAACATTATTTTTAAAAAAACTATATAAGGTTATTTCAAAATAACCACAAAGTTTTTCTAATAGCTGAATCGATGGAAATGCAGAACCATTTTCGATTTTACTTATAGTCGAAGGGTCTACATTTAGAAGTTTTGAAAGTTTATTTGCAGATATATTTTTAGTTTGCCTTAATTCTTTAAAACGTTCACCATAATTATACATTTTAATTTCTCCTATTGAATGTTATTCAACTTTTATAATATCAAATAATAATAACTTATAAAATATTGAATTAAATCCAAATTATTTATTGACATGTTGAATTAAATCCAATATAATTTATTACAAGGAGGTGCAAAACAAAATGATTGGTTCAAAAATCAAAAGTTACAGAATAAAACAGGGGATTACTCAAGGACAGTTAGCAGAAAAAGTAGACTTAGACGTTTCTACAATATGCAAAATTGAGAAAAGTAAATCAAAGCCTTCCTTAGACAGTTTGACTAGATTAGCAAAAGCCTTAAATGTTCCAGTATCAGAATTATTAAATTAAAAGTATAAACATTAATTAATATGGGGGAGAAAAAATGAAATCACTTGAAGAAAAAATTGAAGTTTTAGAAAAGAGGGTGTCTGAACTGGAAGGTCGAGTTCCAGCACAGACTTTAGTTAAATTTGATATAACTGGGATTGTGACACAAGAAGAAGTTAATACAGTGTCTACAATTATTGCTGATAGACTAAAAAAATTAGAAGTTAACCTTGATTTAATTCGCCAAATGTAAATCCAAGTATTTCACTAGTAAAAATACAAAAATTTTGCAAATTAAACTTATTACTAGGGTTGCCAAATGGAGTAATAGTAACATTTGAAAGTAATAGTATAGAAGAATCATTAATTAACGCAACATCTGGATTATTATCTATTAATTTTTGAATGTGTTCATTTCTAAGTTCAACAGTTTTTTCATAGATAACTGATGTAAGTTTTGTTGATACGTCCAACTCTTTTTCATTATCTTCAAAAGGTTTAATCATATCACCAGTTACTAATCCAAAATTTGTAACAATTGAAACTTGAGTACTTTGACTAATCGATACTTCTGATATTTTTCCATTTTTTAGAATTTCGACACAGCTATTGCAATAATCGTAAGTAAGAGCTTTTAAATCAATTCTATCTTTAATTAATTTAGGTATATCATTATTCACGAAATCACCTCCTTTCTGTTTATAAATTCTACAGAAAGAAATAAAAACCTTTATTATATTAAATCAAGTTAAAAGGAGGGTTAATCCAATTGTCTAATACGATAACGGTCTACAAAACAGTAAGGTTGAATCATAAAACTGGTGAAATTACTAAACTTGATCCAGTAGAACTAACACAAGAACAGTTTGCAGAGTGGGTTAAGCCTGCTATACCACATCTCGTAAATATAATGTTACAAGCCAGAGAAATATCAAAAGAAACTGAAAGAGAGGTGTGCTAGATGGATCCAATGCCAGCTGTTGATTTAAGTTTTAATTTAGAAATAGGACAAGTAAAAAAGCAAATCAAAGCTTTAGAAATCTGCTTGTCTAAAAGAAACTTATCCAAAAAGGACAAAGAAAATTTTGAAGCTACTTTAGAATTAAAAAAATCTAAGCTAGTTGAAATTGAGGGGAGGTGAAACAATGGACTTAAATAATAATGAATGGGACTTGCTTTGCGAGTCTTTAATTAGAAACAAGACATGGAATGAAGAATCTTTGAAAACAAGCATATCTCTATTAGAACATAGCATGGAGGCATTACTTGCGTTAAATGGTTATAAGGAACAAAAAGACATGTCTGACTTTGCGAAAAAAGAGATTTTAGAAAATACTGAATTATACCATGAGGAACTTACAAAAAACTATATTGATAGACTTAAAAAAGTTAATGAACAACAATCAAAAGCTAAAAGTTTAGATGAAATTATTGAAAAAGCATGGAGATGGAGGAGGTTGTAATTACGCATTATAAAGATTATAGGAAGGAGGTCACACAATGAAGTATCTAGCAAAAATTACAGTAGATTATGAAATTGAGGTAGAAGATGTAGCTGGTATTACTAAAGAGGATATAGAAAACTATAAGACTGGCTTTAATAACTTATACTTTGAAAATTTAGAGGAAATAGAAGATGTTGGAGGTCTAATTTTAGCAGAACTAGAAAATGCAATTTTTAGTAATTTGCCAGCTTCAACACCACATACCAGTAAAGCACTAAAAATTAAACCAAAGATGGAAGTTACTGATATGGAAATTAAGACTATTTAAAGATTATAGGAAGGAGAAAAGTTGATTTCAATGACTAGACCTAAAAAAATTCCGGAATATTGGACAAGTGTCCCAGGGAGTAATAAATATCAAGTTTCTAACTATGGAAATTTCAGAAGAATAATTAAAGATAGGATAAAGTCAATCTTTCCATATCTAAAAAAAGAAAAATGGTTATTTGTGAAAGTTGATTTTAATGGATTGTACAAAGAATATCAAGTACATAAGATTGTAGCATCAGTATTTTTGGATAAACCAACAAATTCAGATATGGTTCTTTATCATAAAAATGGAATTATAACAGACAATTATGCAGGTAACTTAGAGTGGATTACACGTAGCCACCTAGGGAAAAAGACTGGTGGACAAAACAGTAGATGTATACCTGTAATTCAATTTGATATTAAAACTGGAGAAATAATTAATTTTTATAAGAGCATATCAGCTGCTGCTAGAGATAACTACATCCACAAGGAAACTATAAGTCAAGTTATTAGAGGTCAATTAAAGACGGCTGCTGGATTTGGATGGAAGATTGAAGGCACAGAATTTGAAGGTTACGATTCTTAAGTTTAGTGTCATATTATCAGATTTATGTAATGTTAAATAAAATTGAAAGGGGAAAATGATAATGAATTTAGAGAATAACATTAAAGATGTAATAAGTAAAAAGATGGAGGATGGCACTATTGAAAAACTTATAGGTGAGCAACTAGAAAAAGGCATAAATAAATCCTTAGAAAATCTATTAGGCAGCTATGGAGACATTACGAAAATTATTGAAGGAAAAATAAAAGAGGTTATGGTTAGTCAATTATCGTCGTATGACTATTCAAACTATGTTATTAAGTTAGATTATGTTCTAACTGAAATACTGAAAGAAACAGCACTAGATCATAAAAAAATATTAGAGAACTTTAAAGAATTAATGACGGATGATGAAATACCTAAACAGATTAAAGTCTCAGATATATTTGAAGAGTATAAAAAACATGTAGCTAAAAAAGTCGACACGAGTGATTTAGAAGTTGTCCATGATGATTGTGAGCCAAGCTATGAGTGTGTAACTGTACGTATGGAAGTTGAATTTGAAGAAAAAAGATCATGGTTAACATCTTCATTTCAACATGCTAAATTAATCTTCGAATGTGAAGAGGATGAAGAGCTGAACTTAGAAATTAAAATATCAAAGTTTATGGACTATCCCTGGGGGATAGAAGAGCAACCTGATACATCTATTAGATCCTTAAGACTTTTAGATAAATTTAAGATCTATATTCTAAAGTTATACCAAAAAAGAACAAAAATTGAAATTGATCAAGAGGACCTATGGGATGATGAGGTTCAACCAGAAAAGGAACCAGAACTGGACTTTATATAGTTTCGTATTAGCAAAATTAGATGACAAAGACGAGAGGGAATAACTCTATAACAGTTACCCCTTGAAAAATAGACAAGGTAATTTTTATAGTTTTATAATTAAAGGTTGGAATTACAATGTTAGATATGATTTTTAGAAGGGGAATTAAAAATTACTTACTTATATATTAGCATGTTTTTCGACAAAAATATTTGCAGATTACGCAAAACTAAATATTTTATTAAAAATGAGGTGATTTTAGTTGAATGATATAGGACAAATTCTCCGATTTAAAAGACTAGAAAAACACATGTCATTAGAAGCTTTATCTAAGCATGTACCGGCTGATATTAGCACTTTATCTAGGTGCGAACGTGGAGCTTTACCCATAGATATTAGACTCTATATATCATGGATTAAAGCTCTTGGAGATAAATCGTTATTGGAGATGAAGTGTCAATCTTGCCCAATACATATAGCTAAAAAAAAGGAGTGTTGAAATAATGAGGATATTTATTTTCACTGGAAAAGTATCAGATTTAAGAATCCATCTTCAAACTTGGGACAAAAAAATAACCCAACAGGTGCAACTGTAGGTTATTGTGGTAAAGCTTAGTTAAATTATTACATTTAAAATTTATGTTTAAATTATTATACCATAATTTACGATTTTAATCAAAGAATATAGTCGCTTAGGTGGCTATATTCTTACATAAAAATAAGGGGGATAGGCCTTATATGGAGAATTGTTATTTTTCACACGATTCTAATGCTTCAAATGATCCTAAGATAATGTCCATGCGAAGCGTCTATGGGTGGGAGGGTTATGGATGGTATTGGTTGATTGTAGAAATGTTGAGAGAACAGAAAGAGTATAAGTTAAAACTTAATAAATATATCTATAATGCATTGGCAATGCAAATGCATTGCAATGCTGAAAAGTCGCAAAGCTACATTGAAGATTGTATAAATGAATTCTATCTTTTTGAATCCGATGGCGAATATCTATGGGCTAACTCCTTAATAAAACGGATGGGGAAAATGGAGGAAAAGAGCTCTAAAGCTAAGAAAGCTGCTGAGGCTCGATGGAATAAAACCAAGGAAAATGAACACATTTATGCAAGTGCATTGCAAACGCATTGCGACAGTAATACAAATAAAATAAAAGAAAATAAAATAAAAGAAATAATTAAAGAAGAAGAGGAAAATCTTCTCGATGAAAGTAGAGATGAAGAATCTGATGAGCTCGAATTAAAATTCGATCACGACTCTATTGAATATCGATTATCTGATTATTTGAGGAAACATATATTAAAAAATTATCCTAATACAAAAGTACCAGAGACTTTAAATAAGATGCAGACTTGGGCAGTACATATAGACAGGATGATTAGATTAGACAACAGAGAGGTAGAGGACATAAGGGCTGTTATAGATTTTAGCCAGAAAGATACATTTTGGCAGGCTAATATTCTTAGCACTAAAAAATTAAGAGAAAAGTTTGATACCCTGCTAATACAAAGTCAAACAACTGCAAAAAAATCACATAAGGCAACAGGAAGAGATAAGTCTAAAGAAGCTATTATGGCATTTGCCAGCAGTGAAGGAGGTTCAATTTTATGACCAAGAAGGAATTAGCAAAAATAACAAATGCAATTTCTATAGCATATCCAAGGTTTGAAGCAACAATTGAACTTTTAGAGCTATGGTATGAGCTTCTAGGCGATTTGGATTATCAAGTAACTTCTATAGCAGTAAAAAAACTGCTACTAGAGAGTCCTTATCCTCCTAGCATTTCAGATATTAGAAAAAGAGCAACAGAACTCCTAAATCCCAATGCAGGCATAACATCCGCTGACGCATGGGGGGAAGTTATGAAAGCAATAAGCAACTATGGCAGCTACAGAGAAGAAGAAGCATTGAATTCTATGTCAGAGAGAACTAGACGGGTAGTTAAATATCTGAACTGGAAAGAAATTTGCATGAGCGATAAGTTAGGAATAATTAGAAGTCAATTCAACAATATGTACGAGCAGGTAACACAAAGAGAAAATAATGAAAACTTGTTACCTCGAAATATAAAACAAGACATTGCTAAACTAACTAAAGTTATTGATATTAAACAAATTGGAAGGGGTGTTATAAATGAATAATTTTACAATTGACACAGGAAAAAGGAATGCGTCTAAAACAGAGTGTAATATATGTTGTGATACTGGAATTATAAGATTTCAAAAGGTTTTTAATGGATTAAAATATGATACAGCTGCAAGATGCACCTGCCCAAAAGGTTTAAGTTTAAATCATTTAATCGCTAGAATAGATAATGTATTTGATTTAGAGCAACTAAAAAAAGATATTGCAGTTTAAAGGAGAGATGAAGTCATGGGAATAAATATTGAATTTGTAAAAGGTGAAACGTATAACCTACACTACAAGCCAAGCGGGAAGACAAAACGCCCCAAGACTATAATTAAGAAATGTAATATTGTACAGATTTGCGAAAAATTTATTGTTGTTAATTTAGGCAATTATAGAGAAACAATTATGAAAGATGATTTGATGAACGGACAAGTATCTTTATTACCAGCTTAAGGGGGAATGTATTTTGAACAGTGTAATTTTAATAGGACGATTAGGCAGGGATCCAGAATTACGCTTCACCACCAGTGGAAAAGCTGTAGCAACATTTAGTATTGCAGTTAATAGAGCTTTTTCAAAAACAAAAGAAGTAGACTTTTTTAACATTGTGGTATGGGGTAAGAGTGCTGAACATTGTGCAAATTACTTATCAAAAGGTCGTTTAGTTGGGGTTCAAGGCAGGTTGCAGAGTCGGTCTTACGAAACCTCAAACGGAGATAAGCGATATGTTACCGAGGTGGTGGCAGACCAAGTTGAATTTTTAGAGTATCGCAAACAGAATAAGGACCTTGAAGGGCTAGACATAGACTTAACTGACTTTGAAGCAGTTGACGATGACGAAGATATTCAATTTTAGGGGGGAGGAATTTGATGATACCTCATGACACATACACACTTACAAAGGCAAGAAGAAAAAAGCGATGGTGGAATAGATTATTTGATTTTTAGAGATACGCAGTAGTCTAATAATGCGACATATTGAAAGGAGTGAGAAAATTGCCATTGTTCCAATTAAATATGCTAGGAAAAGATAAAATTCAAACTGCCATAGATCGTTATAAGCAATTTGAAACCGAAGATGGTTATTACTTAGCAAATTCTGGTGGGAAAGATAGTATAGTCATAGAGGCACTGGCTAATATGGCAAAAGTAAAATTCTCTAGCAATCATAACCTTACAACAGTAGATCCTCCAGAACTGATAAATTTTATAAGAAAGTATTTCCCTAAAACATTAATTCATTATCCAAATGAATCTATGTGGAACTTAATACCAAGAAAACTTATGCCACCGACAAGAATAGTTAGATATTGTTGCAGTGAGTTAAAAGAGCGTGGAGGCGAGGGGAAATTTTGTGTTACTGGAGTTCGTTGGGCTGAAAGTGCAAGAAGGAAGAACACAAGAAATATAGTAGAGTTTGATGCTTATGGCAGTAAGGCTAAAAACGCAATTGAAAATAGAAAAATATTTTTATTTTCTGACAATGTAGAAAAAAGAAAAATGATTGAAAGTTGCATTGTAAAAGGAAAACATATACTTAATCCAATAGTGGATTGGACAGAAGAAGAAGTTTGGGAGTTCATCAAAAAATATGATTTGCCCTATTGTGATTTATACGATCAAGGTTTTGATAGACTAGGTTGTATTGGTTGTCCAATGCAGGGAAAACATGGAATGTTAAGAGATTTTGAAAAATGGCCTAAATATAAAATAAATTATTTAAAGGCTTTTGGAAGAATGTTAGAAGAACGAAAAAGGAAAGGGCTTAATGAGGGAAAGGATTGGGAAACGCCAGAAGATGTATTTAATTGGTGGGTACATTCTCAATAATATTACATTGCTTAATATGGATATTATACGACATAACGGAAGGGGTGATAGTTGATGAAAGTAATTGGAAAATCTGCAATACATGACGAAGGATTTAGGTTCTATTTACTACTTAAAATCGAATCTAAAATTGAATCTCTTATTAAAGACATCAAAGTACTCCAAAAGTGCATTGAGAACCATGACGAATGGAAAAAGGAATCATGGTATGACTCTAAAACAGCTATTAGAATATCAGAGGATATTGAAGGCTATGACTTCACTAATGAATTTACCCGTATACAAGCTGTAAAACTTTTGAATGAAAGAAAAAAGATGTATGAGTTACTTATAGGAATGGCTGAAAAGTCACTGGAATTAGCAAAAGAATATACCATAAAACATCCAAATTATGAAGTTCACAAACCTTGGTCTAAAGATTTAGAGCGAATTAATATTATAGTTGAACAGTCTAACGAAGATAAATAAGACGTGTCGCCTTACAAGGTTTATACATCAAAAAAACATCATTGTTTTACAGGGTGGATAAATGGTAGATACCATACGGTTTGTGATTTTGAGAAATATGATCCTTGGATAAAGGCACAGCAAGAGTGCTGCAATCAAATAAGCATGGATGAAATGTTAGGAGCCGTTTAAAACTTGAAATAGAGAGTCTTTAAATCAAAGGAGGGGGACAATGAGAGGATTAATAGTAGATAACTTTGCAGGAGGTGGAGGAGCCTCCACAGGAATTGAATTAGCTATAGGGGAAAGTGTAGATATAGCAATAAACCATGACCCCGATGCAATCAAAATGCATAAGACAAACCATCCCAAGACTAAGCATTATTGCGAATCAGTATGGGAGATTGACCCTATAGTAGTAACGGAAGGGAAACCTGTAGACTTAGCATGGTTTTCACCTGATTGTAAGCACTTTTCAAAGGCTAAGGGTGGAAAACCAGTAAATAAAAATATTAGAGGACTTGCGTGGGTTGCGGTAAAGTGGGCAAAGTTAGTTAAACCACGAGTCATAATGCTTGAAAATGTAGAAGAATTTAAGACTTGGGGGCCCTTAAAAGATGACTACCCAGACCCTGAGAGAAAAGGCGAAACATTTGAATTATTCATCAAGGCTTTAAAAAAACAAGGATATAAAGTTGATTTTAGAGAGTTAAAAGCTTGTGACTATGGAGCACCGACAACCAGGAAAAGATTCTTTATGGTAGCTCGGTGTGATGGGAAACCGATAGTCTGGCCAGAGCCTACACATGGAGACCCAGGAGGACTTGAGGTAATGGGTAATTTACTAGAACCATGGCGAGCAGCAGCAGAAATTATAGATTGGAGCATCCCTTGTCCTAGTATTTTTACAAGGAAGACCCCTTTAGCAGAAAATACATTGAAACGGATAGCTAGGGGTTTTAAAAAGTTTGTTACAGAAAATCCAAGTCCATTTATAGTCCGTATTGGTCAAACAGGATTCGGAGGGGATGGACTACAATATCCACTTAATCAACCACTAACAACAATTACAACAAAGGCTGAACATTTATTAATTACCCCATATATAACTACTTATTATACAGAAACAAGAGACAATGAAGCTAGGGGACAATCTTTAGATAAACCAATTGCGACAATCCCAACAGAGAACAGATTTGGATTAGTTACAGCTTTCATAGCTAAGCACTATGGGGGAGGCTATAAAGGTTCTGGAAGCTCCTTGGATAGGCCTCTAGATACTATTACTACCAAAGACCACAATTCACTTGTGACAGCTTTTTTATTAAAATACTATGGAACGGATATAGGGCAAAAGATAGACGAGCCACTCCATACAGTTACGACCAAAGATCGTTTCGGACTAGTCACTGTGAAGGGAGAAAACTACAGGATCGTTGATATAGGAATGAGAATGTTGCAAGCCCATGAGCTATTCTTAGCTCAAGGTTTTCCCAAGGACTATATAATAAAATATGACTATGAAGGTAAAGAATACCCAAAAACTAAACAGGTTGCAAGGTGTGGAAATGCAGTACCACCACCATTTGCAGAAGCCTTAGTAAGGGCTAATCTACCAGAGCTATGTACTAAAAAATTGAGAGAGGTAATATAGGCATTTTGGGGATTATGCGTCATTAACTTAAAAGGAGGATATTGAAAATGAAATTAACTGTTAAAAATATTATCAAGGTTTTAGAAAAAGAATATTCAGAGTGTCCATTTTGTGATGGAGAACCAGAAATATGTTCATATACCAAGAAAGGAGAAGAAGGAAAAATAATCAAAGTATTCTGTCCTGATTGTGGTGCAACTACTGAAAATGGAGGATTGTTTGCAGAAATTTTAAAGACTATCGAAAAAACCCCTATTGAAGTTTACACAACATTAGAAAAAAGTTAGTTTGTCGTATTACATGAATAAAAAAAGGGAGGATAAGGAAATGGCAAGTAAAGAAGTTTTAGATTTAAGAGAAAATGTAACGATAATGACTCCAAAACAAGGTCTTACAGAAGATGACTGTATTAAAAAATTTAATAAGGCATTAAAAAACTACTTAGACAGTGACAGTGATGAAGATGGTATTATCTTTATTGAAATTGAAATTGAAGAAGCAGAGAGGTTATTTAATGATTTATTTGAAAATGCTACTTTTACTGATTATCTAGAAACTTATGAAATAGATACAGAAGAAAAAGTTTGCGATATTTCACCTATGTGGGGTCTACTATGCAATGTAATTAGTGATGAGGTATTGTTTAATCGCAAGACAAAAGAACTTTTTAAACCACAACAAAAGTAATGTCGCATTACATGAATTATATGAAGGGGAGAGATTAAAGTGGATGGGAAAAACGATATTAACATAAAGTTAGTAGAAAAAATATACCAAAGAAAAGTAATTATGTTTGATGATTGGGGGCTAGGCTTACATCCTTACGTATATGATGAAAACGCTGTAAAGGATGGACCTAGCACTACTACTAATCTAGCAGGTGCAAATTGGTTAAAAGGAAAAGATTTAGGCGGAAATGTTAAAGAAATATACGGAAGACCAATCCCCGATTATTTTAATAATTTAGATAAGGTTCACCAATTGGAAAAAAAAATTGAAGAAATGGGAAAAAGCGAAGAATATATCAGTGAATTAAAAAAGACATGTACTACTGAATTTGAGTTGGTACATGCGACTGCTCAACAGAAATGCAAGGCGATATTAAACTGTATTGAGAATAGTCGATAACATGAATTATATGATTAGTTGAAGGGGTGTAATATTGTTCAAATTTCACTTACATAAATGGGAGTTGATGCACTACCAAGGGGCGTATTTAAAATTAAAATGCAAGAAATGTCATAAAGAAAAACTATCTTACATTGGAAACAAAACAGTTAGAAGGTGTTCATTTATAATTTCACCGCCTCAACCGCCAAAAAACAAGAATAAGGGGGTGTGAGATTGGGCCATGACATGATTTATTGCGAAAAAAATGGCTGGGTATTCTACCCAGATAAATGTCTAGATTGCGATAATGAAGAATGCGAGGATGACAAACCTCAATATGGGATAAGCCATAAATAATATCAAGGATTAAATGGGGAGGAAAAAGCGTGGAAAAAGCAAGATGTTGCAAAATTGCGGGTTTAATAAGAAAAAGATGCTATTAGTAGAAGCTGATATATGCATTAAGACTGGAAAAATTGTTGACGAAAAAGGCTATTGTTCATCATTTAATCAAGTAGGAGAATGAAAACATGAAGGAGATTAGGTGCAAAGAGTGTAAAAAGCTACTAGCTAGAGTAAAAGGAACTAGTTTTAAAATTGAGACTAAGTGTCCTAAGTGCAAGAAATTACATATTCATGTAGAGGCTCAAGAAGCCCAAGGATAAACTCCTTGGGTTTTTCTGTACAAAAGGGGGACGTTGATAGTGCAAGTAATAGAAGTAATACCATATAAGAGCTTTAAAGAGAGAGTTAAAATTGTAAAATCATTTATAGGAAAAGCAAAAGTGGAGGTTTTTGAAGATTATGTTCTGATAGATAGAATAGAAGGGGGAAATATTAATGGATTATTTTAAGGCCACCGAAGCATATCTTTACAACTATAAAAGCTTAAAGGTTTACATAGAAAACATTGATTTTGAATTAAAAGAAGAACCGACAGGATTATCTGGAATTAGTTATGAGGAAGAAAAGACTGGTAAAACATTTAGAATAACGTCTACAGTGGAAAATGAAGTCGTGGCTAGAGAAAAAGCAATGCAATATCTAAATCGAGAAAAAAATATAGCTTTATATGCTATAAAAAAGATTGATAAAGGAATTGAATCTTTATCATCACTTGAAAAAAGAATTCTAAACTTAAAATATTTTTCTGATGAGAAGTTAAGTTGGAGGCAAATTGGTGAGATTGTAAGATATAATCCTGATCATTGTAGAAAAAAAGTAAGAACAGACGCTATTAACAAATTAGCAGTTAGTTTATTTGGAATAGCAGCAACAAAAATACCCACATTTGACCCGCTTTTAACCCAGAAAAATGCGGTATAATGAAAGTGTGAAAAAGTGTATTACACGCCCCCCATAAAAGCCAATAACACGTTAACTTGTGTTGTTGGCTTTTTTTTCCTAAGCTTGCAAAAAAATTGAGATGAGGTGAAACTTTGAAACTAAAGAAGATAACAGCAGAAAACATACAAAGTATTGTAAATGATTTACTGTTTATAGAAAATAAGCTTAAAAGTGCGTTAAATAAAAATGAAAGAGATACTAGAGAGTATATTTGTAAAAAATATATTAATATTCAAAACGTTTCAAAGGTAGCTGATGAGCTCAATGAGGAAGGGCATAGGATTAAGGATAGAAAGTACATTGGAAAAGATATAAGCGAAATAATAAATGGATCTAAAGATAGCGAGATTACAATAGTTGCTAAGGCTATTTTTCAGTACAACAACACTTTACAAAGGGGTAAAAAAAGCATTACAAAACTCATTCAAATGCTAAAATTAGGAGATCGAGATGAAAGCAGAGCCAATACTTGACTATGAGTTAGTACAAGATATTGGAGAATATCTTAGCAATAAAAATATAAGGAACTATGTTTTGTATTCTTTATGCCTATACACTGGGTTAAGAATACAGGATGTTTTAAAGTTAAGAGTCAGAGATGTTAGAGATGAAAGAGGGAACATTAAAGATTTCATCTATGCTGACATAAAAAAAGTAGACAAGAAAAAGTCTATAAAAATTAATAATCGTTTAAAGAAAGTGTTACAAAAATATGTAGAAGGAAAGCCGGGATATGAACGTCTGTTTCTATCTAGAGAAGGGCACAACGAGGCAATATCCAGGCAACAAGCAGACAACATTATAAGAGATGCTGGCCAATCATTTGGAGTAAGACTTTCAGCCCATAGCTTAAGAAAAACATTTGGTAGAAAACTATATGAAATAGCAAAAGGCGATATTACAGTCCCAATGGAGGCACTAGGGCATACAACGCCCGCACAAACAAGGGAGTACATAGGGGTTACAGAAGCAATAATAAATAATTATATCCAAGAGCTAAACTTCGATTAAACGGAAGTTTATTTTTTTTAGCATATCAATTTGACATTTTCCGAGAATGTAAACTGAAAATAAAAAATCCAGCACATAAGAAGTAGGAAATTTTAAAAAGCAATTTGACAGTCCCTAGTTTTGTCAAACTCGTATTGATAGACATTATCATAAAGGTTCATTGAAACCACGGGTCCTTCTGGACCACAAAAAAGAGTTGCGGGTGCTGGCGAGCCCGAAACATGTTTAGTTATAAAATTTTTTTTAGTTCCATTTCCTTTTCCCAAAAGGCCAAAAAGAATTGAGGTGAAAATATGGAGAAAAATATTATTTCAGAAAAAGTAGAAGATATAACCGCAGTTACAGTTTCTGCATCTGTACTTTCAAATTTGCTATCTGTTACTGATAGAAGAATAAGAGATCTAGCCCAAGAGGGAATTTTAGTTAGAATCTCAAAAGGAAGATATGACTTAACTCAAAGTATTAAGAATTATATCTTGCATCTTAAAATGAATAATGAAATGAAAGAAGTAAATGACAATGATTTAGATCTTAAGCTAGAGCAGGCTAAACATGAAAGAATAAAAACCGAAATGGCTGAAATGAAGCTAAGAGTTATGAAAGGAAAACTTCATGATTCAGAAGACGTTGAGAAGGTTATGACAGATATGTTAACTAACTTTAAAGGTAAGATACTCAATATGCCTTCAAAACTTTCTCCTATGTTAGTAGCCAGAGCGAATCTTTCAGAGGTCAAGGCTATATTGGAAAAGGAATGCATGGCTACTTTAGTAGAGCTATCAAAATATGATCCAATGCTATTTTATAGAAGTGAATACATAGATTTGGATGAGGAAGATGGTGTTTTAGTTGAAGAAAATCAACATAAAGACACTTAAACTATTTAAAAATATAAGTAAAAAACTTGAACCACCACCAAAACTTACAATTTCTGAATGGGCTGATAGATATAGAGTATTATCTTCTGAGAGTAGTGCAGAAGCTGGAAAGTGGGATACTGATAGAGCTCCATATCAAAGAGAAATTATGGATGCAATATCTGATGATAGAACAGAAACTGTAGTTATTAAAAGTTCGGCTCAGGTCGGAAAAACAGAACTTATAAATAATATAGTTGCATATCATATAGATTATGATCCAGCTCCTATGATGCTTGTTATGCCAACTGTAGAACTTGCTCAAACTTACTCTAAAAAAAGATTAGCTCCTATGATAAGAGATAATCCAAGACTTAGAGATAAAGTAAAAGATGCTAAAAGCAGGGATTCTGATAATACTATTCTTGAGAAGGGTTTTCCAGGTGGATACATTGCAATGACAGGAGCAAATTCTCCAGTAGGATTATCATCAAGACCCATAAGAATTTTATTAGCAGATGAGGTTGATAGATTCCCTGCTTCTGCTGGAAACGAAGGAGATCCTTTAGCACTTGCTGAGAAGAGAACTTCTACATTTGCTAATAAGAAAAAGATATTTACATCTACACCAACAGATGCAAAAACATCTAGAATACTTAAAGCATTCAATGAAAGTAGTCAAGAAGAATGGAATATCAGTTGTCCTGTTTGTGGTTGTTATCAGCCTTATGAATGGGCCAGAATAAAATTTGATACTATTACTATGGAATGTGCTGAATGTAAAGAGCAACTCAATGAATTTGAGTGGAAAGCACAACAGGGAAAGTGGATTTCAAGGTTAGGACATAACTTCGACCTTAAGAAAAGGGGCTTCCATCTAAATGCCTTAGCTTCACCTTGGGAGAGATGGGAAGATATTATAAAAACTTTCAAAGAAGCCAAGAAAGATAAGGAACTACTAAAAACCTTTGTTAATACTTACCTAGGAGAAGAATGGGAAGATAATGAAGGCGAAGGAGCAGACTTTGAAAGGCTTTATAAGAGAAGAGAAACTTATAATTGTCAGATTCCAGATGATGTGCTCATATTAACAGCTGGCGTAGATGTTCAGGATGATAGATTAGAGATTGAAGTTGTTGGTTGGGGCGTGGGAAAGGAAAGTTGGGGAATACAGTACAAAAAAATATATGGAGATTTAAGTCAAACACACATTTGGAATGAATTAGATTCATTTTTAGATAGTGAGTTTTATTATTTAGATGGTACTCCATTAAAAATAATGTGTACTTGTATAGATTCAGGAGGACATTTCACAACAGAAGTTTATAAATTCGTTAAGAATAAGGAAAACAGAAGAATTTTTGCAATTAAAGGCAAAGGTGGTTCAGGCAATCCCTTAGTTGGAAAACCTTCAAAGAATAATAGAGAAGGTGTTTATCTATTTTCTTTAGGTGTTGATACTGGAAAAGAGAAAATCTATTCATCATTAAATGTTGACGAAGAAGGTTCAAGTTTTTGTCATTTCCCTTTTGAAGAAGAAAAAGGTTACACTTTAGAGTATTTTAAAAGTTTATGCGCTGAGAAAAGGATTATGCAATATCAAAGAGGCGTTTCTAGTTTCAAGTGGGTACAAAAATATAAAAGAAATGAAGGTTTGGACCTTAGAAACTATGCTACAGCTGCTTTAGAAATTTTAAATCCTAATTTTGAACAATTACTTACTTTTAGAGAAAAAGGCAATAAAAGTATAAGTCAAATATCTCAAAGCAAAGCAAATACAGCTAAGAAAAAGAAAAAACGGATTGTATCAAAGGGAATAACTTAGGTTATTCTTATTTTTTTGTATGAAAGTAGGTGTAAACATGTCAGTTATAACAAAAGAAATGGCAGAAAAGCACTTAAAAGCATGGCTTGATGCTGAACTTGCTGTAACTACAGGTCAAAGCTATTCCATTGGTTCTAGACAATTAACAAGAGTCAATATTTCAGAGATTAGAAAGCAGATAGAGTATTGGAAAAATGAACTAGTAAAGCTGGAAATGAGAGAAAATGGCAAAAAGATTAACAGTTCAAGACGAATTCAAGGCATTATTCCTAGAGATTTCTAAGAAGGAGGTGTAAATTTGAATGTTTTCGATAAGGCATTAAGTATAGTAGCTCCAAATATGGCTTTAAAACGAACTGTAGCAAGAAAGAAATTAGAGTTTTTTAACACTGGATATAGTCACCATGGGGCTAGCACAACGAAAAAAAGTATGAAAGGTTGGCTAAGTAGGGGTGGATCTACTAAAGAAGATATAGACGATAACCTTGAAAAACTTAGAGAACGTTCTAGAGATTTATATATGGGTGCTCCTATAGCTACAGGGGCTTTAAAGACTTTAAGGACCAATGTGGTTGGTTCGGGGCTTAAACTTAAATCTCAAATTGATTATAAATATTTAAAAATGTCTGAGGATGAAGCTGCAGAGTGGGAAGAAAATGTTGAAAGAGAGTTTGCACTTTGGGCAGAATCTTTAAATTGTGATGCACAAAGGATGAATGATTTTTATGAACTTCAGCAACTAGCATTTCTATCTCAATTAATGAATGGTGAGTGCTTCGCTGTTCTACCAATGATACCTAGATTAAATATGCCCTACGATTTAAGGGTAATGCTCATTGAAGCGGATAGAATTTGTTCTCCTAGCAAAAAAGAACCTAATAAAACAATCATAAATGGTGTTGAAGTAGGTTATTTTGGAGAAGTTTTAGCTTACTATTTACTTAATAAACATCCACTTTCAACTGAAACAGGGGTGAAAGAGTGGAAAAGAATTGAGAAGTTCGGTAGAAAATCAGGCAGATTGAACATGGTTCATTTAATGGAAAGCGAAAGAGTAGATCAAAGAAGAGGTGTTCCAATATTAGCACCCGTTATTGAGTGTTTAAAACAACTTAGTAGATATACAGAGGCTGAACTTATGGCAGCTGTAATTTCAGGTTTTTTTACAGTATTCATTGAAAATCAAAATTCTATTAATAATTCAGAACCTATGATTGGTCAAATGGTAGCTGATAAAGATAGTGTTTTAGATGCTGATGAAGAGGAAGATATGAATTATGAATTGGCAGCTGGAGCAATTATTGAGTTAGGTGAAGGTCAAAAAGCTAATGCAGCTAATCCAGGTAGACCTAATACAGCCTTTGATGGCTTTGTCACTTCAATTTGTAGACAAATCGGTGTAGCACTAGAAATTCCATTTGAACTTTTAGTAAAACACTTTACTTCGTCGTATTCAGCTTCTAGGGCATCTTTATTAGAAGCATGGAAGATGTTCAGAATGAGAAGGGCATGGATTTCTAAAGATTTCTGTCAGCCAATTTATGAAGAATGGCTATGTGAAGCTGTTGCAAAAGGAAGAATTATAGCACCAGGATTCTTTGATGATCCTATGGTTAAAAAAGCATATTGTGGTTCACAGTGGAATGGCCCTTCAGCTGGGCAGTTAGATCCACTTAAGGAAGTAACTGCAGCAGAAAAGAGAGTTACAAATGGCTTTAGCACGAGGACAAAAGAGACCATGGAGCTTACTGGAGAAGACTTCAGTAAGAATGTAAGGCAACGTGCTAGAGAAGAACGTTTAATGCAGACAATAGCAACGAATTGATAAAAGAAGGAGGTGAAAAAATTGAAAATAAATATTAAAGGAACTATCGTTTCCAGTGAAGACAAGTGGATTTATGAGTGGTTTGGAATTGAAGCTACTTGTCCCAAAGATGTAGAAAACACTTTAGAAAAGGCTAATGGTGAAGATGTAGAGGTAATAATTAACTCTGGTGGGGGCAGTGTGTTCGCAGGTTCCGAAATTTATTGGTTGCTAAAGGACTATAAGGCCAAGAAAACTGGAAAGATTGTTGGAATTGCTGGAAGTATAGCTAGTGTTATTGCTATGTCAGTAGATGAATTACTAATGGCTCCAACGGCTCAAATTATGATACATAATGTGTCTTCTTCAAACCATGGAGATTATAGAACATTTGAACATGAAGCACAAGTATTAAAAGACTATAATAGTACTATTTCAAATGCCTATATGATTAAAACAGGTATGTCGAAAGAAGAACTACTAGCTATGATGGATAAAGAAACATGGCTTACACCTGAGCGAGCATTAGAAAATAAGTTTATTGATAAGATTATGTTCATGGAAAATCAATTAAATTTAGTTGCAAGTACCGGAACTACAAATATGCTGCCTAAAGAGGTATTAGATAAACTTAGAAATCAACTTAGGGCTGGAGATTTTAATAAAGAGAATTTTAAAAATCAAATAAATACTTTAAATCTAGTAAATCAGATTGAAAACAAGGAGGAAGATGGGAATATGACATTTGAAGAGTTTAAAAATAATAATCCAGAACTATTTAATCAAATAACTGAAGAAGCATATAAAAATGGCGTAGAGGATGAAAGAAAAAGGATTCAAAACATAGAAGAAGTAGCACCAGTCGGATATGAAAAGTTAGTCGCAGATGCTAAGTTTGAAAAGCCTATAACAGCTGAAGCTCTTGCTGTAAATATTATTAAGGCTCAAAAACAAGTTGGAATTCAATTTTTAAACAGTGCAAAAAGTGATGCAGAGGAACTTGAAGGATTAGAGACTTCAAATGGTGATGAAAGTAAAGAAAATAAAAAAGCTGAAGAGGTTAACTCACTAACTGCAGCTCTTAATAAAAAGAGAGGAGATAGATAATTATGATTACAAGTGAATACAATCCAGATCATCTTATTGCGAGCACTAAAATAGCTCCACTTGCAAAGGGAATTAAAATTGAAAAAGGATTAGGAGCTTTAGCTAGAGGTACTGTTTTAGGAAGAGTAACTGAAACTGGATTATGTACTATAGTTGATAGTTCAAAATCTAATGGAACAGAAAAGCCTTACTGCATTTTAACAGATAATGTTGTTGTAGATATTGAGAAAGATTTAGTTACAACAGGTTATTTTACAGGTATTTTTCATAAAGATGCTTTAATCTTTGGCGGAGATGATACTCCTGCAGATCACGAAGATAGATTAAGAGAATTAAATATACATTTAAAATAATAGGAGGTAATTTAATATGAGTATATATTCAACTAGAACCATGTTACAAGCAATCAACCAGGCAAAACCTGCTTATTCCTTCCTAAAAGATACTTTCTTTCCGAATGTAAAGACAGTACCTACAGAAAAAGTAGAAGTAGATTACAAAAAGGGAAAAAGACAAATGGCACCTTATGTTTCTCCAAGAATTGGAGGTAAAACTCTAACAAGACAGGGTTTTACTACTAAAACATATAAAGTTCCTAAAGTTGCACCAGAAAGACTTTTAACTATTGATGATATTTCTACTCGTTCTGCAGGAGAAAATATATATAGCACTAAATCACCAGATGAAAGAGCAGCAGATCTTTTAGTAACGGATTTAGATGAATTAGAACAATCTATTATTAGAAGAGAAGAATGGGCATGTAGAGAAGTCCTTTTAGACGGCAAATTAGTAATGAAGGGTGAAGGAGTAGAAGAAGAAATTGATTACAACTTTACAAATAAGGTTACTCTCTCTGGAACAGATATGTGGTCAGATTCAGCAAACTGTAAGCCTATTAACGATTTAAAGGAAAACAGAAGATCTATTATTAAAAAGACTGGGAAAGCTCCTAATGTGACAATTATGAGTAGCGATGCAGCTGATTTATTCCTAGAGTCTGCTCAAGTAAAAGAGTATTTTGATAAGAAACATATCTTGTTAGGAAATATTGAACCTACAATTAAGAATCCAGCAGTTACTTTTATTGGAAAAGTAAATTCTTTAGGATTAGAAGTATACTCATATGATGAGTGGTTTATTGATGATGAGGAAGAAGAGCAACCTATTATACCAGAAGGTACAGTTTTAATAGCTTCAACAGGTATGAATAAAATGCTTTATGGGGCAGTAACACAAGTAGAAAAAGGGGTTTTCACAACTTATGAGGCATCTAGAGTTCCAAAGGTATGGGCAGACGAAGAAAACGAAGTTCAGAAAGTAAGATTGAGCTCAAGACCTTTACCCGTTCCAGAAGATGTAGATTCTTGGTGTGTACTTAAGGTTAAATAGGAGGGGTTAACTTGGATATATTAGTTTTAAGTAAAATAAAACATAATGGTACTGTCTATGAAAAGGGCAGTACCATTTTAAATATTAGTAAAAAAGATGCCGAAAGACTCATTAGGTTGAAAGTAGCGGAAGAAATAAAATATGATTTAATTGACAAATTCGCACATGATGAAGAATCAGAGGATAGAGAAGAAAATAGTGAAACAGATTTTCAAAAAATTCTCGATGAAAATCCCAAGCAAGACAAAAAGAAAAAATAGGATAAAAAGTTTGATGAAAAATAGAAGGGATTGGAGCTACTATGAACTTCAAAGACCAATTAATTAAAGATTTAGATAGTACATTTTTCAATAATAATGAATTTTGTGCAAACCATTTAATTGATGGAGTTGAAATGAGTATTGTATTAGATGATGATTTACTTACTGAAAGAAAAATAAGAGTAGGGAAATCATATGATGGAGCTTACGTTGGAGAAATATTATTTCATATAAGAAAAAGTGAATATCATAATACCTTTGAAGATAAACCTGCTATAGGGCAAGCTGTTGAATTTGATAATAATATATATCGTATAAATGACTTTCAAGAAAATGAAGATATGTATACTATCACTTTGGGAGCCAATATGTCATGATAAGAGTTGATGCTACAAAACTTAGAGAGGTAGAACAACAGTTAGGGAGCTTTTCTAATAAAGCTCCTACTGTAATTTCTAGGGCGCTTAATAGAGCTGCCCAAAATGCTAAAGCAAGTACAGTAAGTAAATTAAGAGAAGAGTATATCCTGAAAGCTAAAGACATAAGAGATACGATTAAAATAAGAAAAGCGACTCAAAGATCATTAGGAGCAGTTGTTACTTCAATTGGTAATAAAGTACCTTTAATTAAATTTAAAGTTAGCCCTAATAAACCTAATCCCCAAAAACCATCTAAAGTATTAAAGGCAGGAGTTAAAAAAGGTGGATTAAAAGAAATTATAGGTGCATTTGTAGCCAATATTAATGGCAATAAGGTATTTGAAAGAGAAGGTAAAAATCGATTACCTATTAAACAGCTATTTGGGCCTTCTGTGCCTGAAATGCTAGGTAATGAAAGCGTAAAAACCTATATAGAAAGAGAAGCAACAAAGATGTTTGATAAGAGACTCGAACATGAGATTAATAGGGTATGGGAGGTTAGAAAGTGACACCTACACTATTACAGAAACATTTGGTTGATGTAGTAAAATATGTAACCTGCAGTATGAAGTTAAGTAATGCCAAAAACGAAAGCACAAGTATAAATGTATACCCACAGTATTTACCATCTAAAAAAGGACAAAATGATGAAAGTCATTTTCCTTATATTCTTGTAAGAATTATCGATGGTGAGGATAGCGTAGAAGAGTTACCGTCATTATGTAAAATAGTATTTATAATTGGTGTGTATGATAAAGATACTAATTTTCAAGGTTATAAGGATGTAATAAATATTATAGAAAAAATTAGACAGCACTTATTAAAAAAGAGAGTGTTCGATAACAAATACATTCTAGAAGGTCAATTAAAGTGGGCAGTAAATGAAGAAGATATTTATCCTTTGTACTTTGGTGGAATTGAGACAACCTGGAACATAGGCAAGGTAAATATGGAAGATGAGGAGGGATTAATTTGAGTAAAAGCGGATTTCAGGCAAATGAAGAGACAACTAGAAAAGAATCAATAATTTACTGTGGACCTAATTTATCTAATGGAATATTACAACAGTTTGCAATTTTTAAAGGGGAATTGCCTAAACATATTAAAGATCATATAAAAAAATATCCTGCTATAGAAGGTTTATTTGTTGCTCCTAGTGCATTGTCACAAGTTAGAAATAATATTAAAACTGAGGGTACTAAAGAATATATACTATTTAATCAAATATTGCATTATGAAAGGAGTGTAAAGTAATGTTATATAATCATGGAATTAACATTATAGAAAATCCAACAACTATTGATGGAACTATAATAACAACATCAGGAGTACAAGTAGTAATTGGTACGGGACCCATTAATTTAGTTAAAGATATTACAAAAGTGGTAAATGAACCTATAATTGCTTATTCATGGTATGATGCTGTTCAAAAACTAGGATATAGTGATGATTGGGATAAATATACATTATGTCAATCAATGGATGCTAATTTTAAGAGATTTAAGATAGCTCCAGTAGTATTTATAAATGTACTAGATCCTAATGAACATATAATGTCTGCCGAAAAGTTAATAAGTATTAATGCAGGTATATCTAAAATAGAAGATGAAGGGATACTATTAGATGAAAATTTTGTTGTGAAAAATAGTGATGGTACTATAAGTTATGAAAGAGACAAGGATTATGTAGTAGCTTTTAACAAGCAAGGACATCCATTGCTTTCTGTACTTAAAGGTGGAAGTATTCCAAATAATATCAATGAGTTATCTGTAACATTTAACAAATTAGACGTTTCTAAAGTAACTGATGAAGATATAATTGGTGGATATGATGCAATTAACAATAGGTACACAGGCTTAGAATTAATTAGTCAAGTATACCCAAGACTAGGCGTTGTACCTGGATTAATTCTTGCTCCAGGTTGGAGCCATAAACCTCAAATTGCTACTGTAATAGATATAAAAAGTGAAAAGATAAATGGGAATTTTAATGCAATGAATATTCTAGATATTGACTGTGTTCAAGTAAACAATTATCAGAATGCTCCAGAATGGAAGCATTCAAACAACTATACAAATAAACATTCGATTGTTTGTTACCCTAAGGTAAAGATAGGTGAGAAAATATATTGGTATAGTTCAATAATAGCTGCCTTAATAGCTCTTACAGATGCAGAAAATGAAAATGTACCATATAAGTCTCCTTCAAATAAAAAAATACATATATCGGCTACTGTGCTTGCAGATGGAACTGAATTATATTTAGACCAATTGCAGGCTAATTTTCTAAATGGTGCTGGAATTATGACGGCAATCAATATGAACGGGTGGCGAAGTTGGGGTAATAACACTGCAGCTTATCCAGAAAATACAGATCCAAAAGATAGATTTATTCCAATAAGGCGTGTATTTGATTGGTGGGGTAATAATTTTATATTAAATTATTTTGACAAAATAGACGATCCTACAAATTTAAGACTAATTGAAAGTATAGTTGACAATGAAAATATTAGAGGCAATGGCTTCCAAGCAAAGGGACAGATAGCTGGTGCTAAGATCGATTTTAGGCAACAAGATAATCCAGTTGAAAGCATACTAAACGGAAGCATCCAATTTATCCAAAAAATTTCTGCTTTCCCACCTGCTGAAAATATCATAAATATACTTGAGTTTGACCCAACTATCTTAAGTAACTCAATATTTGGAGGTGGTCAATAATGTCGGTTAATCCAATACCAGAAAAAGTCGTAAATTATAACGTTTATGATGAAACTGATAAACTTATAGGTTTATCATCAGAAGTAAGTTTACCAAATCTTGAAGCTATGACAGAAACAATATCAGGTGCAGGAATAGCAGGAGAATATGAAAGTCCTACTCCTGGTCACTTTGGAAGTATATCAATAGAGATACCATTTAGAGTTATCTATGATAGATCATTTAAATTAATGACTAAAGGAAGAACTCTTGTACTTAGAGCATCACAACAGAGTTATGACGTTGCTGGTGGAAGTGTTCAATTTAGACCACTTAAAATAACTCTTAAAACAATTCCCAAAGGACTTGATTTAGGTACTATTGCACCAGGAAAGATGACAGAAACTAAAAATACATTTGAAATACTATATATAAAGATAGAGGAAAATGGTAAAACATTATTCGAGTTAGATAAAACTAACTTTATATATATAGTAGATGGTATTGATATATTAAAATCAGTAAGAAATCAAATATAGGAGGAATAAGATATGTTAACTAACAACCATTACTTAATTAAATTCAATAAGCCTTACAGTTTTGAAGGTAAAGAATATAATGATTTAGACTTATCAAAGCTTGAAGAAATAACTTCTCAAGATCTAATCGATGCAAATAGGATGTATTTAACACAGACTTCTATGCCAGCTATAAGTGAAGCTGATATATATTTTACTTTCTTAATTGCATCAAGTATTACAGGCAAGCCGCTTAATTTCCTTGAAAAACTACCAGCAAGAGAAGGAATGAAAATAAAAAAAATGGTGTCTGATTTTTTGTTCTTAGACAATTAAGTCCAAAGAGCGGACTGTTACTAAAAAAAGCAATTGTTCACTTATCTATTACTACAAATACAAGTATTGAGTTTTATTACAAACTTAATGTATTTGATTTGTTAGAAATTATTGAAGAAATTAATTTAATAAATGATAAAAGATAAAACACCTATAATACAGGTGTTTTTCTTTTATTGAAAGAAGGTGGGGTATGGCAAGTCCTAGAATATATCAAGTTTCTTTTCAGTTTGGTGGAAGCATTCAATCAAGTATGCCAAGAGCATTCAATCAAGCAAGACAAAATATTAATGGTGTAAATGCTGGACTTATGAATGCACAAAGGCATGCTGGAATAACGGGTAAAGCAATGAATGGTCTTGCAGGAAGTTTAAAAACTGTAGCAGGTATTGCTGGAACTTATTTAGGATTTAGAGCAGTTACAGGATTTTTTAAAGATTCTATAAATACTTTTGCTAACTTTGAACAGGCAATGTCTAAGGTGAAAGCTATTACTGGCAGTACTGGACAAGAATTACATAATATAACTCAACTAGCTAAGGACATGGGAAGGAAAACGTCTAAAAGTGCAATAGAAGCTGCAGAGGCTATTTCCTATATGGGACTTGCAGGTTGGGACTCTCAAAAAATAATGTCAGGATTAGAGCCGGTATTAAGATTATCGGAGGCTGGAGAAATTGATTTAGCAAGAGCATCAGATTTAGTAACAGACTCTATGTCTGCCTTAGGTTTGAATGTTCAGGAATTACCTAAATATCTTGATACATTAGCTCAAAGTAGCAGAAAATCAAATACTAATATAGATGCAATGATGGAGGCTTACTTAAAAGTAGGAGGTACATTTAAAAACTTAAAAGTACCTATGTCAGAGCAAGCTACAATGTTAGGGATATTAGCTAATAGAGGTCAAAAAGGTGCAGAAGCAGGAACCGCATTAAGTTCAACTATAACAAATTTAACAGCACCTGTAGGGCAAGCTAAAAAAGCTCTTAAGGCGTTAAATCTAAGTGCATTTGATAAAAAAGGGAATTTTAAAGGATTGGAAAAAACTCTTCTAGAGTTAAAAGGTAAGCTAAAAGGAATGACCGAAGAACAACAGAACTACTATATTTCTATGATAGCAGGAAAAGAAAACATAAAAACTGTAAATAATTTAATGTCTGGACTTAGTGAAGAATATAGTCAATTAAAGTCTGACATAAAAAATGCAGATGGTGCTTTAAGTGAAATGGCTGATACAATGCAAGATAACTTAAAAGGAGCATTTACAAGACTAGGTAGTGCTGTCGAAGGGTTTAAGATTGATTTTGCTGAAAATATGGGTAAAGGCTTAACACCTATAGTTGATGGATTTGCAAATAAAATTATTAGTGCAGGACCAATGGTTATTTCGGCATTTCACAGTATTCAAGCTTTTATAGGTACAGAAGTATTACCTAGATTTAATAATATAAGAGCCATAGTTAGAGATATTGCACAAACATATTTTCCTAATCTTTCTATATCAACTAGTACATTAAAGGACCATGCAAGTGCTATGGTTACTGGTGGACTTGATTTAGTCATAGGGGGACTTACTTGGATTAGAGATAATAGTGGTTTGGTTAAAGCTTTATTAGTTGGGATTACTTCTGCATATGTAGCTCAAAAAGGAATACTAATCGGTTTAACTGTTGCTCAACAAGCTCAAAATATTGCTATGGCAGTATCAAAAGGTTTTCATATAGCTAATAGAGCTCTAATTGTAGCTAAAACTACAGCTACATTAACAGGGTCAAGTGCTATAGCGGCAATAACAGCTGCTCAATGGTTATGGAATACAGCTATGGCAGCCAACCCTGTAGGAACTGTTATTGTTGTAGTAGCTGCATTAGCAGTAGGAATTTATGCACTTTATAAAAACTTTGATAAAGTAACTGGTGCAATTAAAAAGGCGTGGGACTGGCTTACTAAATGGAATAAAACAGATGCAAAATCTAAAGATATAAAAGTACCACATTCTTATGAGGTTAAGGCTACAAAAGATACTGCAATAAGAAATTCAATTCCACAGTTTGCTAAAGGAGTTAACAATTTTAGAGGTGGGCCAGCAATAGTTGGAGAAGAAGGACCAGAATTAGTATATTTAAATAAAGGCAGTAATGTTTTTCCTAATAAAAAAACTGAAAGCATTTTAACTCAATTTAGTTCAAATAGCACTGGAAGTAAGATGTCAAATAATCAATCAGCACCAGTGCATATAGTATATTCTCCACAATATACAATACAAGGCAATGCAGATATGAATACATTGAAAAAAGTATCAAAACAAAGCGAAGATGATCTTAAAATAAAAATAAGAAATATATTTAATAATCAAGATAGACTAGTATTAAATAAAGGGTGATAAATATGATCTATGAAACTGTACTGGGCGATACATGGGATATTATCGCCTTTAAAATTTATAAAGATGAAAAGAGGGCTAAAGAATTAGTAGAAGCCAATTTAGATTACATTACTGTTATTGTATTTTCTGCAGGTGTAAAGTTACACACCCCTGAAGTTATAAAGCCTTTATCAGAAAACTTACCACCATGGAAGAAACGAGGTATAAACAATGTTAGCTCGTAGATCTGGAATAAAAGTTTTATACCAAGGCATAGAAATTACTGAAAATATAGCAAAAGACTTATTAAGCTTTACGTACACTGATAATGCATCAGGTAATGCAGATGATGTCGATATTGCATTAAAAGATAATAAGGGTAAGTGGATGAATGAGTGGTTTCCCCAAAAAGGAGATAGCCTACAAGCTGAAATAAATACTTTGAATTGGAGATGTGATGGTGACAGACAATTGCTTCCTTGTGGAAACTTTATAGTTGATGAACCTACCTACAGTGGTAGACCAAGAATAATGAATCTAAAAGCAATATCAATTCCTGCTAATAGCAATTTTACAGAAACGAAAAGAAGCCGTTCGTGGAGTAAGATTTCAATAAAAAAAATGGCTCAAGATATAGCAAAAAGAGCAGGACTTAAGTTGTTTTTTGATAGCAAAACTAATCCTATTTTAGTACGGATAGATCAATCAGAAACTTCCGACATGTCTTTTTTAGCAGAAGTATGTGAAAAAGAAGGCTTAGCCTTTAAAATAACTGATAAAAGCATTGTAATATTCAACGAATCAGAATATGAACAAAGAAAAAGTATAGCTAAATATAAAGAAGAAAGTAGCACTATATTAGACTATTCATTCAAAACAACATTAAACAGGACTGCTTATGCTGGATGCAGGGTTAAGTATTATGATGCTAAATTGGGAAAAAATATAGAGTACTTGTTTTCAGTTAAAAAAATAGATATTAAAACTGATAAAGTATACCAACTTAATGCAAGGGTTAAAACTGGAGAAGAGGCTAAGAGATTAGCTCAAAAAACCCTAAGAAACTTAAATAAAAAAGAATATCAATGTGCTTTAAAAATAGTTGGAAACGTTGATCTAGTGGGAGGAAGTTGTATTGATTTAATAAATTTTGGCAAATTTAGTGGTAAATATTTTATTGATAAAGCAAGTCATCAAGTAGGTGATGGATACATAACAGATTTAGAACTTCATAAAGTATTGGAGGGGTATTAGTTAATGAATAATATACTTCAAAGTATAGTTCGCATAGGCATTGTGTCGTCTCAAAATCCAGAAAATGCAACTGTAAAGGTAATGTTTCCAGATAAAGATAATACGGTCTCGCATGATTTGGCAATTTTAGTTCCACAAGCAGGAAAAACCAAAGATTATTTTATACCAGATATAGGGGAACAAGTATTATGCCTGTTTCTCCCTAATGGCATAGAAGAAGGTTTTGTAATAGGCTCAATTTATTCAAGTAAAAGCAAACCACCTGTAACGAATTCAAATAAAAGACATGTTAGGTTTGATGATGGAACATGGATTGAATATGATGGAGGTAATAGTACATTGACAATATCTGCAGTTGGAGATATTAAAATTATATCAGCAACTAATATTGAAATTAAAGGTAATGTTTCAGTAGATGGAAACATTACTGCAACAGGAACAATTATAGATGCTTTAGGTAATTCTAATAATCACACTCATTAAAATAGCAAGAGGTGATAAATATGCTAGGACATTATGGAGATATAGTTTTTGAAACTTCAGATAGTAGAATATTAAACTTTAGTGGATTCAAAAGAGAGATACAAAGCAGATGGAGAAAGCATGAAGTGATAGGCAGAAAACCAACAAGCGAGTTTATAGGGCCAGATTTAGATACTATTTATTTCACTGTGCATTTAAATGGAGGCAATGGAGTAAAGCCTATAGATGAAATGAATCGTTGGCTAGAAAAAGCTAGAACAGGACATGCTGAAACACTTGCAATAGGTAATAGATTACTTGGAGTTGACAAATGGACAGTACAAAAGGTAAGTCAAATGTGGGATGTTATTTTCAATAAAGGCGAAGTATACAGCGGAAAAGTAGAAGTTAGCTTAGAAGAATATTTGGAGGAATTGTAATGAACATAATTGATTATTCAAATGTGGAAATACAAAATATTAACTTTGCTGCCACGGGAAGTAGCGAAATATATCAAAATCTAAAAATAATATATACTACTCCTGCTGGTACGGTTCCATTTGATCGTAATTTCGGTATAGATATATCTATAATTGACGAACCAATTGATATAGCAAAAGGAAAATTAATAGTAGAATATACAACTAAAACTAGGAAATATGAACCTAGGGCAAGTGTCAAAGAAGTCGATTTTAAAGGAGATGTAAGGAGTGGAAAGATAATTCCTAAGGTGGTGATAATAATTGAATCTGAGTAATTTACCTGATATTGAATTTGCTAATAAGGATGTTGAAACTATAATATCAGATACGATTGCATATTATGAAGAAGCATATTTTGAACAGACGGGAAATAGAAAAAAGCTTTACCCAGGTGATCCTATAAGAATATTTTTATATTCACAAGCTTTAAGAGAATTTCAATTAAGACAAATTATTGATTTCTCGGCAAAACAAAACCTTCTAAAATATGCTAAAGGAGATTACCTAGAAAACTTAGCAGCACTTAGAACTGTTGAAAGATTACCAAGTAATAAAGCTAGTGTTAATGTGAAATTTAAACTAAGTGCAGCACAACCTACAATACAAACTATACCAATTGGAACAAGAGTAACTCCGGGTAATGATATTCTTTTTGAACTTTTAGATGATATTGAAGTATTATCCGGCCAGACTGAAATAATAGTTAAAATGGTATGTACATTACCTGGAAAAATAGGCAATGATTTTACTGCAGGTCAAATAAATACTTTAGTTGATCCTATACCTTGGATAGATAAAGTCGCTAATATAGATACTAGCCAAGGGGGTTCTGATGAAGAAGATGACAATAGTTTTAGAGAACGAATTTATTTAGCCCCAGAAAGCTACAGTGTAGCAGGACCAACTGGGGCTTATGTATTTTTTGCAAAAGAATATAGTTCTGCAATTAAAGATGTTAAAGTATTTTCTCCTTCACCTGGGTCAATTGATATAAGAATACTGCTTCATGATGGAGAATTACCATCTGAGAGTTTTATTCAGCATATACACGAATACCTTAGTGATAAAAAAAGAAGGCCATTAACTGATAATGTAATTGTTAGCGCGCCTGAAGTAGTTAACTATAGTGTTGATTTAACATATTACATTTTAGAAGATAATTATTCTAATGATTTAATGATACATGATAATGTAAATAAGGCAGTTGCAGACTATATTTTATGGCAAAAATCAAAAATAGGAAGAGATATAAATCCGTCTGAACTGATTACTAGAATTATTCTCGCTGGAGGTAAGAGGGTAGAAGTAGCGAGTCCTTTGTTTACACAAATACAAGATACTCAAATAGCCTATGTAGAAAATATAAATATTAATTATGGAGGAGCAGAAAATGATTGATATACACAATATAAAACTCATTGATATTATTCCACCTAATTTAAAACAAGACCCCGATATAATTGCAGCATCTAAGGCAATAGATAATGAATTTTCTATGGTAGTTACAGAAGCTAAAGAATGTATTATTTTATCTAGAATTGATGAACTAGGTAGTGATCTTATAGACATATTAGCATGGGAAATGCACGTTGATTTTTACGATTCCACACTCCCTTTAGATACGAGGAGGCAATTAGTTAAAAATTCATTAAGATGGCATCAGATGAAAGGTACTCCAGCTGCAGTAGAAGAACTTATATCAACTTTATTTGACGAGGGAAAAGTAGAAGAGTGGTTTGAATATGGTGGGAATCCTTATACATTTCGTGTAGTAACTAATAATAGCTCAGTTACACAAGATAGAGCAATAGAATTCATTAAAGCATTAAATTCAGTAAAAAATGAAAGGTCATGGCTAGACAAGGTTGTAATAACCCAAAATGAAGATTTAAAATTAAATTTTGCGGGCATAGTACATGCCGGTGAAAAATTTGAAATAAGGCAGGTGAGTTAATGGGAGCATTTGGTGGAATGATTCAAACAATAAGAGGTAGAAACCTCCAAAGCAAGGCACAGGTAGGAACTCCTATTCAATTTACCAGGATTGCCATTGGGGATGGCCAACTTGGAGGAAATTCTATTTTAGAACTTAATGCATTGAGAAATCAAAAAAAATCTTTAAATATTACAAAATTAAGAACACTTAATGGGGGCAAAGCAGTAGTAGGTGCTATTATTTCTAATCAAGAGATACAGACTGGTTTTTACTGGCGAGAGTTAGGTTTATTTGCACAAGATCCGGATATTGGTGAAATATTATATTGTTACGCTAATGCTGGCAACTTAGCAGAATATATCCCTGCTGGAGGTGGACCTGATGTAATAGAAAAGACAATTGACATTATATCTATAGTGGGCAATGCAACAAATGTAAATGCTGTAATAGATTCTTCTCTAGTATTTGCTTCAAAACAAGACATTGAAACATTGAGAGATGATATTAATCAAATTACAGCGTCTTCAAATAACAATTTAAATCAACTATCTGAATCTATTGAGTCACATTTGGCAGAAACTATGCCACATAGATTTATTGATAGTGGAACAGATAAAACGTATAGGTATGGGTTTAGTATAGTTAGTGGAATAGTAAATTTTATTTATGAAGAGGTGATATAATGGCAATTCAATCAATAGGCTTGGCTGATAAAATCACGTTAGACTTGGTTAAACAAAATACAGATAGTATTCTAAATAAAGATTTGAGGCAAAAAATATTTACTGAAGATGGGAGCTTTACAGTACCCGCGGGTGTTAATGGGATATATATTACCGCATGTGGTGGAGGCGGAGGCGGGCAAGGTGGGTTCTTTGGGTCTACTTCGGCAGGTGGTGGGGGTGCTAGTTGTATTATACGAGGATTTTATCCCGTAACTCCTAATCAAACAATAAGCATTGCTGTTGGCAAAGGTGGTGCAGGTGGAGTGGATTCAAGTAGCGGTCAAACAGGCACGAATACTGTTATAACTGGATTAGTTACACTTATCGGTGGTGGAGGTGGAGTTGGTTCTTCTGGTGGTCAAGGAGGAGGACAAGGTGGCGGTAATGGCATTTCATCAACTACTACAAGAGCAGGGGATGGAGCTGGAGCGAGTGGTGGTTTAGGTCCAACAGGAGGGCAGCCTTTTTGGGACAGATATTCAAATGGAGGATCAGGTCAATCTGTAGTAGGTGCAAATGGAGGAAAAGGTGGTTATGGAGCTGGTGGTGGTGGAGCTGGTAGGTCTGGTGGATACCCAGGTGGTGCAGGAGGCGGTAGCTTTGGTGGCGGAGGCGGAGGTGGAACTACTGTACAAGGATATGGTACTGGTATAGGCGGCAATGGTGGAGATGGAATAGTTATTATAGAATGGTAAAAAAGGAGGATAATGATAATATGAGGATAGCACAAATTTTAAACGATAAAGCTCATTTGATTTTTGAAGCGGTAGAAATACCAAGTTTTCCACTAGATACTTATGGAAATCAGATAGAATTTATAGATATTACAAATAATCCATCAGTCCAAGAGGGATGGTATTATGATAGAAATTCAGGTGAATTTACCGAACATATTGAAACTAGCACAGAGAAAGAACTACTACTAACATTGGAAGAAATGCAAATGCAAACATTATTAAACACAGAATATCTAGTTATTATTTCAGAATTGAATAATTTATAGGAGGATGATTTTAATGATTTATACATTGTCAAAAAACGTTATTTTAAGTGGTAATTTTGAGTACAATTCAATGCTTAATAAGTTGGATGTGTATCTATTAGGTAATCGTATTACAATAGACCAGTACAACGAATTAAAAAGTTTAATGGACAGCAAGCAATCTTAATAATTAAGTGAGGCAGACACATAATTATGTAACATAAGGTAATTTATGCGACATAAGTATATTTTTATTTGACACCAATATAGGTGTTATTTTTATAGAGTTTTTTAACTCTAATTTTGATAATAGGAGATGAAAGTATGTTGATAATTGATGCAGGCCATGGAGGAAAAGATCCTGGGGCAATAGGAAACGGTCTTAAAGAAAAAGATCTTGTTTTGGAAATATCTCTTTATCAATTTAAGAGATTTAAGGAGCTGGGAATACTAGCAACTATGACAAGAGATTCAGATGCAGGTCTAGAAAATGAAGCTAGGGCAAATAGAGTTAAAAGTAGCAAGGCAAAGTATTGTATTTCAAATCACATCAATGCTGGAGGAGGTACTGGGGTCGAAACAATCCACTCAATCCATGACAGTAGTATTTTGGCAACTAAAATAGCTAGAGAAATTAGAGATACTGGAATACCCTTTAGAAAAGTATTTAGTAGACCAGGTACAAAAAATCCTAAGTTGGACTGGTATTATATGCACCGTCTTACTAGACCCGTAGAAACCGTGATAATAGAATATAGCTTTATTGATCGCAAAGATGATATTGAGCGAATGAATACGAAACAAAAATTAGAAATATTAGCTGAATCAGTAGTTAAAGCTTTTTGTAATTTTATTAATCACCCTTATAAACAACCTAAGAAGGAGGTCGTTACTATGTCTAATATTGAAAAAAAGAATGAAGCGAGTGAGTGGGCTAAAGAAGCTCAAGAATGGGTTATAAAAGAAGGTATTAGTGATGGGACTAATCCCAAAGGGTTAGTAACAAGGGAGCAATTATGGACAATGTTACACAGAATAGGAAAGTAGGTGGTAGAAGATATGGCAGAATATAATGATAACCTGTGCAAAGAAAGACATAGGCGAATTGAAGAAAAAATAGAGGTACATGAAAGACGTATTAACAATCATTCACAGAGAATTGACCAGCTCGAACAAGATAGATCTAGAGCAGATACGAAAATAGAGAGTTTATGCGAACAAATTGCTAATCTCGTTACTACAATGAGGTGGTTTATAGGATTATTTGTTGGAGCTTTTGTTAGCTTCTTTTTTTATGCAGTACAAAACGGATTGATTAAATAAGGAGGAGTTAAGATGAAGGAATTTATATTGGAAATAAGATTTATTATTGCTTTAATAATTGGAGTCATATTCTTTGCACTTTTTGAAAAGGAACAATTTAAAAGCATAATTTATGCTTTAATGCTTCAGGCTAAGAGTATGGCTAAGGACATGGTATTAAACTCAGGGCAGGCTCAGGAAGATTGGGTTATTGACAAAGCATACATTTTTCTACCTAAGTGGATGGTTGTAATTATTCCAAAGAAAGTAATGAGGGATATTGTAAGATACTTATATCGTTTAGCAAGGGACAAATTAGACGATGGAGAAGTAAACGGTAGTATTGAAGGGTAGCCACTGGCTACCCTCTTTTTGTTTTATATCATTTTTTTTTATGATTTTTCCTTAATTCCTGTTCATACTTTTCCCAATCTTCATTAAGAAGTTTTTGAATTTCAATAGGATTTTTATCAGTTCTTATCATCGAATTTGTTGAATCGGCAATCCCTATCCCCCAGTTTACATCAATAACATGGGGTTGTTTCCAATTGTAAGCGTGAGTGCATCTTTCTAAAATAACACTTTTGTCCTTAGGAGCTTTTCATTGCTAAGTTTATTTTCTTCACTATCCCAAAAAAGAATTATAAATAAACCTGAATTAAACTTAAAAAAGTAAGACAAAGCTAATCCATTTAATTCTAGCTGCTTATTATCTTTTCTTAAATATACCATTCCAGTGTGATAATCAAAATGCCGTATGATTGAGTTATCTAAGAAAACAGCACCATTTACCCACATAAGTTTTTGATTTCCCATTTTAAATTGTGGCATTATAGAGGGATTAACCCATAAACCACCTAATATTGTTATATGCTTATCTAGATCTTTAATCTCTTTATTTAGAAGAAAGTCCATAATATTTTCATCAAAGAGAGAAGTATCTTTCTTATGTGACCTTAGATCATTATAAGTATACTTTAATAACACCTTTAATAACTTGTCATATTCATACACAAAATCTAATGTATCGTATAGCTCATAGGTATTAATAAAATATTGATTAATAAATTGTTTAGCATAGTCATCAATATAATTAAGTTTTTTACTATTACAAACCTCACAAACGTCTTTTATTACGGGGTCTGACTTATACTGCTTATTTCTAGTTGAATCTATCGTTAAATCACATTCAGGGAATAATTCCAATACTGAGTCTGAAATAATATGCTCCTTAGTACAATTGGTTTCATTTTTACAATATGCGCAAATCATAATATCCACCTTTCTTATACGGCTTAAATTTATTTAAATATAATAATATAATATTAAATATGAATTAATTATTTTGCAATATTATACCATTTATAGAATCTTTTATATAGTTCAAATTCAGAAGACGCATTAGTAAGATAATATGCAAATAAAAAAAGTAGGCTATAAGCCTACTTTTATAATTTCATTCTGTGTGGATATAAATGGTGCCGCGGAAGGGAATCGAACCCCCACGATGTTTCCATCGGCAGATTTTGAGTCTGCTGCGTCTGCCAGTTCCGCCACCGCGGCTTGTTTTTATCAACTGACGAATTTAATAATAACATATAAAAATATAACTGTCAACACTATATTTAATAGAAAATAATACAACTATAAACTGATTACCCCCTCTGATATAATAAAGTTAACTAAAAAAAGGAGGGGATAAAAATGGATCCACTTTCACATGCATTGGTGGGACTATCTATATTCGGTATGAAATATGCCCCTGCCTTAACTAACCCAGCTTGTGTAGGGGCGATGATCGGAGCAGTTGCCCCAGATTTTGATATTGCAGCTAGGGTAAAAGGGGACTATGTTTATTTAAAACACCATAGAGTAGAAACCCATTCATTACCAGGAATAACGATACTATCTCTATTAATTACGTTAACATTATCATTGTTTTATACTAATTTCCTATTTAAGGAAGTCTTTTTTTGGACATTAATAGGAGGGGTATCCCATATCATATTAGATTATCTTAATTCCTATGGAGTAGCCTTATTATATCCTCTAAACAGAAAAAAACACACCTTAAATCTATTAATGATTTACGATCCCATAATATTATTAATTTGTGGGTATATTTTATTTTTAGGTAGAAAAAATGCCATTGAAAATATATTATTGGTGTTGGTTATTGCAGGCTATTTATTAGTCAGAAGGCGATCTCAACAGAGGCTAAAAGACAAGTTAGAAAAGAATTATAGTGGAAGACAACGAAATCTTGAACTAATGCCTTCTACCTTTAATCCCTTTAAGTGGGATTTTATTGTAGAAACTAAGAATCATTTCTTTGTAGGTGAAATGAATAGTTTAATGAAAACAACGGTTTTTTCAAGGAAATTAAAAAAAGTTGAAAATATAATGATAGAAAAATCATTAACAGAGGAATTAGGGGTTTACTTTAAAAGTTTCACACCTTTTTTTCATATTGATGTTATAGAAAAGGAAAAAGAAAAAATATTAGTGAAGATGACGGATTTAAGGTATCGCATTAATAATGAATTTATGCACCATGCTTTTTTCTTTTATAATAAACAAAATGGAGATTTAGTGAACAGTATATTTTATCCTTTTGTTTTGGAAAACAGAATTGATGCTATAGAAAATAATCAGTGAAAAAAACACTGGTTATTTTTATATAAAAAAATAATCTATTTGTGGTTATCCATAAATAAGTGGTATAAATAAATATAGAATAAAAATGGAACAAAGTATTTTTTATAGCGTCTAAAAAGTAAGTGGAGTAGGAAGGGAGTGAAGCACTTGAATCAACAGGAGGTCTCCTTAATAGAAAAAACAAAACAGGGAGATATACTTAGTTTTGAAAAACTAATTGAACCTTATCAAAAAAAGGCCTTCAATATAGCCTACAGGATGTTAGGTAATTTAGAAGATGCCAATGATGTTACGCAGGAAGCTTTAATAAAAATATATAGGTCAATTGATAAATTTGAAGGGAAAAGTAGTTTTTCTACCTGGGTGTATTCAGTGGTGAGTAATACATGTATAGATCTTATAAGAAAAAATAAAAAATCCAATGTTGTTTATTTAGAACAACATGATGCTTCGGGGGAAAATAATTATCGTATAGAAGTCGCAGATGAATCAAATTCGCCAGAGTATCTATTGGAAAGAAAAGAAATACAAACAATTATACATGATGCTATTAATCAATTAAAGTTTGATCAAAGAGAAATTATTATATTAAGAGATATAAATGGGTTTAGTTATCAAGAGATTGCCAATATTCTTAAATGCTCTGAAGGTACAGTTAAATCAAGAATAAGTAGGGCTAGGGGAAGTCTAAAGTTATTACTAAGTAAAAAGTTTCAGGAAGCATGAAAGGAGGGGTAAAATGAATTGTGGTAATTTTGAAGAATATGCATCTTTATATATTGATGAAATGCTAACGGAGGAAGAAATGATTAATTTTAAAAAGCATTTAGAAACCTGTGAAAATTGTAGTATTTCTTTAGAAAATTTAAAGGTGATTGTAACTACTGTAAATGAAATGGAAGAAGTAGATCTGCCAACAAACTTTACCCTTTCACTTAGGGAAAGATTGCAAATAGAGGAAAAACAACAAAAAGAAAAGAAAATGGTTAAACCTTTCTATAAGAACTGGAAGGTGCTAAGTGGAGTTGCAGCTGGTTTTATTATTTTAGCAATTTCTTTAAATGCATTGGATTCAATAAAAATAGGTCAAAGTAAATCTGCCGAGTTAGCACAACAGAATTATGGAATGATGAATAAATTAGATGTAGCTCCAACTTCTGAAGCTCTTTTTACTGGTAATAGAGGATTAAATAAATCAGTAGAACTTGCTACGGAAGATATGAAAGATGAAAAAGAAGAAGTGTCGGTACAATTCTCCCTTGCAGATGAGGCTGCACCAGTAGAATTAGCTGTAGATAATAGGAAAATAATTAATACTGGTAGTATTGTTTTAGAAACAAACAAATTTTATGATGTACAAGAAAAAATTAAAAATATAGTGGAAACTAATGGGGGATACTTTCAAAATAACAACACTCACTTTAGGTTATTAGATAAGGAAAGACCAGAAGAATCCTTGAAAAGTGCGTATTTAACAATTAGAATTCCAAGTAAAGCCTTCGATGGTGTTTATAAGGAGCTAAAAGAAATTGGTATTGTTATTACAGAAAACCAAAATGCTGAAGATATTACCTTTGCTTATCGAGATATGGAAAACGAAGCAATGAACTTAGAAATTCAAGAGGAACGATTAAGGGAAATCTTGAAGAAGGCCGAAAAGGTTGAAGATATACTACGAATAGAAAATGAACTATCTAGAGTAAGACTTCAGATCAATGGAATAAAAGGAACACTGAAAAATTATGATAATTTAGTTAGTCTTTCAACGATTAATATAGAAGTAAATGAAGTAAGGGATCAAGCTATAAAGCTTCATACAGTAAAAGAAGGGGTTTGGGGTAAGGCTAAAAATAACTTTATTAAATCAATAAACCAAATTATATATTATGCAGAAAAATCCTTCATTAAGTTTTATGGGTTAATACCGTGGGCTGTAATACTATCTGTTATTCTAGCACCAATCGCAGGTATTGCTTACAAAATTATGAAGAAAAAACAAAAGGAGGAGTAAAAATGAAAAATAATATTATAAAAAAAGGTTTAATCGTTTCTGTATTATCTTTTGCATTAATTGGTTTCTTTCTGTTAGGTGGCATATCTTCAACTACAGTTAAGGCAGAAAATAAGACTATGGGAGAAATATCTGTTGGTGGCGTAGGGCTAGTAATGGCTAAACCAGACATTGGTATTATTAATATTGGTGTAGAAACCACCCATAAAGATTCAAAGACAGCTCAAGAGGAAAACGCAAAATTAACTAATCAAGTAATGGAATCATTAAAAGGACTAAACATTAAAAAGGATGATATAAAGACAGCTTCATATAATATGTATCGTGAGAATCATTACAATCCACAAGATGGTAAATCTGTTCAAGGAAACTTCATAGTATCTAACAGTATTGAGATTACCGTTAGAGATATTGAGAAGGTGGGAATGGTAATTGATACAGTTACAAAGAAAGGTGCTAATCAAGTAAATAATATTCGTTTTACCGTTTCGGATACCAGCCCATACTATCAAGAAGCTTTAAAGTTAGCAGTTAAAAATGCCAATGAAAAGGCCAACACAATAGCAACTGCAATGGGAATTAAAGTTGGAAAACCTGCAAAGGTAATTGAAAATAGTTATAGTGAACCTACTATATTTAGAGGTATGGAAGTTAATAAAGCAGAAGCTATGGATATGAATTTTATTAGTACAGGTGAATTAGAAATTAAGGCTCAGTTACAAGTGATTTATAATTATTAGTTTTAATTGTAGGTTGATTACAAAACTATTAATAACTTTTTGTGACTGATGAAAAATTTCATGTTTAAGTAACGATAAAAGCCAACATTCAAAGCGTATGTAGAATACGTAAGGATGCTGGTTTTTTTCTTCTTTTTCAACTGGTGTTACGATTCTATAACCTTAAGGCAAAACACTATTAAATTTATGGCAATAATGGTAAGTTAAATGTTGTTTAAATATATATATTGACATATTTCCTAATAATATAGTAATATTTTAGAAGTGTTAATAGGCTATTATTATCGCTGGGTTAAATTTGGAAAGGAGAAAATAAAAGTATTATTGAATTTTTACTGAATATGTTTCTTATTATATAAATTTAATTATTTTTTTTTATTTATTTAACGATAATGAAAATCATATTCAATGATATTTAGAAATAGGAGGAAGAAAAAGTGATAGAAAGAAAGCATAATCGTATTTTGAGTATTTTGTTAAGCTTATTTATGTTTTTTAGCCTGTGTTCAACTACTTTAGCAATTAGCGGGGAAAATATCAGCAATAATTATGAATTTAATCAGAGGGAAACTATTCCCAGTGAGCTTGTGGAATCTTTAAGAGAATACTACTCTAATGATTTAGATGAAGTAATTATTGATCCCAATATAGATATATATACGGATAAAATTGAAACGGTTATAGTTGAATTTACTACAGAACCTATTTCTGTACAACGAATATTTGCTGAGGAAAATAATGAAAGTTTTGTTGTTATGAATGCTCAGAAATCCATTGATAAGTCATTGGATTCTTTTAAGTTAGATTTACTAAGAAATGGTATAGATGGGCGAATTAAAACATCATATTCAGAAGTATTTAATGGCGTAACTCTAGAGATTAAAGGGAAAGATGTACCGAAATTAAAGGAGTTAGATGGAATTAGAGGGGTTTATCCTAATGTAATATATCAAGTAAATCCAAAAGAAGACAGTAGTTTGTTGGTGGATGAAATACCTGCCCACATTGGAGTAAATGATATATGGGAAAATTTAGGCTTTCAAGGTAAGGGAATTAAAATAGGTATTATTGACACTGGAATTGATTATAAACACCCAGATTTAAAGGATGCTTACAAAGGTGGATATGATTTTGTAGATAATGACAATGACCCTTTTGAAGGGAATGCACAAATAGGCACTGATCATGGAACCCATGTGGCAGGAATCATCGGTGGTAGGGGAAATCCTGAAACAGGTGGGATGAGGGGAATGGCGCCTCAATCAGACCTTTATGTTTATCGTGTACTAGATACTAAAGGTACGGGAAGAACCGAGTGGGTTATCTCTGCCATAGAAAAGGCTGTTATAGATGGAATGGACATAATAAATCTTTCATTAGGAAATACAATGAATGATTCAGATTTTCCAACATCAAGGGCTGTTAATAATGCAATGTTGGTGGGTGTAACCACTATTGTAGCTAATGGAAATGATGGACCAGACATACATACAGTAGGCTCTCCTGCTACTGGGTCTTTAGTTATAGCGGTAGGTTCTTCAACTGTACCTAAAGAAACAAAAACCTATAATGGCACATCTTTTGCTACTCCAGACACAAATTATGAATTGTTATGGTTTGCAGGTAACGAACAAACAGGTATAAATGTTTTTCTTGAAGACAAAGAAATTGAATATGTAGATTTAGGTAGAGTACAAGACTATAATAATAAAGATGTTTCTGGGAAAATTGCATTAATTAAACGAGGAACAATCACTTTTGTAGAAAAGATAAAAAATGCAAAAGATAGAGGTGCAGTGGCAGTAATCATCTTTAATTTTGATTGGAATACAAATTATGTAGATAGTTTTCTTGGGGATGGTCCTGACTATTTGCCAACCCTTAATATGCGAGGGACAGATGGTTGGAAATTAGCACAGGCAATAATGGGTTTTAACCCTAATAATGTAGACAATGCAGTTGTTATGAGCGAACAAAATAGAAGTGACATAACAAAAGAATTAGGAATTAAAGAAGAAATAGTAATAGAAGATGTAGAAGAAAAGGTAAGTGATGAAGAAGAATTTGAAATTCAATATAATGCTGAAACACAACAGGAGATAATTGAACAAGAAGTAAACGAAGAAGTAAATAAAGTTCTTATAATCAACGAAAATCTAAATACTAGCAATATCTCTTCAAAACCTACATTTAAAGTTACAGTTGTCACAAGTAGATATAATGGAGATAGTATAGCAAATACTAGTTCTAGAGGTCCAGTTAAAGATAATTTAGATGTAAAACCTGAAATAGTGGCACCGGGAGTTGGTATTAAGTCAACTGTTCCAGGTCATCAATTTGGAAATGATTATACAAAAGCATATAAAACCTACAGTGGTACAAGTATGGCGGCACCCCATGTGGCAGGAATAGCAGCATTAATTTTAGAAGCTCGACCAGAGTTTTCTCCGTTTGATGTTAAAGTAGCTTTAATGAATAATGCTAAAGTTATTGGGGGAAATGGTCAATATAGATTATTTGATATGGGTGCAGGTCGTGTGCAAGCACTGAAAACAATCGAAGCTCCGGTTTTAGCTCGAGTAAAGGATTTAACCCGTTACACGAAAAGTAACAGTGGAAGTAAACTACTTGAAGAAGTTGCTCATTATACAGGAATATTAAATTATAGAGAAATTGATTTAGATAAAGGTTTAGAAAAAACTATAGAAATTGAACTTAGAAACCTTTCTAAAACTCCTGTGACTTACAAAGTAGATTATTCGTTCCTAAAACAGGCTGTACCTACTGGTGTATCATTAGTATTTTCTGATGAGACTATAACTGTTCCAGCAGAAGGTGAAGCTACTTTAGATGTTACTTTAATTTCCAATGATGGGGTAGCAGAGGGTATTTATGAAGGATTTGTTTGTTTTGAGGCTATTAATGGTACAGATTCAAATTTAAACTTACCATTTATTGCATATGCAGGTCATACAAAAGCAATTAAATCAGCAGGAATGTCACCGTTTTTCTTTTCGCCCAATGAGGGAGTTGCCACAATACAATATGATTTAATCAGTCAAACTACTGAGGTGGCGGCATATTTGTATGATTATTCAATTAAGTGGTCTTTGGGTTATCTTTTCTACAACCGCAATGTACCTAGAGGAGAGCATATCTTTACATGGGATGGTATGTATAATGATTTTAATCTATGGAAGAAAGTACCTATAAAAGATGGTATTTACGGAATTGAGCTAGCTATTTATGGTGGAGGTACTCGACCGGATGATATAAAGGTTATAGACTTTATTGTAAGTAATAACGCACCTTTAGTGAAAGTAGACCAAGCAATTGCAAATGAAATATATATAGATGAAAATACACTAACGGGTACTGTAGATTCTTTTCTACACTCAGAGTTTGTGCAAGCATATATAACTAAAATAGGTAATACAGATGTGCTGACAGATGTAAAATATGAAATATATAAGGGTTCAAAATTTTACAGAAAAGGGGATGTATCCTACGGGAACGATGGTGTATTTCAACTGAATAACATAATACCAGGTGGTGAGAGTACACTTATTTTATATTCATCTGATGTTGCTGGTAATAAAGAAACCTATACATACACTATTTATAATAATAGTGATACATCATCTGATGATGAACCAATAGAACCAGCACCTCCAACCCCTGTACCTGTTGAGCCTATCAAGCCAATCGTAATAGAGCCACAACCCAAAGAAGAGGAAAGTTCAGTTAGTACAGAAGATGTTGAAAAAATCGACGAATTACCACAACCAAAACAAGAAGAACTAGCAAAAGAACAAAAGTTCCCCCAATTGAAACCCCATGTAAAACTTACCGACATAGGTGGTCATTGGGCGGAAAAAAATATTATGTACTTAGTAGATAGGGGTATTATTAATGGATATGCTGACGGAACCTTTAAGCCCGATAAGAATATTACTAGAGCTGAATTTGTAACAATTATTGTAAAGGCATTAGATTTAGCAACGAGTAAAATCAATAGTTTTAGTGATATAGAAAGCCACTGGGCAAAAGATGCTATTTCAATAGCTTATGCCAATGGAATAGTAAAAGGATTTGAAGATGGTAGTTTCAAACCAAACGAGCTAATAACAAGAGAACAAATGGCAACTATAGTGGTAAATGCTTTTAAACTAGAATCAAAACAATCCAACAAACAATTTATGGATCAATCACTAATATCACCATGGGCGAAAGAATCTATTTCGACTATAGTAGAACATGGAATTTTTTCTGGTTATCAAGATGGTACCTTAAAACCTAAGGGAAGTGCAACACGGGCAGAAGCTGTTACAGTTATAAAAAGAGCATTGGAAAAGAAATAAAGTATTTTAGAACTTTGTCAACTTGTGTTGGTGAAAATTTATTATATTTTTATCTTTTAAATTTAATAGGTTTTAGTATAAGAATTATTATGAGACAATTTGACATCACCCTTATAAAGTATGGTTTTTGGTGGATTATATTTTATCAGAGTTTGTCAGTTGTCTCATCTTTTTTGAAAAAAATAGGGATGGTTTATTCACCAAGACTATTTATTATAGAACCTTAACATTAATAGATAGAATGAGTATTTAAGCCTATTTAAATATGTTTACTATAATAGTAAGGTAATTTAGTTGAAGTAATACCATTAATCATCTGAAAAATGTTTATACTATAATATAGTACTGTCATTTTACTAACACTAGAATACATGATAAAATATACTGATAAATATTTATTTGAAGGGATTGAAAGAAATGGCAAGAGATAGAATAGTTATTATTGATGGAAATAGTTTAGTAAATAGAGCCTTTTATGCCCTTCCCCCCTTTGTAACAAAGGATGGGCAACACACCAATGCTATATATGGATTTTTAACAATGTTATTAAAAGTAATAGAAGATTACCAACCACAATACATAGGAGTAGCTTTTGATTTAAAGGCTCCCACCTTTAGACATAAAGAATTTGTTGACTATAAATTAGGTAGAAAGAAGATGCCAGATGAGTTAAGGCAACAGATAGAACCTTTAAAAGAGGTATTAGACGCTTTAAATATTTATAGAATTGAAATAGAAGGTTACGAAGCCGATGATTTAATTGGTACTTTAGCAAAATATTGTGAAAGACAAGATATAGAATGTCTTATAGTAACAGGGGACAAGGATGCTCTCCAATTAATTTCACCACAGGTTAAGGTGTTAATTACTAGAAAAGGAATTTCTAGTTTAGATATTTATGATGAAGCAAAACTAATGGAAGACTATGAAGTAACACCTTTAGAATTTATTGATTTAAAAGCTTTAATGGGGGATAAATCCGATAATATTCCAGGTGTTCCTGGTGTAGGTGAAAAAACAGCTATTAAACTAGTAAAACAATTTGGTTCAGCAGAAAACTTAATTCAAAACTCCCATGAAATAGGGGCTGCAAAATTAAGGGAAAAAATAGAAAGTAACATAGAAAATATTGTTCTAAGTAAACGATTAGCAACTATTGTTACTGATATTCCAGTAGAAATAGAGCTTGATAAGCTACGTAAAGAAGAAGCTAATTATGATGAATTAATTTCACTATTTAGGAAGTTTGAGTTTAACAGTTTAATTGGTCGTTTTTCTAAAAATGAAGAAGTTAATAATGAATTAAATGCAATTTCTTTAGAAAGCCAAATAATAATCAATAGTATTGATGAATTATCTAATTTAGCAAAGAAAATTAAAGAATGTAAAACTATTACATTGAAAACAATTAGTGAAGAAAAAAATATAGTAAGTAATGAAATAATAAGTATGGCAATTGCCCTAAATACTGAAGAAGTATACTGTATTGATTTCAGAACAATAGAAGATAAAAAAACAGCTTTAAGTGTACTAAAGGAAGTAATGGAAGATGAGGGTGTTGAAGTCATCAGCCATGATATTAAAAAAGAAATAGTTCATTTTGCCCCTTATGATATACAGTTAAAAAATGTTAGTTTCGATACTTTCATTGGTGAATATTTAATTGATCCTGCTAAATCTACTTATAATTTAAAGGAATTGGCTGCTGTATATTTAAATGAGGATATAATTGATGAAGATGAATTGCTTGGTAAAGGAAAAAGCCGAAAAAAAATAGAGGATATACCTCAAGAAGAATTATTTAATTATTTATATCGACAAGTAAAGGTGATAGTTAGCCTTGTACCTAAAATAAAAGAAAAACTAAAGATTTTAGAGTTGGAAAAACTATATTATGAGGTGGAGTTACCTTTAACAGAAGTATTGGCATCTATGGAGATAGCTGGAATTAAAGTTGACAAGAATATGCTGGAGGATTTAGAAATACAATTTACCAATACGTTAAATCAATTAACAATAGAAATCTATCAATTAGCAGGAGTAGAATTCAATATTAATTCTCCAAAACAATTAGGTGAAATATTATTTGATAGGTTAGAGTTACCACCTATTAAAAAAACGAAGACAGGATATTCAACTAATGCAGAGGTGTTAGAAAAACTTCAAGATCGCCATGAAATTATACCTAAGATTCTGGAATATCGTCAAATTGCAAAATTAAAGTCTACTTATGTTGATGGACTCTTAAATATTATTAACCCAGTAACACAACGAATACATTCTAGCTTTAATCAAACTGTCACCACCACAGGAAGAATTTCCAGTACAGAACCTAATTTACAAAATATACCTGTGAAATTAGAGTTAGGTAGACAATTACGGAAAGTATTTATTGCAAAAGAAGACCATCAGTTAATGGATGCAGACTACTCTCAAATTGAGTTAAGGGTCTTAGCCCATATATCGGAGGATACAAATCTTTTGGATGCCTTTGAAAAGGATCAAGATATACATACAAGAACTGCCTCAGAAATTTTTGGAGTTTCCATTGAAGAAGTTACTTCTGCCATGAGAAGTAGTGCAAAGGCTGTAAATTTTGGTATTGTATATGGGATTAGTGACTTTGGTTTAGGGGAAAACTTAAAAATATCTAGGGCGGAAGCTAAAAAATATATTGATCGATACCTTGAAAAATATTCTTGTGTTCGTTCTTACATGGAAAAAACTGTGGAAGAAGGAAAAAGTAATGGTTATGTAACAACTCTACTTAATCGAAGAAGGTATTTACCAGAGCTATATTCTAGTAATTTTAACATTCGTTCCTTTGGAGAAAGGATGGCTATGAATACACCTATACAAGGTAGTGCTGCTGACATTATTAAAATTGCCATGATTAATGTATATCGAAAGTTAAAGGAAGAAGGTTTATCTTCAAGATTAATTTTACAGGTACACGATGAATTAATTGTGGAAAGCCCCCGTAATGAAATGGAAAAAGTAGCTGTAATCATTAAAAATGGTATGGAAAGTGCTATGGACTTGAAGGTAGAACTAAAAGTAGATGTTACTTATGGAGATAATTGGTATGAAGCGAAATAAGGAGATTTAAATATGGGAAAAATTATTGGACTTACAGGAGGTATTGCCAGCGGTAAAAGTACTGTTTCTAAAATACTTGCTAACTTAGGGGCACTAATTATTGATGCAGATGAATTAGGTCGGAGGGTTGTATCAAAGGGTTCATTAGCTTTAGAAGAAATAAAAAACTATTTTGGTGAGGAATATTTAGAAGAAGATGGTCAATTAAATCGTAAAAAACTTGGCACTTTAGTTTTTAACAATCCAAAAGCATTGGAAAAATTAAATGAAATTACCCATTCTAAAATTATAGAGGAAATGAAAAAAGAGATAATTTGGCACAAGAAAAACGCTCCAAATACTGTTATAATAGTAGATGCGGCATTATTAATTGAAATGAACTTAATGAAATTAGTAGATGAGGTATGGTTAGTAGCTATACCCTATCAATTGCAATTAAATAGATTAATGGATAGAGAAGGGTTGACTAAACAGGAGGCAGAAAATAGAATTACATGTCAAATGAGTCTTGAAGATAAGAAAAAATATGCCCATAAAATTATAGATAATTCAACGGATATAATAGAATTAGAAGAACGAGTGAAAAAACTGTGGAGGGAAATCGAATAGGAGCTATTTCGGAGGGGTTGTCATTGATCATAATAATTAGCAGAAGAATACGATTTTTACTAATGATAATAGTATTATTGGTGATTGGAACAATTGCAGCTTATAATGCTAAATGGATAGTAAGAACCATATATCCTTTTCATTATAGAGAGCTGGTGACGTTCTATTCAGAAAAGTATGAAGTAGATCCCTATTTGGTGGCTGCAATAATAAGAAATGAAAGTAAGTTTAATCCAAACGCTATTTCTAGGAGAGAAGCTAGAGGGTTAATGCAGATAGCTCCAATAACAGGAGATTGGGCATCAGAGAAGTTAAATATAGAAGACTTTAATTATGAAGACTTATATGATCCAGAACTTAATATTCAAATAGGTACTTGGTATATAAATATTCTGGATAAAGAATTTGACTCAAAGTTACAATTAATGGTGGCTGCTTATAATGCAGGAAATGGCAATGTAAGTAAGTGGTTAGAAAATCCTGAGTATAGCAAAGATGGGGTTCATTTAGATGTAATTCCATTTCCAGAAACTAGAAGATATGTACAGAAGGTTTTAAGAGATTATGAAAGATATGAGATTATTTATGAACAAGGATTTCGGAGGTTTTTATTACATCTTATAAGAAAGTATTTAATTTAAGATTATAACAATAAATCTATATTTTAGAGTATCTTTTGTGATAAGAAGATTGATTGCTAATGGTTTATTGTTAAAGATTGATTTTGTTGCTTTTTAAAGGGGGACTAATGATGAAAAGGACAAAATATATGATCCTTTTGATGATGTTGTTAACTGCACTACTGTTGAACGGTTGTGACAGTAAAGTTTCAGAGGAAATTGAACCAATAGAAGAAATGGAAACTGTTGAGGTGTTACAACCAGCAGAAGGTGGTAATTTAAAGTTACCAATAACTAGATTTACTACAGCTAATCCATTATTTAATAGTAATAGGAGTCTTCAACAAATTCAACATTTAATCTATGAAGGATTGGTAACTTTAGATAATCAGATGGATATCGAACCTGTATTAGCAAAAGAATGGAGAATAGTAGAAGGTGGTCAAAGTATAGATTTCGTTCTTAGAAATGATGTAAAATGGCATGATGGAGAACCTTTCACAGCAGAGGATGTATTATTTACTTTTCAATTAATAAAAGGGAATTTCAATGAAGTAAAAAATGCATCTATTTATAGATCTAGTCTACAACAGGTATTAGATATGAAAGTTATAGAAGATAATGTTGTTAGGGTTACATTTACAAGACCTTATAGTAACGGACTAGAAGTGATGGCATTTCCTATTCTTCCAAGACATTTGTTTAAAGGTGATAAAATAAATAACTTAATAAATGAAGATTTCCCTATTGTAGGAACTGGACCATATCAGTTGGAGGAGCATCTACGAATGAAGTCTTTACATTTTAAGAAAAATGCAAACTATTGGGGAAATAAGCCCTATATTGATACAATAGAGGTAGTTATTGTTCCTGATAGAGAAGCTAAGTTATCTTTATTTGAACATGCAGACGTTGATTTTGCTAGACCAGCTTCTGTAGACTGGGGTAGATATTCCGATAATAAGAAAGTAAATGTGTATGAATTTGTAAGTAATAATTATGAATTTTTAGGATTTAATTTTAGAAATAAATTATTACAAAGAAATAGTGTAAGAAAAGCTTTTGCTTATGGAATAGATCGTCATAAGTTAGTTAAAAATATTTATTTGAATCATGCAACTGTAACGGAAGTTCCCGTCAACCCAGAATCATGGTTATATAACGATTTTTCACTTCAATATGGATATGATATAAATAAAGCCCAATCTATTTTAGAAGAGCAAGGATTTATTTTATCAGAAGATAAAAGTGTTAGGAAGAACGAAGAAGGAGAAAGTTTGAAGTTTCGACTAATTACCAATAAAGAAAACCTCTTAAGGGAAAAAGCAGCTTATTTAATTCAAGAAGAAATGGAAGCTGTGGGTATACAACTTGAAGTGGTATTTTTAGAATGGAAGGACTTTAACGAGGCATTAGAAAAAGGTAATTTTGATATTGTATTAGGTGGATGGGAGTTATCCCCTGTGCCTGACTTAACTTTTGCTTTCCATTCTTCACAAATAGGAAGAACTAATTTTATCGCTTATGAAAATGAAGAAATGGATTTTTTATTGGATAAAGCTTCTAGGGATATTAGTCGTCAAGGGAGACTGCAAAATTATCAAAAGCTTCAACAACATATCGCCAATGAAATACCCTATTTAAGTTTATGCTTTCAAAACAATGCTATACTTCTAAGGGATCATGTAAAGGGAGACAAACAACCTAATAACAATAATGTTTTTAGAGGAATAGAAAATTGGTTTATTAACACAAAATAGTATAGTGGGGAGGTCAAATTTTTGACTTCCTCATTCTACCAAATTTATTAAAGTAATTGACATTTGTAGGTGACAATATTATAATATTAAAGTACAAATTGAATATGCGGATGTGGTGGAACGGCAGACACGCTATCTTGAGGGGGTAGTGAGCAACGCTCGTGCGGGTTCAAATCCCGCCATCCGCACCAACAAAAACATTATATTTTTAGTTAGTTTTCATTTCTAGTAAATTGTACCTATTCTTTAAGAGTAGTTGTATTTTAAAGACTTTTATGCTAAAATAAATATAAGTTAAATAGATTATTATATTCTGAAATATACGTGAAGCTTTTATTTTGAACCTACAACACATTTAAGGGAGCTTTATAATAATTATAGAAATCGAGCCTAGAGTAAGTCCTAATGAGGCAGAGGATGGTTGAAGTATTTATGCGAGCACCCACCTATCGACATGATAGGTGTCAAAATAGAGGCAACGGTATTTTGGATATACTTAATAAACAAAGAGAGGATTAAACCTCTCTTTTTTTTATTATCTAATTTTACAAGAAACAAAGGAAATGCTAAAAGTATTTAGAATATTAATAGATATTCAATAAAAATAGATTGTTCCTCTAATAATATTTACAAAACAAAAAAATAGGCAGGTGAAAGATTATGGGGAGACAAAATGGTATATCTATAGAAAATGTACTGAATATGAGTTATATGGAGAAATCTAAATTAATTGCAGGTAGCAAAGGAATTAGAAGAACTGTATCTAAAGTTAACATTATGGCAGATCCAGATGCATTATATTGGGTTACCTCTGGTGAGTTACTATTAACAACTGCCTATTCCTTTAAAAAAGATGATGTAGAAGCACAAAAACGATTAATAGAAGAATGTGCAAAGAAAAACCTAGCTGGAATAGGTATTAAAATAACTCCCTATTTAGATAAACTTTCAGAAGAAGTAATAGACCTAGCCAATAAACTTAGTTTCCCAATAATTGATATTTATTACGCAACTCCCTTTTCTGACATTACATCGGGGGTTTTTAAAGAAATATTTAATAAACAAGCATCCCTATTGGAACGGATTGAAAAAGTCCATGAACAATTAATGAATGTTGCCCTTAATGAAGGGGGCTTAAAGGACATTAGTCAAATTATTTTTGAAAACTTACGAAATCCCATCTACATAAATATCTTTTTTTTAAATCAAAACTACCCTCAATTTCAAGAAGTAGAGGATAAAATGAGACAAGGGCTTTTGGAAGATATAAATAAATTTTATCACCAAAGTTTTCAAAAACCCTATAAGAAAAAATTTAATGAAACCATTGTGACTATTTGTGATAAGCCTATAAGAAGAATGATTATGCCTATACTAGTAAAGGATCGAGTTTATGGACATATATTTGCTTGGGATATAGATACACCATTGGGGGGATTTGACCTATCGGTATTGGAAACAGCTTCAACCACCATCGCACTGGAAATATTAAAGCAAATATCTATTAGAGAAGTTGAAAATCGTTACAAAACAGAATTTATTGAAGATTTATTTTCTTTAGATGAAAGAAGAAAAGAAAAGGCTATAGAACGGGCTTATACTTTTAAGTTAGACTTTGATGAAGAATACGTTAATATAATTATTCAATTAAGTGTAGAAGATCATTTGCAAGCAGATTCTATTTATCAAAAAACCCATGAATTAAATGGAACAATAGAAAACTTAGTGATAGAATTAGGATTTAAAGCTTTTATAGCCAGTAAAACGGATAGTATTTATGTTTTAATTACTTTTAATAATAAAAAAAAGAACAAGCAACGGCTAAAGAAATTTACCGAAGAGATAGAAGCATTATTAACAGAAAGGTTGAAGACTGTTAAGTTTAAAATAGGAGTAGGTAGATCATATAAGGGGTTAGAACAAGTATATAAAAGTCATATAGATGCTACTAAAGCCCTTCAAACTGGTGAAATTTTAAATGAAGAATCAGTGGTATATTTTGAAAACTTAGGAATTTATAAAATTTTATGTCAAACGCAATTGGCGGAGGAATTAGAAAATTTTTATAGTGAAACTATTCTACCTTTGGTTGAGTATGACCATCAAAAATCAACAGATTTAGTACAAACTTTAGTAGTTTATTTTGAAAACAATGGTAACTTAAAAAAAATATCCAATGCTATGTACACCCACTACAATACAGTTCTTTATCGCATACAGCGGATTAAAGATATAACAGGAATGAATTTAGAAAACCATAAAGACCGACTAAATTTAGAGGTAGCTTTAAAGATTAAAAAGTTAATGAGGAAGTAGTTTAAATCATAAGTAAATATTTTAATATAATGATACAAATTAATAATTTAATATGTTTTATTGATTTCAAATGTGTTAAATATTTGTACATAATTATAAAGTACGTGGTTGAAGATATGTAACTTAGGGTAGCCATAAATACCCTAAGTTTTTTTATTTAACTAAATATGGGTAACAATATTCTATTTTGAAAAGATAAAAGCAATTGTAACTAAGAAATCTTACTTTGTATTAAAATAAATGCAAAATCAATTATTAAATTTTATCATGTAATTCCTACAGTAAAAAATTGAGTTATTGCAGGGTTTAAGGTAAAATAAAAGTTGGGGTAATGAAGCAGTAAATATGTATAAAAGTACCTATGGAGGGTTTTATGCAAAAAATAATTAATAAATTTATATCAAGTTACATTGAAAAAAACAAAAAAAGATTTGACTTAACCACACTGGAGAAGAATATAATTAGTGCCTACGGAGGAGAAAGTCAGTATTACCAAAAGGGTGGATATAAAGAACTTTATAATCAAATTCAATTATTAAAAGAAAAGCAACAGATTAAAGAAATAGAATCATCCCTTTTTAATGGACTTAATCCACCATTAAAGAGTAGATGGCAGATTATAGTGGAAAATGATACACCCCAGTGGGATAAATCAAAAATATTAAAATATTCTGATCTATTAGATTTAACATATTATATAAACCACCCAGCCCAGCAGACGGAGCTGGAATGGGAATATATCGAGAATATATATAAATTTTTAAAATCAAGAGAGGAAAGGGAATGGGCTAGTGTAGAAGAAAGATCCCTTGAACTATTTTATGACGAAAAGTTTCTTATAAATAGAAAAGAAACCACTAAAGGGAAGTATGGAATCTGCAATAGACTAAAAATCACCTACCATGATTTGAAAATTAAAAAATATGGGGAAATGTTTATTTATTGGAATAGAGGGACAGAAAACATTAAAAATATCATCATTTTAGAGAACCACTCCACATTTTTTTCATATAAAAGAATTGCAGAAGGTAGGCAAAAGGTTTTAGGGGTTAAACCAGACATTCTGATTTATGGTGAAGGAAAAAAGGTAGAAAGTAGCATTGCCTTTTTAAAGGAAATTACCAATACAGAAAATGTAGAAATATTTTACTTTGGAGATATAGATTCAGAGGGCTTTGGAATTTATTATCGTTTGAAGGAAAAGTATTCAGAAATGAATATTCAATTACATCAAGAAGCATACAAACATTTATTATCGATTTGCAAAAGAGACTATCCCCTTGGGGGACAACAAAAAAATCAAAAATACCTAGACTATTTTATAGAAGAAATGAAACCTTATTTAGAAGAAGAAGAGATTAACAAGTTAATTTCCATTTGGAATAGAGAATATAGAGTACCTCAAGAACTGATAAATTACGAATATCTACTGAAGGTGATAAGATGACCATAGAAAAAGGCTTTTTTAATAGAATGAAAAAACTACAACCCATCCGAATGTTGGGAACAGGGATGGACTTAGGGCAGTTAAACGAATATGCCTACGAAATATGTTTCCTATTAATACAAAATATTTTTAATCGTGAGCTTAGGGAGAATCATAATAGAACAAGAAATGACATGATATTTATTACCGAAAATATTTTAAAAGATATGAACTTAGAAGGTGACAGGGAAATTATAGAAAGAATAGTTGATGGAACACTATGGTATCGTGAACCAACCAAACAAGATGCCTTTAGTACCAGAATCTATAACGAGACAACCAATAGTAAAGTAGACTATGCCTTTAGATATTTCAAAGTAGATAGAGAACACAGCCATTGGGAGCAAGGCGGTTCAACAGTATATATGCTTACGGAAGAAAGTCAAGAAATGATATTTATAACTAGAGAGATATTGGAGGAGTTTGGGTTTGATTTAGAACAGTTCTATACCTTGCAATTGATTAAAACAGGAAATTTTTCTAAAGCAAGAAATAGTATTGACCATTTAATTGCAAGAGTAAGGGTGCTAATAAATAGAGAGAAGGAATATCGAAGGGACATTATTAGAGATCCTCAAAATATATTTTTTGACAGAAACGTTAGGGGAAAAAGAACAGAAGAAGAAATTAAAGATCAGTTTAAAGAAGAACAGCAGGTGTTTCAAAGTATGCTTTCTTGGAAAAATAGATATGATACTTTACCAGATGAGAAAAAGGCAGAAGCAGAAATCATGTTTGAAAATCTTGAAAGGGCTAGGTCTTTACATGATACTTTAGCCAGACGGGTGATGGAGAATTTAGCCCTAGAGCTGGAAATTAGGGTTAAATATCCAGAGAGTTTTTGGAATATATCCAGCTATAGTTTTAAAAAGGATATTTGGAAAAACCACATTGTTAAAGATGGTTTAAAAAATATAGATGATTTAGAAAAAGTTATTTCCCCTTTATTTTCACCAGAGATAGATTTTATATATCCTCTGGATTGGGCTTGGTCAGAGCAAATGGTTAGGGCTAAGAGGAAGGAAAGGAAAGAAACAGACACCTTTGTAGAAGATGATTGGAGATTTAGGGAGACAGATTGGGATTTATTGGTTGAGTTATATGAAGAAGTCTTTATAACACTTTTAGAAAAGGGCAGTTTCTCTATTTTACAATTAAAGGAAAAAAATCAAGAAGAAAAAGAAAAATGGTTGAGACAAACGGAAAATATCGACATATTTATGATGTTGGTTATTTCAGAAGTTGTGTTAGATTTAAAATATACAGGTGAAGACGAAAGACTAAGTTTATTTAGACGTTTATGTGAGAAAAATTCCGAACTGAAAGCTTTAGAGGGAAAGAAGATTAAGGCAGAAATAGAGAATACTAAAGATTACTTTAGTTGGAACGAATTATTTATTTCCCCTTATCGGATTTATATTAAGGAGTGAAGCTAATATGGCATATACCAGTGAAGATATTAAAAAGGCAAGTGAATTGTTTTTTTATTTGTTAAATAAACGAATTTTACCAGCCAGTGACACCTTGGCAACTTTATATTATGAAGATAATGCCATAAGGGAGATTATTAAAAATATGGCAGATGAAGGGGGATTAAAGGTTTTAGAAACAAGGCAAAACCTACATCTTGTTGCAAGGGGAGAGACTTCTATATTTGCCACCACCTATAGTCATATGAAGGAGAAATACAAGAGGTTAGAGAGAAAAAAGCACTTTTATTTAGCAAATATAATAATATGTATATATTTAGCTGAAATAGATAGAGAAAACAGTTTTTCCTTTAGAATAGAGGATGCAGGGTTGTCTTACTATAAGTTGGAGGAGATTATATCCAATACATTGGAATCATGGAAGAATCGGAATGAAAAGGAAGAAACCTTCTCCCAAGATTTTGCCATCGCAATTGATGAAATCCATCACCTTTGGACAACGGAACTGTCCCACTCTAAAGAAGGAAAAGGTGGTTTGGGTTTTAGTCTTTCACCTCAAACCAGATTAGGTTTTATTAACGAAGCCCTTAAACCCTTAGAGCAGGAAAACTTAATTATAAATTTAAGTAAAGAAAATAGAATTATTCCAAAGGATGAACTTTATGAGCGTCTGGAAAAGCTTTATCATGGTGGAGATAGATATGAAGAAATAATGGAACTTATCAAACAGGATAGGAGGGGGAAGGAAGTTGCCAAAATTAACGAAGATTAGACTTACAGGATGTAAATACGAAGGACTTAAAAAGGAACATGAAAATTCAATTTTTGATTTAACAAGAGACGGACAAGCCGACCATACCCTATTCACTCTTTTTAATGGTGGGGGTAAAGGGGTAATGATGCAGTTAATTTTTCAGCTACTTTTACCTGAAACAAAATGGGGAAAAAATCATGGAAATAAAGTCATATCAATGTTTTATGACCAAAGAAACAATCTAAACCCCTTTACTTTTCACGTTGTACTGGAATGGGTGTTGGATACAGTTCCAGAAAAAAGATTAATTACTGGTATAGGTGTGAAGGCAGTTATAAAAAATACCAGTGGAGAAGATGAAGAAAAAACAGGTATTTCTTACTTTTTATATACCCACGAACACCAAAATAAAAGCTATTTTTCCGTTGAAAACTTACCATTATTTGACACTACCACTGGAAAGGCTATAGATTTAGATAAACTAGAGGCATTTATAGATGAACATAAAAGAGATTTTATCAAATATAGTCAGTCCAGTGGAAAAAATAGAGATTCTGGATATTACAAATATTTGGAGGAAAGAGGTATTTATCGAAGTGAATGGATTAATTTAAGGGACATAAACAAACTAGAGGGGGGAGCAGGGGACTACTTCATTGGAGCCAGTGATAATAAGTCTATTTTTGATAAAAAAATTATCCCTGCCATAAGTGAAAACCTTAAAAATTACACCCAAGACGAAGGCGACCATTTAATAGAAATGTTTAAAAGTAATCTCTCCATCACTAAGGATCTACCTGTTTTAATAAAGAGAGAAGGGGATTTTAAAGACCTTTTAGTAGAAATTAAACCATTAATTGAAAATGCCGATAGTGGATCTAGGTTTATGGACATGCAGGAAAGACTAGTTGATGAAGGTAATGATATTTACTTTATTCTTCACGAAGAAGAAAACCAAGTAAAACATAATATTGAGAAATGGAGTAATGAACTAAGAAAAACCGAAGAAGAAAGAAAAGACTTAGAGTTTAGAAAAGATAATCTTCAATATAATAAGGAAAAAAATGAAGTAGAAGAACAAGAAAAAAAAGCAGTAGAACTACAAAAAGAGTATGATGAAATGTCAGAAAAACTTGAAGAAGAAGATAAAGAACTTACACTGTATAGAATAAATAAGGTACTAAATGAAAAGAAAAAAACACAGTTTGATATAAATAACAAAAATGAAGAACGACAACGATTAATTCAGGCGTTGGATATTTCCGACATTAAAGAACGGGCTGAAGAACTTGATGATGATATAGATATTGAATGGAATAAAGTTAAACTCCATTGGGTTAATCAAGAAAACCAATATATAGGGTATACAAACTATAATAAGAAGATTGTTGAAGAAAATAACATTAAACAGAAGAAATACGAAGCTAAGGAAAAAGAATTACAAAATAAAATTAATTTATTTAAAATTAAAGAAGAACAGTTAGATAAATATATAAAGAAAAAGCTAGAAGAAAAGTACGACCCAATGAGACTAGCTTTTCCAGTTAGAATTTTAGAAGATTTAAACAAACAAAAAGATGAAGATGAAAAGAAAATTAATAGCTTAACTAAGGAAATTAAAGATAAAGATGAGAAATGTAGAGTTTTAGAGGGAGAGATACGGGAGGCTGAACATAACCTCAAGCAAAAAAAGGAATGTGAAGTTGACTTAACTAAAAAATTTAATAAGCAAGAGAAGGAAGAAAAGGAACTTGCTAGAAGGGTAGCCACACAACTATTAGAAAGCTACGATGCTAGTCTATTAAACCATGACTGGTTTGCAACAAAACAAAGGCACTTAGAATTACAAGAGGTTGATAAAAAACAAAGGTTAGAGGATATTCAAAGGAAAATATGGGAAAAAAGCATAGATAAGTCTTTAAATAAAGAAAATTACTTTATACCCAATAAAGACGTACTTTTAATAAAAGAAGAAATAAAGAAATTAAATATTCATGTAGAAACTGGCACTGAATACTTAAAAGGATTTCAACCATCAGAAAGGGCTAATTTATTAAGTGAAGCACCTGGTCTACTGTATTCGGTAGTTATAGGAACATTACGGGACTGGGAACAGATTGAAAAGAATATTAATAAAGACTTATTTTTAAACAGTATGGTACCTGTATATATTCCTTCTCAAATAAAAACCAGTGAAAATCAGTCTTTCAAGATGGTTTATGGAAAAGCAGACCAATTGATGGAGGAAGAAAACTTTGTTAACTGGAAAGAGCTTATGGAAAAAGAAATGGAAGCCCTAACCGACACTGAGGGTAACTTAAAGAAAGACCTATCAAATATAACAGATTTAATGAAGGATTTAAACTTTATTGCTAAAAATGACACTGCATGGATATTGAGTCAAAACCTACGTAAAATAGAAAATGAAATTGCAGAACTTTCTAATGTAATTAGTTTGAAAAATGAAGAAAAATTTGTTGTTGAAGCTAAGTTAAAACAGTGTAAGGCATCATTGGAAACAAAAGATGGGGAAATGAAACAGGTAATAAAGGCTATTGAAGAAATGGAAGAATATATTGAAAAAGTTAAAGAACTAGAAGAAGAAGGTAAACTAATAAAAGAGACACAAAAAGACTTAAATAACACTAAGGTAGAAATTTCAATTATTCAAGATGACACTGAAAACATAAAAGAAAAGATTGATAAGGTAAAGGATAGTTTTAATAAATGGAAGGTTGAAATTGAAAATACAATTAATAGGGTGACAGATGTCAATAAAGAAGCTGTATATGAGTGTAATGCAGACTACAACTATTCCAACTATAATACCCCTAACTTTTCTTTAGAAGCCGATACATTATTAGCTTTAGTAAAAGAAAAAAAATTATTAAATGAAAGTCTTGCTGGTAAAAATGCAGAAATAAAATCTATAGAAACAGCCTTAGAGTATTTGGAAAAAGACTTAAAGAGACATAATAATGAATTGAAAAAATTGGATAACAATTGGACTCAATACCCCGATTTAGAACTAAATATACTGGATATAGAAATTAAAATAGGAGAAATAGAGAAAAAGATCAAAGATTTCAAGGATGAACTGGAAAAAGTAAAGTCATCTTTAGATAATATAACAGGAGAAATTAAATCAAATAGGAAACAGTTGCACCAAAGAGCAGAGTTAATTAACAAAGCCCACAAAAAACCTCCAATTGTGTTGGAGATTGAAGACTTTGATGCAGAAATTGTGGGGGTAGAAAGTTATATTGAGTTAAATGAAAAGTATAAAAATGTATGTTACGAAGAACGTAACAGAAATATAAATTTACAGGCTAAATTAAATATTAATTTAACAAAAATTAAACATGGCTATTCCTTAGATATAACAAAGGGTAAAGGTGACAAGGTTTTAAAGGGAAAAATCGTTGATTCACCTGATACAATTGTAGATGATTGGATTAAAAGATTGGAAAATGTAAAATACAAGATTGAAGAAACCATTGCAGAAGGTGAAAGATTTAAAGCTAAGTTTATGAATGGAATTAACAAGCTGGAGGAAGAACATTTAAAAAATAAGATTTCTAATACATTAAAAGAGTACAATATAAGCAAATTTAAAAGCAACTTAACCTCCTTTAAAAGTATGGAAACACATTTTCAACAGGAACTAATGAGGTTATCTAAAGACAAAAAGAAAGCCGAAGAGGTAATGAAACAGTGGACCAATAGAGCTTCTTTTCATGTTATTAGAATGATTGAAGCTTTAAAAAGTATGGTGGCAAGCATGAACTATATCAATGAGCAGGGTTATGCCTTTCCCCTTGTAAAATTGAAGGGGGTAGAGGGGCTACCAAAGGAAGATAAAGAAATATCCTATTTATTGGAGGAATATTTTATACAATCCATCTCAAAAATACTTGAGAAAAAGGAGGATATATCAAATATTAGTAATCAAGCTTTAAAGGATATAATGGGGGATAAAGCCCTGTTTTCTAAAGCTATACAGGGAAAATATCCAACTTTGTTGGTATATAAAATGACGGAAAAAAATGAGTTTAGATATGCCAAAGCAAGGGAGGAATATTACACCACGTGGGAGGCAATTAACAAAGGGGAAGGGGACTTGCCAGAAGGTTCTGGTGGACAAACTCTATCGGTAAATACTTTTGTAATTATGATGATTATGAGTTTTAAAAAGAAACATATTGGTAATGAGAACCCTTCCACAGTATTGATTTTAGATAACCCCTTTGGAAAGGCTTCGGCGAAACATATACTAGATCCTATATTTGAAATAGCCCATAAACTAAACTTTCAACTAATTTGTTTTGCGGCACCAGAAATAATAAAGGTGGAGATTAGTGAAAGATTTCCTGTCTTTTGGGAGCTAAAGATTAAAGATGGAAAGATTATTCATGGGGGTCGGATTATTAAGTAGCAATAAAAAATCAGCAACTTACGTATTTTTTAATACGTTGCAGTTGCTGATTTTTGTTTCTACTCCTCCAACAAAGCCACAGCCCTAATAGGCGAACCAGAGCCAGCCCTTATCTTTAAAGGCAACCCAAAATACAAAAACCTTTTATTAACCACCAAATGAAGATTACAAAGATTTTCAGTATTAGTTATATCATACTCGCCACAAATTAAATGCCCAGAAAAGTCTAAATCCTCTGGGTGGTCTATGGCAGGGGCATCTACACCAATATTAACAACACCCTTATCCGCCAACCATTTTGCCCCCTTATAACTTAAACCAGTATAGGTTGTCTGCCATTTATCAGTTCCAAAATGTCGGTCATAGTGACCAGTATACAAAAGAACAATATCACCCTTCTGAATCTCTAAACCAGATTTCTTCTCAGCCTTTTCTAAATCTTGTGGCTCAATTGGTCTATTATTAGGTATATGAGATAGATCAATACAAATGGCACTGCCCCAAAAATATTCTAAAGGCATATTTTCAATAGTAGCCCCCGATGGTTTATACTCCCAAACTGCATCACAATGGGTACCACCATGTTCGCTAATTAATAAATTCCTAGCTGAAAAGCCTAACTTTTTACTGCCTGTAGCCTTCATATTATCTTCATGGGTCATATTAGTCATAATAAAAGTTGGTTGATGCATAGGAAAAACCGACATGCCCTGGAAAATTTCCTGTGATAAATCAATTAATCGTAAAGCCATTGTCATTCTCCTTTCAAACTTGATTTCCTTATCATTACTTTACTACTTTATTTTTAAAAATCCTTCTTATTCACAGTTTTTAAAATTTTAATATAATTTTAATTAGAAACAAATGTAAATCAGTTATATCAAAGGTGTAGGCATTTGTTGATTTTGAAACAAAAATAATTTTGTATAAACAACACAAAAATACACCTAAAATACTTAATGAAAACATAGTATATTTAGGTATAAATTACAAAGGTAATTGTTTTTAATTATTGAATAATTTAATAGACATACATTTTTATAAAGAATAATAATCTTTTATAGATACTGTACAAGCAAACAGATTAAGCAATACCGTTCATAAGTTTTTAAAAGAGTATTTTGTTGTTAATTAACAAAAAAACAAATGTATAACTATAGGGAAAAGCTCCACTGTAGAAGAGTGCTAGAAAAATGATAACAAACTACATTTTATTATTTATTGAATATTTATAAAATAAGGGGGATCACAAATGTCAACAGAAAAGAAATACATATTGGCAGTACCAAACTTTAGTGATGGTAGACGTACAGAGGTTATTGAAGCAGTGGTGGGAGAATTAAGAAACAAAGAAGGGGTAAAGCTTGTAAGTTATGAACCAGAACATGATTTTAATCGAACAGTTGTAACTGTTATAGGTGAACCAGCACCGTTGAAGGAAGCATTGTTAAGTATGGCAAGTAAATGTTATGAATTAATTAATATGGAAGAACAACAGGGAACACATCCAAGAATAGGAGCGCAAGACACCATTCCATTGTTTCCATTTAAAAATATTACATTAGAAGAATGTATGGCATTGGCGGAAGAAATAGGAGAAGAAGTATATAAAAGATATGATGTACCAGTGTATTTTTCTGGGGGCAATGCCAGATGTGAAGAAAGAAAAGCCCTATCCTTTATAAGAAAAGGGCAGTATGAGGGACTAAAGCAAGTTGCCCATACCGATGAAAGAAAACCAGACATTGGACCAGCTGCCCTACATCCAACTGCTGGGGCAACCATTGTTAGTGCAGACTTAGAAGGGCTTACAGCTTATAATGTTTTCTTAGCCACAGAAGATTTAGAAATTGCTAAAACCATTGCTAAGGGAGTTAGAGGGCCAAGTGGTGGATTTTCTACAATTAGAGCTGTAGGAATTAAGTTTCCAGAAAGATCAGGTGTGGTGGTTTCAATGAACATGTTTGACTGTGGTGCAACCCCATTATATAGAGCCTTTAACTTTGTTAAACAAGAAGCATCAAGATATGGAGTAGCCGTAACAGGGTCTGAACTTGTAGGGCCAGTAAAATTAGATTACTTATTAAATTCCCTTGAATTTTATTTGGGGTTAGAAAACTTTAGAAAAGAACAGATTTTAGAAAGCCATTTGATGGAGTAATTAAAATTAGTAATTCTATTAATATAAAATAATAAGGAGGCTATTCAAATGAAATATGATGTAGTTGTAAAGAATGCTAGAATTCCACAAGGAGACGATACGGTACTTAGTCATATATTAGTAAAGGATGAAAAAATTGCAGGGTTTGTTACAAACTTAGAAGGAATAGAGTATGCCAGTGAAATAGATGCAGAAGGACATTTAACGATTCCAGGTTGTTTTGATTCCCATACACATTTTATGGATCCAGGTTTTACCCATCGTGAAAACTTCTTAACAGGAACGTCTTCAGCCGCAGCAGGTGGACTTACTACTATTATGGATATGCCTTGTTGTTCAAAGCCATCGGTTAGAGGGGTTGAAGAATTAGAATCAAAACTAAGTGCCATTAAAGATAAAGCCATCATTGACTATGCAATGTGGGGTGGTGTTACAGGGGAAGATATTCGAGCAGATAAAAAACATATTATTAAAGAACAGGTAGACTATGGAGTATGTGCATTTAAAGTTTATATGACACCATCTGTTCCTACATATGAAAGAGTAACTGACCCAGAAATGTTAGAAGCCTTTAGATGGGTGGCAGAAACAGGTTTACCAGTGGGAATACATGCAGAAAACTATGCAATGTGTGACTACTTTGTTAAAAAGTTTCAAAAAGAAGGTAGAACAGATGGTCCAGCTTGGGCAGAAGCAAGACTAGAATTAGCAGAAAAAGCAGCTATTCAATTAGGAATTAGCTTTGCAGAAGAAACGGGAGCAAGACTACATATTGTTCATATGAGTACAGGAATAGGGGCAAAATTGGTTGGAGAAGCTAAGAAAAAAGGGTTAGATGTTACATCAGAAGCTTGCCCCCACTATTTAATGTTAAATTATCAAGATGCCATGACAGAGCATATGCAGTTTGCTAAGATAGCTCCTCCCCTTAGAACAAAAAGAGATAATGAAGAGCTTTGGGAAGGATTACAAAATGGTAGCGTAGACTTTATGGGTACAGACCATGCCCCTTATGAAATAGAAACAGAAAAAGAAGGTGAAGGCTTAAATATTTGGACTGCTTTCCCTGGTATTCCAGGAGTAGAAACCCTAGTACCAATTATGGTAAGTGAAGGCTATAATAAAGGTAGATTAACCTTAACAAGATTAGTAGAAGTACTAAGTACGAGTGCAGCGAAACAATATGGACTATACCCTAAAAAAGGTGCAATGCTAATTGGGTCAGATGCAGACTTCACCATTATTGACCTAGAAAGAGAATGGACAATTGACCAAAAGAAGACTTATTCTATGGCAAAATATAACCCATTACATGGTATTAAATTAAAGGGAAAACCAGTCAAAACCGTTGTTAGAGGTACATTAGTTTATGATGATAAAATCGGAATAGTTGGAAAAGAAGGCTTTGGACAATTTGTAAAACGCCAAAGAATACAAAAACTTGATAGAACAATAAAATATTAGGAGGAATGATTCATGCCACGTCATGCTATTTTAGTAATAGATATGCTAAATGACTTCGTAGGGGAAAAAGCACCTTTAAGATGTCCAGGGGGAGAAACAATTATTCCTGACTTGCAAAAACTTTTAAAATGGGTAAGGGGAAGACAAGATGATGAAATTCATATAGTTCATATTCAAGAAGCCCACAGAAAAAATGATGCAGACTTTAGAGTAAGACCAATCCATGCAGTAAAGGGTACGTGGGGTTGTGACTTCATTCCAGAATTATATCCAGAAGGGGACGAATACATTGTTCAAAAGAGAAGACACAGTGGTTTTGCCCATACGGACTTAGACCTATATTTAAGGGAAGAAAATATCGACACAGTGGTGGTAACAGGAGTATGGACGAATGTTTGTGTAAGAAGTACCGCCACCGATGCCTTAGCCAATGCTTACAAAGTAATTACTTTAAGTGATGGTTGTGCTTCAAAAACAGAAGAAATGCATCAATACGGTTTAAATGATTTAAGTATATTTACTAAAGTAATTACAATAGATGAATACATTACAGCTTGGGAAAAAGGGGAAGACCCGTGGGTTGGTGGTGGAGACGCTAAAAATCAAGTTAAATAGTTGAATTGAATAAACTAAATTTTTATAGTTAACCTGTCTGTCCTTGTGGCAGACAGGATTATCTAAATTTTGGGCTAGATAAGAAAGTGGTGAAAAGCATGAAAATAATTGTTGGAATGTCGGGGGGTAGCTGTGCCATTTATGGAATAGCCCTTTTGAAAGTTCTACAAGACCTAAATATAGAAACCCATTTAGTTGTCTCTACAATGGGAGAATATGTAGCAAAACATGAATGTGGTATGGACTTACAAGAATTAAAGACATTGGCAACCTATCACCATGATAATAAAGATTTGGCAGCACCTATTGCCAGTGGATCATTTAAAACCGACGGCATGGTGATAATACCCTCTTCTATGAGGACTTTAGCAGCTGTTGCCAATGGATTGTCGGACAACTTACTAACAAGGGCGGCAGATGTTGTTCTTAAAGAAAGAAGAAGACTGGTGATGGTTCCAAGGGAAACGCCTTTAAGTGTTATTCACCTTGAAAACATGTTGAAACTGGCTAAAATGGGGGTAACCATTATGCCAGCCGCACCAGGTTTTTATCATCAGCCAGAAAATATAGCCGACCTTGTAAGTATTATGGTAGGTAGAACATTAGACCAACTTGATATTGAACACAACCTATTCAAAAGATGGGGAGAATAGGAGGGATATAATGGAAAGACAAATGCTTAGGGCTGCTATGGAACAGTTAAAAGCAATAGGAGAACTGGAAACATGTGGTGTTGAAGTAGATCCTAAGTTTGAACTAGGAGCAGTATTAAAGTATTTTAAAAATGAAAAACCTATTTTGTTTAACCGAGTAAAAGGAAGCCAAATGCCTGTTGTGGGGGGGCTTTTTGGGAAACGGGAAACCTATTACCATATGATGGACACTAATCCACAAGAGCGTATCTTTAAATTTATGAATGCCATCGCCAACCCTCAACCAACAAAGCTATTAACTGATGCACCAGTACAAGAAAATATTATTACAAGAAATATAGATTTACAAAAGATTATGCCTATACCAACCTTCCATGAGGAGGACTCTTCCAGTTTTATTACATCTGGTGTTGTGGTGGTTAAAGACCCAGAAACAGGACAAAGACACACTTCGGTAAGAAGGTTACAGATTAATGGAAAGAACCAAATGAGTATTTTAGTTGCATCACCATTGGCAACAAATCAATTTTTATCCAGTGAGGCAAAAAATAAACCATTAGAAGTGGCTATTATATTGGGGTATGATGCCCATTTCCTTTTGGCTTCTCAAATTAGTAGTGAAACCTATGGGGTAGATAAATATGAAGTAGATAGTGCTTTAAGGGGAGAACCACTGGAACTGGTGAAATGTCATTCGATAGATTTGGAAGTTCCTGCCTATGCTGAAATTGTTATAGAGGGTATCATGCCCCCCAACAAAAGAGAAATAGAAGGGCCCTTTGGAGAATTAATGGGTTATTATGGTGCAATAGCCCCCCACCCAATTGTTGAAGTTACCTGTGTCACCCATCGGAACAATGCCATTTTTCAGACAGCATTCCCTTGTAGAGAAGAACATTTATCCAATGGATTAATTAGAGAAGTAGAATTGTATACCTCCTTAAATAAATTGGTAAAGGTTAAAGATGTTAATGTAACTGTTTCTGGAGGATGTAGATTTCATGCAGTGGCTTCCATTCATAAAAAATATGAAGGTGATGGGAAAAGTGCCATTATAGGTGCATTGGCAAGTAGTAAAGATGTAAAACATGTGGTGATTGTAGATGATGATGTAGACATTTATAGCCCAGATGAAATAGAGTGGGCAATTGCCACAAGGGTTCAAGCTTCAAAGGATTTAGTTATAATACCTGATGCATTAGGATCGGGCTTAGAGCCTTCCCACGGGTTAAGGGGAGTTACCGACAAATTAGGTATAGATGCCACAAAGCCTTTAGGTGATATAAGTAAGAAGTTTGAAAGGGCAATCATTCCAGAATATGAAGAAATTAATATTGAAAAATATTTTCCAGGAATGAAAAAATAGTTAGAAGGTGGTGGTAATGAAGATGAAACAAGCATTAGGATTCATTGAAACCAGAAGCTTAGTTGCCGCTATTCAAGCAGCCGATACAATGGTTAAATCAGCAGATGTTAGAATTATGGATTTTAATTATGTTGGTTCTGGTATTGTAGCAGTGGTGGTGGCAGGTGAAGTGGCGGCTGTAAAAGCTGCTGTAGATAGTGGGATTGCAACAGCAGGACAATTGGCAGAAATTATCTCTACAAATGTTATTGCCAGACCCCACGATGAAGTGGATAAATTGATGGAGCTAGAAATAAATGGTGGTGAGGAAAATGGCGAATCCGTTAACCAAAATGATAATGAATAATATTGTAAAACAATCTCCCTACAAAATTGATGAAAAAAAATACCAAAAAAATACAGGGAATTTAAATAGCAATGAAGAATTATTATTAGTAAATATCATTAATAAAAATAATACCAGCAATTCAAGTAATACTAGCAATACCAGCATTTCAAATAATACAAATAATACAAATAATACAAAATCAATTGACCAAAAATCAGTAGTACAAAATAATAAACAAATTATGTCTTTAGATGAATTAGTAAAAAAGTGCAGTAAAGATATTAAGAAATATCAGGAAGAACAAACCAATAGCAAAGTAATTTCTTCCTCAAAAAATTATATGGATTTAAACTCCTATGTACCTAAAGTAACCCTTAATTCCATAGGAAAGAAAAATGATTAGTAGCACTTTGTAATTACTTTAGGAGGTGAAGGTGTGGCAGCATTAGGATTAATTGAAGCAGTGGGATTTACAACAGCCATAACAGCATTAGATGCAGCAGCTAAAGCGGCGGACATAACCTTAGTTGGTTATGACAAAGTAATTGGTGCAGGTAAAGCGATTACTGTAACAATACATATTGCAGGAGAAGTTGCAGCTGTTAAGGCAAGTGTTGAAGCAGGTGTAATAGCAGCCAGTAAGGTGGGTACTGTATTAGCCCATCATGTTATTCCAAGACCCCATGATGAAGTGGACAAATTAATTGAAGCCTTTAAAAACAATCTAAAACAGAGAAAAACAAAACAAAGTAAATAAGCAAAGTAAATAAAACAAGTAATAGTATAAACATCAGTTATAAAAAGGAGTTATTACAAATATAAATCAAATTAGAGGAGGAAGTAATATGAGTCAAGCATTAGGAATGGTGGAAACAAAAGGATTAGTAGGGGCAGTTGAAGCAGCCGATGCAATGGTAAAGGCAGCTAATGTAACTTTAGTAGGATATGAAAAAATAGGTTTTGGTTTAGTAACAGTAATGGTTAGGGGCGATGTAGGGGCAGTTAAGGCAGCCACTGACGCAGGAGCAGAAGCAGCTAGAGCAGTGGGAGAGCTACATTCAGTACATGTTATTCCAAGACCCCATGCAGAAGTTGAAAGGGTACTATTAAAGGGAGAATAAAATAATCTTGAGCGGGTGAAAAAATGAACCAATATAACCGAACAAGAGAGATTATCAACCAGCTTACCAATAAAATTAGTAATACACCATCAACCGTTGGTAAGCATTTGTTGGTGGTCTTTACGGGGACAAATATAAATATAGAAGAAACAGTGAACCTTTTAATTAAGGGCAAGGGGTATGGGTTAAAATATGATATTGTTTTTACAGAGGCAGCAGTGGCTATTCTAGAAAAGGATAAAATATGTACACAACTACAACCTAGAAGGGTTTTTATAGAGAAAACAGACTTTATTAAAGAAGAAATTATTAATGGGATTGATGGGGTAATTGTTCCTTCAATTACTCAAAATACAGCTATTAAATTATCAATGGGGATGCAAGATGAATTAGCCCCCAGACTTTTGTGGGAGAGCTTATGGAAGGGTATACCTCTGTGGATGGATTTAGATGGCTTATATAATTATAAAGGGTTGGAAACTAAGTCAAATACTTTAAATCAAATGATTAGTAAATGTATAGAACAATTACTAAAATTGGGTGTTAAAAAAATAGAAAATAATAATTATTTGTTGGAGATTTTACAAGAAACAAGTAATAAAATAAATGTCAGTAATAAGGGAGTTAAAGCCCTCACTTTAGAGGAATTAACTTCAAAGAATAAAATAGTTAAAGAAAAACATTTTTCTAGCCAGAAGGAAACCAATAAGTATAAAGATGAAAAAGCTAGTGGAAAAAAAGTAGTTCTTACGGAAAGGGATATATTAAATCATCCGTTGGAAGTAAAAGAAATACAGGTTTCCTATGGATCTATTATTACACCTTTAGCACAGGATGCAGCAAAAGCCAGAGGGATTAAATTAATAAAACATAGAACAACAGATTAAAAGGAGGGGTAAAAATGCACTTAGGAAGGGTCGTTGGAACAGTTGTTGCAACAAGGAAAGATGAAAGACTAACAGGATGCAAGTTGATGATTACACAACCCCTTAACATAGATGAAAAACCCATTGGCGAAGCTTTAATAACGGTAGATACAGTGGGGGCAGGTATAGGAGAAATTGTCATTTACACTAGAGGAGCAGCAGCAAGACATGCCGCCGATAAATTACAGTCCCCCATTGACGCTGCCATTGTAGGCATTGTAGATAATATAGACGTTTATCGGGATTTATTGGAAGAGAAATAACAAGAGAGGGGGAAATCGTTTGCTGGATGCTTTAGGAATTAAACAGGCAATGGAATATAGACAGTTGATAGATGTTTTAATGTCAGACAAACATCATGCAGATTTAGTGTTACATAGGGGCAATGTGATAAATGTATTGACGAGGGAAATTTATCAAGCAGATATTGCTATAAAAGGAAAATATATTTTAGTTGTTGGAGATGCAGAAACATTAATTGGCGAAGATACCATTGTAGTGGATCTACAGGGAAAATATTTAGCTCCAGGTTTCATCGACTCCCATATGCACTTTGAAAGCAGTATGTTGACCATAACAGAGTTTTCAAGATTATCCATACCATCAGGTACAACTACTTTAGTGGCAGACCCCCATGAAATTGGAAATGCATTAGGTCCTATTGGAATAAAGGCAATGGCAGAGGAAGCCAGTGTTGTACCTAACCATGTACACTTGGTTGTGCCAGCTTTAACCCCCGATTGCCCTGGTTTAGAAACAGCGGGGTATGATATTACTTCAAAAGATATGAAGGAAATACTTAATTATCCTAATGTAATTGGAATAGGGGAGTTGCAGGGCTTTAGTAATGCAAAGCACGTTTACAGAAACACACCAGAAGTCATTACAGACCTTTTGGCATCCACCACCTACGCTAAAAGCATTGGTAAAATTGTAGATGGTAATGCACCAGAGTTGTTTGGTAGTGAATTGGCCGCCCACATTATTGCCACAGGAGGAAAATGCTCCTGCCACGAAACCACCACTAAAGAAGAATGTGTAGAAAAGTTAAGGCAAGGGGTATATGTTTTCATGCGGGAAGGTTCTACACAAAGAAATATGGCAGAATGTATTCGAGCAGTCACCGAAGAAGGATTAGACTCAAGAAGATGTATTTTAGCCACCGATGATATGGTGGCGGAAGATCTTGAAAAACTGGGACACATGAATGAAATTGTAAAAAGAACCATTGCAGAAGGCGTAAATCCAGTGGAAGCCATTCAGATGGTAACCATTAATCCAGCTACATACTTTGGTTTAGAAGATAGAGGCGTATTAGCTCCAGGGAAGATTGCAGATATAGCAGTTATAAGTGATTTAAAAGATATGAAGGTAGATGCAGTGTTTCTAAAGGGACAATTAGTGGCATCTCAAGGAAAGTTATTAATTGATTTACCTAAATACACTTATCCACAAAATGTAAAAAATTCAGTAAAATGCCCTCCAATACAAGAAAAAGATATAGAAATAGTAGCAACAGGTAGTCAAGCAAGGGTACGTTGTATTGAACTGATTCCAGACCAAAACCTATCTGGTAGTTTGGAAGTTAATTTAAGGGTTCAACAGGGGGCTGTGGTTTCAGACACCACACAAGATGCACTGGAAATTATATGTGTAGAACGTTATGGAAGAAATGGAAGTATAGGAAAAGCCTTTGTTAAAGGTTTTGGTTTAAAACAGGGGGCTTTTGCAGAAAGTGTCGCCCATGACACCCATAATATTATGGCAGTAGGAACAAACTTAAAGGATATTGCCACGGCAATAAATAGGGTAATTGAAATGGGTGGAGGTATTGCCATCGCCAATCGGGGTGGAATTATTGAAGAACTAAGGCTACCAGTTGGAGGGCTTATTACTGATGAACTGACAGGACCAGAGGTAAGTAAAAAAATTGCTAAACTTGAAAAAGTAGCAAAGGATGAACTAGGTTGTAAAGTTCATGCACCCTTTATGCATTTATCTTTTTTAGCTTTGTCCACCAGTCCAAAATGGAAAATTACTGATCAAGGATTAATCGATGTAAATGACTTTAAAATTCTTTCAACAGTAATAGAGTAGTTTTAGTGTTGAAGGACTTTATAGTAATTTAATAATAGAGGGGAGGTAAAGATAACAGACACCATGGGTTAGCATAAGTCAAAGATATGCCTATAATTAAGGGGGGTTAAGTAATGAGTAGTAAGTCTCAAGCTTTAGAAAATAGTTTTCTAGAAAAAACCTTCAAACTTAAGGAACATAAGACAAATGTTAAAACAGAAGTGATTGCAGGCATTACAACCTTTATGACCATGGCTTATATTTTAATCGTTAATCCACTGATTTTAAGTAATACAGGAATGGACATTGAAGCACTATTTACAGCAACAGCATTATCTGCTGCCATTGCTACCCTTGTAATGGCTTTTACAGCTAATTATCCTTTTGCATTGGCACCAGGGATGGGATTAAATGCTTTCTTTGCCTTTACAGTAGTTTTGAAGATGGGTTACTCTTGGGAATTCGCCCTAACTGCCATCTTAATTGAAGGGATTATTTTTATTTTACTGACATTCTTTAATATAAGAGAAGCCATTGTAAATTGTATTCCTTTAAATATTAAACATGCAGTAAGTGTTGGAATTGGCTTATTTATAGCCTTTATTGGTTTAGCCAATGCTAAAATAGTTGTACCTTATGAGGCTACTGCTGTTACTTTGGGGGATGTTACCAGTTCGGGAGTTCTTTTGGCACTTATTGGTCTAATTATAACGGGAATCTTATTGGCTAAGAATGTAAAAGGGGCATTGTTAATTGGTATTTTAGCTACGACAGCTATTGGAATACCAATGGGAATTACACCTATGCCCGATAGCATTATCAGTGCCCCACCATCATTAAAACCTATTTTCTTTAAATTTAATTTTGACCAAATTTTTACACTAGATATGCTTATTGTAGTGTTTACCTTCTTGTTTGTAGACTTATTTGACACATTAGGAACTTTAGTAGGGGTTGCATCTAAAGCTAATATGTTAGATAAAGATGGTAAGTTGCCAAGGGCAAAACAAGCTTTATTTGCAGATGCTATAGGAACAACAGTGGGAGCCTGTTTAGGAACCAGTACAGTTACCACCTATGTAGAAAGTGCTTCTGGTGTTGCAGAAGGTGGAAGAACTGGGTTAACTGCCTTTACATCAGGGATATTATTTGCTTTAGCCCTGTTTTTTGCACCCATCTTTACAATAGTACCAAATGAAGCAACAGCACCTGTATTGATTTTAGTGGGACTATTTATGATGTCTCCCATTACTAAAATTAATTTAGACGATTATACAGAAGCTATTCCAGCTTTCCTCACCATTATTATGATGCCATTTACTTATAGTATTGCAGAGGGAATTGTTTTTGGAATTATGTCATATGTATTATTAAAATTATTCACAGGAAAAGGAAAACAAGTATCTCCAATTATGTATGGTTTAGCTGTAATTTTTATAATAAAACATCTAGTATAATAATAAAGAATTCTTAATTTTATTTACTTGTTAACCTTTATAACTCCCATTACATTGTTGGGATGGGAGTTATAAAAAAGATTGTGAATATTTATGAGTTATAACAACGGGCTTAAAGTTAGTAATATCAGCTACGGGGTTATACTTGATAGGTGTTCATTATCGTATTGACAATGACAAGGGGGAGAATTTCAATGGGGAAAATATTAATTAAAAATGGAATGATTGTCACCATGAATTCAAAACGAGAGATTATTAAAGGGGATTTATTAATAGAGGGAAATCAAATTAAAGAAATTGGAGAATTAATTGAGACAAAGGACGTTACTGTAATTAATGCCGAGGGGAAGGTTGTTATTCCAGGTCTTATTCAAACCCATATCCACTTAACCCAAACCCTATATAGGGGGCAGGCTGATGACTTAGAATTAATGGACTGGCTAAAGAATAGGGTATGGCCCTTAGAAGGTTCCCATACAGCTGAATCCAACTATATTTCTGCAAAATTAGGGATAGCAGAATTAATAAAGGGTGGCACAACTTCCATCATCGACATGGAAACCGTTAACCATACAGAGTCGGCATTTGAGGCGATTTTAGAAGGTGGTATAAGGGCAATAACAGGGAAATGTATGATGGATTATGGTGAGGGAATACCACCTGCGTTAAAGGAAAATACTGATGAATCTATTAAAGAAAGTGTACGTCTATTGAAAAAATGGCATCAAAAAGGTAATGGTCGTCTACAATATGCCTTTACACCAAGATTTGTAGTTTGTTGTTCTGAAGAATTATTAATAAAAGTTAGGGATTTGTCCTTAGCCTATAATGTTATGGTTCATACCCATGCATCAGAGAACCGTGGAGAAATTGAAATTGTTCAAAAAGATAGAGGAATGAGGAATATAAACTACCTTCATCACTTAGGCTTAACTGGTGAAAAATTGATTTTAGCCCATTGTATTTGGTTAGATGATGAAGAAATGAAGATATTAGCTGATACGGGGACAAAAATTGCCCATTGTCCTAATTCTAATCTTAAATTGGCATCGGGAATAGCAAAAATACCAGAATTATTAAAGATGGGGGCAAATGTTTCATTAGCAGCCGATGGGGCACCCTGTAACAATAATTTAGATATTTTTCAAGAAATGAGAAGTGCAGCTTTAATTCAGAAGGCGAGACTTTTAAGCCCTACTGTGATGCCAGCCCATCAAGTTTTTGAAATGGCCACCTTAGGGGGAGCAAAGGCAATGGGAATGGAAAGTCAACTGGGTAGTTTGGAAGAAGGAAAAATAGCTGATGTTGTTATTGTTGATTTAAATAAATTACATACCACTCCTAGTAAAAATGTTGATGTTATCTCTCAATTGGTATATTCTGCTTATGCAACAGATGTAGAAACCACCATTATTGATGGAAACATTGTAATGTTGAATAGAGAATTACAAAATGTAGATGAAAAAGATATTATGAAGGAAGCTAATCGTATTTTAGAAAAACAAATTAAATTAAGTGGAATACAAAAATAAAGGAAAAAAGCTTCTCCTATAAGGGTTTAGTGATATAAATTTTATAAATTGTATCTAAATAGACTGTTCATTAATGATACTAGGGGGGATGAAGGTGGATGTAAATAAAACATATAAAGGTGTTGCATTACAAGAAGTATTAACGTTGTTACAACAACATGAAAATACCAGTAAAGTTATTGCAGGGGGAACAGATTTAATTATTCAATTACGGGAATGCAAAGTTACTCCCCAAGTATTAATTGATGTCAGCAGTCTTGAAGAAATAAAAGGGATAGAGATAATAGAAAATAGAGTTAGTATTGGAGCAGCCACAACTTTTACACAGTTGGTAAATAGTCCTTTTTTAAACAATGGACTTGAGGGGTTGAAGGAGGCTGCCAAGTCGGTAGGTTCGCCACAAATTAGAAACATTGCCACCGTTGGTGGAAATATATGTAATGCATCACCAGCGGCAGACATTATACCTCCTTTACTGGTGTTGGACAGTGAATTATATATATCGGATATAAATAAAAGTAGAACTATTTCATTAGAAAAATTCCTTATAGATAAAGGTCAAGTTGATTTAAAAACCAATGAACTACTTTGTCATATACAGTTCAATAATATAAAAAATAATCAAGGGTTAGGTTTTTCAAAACTAGGTTTGAGAAAGTCATTGGCAATTGCAAGAATTAGTGTAGCAGTGTGGGTGGAAGTTGAAGAAAACACCTATAAACAAGTTAGAATTGCTACTGGAGCTTGTAGTAAGTTGGGAGTACGGGAAAGGGAAGTTGAGGCTTTATTGTTGGGTAAACCTGTGGAAGAAAAAACCATGCAGTTGGGGGCAGAAGCATTAAAAACACAACTGGAAAAAAGATTAGCAGGCCGAAAAGGAATGGAATACAAGAGGGAAGCCATTCAAGGGGTTTTTAAAGAAGCATTAACAAAAGCCACTTATCTATCAAAAACATAAAAGGAGAGATCGACCCATGAAGAAAATTAACCTAAAAGTAAATGGTGTTGATTATAGTGTTGAAATAGAAGAAGATGTAAGGCTATTGGATGTATTAAGAAATCAATTAAGGTTAACGGGAACAAAAGAAGGTTGTGGAGAAGGCGAATGTGGTGCTTGTACCATTATTATGGATGGCGTTACGGTTAATTCTTGTATGGTTATGGCTTTTCAAGCTGAAGGTAAAGAAATTATAACCATTGAAGGGATGGCAACTAAATCGGGACTTCATCCAATCCAAAGAGCCTTTTTAGAAGAAGGTGCAGTTCAGTGCGGATTTTGTATACCGGGTATGGTTTTATCAGCTAAAGCATTGTTAGACAAAAACCTAACCCCCAACAGAGAAGAGATAAGGGAAGCTATATCGGGAAATTTATGCCGTTGTACTGGGTATAACAAAATAGTAGATGCTATAGATAAAGCTTCAAAATATATGGGAAAAGAGGGGGATGTTAATGGAATATAAAATTGTAGGTCATAACATTCTTCGGGTGGATGGACTAGCTAAAGTAACGGGTAAAGCTACTTATCCAGAGGACTTATATATGGAAGGGATGCTCTATGGAAAAACCCTAAGGTCTATTAAAACCCATGCATACATTACAGTGGATACTAAAGAAGCGGAAAAAATAGACGGTGTAATTAAAATCTTTACCCATAAAGACATACCCCATAATTATTATGGGGTACTTTTTAAAGACCATGAAGTGTTTTGTAGTAAAAAAGTACGACGAATAGGTGACCCTATAGCCTTCGTGGTGGCAATTACAGAAAAAATTGCAGAAAAAGCAATTAAGGCTATCACTGTAGAATATGATGAAATTGAATCGGTTTTTGACCCAGTGGATGCCATGAAGGAAGATGCACCATTAATTCATGATAGAAGTAATATTTTATACCACTACAAATTAAGACGTGGTAATATAGAAGAAGCCTTTCAACAATGTAGTGTTATTGTAGAGAATCAATATAAAACTTCAATGGTAGATCATGCCTTTCTTCAACCAGAAGCAGGGTTAGCCTATATGGAAGGAGATACAGTAGTGGTTTGTGCCGCCACTCAATACCCTCACTTTGATCAACTGGAGATTTCAGAGGCATTAAATATACCTCAAGAAAAAGTAAAGATTATTAATCCAGCAGTGGGGGGTGCTTTTGGTGGGCGGGAAGACATCACTTTACAGATCCACTTGGCACTGGCAACATGGGTTATTGGTAAGCCAGTTAAAACTGTGTATAGTAGGGAAGAATCTTTTGTTGCCCATAGTAAAAGACATCCTATGATTATGAACTATAAAACTGGAGCTGATGCCAATGGGAAATTATTGGCGATGGAGGCTAACATAATAGGCGATACAGGGGCATATGCCTCTTGGGCAATAAATATAATGAGAAAAGCTGGGGTTCATGCTACAGGACCTTATGAAATCCCCAATGTAAAGGTGGATAGTTATGCAGTCTATACCAATAACCCCTTTGCAGGGGCTATGCGGGGTTTTGGTGCAGCACAAGTTCCCATAGCCCACGAACAGCAAATGGATATGTTGGCGGAAAAACTGAAAATAGACCCTATTACTTTTCGTCTTAATAATTGTTTTAAACTGGGTTCAACAACTGCCACTGGTCAAGTGTTGGAGGAAAGTGTCCCCCTTATTCAATGTATAGAAGCAGTCCGTCATAAGTTGAATAGTAAAGCTAATGATACTGAGGGGGTGTAGGGGGATGAAAAAAAGAGGAATTGGAATTGGTAGTACTTTTTATGGAACAGGTTATGGGAATGGTTTTCCAGATGTATCGAAGGCAATTGTTGAACTATCCCAAGAAGGGGAAATAGTCCTTTATGTGGGGGCAACGGAGGTAGGTCAGGGAGCAAAAACAATATTAACTCAAATGGCTGCCGAGGTGTTAGGGGTATCGGTTGAAGACATTACACTGGTTTGTGAGGATACTTCCATTACTCCAGATGCTGGTACCGCTGCTGCCAGTAGACAAACATATAATACAGGTAATGCTATTAAAAGGGCTTGTGAAAATTTAAGGGATGAAATGATAAAAATAGCAGTAAAACAATTGGGTTTAAATAGTTCTATTGGTGTTAAAGTAGAAAATAAAAAAGTATATCTGAATATTTTTCCAGATAAGAAAGTATCTTTTAAAGAGATAGCCAATCTACAAGGTGAAGAAACCCTAAAGACAGAGGGGATCTTTACTGCTCAAACAACAAAAATGGATGAAGAAACAGGGCAGGGAGCACCTTATTGGCCCTACACTTTTTCTGTGTATGGAGTAGAGGTGGAAGTGGATACAGAAACTGGTTTAGTGGAGATTACAAAAGCTGTTTGCGCTCAAGATGTTGGTAAAGCCATAAATCCTAAATTGATTGAAGGTCAAATTGATGGGGGCTTTGCTATGGGTTTAGGATATGCTATTTTTGAAGATTTAGGGTTACATAATGGTGAGATAAAACATAATCGCTTCACCAACTATTTAATACCCACTGCGTTGGATGTACCAGACTTAGATAAAATTATTATTGAAGCACCAGAAACTACTGCACCCTATGGAGCAAAAGGAATAGGCGAGCCAGTAATGATTGCAGTAGCCCCTGCCATCTTAAATGCTATATATAATGCTGTAGGGGTTAGAATTACAGAAATACCCATAACACCAGAACGCCTTTTAAAAGCAATTAAAGATAATGGAAAAAATAAATTGGAGGAGGGGAAAATTTGAAGGAAGAAATAAAAGAGAGAATAGACTTAGCGGCTGGAAGAAAAAAACCTCAGTTGGTATTAAAAAATGGAGGTATTGTAAATGTATTTTCCCATGAAGTTATAAAAGGGGATATTGCTATAAATAACGGAAAGATTATTGGAGTTGGAAAGTATGAAGGTAATGAAGAGATTGACTTACAAGGAAAATATGTTGCCCCAGGGTTTATTGATGGACACGTACATATAGAGTCATCAATGGTGACACCACCACAATTTGCCAGAGCTATTGTACCTAGAGGAACAACGACAATTATTGCAGACCCCCATGAAATAGCCAATGTTTGTGGGCTTAATGGAATAGAATATATATTAGAGGCAAGTAAAGGACTACCTTTGAATGTATATGTAATGTTACCCTCCTGTGTACCAGCCACTTCCTTTGAAAATTCGGGAGCTATTCTTAATGCAGAGGAACTGAAACAGTTAATTAACCATGAAAGGGTATTAGGGTTAGGGGAGTTAATGGATTATCCCAGTGTTATTGCGGGAGATGAAAGAATTATTGATAAGATATTGGTGGCAGGAGATAAGATTATTGATGGTCATGGTCCAGACATAGAGGGCAATGCATTAAATGCTTACGTTGCTGCTGGAGTGAGAACAGAACATGAATGTTCTACCGTAGATGAGATGATTGATCGACTTAGAACAGGGATGTATATCCTCATTCGCGAAGGCTCTGCTGCAAGAAATTTAGAAGTTTTAGTAAGGGCTGTAACAAAGGAAAATATGAGAAGATGTTTGTTTTGTACAGATGATAAACATCCAGAAGATATACTAATTGGAGGGCATATAGACAATAATCTTCGTTTGGCAGTTAAAGCAGGAATAGACCCAATTTCAGCCATTCAAATGGCAACCATAAATGCTGCCGAATGTTATGGATTAAAAAATGTCGGAGCTATTGGCCCAGGCTATGATGCAGATCTTGTGGTATTAGAAGACCTTAATAACTTTAATGTGATGAAGGTGTTTAAAAAAGGTTTATTGGTGGCAGAGAATAAAAAACCTCTTTTTGATGTACTTGCTTCTGATTTTAGCAAAGTCGTAAATACCGTCAACCTTAAAACTGTAACGAAGGAAGATATACAATTAAAAGTAAAAACGGATATTGTAAATGTAATGAAATTACAATCCCATAGCTTAGTAACTGAAAAGGTGATTAGAAAAGTTGATGTAAAAGAGGGAATGTTCAGCTTTCATAAAAGTTTAGATATTCTTAAATTAGCTGTGATTGAAAGACATCATGGTATTGGTAATATTGGCTTAGGTTTAGTGGAAAATTTCAGGCTAAAGGGGGGCGCAATTGCTGCTACTATTGCCCATGACTCCCATAATCTTATTGTGATAGGGGATAATGATGATGATATGCTCTTAGCAATTAAGGAAATAGAACGTTGCGGTGGAGGTATCACAATTGCTTCTGAAGGAAAGATTCTAAAGACCCTGAAACTTCCAATAGCAGGATTAATATCAGATGCACCCATGGAAAAGGTAAATGAACAATTAAAGGAAATGTTGGAAATTGCCTATAACCAATTAAGTGTAAATCCAGAAATAGATCCTTTTATGACCTTGTCATTTTTAGCATTACCTGTAATACCAGAAATTAAATTAACTGATATGGGACTATTTGATGTGGAGAAGTTTGGTTTTATTGAATTAAGTATAGAAGAATAGAAAAAAAGTCGTAGTTTCGCTACGATGTAAAGAACTTAAACAAAACCTACCTACGTAAAGTAAGTAGGTTTTGTTTTTTTTCCGACTTATGTAAAGACACATATTTTGTGTAGCTCCACTAATTCAACCAACATTACGGTTTTTTTGCATACGTTGTGTTTGGCTGAATTTTTTATATTAACAAAATAAATATAATAAAATAAAAATAATTGTAATATTAACGGAAAAAGTGGTAAAATGTAATTAAACTAATAAACAATTTAATTGTTTACTAGACAATATATATTTTAAAGCAACAAATTATATATAAATATGAATACATTGGGGGGAGTGTAAGTGAAGAGTATTAAATCTAAAATAATTATTAATTTTTTTGTTGTATTTTTAGGCATTTGTATCTTTTTTAGTTTTATGACAACCTCTACATTAAACAATACACTGTTGACTGAAGTAGAAGACTCATTACAGTCATTGGCAATTGAAGGTAGTCGAGTAGTAAGTAGTAAAATGGAAGTAGACTATGTTTTTCTTGAAGGTATTGCAGCTAGAGACGATATAAGAGACCCACAAACTTCAATAGATGATAAGATGTCTATTTTAAAACGAGAAGTTGAGAGGTCTAGGGGCTATTTAAGAATAGGTATAGCTGACAAAGAGGGTAGGCTTTATTTGTCGGATACATATGGTGATGGCAGAAAAATTATCGATATTAATAGTAATGAATATTTTACTGATTCTATAGGGGGTAAGCGTGGATTGATGTCTCCTACAGTAAGCGATAATCCCGACGATAAAGAAGCATTAATTATAATAAATTCAGTGCCACTCTATCACAATGGAGAGATTGTAGGTATTCTTGTTGCTGTTTATGAAGCAGATTATTTAATGGATATAATCAGTGCTATGAAATTAGATAATTCAGCATATCCCTACATTATTGATAGTAAAGGGACAACATTAGTTCATCCTGATAGAAATATGACAATTACACAGTTTAATCCTATAGAAGAAGCTAAAAAAGATGAAAGTATTAAGCCATTAGCAGAATTATATAATGGAATGATTGAGGGAGAAAATGGTGTAATTAATTATGTTTTTCAAGATAATAAAAAACTCTGTGGATATTCAACTATTGATGGGACTAATTGGACATTAGTTATTGATGCTAATGAGTCGGAGGAGTTAAGTATAGTTTCAACAATACAAATGCATATTATTTATACATCAATTCTTGTATTGATTATATGTCTTATTATTTGTAATTCATTGGGTAAATCTATTGCAACACCAATAATTAATCTAGCTAAACAAGCAGAAAAATTAACAAATTATGATGTAACAATTGACGAAAAACAAAATATGACAAAGTATTTAAAAAGAAAAGATGAAATAGGAACCTTAACTAAAGCATTAGTAACTATACAAAATATGTTAGTTGAACCTGTTAAAAATAATACATATAACACTGAAAAAGCAAAGGATACAGAATAAAAAGAAGGGGGTAGTCGCTGATGACTAACCCCTTCTTTAGTATAGTCTTACAATATTCCATTATAATATATAAAATCTATTCTTATAACAGGTTGTTGCAACATGATAATGAACTTGATATAATCTAAATATGAAATAATTTACAATCTTTGAGGTATTATGACAGTGAAATGAGAATTTTGCAACAATATAGTACAAGAGACCCATTTATGAAAGGTTTAATAAGCATTACTATCAAAATAAGACAAAAAACATCATATTGAGGATGGTTAAATATGGAATACACTTATACTTCCCACTATAAAACGATAGAAACCTTTAAAGAGACAAATAAACAAGCCATATATGTTGGAATAGAGTTATTAAATAATGGAGCACCAGTGGTAATCAATCATATTAAAGATCATCAAATGGTGGAATTATTAAAGGAAGAACAATTTAAAAATGTACTTAATAATTTGGTTTATGTTGAAGCAATGGAGAATGAATTAATACTGATTACTAAAGTTCTGGAGGAAACAGAACCTTTATTAGTGTACCTTGAAGACAACTATGTGCCGATGGAAAGTCGAATGAATATGGCGCTTCAATACCTAAAAGGAATTGTAAATTATGATGAATTAAAGGGTTTTACTAAAAGTATTTTAATTGATGAAGTACAGTTGGTGGTTTTAAATGGACAAATGGTATTTGATGAATTAATGGTAATGGATGAAGCTAAAGAAGTGGAAGAATGGGAATTTAATGCATTATGTAGTAAAATAAGTAGTGTATTGGAAAAGATAATCTATTTTGATTATAAACACTTAAAAAAAGAAGAGTTCTTTTTAGCAGAAGTTCAACATTTTCTAGACGATTTAAATAATAATCAAAAGTTTAATAACTTTAATGAAGTAATGGAAGAATTTCGCAAGCTTTATATTTATCATGTTTGTATGGAAAGTATTGAAGACCCAGATGATGAAAAACCATCTGCAAACTTAAAACCATCAAAAATAATCCCTATCGTTGCCTGTATAGCATTATTGTTAGGCTTAGGTGCTTATGGTCTGCTTAATTATCCAATTAATATAAGTTTACCTAGCTTTATTCAAAAAAGTGAGAGGGTGCCAGTACCAAAGGCTTATTTTACTGTGGAAAAAAATGATAACTACTGGGAGTTTATTAACCAAAGTACAGTTGAAGGGGACGATAATACCATTGAAGAAATTCTTTGGGAAATAGAAAAAGATGGCACAATTATAAAAACTGCCGATAGTAAAGATTTAACGTTAAATTTTACAGAAGCAGGAGAGTATACAATTAGTGTAAAAGTAAAAGATAGTTTTAATCAATGGAGTGAAAAATATATTCAATCAATTACCGTAGAAATAACAAATGAAGAAGATGATGATGTTACAGAAGTAGAAGATCCATCTGAAGACTCTAAGTTGTATAGGATTACCTATGGAGAAGGTATTGTAGAAGATCATTCTAATAATAGGAAAGATCAACCTGCCCATAAAATTGAAAGATTGCAAGAGGAAAACCCAGAGTTAAGAATTGAAATAGAGAAGGATAAAAATAATTATGATACACTGACTTTTTGGATAAAAGCTATGGAAATAGGGGCTATTGACATTACTATTGATGGTTATAGACAGGGTACCCCTGTGTTTAAGAAAAACGTTACCCATACAGTAAAAGTACCAGAACGTTGGGAATTGGTTAATGTGCCCCTATCAAAAAGTGAATTAAGTGAACTTGTGTTAAGTTTTCCTTCTTTAGAATATGCTATTTGGATATCTGATATTAAATTAGATAGTTTTAAGTAATTTAACGTTAAACCCCCAGAATAAAGAAATCTGGAGGTTTTTTTTAGTTTTTGAAGGTTTTATTAGAACAAGCACACTTTTAATAAATTTTAATATACTAATACAGAAAAGGGCTTAGGTCCTTTTTTATTGTTGAAAAACAATTAAACTATTTAGTCTATAGGGCTGAAAATAAAAATTAATACAGTTTTGAGTTAATAAAATGTGTAAAAAATAAATTTACACTATAAATAAAGGAGTTGTAATAAATGATTAGAAGCATTAATATCAAAAACATTAAGTTTGTATTTAATATTACGAAACAAAAGGAAGAATCATTAGCCTTATGGAAGGATAATAGTACCATTAAAAGCGAACTTAAATTTCAAGCACTGGAGAAAGAAAGAGAAGCTAGAATAACAAATTTTCATTGGCTTAACTAATAGTATTAGTTTTTTATTAAAAAAACCCCAGTGTACTTAAATTGGGGTTTTTTTAATACCCATAAACCAACTAAGGGATGAGGTATATATTGTAGAGTTGAAGGGAGAACAGAATAAATTTTTTTTATTCGACAGCAAAATATGACAAATTTTACGAGGAGTTTGTGATATATTTATTTAGGCGATTTCTTATGTGTCGATTTAATGATTTGTTGGAGGGGTTATTTCCGATTATATGTCATTTGCATCTTTCGTTGAGTAAGAGTCAGTTAAGTCTTTTACTTAAGAGGTGAAGTATAGCATGGAAATTAGTAAAAAAATTTGGAGGTAATGAAATTGAAGAAAAGCATTTTAGTTGGACTAATAGGATTATTAATATTTACTGCAATCATTTTTAAACATATGAACAATTATAATTTAGTAGTTTTAGATACTAATGTGAAAACAGTAACAATTCAAGATTATCCAATAGCCTTAGAACTTGAAACACTGGTGGTAGAATCTGATGTAATTGTTGTAGGGCATTTTGAAGATTTTATTGAAAGTTGGAATATGGCCCGTAACCCAAAGGATATATCTAAATCAGATGATAAAATGTATGTTGAAGGAAGATTGTTTAGTTTTGTAGTTGATGAATACCTTAAGGGTGAAGGTGATGAAAATATAAGGGTAAATTTAAGATATAAATATCAAGATATAGTTGATGAAATGTATATAGAACCAATACCTAATGAAAAGATAATGTTGTTTTTATCTAAAGATAAAGTTTTTAATAATTACTATGGTACGATGCAACCTTTTACTTTTAGAGTTGTAGAAGATACCTTAGAAGTGAAAACAAATTTGAAAGCTGTTGAAGATGAATTTAAGAAAAATAAAATAACTATATTAGATGTTATAGAAAAGATTTCTGTTATAGAGAAAACTTTTTAATGGAACGCTTCTTTCTGGTAATTTATCATTATCAGAGAGAAGTTTTTTTTGAGTATAATTAACTCAATATGTTTATAGATGATGTGATAAACTTATCTAACTTAATCTGCTTAGAAAATAGAATAATTTTTTTATGAAAAGAATAAGTTTTATAGTGTAAATATATACAAATGTATACAAGTTTATAAGCAAATAAAAATAAGGAGGGATAGGTAAAATTATTATCTTTGGTGAAGATTAGTTTAAATTGAAGGAGGGTGAAAGTTGAATGTTTAAAAAGAAAATATTAAAGGTAATGGTGTTTACGCTAATACTGGCGTTAATTATTTCATCCGTTGGTTTAAGTGTATCGGCGAATTCTAAATATGAATTGAAGGAAAATAAGTTACCCAAAATTCATGGTGAATTCAACTTTAAATCTTCTGACCTTACAACCGTTATTGTAGAATTAAATGAAGTATCAATCATTGAAGGTAAGCATAAAGGAATAAACCAAAGTAAAACTAAATTAGCAAATGCCAGAAGTAAAACCATACATAATATAAATAGTAAAATTAATAATACAAAAGTACATAGGGAGTATGACTATGTGTTCTCAGGGTTCTCTTTAGAGCTTCCATCCAATGAAGTTCTTCAATTGCTAACAATGCCTGATATAAAGGCAATCTATCCAAACGTCAACTATATGAATGATCAATTGGGAGAAGTCACAGGAATAGAAGATGATGCCATCAGTCCTTTAATGATGGAAAGTGCCCCTTTCATTGGTTCAAGCATTGCTTGGGATATGGGTTATAAAGGAGAAGGTATTACAGTAGCTATTATTGATACTGGAGTTGATTACACTCATCCAGACTTAGCCCACGCCTTCGGAGAATATAAAGGTTGGGATTTTGTAGATAATGATGCAGACCCTCAAGAAGGGGAAGGTCAATATCATGGTACTCATGTGGCTGGGACAGTGGCAGCCAATGGTCTAATTAAAGGAGTTGCACCAAAAGCTAAGTTATTGGCCTATCGTGTATTGGGGCCACAGGGTGGAACAACACAAGATGTAGTAGCGGGTATTGAAAAAGCAGTTCAAGATGGAGCAAATGTAATGAATCTTTCTTTAGGAAATTCTTTAAACAATCCTGACTGGGCAACAAGTATCGCTTTAGACTGGGCTATGGCAGAAGGGGTAGTGGCAGTAACATCCAATGGAAATAGTGGTCCAAATAATTGGACGGTTGGTTCTCCAGGTACTTCGAGAAATGCAATTTCTGTTGGAGCAACTCAACTGCCCTATGATTTATATGGTGTAAATCTTTTCACTACTCAAGGTGTAGAATACCCATCAGCTCAGATAATGGGATATAATCAGTTAGACCATTTACTTGCTTTAAATGAAAATAAGTATGAATTTGTTTATGTAGGATTAGGATACCCTGTTGATTTTGAAGACAAAGATCTTGACGGAAAAATTGCTCTTATCAGCCGTGGAGAACTTGCATTTGTAGATAAGGCTACTAATGCAAAAAATGCTGGTGCTGTTGGAGCCATCATCTTTAATCATCTTGCTGGGGAAATTCCTAATGTACCAGGAATGGCTGTACCAACTGTTAGGTTAACTAACGAAGATGGGAAAAAAATATTAGCAGAATTAGAATTGGGTAATAATGAAGTTACATTTGACATTAACTATTTATATGAAGTGGGAGAATCAATGGCAAACTTCTCTTCAAGAGGCCCAGTAATAGGTACTTGGATGATCAAGCCTGATGTATCTGCTCCTGGGGTAAACATTGTTAGTACAGTACCAGGGGGTTATGGAGCATTACAAGGAACAAGTATGTCTTCTCCCCATGTAGCTGGAGCGGCTGCCCTTTTATTACAAGCCAACCCCAGTTGGTCAGTTGAAGAGGTAAAATCAGCATTAATGAACACCGCGGAAAATGTGTATGATGAAACAGGTAAAGTATATGCCCATAATAGTCAAGGGGCTGGAAGTATAAGAGTACCCAAGGCTATCGAGACACAAACCCTTGTTTTACCTGGTAGTCATTCTTTTGGTGTTTTCTATAAAAACAAGGGAAAACAAATAGAAAAACAGAGTTTCACCATAAAAAATTTAACTGATAAAAGAAAGCAATATACATTTGATGTTGAAATTAAAGGTAACCCAGATGGAATAAAAGTAAATACCGCAAATAATATTAGAGTTAATGCCTTTAGCACACAACAGGTAAACTTTAATGTTCAAGTAGATGCTGCTAAATTAACTCAAGGATATTATGAAGGAACAATTAAAGTATCTGATGGAGAAGAAATTATAGAAGTACCAACAATACTTTTTGTTCAAGAACCTGATTACCCTCGTATAACCCATGGAGGAATTGATATATTAGAAGAAGGATATGAAATTTGGACTTATTTACCACAAGGAGCAGAGATTGTTGATATTGTCATTTATAGAGATACTCCTTGGGAAGTGGTAGGGGTGGTTCTTACTGAAACCAATGTTCCAAAAGAATTTAATGAATTTTATTGGGATGGTACTATTAATGGGCAATCTTTAACTCCGGGGTTATATCATGTATTTATTTTTGCTGAAAAAGCAGGGCAGACTGACTATATCTATGGCGGAGAATTTCGCGTTAAAAACTAATTGCAACATAGAAGTAAGATTGAATAATTAAGGAGAAGGACTTAAATAAGGGAAAAGACTTAAATAAGATTTTCTTTGTAAGGCAAAACACTTCCCAGTATAGAATAAGTTCTGTACTTTAGGAGGTGTTTTTTTGTTGGAAATAATTAATAAAAAGGGATTTCATAAGTTATATCGAAGTTAAAATATTATGACTTAATAATTAAAGTAAGAAGTAACCCATAAATAGTTTTTTTTAGATAACTTAAGAGGTAATTTATTAAAAATAAGGGGAATGGCTACAATGAATGATATAACCGAAGATTATTATAAGGCCCAAAAAGATAGAAGAATAGATTTTTTTAAAATTCTTCATGCAAAACGAAGAGGTATGGCAATGCACTTGGGTGGGGTATATATAGAATGTCTTCTAAAGGGGTTAATCATAAAAAAGTATGGCATACTTAAATCTAAAAGAATAGAAATTGGAAGGGTAAGATATTATTGTTGGTATAGTAATAAAGTGTATTTAGAGATACAAGCCATATCAGACCCTACAAAGCAAGATTATATTGATAGGAAAAGTGCAAAAAATCCTCAACATGACTTAATGCTGGCTATTGAGCAATTAGAAGAATTATATAATACTATACCTAGTGATGTTTTAGAAAAATTGAGGACCATTAATAGACCAATTGGTAGAAAATCATATATAGATATTCGCTATATGAGTGAAGATGAAATTTCTAATCAGCTGTATAGCAAGTGGGAAGAGAGTTTTAAAGGTTTTTTAAATTATTATGAAAAAAGAAAAAAATTGTTTTCCTTTAAATAAAAGGAGGGAATATTATGGATATTGTTTTAAAAAATCAATTAGAAAACGAATTAAGAAACAAATATGTAATTAAAAACAATGAATGGGTACAGGTTTACATTACACCCCTTAATAGAATTGACATTACAATAGTTTGTGATCAGATAAAGGATAGTGAGGAAGAGGTTGAAGGCTTTATTAAAGGATTAATAGAAAATAGTAACAGTGAAGAATTGGGATATAGTATAGGTTTTTTAGAGATATATCCAACTGATGAAGCTGAATATCTAGGTTTAGAAAAACATAAAATTAAGGAAAATCCTGTATCTTGGGTTGATTTTGTAAAATTAGATAAGATAAATAATGGTACTATACAACAAAAAAAAGATAAACCTTATCAAGTAATTAGTTTTTATTCCTATAAAGGGGGTGTGGGCAGAACCACATCCATGATTCAAGTTGCTTATATACTGGCAAGGGAAGGAAAACGAGTTTTATTATTAGACATGGACATTGAGGCACCAAGTCTACATAAATTATTTAAAAAACAAATGGATGACCCATTGTATGGGGTTAAACATGGCTTGGTAGATTATTTTCATGAGAGATTCAATAATAGTAATGGCAATACAAGTAATATAAAAACAACAGAACTTTTTACTGAAATTGAGTTTAATGAAAGTATGAAGGGGAAGTTGTTTGCTATACCTGCCATGAAGGAATTAAACAATCAATATATTTTCAAACTTACCCAATTACAAGCCAATATTATATATGAAAATCAGTATTTAGAAGATTTGTTGGATGAACTAGAAATGGAACTTAAATTTGATACAGTATTAATTGATTGTCGTACTGGTGTAAATCAATGGGGAGCCTTTTCTTTATTTGGATTTAGTGATCAGATGGTGTTTATAGCATATCCTAATGAAGAGAATATGGAAGGGTTAAGGGTAATTACTAGTTTAATGGAGGAAACAGGTCAAGAAAATTATGTGGTTGCCATTTCTAAAATTGACCCCAGTACCAGAGGGGCAGAAATAGCTCAACTTAAGTTTAAACAATTAAATATATCACAGCAAGATCCAATCAAAGTACCCTACAATGCTGCCATAGCAATGGCAGATGAATATCCTGTAAAAGAAGTTTTAGAGCCTTATAAAGAACTAAGTCAATTTATTTTGGACAATGAACAAATAAACTTTAATAGAAAGTATTTAAATCACGTGGATGTGGAACCTATATTAAAGGAATTGATTGATGAAAGTGCTAACCCACTAAATGAATCTCAAGCAAAGGCTATTTATGATGATAATGTATCAATTATAATAAGTAACAATGATGATGAAAGAGAACATTTATTAAGTAAAATTAAAAGTCACAGAAGGATTTATCCTAAAGTAGAAATTTGTAAGGATACAACATTTACATATAGCATAAGGAAAGTTAAAATATTTGATGAGAGAATTAGAATAAGCTTGAAAGAGTATGTTTCAGGCTTAGAGGAAGTGGACTGGTTTAAGTTTTGGATCGCTTATCTATTTTATATGATTAATGATTATGTTTGCATAACTCATAAGGAAACAATATTAATTAATGGTTTAAAGAATTTAAGTGGAAAACCCTTTAATGAATATATTAATGAAGTAAATGTGTGGGATGAGAAGACAATTATAACTGCCTTTATTAATTGTATACAAGGAGAAGTTGATGGGACAAGTACTGATAGAAGCAACAGTACAATATTCATTGTGTCAAAAAATACCATGTGTGTTTTGACGGATTTAACAGAAATGATTGATAGCCCAAATAATCACCCGATGGTAAATGGTTTAATTGATTGTATTAAATTTATTAAAAAGAATATTAAAGAATTAAGGGTGTTGGCTTTTGTAAATTATAAAACCTATGAAAAATATCAAAACAGCTTTATTCAGCTAAAGGGTAGTATTCAAAAAATAGAATGGAAGGAACAAGATATTAATACATTATTGGAATATTACCTTGATATTAGCTTATTTAAAGATTATTTAAATAAAAAGTTTAAAGAACCTGTAGAACGGGATGAGTCAACGGATCAATTAAATATTACACAGCAGGAAGGATTAAAAGAATCTGATGAAGAAATATATATAAGTATGAGGAACCTATTTTGGGGCATTAGAGTTGACTCAAACAAATATAGTCCTTCTGTAACATCATGGTTCTATGATAAAATTAAAAACATACCCAACTTAAGTGCTAAGCTAATAACCAGTATATTCAATAAAGCTATTGAGTATGAGTTAGTGAAAAATGAACAGAAAGAAAAAGACCGTCTAGTTACTATAGAGAGTCTAGAAAAATCAATTGAAAGTTTTAGAGCATAATATTCAAAAAATCTCTTGCTGTATAGAACATTGCAGAAAGAGATTTTTGTATGGAGATACATTTACTAAAAGTACCTATTAGCAAAGTGTACAAAATTAAATTTTTTTCTTTTACAGAATTAAAACAGTTCAATAATATAGAAAAGAGGTAACAATTTGGAACTAATAAAAAGAATGATTCACAAAGATTTAAAAACTATTGAGGGAAGAGTATTTGAAAGAAAAGCATCTAGAGGTATAGTATTAAAGGGTTCAAAAATCCTATTATTATTTACAAAGAGATATAATGATTATAATTTTCCAGGTGGTGGAGTTGACCCCAATGAAGATTTAATAACTGGATTAAAAAGGGAACTTGCTGAAGAAACAGGGGCTAAGAATATTGAGATTATTGAGGAGTTTGGGTTTATAGATGAGTACAGACCCCATTATAAACCAGAATATGATCTTATTCATATGGAATCTTACTTTTATCTATGTAAAATAGATGAAGACTTAAATAATACAAAGCTGGAAGACTATGAAGTTGCCAACGGGATGACCCCTGTCTGGGTTGATATAGAGGAAGCTATTAGGCATAATAAAGAAGTAATGGCTAATCAAGAATCATCTATGGGTTTTTCTATTGAAAGAGAAACTTTGGTTTTAGAATTAGTATTACAAAAATTGCTATAATAATATAAAAAAGGGATTATATTATAAAGTATAATAATTATTCCAAGAAAGTCTCCCATTAAAAGAATATTCATTAACAAGTAAACGTTATTATTTTGTAAAAGCAATTAACGAATGATTAAATAAAGGCTCAATACTAAGTGTAGTGTAATCATATCACACACATTCAGTATTGAGCCTTTATAATTTTTTCAGATGTGAAAAGTTATATCCTCTAATTTACAAGGGCTTTTCAACATTATTAAATCCATAGCCCATAGAAGCTGTTACAAGACATATAATACCTAACACTATAAGTAACCACCATCCCCATATAGGTGTTTCTTTGTTTTTTACAAACCATTTACTCTTAAGAAGAGAATAATAATCTGTGGAAGAATTCCATATGCCATTAAAAATACACCATATGCCAAGAATTATTCTAACAATTATACCAATGTAGTATACTGCAAATTTATCTGTTATAAAAATTGCTGAAAAAAATAAAATAAAAAATATTGATATTAAGGGAATATTAATCATAAGGTTTACTTTTTTAAACTTAAATGTTTCCATTAACAAACCTCCACTTCATTGTAATTTACAATTGTATACATATATAATTATACTTAAAATAATTGTGATTTCAAAATAATTATTATAATTATTTGAAATTGCCTTACTTGTTTTAAAAAATATCAAAATTATTATAGCGTAATGTGAATAAGGTTTATTTTGACCAGTGTCTTATATTTTAGTTTTATACACCACTTAGTAGTCGGATGAATAAACTAAAATGATAGTATATTTTTAAGGAGGGAATAATAATGACAACTAAAGGCAAGATAAAACGTCTTTTTCCAGGAGGAAATACTTCTGTAGGTTTTTTTTCTTATTATAACTATGTAATTAATTTAAAAGAAGCCAATAGAGTGTACTTATTGAAGGGTGGTCCTGGGGTAGGAAAATCCCATTTAATGAAAAAGATAGGTAATGATATGGTGGAAAGTGGTTATGATGTGGAATTTCATCATTGTTCAGCTGATCCAGAAAGTATAGATGCAGTTGTGATAACAACGTTAAAAATTGCTATAATTGACGGTACATCCCCCCACGTTGCAGTCTTTTAAACACATTTCAATATAACCATCTGCTTAACTATTTTTAAAAGCTTAGTATATAGGCTTTTTTTATTTTGTATTTTATAGGAGGTGATGAAGGTGAGGGGATTTTTATATTTTGGTACAGTTAAAGATTTAAAAATATATTTGAAATCTTGGGGAAAATGAAAATAGCCTAACAGTGGAAATCGTGGAGGTCATTTAAGAAGTATTAATACGTTACAAAAATAAAATATTAACATTTAAGTTTCAGATTATGGTATAATTAGTTTAATTATATAAGTTAAACTTGGTGGAATATATTAGGTAAGAATTAAAATTGTAATCGATTATAATGTTTTCAGAATATGAAAGGGGGTATTTAATTGAGTTTATGGAATAATAATTCAAACTTTCAACTTAGGCATTTTGAAGATAAAAGTTTACGAAATCAGGCGTATGAAAATGTAAAAAACAGAATGGAGTGCACTCATACTACAAAACAAAGTGCAATGATGATATTAAAAGGAATAATTTTTGCTATAACCTTAACAGCTTTTGAATATGGTTTAAAAAATCCTGAAATATCGGGAATCTTAAGGATTGTGTTGCGGGTTGGATTCTTCGGTTCTCTTGTGGGTGTATTTAATGTTCCCTATGGGTTGTATAATTTAATAAAAAGTTTTGGGGAAAATTAGTAAATAAATTATTTTATTCACATTATCTTTTAAAGTGTGAAAAACACCATATATAGAAGGTAATCGCCACCACGAATATACAGTTGGAGATGCAGATTACCATCTGTCTTTACTTAAAAAACAAGCCATTGGATTACCTACGGCTTGTTTTTTCCTTATAATTATAAAGGTTATTTATTTAGTAGATATTAGTGAAATATGAGGAGATGATGACATGATGAAAGTATACGCATTTACATTACCGTTATTTAGAAGCATTTTGTTTATTATAGTGGGAGTGTTATTTGCAATAGTAACCAATCAATCATTAGAACAAGCAAGTCAATGGTGGTCAATAATATGTACTGTTAGCAATATTATTTCTATAGCTGTATTAATGGTAATATGCAAAAGTGAAGGCACTACATATAAAGAACTAATTGGTTATCAAAGAGGGCAAGGGAATCTGAAATATACTTTGTTTATTGTTATGGTAATGCTTATATTAGGAATGGGTGGAATGTATGGGTTTGCATTCGTGATTTATGGTTATGTTCCTGTGATAATGGTACAACCCATTTCTGTTTGGTTTGCATTAATAAATGTGATATTTCTGCCTTTAACCGTAGTATTTGCTGAACTACCTTTATACTTTGGATATGCACTAAACAGAATTGAAAAAATTACAGGCAATAAAATATTATCAATTGTGTATCCAATGTTTTTCTATGCTCTCCAGCATAGTTTTATTCCTGTTTTATTCGATTGGAAACATATCTTATTTAGATTTTTGTCATTCTTTCCTTTGATGTTTGTATTGGGGATTATTTATTATAAAAAAAGAGAACTACAACCGTTGATGATAGGTCATGCTATATTAGATTTTGCAACAGGTGCCCAAATTCTAATGACTTCTCTATCTCCTGCATTATTTGAAATTATGAAAGCAATGAACACATAATGTGTTAGTAAACTGGAGATTAAGGAAATGGCTGGAAATAGGTTCCTTTAAAATTCTAAATTAGGTCAATGGTTTGGTAATTAAGTTAATTCAAAATTTAAATAAAGTTCTTTTTAGGTTTCATATTTTTAAAATTTGGAGAGTAGGGAGATAATTGTTGAAAAAAATCACTTTAATAATTTTTATTGCTATAGCATTACTAGGAGGTAGTCTACTATTTAATTATTACACTCTTCCAGAATATACATTAGATACTGAAAATGAAACACTTATAAAAAATGGAGCAGTGTATAAACGTAGTGACGTGCTATTACAAAAATATATAAATAATGAAATAAGGACTGTTGAAAAACCAATTGGAAGATTAAAGGGTGACAATCCTTTATGGGCTAAGACTTTCATTTATAAATTAGAAGGTATTAGTGAAGAAGAAGCCCTTATGATTACATATCCAATTATGAATTTTGATTTTTATAAGAGAGTGACTAAATAAGTTATAAGTTAGATATAGTTCATATTTGTAGGGTGGGTGAATTTTATTATTATTATGATTCGCCAAATAACTAATATCTTGGAACGTTACAATCTGATACAGTAATATAGTATAAAATTTATTAAAAATGATAGACTGGAGATAATCTAATGAACAATATTTCAAATAAACAAAAAAATTCTGCTACACAACAAACGATAAAGCTTGGCAAAATATATAAACACTTTAAGGGTAAAGAGTATCTTGTTTTACATATAGCAAGACATTCAGAAACATTAGAGGAATTAGTAGTTTATCAGGCACTATATGGAGATAAAGGCATATGGGTTAGACCACTTTATATGTTTCTTGAACAAGTAGAATTTGATGGAAGAATAGTTAATAGATTTGAGTTACTTTGTGATTAGTTATAAGTAAAGTTGATTAAGTATTTTATAACTTGTTTAAAGTTTGTTAATATAATGGTTATAATTTATAGTAACGGTAAGCTATAAATAGAAATGATGGTGGTGTTGGTGTTAAAAAAGTTATTTGGAAAAAAACAAATAGAAATAATTCCAATAAAAAAACTAGAAAAAAACAAGAATTCCTGGGGTGGAGATGGTATTGTTTTCTATCTTAAAAATGGTAAAGGCATACTTAGACAAAAATATGGCAGTAATGAAACACAGGGTTTATCCTGCTTAGTATATGATAATATCCCACTAAATAAATTTCACGGAGAAGAGTATTTTTGTCCTACTTGTGAAAAACTTATATCTGCTGGTTATGGGCTAGATAAAGCTAATGATTATACCATATCAAAATTAAGGGAAACTTTAAATCAGCCATTTGTTTCATTAGAACAATCATTACAGAATTTAGAGCCACTTTTAGGACTTCTACCTACAGGGTATTATGCACTAACAGATATAGAATTATTTCCAACAGATGGGGATGGTAATTTCTTTTGGACCATAGGTAATAACCCTATACTTAATAAAGCAACATGCACCATATATGATAATGGAAACTGGAGTGAAGGTGGACCTAAATATATTTTACCGACTCAACCTCCAAGGCTTTTTAACAAAGATACAGCAGAATTTTATAGATGTAATGACAATTATAGAGGAATAGCATATTTTCTAGATGGTTACTTATGTGCCTTACTTGATGGGCATCATAAGGCAGTTGCTGCTGCTATGGAAAAAAGGCCCTTAAAAACCCTAGTTATTCTTCCTACAACTGGAGTTTTATTTCCAAATAAAGATCAAGGTAGTAAGGGTGGTTTAATTATTTCAGGACAAACACTTTATAAAAATGAACTGTTAAGTAGCATTAAAAAAGTTGGAAATTCTTTTTCGGAGAATCGAATGTCTCCTGGTGAGATGAATGAGTACCTCCGGCTACACGATGAAAGTTTTGGAACATATAAATGGTCGGAAGATATTTTAGAAACTGGAAAATATTTTCCTGATATTTTTACAATAGCTTGTATGGAATGGGCAGGGGATTTGTCTGATTCAAGACTTGATAAAATTATTAAAGATGAAGAAGTTTTTGATGAAGATTGTACTTTGTATTATATTGTAAAAGCATTATTTGAATCAGAAAACCCAAGATTTAAGCAGGTGGCATTTTATATTGGTAGAAATGAGTCTTATGTTTCCATATGGAATAAGGTATATACTTTACTAGGTAAAGTAAAAGATGAAGAGGTAGAAGATTTCTTTGTAGAATATCTAATAAATGATGAAAAGTTAAGACCAGATATAACTAGAATAGTAGATGACTATTTTATTAAAATGAAATAAAAAATAGGCAAATTTAAATGCCAATAGCACATTCAATGAAAAAAGCAGATTGGATAGTCCTACTAAGTAAGATTAATAGAACTATTCATTTTAGTCGTATATATAATTTTGTCAATGCTACAACTTACATATATAATTCAATAATGAGAGAATATTAATTTAATTAAGTAAAAAAAACTTTAGGAGTGTTAACATATGTCAGATACAAATACATCAATAATGTACCTAAAAAATAAAGTTAAAGAGTTTGTTACCGAAAGAAATTGGAACGAATATCATAATCCTAAAAATCTTTCTATGTCCATAGCAATAGAATCATCAGAGCTTATGGAAATATTTCAATGGAAATCCATTGATGAATCATGGAATATTACTGATTCTGTAGAATTTGGACATATGAAGGAAGAAATTGCCGATGTACTAATATATTGTCTTTCACTTGCCAATCAATTAGATATAGACTTAGCAACTGCAATACAAGATAAGATGGATAAGAATTCAAAACGGTTTCCAATTCCTGATGGAAAAATAGACTAATTGGTATGCTATATGGATAAGGGATTGACTGTGGGCATTTTATCTATTTCAAAATCTATTCTATTCTTCAAATGAATGATGTTATCATAAAGGAATGTTAATATCAATTATTAAGTATAATAGATTTAAATGAAAGGTTTGTTAAACTATGAGTACATATGAAAAAGATTATGATATTAAAAAGCTGAACATTACAAAGTTTGAGGTATGTAACTATGATGATGATACAAATATTATTGATGAGATAATTTTCAATGCAATTTACTCATCAGAAGGGGTATACATATATAGGAGATATGCTCATTTATTAGAAGAAAATGACTTCATTAAATGGCTAAAAAATGAAACAGGAATAATATACCACAAGGAGGTGTCTTTAGAATTTACAGAGAATAATATATTTGAAAATTTTCTGCCTAAAAATAATGAAAGTGTATATTTTCTTAAATTTAATAAAGTTAATAAAGAGTACTTTTTAAAACATTTTAGAATATCAATTACAGCTATAAAAAATAGAATTGGAAAGAAAAACACTATTAAATATCTAGAAAAAAGAATTTATGTTGATGATCCTTTATATGATCAATATGATTTTATATTCACAGTAGGAAATCAAGTTATACTATTTACAGATGTTCATGATTTTACTTTTGTTAAAGCAGATGTATAATATCACCAGCAGAAATAAACTTCTAAAAATTATCTAGCACTTTGATACGTGTATAGTAATATTAAGTTATAGTTCTAATAAATTTGTAATAATAAGAAGTGAAGTATCATGATGTTGATAGTTACCAAGCTTGCTAAACAGTACAAATAAATTAAATGTACAATAATTCAAATAAAAAAAGCAAACTACTGAAATATCGCTATAATAAGCGGTATTTTTTTTGACTATAAATATTATTAAAATTAATAGTTCTAAAAAAACTACAATTCTACAAAACTAGACAAAATTCAACAAAGGAATTTTAAGAAAAAAGTCAAAATAAGACTGTGGCACTATTTTAAGTAAAATTAGTAACAATAACAAAATAGAAAGTAGTAGGTGACAGAATTTGGCTCATATGATTCCTGAACATATAACAAGTTTAGCAACACCAGGAGAACAACAACTATTTTATTACTTGAAAGAAACATTACCAAACAATTTCATTGTATGGTATGAACTAGATGCAGAAAATAGGTATCCAGATTTTGTGATTATAGGTCCACAAACAGGTCTAATAATATTAGAAATAAAGGACTGGTCAGCAGAAAAGATACAATCCTTTGACCAAAGTGACTTTTATCTTAAGCTTAATGGCAAAACACAATCTTTTAAAAATCCCAAAAAACAAGGGAAAACATTTAAAGATATAATTGGAAACAAGTTAAAGAATGCACTTAATTCAGAGAGTTTATATAAAACACTAAATTATAATAACTTAGTGTGCTTTCCCAATATAAAGAGAGAAGAATATCTTAATATAAAAGATAAAAATACAGGTATATTAGCTACCGAGATTATTGAAGAAGGGATAATATTATTTAAAGATGACATTGAAACAATAAGAGAATCAGGTACTTTAATAAAAAAGTTAAATAGTATGCTTCTCTATAAGCCAAAAAACGAAGTACCTTTTGAAATAATAAACAAAGTAAGGCAAGTTCTAGATAAAAACATAATAGTAAAAGAGAGTAAGTGCCCAATTGTAAAAATGCTAGAGAAAAAGCAAGAACAGATCGTAAAAATGTATCCTGAAGGGAACACCCTTTTAAGGGGTAACGCAGGTAGTGGGAAGTCAATCGTACTTACCAAAAGAGCACTTTATTTAGCCGAGAAGTTTCCCGAGAGTAAAATACTTTTTCTATGCTTTAACATTGCACTAGTTACCCATTACATAAATAATATTTTTACTAACAAGCAGATAAAGGTAATGCATTATCACGATTTAAAGAACGACTCAACAACTGAGCTTTATGACTTTATTTTTATAGATGAAGGTCAAGATTTTAAAAAAGTTTGGTATAAGGATATTATTAATAAGCTATCTGAAAAGGAATATAGTCATTTGTTTATTGCTTCTGATGGCGCCCAACTAATATATAACCAAGATACAGATTATAGTTATAGTGATTTAGGGTTGGAGTTTAAGAATGTATTGAAGTTGGAAGAAAACTATAGAAATACAGCAGAAATTTGTACATTAGCAGACACATTTCTTTTAACAGATAAAGATATAGCCAATGATATGAGTAAACCTGTATATGATAACTTCTATATTACTAAAACATATAGAAAATATAGAAATGGTAAAATGCCAGAGTTAAATAAATTTGAAAATATAGAAGATGAATACAAATATATTTCTGCCAAAATACAAGAGTTACATAATAAAGGAGTTCATTATTCACAGATTGGTATCATTATTTTTTTAAACAAGGATATTGATAATATTAAGACCTATTTAAAAGATATACCCATATGTTTTATAAACAATAATAAGTATCAATTTAACCTAAATAATGATTATGTTCATGTGTCAGTTGTTAATAGTGCTAAAGGCTTGGAGTTTGATTATGTTTTTTTATGTGGCTTTAATAAAATACAAAAGCATACAACAACAGAAATAAAACGTGTATATGTTGGTATGACAAGAGCTATCAGAGAACTAGAAATAGTTTATTCGGAAGAAACCAAATCGGAAATTACAGAAGGAATAGAGGCAGCATATGAAAGTTCTAAGAATGTTATCCAGGGAGAACTTATCTTAAATAAATATAATCAATTTGTGGAAGATCAATTTAATGAGATTGAAATAAAACATAAATTATTATTAAAGTTTGAAGAAGATTTAAAGAAAAAAGAAAGTAAATTGCAAATAAAAGAAACGCATTTAAAAAGCTTTGAGCTAGATCTAGTAGAAAAGGATAGAAATTTATCTGCTCCACAAAAAATGGTATATACTGTAGACCATATTAAAAAGCCAAAGAGATCGTTTTTTGCATATATTGTAATTGTAGTTGTTGCTATGGGGCTATTATTTTCTAAAGATATACTATTAGATGTATTAAGTAGTAAGACAAGTATTAATAAACTTGTTGTTGCTAATGAGAATATTATTAGTTTCTCAACAATTTCAATTGGAAAAATAACTAACACCTATGCCACTATTAAAGTAGACGGAGAGTACTTAATAATTGATGGAATAAAAGCCAAAGGCTATTTTAAACATGGGTTTAGTTTTAAGTTAGATCAAGTAGATGATACTTATGTACTTTCTTTAAGTGGAGAATATAGAGAACAACCGAAGGATAGTTTCAGTAATATTGATACCAAGATAGAACTGGATAATGAAAATATTGAATTTGTATTTTCTAATGAAGCTGTTATGGTTACTAATGGAGATAATGAGGAGATAAATATTAGTGATTTTACTGATTATAAAGATAAAAAGTTCAAAACTGTTATAAGTTTAAAATAATTTATAAATATATGAAAAGCAAATAAAAACAACAACTATAAAACAGAGAAATATAAAATATTAAAAGATACACCCCATCTATAAACAAAAATAAATTGCAATGGAGGAATAGAAATGCTTAAAGTGGAGTACTTGCTTTTTAAAGATAAAAAAAGTCCATATCTAAATACAAATAACAGTTTTATAAATATATTAAATGCAATTGATGGAGTAAAGGCAGAAGAAGGTAATATTGAGTATAATGGAATAATTATTAATTTTGATAATAGCTTTGTAGACAATGAAGAAACGATTATTAATAGCAACTTTAATATAGAAAATAAATCAGATATAGAGAAATTTGAGATGTTTTTGAGAGATTTTAGAAAGATAGCGTCAAGCTTAGCAACAGGAAAGCGTATTGAAGTGCTTTGGGACGATATTGGGTTTTATTATGGCAATTTAGCCTATCCAATAATACATATAATAGAAAATAAAATGAGAAAACTAATTACAGAATTTATGTATATAAATGCAGGTGCAAACTGGGAAAGTACAAATGTTCCTAATGAGGTTGAGAAATCTATAAAAGGTGAAAATGCAAAGGAAAATATAAGTTTTTTAGATAAAGTGGATTTTATTCAATTAACAAAATTTTTATTTACGGAATATAGTTTAAAAGATAGTAATAAAATAATAAGTTTTATAAAAAATTACAATAAGCCTTCTATTTTAACTCAAGAACTTAAAGACTATTTACCAGTATCTAATTGGGATAGGTTTTTTAAACCTTCAATAAATATTGACGGAGTTAATCTAGAACGTAAGTGGGATAAACTATATAGACTGAGGTGTAAAGTAGCTCATAGCAATAAGTTAACTAGGAGCGACTATAATGAAATAAAAAAATTGTCTGAAGATTTGACAGAATCGTTAGATAAAGCTTTTGGAAATTTATCTGAAATAACCTTAACAGAAGTAGAAAAGACTGATGTTATAAACAATTTACAAATAAGATGTTTAAACTCTGAAATAATAAACAAAAAAATAGACTTAAATAGATTAAAGGAGTTTAGAAAAGTATCTTTAGCATCAGAAAATGAAATAAAAAGTGAAAATTATTACCCTAAATTAATAAATAATATGATTGCAATAAAAGATTATTTTAACTCAAGTAAATATGTAGTGGCTAACCTAGAAAACTGGTTGCATTGTAAATCTCACATTTGTTTTAAAGTATTTGATAAGCTTGAAAATGAAAAGTATATCTTTATTGGGGAAATGAAAGGGTGTATAGATAAAGAAAAAAAGATGTATTATTTCTTTGAGAGACCAAATGGGGAATGGTTGGATATTTCAGATTCTTTTAATCATTATGAGTTAGGTCAATTGATAAATATTTTAATTGATAAAATTTAAAAGTGTAGAAAAAGTAGTAAGTACAATTAAGAAGTATACATTGTGGGCGTTTTACTAGGGTTGAACCGTTACATAGAATGTATTGAAATAATATTTAATATGGTATAATAATTGTACAGTATAAGTTTTAAAAGGAGGATGAAATTATGAACCAATTTGTCTTACTTAAGGTACTAAATTATCATACTGAAAATGACAAACGATATATAGATGATGTAGCAGTAGTAAAACCTATTAATGACCCAAAAGAAGTAACTCAATTATTAGTAAATGGAAAACCTGATGATTTGGTATATCATACTAAGAATGATAAAATTATTATTAAGATTAAAAATATTAGGGGATTTAGAGGGTTTGCATAATGAAAAAACAATATAAAAATGGGCTATTATACACATCAGTAAAAATCTCTAATAAAGGCAGAAGCCAACGTATAAACCTTCCTTTATCCATAATTCCATTTCACCCATTGGTGCAGCATAACCATGAACATAGAAAACTCTAATTATAGTGTTTTCATCAGCACCAGGGGGTATTTCAAAGTGAATCCCATTAAGGGACTTATTGTTTTTAATATTTTGTAAATATACCTGCTGTTGTTCTGGAGCAATATTAATATCTTCCAGTGTGTTTAGTTTTTCAATTATTTTTTCATTTAGTAAAGGAAATTCTTCAAATTTTAGGTCGTTATCAATTGGAGTCAATCTTTGATTAGAGACATAAGCTAAAAAGGATACTCCTTCAGGATTATATTCTGGTCTTTCTAGCCAATCAAGATTAACATCCATTTTAATTTGATCTGTGTTATATGTTTGATAAAAAGAAATGTCAATTGAATCGGAAGTAGTCCTATTATAGAAACCCCAATATGTTAAGGCTATAAAACAAAAAAATGTAACTAAGAAAGTTATTGAGATAAATAATCCAACTTTCTTTATTTTCATACATAATCACCTTTTTTCTAATATTCTACTAAATGTATTATACGCTAATTTTATACTTAGAGTATAATTTGGAACATCTGTTTTATTTCAGTTTAAATACTGCATTATCTGCTATCTTAATTCCCATTCTATCATCCGTCAATTTCACCTTTGACGATTTATCTTTCTTGAAAATTAGTGTAGTTCCATCTATTTCAAAAACATACTTATATAATCCATCATTTGTCACCATTGTTAGTACATTTTCCTCTATGGTATATACGCCAACTGGAAAATAACTGCTTAACAAATCATACGTGAAGGAAATATTATCATCAAAAATGGTAACCTGTGGAGATAGAAATGCCTCAGTTCCTGTTTGTTTCAAAATATAAGTCCCGTTCCTTACAGTGGTAATATTATTGCTGTAATTACAAGATGTCAAAAATATTAAAATTAAAACCAAAATCAAACTACCCGTTACCCTTTTCATTCTCATCATTCTCCTCTCAAATCTCTGTTTATATACAAATGTAATTTTCTTCATATTTTACATCTATGTATAATTATATCATTCTATATAAACATTGAAAATACAGTATAGAAATGGTCGTACTATACACATCAGAAAAATCTCTGGTAAAGGCAGAATCCAATGTATTGATAATATAGTAATAGATATAGGAGCTACGAATCAATAGTATCACCTGATGCAGTAAAGTGAAGTATCATGTTGATGGTTACCAAGCTTACTAAACAGTACAAATAAATTAAATGTACAATAATAATTTAAATTTGTTAGAACAACCGCATTTATATTATATAGTCTTTTTGAGGTTGTTGGTGAATACAGGATATATAGACTAATCAAAAACATCTATCAGTGAATGATAGATGTTTTTTCAAGTTTAGGGTATGTAGAAAAGTTTATTAAAAGTTACAAATTACTTAATTAAAAATTATAAATATTTAAAAAATATTAAAATTTATTAATAATTTATTAACATTAAGTAAGTTTTTATAAATAATTACTAAATAATTTGTTATATAATTTAGTAAATTCAACAAAACAAATTTATTACAATAAATTAATTGATTATACGACAAATTTTGACTAAATTTTCAAAATTCATATGTTATAGTAAAAAAATAACAAGCAATTTATTGTTATGTATCTATGCTATAAATGAGGGAGTATACTATCTAAAAAGTAAAATTAAACAATATTAGCCATTGCAAAAAGCATTTGTACAATGCTAAAAATTATTATTATAAATATGAGTTTTGGATCAAATTAAGTAGATCCTAACAAATATATGTAATTAAAATTTACATCATTTTATAAAATGCTAATACTGTAACATTAATAAATTTATATAGTTCAGTTAGCAATAGCTAAAATAAAAACAGTGGAGGAGATTATGGATATGAAACAAAAAACTATTAATAAGATTCCAGATAATGCAAAACAAATCAAAGTTGCAGGTCAGGGTTGTGAGGATGACTGTGCACATTGGCATGAGGTTTCAGGACAGAACTATCCAGTAGCTGGGGGTATGATTCCTTGTTATCAGAGAATATGTTCAGGCTACTATACTTATGATGCATTTTGGACATCTATGTTTTAATAAATAATATTTATAAAATTAAATTAACAAATAATATTTAATAAGTATACTCCTCATTTATATATATATTAAACAGTTTTAATGATTAATTGTCTCTAGATATGTTAAGATCTATAATTAAACTTAAATCCAACTTAAATTGTTATTTATAATAAATATCAATTCTATACCCAGTAAAAGGTGAACTGAAATTATAATATTGTATGTAATTTATCTTTTGTTACTTAGGAAAGCGGGAGGAGAAAATATTGTCTAAAGTTAATGCTGTAATTTGTGATTCAGGGATTTCTGTGCGTCAGTTAGATTATATAAAAGCTATTGATATTGGGATGGGATGGAAAGACGAAAACGGTCATGGTTCCCAAGTAGCGGAAGTGAATTCCTCACTGTTTGACAAAGTATCTATCAGTAGCATTAAAATACTAGATTCTATGAAACAATGTGGATTAGATATTGTATTTAGTGCTTTAGAGGTCATAAACGATTTAGATGTAGATATTGTATGTCTTGCACTCGCGGTTGATGAAGATGAGATAAGTACATTATTACTAAATGATATGAAAGAGAGACTTCATAAAATTACTAAACAAGGAAAAATCATTGTCTCTTCACTGCATAATAAAAAGAATAGTAGTTATCCAGCAAGTTTAGGTAATGTTATTGGAGTTAGAATGATTGAACCTCATCATAAAATGGACTTTTATGATTCACAAAAAAGCATACAATGCGAGTTACAATTAGAATCTGTAATTTGTGAATCTAAAGATGGTTTTTATCAACCATTTAAGGGGAATAGTAATGCATGCGCCTTTTTCTTAGGTCATATATGCAGTACCTTCTTAAATTATGGGAAAAGACTTACTTATAATGAATTGGAGTTAATATTTAATAATCAAACGATTAATGACCTATCTTTTACTAATAATAAATTATCTAAAAGTAAACACATTACCTATGAACGATTGTCAGAAATTAATTTATTTGTAACTCAATTTATTGAAGAGTTTTTTGACGGGTTAAATAACGGTATCATTCTTGATAATATTAAAGACATTCAATCATTAAATGACATGATTCATTCGCTGAGTAACTTTGGCTACAAAATTAATAAAAAAACCTTTTTAAAATTTAGCGATTTAAAAACAATAGAAACACTTTCTAATTATTTACTATTACAAGGGGGAGATATATGAATAAATACAAAATATATATTCAATTATGTAAAAAGCGGGGAGTACTTATTTTATTTGCATTAGGAATAATGATGATTAATGCAATTGTTACCATTAAAATTCCTTTTGCATTAAACAATGTAATTAATACTCTTATGAATATTAATAATATATATTATAATCAATTTATAAATTACTTTATTTTTTTTATTGGATTATACATAATTCAACAAATGCTGAGCTATATTTCAACTCTACTATTCAAGAAAATAGGTAATGGAATTTCCATCGAATTAGCTGAGTTGATGTATAAAAAAATTTTTTTTAGCATCAAAAAGAATCCTCCACAGGTTGAAGTTGGTAATGTTGTAGTAGGTTTAGATCGTGACTGTTTTTCTATCGGAGAAAACGGTATATTATTATTATATAATTTTTTAAACTTAATGATAAATATTATTGGTCTATTTTACTTTATGTGGGTAACAAATTATTACCTATGTATCTCCATTACATTAGTTTTTATTATATTAATTATAATTCAAAAAAAATATAACAAATACATAGAACAAACTGTAACTGAAGGAAGAGTGTTATCTGGAGAATATACGTATTACATTCAAGGATTAGCTAACAATTTTGAAGAATATAGGAGAAATAAGTCTTATAATTATTTAAATAATAAATATAATATAATATTAAGGAACTTGCTTGAAAAGAGATATCAATTTACTAAAATGACTTTAAAATCAACACTAACTAATGGAATAGGCTCATTAGTTAATACGGCTATAGTTCTTTTAGGAGGTTCAATATTTGTTTTAAATAATCAATTAAACCTTAGCAACTTGATTACTTTTAATACTTATTCTAATACATTTGGAGGATACTTAACTCAGGTACCTTCTTTATTTATGCAGGCTAAAACATTTAAGGTTTCATACAAAAAAGTCTGTGAAATTTTAGATATTGAATGTTTTAATGAGTACCAGCAATTTTTATTAAATGAGAAGGAAGAAATTAACGAAATTGAGTTTGTTAACTTAGGGTTTTCATATGATTCTAGAACTGAGATATTTTCTGATTTTAATAAAAAGTTTGAAAAGGGTAATATTTATTGCATAAGCGGCGAAAATGGTGTTGGAAAAACAACTTTTTTAAGTTTATTAACTGGCGAGTATTCATTAACAGAAGGTTATGTGAAAATAAATGGAGTTGATATTGATCTATTTGATTATAAACTTAATTTTGATTCGTTTGTATCATATATGTCGTCAAAAGCTATCCTGATAAATGATTCGATTTTTCATAATATCTCTTTTGATAAAGAGTATGATATTTTAAAGATAAAACACTTAGCTGAAATTCTTTGTATAGATGACTGGATTAATAACCTACCAAATGGATATGATACGAAAATTGACGACTCAAATCTAAATTTATCAAGTGGACAAAAACAAAAAATCGCTTTAATAAGGACCTTGATACAAGATACACAAATATTAATATTAGATGAATTTGAAAAACATCTCGACGAAAGAGCAAAAGAAAATGTAATTAATTACTTACAAAGTATAAAGAAGGATAAGATTATAATTATAGTAACTCATGATGAAAAAATCAAAGCGAAATGTGATATTAATTTATTTAATTTAGAAAGGGTGGCTAATAATGTTAAATAAAGAATACATCAACATATTTTCCTTTAAAGACAATGTATTAATTTATAACAGATATACAGGAGGAGTAGTGATTATTTCTAGTTTTGTTTTTAATATAGTTAAAGATGTTAATAATGTTGACGAAATTAAACAAATAGCATTAAATTATGATAAAGAAGATCAGAGATATTTTGAATCATTAATAAATGCTTGTAATGAGTTTAAAATTTTTGTGTATGATCCAAAACAATCGATTGGCCGTATAAATTTTGCTATTACCGACTATTGTAATTTATATTGTACCCATTGTTGTTATTCGGCTAAATTAATTAATAATACTACAAAAAAAGAAGAAGTTATTACTTTAGATATGAGTTTAATAAAAAGAATAATAGAATTAAATCCTCGTAGTCTTGTAATAACTGGTGGAGAACCACTTTTGGTAACTAATTTTGATGAGGTAATGTGCTACCTTAATGAAAATTATGATGGTGCCATTTCATTAGCTACAAATGCAACACTTATAAATGAACAGAATGTAGATTTATTGAGTAAAGGTTTTGACTCTTTTGATCTTAGTTTAGATGGAATTGATGAGGAAAGTTGTGATAGTATTAGAGGGAAAGGAACATTTAATAAGGTTATTAATGCAATAAAACTGTTACAAAAGAATAATGTTGAAAATATTATTGTATCAATGGCATTTGATAACAATACACGTAATTTAGATACTCAATTTATAGAGCTATGTAAAAATTTAAATGTAAAACCTAAAATTAGAGCAATGAATCTTACGGGAAGAGCAAGTGATAATCATATAGACTCAGATGAAATTACGAAATTTATGATAGGTGGCGTTGCAAATATTACTGGAGCATATGATTGTCCAGGTGGTATTTCTGAATTTTTTGTGAACTCTAAAGGAGAGGTTTATCCCTGTGGTTTGTTTGATAAAGATGAATATTTAATAGGAAGTATATTTGATAAGAATATACTTGAACAGTTTAAATGGGATAAAAATTTACCTTGGTTTAGAGCTTTTTCTGAGTATATTCCAGATACAAGAGAAGAATGTTCAGATTGTGAGATAAAAACATTCTGCTGGAACTGCCCCGCTTTAGCAGATTCTTATTTGCGAAATCAAAAAAAATCAACATTTACAGACCATTGTCAGCTTAAGAAAAAGCAAATTATTGAGGCGATTGAAAATGCATAGCTCTTATTTTGTAAATTTGTGGGTTACTTATAGATGTAACTTTAGATGCAGGTATTGCTATGTAAAACCACTTTACAATGATTTAGATTTAAACATAGAAAATGTTGATAACATCATTAATTATATTAAGCGGCAAAAGAAAAAAGAACAGCGATTAATTATTAATTTTCATGGTGGAGAACCACTTTTGAATTTTGAAACCATAATTTATTTTATTAAAAAATGTGATGAAATTTTCGGAAAAGTCTCGTATGGAATGACGACCAATGGGTATTTATTAGATGATGATTTAATTGAATTTATTGCTAAAAAGTTTGATTTCAATTTAAGTATTAGCATAGACGGTATGGAAAATACGCATGAATATAATAGAATTTCTTTAGATGGAAAAAATACGCATCAAGTAATAATGAAAAATGCTATAAAATTGTTAGAATTAAATCCTAAAGTAAGAATTCGAATGACTTATGACAGACACAATATTAAGTCTATTTTTCAAAATTTCAAGTATTTTCTTGATCATGGTTTTACCATAATAGTTCCTACACCTGATTCGTATTCTAAGGAATGGGTTGAAGAAGACTTTTTAACAATAAAAGATGAATTCTTAAAGATTAGGTCCTATATATTAAAAAATAATTATAAAAATGTTAAAGTAAGAATGCTTGAACAATTTCAGCCATTAAACCATTGTACAGCAGGAAGTTATTATTATAGTATTGATGTTAAAGGAAATATATATCCTTGTACAGCTATTGTGGGGAAAACAGAGTATATAATTGGAAATGTGGTTGATGGAGTAGATGATGAAAAGTTCAATCAGGTTAAAAGAATGATTTGCAAAAAAATTAAAAGTTGTGAGAACTGTGCTATATATGATTGTTGTGAAGCAACAAGATGTTTACTAGTAAATTATTCAATAAACGGAGACTGCTTTAAACCAAATTTAGTGGAATGCAATATGATGAATGTGAAATTACAATTAATAGAAGAATATGGTAGTAACTTATAAAAATTTGTTTTTATTTCGATAGGATGTTTTTTAAATAACTTGAAAAAGGTAAGGGTATTAGTAATATCAATTTAGATTATTAAAAAAATTAATGACATTAGGAGGAGACATGATTTTTCTAAACTTAATAGTTAGTGAAATAAAATATCAATTCAGAAATACTACGTTTTTTGTATTCATAATCGTTGTAGTTCTGTTTTATTCATACCAATATTGTGAAGAAGCAAATAGACTTAAACCTCCAGATCCTAACTTAGTTTATAGCACAATAGAAGCAACTTCTAAGGAAGAAAAACTAGTACTGGGATATAAGGAATTGTATGGTAGTTTGAAAAGCAAAAATGTAATAAAATATGCACCTATAGCTAAAAAGGTTAAATTGACTGATAAACAATTGCAACACATTGAAAAATTTATAGTGAATATGGCCCCCAATACAAATGTCTTAACAATAGAACCTAAGGACATAAAAATTGATTACGAATCAATGATTGACTATATGAATAGTCTTGATAGTGAGTTAGGTGGAAACACCGTTTTAGGGCCTAAGTACCGTCAATTTATTCGAGCAATGACTTATGAAGAATCACTCATAGAATATGAAAGCCAAAAAGATGATGGAAAAATTACAGCAGTTTATGCTAGGATGTTAGCGGATTATTTGGGGATAAGTGCAGGTCTATTTGTAGTGTTTCTTTCTTCATTTTCTTTATTGAGAGATAAATACTGGCGTACTCAAGAGTTAATTTTCAGTTCTAATGTTAAATCAATCGTATATGTTGGAGCTAAATTCATAGGGTTATTCATCAGTGTTATGAGTGTCTTTCTAACAATTGGACTGATTGAGACAACAATTTTTCTATTTCAAGCTAACATGTATAATGCAACAGTAAATTTTTTAGATTTCTTTAAGTACATTATTGCTTGGGTTGCACCAACAGTTATGTTTGGAATTATATTACCAATGCTTATAGCCATAATAGCCGAAAATAGTATTTTTGCAATTGTTGTTAAATTCTGTATGACATTGATTCTTTTATTCAATACAGAACTTACAGGTCAATATGATTTCACAAGATTTATTATTAGATTTAATGGTAATAATTTTTATCAACAATTTGCATCGGCTATAAAATATAATCGTTTATTCTATGTAGGAATATCACTTATGCTTATTTTACTAACAACTTTTATTTGGGAAGTAAAAAGGAATAAAGTAATGGGAGGAATTCTACATGGAAATTAGATTAAATCAAGTTGGTAAAAAGTATAAAAATATAGTTGCACTTAATGAAATTGATTTAACGATTCCTCAAGGAATGTTTGGAATTTTAGGTCCTAATGGTGCAGGTAAAACAACACTTATGAAAATACTTATGGCTTTATTGCCTGCGGATACTGGTGAAATTACTATTAATGGAATTCCTATAAGTCAACGTACTAAAATTAGAGAATGTGTTAGCTATTTACCTCAAGAATTTTCATTTTATCCTTATATGAGTGTTTTAGAAGCTATGGATTATATGGCACTACTTGTAGGTATAAAGTCTGTTGTTAAGCGTAAAGAAATAATTAACGAGTTGTTAGTAAAGGTAAACTTAATAAAACATAAAAGAAAAAAGTTTAAAACACTTTCTGGAGGTATGAAAAGGCGGTTAGGAATTGCAATAGCTCTTTTAAAAGATCCAAAAGTATTAATTGTTGATGAGCCAACAGCTGGTCTAGACCCAGATGAACGAGTTCGATTTAGAACTTTGCTATCCGAATTTGCTAAAGATAGAATTGTTGTTCTTTCAACACATATTGTTGGAGATATAGAACATACTTGCAAAAATATTGCTATAATAGATCAGGGGAACATTATTTTTTGCGGTGAGCGTCAACACCTTATGGACGAAGCTCTAGGTAAAGTTAGAGTGGTAGAAATTAAATGTGAGGAATTAAGTGATATACAATCAAAATATTATGTTATTTCAATTAATGAAGCTAATTCTGGATATAGTGTTAAGCTTATAACAGATAAAAAAATTGGGGAGGAAGTTAAACCAAACATGGAAGATGCATATTTAGTAAAAATGCTTTCTCACACAAGTGATGCTAGGTCTAATTTTCAGGAGTTATTATGCTAGGGCTAGTTAAGCACAATATAAAAATTTTAATCACTCCAAGTTATATTATAGGGTGGTTGTTCCTATTATGCCTACCATTTGCATTTAACTTTAAGTTACTAAATGAAATGGAACTAGCAAGAATTTCAGAACAAGTTTTTATTATAGTAGGAATCATTTGGTTTTGCAATTTGCTTCATCACGAAGAAGTAGATAATTTAACTGATTTAGTTTACCAAATGCCTGTAAAGCAAAGTTTAATTTTTATTATTAGATTATTAATTATCTTTTTTAGTATGATTGTAGCTTTTACGACACTCCTCTTGGTTGCTTATATACAAGGAGCGGTATTTAATTTTTTAAAACTTTTAATGAGTAGTATAATTGGAGCATTATTTTTAGGAACGATTTCTATGCTATTTTCTCAATTAACTCGAGAGATTGCTGTTGGATATATGGTAAGTTTTGCCTACTATTATTTTGAATTATCAACAAAAGGTGTATATACTAAGTATTTTTATTTATTTGGTTTATTGACAAACATACCTTACAATAAAGTATTATTAATGGGAGTGTGTTTATTTATTATAATGATTAACTGGATAATTTTGAACTTTAGAATTAATGGCTGGCGTTAGGATTTAAAGTATGGGGGATGCTAAATGAAAGTATCTAGTACATGTTACTATGTGTAAAAGAATTAATAGATTTTTTAAAAATCATATGACATTTAATAGGCTCTTTGTCAATAATAGGGTGGGCGCGTTGTGATACCTCTCCATTATTGTATTAGAGCTTATTTTAATGTAAGCATCAATCATCAGCCCTTTTATTTATGATTTTTTTGGGGTTACATTCGTAAGTTCTTTTAATATGCAAAAAAATGTTAAGACACATAAGTCATATGTATCTCAACATGTTATTATTCTTTAGCAAGTAGTGTTGGTGAAACATGATTGAAATACTCAATAATAAATATAAGATATTATATAACATCCACTGCTTTATGGAGAGTAAAAAGCTTCTACAAATTCACAAATAAAAATATGTAGAGTAGATGAAAGGATATGTAAAGTATGTGTAGAATTCATTATATTAAGCAGAAAAATTAAGAATAGTTCTTATTTAAAGTGCAGGAATTTAATGATTCGGTGGGGGAGAGATATACTTGAATATATTAATAATTGAAGATGATATAGCATTAAATACTGGAGTAGTTTTATCCTTTAAAGATAAGGATTACAAATTTCTTCAGGGTTATAATTTATCACAAGGGCGAGAGTTATTTAACAACAATAATATAGATTTAATCATTTTAGATATAAATTTACCTGATGGAAATGGACTAGATTTTTGTAAAGAGATAAGAACGGTTAGCAATGTTCTAATTATAATTTTAACTGCAAATGATATGGAAATTGATGTTGTAACAGGATTTGAGTTAGGTGCCGATGACTACATAACAAAGCCATTTAGTCTTATGATTTTAAGGTCTAGGGTAGAAGCACTATTAAGAAGAACAACTAAAAAAACGATAGCATATTTTGAGTTTGATGATTACATATTTAATTTTGACAATATGACCTTTTATAAAGATCAAAAAGAATTAATTCTAAGTAAAACAGAACAAAAAATACTGAATATATTAATAAAAAATAGTGGCAATACAGTAAATAGAGAAACTTTAATAGATAAAATATGGAGTAATAGCGGAGACTTTGTAGATGAAAATGCCCTTTCTGTTGCCATAAATAGATTAAGAAATAAATTAGAAGCACAGGATTATATAAAAACTGTATATGGAATTGGATACACTTGGGTGATGAAGCAATGAGCTATTTAAATTATATTTTTTTAGGAATAGCTATAATTAGTTTGTTATATACCACTTGGAGAAATATAAAAATAAAAAAAACACTAAAAAAAATAGATGATATGTTAGACTTAGCCACAACATGTAAACTTTCTCAAGAAAGATTTGATGAATCAATGTTGTCAAAAGTGGAGTCTAAGTTTAATAGATACTTGTTAGGGTTAGCTTCTTCTGAGATAAATTTACATCAGCAAAAGAAGAACATTGAAGTATTAGTTTCTGATATATCCCATCAAATTAAAACACCAATTGCAAATATATCTTTGTATTCTGAATTATTGATAGAAAACCCATCTGAGGAGTATATTAATCAAATTATTTTTCAGACGGAAAAATTAAAATTTTTAATTCAAAGCTTAGTAAAGACCTCAAGGCTTGAAAATGGAATTATTAAATTAATACCTAGTAATAATAATATAAATGTTATTATTGAGAGTATAATTAAATCAACAGAATATAAAGCAAAGGATAAGGATAAAAATATTAAAATTGTATATAGGGAAGAAGGAGAACATATGGCCTTCTTTGATCCAAAATGGACAGAGGAAGCAATCTATAATATTGTAGATAACAGTATAAAATACAGTAGAGATAACGGTGAAATAAGAATAATTGTTACTGAATATCCACTTTTCATAAGAATAGATATTATCGATAATGGGATAGGTATTTCGGAGGATGAAATGACTAAAATATTCAAAAGGTTCTATAGATCAGAGAGGGTAAGTGCGATAGAAGGAGTTGGTATAGGCCTTTACTTGGCTAGGGAAATCATTCAAGGGGAAAATGGATATATCAAAGTAGAGTCTCAGGTAGGTAAAGGAAGTACTTTTTCTATATTTCTACCCAAAGATTATAAATAATTCAATTGTTGCATAACTGTTAGATTTCAGAAAGAATCTCGAAAGATTTATTTGATATAGTGTATATAATAAGGTATAGACTTTTTTTATAGAAGGAGGAGAATATGGAAACTTTAAAGACTGCGGGGTTAAAAAAATATTATGGAGAAAATAAAAATTTAGTAAAGGCATTAGATGGAGTCGACTTGTCTATTAAACAAGGAGAGTTTATTGCTATAGTAGGGAAGTCTGGTAGTGGAAAATCTACATTACTGCATATGTTAGGAGGATTAGATAGACTTACTGATGGGGTAGTAGAGATTGACGGTACAGACATTTTTAAATTGAAGGATGATGAATTGACCATATTTAGAAGAAGAAAAATTGGCTTTGTTTTTCAGGCATATAATCTTGTACCTGTATTAAATGTTTATGAAAATATAACCTTACCCATAGCACTAGATGGAAATAAAGTTGATAAAGCTTATGTGGATGAGATATTTAAGACTTTAGGAATTGAAGATAAAAAATTTAAGATGCCAAATCAGCTTTCTGGTGGACAGCAGCAAAGGGTGGCGATAGGTAGAGCACTTGCTACAAAACCTTCTATTATTTTAGCAGATGAGCCTACAGGAAATCTTGATAGTAAAACTAGCCTTGATGTAATGGGGCTCATAAAAGTTTCTAGTCATAGATTTAATCAAACTGTTGTGATGATTACCCATAACGAAGAAATTGCCCAAATGGCAGATAGAGTAATACGGATTGAAGATGGAAAGATATTTGGTGGTGATATATGTGGCTAGAGTTGACAATAAAAGAATAATAAATCGAATAGCTAGGGCATCTCTAAAAAACAACAAAACTAGAAATTCTATAGCCATCATTGCTATTGCCCTTACAACATTATTACTAACAGCATTGTTCACAATAGGTTTTGGCATGAAAGAATCTATAGAGCTACAGACTATGAGAAGTGTAGGTACCACTTATCATGGAGAGTTTAAAGATCTAAATGAAGAAAAGTATGAAAAATTAAAAAGTCATCCACTTATTAAAGAACAGGGATATAGAAGGATGATAGGGTCTGTTATTAATAATGAGCTTAGAAAAGAGCATGTAGAAATTTCCTATGGTGATGAAAATTATATAAAGAGGGGATTTGCCTATCCTACTGTTGGGAGATTACCGATAGAAAAAAATGAAATTATCACTAATACTAAAGTTCTAGATTTACTAGGGATTCCACATAAAGTAGGAGAAAAAATCCATTTAAAATTCTATATACATGATACTAATAGTAATGAACTGGAGACTATTGAGAAGGAATTTGATCTTGTAGGGTTTTATCCAGTTGATCCATTAATGGGAGCTATGCGGATTTTCACTTCTAAAGAATATGCAGAAAGTTTGAATTTACCAGAGAGTAATATTAATTTAGATGTGATGTTTTCAAATTCTTTTAACATAGAGAAAAAATTATATACTATCATAATAGAAACAGGCTATAGTATCTTCCAGCAAGACCCTAATTATATTGCTACAGGAGTAAATTGGGGATACATGGCTGAAGGGTTCAAAAATTCTGATCCAACAATAGTAATCGGTGGCATTGTACTAATTTTAATTATCATCTTAACTGGGTATTTAATAATTTATAATATTTTTCAAATCTCTGTTCTTAGAGACATAAGATTTTATGGGTTATTAAAAACTATAGGAACTACTTCAAAGCAACTAAAAAAAATAATTTGGAGACAAGCACAGCTTTTGTCTGCAATTGGAATACCATTAGGAATCGTATTGGGATATTTGATTGGAAATCTACTTGTTCCTATTATAGCAAAGGAATTTAGATTGGAGGATTTTATAAGTATTTCTTTCAGTCCATTGATATTTTTATTTGCAAGTGCCTTTTCTCTTGCTACTGTATTTATTAGTAGTAGAAAACCAGGGAAGAGTGCGGGTAAAGTTTCTCCTATAGAATCCATAAGAATAGGAGATGTAGATGAGTTAAAATATATAAAGGAGAAGAAAAATGAAAATGAAGTTAAGTTAAGCAAAATGGCAATTTCAAATTTAAGCAGAAACAAGCTTCGTACCATAATAGTTATTCTTTCTATGTCTATAAGTTTAGTACTGTTTAATTCAATATACACTTTTACTAATGGTTTTAATCCAGAAAAATATGTTAATAGATTCTTAAGTACGGATTTTAACATTGGCTCTGATGAATACTTTAAATATCAGTATAAAGGACATGATGAAGCTATTACAACTGACATAATAAACTTACTAGAGAGTATTGAGGGGTTTATAAATGGTGGAGCCATTTACTATAGGGATTTTGATGGTATATGGATAGAAGATAAAAATATTTTAGAACTTGATGGAAAAGCACCTCTTCAACTTTATGGATTAGATGATTTTTTAATTTCAAAACAACAGGTGATAGAAGGAACCATAGATATGGATAAATTTAAGTCAGGTGATTATATTATTCTTGGTGTAAATGATGAAGAGGATTTAAATCTTGAAAATGCGAACTATAATGTAGGTGACAAAATTACTCTTGCTACAGAAAATGGCAGTAGACAATTTGAAGTTATGGCATTAATTACTTATGGTTCTAAGAACAGTGCAAGACGTTATTTTTCTTTTAAGTTGGCAAATGGTCAGCTGATAAAAGCACAATTACTGTATCTTCCGTCCTCCATATATGAGGAAATAATTGAGAATCCCGCTAAAATGGTATATAAATTTGATGTTGAGGATGAAAAAATAGATGATGCTGAAAAAATATTAAAAGGAATATCCGAAGACCCAATATTAGAGTTAAATTATGAATCAAAGCAGATTTTACTAGAAGAACTTAAAGGTATGAAAAATATGTTTATTATCGTAGGTGGAGTATTGAGTTTTATTATTGGTATTGTAGGGATAATTAATTTTGTAAACTCTATTATTACTAGTATTATGGTAAGAAAAAAAGAATTTGCGTTATTACAGTGTATTGGTATGACCAATAGGCAGTTAAATTCTTTATTAACAAAAGAGGGTTTGATATACACATTATCAACTATAATAACAACTAGCTTTTTTACTTTACTAATTTCAATTACAATATTAAAAAGTTTTGAAAGAGAAATACCTTTTTTCACATATAAGTTTACTGTATTTCCTTTAATAATAACATTCCCAATAATTATTCTATTAGGATACATAGTACCTATATTGGTAAAGAAGGTATTAGTTAAAGAAAGTATTGTTGAGAGGATTAGAAATAATAATTAACGATAATTATTGATAAAGATAAGGTCATTTACTGGTTCTATAATATATTGGTAATGGTTTTTTCACCAAAACCATATATTATAGAACCTCAAAAAATAGTTGGTCTTTTTTTGTTTCGACAAAATTACACTAAATTTTATCTAATAAAGTAAATATTGATTTAATATGAATAATTTACAAATTTTTATATTGAACTAAATTAGCCAATCACACTTACATTTTTTAAAAATTAAAACCGTCCCTGTACGGTTTTTTATTATACCCTTTTTAAAAGAATTAATCTTAATAAGACAAACAATAAGCTTCATATAAATATACTAATACACCAATAAGTAAAAGGGGGAAGGTACATGGCTAAAAAATGTAAGGAAGTAAAGATAATAGAAGAATTTAATAAAACTAAAGAAGCAAAAGATAATCTACAAGAATTATTTATAGATATGGTATTAAAATTAGAAAAGTAGACCTTGAATAACCACCTTTTTATTATAGTATTAAATCAGTAAAGCAGGTGGTTATATTCTATCATTCTTACTAAGAAGGAGGGATATAATCAGTGGAAAAAGTTGCTGTATACTGTAGATTATCAGATGAAGATAGAGATAAAAAATATAAGTTTGATGATAGTGAAAGTATACAAAATCAGAAGAATATGCTAACTAAATATGCTATAGAGCAGGGTTGGTCTATTTATAACATTTATAGTGATGACGATTATTCTGGACTGGATGCCAACAGACCAGAGTTTAATAAGATGATCCAAGATGCAGAAGATGGCAAATTTAATATTATTTTAAGTAAAAGCCAATCACGTTTCACAAGGGATATGGAGTTGGTGGAAAAATATCTTCATAATAAATTTTTACAATGGAACATTAGGTTTGTAAGTTTAAATGATTTTGTTGACACCTATCAAAAAGGTGGAAAAAAAGCCCGCCAAATAAATGGCTTAGTTAATGAATGGTATTGCGAAGATATATCAGAAGCAATACGATCAACCTTTAGAAGTAAGATAGAAGATGGTAAATTTATTGGTTCATTTGCCACCTACGGTTATATAAAAGATCCAAAGGATAAAAACAGAATTGTTGTTGATGATATGGCAGCAGAAAACGTTAGGTTAATCTTTCAATTATATATGGAGGGGAATGGCACTCAGCATATTGCTTTTATATTAAACGAACGGGGTATACCCTGCCCTACAAAGTACAAGCAAATGCAGGGGTTAAACTATGTAAATGCTGGACAAAAAGATAAATTTGGCTTATGGAACAAAACAACGGTGAAACGTATACTTAGAAATCAGATGTATATTGGAAACATGGTGCAAGGAAAAGTTAAAAAAGCAAGTTATAAGTCAAACAAAAAGATTAATATAGATAAAGAAGATTGGGTTATTGTTGAAGGAACCCATGAAGCTATTATAGACAAGAGTACCTTTGATGCTGTACAGAAAAGAATTAAGGCTAATACAAGAAGTAGTGGCACTGGTCAAGCCCATATATTTGCCACTAAGGTAAGATGTATGGATTGTGGTAGCACAATGAGTAAAACTTCTAACAACCCTAAGAATGGAAACAGAGTATCATATTTAAGATGTCAACTCTATGCTAAAACAGGTAAAAAAAGCAAACTATGTAGTGGGCATATGATTAGGTTTGATGAACTTGAAAAAATAGTTTCCGATAAAATGAAAGAACACTTTCAGTTGATCGATAACCAGTTTGTATCTTCTAAACTACAACAACAATTAGAAACATCTAATAGAATTTCTATATTAAAGAAGGAACTAGATAAAAACAACAGTTTAATAGAAGAAAAATCTATTATAATAAAAAGCCTATATGTAGATAAAGTTAAGGGAATAATTGATGATGTTCAGTTTAGTGAAATGAACTTACTATTTGCTAAAGAAAAAGAAAGCTTAATTAGAAGGCAAGAAGAAATTAATAGAACTATTGAAGAAATGCAAAGTAGAATTAATGATGTAGATAGATACGTAGCCGTTGTTAATAAGTATAAAAATATTGAAAAATTAAATCATGCCATTGTTAATAAATTTATAGACTATATTGAAATTGGTGAAAAGAATAAAGATAAGGAAAGAGTAATTAAAATTAAGTGGTTGTTTTGGTTTTAGAAGTGTTTGGCTTTGTTTTAACAATTATTGTTATGTGTGTTTACGATACCGTTACCCACGTTATTGACCCAAAATTCCCAGGAGCTGTAGATGAAATTATTCATTTAGGAGAGTATTGGAATGAAGAAGCACTAAAAGAAAATAGAGCTGAAATTGTAGCGTCAACAGAACATAATGGCAAAATATATAAAAGAGTGTACAAATTTTTAGCTGCTGCTAAAATAATTCATGACGACATTGAGTGGATTTATCAAGAGGCAACTAACCCATTAAAGACTAAAGAGGAACTAAGTCAATTCATTAAAAAGATTATTAAAGGTACAAAAAAACAAGAAAAACTACCTTTAGAAAGACACTTGTTTGGAAGCGCATACACCTATTTTGGTCATATACATCACCGAGAAACTTATTTGGACGATATGAAGAAAATTTATTGTATAAAAGGTTCTTCTGTTAACAATAAGTCCAAAGCATTGCAGGAAATTTCAAATCAGTATCTAAATAAAGGATATGACGTAGATTTTTACCATGAACCATTAGTACCAGAAAGACTAGAATCAGTTGTTATTCCAGAATTAAGCATTGCTGTTACATCATTTGAATATGAAAAGGCAAAAAAAACCATAGACTTAGATGAATTTCTAAATAGTAAAATTTTAACTCAATATGTTAAGGAATTGGAAATAAGTAAAAGTTATTTTGCAGAATTAATGGATCAAGTATATGAAAACCTTAAGAAAACCAAGAAAAACCACGATTATATGGAAACCTTCTATACACCAAATATTCGTTTTAATGAGATTAATGTAGTTATAGAAGCGTTATTAATGAAGATAACAGACCAAAAAAAATCCCTTTAAATAGGGATTTTTTCTATAATAAAAACTTCTATATTTTATTATTACGTCAAGAAAAGTTCTTCATAAGTATAAAGCCCTCTTTTATATAGAGTTACCATAAGTTAACTTCCTCCAAATCCACTCAAAAGGACCATATCTAAAATGTTGCAACCATTTTTTACTGATTATTAGTTGAGTACCATAAATACCTATGGTAAGAATCACTCCTGTTGCTACTCCAATTTTATTAAGTAAACCAAATCCATAACCATAGAAGATTATAGAACACAAGATGCATTGCACTAAGTAATTTGTTAATGCCATTTGACCCATATATCTTAACGGGATCAATAGCTTATTAAATACCATCTTTTTAAGCAATAAAATTAAAGAAGTAACATAGAACATTGATACAAATACAGTAGCCAGTTCTTCAAAAAACTTAGTTGTAGGGGAATTCAATACAGTTCCAAGATTAATAATTTCATAATCAATACATACGTATAGAACAGAAACCAGCAATCCAACAACTCCTGTTATCTTGCAAATCTTTCTAATGTAATCCAGATGACCATCAATATCCTCTAAAATTCCTTTCTTACCTACATATAGTCCAATTAGAAACATTCCCAGTATTTTAGGAATTATGACAAATAAATTCATAAAAAGAAAAATACCTTCATTTGATATACGATAAGTAATAACCTCTAAAAAAGTACCAGTTTGATATACTTCCACAGACTCCTTCATTTGATTATTAGTCCAAACTTTTTGATTTTCTAAAGTGTTGGAATCCATTAAGGAAGAATTCAAAGTATTTAGTAACGTAAAACCTGAATAAAACAATGTAGAAAACAGTAGTAGAATAATAATCCATATTTTTATGGTTTTCAAACTGGAATTCTTAAATAAAAGTAAAAAGAAACCAATTATACCGTATACATGCAGTATGTCTCCATACCACACAAAAATAAAATGTAGTATTCCAAAAATAAATAAAAATAGAGAACGTCTAATAAAAAGCTTTGTAGTTGAAGTTGACTTTTTTTCAGCCCTTTGCATAAAAATATAAAAGCCTAAACCAAATAAAAAAGAAAAGATAGTATAAAATTTACCTTCTGCAAAAATTTTAATAAAGAGGGCTGCTAAACGGTCTTGTATAGTGGCTAACTGTAATGGGTTTGATAAAGGAGCTAGGGATGCGCTTTTTGTAAACAAAGTAGTATTAAACATGGCTATATTCACCAGTAATACGCCAAATAGTGCAAAACCCCTTATAATGTCTAATTCTTTAATTCTATCCTTTTTAGAGACTGGTTTTAATGATTCGTTTTCATTGTTATTCAATTTCTTACTCCTCCCATAGTTTTTTATTCATATTAAAATAATTATATATTAATACTAATTATAGCAGAAAATGTATTATAAATATTATAGTATTTATATGGTGTAGTTGTTCTTTGATCTGGAAGAATTTTAAATTTTCCATCAATACTTTATAAGGATTTACTGGAAAAAACTGAAGAATTAGATAATGAAACATTGTTTTTACTTTATGACAATTATACAATTTACTACTTAGAGATTGGTAGAGTAGAAAAAGCTATAAAGTATATTGAAAAGGCCCTTAGTCTAAAAGATAAAATAAGGATTTCGTATGTCAACTGGTTATTTTTAACAGAAGCCCACTGTCATGTACGTTTTGGTAGATACAGTAAGGCATTTGAGTATTTAAACGAAGGTTTAGTAATAGTAGAAGAGACAAATATTACAGATCACCTATAAATACTTAAAAATTAAATTATCTCTCCAAATAGTGGCTAAATCAAAATCAGTGCACATTTTAGGAGGTTTTTTTGTTTAGGTTTTAAATAAGAGATTAAAATGTAAATTACTAAATTTATATAAACGTGATTGAAGTCACAGCATGTTGATATAAATTAAAATATTATATAGATAAGGTTCTGAATAAATAAATTTATTTAATTTTAGTTATTATTTTTTACTTATAATCAAATAATAAAAATAAAGTAAAGGAGGTTTTTGTTATGACAAAGAATGAATTAATTAAAAACATGCCATTCTCACAGGCAGTTACAATGGTGGGCTTAATAGATTATCAAGAGGAGCAGGTGGTAAGTCGAACAATTGCACAAAGGGATGATTTAAGTATAACTTTATTTGCATTTGATAGAGGAGAGGCAATAAGTGCCCATTCTTCCCCTGGCGATGCCATGGTTCAAATACTAGATGGAACAGCTGAAATTACCATTGGAGAAGAAAAATTAACAGCAAGAGCAGGAGATGTGGTGGTAATGCCAGCTAATGTTCCCCACGCTCTAGAAGCTGTAGAACGTTTCAAAATGTTTTTAGTGGTGGTAAAACCAAATAAAAACTAATTAAAGTACAAACATAAAGACTTTGCTGTTAGATTGATAAAATCACTAAATCAGTTATAATAGTAGAAAAACTCAGCCATCTTACGTATTTATGTACGTTAAAATGGCTGAGTTTTTTTGTTATACTCTGAATTTATTTACTTTATTAATATATTAGTTGACCATATCTATTCTAAGAATAGAATACATAGAGGTGGCTATTTTTAAAAAGTTATACCCACTGTTCTAATTTCTACATTAACCTCGATATTAAATTTGGCTTTGGCTAATTGTTCTCCCCAATTATCTTTATCAAAATATTCAGGGTTTTTAGCACGAACATACAATCCATATCCTACACTATCGGTTTTTAGTTCCTGAAGAATTTCTACTGTTTCAGTTAATCTTTCTTTAAGATGATTAGACAAGTATGTTTGAAGTTCTTCTATGAAAGCCTTATCAAATACATTTTTTTGAGGAGTAAACTCTGCAAGGTCTGCTTTAATATTAATTTTTTCATTAATATATAAAGTAGAATCCACCAGTTCTGTATCTATTTTACTATTTCCACCCTTTAAATTAATACTTAAATAATTATTTTCATTTTTATAGGTAGTTTGATAAAAGCCTCGATTAATTTCACCCTTTAAAAACATAAGATATAGTGTATATTGTTGGTCAAGGACTTTAACAAGTTTATCCTCTTTAAATAGAGCCACAGAGCCAACATCAAAAGTATTTTTATTAGGTTCAAAAGTAATATAGGGAAGAACAGGATCTATTCCATTGGTGTAATACTCGTGGTGAAATTTTCTTAATGTTGTGAAAGTCGTTTGGGTTCTTTCATTGGTTTGTTGAATTGCCCTAAATAAAAAGTTGCTACTTAAGAGGGTAGGAAAAGGCTGAGTTTTTAATATATCACTTGCCCTAACATTGGCAACAGCAAAACGAATAGTACCAGGAAAAATAGGTTCCCTAAGTAAACAATCTATATGTTTAATAACACCTTCCTTAGCCACTTCACTTCCAAAAATTAAAACCCTCGTATTACCATAATTAATGTGACGGTATACCTTACTTTGAAATTTTTTCTTTGCTTCATTTAAAGATTTGGCATTTACTGATATTTCATGTTTTTCTTTGGGAGCATCAGTAATTATTGTGGGGAATTCTATTGTAACTTCATACTCATCAGGATTTTCTATACCTACATCTACACCAATACCTAATACAAGCAATAAATCCTCCAGTTCTTTATCATCCCAACAGGAGGTTAAAGGTAATACTAGGAGGAAAATAAGAATAAGCTTACTAATCTGCTTCACTAGTTAATCCTCCTTTTCTAATAAAAAATACAATAATTAAAAGTATTGGTAAAATAATACCAAAAAAAATATTTGCTTCACCAACAATGCTAGAATACTCAACTACTTCAGCACTGTTTTTGGGAACTAAAGACAATATAAAAATAATAGGAGTTAATATATAAGCATAAAACCTATTTGTTTTAGTTGGAAAAACCAATTGAAGAAGATTACAACTGGCAAAAAACTGCAAACCTAAGGTACCTATAACAGTAAAAATCCAAAATATTGTAAAAAACAGCTCCATCCTCTCTATTACAGGAAAGTCAAAGGCTCTTAAGTAGTTAATAGATGGATATAAAACCCTTTGTATTTCCTCAGCTCCATATAAGGCTATTTGGGAAACAACACTGATGATATAAAAGAGTGTGACTAATAACACAGAGATAACAGAGTATTTAATAATGGGTTTGGATTTATTGGAAATATAAGGATAAAAAACAAAGATTAGTTCGTATCCACCAAAGGCATAAAAGGAGGGTGGGATACCCAAAAGTATGTTTTTAATGCCAGAGCCACCAACAGGTCTAAGATTAACTAATTTAGTATAAGGTAGGCCTACAAATGCCAATAAAACAAGAGGTATTAATAAAAAAACAATTACTTCATTAAAACGGGCTACTACTGTAATACCATGCATTATTAAATATAAACCAGTAATGGATATTATTAAACTAATTATTGACATTGGAGTGTTAGGCAATAGCCAAGTGTTGATCATCTCCATTAAGTATCTATTAATTGTTGCTGTAGATAAAATGCTGTAGATGGCAAAGGTTAAAGTTATTATATAACCAATGGGTTTACTTAATAATTTACTGGTATATTGTAAAAAGTTAAGTTGGGGGAACTTACTGGCAGTGTATATAATTGACGCAACAATAAGGCTTATGAGGATACCATTGATTAAGACAGAAATCCACCCGTCTTGATACGCCTCCTCAGCAACTAGTCTAGATAAATTTAGAACACCAGTACCTATCATAATACTAATAATAATTATATAGGACTGTAGAGCAGATATTTCACCATTAACATATTTTCGATACATTAATAAACCTCCCCTATTACCATCTACTTTGATTTCTTTTATTAGAAAACTTAGGGCGTTGCTTAAAACGCCAAAAAGGCTTGCGTAATACTGCATCTTTAAATAAATCCGAATCCATAGGAGCTAAAGGAGAAAAATATGGATATCCAAAAGAACTAATACTACATAAATGTACAATAATCCATGTCCAAGTAATAATTATACCAAAGGCACCAAAGGTTGCAGACATAAAAACCATGGGAAAACGTAGCAACCGTAGCGGGAATGTGGTGCTATAATGGGGTAATACATAGCTTCCTATCGCAGTTGTTGCAACAATAATTACCATGGTAGGGCTGGCAAGATTAGCCCTAACTGCTGCATCTCCAATTACTATTGCCCCAACAATACCAATGGTTTGTCCTATAGTACTTGGTAGTCGGGCACTGGCTTCTCTTAAGAGTTCAATGGTTATTTCCATTAATAAGGCTTCAATAACAGGGGGGAAAGGTATTTGAGCCCTTGTTTTAGATATATCTAAAATTAAATCTGCCGGCAGTAGTTGTTGATGGAAGGATATTAAAGCTACGTAAATAGATGGTAATGATGTAGCGATAATAAACCCCACAAACCTAAGAAATCTAGTTAAATTACCAAAAATAATACGCTCATTATAATCTTCTGGAGATTGAAATAATTGAAAAAAATTTACGGGTAGTATAAGTACCTGTGGTGCTCCATCTATTAATTTTTAATTTTTCCCTCTAGTAAATTCCCACAGACCTTATCTGGTCTTTCCGTCACTTGTGTTTGAGGAAAAGGAGAATAGGAATGTTCTTCTATTAATTGTTCGATATATCCACTTTCAAATATTCCATCTATTTCAATATCATCTAATTTAGTTATAATTTCCTCTAATAATTGTTTATTTACTAAATCATCCATATATAAGATGGAAACTATGGTTTGACTTCTACTTCCAATTAGCATTTGTTTTGATTTAAGGGAGGGGTCCTTCAGCTTTCGTCTTATAAGACCTACATTTTGTGTAATATTTTCTGTTAATCCTTCACGAGACCCCCGTATAACACTTTCAACAGCTGGTTCTTCCACAGATCTTTGTACCCACCCTTTGCTATTTAATATAAGCCCCACAGTAAAATTATTTGCTAAAAGAACAGTGTCACCAGATAGAATAGCATTAATTGCATCTTGAAAATTGTCCACCTCTGCAATTTCATTAATAGAGACTATTTCTTTGAAGGTATTAATACTAATAGATTCTGATTTAAGTTTAACTTCCTTTAACGCATTATAGTTGGTAATGGGTCTAATTATACTTTCATTAATCTTTTTTGCGTCCACCAATCCATCAGTAAAGACTAATAATAGGTCAATAGGTTTTCCATTTAAATTAACTGTTAATTCTCTGTAGATAATATCATAGCAATCAGAAAATATTTCCTTCAGTTGAAGTAGGTTAGATTTTAAATCTTTAGATATAGATATATTTTTATATTCTTCTTGTCCATCCATTATTTGACACTCCTTCAACTTTTTTAAAGGGTTTCTTAATTGAATTTTTTAAATAATTGGTAGATGTATTTTAGTTTTAAGAGTGAAATACTATATAACTAATTTTTATTTGAGTCCCCTAAAGAATGGGCCATTCGAGAACAGGCAGCAGCAACAATTCCCGCCAATAAATCATCTAAAAAAGTATTAACTTGGCTTCCTTTACTATCATTTACTCTACCAATAACACCAGGTTTAACTTTATCTAGATACCCAAAGTTTGTAAAACCAATGGATCCATAAATGTTAGTGATACTGAGGGCGAGAATTTCATCAATACCGTATAGGGAATCATCCCTTTTTAAAATAGAAGACAAAGGTTCTTCAATAAGGTCTTTTTCAGCCAATTTATCTATTGCTATACCTGTTAATATGGCATTTTGAACCTCTCTTTTATCTAGTACTTTATGGACGTTTTCTAATGCAATATCAACAGTGATGGGGATATAAGGGTTTTGTAGTTCGTAGGCTAATTCTGCCAAGTCCCTTAATGTTACCCCTCGTTCTTCTAACATTGCAATTGCTTCTTTCTTCATAATAATCCACTCCTTAGTTCATTATATTTTCAATAGTCATATAAACAGTATGGAACAAAATTCTAAAATTATTCTAATGAAATAAAATGTATGATAATATAAGTTAAAGATATTGTAAAAGTGCTAAAATGAGGAAATATTACTTAATAAAAAAATAATTTAACGTTTTGTGGGGAGGAAAATTATGCAACGTAGAAAGATATTTTATAATGGAAAAGTAATGACAATGAAAAACGATAAAATAGAAGAAGCCTTTGCGATAGAAGGAGATAGATTTATTAAAGTAGGTTCCAACGAAGAAATATTAGCTTTAAAAGATAATGATGCATTGGTTGAAAATTTAAAGGGTAAATATGTTTTACCGGGATTTAATGATAGCCACATGCATTTACTAAGTTATGGACTGTCTACTAAAAAAGTTGATTTAAGGTACTGTAAATCATTACAGGATATAGCTTTAACAATTAGTAAATATATAGAAAATCTGGAGGATAATTATTTTGGTGAATGGATTGTTGGACATGGTTGGAATGAGGAGAATTTTCATCAGCCTATATTACCTACAGCAGATTTTTTAGATACAATAACTACAGATTACCCAATATATATTTCCCGTGCTTGTTATCATCTTTGTGCAGTAAATAGTAGAGGGTTAGAGATAGGGGGAATAAATGAAGAAAGTCAAGACCCACAAGGTGGTAAAATAGATCGCTACCCTAAATCAAATAGACCTAATGGTATATTAAGGGAAGCTGCATTATGGTTAGCCTATGAAAAAATACCTATGATAACAGAAGTCTCTCAAATTAAAAAGGTAATTGAATCGGCTGTAGAAGATGCCCTTAAGTTTGGTTTAACTACTATTCAAACAGAAGACTTTGGGCAGGTGGAGGACTTTTTAAAGGTGATTACTGCTTATCAACAGTTGGAAATGGAAGGAAAGTTAAAGTTAAGAATTAATCTTCAAATGTTGTTACAGGAAAAAGAGAAACTTCAAAGACTGGTAGATTTAGGTTTTGAATCTGGAATGGGTAGTAATTGGTTTAAACTAGGACCTTTAAAAGTATTAGCAGATGGTTCGTTGGGTGGAAGAACAGCGGCACTACTTGAACCCTATGAAGATGATTCTAATAATAAAGGGATATTAATTTATGAGTATGATAAATTGAAAGAACTATTACTTTATGCAACCAAACATACTTTACAGTTGGCTGTCCATGCCATTGGCGACAGAACAATGGAGCAGTTACTAACAATCTATGAAGAAATATTAGGTGAAAACAACGATAAAAGACCAAGAATAATTCATTGCCAAATTACAAACAAAGAAATTATTGAGAAAATGAATAATTTAAAAGTGGTTGCAGATATTCAACCAGGATTCCTACCCACAGATTTAAACATGGTGGAGGCTAGAGTTGGTAAAAAAAGGGCAAAAGAAAGCTACGCTTGGAAAACCATGCTAAAAGCAGGTGTGAAGGTGGCTGGAGGTTCTGATTGTCCTATAGAATCTTTTAATCCATTTTTAGGAATATATGGTGGAGTAACAAGAAAGGACTATGAAGGAAAACCAGAAGAGGGTTGGAATCAAGAAGAATGTCTTACTTTAGAAGAAGCCATAGGACTTTACACAACGGGTTCTAGTTATGCTACTTTTGAAGAAGATATTAAAGGAAAAATACAAGAGGGATACTTGGCGGACTTCGCTATACTAAAAGATGATATTTATGCCATTCCCTCTGAATCTTTGAAGGATGTAACGGTTTTAGAAACCTATGTTGGTGGAGAATGTAAATATAAAAAGATAGAAACTTAACTAGTTTCTATCTTATTTTAAATACTCATTTTTAAGTTTCATTACGGCAGCCATCATTAAGCCCTCTAAATTAGAGGTGTTACTACCCCCACCTTGAGCGGTTTGTGGGTTTCCACCACCCTTGCCATCAATCATATCAATTACTTCCTTAAATAACTTATTTATATTCACTTCAATATCCTTAGAACGTGTAAAGATTAATTGTGATTTTTCACCTTTTATGGCTAAAAGGGCTATGGTTTTAGGAAATTGACTTAGGTTAGTTGCCATAAATTGAAGATTTTTAAAATCTTCCTGTTCAAAGATTTTTGTCACTAAATTACACCCATTGTAAAGTTCACCGGATTGGTGTAATTCTTTTATTTGATAATCTAACAATTCTTTTTTATAGTTCCTTACAGTTTTATGTAATATCTTATTTTCATCGACTAATCTTTCCACAAAAGTTTGGGTTTCCACATCTTTAATAGATAATAAATTAGACATTTCATTTATTTGTTGATTTTTCCAAGCAAAATCTTTTAAAGCTCTAAAACCACAAACAAACTCAACTCTAACTTGACCCTTCATTTTTTCCCATTTACGGACTTTGATGATCCCTACAGAGCCAGTATTACTTGGGTGAGTTCCACCACAAGGGGAATAATCGAAATCTGCTATTTCAACTATTCTAATCCCTTCTGACACAGAAGGGGCTTTTCTAAGAGGAAACTTTTTTAGTTCTTCAGTAGAAGGGAAATGGCTATAGACATTTAAATTTTTATATATGATGCTATTGGCTTCCATTTCAATTTCTTTAACTTCATCATAAGAAAGTGTATCTTTGGTAATATCAATAGTAACAAACTCGTTACCAAGATGAAACCCTATAGTATCGGCTGATAAGTTCTTTTCAAAAACAGCAGATAATATGTGTTGACCTAAGTGTTGTTGCATAAAATCAAATCTTCTTTGCCAATTAATTTTACATTCAACATTTTGTTGCAGTGGGGGGGCAATATCCATTACATGGTATATAGTGCCTTCTTCCTCATAAACATATTCTACTGTTTTACCGTCTATAGTACCCTCATCCGATGGTTGACCTCCACCTTCTGGATAGAAAGCTGTTTCCCCTAAAACCACAACATATTTAGAAGGATCTTTTTCATAAGACTCAACAGAAAGTATATTACTATTAAAAGAGGATAGTGTCCCATCTTCCCAATAAAGCTTCTTAGTCATTATTACACCTCATTTTTCTTTTGTAGGATTAAACATGAATAAAAAATAAATAAATAATAGTTACATACCATTACAGTGTAAATTGTTATTATTTTGCCTATAGATAAATGATATTAACTTATTATATCATTCTTCCAAAATAAATTGAAACAAACCTTGAAATTTATTTTTAGGTAAATAAATTAGTTCTCCCTTATTAGTAATGATTTTATAATTATTATTTTCTACCCCATAAAGAATCTCTCTTCCTTTTGTCATATCCTCCAGTAGGGCAGCACTGGAAATAAAAACATCTTTACTTAGTTCACCTAAAATAAAAGATTGATACTCAGGATTCCAATAATAAGCGTCTTGGTGGGTATAAGAATCTACTTGATTAAATTGTTCTAAGGGTGGTGGTTGTTTCGATTTTGTAGTATACTTTTTAAGTGAGGTAATAGAATTAATTCTGAAAGGCTCACTTGAAACAAAATCTAAAACGGTTTCTTCAACAATTCTATTCCATTGATTTTCATTTCCTTCAGGATCTATCCAAATCTCTTTATAAATTTCTTCATAGTATATGGTTTTATGCCATACGTTTTTATACTCATCGGATAGGTAATAGAATACATCGAGGGACTTTTCATAGAAAAAGGCACCAAATCTTTCATCTAATACCTGTGTAATGGCTAAAGCTTCGTGGTTTAAAGCGGAAATTTTTAGAAATTGTATATCTTCAATAGGGGCTAAATTTTCTATTTTGCTATGGTAAATAAAACTATCACCAACTTCATGGTAAATACCCACAACAGATAGATCTTTTGAAAGATTGAGGGCAATAATAATTTGTTTAGATGGATTGGGTAGTACTTGCCCTTCATAAATACTAATTTCAATATAGTCGATAAATTCTTGCCATTTTTCATAACCCATTCCTTTTAAGGCAATACTAATAATCTGTTTTTCAGCATCCTTTTTTATAATAGGGTCGTCTTGGTTTTTATAGAGGATTAGTAATTGATCATTAAGTTTATAATGGGGAGAAGATAAGTGTATAAATGTTTTTACTGTTGGTTCAGATTGAAAAAAGGCATAAGTACTAAAAAAGCTAAGTAATATAAATAGAAAAGAGAACACAGAAATTAATTGTTTTTTCATATAAAATCACCTCTCTAAAATATATGTACTGCAAAAGATAATTAAACTATGAAAAAATAAAAAATTATAAAAAATACAGATAGAAATATGTCGAATTTTATCGAAAGTCTGTTATAATAGATTGATATTAACACGAGAAGGGTGAATTGTTATGAAACCATTAATTGCACAAAATGGATTAGAATACCATGTAAACTTATATTTTCCATTGCTTTTAAGTAACAATCAGTATGAAAAGTTTCAAGTTTACTTTGGAAATTTGGTAAGCTTTACAAAAAGAATTAATGACGAAGGTATATTAATTCAATTTAATTTGAATATAAATGAAGAAATAGGTACTTTTGGAAGATTTAAAGATGTACCTGGGCAGACGGAAATTAATACATTTATGCCCATTATATTATCCAGTTCAACATATTTGAATAGTGATATAATTTTTTTATCTAATCTGGTGAACAATTACCTAGTAAAAGAAAAATTTCACAATAGGAAAGTTCCAGTAGATATTATTATGTTGGAGAAAAAAATAGTGAAATCAATAGAAAAACCAGAAATTATTATATGTAATCTTGTTTTGTCAGATAACAAAAATAAAAAATAAACCTAAGCTTAGTTAGCTTGAGGTTTATTTTTTTAAACTAATTAAAAACCCCTCTTCTGCCTACAAAAAAATCAGCACCCCCTTACCTTTTCTGTATAGGTTTTGGGGGGGGGGGCTGATTTTTTTGTGTCTTTAAATATGAAGGTTTTTAAATAGTCTTATTTTGTGTCCATTATCACATAATCCCATTCATACTGTTGTGCTAACTGATGTAATTTAATGTCATGACTATTCTTTTTAAGGTAATAACTTAAACTAATTCGCACAATCATATCTGCTATATTTATCCAGTCATTATCTGAAAGACGGTTAATAGAGTATTCGCCAGAAAAGTCAACTCCATGAAAAATTTTAAATGGACTTTTTAAGTTAATATGATCGTTAATATAATTTAAAAAACTATAACTATTGTCTATTAATCCATTAAGTTGAACATAATTAATATATTGAGAATAATAATTATACTTAACGTTCTTATAAATAAGTTCTTGATCCTTAAAAGCAATGGTTTTTATTCCTTCACAGATTTCCGAGAACCATATAGGATTAGTTTGTTGCAGGGGAGAACTTATTTTGTCGTTTTTCTTATTAAGATAGTCATTTATTGATATAACTTTAGTCAAGTTAATCCTCCTCTTCTTTTTGATAGGTCTCCGTTACGTTCTATAATACCTTTTTATAAAGGTTTTGACCAATAGTGTTAGAACTGAAAATAGTTGATTTTTTGTAATGAGATGACTTTTTTAGACTATTTCATTGTTTCTTACCGTTATCTTTACTTTTCTAATATAGTTTAAAAATAAAGATTTGAAGTTAAGTATTAACTATGCTATTATTCAACTCATAGGATTATTTAGGAGGGATTAAATTGTTACAAGAATTAATTACAGAAAAGGTGATTACTTATATTTATCAAAATTACAATCAAGCCCAATTAAAACAGTTGGAGGTAGATTTTTTAGATAAGTCTGATGGATTTTCTCATTATTTTTCTGATTGGTTAGTATACGATTATACAATTGATAAACAACAAACTTATGCAGATAAATATTTAGAGAAAGTAGAAAATAAACTAGATGAAAAAGAAATAGAATATATTAACAAGTGTATTAAGAGTTATTTAGGATTTTATGAAGTTGTAAAAATTAAGGATGAGAAGATTCAGTGTAAAAATCTATTTACCAACGAATTACATATGATTGAAAAAACCATGATGGAAGAGGATGTTAATTTACATGAAATACTACTGTTAAGACTTACCCTTGGAGCGGAAGCAGAAACTGAAATAGTAAGTTCTAATGTAGTGGTTTTACCTTATCAGTTTAAAACATTGATGATGGGGCAAATACATGAAGGTTTTGGAATGGCTAAAGAACGTAAGAACTATTTAACCTATCCACAATATTTTAAAGAAAATCTTTTGACGGTGTTACAAATCGTTAATCGAATGTTATCCTATAAAGATCAAGAAGGTGATGTTACCCTTTATCAAAGTGTTTATGCAGTTAAAGATTATGCTAAAGTAAAGGAGATATTCTCAAATCTAAAAGATCAAATAAAGGATGAAGAAGCTGAAGATGGTATTTATCAACTGATGGAAGATGACCTGCTATTGGCAGAAATGGTACTGCAAAAAAACCGACTAGAGGTGGAGTGTTCTAATACTGAAGACCAAAAAACTACAAAAAAAGTTCTAGCAGAAAAGCTAGAAGGGATTATTGTTCATTTAAAAGATGAAGAGTTAACCATTGATGACCTTATTTAAATTAATATTTATTGTCAATAAGCATACCCGATGTCATAGAAGGTGCTTCTCCATAGGAATTGCTTTCCACTAGCGTAGAAACTTTTATATTTCTAAAGATGGTAAAAAGCTTACGAATTAAACCATTTTGATAATCAAATAGAAAAAATAAACAATCAGGCTTAAAGTTTATACTGTTTTTTAAAATAGAAGGGTTAAAAGCTAAAGTTTCGTCTTCTATTACTACAATTCCAATAGTGTTTAATGCCGATTGATATTTAATAATGGTTTCATGAATTTCTTTACTAAAATTAATATTAGGTATGTTGGTCTCAAAGTTTTTTAAACTTTTTATAGTTTTATTAAATTTACTAATTAACTCTTCAATGACGATGATGATTTCTTCCAAAGATTCATCATCTTTTTTTTCTTTAAATTTATCCATTGTGTCCTCTAAATCTTGATGATTTAAGTAAAATTCTTTATAGTGTTTTTTTAAATCAACAATTTTATCGTAGAAAGAACCAGCAAATAAAAGGAAGTTATCATTAATAGAGGAAGCTTCATTATGAACAGGTTTAACTGAATCCACTTTACTTACAGTAGAAACTCCATTAACTGTAGTTTTTCGATCTACGTACATTCGACTAACTCGATCTTTATTAACAGAACTTATTTTACTCATAAAAAACTCTCCTCTCCTTAGGGATTACACCCTATATATTAGTTATCGAAACAAAGGGGCTTTTTATTGAGTTAAAAATGAAATGAAATTTCTATTTGTATAAAAAGAGGAAATTATAAAACTATGTAGAAATAGTTTAATAACCAATTGTAACCCATTGGACTCAATCATATAATGCCCAAAAATGTGATTGATTTAGGTGAAGCCTCTGTCTTCACCTTTTTTCTTTTGTAGAAACAAAAATAAGTTTTCATAACTTTATCGTAAAAAGAAAGGAACTAACTTATGTTTAAGGAATTTAATCGGGATTGTAGAAATCTAGTAGATGAGATATCAAAGAATACTAAATTGAAATCAGTAGATATACTTCTATGGATATATTTAAATATTTATTATTTTTCACAAATAACAAAGGAAAATAAACAATATGTCTATGAGATATTCATGGCTAAATTAGAAGCAAGTAAGTATTTTATCGGAAACCCACTTAATTACCAATCTTTAGAATGTTATCAGGATCTTTTAAGAGAAACAATATTACAAAAGTATTCCTATATAAAAAGTGTAAAGGAAAATAAGATACAGTTGGTGGAATTAAAAGATATGGAGGAATTATATGAAGGTCTTTTAATGGAGGGAATTAGAAGTAAAACAGGTACTTATTATACTCCTCAATCAATTGTTTATTATATTGTTGTTAATACTTTGCTTGCTTATCTAAAGAATAAAATACAAGATGATAAAAATGAATTGGAATCATTTATTTTACAACATAAGGAAACGCTACATAAAGAAACGGCTTCTAAATTATTAACTATTTTAGATAACATAAAAATTATAGACTTAGCTTGTGGAGGTGGCGTGTTTTTAAGGGAAACTTTAAAAGTACTTTTTCAACTTAATAAGAAGTTGCTACACCTTTTATCACTATATATGAAAGATCAGCAAATATTAGAATTGTTGTTAAAAAACAGCATATATGGTATTGACATACAGCATTCAACTGTACTACTGTGCAGGTTATTACTGCTAATGGAGTTCAATAAGTTGGGGGGAAGTAATAATGTTGATGCTATAGAACTAAATGTTTTATGGGACAATGCCTTAACAATGGACAAAATTTCAACTCGCTGTGGTGAAAATTCCTTTGATATTGTTTTGGGAAATCCCCCCTACATTGGTGAACGGGGAAATCGCTCAATTTTTAATGAGATAAAGGACTCTTATTTTGGACAAAAATATTATGAAGGTAAGATGGATTACTTCTACTTCTTTATTTATAAAGGGGGAGAAATATTAAAAAAAGAAGGTACACTTGGGTTTATTACCACCAACTATTTTGTAACTGCCGATGGTGCAGTTAAGCTAAGAACATTTTTACGGGAAAACTTTTCCTTCAGAGAAATAATTAATTTTAATGAATCTAATGTTTTTAAAGATGCTACAGGTCAACATAATATGATTTTTATTGCTAATAAAAGTCAAGAGAAACAGGGACCGAGGGTATTATCTATTATTAATAAAAAACTTAATGGTGGCGATGTTGTTTCTAAATTACTGGAAAAGGTTGAGTTGGAAGGGGTACATTCTTCCATACTTAGTAAGCAAGAAGACTTATATGATGGAAAAGGGCAAATATTAATTCAGAGTCATATGGGAGGGGGAGCCCTTTTAAATAAGATTGCTAAAGTCTCTAACTTTACTTTGAGGGATTTTTGCAACGTTAACCAAGGAATTGTTAGTGGAGCAGATCGACTAACTGCTACTTGGGCTGATAAATTAGATATTGAAGTAGATAAAGGTACGGGAATATTTGTTTTAACTGAAAAAGAAGTAGAAGAAAAAGGATTAAGTGAAGTACCTTATTCTTATTATTTAAAGGATTTTTATAAAAATAGTCATATTAAAAAATATTACTTATTAAAAAATCAAGGTCTAAAGATACTGTATTTAGATGATGAAGAACCACAAGATATAAGCAATTTACCTGTTATTCATCAACATTTACTAAAATATAGAAGTATTTTACAACAAAGGCGGGAGGTTAAACAAGGAAGTAGAAACTGGTATGCACTACAGTGGCCCCGCCGTAAAGAAATATTTGAAGGGGAAAAAATAGTAGTTCCTCAAAGGTCTTTGGAAAATTCTTTTGCTTATGATAATGGCGATTGGTATGCCAGTGCAGATGTGTACTATATTACTTTGAAAAGTAACAATATTTCCTTATTGACTATTTTAGCTATATTAAATTCTTCCTTAATTTATTTTTGGTTGTTCTATCGAGGGAAAAGAAAAGGAGAATATCTAGAATTGTACGGTACACCATTGAAGAATATTCCATTACCTACTATAATTGAATTAATTGGATTAAATGAAATAGACACTTTAGTAAAACAGATTACTGAAAACCTATTAGAAAAAAAGGATGTTTCTTATTTACAACAACAATTGGATGAAATTGTATACTCATTATATAAATTAAAGGAAGAAGAAAAGAATGTAATTAATGGTTTTGTTAATGAAAGGAGAAAATCAAAATGATACCTGTAGCTTTATATCCCATACCTCATTATTTTGAGAAATTAGGTATACTTTCCACTATAGAAGTCCCTAAACGAATCGCCCAACGAAGCGTATTGTTTTCTAAGGGAAAGGTAAAACTTTATCAAGGAGAAGGCATCAACAAATTTGTAAATCTATCGGTGAAAGGTTTTACTTTATATCATTATGACTTTGGAATTGTTTATCCTGAAAAAGACTATGTGTACCCTATATTTTTTTATCAAGTCATCATTGCACCCCAACGGATTTTGGTATTAGTCCATTATGCCTTTAATGACTTAAATAAAGCAGAAAAATTAGTAGGTATAGAAGAATTATTACAAAGGGATAAACAATATAGTGAGTTGTTTATTAAAGAGTTTAAGCCCCAACCATTTATTGTGGAAGACGTTATACCTAATCAATTTAATGGGTTAGTACGAACAACAGATATAGATAAGGCCTATGAAGCCATTGCAGAACTCTTTCAACAATGGCATATAGGAATGTTACAACAGGGGAAGTGCAACTCAAAGGCAGAAATAGACAGTTATCAACAATGGTTTGGAAATTTTCGTAGTAAATTTTATAATGAAGACTATGGTTTAATTTCTACTAAGCGTTACATGGGTGGACGTTGGAGTAAAGAAGTTTTTAATAAATATCTATTTGATTTATAGTCATCAAGGATTACATCACTTGATGGGGGGAATATTGGACCATATTCTTTCACCATCACTATAAAAGTGTAGGGTTCCTTGTTGATCGGTACGATATAAATTAATTTTATGCTCTTTTATCCGTTGAAGGGTTTCTTTATGGGGATGTCCATAAGAATTGTTTTTACCAGAGGATATAACAGCAATATCGGGACGTAAAAGTGTTAATAACTCTTCGCTGGTGGAAGTATTACTACCATGATGGCCCATTTTGATAAAGTGGCTTCTTAATAGGGTTGCTGGGTATTTACTGATTATATCTAGTTCAGCTTCATGCTCGGCATCCCCCATGAAGATAAAAGATTTATCTTTGTATTGCACTTGAAGGACAATACTCCAATTATTTAGTTGATCTCCGTAATCCCTTAACGGTCCAAGAAACCTTACAGAAAGGTCATCTGCTAGGTTGATAACCTCCTCACCGCCACCAGCGGTGATTTTTAAGTTTCTTTCATCGGCAGCTAATAAAACATTTTCAAAAGTTTTAGAAGTATGGATAACTGGAGGCATGAAAAACTCTCCAATTTCAAAGTTTTTAATAACTTCAGCTAAACCACCAATATGGTCAGAGTGAGGATGAGTACCAACTAATATATCAATTTTAGTAATTTTATTGTTCTTTAAGTATTTAATTACCTCTTCACTTTTTTGAGATTCCCCTGCATCAATTAAAATTGTTTTTTGATGGGGGGTGGTTATGAGAATACTGTCACCTTGACCTACGTCTAAAACATGAAGGATTAAATCTTGGGAAGCTTCTGTAGGTTGGCATCCAGTGAATAAGAGGAACGACAGACTTAATAATAATAATAATTTGAATTTTAATAAAACACGCATAATAAAAACTCCTTTATAAATATTTATTTTTCTTAATCTAATCATATAAAAGAAAGTTTAAAATGAAAAGAGAATATGATAGATTAAGAGTTATATATTATAAATTTTTAAATAAATAGGCTTAAAGTATTGGAAGTAAACCCTGTAAAATGGCGGTTTTTACAATATTTGTATAAAAATAAGTGCTGATTGGAATAATTATGTAATATAAAAAAATTATAAACTTTAATTATTTTTATGTTAACAAACCTCTTGTGATATAGTAGAATATAATGAAGTGTAGGTTATGCTGGAAAGGAGGAGAAAAAATGAAGCTAAATGTTTTTTTCTCCAAGAATAATGAAAGATTAAGTTTTTTAAAAGAACAATTTCAGTTGGATGATATAGATATTAAGGATAATAAGTTGGTTTTATCTGGGATTAAGGGTCTAGTTCATCTAAAACTAAAAAATAGCTTTAATAAAATTCCTGGTTTTTGGTTGGAATTTCTTTTTGATAAAACGGTGGAGGGTAAAGATTTTTATAATAAAATAATTAGTACAGTACATCGTGATCAAATAGATGATAATGTATTTTATCCTAAGGATGGTTTAAAATATAAAGAGTTACAGGAAGGTTGGTTTAATAAGTATAAATTTCTAGAGGAAGAAAATAACGAAGCATTATGGGATATTTTCTTTAAAGAAATAAAGAGTCACTTAAAAGAAAAACGGTTTGATGTAGTGTTTTATGGTTCGTTGGTTTTTTTAAGATACAATCCTTTTTATTTAAAAAGATATAATCGATTTTATATTTTTGAAGAATTAGCTTATCACTATGAAGAAGTGGGTAATATTGGAAAGGCAGTTAAGTGCTTAAAAGTGCATTTAAAACTACAGCCAGACTCTGTAGAACCTTATTTGAATATGACCAGCTTCTATATAATTAATGAAATGGAAGAAATTGCAATTAAATTATGCAAAGAAGCATTAAAGAAACACCCACAAAACAAGTATTTAGTAAGTAATATGGTGTTGGCTTTAAGTAATTTAGGAAATTATGACTATGCAGTTGAATTTATAAAAAAAGCCATTAAAAAGCAGCCAGACAATCCGTTTTTTTGGAAAATGATGGGTGACTTATCCTATGAAATCGAACAAAATAAAGAAGCTATTGATTGTTATCAAAAAGCTCTAACCAAATTAAAAGATAAAAACAATGATGACTTTACAGTGGATTTATATCATGGTATTGCATCTGCTTATTATGAAGAAGATAATTTTAAAGAAGCTGTTAAGTATTACAAAAAAGTACTAAAGTACTACCCTGCCGATAGCTATGTGTTATTGAGCTTATCTCAAATTTATTTAAATAATTTAAAGGATTTGAAAGTAGCCCTTCATTATGGGAAAATCCTCATAGAAATAGCACCAGAAAATGGTTATGGTCAATACCAACTAGGTACTATATATCTACAAATGGAAAATTATGAAAAAGCAAAGTGGCACTTATACAAAGCCCGAAGAATGTTGCCCTATTATGAACCTGTTTTGGAGGCAATTCAATACTTGAAACAGTTTAATAAAGTAATTAAACTACACGATTCTGTGTAGTTTAAATAATTTATTGATAAATACTATTAAATATGTCTTTAATAAGGAAAGATAATATTATATAAATCATAAGGCAAATAGCAAAAAAGTTATTGCTTATATACAGGAGATGAAAAAAATTGAAACTTACAGTTTTAGGATGTTATGGGCCATATCCAAAGGCTAAAGGAGCTTGTTCGGGATATTTATTAGAAGATCAAGAACAAGAAGTTAGAATATTAATTGATTGTGGTAATGGAGTTTTATCAAGATTACTCACCTATTGTAATGACTTAAACAAATTAGATGCTATAATTATAAGCCACCTTCATCCAGACCATATTAGCGACCTAATGATATTACGTTATGCCCTTGCTATGGGGCAGACCAAGGGTAAAATCTCTAAATCAATTGATTTGTATTTGCCTGCCAGTCCAATGGATGATTACAACAGAATACAATATAACCAAGCCTACAATATGAAAGTTATTGAAGATGGGGGTAAAATTAATATTAAAGGAATTGATATTTCGTTTTTAAGAACCGATCATCCAATAGAGTGTTATGCTATGTCTTTTCAAAAGGGAATAAAAAAGTTTGTTTATTCTGGTGACACTAAATACCATCAACCATTAATTCAATTTGCAGAAAATAGCGATTTGTTTTTATGTGAGGGTGGTATGCTACATAAAGATATGACGGATTCAGTCCCCCATGTATCGGCAAAACAAGCTGGAGAAATGGCATTGATGGCTAAAGTTAAAAGACTTGTACTAACCCACTTTTATCCAGATGTGGATACAGGTCATTTATTTATTGAAGCAGGTGAAGTTTTTCCATATATACTAGAACTGGCGGAAGAGCATAAAAATTACTTTATTTAAAATCTTCTTACTCTAATAATTCTTATCCCATTAGGCAAAAATATGATAAGGAGTAAACATTATAAAAACTCCTTAAGAAAATTTGTTTAATTAATGTTTTTAATAAAAGTAAGAATTATATGAAAGAAGGTGACTGGGTATGTTAAATAGTATACAAGACCGACGAGTAAGGACTGAACATGGTTATGACCTGTATTTAGAGATACCAGAGAAAGCATATCTTGAAGTATATGAGGATGTGGATCATCATTCAGCTGAAAATATTCTTAAATTATACTTGGAGTATTATAGTGATGATGGACGGCCAGAGGAATTAAAAGTTAAACATGATCGTAATAATCATACCGTAAACATTCATACTCATTTGGTGTATGAAAATAATACCCATACCGACGCATATGTTAGACCTAATCCAATTAGGCATTATAGTAACCAAAGACAAAAATAAAGAAAGGCAGAAAGTCATAGATACGTGACTTTCTGCCCTTTTTTTAGTATAATAACAACAGTAGAAGGGTTAAAGGAGGAAAATAAATGAAAAAATTATTATTATTTTTAATAATTTGTACAGTATTTATTAGTTGTGCCAATATAGGCTTAGCCATTACAGCAGACGAGCCTTTAAATACTTATAATACTAGGGGAAAAGTGCTTGATGTAGAGGAAGGACCAGCAGAGGATGTAAATTTTCTAGAAAGTTACATTGTAACAGTGGAGATATTGGATGGAGAATTTAAAGGAGAAATTAGAGTATTTCAGCATATGTTATCAGGAAGTTTTGCCTATGATCTACCTGTTAAGGTAGGTGATAAGGTTTTATTGATGATAGAAGAATATCCAGATGAAACCAATGTCTATATAACGGACTATGTTAGGGATACTTATGTCTATACAGTAATTGCTATTTTTGTTGGTTTACTATTACTAATTGGTAGAAAAACGGGCTTTAAAACATTAATTACCTTAATTATAACTGCTTTTTTTATTTTAAAGCTATTATTACCTGGAATATTAAAGGGATACGATCCTATTTTACTGACGGTTATTGTTTCATTTTTAATTACATTAATAACCATTTTACTAATAGGTGGAATAAACACTAAAAGTTTTTCTGCAATTATAGGGGTATTAGGTGGAATTTTGGCAGCAGGACTTATCACCTTTTATGTAGGTTCTAAAGTAAAACTAACGGGATTATCTGCTGAAGAAGCTACTATGTTAATGTATATTCCACAAAATATAGAATTTAACTTTAGAAAGCTTTTGTTTTCCGGTATTATGTTGGGAGCTTTAGGGGCAGTGATGGATGTTGCCATGTCCATAGCTTCATCTATGGAAGAAATTAAAAAATTAAATCCTACTATAAAACCAAAAGATTTGATTGTTTCAGGTATGAATGTAGGTAAAGATATAATGGGAACCATGTCAAACACACTGATTTTAGCCTATGCAGGAAGTACTATACCTTTATTATTACTATTTATGGCATATGAAACCAGTATCGTTAAAATCATTAATTTAGATATTATTGCCACTGAAATCATTAGAGCTATTTCTGGAACCATTGGATTAATATTAACCATTCCAATTACAGCCTTCACCAGTGGTGTATTATTTGAGAAGTTTAATAAAAAAACAGATATTTAATACTAAATTATGATTTAGTTAAAAGGAGCATGAAGATGGGTAGACCCTTTACCGTTATATTATTGTTTTTTGTAATGGGGATTTTGCTAAGTCGTGTATGGATGGTGGATTTATCATTAGGCATCATATTTATCATTGTCTCCATTCTATTGCTTGCTATGGAGTTTATGAAAAAGGGATCTATACTATGGATGGGTTTACTTTTAACTGTTTTTGGCTTTGTTGTTTATCAATATCAGTTTCCAACCACATCCATTATGATGGAATATAAGGAGGAATTACCTCCTATAGAGGTGCAAGTCACTGGAAAGTCAATGATTAGATATAATAACAAAGAAGTAGAAGTTAGAATACTAAAAATCAATTCAGCAGAAAACTATTTTAAAATTAATGAAAAAGCTAAATTAATTATAAGAAATGGTGACTCTACTGAATTACTTCCTGGGGATGTAGTTGTTATACATCAATCTAAAATAAAAAAACAGTTTAATTCAAGGGATCTAAAGGGATACGAATTATATTTAAGGGGTAAGGGAATCTGTTATGAATTGGTGACTAATGGGGAGTATGTAAACCCTGTCACTGGAAATCAGAGATACTCTCCCCTTTATCTTAGTTTTAAAATTAAAGATTATGTGGAAACCTTTTTTGATAAAAGCTTACAAAAACCACAACAGGAAATTATGAAAAGTGTTTTATTTGGGAATCAAGGTTATCTTTCATTAGAGACAAAAACAGCCTTTTCTAGAAGTGGTACAGCCCATATGGTGGCAGTTTCAGGCTTACATATTGGAATTATTGTATTGATATTGGAAAAGTTACTGAAGCTATTAAAAATAAGACGTAATAATAGATTAATTTTTATTGGGGTTGGCGTAGTTGTTTATGGTTTTATTGTTGGTTTTCCAGTATCAATTATAAGGGCAGGGGCAATGTATATATTGTATGTATTAGCCTATTTTTTAGATAGACGATATGACTCCATCAACTGTTTGATGCTTATTGCTTTTATTACGTTAATATTTAACCCGCTAAATTTATTTTCAGTAGCATTTCAACTATCTTTTAGTGCAACATATAGTATTTTACTTTTGTATCCTTTATTAAATAATATTCCAATAAAGATACCAAAATCAATAAAAAGCCTATTGATGGTTACTATGGCGGCACAATTAGGAACTGCTCCCATAATTGCATTTCATTTTAACGAAATATCTATTATTTCTTTGCTAGTTAATTTATTTATTATACCTACTTTGGGAGTTTTATTAACTTTAGGGTTGGTTAGTGTTTTTGTCAACCTTATTTCTTTGCAACTAGGAATGTTTATTAATTATTTTACAAATGGCTTATTAACTTATATTTACTGGATTGTAGATAACAGTAGTCGATGGACTTATAGTAGTATACAGGTTCAACAAATAAATGGAGTAAGTATATTTTTGTATTATACCTTATTAATTATAATATATTACCTTTTAACATCAGGAAAACATTTATGGGATAAAGAAAGTTGGAGGAAAGATGAGTTATCAAAAAATAGTAAACAACATTAAGAAAAATGAAATTAATAGTTTATATTTGTTATATGGTGAGGAAGTTTATTTAATGGAGGAGACTGTAGATAAACTAACTAAACAATTGGTTTCACCAGAATTTGAAAGTTTAAATCTAATGGGTTTTGATGGAAAAGATATTTCTGTAGAGGGAATAATAGATGCCTGTGAAACACTACCTTTTATGGCGGAGAAAAAACTGGTTTTAATCAAAAACTTTGAAGGATTTCAAGGGAAAAAGAAGATTCTTTCAGAAGAGGATGAAGAAACCCTCATCAATTATTTCGGTAAAATACCCGATACTACTTGTTTAGTATTTTATGGTGTTACTAGTATTGATTCAAGGCGAAAAATTGTAAAGGCAATTACTAAGTATGGAGAAGGGGTAAATTTTGAAAAGTTAAAGGAAAATGAGTTAAGCCAATGGATTAGTAAAGAAATTAGTAATTATGGTAAAAAAATTAATCAAAAAGAATTATCTTTTTTGGTTACTCATTTAGACTATTTTGGTAAAAATGCTTCTCAAACTTTATTAGATATAACAAATGAAATAAAGAAAATTGTCTATTATATGGGGGAAGAGTTAAAGGTTGAAATTTCCCATATTGAAAAGGTTTCTGTATTTAAATTTCAAAATGATATTTTCAAGTTATTGGATGCCGTTGGACAGAGGAATATACAAGAAACATTAAAACGACTAAATCATTTGTTGGAAGATGGGGAAGTTATTATTAGGTTGATGGTAACCTTAAGTAATCAAATAAAAAATATTTTATCCACAAAACTATTGCTGGAAGAGGGCTATAATCCAAAAATGATAGCTACTAAAATAGGTATTCATCCTTATGTGGCATCAAAATGTGCAGAACAGAGTAAACATTATACCCTTAAACAATTAAAGAACTTATTAAATCATTTTCTTGAGATGGACTATATGATAAAAACAGGTAAAATTAATGATCGTATTGCATTGGAATTGTTGATGATGGAGATGTGTAGGGTGACATCTTCCCATGAAAGAGTATAATAATTTGGTAGAAGTAAATACTAAAAAAAGAATACCTTGTGTAAGTATATAAGGTAGATAACCACAAAAATCATAGAATTTCTATGATTTTTGTTTATGTAATAACAAAAAATTAGGGTATAAAAATATATGAGGAAGTTGCATAATATCATAATAATGAATTTATATTCGATTAATGCAAAAATGAAACCTGATTCGCGCATTGTGAAATGACTAATTTCCTTATAAATTTTATATAATTAGGCATTGAACACTAAGCAGAGAAGGTTTCATTTTGCATTAATATAAATTCAAAATCAATTATGCAATTTTCTCACATAAAAAAGGAGGAGATCAGATGACAAATATAAAAGAAATAATAAAAACTGGTTGGAACTTAGATAATAGTTATGCACGTCTGCCAAAAATATTTTTTTCTATCCTTAACCCAAACCCTGTAACCGCTCCAAAGTTGATCATCCTCAATAAACCTTTGGCAATATCACTGGGGTTGAATGTCGAGGCGCTACAAAGGGAAGATACTGTAGAGGTGCTGGCTGGTAACCGTATTCCCGAAGGAACTTTGCCTCTTGCTCAAGCCTACGCGGGGCATCAATTTGGACATTTTACCATGTTAGGAGATGGCAGGGCTCTACTGCTGGGAGAACAAATTACCCCCCTTGGGGAACGGGTTGATATTCAGCTGAAGGGTTCAGGTAGAACACCATACTCCCGTGGCGGGGATGGTAGAGCATCACTTGGACCAATGCTGAGGGAATACATCATCAGTGAAGCAATGCAGGGGCTTGGTATTGCCACCACCCGTAGTTTAGCAGTGGTGACAACTGGTGAATCAGTAATACGGGAAAATAAACTACCTGGTGCAATTCTAACCCGTGTGGCTACCAGTCATCTACGGGTGGGTACTTTTGAATACGTTGCAAAATGGGGTACCATTGAAGACCTACGGGCACTTGCCGATTATACAATTGAAAGGCATTTTCCCGAAGTTGAAGCTGTTGAGAACCGCTATCTTTCTTTACTTCATGAAGTAATCAAGCGACAGGCTGAACTGATTGCAAAATGGCAACTGGTTGGCTTTGTTCACGGGGTTATGAATACCGACAACATGACCATTAGTGGAGAAACAATTGATTATGGTCCATGTGCCTTTATGGATACCTATGATCCTGGAACGGTATTCAGTTCCATTGACCGTAATGGTCGCTATGCCTATGGAAATCAGCCATATATTGCAGGGTGGAATCTGGCACAACTTGCTGAATCGCTTTTACCACTACTGCATGATGATCAGGAGCAGGCTATAAAACTGGCACAGGATGCAATTTCACATTTTACCGAATTGTATCAACATCTCTGGCTTCAAGGAATGAGAGGTAAACTGGGCATATTTAACGAAGAAGTAGAGGATAAATCCCTTGTTGAAAGTCTCCTTAGTATAATGATGGAGTATCGTGCTGACTATACGAATACCTTCCTTGCATTAACTTTTGATAAGTTAGAGGATACGGTTATGTTTGGTAAACCAGAATTTTCCCAGTGGCATCAGTTATGGCAGGAGAGACTAAGTAGGCAGCAGGAATCGAAAGCTGACTCCCATCAGTTGATGAAAAACAGCAATCCTGCAATAATACCTCGTAATCATCGGGTAGAAGCCGCACTAGAAGCAGCAGTGAAACAAGGAGACTACAGAGTGATGGAAGAACTTCTTAATGTACTTTCAAGTCCCTATGCCCACTCCCCCCAACAGGCGGATTATTCAACACCTTCGTCATCAAGCCGTCCTTACCGAACTTTTTGTGGGACCTAAATAACAGGTTAGCCAATGGGAAGAGTTTGAAGTGCTTTGTTGTACAAACTTTGAAAAATAAACCTCCCACAGTGGAAGAGTCTAAAGAAGGACAATTCTACTATAGGAGGTTTTATGTTGAAATTACTATTATAATTTATCATTTTCCATCACCTTCTTGTATTAAATTAAATTTATAATACCCTTATTAGTAATAATAGTATAAAATAAGGGAATGGAATAATCACTATGGTGCTAGATAAAATCTGCATAGAAAAGCAGGAGGGAACTAAGGATGTCTACAAGACAGAAAGCAATCTTTGATTATGATAAAAAAGAAGAATTTCCTGTTAAATTGGCTGAATGGATTGGTGATGTTTTTTATGATATTCTGCCAGAACATGGATATGAAGTTAGGGAGGAACAAATATTTACAGCCTTTCAACTGGCAGATGCGGTTTGTAATAAAAAAGTTCACTTAGCAGAAGCCGGGCTGGGGACAGGAAAGACATTCGCTTACTTACTCACAGCAATCGCCTATGCCCGCTTCAGTGGTAAACCCGTAGTAATTGCTTGTGCCTCTACAGCACTGCAAGAACAGCTGGCAGGCCCAAAGGGAGATATTCAAAGCCTTTCTCATATACTTGGACTAGAGATAGATGCACGAATGGCAAAAGACCCACGTCAGTATATATGTGATGTAAGGGCTGATGAATCTAGAAGCCTATTTACAGAGAAGTCAAATACAATGTCTAATGAGATTGATGAATGGTTAAAGAAAACTAATCGGGGAGAACGGTCAGAAATGCCCCTTGTACCAGATCGCATCTGGAAGCATATTGGGTGGAATGAATCTATGTCCTGTGAAATGTGTTTTAGTCGTGGGTATTGTAAACTTATCAAAGCAAGGGAACATTATCGCCCTACCCAAGACTTAATTATTGCTGATCATGGGACGTTTTTTCATGATCTATGGACACGAGATGAAGCAATTGCTGATGGTAAATTGCCCATCCTTCCCAATTATTCGGCAGTCATTTTTGATGAAGGACATAAAGTTATACTTCCAGCAGCTATACAGGCAGGGCAACAGATTGTAAAGGAGGATATAGATAACATTATTATTACTATAGAAGAAATACAAGGAGCTAGAGAATCCCTAATTTCAATTGTAGGTGATTTAGAAGAAGCTTCTTCTGATTTCTTTAAAAAACTTAATAATTGTGGGATTAAAGATGAGACATCAAATCGTTTAGCACTTCAGATAGATAATACACTGCTTAAAGCAGGGGAGACTTTTCATAAAGCTTTAGATCATCTTCTTCTAGAGATTCAAATTGAACAAGAATTATACATAGAAGCTCTACCTTCAAGTCTATTGAAAACATACGAAACTCAAATAGAAAGGGCAATGATAGCATTAAGCAGATTCTTTAGGAATAAAAGTAAGGATGTTATTACTTGGGTAGATCAACTGGATGGTAGTTTATGGGTGGTTCCTAGAAATTTAAGTAAAATGCTAGATTTACATTTGTTTCAGAAGGATTTACCAGTGGTGTTTACCTCTGCAACCTTAAGCAATGAAGGTGATTTTAGTTACTTTACACGAACTCTCGGGTTGAAAAACCCAACTTCATCAACTGTTGGAAGTTCCTTTGATATTGAAAACCAAGTTGTTATCTATTTACCACAGTATTTGTCAAATAATAATGAAGATGTTAGGTTTTCCCTTAATGTTAAAAAACTAGTATCTTTATTAAAGCAAAATGATGGGCGAGCTCTAGTACTTACTAATTCATTAGATGAAGTTAGAAAAATTAGAAGGGAACTTGCAGATTATCAGCTACCTTTTGAAGTTTTATGGGAAGATAAAGGTGAGAGGGGCTACCTCGTCCAAAAATTTAGAGACGAAGTGTCAACTGTACTAATTGGTGCTAATTTTTGGGAGGGAATCGATGTACCTGGAGAGGCTTTAACTCTTCTAATAGTTTGGCAACTTCCTTTTCCTTCTTTAGATCCTTTGATTGAAGTACAACGTAAAGAGGCAATGGTAGAAGGATTGGACCCAATGAAGACGGTAGATTATCCTGAAATGGGGCTGAAATTAAAACAGGGATGTGGTAGGTTAATTAGGACAGAGAATGACAGAGGGTCAATAGTTATAATGGAGTCGGTAATAGGTGAACCGTGGGAAAAAGTTGTCATGGGGGCACTACCCTCTGGAGCTAGAGTAACAACAATAGAAGACCTACTGCATAATACAGAGGGTCAGCTAATTAAAATATAATATAAAGGTGGGAATACAATGTCGTTTAAAAATCCAGATAAGCTAAAGAAAAAGAAGAATGTAGTTAAAAAAGTCTCTAAGAAGGGAAAGACTACTAATGAAAACACTTCGGTAAAGAAGTCCAATGAAAAATCAAAATAAAAAGACCAATATTTGATTTTATAGCCAACAAGGAAAAAGTATGTTATAATGATATGAAACATAAACGCTTGCCCAAGCGGAGATTATTATTTCTTTAGAGATATTAATCGCAAAAAAAAACAGTTTTGAATCAAACGATTCAAGACTGTTTTTTTTAGTAACTAACATTAATGGTGATGTTGAGCTGGTTTGCAGTGATATTATAGCAAAACAACATAAATATTTATGAAGAAAAATAGACTAAAGCAAGGAGTAATTATATGGAACAAAAACCTATAGGCAACTGCTATTACTTAGGTAAACTATATCCTATATATGCAACAGTTGATCCGTCAACCACAAAGGTAACCATTTGTTGGGATGGTAAAGGCTTCTTGGGTGCAAGTCCTAAAATTGGAGAAGTGGACTTTACCGATGCACTAAAATCCTTTTATATAAAAGCTAGTCACAAGTTTATAGAAGAAAGATTAAAATTGTATCAACCACAAGTAAAAGTAAAATATCGTTCCTTTTCCATTGAAAACACCCAAATTAAGTGGGGAAGTTGTAGTTCAAAGCGACACTTGACCTTCAACTGGAAGCTTATTATGTTCCCTGTCAGTGCCATTGACTATGTGGTTGTTCATGAACTATGTCATTTAATTCATATGAACCATGATCGTTCCTTTTGGCGATTAGTAGGAAAAATATATCCAAAATACAAAGAAGCAATGTCTATTTTAGGAACAGAAAAAACTAGAGAAACGTAAAAGAAATCTAAAAAAGGGTATTAAAAAAGCGTACTATTGTACGCTAGTTTTATTTGTAAAATTATGGATTACCGAGACACGGTTTTTTTATGTGAGATTATACAGCTTTGTTTAGCCTAGTAGCTAGTCTAGAAACTTTTCTAGAAGCTTTAGCTTTATGAATTACACCCTTGGCAGCAGCTTGATGTAATTTTTTCTCAACGAATCTTAACTTTGCTTTAGCGTCTTCGAAGTTTCCAGCAATAATAGCTTCTTCAAATCTTTTAATAGCAGTTTTAAGTTGAGATTTAACCATTCTGTTTCTTGCAGTTTTCTTTGCAATAACTTTGATTCTCTTCTTTGCAGATTTAATATTTGCCAACATGTTCACCCCCTTGCGTGGTCACTAACATTGTAATTTTATCAGAAATAAAGACAAAATGCAATAAAAATAATTATAATAGTTTTATTTCCATAAAGTTAGATAACTATACTTAAAATAAGTATTAGATAGAATACAATATCACCATAATAAGTATAATGCCTATTATGACATATGGCAATTCTTTATTAAAACATAAAAGAGAAATAATTTTATGTTTTTCGACTAATACTAAATAATAATTAAAAATACAAATGGATTTAATAATAATTATATGAGGTGAAGAAATGGAAGAAATGGAAGAGATGTTTCAGATTAGAACTGACTTAGCTATGGAGGCAAGGGAGTTATATCAAGAAGAAAAGAAACAAGAAATACAAGGGGTGTCTGTTGAACAAGAAGAATATGACGATATTAAGATTACTAGAGTAGAAGTTTTGAACGATGAAGCTGGTAAAATAATGGGTAAGCCAAAGGGCAGTTATATTACATTGGAGTGTATGGGACTACGAAAATCAGATGCTGATTTAAAGGACGAGGTTAGTCAAGTGTTGGCAAAGGAGTTAAAAAACCTAACAGGAAAGAAAACAAGTAAAGCATTGGTGGTGGGGTTGGGAAATTGGAATGTAACCCCTGATGCATTAGGACCAAAGGTGGTTTCAAGGGTGTTTGTAACAAGACACTTGTTTCAGTTCTATAATAAAGAAAGTGACGAAGACTTAGCAGAAATCAGTGCTATATCCCCTGGTGTAATGGGAACCACAGGGGTTGAGACTACAGAAATTATTAAAGGAATTGTAGATAGAGTGAAACCTGATGTGGTTATAGCTGTGGATGCATTGGCATCAAGAAAGATGGAAAGGGTTAATTCCACAATACAAATTTCTAATACAGGAATAAGCCCAGGTTCGGGTTTAGGGAATAAACGTAAAGCCTTAAATCAAGAGAACTTAGGTGTGCCTGTTATTGCTATTGGAGTACCAACAGTAGTGGATGCAGCCACATTAACCAGCGACACAATAGAAATGGTAATTGATGCCTTTACCAGACAAGCCAATAAAGGAACAGAGTTTTATACTATGTTAAAAGAGCTTAAACAGGAAGAAAAATATGCATTAATAAGAGAAATATTAGAACCTTATAATGCTAATGTTATAGTAACACCAAAGGAAATTGATGAAATCATTGTAGACCTATCACAGATAATTGCAAATGGCATAAATATTGCACTTCATCCAGGTATTGACCTAAAGGATGTTAATCGTTATATACACTAAGTATTAAACAGAGACATATTTTAAGCACCCCATTCATATGTATTTATATATTACAATTAAAGGTGGGTGCTTAAGTTGTTTAACGTAAAGAAAAAAATTGTAAAAGACTACCGTAACATCATAATATTAATTCTTTTATTAGCTGTGTTCTTTTCTATTGGAAAAATGATATTTAATAATAATACTTTTGCAGCAACTTTTTCATTAGGTCAATATGCCGATTTTGTTAATAGTCAATCCTTTCAACAGGACAAACATGAAGCGTTTTTACACAAGGCAATTAGTCATGTTTTTCCAATAGGTGGAGCTAAGGAAGGAAATAGTCCATTGACTGCAATGAAGGGGATGTATACATCTGTTGTAAAGAGTGTATTTTTTGTTGATTTAAAAAATCCTTATACCTTTATTAAACCCCAGTTTCCAGTTATGGATCTCTACCATGATGTGTTGGCGATGGAACTTGAAAATAATAATGGTGAAAGCGATTCGGAGGTCACTTCATCAAAAAATATAGACTTTGAAGAGTTAAAAAGTAAGGTTGATGAAGAAGATGAAACTAAACTAAAACAAGATTTAGATGATTTAGGGGAGTCGGGGGAAGGGGTCTACATACCTGATACAGAGGAGGTACTGGATAGTTTAAATAATGCCGGCAGTCTATCATTGGAGAATGTAAAATTACCTTCAAAAATAAAGTTTGAAAAAAATGATAAACCACAAATATTAATTTATCATACCCACGGCACTGAATCATACAAACCTGCTTCGGAGGGAAATTATCACACTCTAAGAAAAGAGTTCACTGTTATTACCATAGGGGAAATTATTACAAAAGAATTGGAAAAGCAGGGGTTTAATGTGTTGCATGATACAACTTACCACGACTATCCTTCTTATAATGGGTCTTATACCCGTTCACTAAGTACAGCTAAAGAGATATTGAAAAAAAATCCTAGTATTAAAGTGATTTTAGATATTCATCGGGATGGTTATGATAATATTGAAGTAAACCCAAATCGAGAGAATATCATTCGTAACAATCAAACAGTAATAAATAATGAAACCATGACTAAATTTCAATTTGTTATTGGATCAGAGACACCAAATCGTGGTGAAGTGGAGACTTTTGCAAAGTTTGTAAAAACCGTCAGCGACTATAAATATACTGGCTTTAGTAAAGCTGTTTTAGTAAAACCTTATGGAAAGTTTAATCAATACTTAGTAGATCATTATGCGTTGTTGGAACTAGGAAGTAATGCCAATACAATAGAAGAGGCAAAAAAAGCAGCAGTTTATTTTGCTGATGTATTTGGAGAAGCCTTAAAATATATAACGGAATAGGTTTAAAGAAGCTAAATTATGTCTACAATACAACTGGTGATGTAGATGGGTAGAATGGAAGAAAAGAGAGTATTAAAAAGAAAAAAACGTTATGTTAATATTTGTTTAATGATATTATTTATATTATTAATTTTAGGAGTAGTAGCCACTGATTACGCCATAAGAGATATGATGGCACTATTTGATGGTGGTCAACTGTTGGCATATTGGAGGGACGCCAATCGCCACTATATAGAAATTTTTGGTTCTGAGTATTATTTTGATGAAGCCCTTGTTTATGAGAGCCTAAAGGGATATATAGAGTGGACAAGGCTAAAGTCAGGAGAATTAATTAAATGGCTAAAGGGTTTGTTATAACTGATTAAATAACACTAAAGATTTATAATGGTTTAAGCTAGTTATTTTGGTTAGTCTTTACTTATAAACTTTGTTAACTACCTAAAATGTCGGGTTACCGACATTTTTTTGTAAATATTACATAGATGGACTACCACCCCTTGACAGTTTATGATATAATTTATAGAGTTACGCAAGATTAAAGGAGGATTTTACCTTATGCCAAGTGATAGACAAAAAAAAATTAGAAACTTCTCTATCATTGCTCATATTGATCATGGAAAATCTACCTTGGCTGATAGACTGATAGAACAAACAGGACTAATAAGTCAACGGGAAATGCAAGACCAAATACTGGACAACATGGATTTGGAGCGAGAAAGAGGAATTACTATTAAACTTCAATCCATTAAGTTAGCCTATAAGGCGAAGGATGGAGAGGAGTATTATTTAAATTTAATCGATACTCCAGGACATGTTGACTTTACATACGAAGTATCCAGAAGTTTGGCTGCCTGTGAAGGGGCAATACTAGTGGTAGATGCTGCACAAGGGATAGAAGCACAAACCTTAGCAAATGTCTATTTAGCACTAGAGCAAGATTTAGAAATTATTCCAGTTATAAATAAAATTGATTTACCCAGTGCTAGACCAGATGAAATTAAGCAAGAGATTGAAGATATTATCGGTTTAGATGCCAGTGATGCACCTTTGATTTCAGCAAAGGAAGGACTTAACATCATTGACGTACTGGAGGCTATTGTTCAAAAAGTTCCATCTCCAACAGAAGATGAAGATGCACCTCTAAAGGCTTTAATTTTCGATTCCTATTATGATAACTATAAGGGAGTAATTGCCTATATTCGTGTTGTAGAAGGTAGCCTTAAAAAAGGCATGAAAATTAAAATGATGGCAACCAATAAAACCTTTGAAGTAGTTGAGGTAGGGGTAGTATCACCAGGACCAATACCGTTGGCTGAATTAAAGGCTGGGGATGTTGGTTATGTTGCTGCCAGTATTAAAGATGTAAAACACTGTCGAGTGGGGGATACCATCACCGATGCAGAAAATCCTACATCTGAACCATTACCAGGATACCGTAAGGTAACTCCTATGGTATATTGTGGCATATACCCAGCAGAAGGACAAAAATATGAAGATGTAAGGGATGCATTAGAAAAACTTCAAGTAAATGATGCTGCCCTCGTATTTGAACCAGAAACTTCAGTTGCTTTAGGTTTTGGGTTTAGATGTGGTTTCTTAGGGTTGCTTCATATGGAGATTGTACAAGAACGTTTAGAACGGGAATTTGATTTAGATATGGTAACTACTGCCCCCAGTGTAATTTATCGAATTACTAAAACTGACGGTGAAGTAGTAATGATTCAAAACCCAGCAAATCTGCCTAAACCCCAAGAAATAAGTATTATGGAAGAACCAATTGTAAAGGCAAACATTATGGTACCCACCCAATATACAGGGATAGTAATGGAACTCTGTCAAGATAGACGGGGTGATATGAAAAACATGGAATATATTGACGATACAAGAGTTAATATACATTATGAATTACCTCTAAACGAGGTTATTTATGACTTCTTTGATGCTTTAAAATCAAAGACAAAGGGTTATGGCTCTTTAGATTATGAATTGTTAGGTTATAGACAATCTAATTTAGTTAAATTAGATATATTAATTAATGGTGAACAGATTGATGCCCTGTCTTTTATTGTACATGACTCTAAAGCTTATGGAAGAGGAAAGGCAATGTGTGAAAAATTAAAGGATGAAATACCAAGACATCAATTTCCTGTTCCCCTTCAAGCAGCCATTGGGCAAAAAATCATTGCTAGAGAAACCATTAAAGCTCTACGTAAAGATGTTCTTGCCAAATGTTATGGGGGAGACATTACCCGTAAGAAGAAGCTGTTAGAAAAGCAAAAAGAAGGTAAGAAGCGTATGAGACAAGTGGGAAATGTTGAAGTTCCACAAAAAGCCTTTATGTCTGTATTAAAGCTAGATGATTAATATTTAAATTAGACTAGTAACTGGGGGTGTAGCCTTAGTTGCTGGTTTTTTTTATCATATAAGAGGGTGAAGAATTGAAACCAATAAGCCTATATATTCACATACCATTTTGTCAGCGGAAATGTTATTATTGTGATTTTAATTCCTTTAGTGGAAAAAATGAAATGATAGAACCTTATCTTAAGGCACTATTAAAAGAAATAGATTTATATTCTGAAAAGCTAAAAGAATACCATATCAAAAGTATTTTTATAGGTGGAGGAACACCATCAATACTGACGGGAAAACAACTAACTACTTTATTAGAGTCTGTTATAAAAACATTTCATATAGGGAAGAATCCAGAAATAACAATGGAAATGAACCCAGGTACAGTAACTTTAGAAAAACTACAACAATATTATAAGGCTGGCATTAATCGATTAAGTATTGGGTTACAGGCTTGCCAAAATCATCTTTTAAAAAAGCTAGGAAGAATACATAGTTATGAAGACTTCCAAAAAAATTTGCAAGATGCTCAAAAAGTTGGGTTTAATAACATTAATGTAGATTTAATGTTTGCTTTACCTGGGCAACGGATGGAAGATTGGAAACAAAGTCTTGAAATAGTCACCAAACTAGGGATTCAGCATATATCTTCCTATAGTTTAATTTGGGAAGAAGAGACGCTATTTCACCAGTGGAATGAAGAAGGAAAAATGAAGGAACTTGATGAAGAGTTGGAGCTGGAGATGTACCACGAAGCCATTGAATATTTAAAGGAACAGGGATACCACCATTATGAGATTTCTAACTTTGCCAAGACTGGTTATCAATGTGAACATAATTTAACCTATTGGCATAACCAACATTATGTAGGATTAGGGGCGGGGGCCCACTCATACCTTTCACAAAAACGCTATAATAATGAAGGAGAAATTGTTTCCTATATTAATGCTTTAGAAGTTGGAAGATTAGCAGTGAAGGAAACCATACAAAATAGTAGAGAAGATGAAATAAGCGAGACGATGTTTTTAGGGTTAAGATTAACAAACGGAATAGCAATAAAAGATTTTAAAGAGCGTTTTGGTATTTCACCAATGGAAATATATAAGGAACAATTTACAAAGTTGACGAAACAAAATTTAGTAATTATTAATGACGAAAGGATTCAATTAACACCAAAGGGAATAGATTTATCTAATCTTGTGTTTCAAGAAATGTTGCTATAAAATTGCTTAGAAAAATTTTTTAGAAACTATTGACAAAGATAAGATGAAGTGATATTTTAATAGCAGGTAGCGTTAGCACTCAACAACAAAGAGTGCTAATAAAGAGGTGGTATGATGGATTTGAATGAAAGGAAGCTTAAAATTTTACAGGCTATTGTGCAGGATTATATACAAACAGCCGAACCCATTGGTTCAAGAACCCTAACAAAGAGATATAATATTGGGGTAAGTCCTGCAACAATAAGAAATGAAATGGCTGACTTGGAAGATCTAGGGTACTTAACACAACCCCATACTTCCGCAGGTAGGATTCCCTCGGATAAGGCCTATCGACTATATGTTGACTATCTATTACAAATGAAAAAAATAGCCTCTTTTCAAAGGGATTCAATGAAGACCAATTTGTTGAAACGATTTGGGGAATTAGAAGATGTTTTGCAGTATAGTTCTAAAATTCTATCAGAATTAACCAACTATACTTCCATTGCCCTTGCCCCCCAAATAAAAGGAAGTAGATTAAAACATATTCAGTTGGTGCCAATAGATAATGAACACATTATAGCAATGATTGTCACTGATACTGGTGTAATTAAAAAACCACTACTGAGGTTCTCTGGTGGAATGGATTTTGATTATACTCAAAAGGTATCGGCATTGCTGAATGAAAAACTGGCGGGACTCACCTTCCAAGATATAGAACAAAAGCTTGTTAAGGAACTTAAAGAAGAAGCCCATCAGTTCAGCAGTATCATTCAAACAATTGTTCCAGAAGTATTTAAGACATTGGAAGAGATAGATGACTTTGAATTGTTTTTAAATGGCACAACTAATATTTTTAACTTTCCAGAGTTCAGCGATATATTTAGGGCAAAATCATTTTTAACTATGTTGGAGGAAAAATCATTAATTAGTAATATGATTACTTCAACAGAGGCAGAGGGTCTAACCATTTCTATTGGTAGTGAAAATCCTTTTCATCAAGCTAAAGATTGCAGTTTAATAACAGCAACCTTTAAATTAGAAGGGAACACAATGGGGTGGTTAAGTGTGATTGGTCCAACTAGAATGGATTACTCCCACGTAATTAGTGTTATGGAACAGATTAGCTCTTATATCAATCAGCTATTGAAAAACAGATAATAGAATTAGATTAGTGCGAAATACCTTAGGTGTTTTGCACTCTCTCTTTGCAATTTTAGATAAATTTATTTAATGAAAAAGGCGGTGTAATAATTGGAGAAAGAAATTAGGGAAGAACAAGAGAATATGGAATCAGCTGATAGTAACTTAGAAGCAATGCAGGATGAAATGGAAGACACAAAAAACCCCAATGAAGTAGAAACTTTGGAGGATCAATTGCAAAAAAAAGATGAAGAAATGCAAGACTACATTAATCAACTACAGCGACTACAAGCTGATTTTATAAATTATAAAAAACGAGTTGAGAAGGAAAAAAGCGAAATTTACTTATATGCCAATGAAAAAATGGCACATGATCTTTTGACAATAGTAGATAATTTAGAAAGAGCATTAGAAGGGGCAGATGAGTCTGTTGTTGATGGAGGCTTTTATCAAGGAATTCAACTGGTGATAAAACAGATGAAAGAAACCTTAATTAAGCATGATATTGAAGAAATTGATGCCATTAATCAACCCTTTGATATGAACTTTCATCATGCAGTGATGCAAGAAGAAGCAGATGTAGAGTCTAATACTGTTATAGAAGTTTATCAAAAAGGCTATAAGATAAGTAATAAGGTTCTAAGACCAGCAATGGTTAAAGTATCTAAGTAAACTAGTTAACTATACAAAATAAAATAATATTAGTGAAGGACAATGGATTCTAACTTAGTTAATTTATTTTGTATGAAATATTATAAATATAAAAAATGATAAAATTAAGGGAGGAAGTAATACTATGGGTAAAATTATAGGAATAGATTTAGGAACTACCAACTCATGTGTAGCAGTATTAGAAGGTGGAGAACCAGTAGTAATACCAAATTCAGAGGGAAATAGAACAACTCCTTCTGTTGTGGGATTTGGAAAAAATGGAGAGAGAATTGTAGGGGAACCTGCAAAAAGACAAGCAGTTACAAACCCAGAAAGAACAATAATCTCAATTAAAACCCATATGGGATCAGACCATAAGGTGAAAATAGACGATTCTGCTTATACACCACAAGACATCTCTGCAATGATTTTACAAAAGCTAAAGGCAGATGCAGAGGCTTACTTAGGAGAAACAGTAACAGATGCAGTTATCACTGTTCCAGCGTACTTTACAGATAGCCAAAGACAAGCTACAAAAGATGCTGGTAAAATCGCAGGGTTAAATGTACAAAGAATCATTAACGAACCAACTGCTGCTTCATTAGCATATGGTCTTGATAAAACAGACCAACATCAAAAAATTCTAGTTTATGATTTAGGTGGAGGTACTTTTGACGTTTCCATCCTAGAGTTGGGTGATGGTGTTTTTGAAGTATTAGCTACAAATGGAAATAACAATCTTGGTGGAGATAATTTCGATGAAGTAGTTATCGATCACATTGCTGATGAGTTTAAAAAGCAAGAGGGGATTGATTTAAGACAAGATAAAATGGCATTACAGCGTTTAAAGGAAGCAGCTGAAAAAGCTAAGAAAGAGCTTTCCAGTACAATGACAACCAACATTAATCTTCCTTTTATTACTGCCACTAGTACAGGTCCAAAACATTTAACAATGGACTTAACTAGATCTAAGTTTGATGAAATAACTTCACACTTAGTAGAGAAGACTTTAGAGCCAATGAGAAAAGCTTTATCAGATGCTGGTTTAGCAGCAGGCGAACTAGATAGAGTTATCTTAGTTGGTGGTTCAACCCGTATTCCAGCTGTTCAACAAGCAGTTAAGAATGTTACTGGTAAAGACCCTCATAAGGGAGTAAATCCTGATGAATGTGTTGCAGTAGGAGCTTCAATTCAAGCTGGAGTATTAACTGGTGAAGTGAAGGACGTATTATTATTAGATGTTACTCCATTATCATTAGGTATTGAAACATTAGGTGGGGTATTCACAAAGTTAATTGAAAGAAATACTACTATTCCATCTAAAAAGAGTCAAGTATTCTCTACAGCTGCTGATAATCAACCAGCCGTTGAAATACATGTATTACAAGGTGAAAGATCAATGGCTAATGACAACATTACTTTAGGTAGATTCCAATTAACAGGTATTCCACCAGCACCAAGAGGAGTACCACAAATTGAAGTAACCTTTGATATTGATGCTAATGGTATTGTTAATGTTTCAGCTAAGGATTTAGGAACAGGACAAGAGCAAAAAATTACAATTACATCTTCTACAAATTTATCAGATGATGACATTGAAAGAAAAGTTAAAGAAGCTGAAAAGTTTGCAGAAGAAGATAAGAAGAAGAAAGAAAAAATTGAAGTTAGAAATCAAGCTGATTCATTAGTTTACCAAACGGAAAAAACATTGAAAGAAGCAGAAGATAAGATTAATAAAGAAGATGTAGAAAAAGTTAATGCAGAGGTGGAAAAGTTAAAGAAGGCCATAGAAGCAGATAACTTAGATGATATGAAAAAAGGTGTTGAGGATTTAACAAATGCTTTCCATGCTATTTCTCAACAAATGTATCAACAAGGAGCAGCTGGAGCCGAAGAGAATCCACAGGATCAAGGTTCAAAGGATGAAAATGTTGTTGATGCAGATTATGAAGATGTTACTGAAGATACAAAATAGTTCCTTGAGGACACCCATTGGGTGTCCTCAAAACTGACGTACAAGTATTGAAAGGCGGTGAGTAGGTGAGTAAACGTGATTTTTATGAAGTATTAGGGGTGGATCGAAATGCTTCACCAGAAGATTTAAAGAAGGCATATCGTAAACTGGCAATGAAATATCATCCAGACCGTAATCCAGACAATAAAGAAGCAGAAGATAAGTTCAAGGAAGCTAACGAAGCCTATGAAATATTAAGTTCACCAGAAAAGAAGCAAAGATATGACCAATTTGGCCATGCGGGAGTTAATGGTAATGGTGGAGGAGGTTTTGAAGGTTTTGGTGGTGGAGGAGGTTTTGAAGATATATTTGGTGACATTTTTGATATGTTTGGTGGCGGTGGTTTTTCTTCTTCCCGTCGTCGTTCAGGTCCACAAAAAGGCGCTGACATCAAATATGAGTCTACTATAACTTTTGAAGAAGCAGCTTTTGGAACTGAGAAAACAGTGGAATACTACAAAAATGAAAATTGTGATAAATGTAGTGGTACAGGAGCAAAACCTGGAACATCTAAAAAAACCTGTGTCCATTGTCAAGGTAAAGGTGAAATTCGTTATGCCCAAAGAACACCATTAGGGCAAATTGTTAATGTAAAAACCTGCCCCCATTGTAATGGAGACGGACAGTTAATAGAAGACCCATGTCCATCTTGTAAAGGCAAGGGGAAAATAAGAAAACAAAAGAAGATAAAGGTTAATATTCCAGCAGGGGTAGATACAGGAATGGTAATCCCTATTCGTGGTGAAGGAGAACCAGGAGTTAAGGGAGGTCCATCGGGAGACTTCTACGTTGTAATTAAAGTTTTACCCCACAATATATTTGAAAGAAATGACCTTGATATTATTTGTGAGATACCAATAACCTTTGCACAGGCAGCTTTAGGGGACGAAATGGAAGTACCAACCCTTGAGGGTAAAGTAAAATATAAAATAGCTGAAGGAACCCAAAGTGGAACAGTATTTAGGTTAAAGGGTAAAGGTGTTGTTAGTCCTAGGGGTTATGGAAAAGGCGATCAATACGTAAAAGTAATTGTAGAAGTTCCAAAGAAATTATCAGAAAAGCAAAAAGACCTTTTAAAACAATTTGCCGCTGTAAGTGGTGAAGAGGTTCATGAGCAAAGAAAATCTTTCTTTGATAAGGTAAAGGATGCTCTTAGTAGTTAAATAATCTAATCACTCTACTTCGGTAGAGTGATTTCTACTGATGAAAAACCCCATATTCTTTTACTGTTAAAGACAGCACCTTAACGTATTTTTTAGTATGTTGTGGTAGCTGACTTTTGTTATGTATAAAAGTGAAGGGTTTTTATTAGTTAATTTTTTTGTTTTACCCTACAATTCTTAAAACTTATATTTCTTTAAGAGATTTGTTGGGTATTTTAGCAAATATATTGTATAATAGGATAGAACATTTGGGACATTATTTTTAGGGAAGTGATAAAGATGAAATGGATAGAAATATCAATTAAAACCACCACAGAAGCAGTTGAAGCAGTTGCAAACATTCTTTATGATGCAGGAGTATCGGGAGTAGCCATTGAAGACCCTAATGATTTTCTCTTATTAGAGCAAAACAATAAGGATTGGGATTATGTGGATGAAGCACTACTTTCACCAGATTTTGCAGAGGGAGCTTTGGTAAAGGCTTATTTGCCAGCATCGGCGGATTTAGTAGACAAAATAGAGTTGATTAAAGAATCTGTAGCATATTTACCAGAGTATGGTTTAAATATTGGATTAGGGGAAGTTACCACTATTGAAGTTTCTGAAGAAGACTGGAGTACATCTTGGAAACAGTATTATAAACCTATTAAAATAGGTAAAAACATACTTGTTAAGCCAACTTGGGAAGATTATCAACAACAGGCTGATGAATTGATCATTGAAATGGATCCCGGAATGGCATTTGGAACTGGTACCCATGAAACCACAATGATGTGTGTTATGGAGTTAGAGGAAAGAGTAAAAGAAAACTCCACTGTCTTTGATATTGGATGTGGTAGTGGCATATTGGCTATTGCAGCGGCTAAAGTTGGTGCTAAAGAGGTTGTGGCAATTGATTTAGATCTAGTGGCTGTAGAAGTAGCAAAAAAGAATGTAGTAGAGAACCATGTAGAAGCTACAGTAGAAGTAGTACATGGGGATCTAATGGACAAATTGTCTGCTAAGGCTGATGTTGTAGTAGCTAATATAATAGCCGATATTATTATCCGTTTAGCAAAGGATATTAAACAGTTCCTTAAAGATGATGGGGTTTTTATATCCTCAGGAATTATTATCGATAAAGTTGAACAGGTGAAGGAAAGCTTAGAAGAAAACGGTCTAGAAATTGTTAAGGTGAACAAGATGGGTGAATGGGCGGCAATTGTGTCAAAAATAAAGGGTGAAATAAATGAATAGATTTTTTGTTAACCCTTCCCAAATAAATGATTCCCTTCAAGAAATATTAATAGAAGGTGAAGATGTTAAGCATATTTCTAAAGTATTACGCTTAGCAGAGGGTGATAAAGTTGAAGTATGTGATGGCATAGCCTACGAATATATTGGTAAGATTAATATTATTAATAAAGATCAGATAGTACTTTCTATTGAGAAAAAAGATGAAATTACAACAGAGTCACCAGTGAAAGTTATTTTATATCAGGGTATACCTAAATCTACTAAAATGGATTTAATTATTCAAAAGACAACAGAAATGGGAATTCATGCAATACAACCAGTTATTACCGATAGAACTGTAGTACAATTTCATAATGAAAAAGATAAAGTAAAGAAGACTGAACGATGGCAGAAAATAGCAGAAGAAGCTGCTAAACAAAGTAAAAGAGGAATTATTCCTCAAGTACATAATCCAATTACATATAAAGAAGCGCTGTTTCAAAGCCAACATAATCAATTAAATATTATGGCTTACGAGTTAGAAAAAGCAAAGGGACTTAAAGCTATTCTTTCAGCAGAAAACTCATCTGTTAAGGAACTGGGAATCTGGGTGGGGCCAGAAGGTGGATATACTGAGGAAGAAGTTAATTTGGCGGTAAGTAATGGTACCTTACCAATAACATTAGGACCAAGGATTTTAAGGACAGAAACTGCTGGTTTTGCTTTATTATCAATGATTATGTATGAGATAGGAGATTTAGGAGGGTATTAGGTGAAGAAAGTTGCATTTCATACCTTAGGGTGCAAGGTTAATCAATATGAGACCCAAGCAATGACTGAATTATTTGAAAAGGCAAATTTTACAGTAGTTCCAGATTCAGAGGTGGCAGATGTATATGTTATTAATACATGCACCGTTACAAATATCGGGGATAAAAAATCTAGACAATTTATTAGAAGAGCAAAAAAAAATAATCCCCATTCCATAATTGCAGTGGTGGGTTGTTATGCCCAAACAGCCCCTAAAGAAGTTCTAGAAATAGAAGGGGTAAATATTGTTGTGGGTACTAATGAAAGAGGGAAAATTGTTGAATTTGTAGAACAGTGCCAAATCAATGAAAAAATCAATGCAGTGGATGATATTATGCAGGTTAAGGAATTTGAGGAATTATCAGTTCAAGAAATTAAAGGAAAGACTAGGGCTTTTCTTAAAATTCAAGAAGGATGTAATCAATACTGTGCCTACTGTATTATCCCCTATGCCAGAGGACCAATTAGAAGCCGTAAAGCCACTGATATTATTAAAGAAGTGAAAACCCTTGTTGCAAATGGTTTTCAAGAAGTGGTTTTAACAGGTATCCATGTGGCATCCTATGGAAAGGATTTAGAAGGAGAAAACCCCCTTATTAATCTATTAAAACAAGTTAATGCAGTGGAAGGGCTAAAAAGAATACGACTTAGTTCCTTAGAACCTACCATCATTACAGAAGAATTTATCAGTGAACTGGTAACCTTAGATAAAATTTGTCAACACTTTCATTTATCTTTACAAAGCGGTAGTGATGCTGTTCTAAAGAGAATGAATAGAAAATATACCACCGAAGAATACCGTCAAATTGTTACTAGAATTAGGAAATATTATCCTAAAATTGCCTTAACTACAGACATTATTGTAGGTTTTCCTGGGGAAACTGATGAAGACTTTGAAACCACATATCAATTTGTGGAAGAGATGGCTTTTAGTGATATACATGTTTTTAAGTTTTCACCAAGAAAAGGTACTCCAGCAGCAGACTTTCCAGATCAAGTAAATGGTGTTAAAAAACATCATCGCAGTGAAAGGTTAATTGCATTGGGACAGAAAATGAGGGAAGAATATCAAAGACAATTTATTGGAGAAATAAAAGAAGTTCTTTTTGAAAGCAATTCAAAAGAAATGTCTGGCTATTCAGAAGGATTAACTGAAGATTATTTAAAGGTACTAGTACCTACCACTGAAGAATTAGAGGGTAAATTTAAAAATGTTTTATTAGATTATGTTAAAGAAGAATATATTATTGGTAAAATCATATAATTTTTTAAAAGATAAAAGGATTTTTTAAATTTTTGTTGAAATAAACTTATGGATAAAAAAGTGGGATAAGGAGGTGTATCATGTCAGATTGTATTTTTTGTAAAATAGTTAAGGGTGAAATTCCTGCAAATATTGTTTATGAAAATGAAATGGTAGTTGCTTTTAACGACATTAGTCCTCAAGCTCCTGTCCACCTGTTGATTATCCCAAAGAAACATATTTCTTCAGCTGTTGATCTTAATCAGCAGGATATTAAGGAAGTGATTCCTGAAATATTTTTAGCAATAACAAAGTTAGCTAAAGAATTTAAACTGGAGGATTCTGGTTTTAGAATTGTCAACAACTGTGGAAGGGAAGGCGGTCAAACTGTAGACCATATTCATTTTCATTTGTTAGGGGGCAGACAATTACAATGGCCACCAGGTTAAAATTTATATTGCATAACTTTTTTATTTAATGTATAATAACATGGTATTGTAGTAATCCCACTAGCAATATAGCATTATGTTGCTATAGATAAAGCACAGCGGGTGCTAGCGGAGGGAGGGAGAAGTAAATGTCAGAGATAAAAATAAGAGAAAATGAAACTTTAGATAGTGCTCTTCGTAGATTTAAAAGACAATGTGCTAAATCTGGTGTCTTATCAGAGGTAAGAAAGAGAGAGCATTACGAAAAGCCTAGCGTAAAGCGTAAGAAAAAAGCTGAGGCTGCAAGAAGAAACAACTCTAAGGCTAAAAAATTCTAACAAGAATAAAAAAGAGGTGAATGAATTGACCCTCAAGGATCAATTAGCAAGTGATCTAAAGGAAGCTATGAAGAATAAAGAACAGCTTCTTAAAAATGTTATTACGATGATTCGTGCTGACATAAAGCAAGTCGAGGTAGACAAGAGAACTGAACTTGTTGATGAAGATGTTATCGACATTATTGCTAAGCAAGTAAAACAGAGAAGAGATGCACTGGAAGAGTTTGGAAAAGGAGGTCGTGAAGACCTTGTAGAACAAGCTCAACAAGAGATCAATGCTTTAATGAAGTATTTGCCAGAACAGATGTCAGAGGAAGAAATCGTAAAACTTGTAAGTGATACAATTTTAGAAGTAAATGCTAGCTCCATGAAGGATATGGGGAAAGTTATGGCTGCCATTGTACCTAAAACAAAAGGTAAAGCAGATGGTAAGCTGGTTAATGAAATTGTTAAAAGATACTTACAGTCATAAATATAACAACCCGGAGAATTCCGGGTTTTGTTGCTTTTTTGACAATATTAGTTAATATTATTATGCTCATCTCCTGTGATATAATTGAATTATCTAAACTTTCTAATGATAGGGGTATGAATATGGACAGAATGAAAAAACTAATAGCAGTTATTTTCGTTTTAATCAGCTTTGGTTTAGTAACAAGGGCTTCTTCCCATGGAGGACTTGAAATCTATAAAATTGAGGATGCTAGTGGAATTTCCCATTTAGAAATTCAAACCCCCAGAGATATTAATCAGCTTATTTTGGAGATACTCGATGATAGAAATGAGATGACCCACTATTTTATGCTTAATCATCCACTGATGAAGGAAAATGATGCGGGAATTAAACTAAATCATTTTTATATCACTAAAAGAATGGCAAATTTTAAAAAATTCAGCAAAATAAGAGTATATCCTCAAAATAATAAAGGAAAAGTCTATGATATGAAGGAAATAAAAAATATTGTTCTAAACCAAGAAAGCTTAACTGAAAGTGGTGAAAAGAAGTTGAAAGTAATGTCCTATAACATTCATCATGGGAAAAACCTAACGGGTAGAAATACTATAGATGAAATGGCGAACATCATTAAAGAAAGTGGAATTGAAATAATAGGTATTCAAGAAGCTGACAGTGGAATGCCCCGCACAAAGTTTCTAAATCAGATGAAGCATTTAAGTGATGTATTGACAATGCAGTATGTTTTTGGTGAAAATTTAACAATTGCATCTGCAAAATATGGCAATGGTGTATTAAGCAAATATCCTATAGAGTTTTCTGAAAATATAGCTTTACCCAGTGGAAGAGAACCAAGGGGTCTTTTGAGTACAATTATTAATGTAGAGGGTAGAAAAATTCATTTCTTAGTTACACATCTGGGATTAAAGCAAGAAGAACGAAGAAAGCAAATAGGAGTGATCCTAGATTATATTCAAACTCTCCCCTATGAGGTGATTTTAGTGGGGGACTTTAATGCAGCCCCAGATAATGATGAACTTAGGGAAATAAAAAAGAAAATGATGGATGGAGCAGAAATAATGGATAAAGGAAATATACCAACATTTGATTTGCCACTACTATCCAGACGAATAGACTACATTTTCATCGATTCAAACTTGAATATTAATAGTTATGATGTAATAAAAAGTAGAGCCTCTGACCATTACCCTATTAAAGCAGAAATCATTTTACCTTAAAAAAAGGAGTTATGTAGTTTAACTCCTTTTTTTAATACATATAATTAGTTTAAGAAGGGAAAATATGCATATATATAGAATATGTAGTGTAAGGAGGTGGATATATGATAAAAAAGAGGATACTTTTATTTTTGTTTATTTTTGTATTAGTAACTTTACCTGTTAGTGGAATAGAACAAGGGGAAAACGTATATGTGATTAAGATACATGGTGAGATTAACTCAGCAATGCATCAATACCTTCAACAAAGCTTGAAAACAGTAGGTATGGACCCAAATGCAAAAGCTGTTATTGTTGAGGTTGATACATATGGAGGATTGATTAATGCAGCGGTGGATATTGGTAGGACTATTGTAAATACAGATATTCATACCATTTCTTTTGTGAATACTAAGGCAGAATCCGCTGGCGTATTAATTACTATTTCTGCTGACAATATAGTCATGGCACCGGGCGGTACCATCGGTTCAGCGGAGCCAGTACCAAATACTGAAAAAATCCTTTCATTTTGGGCAGGTGAATTAAGGACGGTAGCTCAACAAAAAGGGAGAGATCCTCAATTAGTAGCATCTATGGCAGACTCCAGTATCGAAATACCAGGAGTGATAGAACGGGGTCGTCTCTTAAACCTAACTTCTTTAGAGGCTAAAGAACTGGATTTTCTAGATGCTGTAGCATCTGACTACAGTGAACTGTTAGATGGGTTAAATATAAGTTATAGTAATATTATTGAAATGGAAATACCATTTAGAGTAAAACTGGCTCAAATATTAACCAGCTCCTATATGATGACCTTATTGTTATCTTTAGGATTTATAGGTATTGTGTTTGAATTATTAACCCCAGGATTTGGTGTAGGGGGAACTGTTGCGTTTGTAGCCTTTGCCCTTTACTTTGGCGGTAGTATTTTAGCAGGATATGCTGGAGGGGGGATTATTATCATCTTTTTAACTGGTATTGTTTTATTGACAATAGAGGCATTTGCTCCGGGATTTGGAATTCCTGGCGTTGGTGGAATTATTTCCATTGTTGTCAGTATTGTTTTGGCGGCAGACAGTGTAGCCACCGCCGTAACTTCTTTATTTATTGCCTTTGTTTTAACTATAGTCGCCATTGTGTTAATCTTAAAGTATGCACCAAAACATCATTTCTTTGATAAAATTGTATTAAAGACATCAGAAAAACCAGAGTATGGTTATCTTGCAACAAAAACTAAATTAGACCATTTGGTGGGGGAGATAGGAATTGTAAAAACTTTCTTAAGGCCAGCAGGAACTGTAGAACTAAATGGCGAACTATTAGATGTGGTTTCAGAAGGAGATTATATTGAATCTGGAACTACTGTAAAGGTAATAAAAGTAGAGGGAAGAAGAATTATTGTAAGAAAAATTGACTAGGAGGGATTTTGTATGGCATCATTAGTTCCAATCGTTATAATTATTGCGATAGTATTTATTGTTTTATCCATATTCTTAAGTTTTGTTCCATTGGGTTTATGGATTACCGCTTATTTTTCAGGAGTTAGAATTGGTATTTTCACGTTAATTGGTATGCGTTTAAGAAGGGTTCAACCTCTTAGAATTGTTAATCCATTAATTAAAGCTACAAAAGCAGGGCTAGACTTAAATATAGATAAGTTAGAAGCCCATTACTTAGCTGGTGGAGATGTTAATAGCGTTATTGATGCACTGATCGCTGCACAAAGGGCAGAAATTAACTTAGAGTTTGAACGTGCTACTGCCATAGACTTAGCAGGTAGAGAAGTATTGCAGGCAGTACAGGTAAGTGTTAATCCTAAGGTGATTGAGACCCCTAAAATTGCAGCAGTGGCTAAAGATGGTATTGAGGTAATGGTAAAGGCTAGAGTTACTGTAAGAGCCAATATTGAGCGTCTAGTGGGGGGTTCTGGAGAAGAAACCATCATTGCTAGAATAGGAGAAGGTATTGTAACAACAGTTGGTTCTGCTTCTAGTCATAAGGAAGTATTGGAAAACCCAGACTTAATTTCAAGAACTGTTTTAAAAAAGGGATTAGACGCTGGAACAGCATATGAAATATTATCAATTGATATAGCGGATATTGATATTGGAAGAAATATTGGTGCAGAGCTTCAAACTGATCAAGCAGAGGCAGATAAGAGAATTGCTCAAGCTAAGGCAGAAGAAAGAAGAGCGATGGCAGTCGCAAAAGAACAAGAAATGATTGCTGCTGTTCAAGAAATGAGAGCAAAGGTTGTTGAGGCAGAAGCTGAGGTACCTAAGGCTTTGGCTGCTGCATTAAGAGAAGGTAAATTAGGGGTATTAGATTATTATAATATGAAAAATGTTTTAGCAGACACAAATATGAGGGAAGCTATTGCAGGAGTAACTAAAGAACAAGACCATGATAAAAATGATAACAATAAAAAATAAGAATTCCTAACATAAAGGATGTGATTCAATGCGTTGGGAAAGTATAATTGGTTTTATATTTATTGCCTTGATTAGTTCGTTTTTTAATAAAGATAAAAATAAAACCACAACCCGTAGTCCAGAAGACGAAGCTAGACCCCATGGAGATTTAACGGCAAGTCAAACTAAACCAACATCACAACAAAGTAGAACTATCAAAAGGCAGGAACCTAAAAATAGGAGAACCACAGCTGGTTTAGATGAAATGTTGAGGGAATTAAACCATGATATAAATGATGTATTTAATCAGAAAAAGTCAAAAAAACCAAAACCTGTAGAGTCATATCCCGCAAATAAAGAAGATGTAGCTAAAATAAAACAAGAGTCACCTGATGTAGTTAGAAGAAAAGTGTCTTCATATCAAGAAAAGAATCAAAGTCCCATATATAAGGATGAAAAGAAAAAGACTCCTTCTATTTGTGGGTTAGATATGGATAGGAAGGCTGTAATTCAAGGCATTATTATGTCAGAAGTATTAGGTAAGCCTAAAAGTATGAGAAATAGATAGTAAACAAGGTAGAGCATAGCTCTACCTTGTTTTTTTTGAGGTCTATAAAATAAAAAATAAGCATAAAAATTTATATAAGGGAGGTGGCCGTATGAAAAAGTCAGAAGAAATAAAAAAGAGTATAGCGGACATTTTGGAGCTTCCACAGGATATTATATTAGATCTTCCTAAAGTTACTATGGTGGGCAACCTTCAAATCTATATAGAAAATCATAAGGGAATACTAGAGTACACCAATAGCAGGATAAGGATCTATACCAAGTCTGGTATTTTAAGAGTAACAGGAAAAAATTTGCTCTTAAAAAATATTGTAGTTGAAGAAATTGTTATTGTCGGAGAAATAAATGAAGTTGAATTTATGGATTAAGGAGTGGGTCAGGTGTTAATACTTAGACTATGGAATTATATGAGGGGTTATGTTATCATTAGAATAGAAGGGCTATATCTAGAAAAGTTTATAAATCATTGTATTGAAAAAGGCATCTATTTATGGGATATTAAACGTTTAAACTATACAACTTTAGAAGCATCTATAGGGATAAAGGGATTCAAATCCCTAAGGAGAGTCTCTAAGAAGGCTGGTTGTAAAGTATATCTATCTGAAAAAAACGGGTATCCTTTTTGGGCTCATAAAGTTAAAAAAAGAAAAATGCTTTTATTAGGGGCGTTGTTTTCACTAGTTTTAATTATCACTGCTACAAGTTTTATCTATAATGTAGAATTAGTTGGTAATTATAGAGTGGAGGAAGAAAAAATAATTACTTATTTAGAAGAAGTTGGTTTGAAGCCAGGGAGTAATCGATATTTTATTGATTTACGAAAAGTGGAAAACCTTTTAATGATGGAATTTCATGAACTGGCATGGGTAGGTATAGAAATAAAGGGTATGTATGCTAAAATAGAAATTGTAGAAAAAGCCGAAACACCAGAAAAACTGGAAAAGGATATCCCTTGTGATGTTGTAGCAACTAAAAGTGGTGTTATTGAAAGTGTCATTGCTAGAAATGGTGATGCAATAGTAAAAAAGGGTGACATAGTAACAGAAGGAGATTTATTAATTACAGGGATTGTTTCTAGAGAACATTTGGAAAATCCAATGTATGTCCATGCATATGGGGAGGTTTATGCTAAAACCTATTATGAAATTAATAAATCTATGTCTCTAGTTGAAATAAAAAAGCATAAAACAGGAGAACAATATATACGAAGAACTATGAAATTAGGGCAACTTCAACTGGCTTTAGGTGGTAATGAAGTACCTTTTTCAAATTATGTAGTTGAAAAGTCAAATAAAACACCTGCCCTATGGAGGAATATAAAATTACCTGTCGAAATTATTGTAGAAACCTATGATGAGGTAGTTGATGTAGAAGAAGTAATAGATATACAAGAGGCAAAGGAAAAAATTCATCAAGAGGCAGTGTTGGAACTGATGGATCAAATACCTATAGAAGGAGAAATAACCAATACAAAAGTAGACTTTAATCAAGAGGGCAAGGTATTAAATGGGAAGATAATTATAGAGGTAATTGAGGACATCGCTAAACAAAAGCAAATTTATAACTAAGGAGGATAAGTCTTTGAATAAAAATACATTTCAAAAACGTATAAAGGTTGATAATACAGACTTTACTAGGGAATTGTTTGGTAACTTTGATAAGAATATTAAATTAATACAAAAACTTTTATCTGTTGATGTTGTCTTAAGAGAAGGTGAAATCATTCTAATTGGCAGTGAAGAAGCTGTTGATTCGGGAAATAAATTAATTTTACAGTTGATGGAAATCAATAAAAAGGGTGAAGGACTAACCAGCCAAAACATTAGCTATGCAATCAACCTTGTACTGGAAGGTAAAGAAAACATAGCTAAAGACTTGGCTGGTGATGTTATCTTTATGACAGAAAAGGGTAAGCCCATTAAACCTAAAACTTTGGGGCAAAAGGAATATGTATCATTAATAGAAAGTAAAGACTTAACTTTTGGTATCGGTCCAGCAGGTACAGGTAAAACTTATCTAGCGGTGGCTATGGCAGTTAAGGCTTTTAGAAATGAACAAGTGAAAAGAATTATTTTGACTAGACCAGCAGTGGAAGCGGGAGAGAGTTTAGGTTTTCTACCAGGTGATTTAAAGGACAAGGTAGACCCCTATTTAAGACCTCTTTATGATGGCTTGTTTGATATTCTAGGGGTTGAAAAGTTTCAGAAATATATGGAACGGGGAATGATAGAAGTTGCTCCGTTGGCTTATATGAGGGGAAGAACCTTAGACTATTCATTTATCATATTAGATGAAGCACAAAATACCACTAAAGAACAAATGAAAATGTTTTTAACTAGACTTGGAGCTGGCTCAAAGGCAGTTGTTACAGGTGATATTACTCAAGTAGATTTACCACGGGGTAAATTTTCAGGTTTAAAACACGCTATGGATGTATTGAAAGATGTAGAAGAGATTGGATTTAGTCATTTATCAGATAAAGATGTTGTAAGACATTCACTGGTTCAAAAAATTATTAAGGCTTATGAAATTGAAGAAATAAAGCAACAAGAGAAAGAACAAAGAGACACTAATAACTCATCTAAATAGGAACTTAGCTTAGGAGGAATTCCATGGGCAAATATAGTAATATCAAAAATAATTTCTTTAAGACTTTTTTAAAAGGATTTAATCAAAAGAAAATACAACAGGTACTACTGGCATTATTTTTCTTTATATGTGTTTTTTCAATATTAATAGCCAGTTTAAAACCTGATAAATTCGACTTGAATGTTGGACAACGGGCACCTGCGGACATCCGTTCACCAAAAGAAATAGAAGATAGACGAGAAACAGATCGTTTAAAGGAACTGGCTGCTGAATCAGAGTCGTTAAGGTATAAGCAGGACCCTTCTGTTCAAATAGAAGTAAAAAAAGATATTGAAAGATTCTTTCTTCTAATTTATGAAGTAAGGGAAGATGAAAATTTAGATAGGTTTCAAAAGAAAATTAATCTAACCGCTAATGATCTTAATATTTCTGGGGATATTTTAAACATTGCCTTAGATGCTCCTGTTGAAAGATTAAAATATTTAGAGAATTATATATACGAGATTATTGCTCAAAATATGAGTAGAGGTATAAAAATAGAAGATTTGCAGAAGGAAAAGAATAATATTAAAGATTTTATTTCCAGTTTAAATGATTTTGATAACTCATTAAAAGAGTTATCTGTAACTATTGTTAATGCTACAATTCGACCAAATAAATTTTTAGATATTGATGCTACAGAACAAAAGAGACAAGAAGCAAGGGAAAATATAGACCGAGTAATGATCCGTAAAGGAGATTTAATACTAAGAGAGAATGAAATTGTTACATTTGATCGATTAAAACTTTTAAAAGAATTAGGACTTTTAACGGAATATAGTAAAATGGATTTAATGCTCTATGCTGGGGTGGCATTAATTGTACTGGTATTGGAACTTTTAATCATTGCCTATATCTATGTTTTTAACAAAGAGTTGATTGAACAAGTTGGAAGACTATTAATGATTTCAATTATTTTCATTTTTATTATTGTCATTTCTAAGGTACTTTCATCAATTTCTCTTTACCTTATGCCAGTGGCGGCTTGTGCTATGTTGTTGTCAATATTAACAGATGCTAGACTATCATTTATTTTAAATTTATGCTTAACTTTAATTATTTCCGTCATTACGGGAAATGATATTACCTTTATTTTTATGGCTTTAGTAGGGGGAACTGTGGGTATTTTTAGTGTTTTAAATACCCAACAACGGGGGTCAATCTTTATTTCTGGTTTGATGATAAGTGCAGCCCAGTTAGTTACAGTGATGGGGGTCGGTTTAATAAACAGTAGTGAAGTTGCCACAGTAGCAACCTATGGCTTTCACAGTATTATTAATGGTGTTTTCTGTGCCATCTTAACCGTTGGTTCACTACCCTTATGGGAGACGGTTTTTGATGTGGTTACACCTTTAAAACTACTGGAATTATCAAATCCTAATCATCCATTATTGAAAAAATTATTAATAGAAGCTCCTGGCACATATCATCATAGTATTATTGTTGGAAATTTAAGTGAGGCTGCTTCTAATGCAGTGGGCGGTAATTCTCTTTTGGCTAGAACTGGTGCTTTTTATCACGACATTGGTAAAACAACTAGGCCATATTTTTTCAAAGAAAATCAGCTGACATCAGAAAACCCCCATGATAAAATTACCCCTTCATTAAGTAGTATAATTATTACCAGCCATGTAAAGGATGGGTTAGAGCTGGCTAGAAAGCACAAATTACCTCAAGAAATCACTGCCTTTATTAATCAGCATCATGGAAATACTTTAGTTGCTTATTTTTATTATAAGGCTAAAAGTGGGGAAAATGGTGAAATGGTAGACATCGAAAGTTTTAGGTACAAGGGTTTAAAACCTCAAACGAAAGAGGTGGCCATCGTTATGTTGGCAGACTCTGTAGAGGCGGCTGTAAGAAGTTTAACTGCCCCTAATAAAGAAAAAATAGAAAAAATGATTAATAAAATTATTAAAGATAAGCTGGAAGATGGTCAGTTGGAGGAGAGTAATTTAACATTAGGTGAGTTAGAGAAGATAAAACAATCCTTTGTCAATGTTATTTTAGGTATTTTCCATGAAAGAATAGAGTATCCAGATTTAGATATAAAAGAAATGAAGGGGAGGAAGGCCAATGAATCTAGTAATTGATCATCGTCAAGAAATGATTAAAATTAGTGATTCGTTAATTGAATTGTTGACTAAAGCAGTGGAGGTTAGCTTAGAATATGAAGGGTGGGACCCAGATTTTGAGGTAAGTCTTTCATTGGTGGATAATACAGAAATTCAGGAACTGAATAAAACCTACAGGGGGAAGGATTATGCCACAGACGTATTATCTTTTCCTCTAGTGGATGATGAATTTCCCATAGGTGAAGAAAAATTATTGGGGGATATTGTTATTTCAGTAGAAAAGGCTCTGCAACAGTCGGAGGAGTATGGTCATAGTTTTGAAAGAGAAATGGCTTTTTTGGTAGTACACAGTATGTTTCATTTAATGGGGTACGATCATGGGGATGATGAAAGTGAAAAAGAAATGAGAAGCAAAGAGGAAGCTGTACTAATAAAAATTGGTCAAGTACGGGAATAATTTGGTATAGCCTATGATTAAGGTAAGGAAGTTAATAGATAGCTTTAATTATGCAATAGAAGGAATTATATATGCCCTAAAAACCCAAAGAAATATGAAGATACATTTTTTTGTTACCATAGTCATATTAATTTTTAGTTTGTTTTTTGAAATAAGTAAAATGGAATTTTTAATTTTGCTTTTAACTATTTCTTTGGTTATTATTGCAGAAATGATTAATACTTCTATTGAGACAGCTATCGATTTGATTACAGATAAGTATCATATCTTTGCTAAAATTGCTAAAAATGTTGCAGCTGGGGCTGTGTTAATAGCAGCTATTAACTCAATTTTTGTAGCTTATTTCATTTTTTTTCAAAAATTAAATCCCTATACCCAATGGGTACTTCATTCCGTTAGACAATCACCTATTCACATTACTTTTATAGTGTTTATCATTGTTATTTTCGCCACCATAAGCTTGAAGGCTTATTTTGGAAGAGGTACTCCCCTACAAGGAGGAATGCCCAGTGGACATGCGGCGGTGGCATTTTGTTTAGCCACATCCATCTCATTCATTTCTGAAAGTACTTTTATTGCAACCCTATCTCTGCTAATGGCATTATTAGTGTGCCAAAGTAGAATTGAGGGAAAAATCCATAGTTTATTTGAAGTAATTGTTGGTGCTTTTATTGGTGCTTTAATAACGATTATATTTTTTCAACTATTTGCATAAAAAAATCGAAGCAGAAGGTGAGAAAAATTGTGGAAGGAAATAAGAAAAACTTTTTTAACAGGCTTACTGGTGATTTTACCAATGGCTCTAACTATGATTGTTATTCTATGGTTATTTAATCGAGTAGATATTATTTTTAGACAACCTATTGAAAATTTAATTGGTTTTAGAATTTATGGTCTGGGAGTATTAATCACTTTAATAATCATTTGTGGGGCAGGTTTAATTGCTAGAAACTATTCAGGGTATAAAATGATTACTTTCACAGAGCTTTTATTGGGAAGAATACCCCTTGTTAGAACAATATATTTTTCCATAAAGCAGTTAACAGAAACCATATATGGAAGTAAGCATACTGCGTTTAGAAAGGCAGTATTGGTGGAATATCCTTCTAAAGGACTATATACCATTGCTTTTATTACTTCAGATGCTACAGAGGAAATCATAAGAAAAAGTGGTGAGGATATGGTGGGGGTATTTATTCCAACAACACCAAACCCTACATCAGGAATGTTTATTATGGTGGCTAGGAAGGATACAATACCTTTAGATATGTCAATAGAAGATGCAATTAAACTAGTTGTATCTGGAGGGATTGTAAAGCCAGGACAAAAGAAAAATAAGTAATGTAAAGGCAGGAGGATCATATAGAAAGGGTGAATATGAATGACGAGGAAAGTTATTAAAAGGAGTAGTGTTATTTTGTTAGTTTTTTTAATGGTGTTAAGTTTTGTTGGTTGCAAAAGTGACAAGGGCAATGAAATGGTAGACACAGACACTTCTGTAGAAGGAATTGAAGAGGTGGAAGAGGTTATGGAAGGATTAGCCTTGAACCCATTAACAGGCTTATACATTGATGAAGAAGTGGCTAAACGTAGACCTGTGGCAGTGATGATTAATAATATAAAAAAAGCATTACCGCAAAGTGGAATATCCCAGGCAGACGTAATATATGAAACCTTAGCAGAGGGTAATATTACAAGACTACTGGCGATTTTTCAAGATTTTGATGCTAATAAAATTGGACCTGTTAGAAGTGCAAGACATTACTATTTAGATTTAGCCTTTAACCATGATGCAGTTTACCTACATTACGGTGGAAGTCCTCATGCCTTTCAAGCAATAAAAGATTTAAAAGTTGATAATTTAAATGGTCTATCTTCATTAGATAAAATTATGTGTTGGCGGGACTCTGAACGTATGAAACAAAAAGGCATGTATGAACATAGCGTATACACCAACGCAGAAAAAATAATGAAAGCATGGGATGTTACTAAACATCGTCAAGAAATTAAAGAAGGGATAAAGGACAACTTTGTTTTCAGTAAAGAAGAGTTGAAATTTGAGGGGCAAAAAGCAGATAAAGTTTCCCTACCCTTTACCAATCAAATTACTACAGGTTTTCAGTATGATGAAGAAACTGGTTTGTACAAAAGAACACAATATAATGGTGCCCATATAGATGAAATGAATAATCAACAATTAACTACTAAAAATATTATTATACAATATGTAGAAATCTTTCACATTGCTGGAGATACAGCAGGGAGAAGAGATATGAAGTTGGTGGGCAGTGGAAATGGAATGTATATTACCAATGGAAACGCCATGCCAATAACTTGGAGTAAAGAAACCCATCAATCCCCTACAATATATAAGGATGAAGGTGGAAATACATTAACAATGAACAAAGGTAATACTTGGATTATTATATTCCCAAATAATCGTCAAATTGAATTAGATTAAAATTGAGTATATAAAAATCAGGAGGGATAAATATGGAGTATAAAGAGTTAATGCTAAAAGCAATAGAAGCTAAAAAAATGGCCTATGTACCCTATTCAAATTTCCATGTAGGTGCGGCATTACTAACTAAATCTGGTAAAGTTTATACGGGTTGTAATATTGAATGTGCATCCTATGGTGGAACCAACTGTGCTGAGAGAACTGCCATATTTAAAGCAGTATCAGAAGGTGAAAAAGAATTTGTTGCCATTGCCGTTACTGGTGATGATAATACCTATACATACCCTTGTGGCATATGCCGTCAAGTTATTGTAGAGTTTGGAAAAAATATTAAAATTATTGTTGGTAAAAATGAAGAGGAGTATAAGGTTTATTCGATAGATGACCTACTTCCCCATTCCTTTACCCCAGAAGATTTAGGTCATTAAAGTGGAGGGTGTTAAAAATGAAATTTAAATCAGGATTTGTAACAATTATAGGAAGACCAAATGTAGGAAAGTCTACACTAATGAATCAAATTATTGGAGAAAAGATTGCCATAATTTCCGATAAGCCCCAAACAACTAGAAATAAAATACAATGTGTTTATACCAATGCAGATTTTCAAATTGTTTTCCTTGATACACCAGGTATTCATAAGCCTAAGCATAAATTGGGAGATTATATGGTGAAGGTTGCCAAAGAATCTTTAAGAGAGGTGGATGTTGTATTATTTGTGGTGGATGAAGGTAACTCCATTGGACCAGGAGATCGCTATATTATGGAACAATTGGAGGGTCTAAAAACACCTATAATTCTTGTTATGAACAAAATTGACAAGATGAATCAAGATGAATTCAATCGATTATATGAACAATATAAAACTTCAGGTTTATTTAAAGACATCGTTGGTATTTCAGCTCTAGAAGGAGCAAATTTGCATTCTTTAGTTCAAAAAATATCTACATTTTTACCAGAGGGGCCACAGTATTTCCCAGGTGATATGATCACCGATCAGCCAGAAAGGGTTATTGTTTCTGAGATTATTCGCGAGAAAATATTACATTATACAGAACAAGAAATACCCCATGGGGTGGCGGTGGAAGTAACTATGATGAAAGAAAGGTCAGAAAAAGAAATTATAGACATACACGCAACCATATATTGTGAAAGAAAGACCCACAAAGGAATTATTATTGGTAAAAATGGTAGAAAATTAAAGGGAATTGGAAAAAGTGCTAGAGAAGACATTGAGTCTTTATTAGGTTCGAAGGTCTATTTGGAGCTATGGGTAAAGATTAAAGAAGATTGGAGAAATAGTGATAGTATTCTTCGAGGTTTTGGATACGAGTAAAACTAAAATAATTACAAAAAATACAATGTATAGTAGTCCCCAAAATACAAAAAATAAGCTTGTATTCTAATAATACATAAAAAGGGAAAGGGGACTAAATTATGCTTGTAGATGAACTTTGGAGAGTATTTGAAAACTCAGGAAATATTGAGGCATATTTGTATTATAAGAAACATTATGAAATTGCTGGGGAGATGGAAGGGAAAGTTGAAAAGGAAGTATATCCTACAGCAGTTAATGAAGAATAACATCAATTAGGATATTTATTCGGGGGAAGCATCATATGCTGATTAAAACAGAAGGATTTGTTTTGAAAAATAAGAAGTATGCTGAAACCGACAGCATGTTAACCCTATTTACTAGAATGGTTGGTAAAGTAAATGTAATAGCAAAGGGTGCCCGTAGACCAAAAAGTAATTTATTAGCGGGGATTCAACCCTTTTGTTATAGTGACTTTGTCCTCTATAAAGGTAGAAGCTTATATACTGTTAGTCAATGTGAAGCAAAAAAAATATTTTATGAAATAAGGGAAGATTTAGATTGCTTGTCTTATGGTGCCTATCTACTGGAGTTGGTGGAGGCTGTTACCAATGAGGGGCAAACTAATAATAGATTATTTAATTTATTAGGTAAGACATTATCCATTATAACTAATAAAGATATAGAGTTACAAACTATTGTTAGAGCCTTTGAATTAAAGTTATTGTTTTATTCGGGTTTTAAACCCCATTTAACAAGCTGTGTGAATTGTAATGCTCAACAATTTAAGCAAATTAGATTTAGTGTTGAAGAAGGGGGAATTATTTGTCCCCAATGTTTTCAGGTGGATCCATTTGCCACAAAAATTTCAGAAACAGCCGTTAGACTGGCAAATTATTTACTAAATAAAGATATTATAGAAATACAAAAACTTAAAGTAAATGAAACTTTGAATAAAGAACTAAAAATAATATTAAAAAAGTATATTATGGTTCATATTAATAAGTATCAATTTAAAAGTCTAGAAATGCTAGATAAATTATAAAAAGGAGTTGAATGAAGATGGATATTAATCTTGAGAAAATAGACACCATTAGAGAACGCACAGGAGCATCTTACAAGGAAGCAAAAGAAGCTTTAGAAAGGAATAATGGTAATGTAGTGGAGGCATTAATTGATTTAGAGGAGCAAGGGGATAAATCATGGGTTGACTCTATGGGCATTGCAGGTAATGATGTTATTGAAAAATTAAAAAGAATCATTAAAAAAGGAAATGTAACAAAAGTAATTTTGAAGAAGGATGGAGATGTTTTATTAAATATCCCTATTACTGCGGGGGCGATTGGAATTGCCCTATCACCAATGTTATCTATTCTTGGAGTTTCGGCAGCTTTGGCTACAAAATGCTCTATCGAAATCGTTAAGGATAGTGGTGAAGTAGTGGATATTAATGATATAGTAGATGAAGCAGCTACTGATTTCAAAAATAAATTTAAAACAGATAAGACAGATAAAACAGATAAAACTAGTAAATCAGAAAAAACCATCATTACAGAGGATATTGACGAAGCTTTAGAAGATCTTAATGATGGAACAGATTTTTAAAGAAAATCCATTGACAAAGGCAGTATTATTTGGTAAATTATATATCAAATAAATTAAATAGTTGCTATGAGGAAGAAGAGTAATTAATATAGCTGGTAAAGCGAATTGGGGATGGTGTAAGCCCAGTACAGATTATTAATGAAGGGCACTTTCGAGCATCATAACTAAGTGGGTACATGTACCAACTAGGGTGGAACCGCGGAAGCAAAGTCTTTCGTCCCTAACTTTCTAGGGATGAAGGGCTTTTTTTTATTGTATTAGGAGGGATATTATGTCAAATGAAGTAACAATGGAGAAAGTCGTTTCACTGGCGAAAAATAGAGGATTTGTATTTCCTGGATCAGAAATTTATGGTGGTTTAGCTAATACGTGGGATTATGGACCTTTAGGTGTAGAATTAAAAAATAATGTTAAAAAAGCTTGGTGGAAGAAATTTATTCAACAAAGTCCTTATAATGTAGGTTTGGACTCTGCTATATTAATGAACCCACAAACTTGGATTGCTTCTGGTCACGTTGGAGGGTTTAATGATCCTTTAATGGACTGTAAAAAGTGTAAATCAAGATTCCGTGCAGATAAATTGATTGAAGATCATGGAATGAAGCAAAATGAAGAAATTATTGTGGATGGATGGGACAACAAAAGAATGAAGGAATTCATTGAGACAGAAAAGATCGTCTGTCCTGAATGTGGTGAATTAGATTATACTGATATTCGTCAATTTAATTTAATGTTTAAGACCTTTCAAGGGGTAACTGAAGATACAAGTACAGAAATATTTTTGAGACCAGAAACAGCTCAAGGAATTTTTGTTAATTTCAAAAATGTTCAAAGAACTTCTAGAAAAAAAGTACCTTTTGGTATAGGTCAAATAGGAAAATCCTTTAGAAATGAAATTACTCCAGGTAACTTCACCTTTAGAACTAGAGAATTTGAACAAATGGAGTTAGAATTCTTCTGTAAGCCAGGTGAAGATATTGAGTGGTTCAATTATTGGAGCGACTTCTGTAAAAATTGGTTATTAAGTTTAAATATGAGAGAAGATAGTATTCGTGTAAGGGAACACTCAGAGGATGAATTGTCCCACTACTCCAATGCTACCAGCGACATTGAGTACAGATTCCCCTTTGGTTGGGGAGAATTATGGGGTATTGCCGATAGAACTGATTATGACTTAAAACAGCATAGTCAACATTCTGGCGTAGACTTTACTTACATAGACCCAGTAACCAACGAACGATATGTACCTTATTGTATAGAGCCTTCTGTTGGGGTTGATCGAGTAGCCCTTGCCTTTTTAGTTGATGCCTATAGAGAGGAAGAAGTGGCTGAAAATGACACAAGGGTTGTACTAAAACTACATCCAGCATTAGCTCCTTTCAAAGTAGCGATATTTCCTTTAACTAAGAAGTTAAAAGATGAGGCTTTAAAGCTGTATGAAAATCTATCTGAAAAATACAATATAGATTATGATGAAGCGGGAAGTATTGGTAAGAGATATAGAAGACATGATGAAATTGGTACTCCCTTCTGTATTACCATTGACTTTGATACTTTGGAAGACCAAAGTGTAACAATTAGACATAGAGATACAATGGAACAAGAAAGAATTGCCATTGATCAACTAGAAGCCTATTTAGAAGAAAAGTTGAAATTTTAATAACCCATTAGTATATAATTAGCAGCTGGAAAACATTTCAGCTGTTTTTTTTTTTGTTTTTAGTGAACAATATATTAAAAAAACTAGAAAAAAAGTATGGAAAATTTTTATGGAGTATGATACATTATTTATATAATATAACATATTTATAATTAGTGTAGCACAAAGGGGTGGTCTGTATCGAATTGTCAATTAGACAACAACGTATTATTGAAATTGTTAAAGAACAAGAACCTATTACCAGTGAAAACATTGCCAGTTTATTAAGTGTTACAAGAGCAACATTAAGACCAGACTTAGCCATATTAACCATGTCAGGTATTTTAGATGCAAGACCTAAAGTTGGTTATTTTTATTCAGGAAAGTCTGAAATAAATCTATTTACTCAACAGGTTAAAGATATAAAAATTTCAGATATAATGTCGGTGCCATCTATTGTTTCAGAGGATACTCCAGTTTATGAAGCTATTGTCACATTGTTTTTAGAGGATGTGGGCACAATATTTGTTGTTAATAATGGTAATTTAATAGGAGTAGTTTCTAGAAAGGATTTTCTTAAAAGTGCCATTGGTGGTATAGATATTAATAAAGTACCTGTAGGTATGATTATGACGAGAAAGCCAAATATAATAACAGTGATGGGGGATGAAAACGCCCTACATGCTGCAATAAAAATACTAGAACATGAAGTTGATAGCCTTCCTGTAGTTGAGAAATGTTTAGAGGAAGGTAAAGAAAAATTAAAAGTAATTGGAAAAGTATCTAAAAGTAGCATCACAAAACTATTGGTGGAGCTATGTAAAGATTAGGGGAGGGGCAATATGAAACAAGATAGTTTAGTAATATATATTTTATCAGATTCAATTGGAGAGACAGGGGAACAAGTAGCTAAAGCAGGAATAAGTCAATTTTGCTTAGATGACTATGAAATTAGAAGATTTCCTTTTATAACAGAGAAACAACAAATTCAGGAAATATTGGTGGAGGCAAAGCAAGAAAGATCTGTTTTGGTATTTACAATGGTGGTGGAGGAATTAAAAAACTATTTAATAGAAGAAGCAGATAAAAACCAACTGCCCTATATTGATGTTATGAGTCCGATTATTACATCTTTTGGAAATGTTCTTCGTAATAGCCCCCGTCGAGAGCCTGGGTTAATAAGACGATTAGATGAAAAATACTTTAAAAAAGTGGAAGCCATCGAATTTGCAGTAAAGTATGATGATGGAAAAGACCCAAGAGGTTTAAAAAAGGCAGATATTGTATTGGTGGGTATTTCACGTACTTCTAAAACACCCCTTAGTATGTATTTAGCCCATAAAAATTTAAAGGTGGCAAATGTGCCATTGGTGCCAGAGGTAAATCCTCCAAAAGAATTATTTGAAGTAAACTCTAAAAAAATAATTGGTTTAACAACAAATCCATTAAAATTAATTGAGATAAGACAAGAAAGATTAAAGGCATTAGGGTTAAAACATGAAGCTAATTATGCCAGCATGGAAAGAATCTTAGCTGAATTAGATTATTCTGAAAAAATAATGAAAAAAGTAAATTGTCCAGTTATTGATGTATCATGTAAGGCAGTAGAAGAAAGTGCAAGCATTATTTTAGAGATTTTTAGAGAAATAGGATATAAATTTTAATTGTTAAATTAATACTAAATAATGGAGGTGTAGAAAATTATGAAAAAGTTTGTTTATGACTTTAAAGAAGGTAGTATGTCAATGAAGCCTTTATTAGGAGGCAAAGGGGCTAACTTAGCAGAAATGACTAAGATTGGTCTACCAGTACCACCAGGCTTTACAGTAACTACGGATGCCTGTAATGAGTATTACATACGTGATGGTAAGCTGTGGGATGACTTGAAAAATGAAATTTTTACTGAACTAGAAAGACTTGAAGTTGTATCTGGGAAAAAATTTGGTGATATAGGGAATCCTCTATTGGTTTCGGTTCGATCTGGTTCAGTTTTTTCTATGCCTGGTATGATGGATACAATTCTAAATTTAGGTTTAAATGATCAGTCGGTTGTTGGACTCGCCAATGCCACCAATAATGAAAGATTTGCTTATGATAGTTATAGAAGATTTATTCAAATGTTTGGAGATGTTGTTTTAAATGTTAAAAAGTACAAATTTGATACAGCATTGGAAAAAAGAAAACATCAAAATAATATAGAACAAGATGTGGACTTAAACGCTGAAGATTTAAAGTTTTTAGTGGAGGAGTTTAAAAAGATTATTAAAAAAGAAGCAGGTATTACCTTTCCACAAGATGTAAAAGAACAGTTATTAATGGCTGTTGAGGCAGTGTTTAAATCTTGGAATAATCCAAGGGCAAACGTTTACCGTAGAATACATGAAATATCCGATCATTTAGGAACAGCAGTAAATATACAATCAATGGTATTTGGAAATATGGGAGAAACATCGGGTACAGGAGTAGCCTTTACTAGAAATCCATCCAATGGTGAAAAAAAGCTTTTTGGTGAGTTTTTAATGAATGCCCAAGGGGAAGATGTGGTGGCAGGAATCCGTACCCCAAAAGAGATTTATGGGTTAAAAGAAAAAATGCCAGAAGTCTATAAACAATTTATCGATATTACTAACATATTAGAATACCATTATAAGGATATGCAGGATATAGAGTTTACCATCGAACGGGGTGAGCTTTTCATACTACAGACAAGAAACGGTAAGAGAAACACTTTAGCCGCCATTAATATTGCTGTAGACATGGTGGCAGAAAAATTGATAACTGAAAAAGAAGCTGTTATGAGGGTTGACCCCCAACAATTAGAACAACTTTTACATCCTACATTTGATGAAGATGAATTAAAAAAAGCGCAAATAATCACAAGAGGTCTGCCTGCTTCATCTGGAGCTGCTTCAGGGAAAATTTATTTTACCTCAGAAGATGCTGTAAAGGCAAACAATGCAGGAGAGAAGGTAATCCTTGTTAGACATGAGACTTCACCAGAAGATATTGAAGGTATGGTGGCTTCGGAGGGGATTCTTACTGCTAGAGGTGGTATGACTTCCCATGCTGCTGTTGTTGCTAGGGGAATGGGTAAGTGTTGTGTTGCTGGTGCAGGTGAAGTGAAAATTGATGAGGTTAATAAGGTTATTAAGATTCGTGAATTAGTATTTAAAGAAGGGGACTATCTATCACTTAATGGAATTAGTGGGGAAGTATATGCAGAGGAAATTAAAACAAAGGATTCTAAGCTAACAGGTAATTTCAAATTATTAATGAAATGGGCCGATGGATACAGGAAATTGAAGATAAGAACTAATGCTGATACTGCAAGAGATACAAAACAAGCATTGGATTTTGGAGCAGAAGGAATAGGTCTTTGTAGAACGGAGCATATGTTTTTTGAAGAAAGCAGAATTCCTGTGGTACGTCAAATGATACTGGCTAGAACGGTGGAGCAAAGAAAAAAGGCGTTGGATAAATTACTACCAATGCAAAGACAAGACTTTATTGATATATTTATGGAAATGGGAGAATTACCTGCTACCATACGTTTATTAGACCCTCCATTACATGAGTTTTTACCCCATAACGAAGAAGACATTAGAGCATTGGCAGAGTCTATGGACATCACTTATTTTCAGTTAAAGGATGTAGTAAATGATTTGAGAGAGTTTAATCCTATGTTGGGACATAGAGGTTGTAGACTGGCGGTTACCTACCCAGAAATTTACCAAATGCAAGGTCGTGCCATTATTGAGGCTGCCATTTATCTTCAAGAACAAAAGGGTATCTACGTTAAACCAGAAATAATGATACCTTTAGTGGGGGAAGTAAAGGAACTACAATATATTAAACAAATCTTAGTTGAAACCATTGATGAAGTATTAAAAGAAAATGAAGTAAAAGTTGATTATTTATTAGGTACAATGATTGAAGTGCCTAGGGCAGCCATTACCGCTGATGAGATAGCAACAGAAGCAGAATTTTTCTCCTTTGGTACTAATGATTTAACCCAAATGACCTACGGCTTTTCAAGGGATGATGCAGGTTCTTTTATAAAAGAGTATTTAGAGAAGAATTTATTGGCAAAAGATCCATTCCAAAGAATAGACAGGAATGGAGTTGGAAAGTTGATGAGTATTGCAGTTGACTTGGGAAGAAAGGTTAGACCAGATATTAAACTAGGAATCTGTGGGGAACATGGTGGAGAGCCTAATTCTATAGAGTTCTGTCATCTATTAAAACTTGATTATGTATCTTGTTCACCCTATAGAATACCCATTGCAAGACTGGCTGCTGCCCAGGCGGCGATTATCCACAAAGACCAATCAAATAACGGTTCAAAAGAGGTTGGGCAGAAGTAATAAAGCCTTATATATCAAGGATTTGAGAGCGTTAGTATGAAATAAAGGAAGGGTACTATTTCTTAGTATTTTAAGAGATAGTGCCCTGTTTTTTATTTAGATATGGTATTATGGAACATAAAACGGGTCAAAAAAGGGCTATTATGGAACACTTTTTTAGGTTGAATTATGGAACGATTTTTGGTAGAATACTGGTAACCTTTTATAGTGAGAACTCGTCAGATAAATAAGAATTTTGGGAGGGCGAACGATGCCAGTTATACAAGTTCCAATGGAGATATCAGAAGCTACTTATGTAGGTTTATTAGCAGGAAAATATGAAAGAACTGGAGGTGTAGTTCGTAATCATGGGAAAATTGTTGAACATCTGAAAGATGCTCTAATTTCTGAACAGGATTATGGAACTGGAGAATTGGGTATAGCGGAAGTTCTGAAAAAGAATAAGTATATTGCTATTGGTTTAGGTGTAGTAACAGTAGTGGTAGGAGGAATAGTATTTTACGCAATAAAATCAAGTAAAAACAAAAAAAGTCCTGAAGCTAAAATACCAAAGTGTGTTATGGATTTCAACAATTCATTATTAACATACGTGGAGGCTATCCGTGAAGGAAATCTTGATATGGATGTTATAACTGGCTTAATTTCAGATTTGGACGAAATTAAGAAAAATCAAGACAGTGGAAATATTAATATTAATTTTTCAACAGAGCAATTAAATGCTCTTATACATCTCATTTTTGACTATACGAGAAGACTTGCAGAAGCAAACTCCGTTGAATTGAGTGGGCATGAAGCAACAGTGTTTGATTCTGCAGATAATATAATTGTTAACTTACAGCATTATCTGAAAGTTCAAAAACAAATCTTTGAGAAGGTAGCTTAGTCATCGTGCTAAATAGTTAGGAGGGATTTATATAAGAATCGGATATGTTCGGGGATTGGAAAACACTCGTATATATAAAACTCAAATGGACTTTCTTAACAGCTCCAACGTGGACAAGATATTTCATGAGAAAGATGCCGGAAACATTAAATTAAAGGAATTGATTGATTATTCCAGGTCTGGTGACATTATTTTTGTGTACAGTATAGCTTCATTAGGCAAGAATATTAAATCAATCATCAGGTTTATCATGCAGACTCAAGAAAAGAATATAGCATTATACATAAAAAAAGAGAAGTTAGATACAGCAAGTCAACTTGGTAAATATGCATTGAGTGTTTTAGCAGCACTTGATGAGATAAATGGTAAAACAGGGTTAATGGAACGAACAGAAGCACCAAATGAAAAAGGTAGGATGCCGAGGGAACTTACGGATTTAAGGGCTTATATGAAGCTAGTAGAGAAGAATGAAATAACGGTTAAAGAAGCGTGTGAGAAACTTGGGATAGGCAGAACAACCTATTATAGGCGTTGTAAGCAGTTAGAAGAAATTATTACTGAAGGATTAGATGGAGAGAATGAGAGCGAGGGGGTAAAATGATGGAATCAATTCGTACAATACCTCAAAAAATTGATGAAAGAATAAATGAAATGATTGAGTTATCATGGAATATCTTTGTTAATCAATTTATTAGTAATAAATATGCTATAAACTTAGAAGCACCATTTCAACTGCATTTTTCAACAATACTAAAGAGTGTAGGTGAAATGTACTGCTTGAATAAAGATGAGAGCTTTCATATAAATCTTGAAGTTAATATGGGAGAGCAGCAGAAGAAAAATTATATTGATATTGTTCTTGAGTATTACATAGGAAGTTTAGGGAAGACATATAAAGTACCAATAGAGTTGAAGTATAGAACGCTTTCACAAAGTGCTGAAGATATAGGGGTAATGGAGATTTATAAGGATATTTACTCTCTCGATAAAATTACAAGCAAAGATAACCATGAAGACTGTATCATACCATTTTCATACTTCTTCTGTATTACCAATAACTCTAGATATATTAAGGTTCCTGGTTATGGTTTAAAGACAGTATTTAAAACTTATAATGAATCTGATATAGAGCCTTTCAAAGAATACAAATACCTAGAGACAAAGGAAGGAAAAAAATTCTTTGATAAGTATGGTGCATTAACATTTAGTAAGACTTATAAATTCTTATGGTGTGAAGGTGATAAAGTAAAAGACGGAGAAAAGTATTGGTTCTTAAAAATGATGATAAATAGATAGTTATGGTTATGTTACTTGTTACCTGTTAATTCAATTTTGACAAGATAATTTAACATTTAAAATTACCTTGACTTCAAATATAAACAGAGGTAAACTCCATTCCATTTAAGGAAAGGAGTTTTTAATGATGTTGAATGAGCAGGAAGTTAAAAGAATTATTGATAACCCAATGAAGCCGACAGATACCTTTAAATTTTCATGTAAGGCATGTGGTAATTGGTACTACCTACCAGCAGAAAAAAGGTTTGGATACTTTCAACAGAATTTTGTCTGTGGGATAGATGAAAAACATACCCTTCAAGAATGGCTTGATGAATTCAGCATACATGAATGGGACGAGGCATCAAGTTTGTGGGCAACAGTAGTGACAAAGTTAGCGGAACAGACCATGAAGATAAAGGAACCTAAGGCAATTGAAAGCATAGCCAATAAATTAGCTGTAGCTTTGTATTATGATTATGATACAAGTAAATCATACACTGAGCAGCTTGCTCGTAACATCTTCAAATTGATGGATAGAAAATAAAAAATTTAAAAAAAGCATTTCCCAAGGCTAGTACGTTTAAGAGATGGGCGTACTAGCCTTTTGTGTTATCTTTCCTTTTTTATTTGCATTGGTTACATGACTAGTTGAGTAATTTATAAGGACTTTTGGAGAATGGTTAGCTGATACATCTATTTAAGGATGATATGTTTGTAATTAAGAATAGTCTTAAATTTAAGTGAGTAAAGCAATATTTGAATATATTTTTCCCAAGCTGATGCGTTGGACCGTATCAGTTTTTTTATATACAGTGAAAAAGATGAACATACCATGGAGAAATTAGGCTCAAAATTAGTGATTATCATGGCATTTATAATAGAGACATAAGGACAAGAGCTCGTCCTTAATTAGAAACTATAAGGCGCCTTATAGACCAACTTTAAGAGAGGAAGGTCTATAAAATGTATACCAAACTAATTGTAAACAGACATGAGGTAAAAATAACCTCAATGTCAAAAATGAATGTAAAACAAGGAAAAAGGGAAAAAAGTCATATTGCTGTGATAAGCGATGAGGAAAGAGAAAGGAGGTATTATTATAATCAACTTAAGAAACGTAGGATGATAATTGATATCATTAGTATCAATTTCAAAGAAAACTGTAGTTGTTTTGTAACACTTACATTTGCAGATGAAACAATAAGCATTAAAAAGGCAACTGACATGTTTGAGAAATTCACAAAAAACATGAGAAAGATTTATTTCAATTTTAAATATGTTACTACAGTAGAGTTTCAGGATAAGGGGAAAATACACTATCATCTTATTTGTAACATACCGGATGAGGAAGATGCTTTGGATTCTGTTCTTAATAATTGGAATAGTAGAGAAATAAATGTGCAAATAGTGTATGATATTAAGGGATTAGCAATTTACATGACAAAAGAATTTCTTGAGCAAAATCGTATTAGTCCTCTATTTGGTAAAAGAGGCTATAAAACTTCTCATGATTTAGACAAACAGTTTAATTTCAATTCATGGAGTATGGGTAAGGAAAAGTTCGAAGCATTAAAAAATGCACTGATAACGGGAGAACCAAAGGGAGTAACTTCTATGTACCATGAATGTGCTGGTGATATAGTATACAGTACCCATGAGTTAGCTGTGGACAGTAACACTATATTCGGGGAATATGTACTGGCAACAAGGAAGAAATAACTATTTTAATATATACTATACGATTTTCGCCCAATCAGCAGTATCAAAATCCGGAGGGGTGCCCCTTAAAGGGCAACCCCGAGGGGTTTTTAGACTGCGGTGGTAGAGCAGAGAATTTTAAGGAAATTTTAAGGAGTTATTAGAATGCCTAGAACGAAAAAAAATGAGGAAAGAAATTACGAGATTAAGCTTTCAGATATAACAATAGATGATATTGAAAGTAATGATTGCTTATCAATTGAGCTATACATATCAGGATTGGATAACAGGATGTGGTATTTAATTGAAAACTTCTATATATTTTTAGTTATAGGAGAAAGAAAAGGGTTTTCAATGAAACTTGGGAATTCATGGAAAGGATTGATACAGCTTCTCTTATCAGTTCTATATTGTAAAGTTGGTGCTAAAATTGTTGTTATACATGCAGATTATGAAAATCACTTTGTACATCATGTTAGAATAGACCATGATTTTGAATTATTAAAGGCAGCCAATATTTCAGGCAATCCTATAATAGAAAAATTATACATACCTCCATCATACAGACCTATATATGTTCGTTCAGATTACACCAACAGAAATATTTTACAAGCTCTAATGGCTATATGTAGGACACTTAAAATTGATATCAAGAAGAGTAAGGTGAGCATTAAAGCAACTGATAATAATAAAAGATATAAGGACAGGGAAATTGAAAACAAGGATGACATTAGCAATTTAATATGTAATATATTTCCATCGTGTTCAAATGAAGGAATAGCTTTTGTTACGAAAGATATAATGAAAACATTACTGGATAAATATAGAATACTTGTAGCTCATCCAGTGAAAACTCCACAAGAAATGTACAAGTATAATCAATATGAATGGGATTGTACTTATCCATTTAAATATTTAGCCTATCCAGTTTTGAAAATATATGAGAGACAGCTAATTAAGTATTTCCCTTTATGCAGTGAAAATATAAAAGTCTACGCTCAAAAAACTGATAAGTTTGAGTATGCACTTAATTTTGATAATTACTTCATCGAATTAGGTTGTGATTACATTATCACTGATTTAATATCACTTGGTAAATGGGGATAAATAGGTACTAAGTTAGAGATACAAAATACACTTGGGTGTTCAGTTTATGTGAGATAGTCTGGAAAATATATAAGAAATGGAGTTAGTAAAGATGAAAGGAACTAAGCAATCAATGTCTAATTCACAATTTACCTTGGAAGAATATACTAGAATCATGAAAGAAAAAAATAAAGATGAATTAAAGGCTATGAGTGAAGCCTTGTATAGGACAGACTCTTATCAGAGAGGAACAGTACTCTTTGATATTATTGAGAAATGCAGATATAATGAACTGAAATATTATCTGTTTTATGAATACTGGGCTTGTATTGATAAAGGTCACGAACTCTATACCCCTTCGCTAGTATCAAAATGGCTTACTGCTGCAAACGTGCAGCTTGATTTGTCTGGGCTTGAGATTGATAAAGAAGGGTTTGTAACTATCTATCGTGGTGAAAATAAGTATTCTTTTACATGGAAAAAAGGAGCATTAAGCTGGACAAACTCCAGAGAAATTGCCGAAAGATTTGCAAGGGGCGTGAGGTTGAGAAGCCAGACCGCAGCACAGCCAAAGGTGATTGTAGGAAAAGTCCACAAGGATAATATATTAGCTCGTATAGACGATAGAGAAGAGCTTGAACTGATATGTAAAGATGTAGTTTTCTTAAATGAAATAAAGCTCAAAAGCAATAATAAAGAGGGCGGCAAAAAAGCGAAGTTGACATCATATTAAGTATACAAGTTTAATGAAAAAAAGAAAGAGTTTGCAATGTGGACTCGTTCTTTTCATCATACATTTTGCATTTACAAAAATCTTCTGTTGGAAATCAATGCGAAGTAAAAGGAGTAGGAAGCTGTTATTGTATCAAGATGCTTTCCAAGTACCAACCTGAAGTAGTTGAGGATTTTAGTGGTAATGGGTACGATACATTATAATGTTGGAAAAGTTGGAAATAGAATTGAAAGGTTCAAAGAACTACTCGTTATTAAAAAACTGATAAGCTCTCGAAATAGCCGGGGGCTTTTTTTTATTATTTGGACTCTCAGCAGACATTGGGAGAAAAATTGATAACAGTGGAAAAATTCCTAAAACATTATCAGTATTTTTTCTGGGCCTATAAAAAAGCATCCTTTTCAAAAGTAGATAGATTAAAAAATGAAAAGGAGATGTTTAATATGTTAGAGATGCTAGTAAAAGAAAGAATGGAACAGGTAGATAGACGACATAATCCTAATTTTATCGTAGCAGACATTGGTATAATTCAGCAGGCATTGAATGAAAGGTTCATAACAAAGATTGGAGAAAGTAAAAGCAAAAACGGTAATGTTTATTACAAAATCAATAGGCCATATGGTTGGAATGCTGTGCTTATGCATGTTAAAGACGACAAGTATATTGTTATAAATGCTTTAGTAAATCATGGTAATGGACTTGTTGATTTGGTAAATGAGCTGGTAAATTATTCGTTCTGTACTAAAGTGTCTAATAATAGAGAACGAGTAATCTGGAATGTTACAAAGGAATACAAACATTTCAATGTTACACAGATACCAATAGAAAGAATTATTGAAAGTTATATGGTATACGGAGAGTTGAGAGCATTACCATCTTACATGCATCTTCATCACAAGGCACAGACTTGGGATAATAGAGAATCTACAACCATGTATATTCATGAATATTTTCATAAACATAGCAAAAGACATCTATCAGGGAGATATATTGATTCAATAGACAGGTTTTATGAGTTATTAAAAGAGGTAGAGAAGAACGAGGAATATTATAGAGGAATAAATGTAGTTAAATAATAATGTAATGAAATACCTGTTACCATCTTTATGTGGTTGCAGGTTTTTCAATTTGTACTTTTATAGATGGTATATTAATTTGCTTTGTATAATTATAGTGAGATAATGGATTCTGTATTTGGGCTAGTTAATAATATAAAAAATTCTCAATAGGGTTGACTTCCATACTGATATGCGTCATAATCACATCTCAATGTAAATGGGAGGAATTTTGGGGTCATTTTAGGGGCTAGTGAAATAAATTATTGTATTAACTTAGGGTATAGCCAATTGAGAGGCACACCAGATGAAATTTTAGGAAATGAAGAAGAAAGGATGATTTATCATGGGAAAAACTTGGGCTTACGCTCGCGTGTCAACCTCAGACCAAAATCTAGAACGACAAATCAAGGCGATTAAAGAATATTGTCCAGAGATTAGTGATGAAGACATATTCAAAGACATGAAGTCTGGCAAAGATTTTGAAAGGCAGGAGTATCAAATACTTAAGCGAGTACTTCGTGCAGGTGATATCTTAATAATAAAGGATACAGAGAGACTGGGCCGTAATAAGGCATTAGTTAAATCTGAACTAACATGGTTAAAGGAACATGGAATACGAGTTAAAATATTAAGCTTGCCTACGACACTAGTAGACTTAGATGAGAAAAATGGTTGGGTTATGGATTTGGTCACGACTTTACTACTCGAGGTCTTTACTAGTTTAGATGAGGCAGACTACCATTCCAGGAGGGCAAAAATACGTGAAGGCATAGAACTGGGGAAATCTAGAGGAATTTACAAAGGCAGGAAACCAATGGAACTTGACCAAGGTAAACTTACAGAAATTTATAGAAGATGGCGTATAGAAAAACAAATAACTGCTGTGGAATCTCAGAAGATACTGGGATTAACAAATTCGACATTCTATAGAAAAATGAAGGTATTCGAAACAAAGTTTAAAGTAGATGAACTAGGTATAAAATGATATAAATTAATAGTTAATGTATAGGTCGCCTCTACTCTAGGGTCAGAGGGGGCCTTTTAATTTTAGTTAATTCATAGTATGTCATCAAACCAGCATATTGCATATGTTTCAATATTGGCTGAGTAAAGAACCAAAGTGTTAAATTTCGCAAACATTCAAAGGAAAATATATTAGTGGCATAGAAAATAAATTTAATCAGTAAATATGACTTGTAATAAAATTAAAATCTTTATTGATATAACAAAAAGCAGGTAAGCCACTATTAAAGTACTTTTTAAAGAAATTCAAAACTCAAAACAAGGCATATGAATGATATCTAATTAGCCACTGAGAGAAAGGGAGATAAGATTAAAATTAATCTATACTCCATTAGTTATAGCTTTAACATTGCCTTATAAGGCAGGTAAGATTATAATAATATAATAGGATAAATGTGGAATTTATCATGTATCGATATTGGACTGTATCATTACAGCAGGAGGGGTGAATATGGCAAAAGAGAAAAACAATAATCTAAAGTTAATCATATCAACAACATTATCAACACTGTTTATTATAAGTCTAGCAGTCAACGGTTGGATATATAATGAACTTAGGTCTTTAAATAGAGACTTTGAAGCTATGAAAATTGAACAATCAGCAATACAAGGAGAATACGAAGCTATACTACCTAAAATTGATGAATCAATGGAATTATTGATTGAGCAACAGTATAAATTATATGTAAAAAACATGGAAGCACAAGTCATTAAAACATCTACACAGCAAAATACATCAAATGCGGCTAATGAGCAACCTAAGATAAATACTGAACTAAGCAAATCAACTGAAGGAACGACAACACCTAGCGAACCAAGTACTGGTGGTACTAAGACTGATAACTATACAAGAGAAAGAGGTGTACCTGGAACATTCCCTAAGACAGTAGCAGACCAAGATGGAAACGGTATAGATGATAAGGTGGAAAAAGTTAGCGGCAGCGGTAATTATACAACATCACCATCAGAAGGTGGTTCTGGACTTAAAGGTCACTAATTCAAAGGAAATGGGATGGGATTTAAGCAACTTCTATAAATTGAGGGTAATATACTATAGGGGGCTAGTGTGTGAAAAGCAAATGGACTATTAAAAATATTTTGGTAGCAGCTCTACTTATATTGAGTACATCTTTTGCATTTATACAATTTAATCAGTTTACTACTGCTAAACAAAATAATATAGAATTACAAGCTGAACTCAATAAAGATAAGGAACAACTTCAAAATGTTAAAGATGAATATGAAGTAATACAGGCAGCCTTGGTCGGAGTAGATGAAGATGGAAACGCCTATGGACCTGGTTGGGCGGATGTAGAAGAGAATATGCTACCGTCAGACCCAAACAAAGTATTATCAACAGGGATAACATTAGCAGAAGCAAAGGTATTATTTGATAGTGGAATGTCAAGTTTTAATAACGATAAGTATACAGACGCAGAAAGATTAGAAATAGCTACTGAAGTAGCTGAAGAACTAGGAACGACAGTAAACGAACTAAGACGTTTACCAGCACAAGAAACAGTAGTAGAGCAACCAAGTAAACCAGCTGAACCAAGCAAACCGAGTGGTGGAAGCACAGGTGACAATACTGTAAAACCAACACAACCAAGCACTGGAGGTACTAAAGGGGATACGTATACTAGACAGCCAGGAGTACCTGGAACATTCCCTAAGACAGCATTAGACCAAAATGGCAATGGGATAGAGGACATGTTTGAATCAATTACTGGTAGCGGTGATGGATATTCAGTACCAGAGCCAGGTGGCTCAGGACTTAAAGGTCACTAAGAATCAAATATAATTAACAAGATTGCACTAGGAGTTAATTAAAAGGACTAATACTTGACGGTAGAAGTCCTTTTAATTTAGTAACATAAGACTACGATGTTAAGTGAGGAATTAGCATGGACGAAAGAATATACAAGCTATATGTAACTAAGGACTTAACGGAATACAAAGGATTTTGTCATAAATACGAGTGTACAATCAATGGAGAAAAAGGAATATTCAAAGAGAGAATGAATACAGCTAGCAAAGACCATTGACTTAAGAGAGTAAAAGACAGTTTATCTGGGTACATAGAATTATTTATTATGATACTTTGCATGGTATTATTGAATAACTACTAGCCTAGCCACACTTTTTTATAAGCTTATATTATGACCTCTATATGAGATAGAAGAAGAAATTATTTCATAAGGGGGTCTTATATATGGAGAAGGAAATAAGTAATGGCGCGATGCTTGGTATCGTATTAATTGCACTAGCAGCCATTATCGGATTAGGATTTGGGGTATTCTCAATCGCAAAAGGAACAGCTAACGATGGTGTAACTGGAGTTCAAGAGAACCTTGGAGCAGTAGGTAACTCAGCCTTTACGGATTTCGACCAGAAGATTGTAACAGGTACACAAGTGTCTTCAGGTCTACAGAATTTTGAGGGTAAACCTTATGCAATTCTGATTGCCACACAGGCTCTTAAGGATAATACAACTACTACAGTGGGTGTTTTAGAGTCAAATGGAGCAGGCTTGGATAAGTATGGTTCAGGTGCAAATTTTACACCACCTACAGTAGCGGCTTACACAGAAGCAAATATGGTATCAGCTATGATGGTACATAGGTCAACTGACTCTAATGCAAATGGAACATCTCCATTAACTTTTATGAACTACAACACACTATTAGGTCTTAATGACACCATATCACCTGCAAGAGCACAAATGTACTTCGACCAAAACTGTTGGAGAGCGCTAAAAGGATTTAAGACAGTAAGCGGTAAGGTACAAATGAACGGTATCACTGGAAATATTTCTAAGTCTGGTATGGTTGAGTTCGTACCATCTGGTTCTAGATTCCAAGCTTACTTAATTAAAGACTTATCTGGAACAATCATGGGAATAGCGTTTGAGCAGTTAAACTCAAAATAAACTAGTAACAGTGTCCATGTTGTCCTTACTATAAAATAAATCTGTCATTAAATATGGCAGGTTTATTTTTTTACATACTCACTTGAATATAAACATCAATGTTGACTTATTAGTACATTAAATCTATAGGGCAGTATTGATAGAATTAATCAAGAGAGAGGTGAGGACATGGCTAATTATGCAATCATAGATTATAAGATAATAGGCAGTCGAATTAAAGAGAAAAGATTGGAAAAAGGTCTAACACAGGAGAGTTTAGCAGAAAGCTTAGAGCTGTCGCCAGAGTACGTTAGTAAGATTGAGAACGGGCGTGTGGAAGTAAACTTAAAGAGATTAGCTCAATTCAGCTTAATTTTGGAATGTCCTATCGAATATTTAGTGGGTGGCACTGTTGTTGAATCACCTGATTATAAAGTATACGAATTAAATCAGTTATTGGAATCATGCACTCCGAAAGAAAAAAATGTGATACATAAGATTGCAGAGCTAATTACAACGCTTAAAGAATAAGAGCATCCTTTCAGACTAGGGGGTGCTCTTTTAGTATATTGAGCAAGTAAAGGTTTATCATTAATGATAAGCCTTTTTACATGAACTTATTTACTGTATTTTCATCAATTACAGTACTCACACTAAAAAATTTGCAGGCTTGTAAACTCTGATTATTGCAGGTATAATGTACCTCACTATTTTACAGGAGGTGCAGAATATGAAGGGTTTAGAATGTCCCATAAGCATCAAATTTACCAATGAGGACATAAAAAGTATAATTGATAAAGCCTTAGATACTGGAGGTGGAAGCCTTCACTGGTGCTATGGTGCAGAACCAAAATACAATAAGGGCGTACCTATCAATGAAGTCATTGTAAATGATGGTACACTTAGTTTGCAAGGCATGGACGGGGCGACATTTGAATTAACGAGGGATAAACTTAAGTTGGGATTGCAACAAGCATTACCGTACTTGAACACTACAATAACTGGATTTAATATTACTATGGGTGCTATTGATTGTATTACTGCGGATTTAATTATACAGTTGGCAATATTTAATGAGCTAAAATACGATTAAGGAGGTTTAACGGATGAGCATGGAAATAGATATTATAACGAACAAAGAACTGTTGTTACAGGGTTTTCCTATCCTTCATCTAGAGGAATCAGCTGCCCTGACATACCACTTACTTATAGACGATTTTGGAGAAGCTTTAAAAAATGTACTATGCATAGTGAATTAAGAGATAGAAGAGATATAACCTCAATATATCAAATAGTGGAATTCAAAGAAGGCGTGGAATTTGACAATATTGCTAATAATTCATACTTAATGAGGGAATTGCAATGCTTGGGAATACAGTACATAGCATTTTTCAATAGCAGTAGAGAGTTTATCGTCAACGCCATTGGTTGTAGTGACTACAATGTTTTGGATGAAATGATACGTAGTAAGGGACTTGAGATAACAGATGTACCATTAGAACATCCAGTTAAAATATTTGAAATACAAGAACTCCAAGACTTGTTGTATGTAAAATTGACAAAAGCAATATAAGGGTGCAAACAGGGGTTGACACCAATGAAGCACCTGAAGAATAAATTTAATCATAATCAATTTTGAAAGTGGACATTGTGCCACTTCTTTTAATATACAGGAGTTTATGAGTGAAGCAGATGGTAATTTCACCTATCAAGCAGCTACAAAATTACTATGCAGTTGGTATTTCACTCATAATCACAGCTGAAAAAAGTGAAGCAAATGCATCATGTAAAAAACTGATAAGTAAAAAATTAGACAGAAGCTATTAAAGAGTGGAGCGTTGACCACTCTTTTTATTATGTAGAAGTTTATTAGTGCATTGCCAATCTCAAGGTAAATAGATGGTTGAAATTTTTAAGATACCAAAATTGGAGCAGTCGCTCAAAAAGAGCTTGTTATCTCAACCATCTATAACATTTGAAATAAAAAAATAGACTTGTTGTAAGGTTTAACAGGAAGTCAGCAGCTGAAAGCATATTAAATCTCAAAGAAACGAGATAGGTGAAATAATCTAAGATACCTGTAAGCTGATACTTCAAAATATACAGGTAGATATGAAAGGTATCAGTAAAATATGAATACGAAGCAGTAAGCCAAATGCTGCAACTCTTATAGGATTTCAAAGGATGCAGATGGTTGAAATTTTCAATCCTAGGTAAAGGCATTATATTGATATAGAAATATAAATAATTAGATAGGAGGTCGTTTAAATGAATAGGCAAGACGGGTTGGTGGTTAATTATTTAGGCAAGGTAATAAACCAAAGAGCAGGCTTGAATCAATCAATTACAGAAGAACAAATAAGAGAAATTTGTAGAAATACAAAGCTAGATGAGTTGAGCTTATTAAAATCCTCTTTAGCATGTATAGTGTCATTATTAGAGTATAATGCCAAACAGTCAGCGAAAATGAATAAAGCAGAAGATGAGCTGAGAGTTTTAAAAGGGGAAGTAAAGTTACTTAGGAGTCAGAAAGTTGTAAGTAGAGAGGACTTAAGGAAATGTAGAATGGAAAATGGAGCAGTCACGACTTATAGATATGATGCTAGTAAGGAATTGGTAAATTACTACGCCAGCAAAGGATTAAGAGACGAAGACATTGCAAAGGAATTAGGTATAAGCGAATCAACGGTTTGGAGACGTAAGAAAGAGTATGAAAGAGCGTTACACAAGAAATTAGGTTTAGAAGATTATCTATAAAAGAAAGGTGGAGGTTTCATGAAAAGCAAATTATTATCGGTTACATACACCGATGGAATGGTAAGATATGCAGAAGCAGTTTATTTTAATGGTTCAAATCTATTTTCAATGACGGCGTTTCTTGATGAGGATTACTTAGAAGAAAGGCGAATGTACCCAAATATCAGTGAGAATATTATGAGTCCAACTAAAAATGAAAAAGAGACAATTATTCAAAAACCTTGTAAGAAGGTTGAAATAGACGGCATCATCTATGGCCAGACAAAATATGATAACGGGTACTATGAAGATGTGGAGAAATTCATCGTAGAGAATAGGCACCTTAGGTATGTAAAAAGCCACAGTGATGAAATATTAGAAATGCTGGAGTCCAAGGAAAAAAGTAATAAGCAGGTATAAAGAGTTTATATGGATTAAAAGTCTATTCTTATCGGGGATAGGCTTTTTATTTTTCCCATGAAAAACATTTGGAAATTTATATACATATGACAATGTTAATAATCATTCGGTAAACATGAATAGGCGTTAAAGCACTTAGTTCAAAATTTGTGCATTGGAGACATGATATTCTTTAATTAAAGAAAGATAAACACTGAAATAATTCATGTTAAGGAGGCAGTTTAAATGAAACCAATAGCACCGGGGGAACACCAACTAAGCATTAGGAGGTACTTTAACCTGTCAGCATTTCAAGAGAATTAGAGTTTATTGTGATTAAATGGTTAGGAGTGAGGAATTTGAATCTACTGCTGGAAAAAATTATAGTACATTAACTAATTTGTATGGTGAACAGGGGTGATTTTTCATTTAAGCAGTAGAGTCGAGAAGACTTGTGTAGATGATTTTTAAAATAGTTTCAGTTAGGTAGTACAGGGTTTAGGGGTTTAGCAGTTCTAAGGATTTCAAATAAGGCAAGAGCATCAAAATTTTATAAAACCCTCTGCGTAGTTAAACAAACATTGAGAGATATAGAGTGTAATAAATAATAAATGAATTGGGAGTGTGAATGATTATGAAAGAATTAAGACATGTTGATGGATGGTTAAGTATGGACGAGAGTGATATCAGGATGGAGGAATTATTAAACAAACTAAAGACCTCCAAGAAGAAAGAACGTAAGATTTTATACAAGAAAATTACTAGATTAATTGATATTGGAGCAGTATCGAAAGAATTACAATCTAAATATATATTATTTAGGATGTGTGATGAGCACGAGAGCTTTAGGCATGGACAGAGAGTAAAGACAGGTAAAGCGATTGCCAAGAGGAAAAGAGAGGAAGAAGCTTTAAAAAATCATTAAGATATATACTATGCTGCCATTATGGCAGCTAGTTTATTTTGAGGACATTTAGTATTACATTATAAAAATAATTAACTCGATGCTATAGAATTTAAAAGCCTACCAAAAGGCATATGAGTGAATTGAAATAAAAGGTTTGGTGGTGATTTATACTTATGAACTTAGAACTTTTATTATATAGTCCTCTTCTGGAGGAACAGGATACATCAGTAAAAGGATGGTCAAAAGCGACAATAGAATATCTAAGCAAAAATAAATCCAAGGTGATTAGTGTCATACGCAATGCAGCAGGTAAATCAGGTCATCAGTATTTTCAAAATGCAGATATTGAGGACATTTACAGTGAAGCTTTAATGTACTTCTATGTAAGTGATGATTATAACCTTAGCAAGGCAATAGAACGTTCTAGTAGAGGGACAATAGGAACATTGGAAGGCTATATAAACAGTTGCGTGAGATTTTGTGTCATGAGAAATTTAGATAAAAGGCGTAAAGTAGATAAGTATATAGCAGCAGATACAATAATAAATCAAGAGGGGGTGCCATTAAGTTTATTAGAAACAATACCGGATAAACAATCAGAAGCAGAAATAGACGGAGTATTAATAGACCTAGACCAACAATGTAAAATGTGCGAGCACCTTAGATATAAATATGGACTAGACATTTATCAAATGTGGTACATAAGGTTGCTAACAATGGTAGAAGGATTAGATGAAGACTATGGAGATATCATGAATATTCTTGGAATAAATAAGTCTGAAATAACAAGCATGAAAAAGAAATCATATCAAGATGAAATGATGTTAGGATTTGCAGAAGCAATAAGTAAGACTGGAATAGACGAGTCAATAATCATTCTAGAGAACTATGTTTATTCAGCACATCACCTAAAGAAGGCAATTAAAAGCTTAGCTTTGGTATAGTATTAAAAATAAAAATCAGGAGGCGTGTACAATGACAAGTGATGAATTTATCATTAAGGCTTATGAAGAAGAAAGAAAAAGGCTTTTAGAACTATCCATTGACTTCACGGATAAACCCCAAAAGGGATGTAAAGAAGAGTGGAAAAAATGTAAAGAAAGGCTAGATGTTCTTGAACGTAAGCTTCTAGAAATCCCCGTGGACAGTATTGAAGATGATAAGGAAACAGGACAGATACAACAAATATTCATAGGGAAAATTGAAGGTAACCCTGTAGAGTACTTCAATAGCAGGGATCTCAACGATAAACATTTTTATATAGACCTGACAATTATGGGATGTGGAGATGAGGAAGTATATAAGGACAAGAGGTTTTTGAGATTATCATACAAAATTTGGTTTGAATGGTTCTTTTATAACCTTAAATATGAGGAAGAAAAAGAACAACGAATTGCAAAGAAACTCTGCACTTATGTGGAGGTAGTAGTTAGAAATGGAGAAGTAACAAAGTTGAAATGGTATAGACGTTATAACCCTAAGAAATAAGCTGCCTAAATAATAGGTAGCTTTTTTAATGAGTTTTTGTCAGTAGTAGATACGTATATGCAGTAAATTTGCTGGTTTAAGAGTTTACCTTAAGCATATCTGTATAAGGGTTAAAACTTCATTTTTATTTGAGAAGTCGAACAAATATATTGAAAAAGCAATGAAATTATGGTATGGTATACATGACTTTTTGTGTGAGCTACTATCTGTTTAGGAGGTAACCGGAAATGGGCGTTAGCTACAAAAGGCTATGGAAATTACTAATTGACAGAGATATGAAAAAAACTCAGCTAAGGGACGCTGCATGTGTTAGTTCAAGTACATTTGCCAAGCTTAATAAAAATGAATACGTAGCACTTGAGGTGCTTGTCAGGCTATGTACTGTTCTTGAATGTGAACTGAGTGATATTGTTGAGGTAATACATGGCGATGATGAAAAACCTAATAATATAAATTAATAATCTCGTTAATTAACTTAATTATCTTATGAATATTTTTATAGAGAGAGGTAATAAATATGTCGGACAAATTACAGAAATTCACCGATTTGATGCAAAGTATTTTCGAATTAGATAAGTCAGATTTGGACTTTGGTATTTACCGTATTATGAACATACGTAAAGCGAAGATTGAAAAGTTTTTAAAGGAAGGTCTTCCAGCTAAGGTAAAGGAGACATTAGCACCATTTGCATCAAACACGGATGAAATTAAAGCTCGTATTGCAGAGATTGAAAAGACTTGTGATGCTGTTGGCATTGAAGTTGCTGCCAGCAAGATGGCTGAAGAATATACTTCTCTTAAAGTTCAATTGATTTCTGGAGTAGATATGTCTGCATTGGAAACAGATGTTTATTCTGCTCTATATAGTTTTTTTAATCGTTATTATGATGAAGGTGACTTCATTTCTAAACGTCGCTATAAGGAAGGGGTTTATGCTATTCCTTATGAAGGGGAAGAAGTAAAGTTGTATTGGGCTAATCAAGACCAATACTATATAAAGACAGCTGAAAATTTTAAGGATTATACTTTCAAAGATGGTAATCTAACAGTTCATTTTAGACTTGTTGATGCTACTATAGAACATAACAATAACGTTGAAATAAGCAATAATAAGCGTGTTTTTATGATATATGAAGAAAATGAGGAATTACCAGACATTAAGACTTTTGAACAGAACGGTAGTGAACTTATTATACGTTTTGTATTTGATGTTCCGGAAGATAAAAAGAGAAAATATGCGGAGGAAAATGCTCAGACTATTTCTAATGCAATAATAAAAACATACCGGGATTTTATTGGTTTACTACGTAATGTATCATTAGACCCTAAAAAGTCAAAGACAGTTATTGAAAAACACTTGGAAGCTTATGTTGCTAAAAATACATTTGATTATTTTATACATAAAGATTTGAGTGGATTCTTAACCCGAGAGCTTGATTTTTATATAAAAAGCGAAATTATTCATCTTGACGATTTAGATACTACAAACGAAAAACGTGTGGAGACCTACCTTGCAAAAGTCAAAGCTATTAAGCGTGTGGGTAAAATCATAATAGATTTTTTAACTCAGATTGAGAATTTTCAAAAGAAGCTTTGGCTAAAAAAGAAGTTTATCATTGAAACTAATTGGTGTATTACGCTTGATAATATTGATGAAAGCTTTTACGAAGAAATCATTGAGAATAAGGCACAAATACAGGAATGGATTGATATGTATGCCATCAATGAGATTGAAAGTGAATCATCAACCATTGGATACAGTGAGACATTGACTGTTGATTTTCTGCGTCAAAATAAGAATTTGATTGTAGATACAAAGCATTTTACTGTTGATTTTAGGAACAGATTGATTGCCAGCATTGATGATATTGATGAGCAGACCGATGGGCTTTTGATACATGGCGACAATATTCAAACACTACATCTACTTAATGAAAGATATAGTGAAAAGATAAAATGTATTCATATTGACCCACCTTATAACACCGATACGAGTGGATTTATATATAAAAACAATTACAGGCATTCAAGTTGGATGTCTATGATGAATGATAGGATTAATTCGTGCGTGCCATTTCTTAATGATGAAGGCTCATTCTTATGTCATATTGATGAAAATGAATATGAGAACTTGTGGAGTTTATTTCAAAACAAAGGGCTTGTAAACCTTGGCACAGTTATTTGGGATAAACGCAATCCAATGACAGGTGGCGGTGGTTTAGCTACACAACATGAATACATTACTTGGTATAGTAAAAACAATTTAACAATTAGTATGAATACAGATAATGCCAGTAAGATGCTTACTAAAGTAGAAGAACTAGTGGAAAAATATGGAGGAATAACAGAGGATGTTCGAAAAGAATATATTCAGTGGCTCAATAATAATGATGATTTCAGTGGTGGAGAGAAAGCATATCGATATATTGATGATGCTGGACGTTTATATCAAAGTGTAAGTCTTCGTGCTCCAGAATATAGAACAAATGAGAAATTCCATCGTTCACTTATACATCCTATTACAAAAAAGCCTTGTCCAGTTCCACCAAACGGCTTTTCAAGAACACCAGAAACATTGCAGGAAATGATTAAAAATGGAGAGATAGTATTTGGCATAGATGAATCAACACAACCACGGCAAAAAATGTATTTAACTGTGGATAAACAAAAACAACTAACAACAGTTATTCAAAATGCAGTAAAGGGTACAACAGACCTTAAAAAGATGGGACTTACTTTCCCCTATTGTCATTCTGTATCATTTTATAATGACCTTCTTTCATGTGTAATTAGTAAGAATGGTGATATTGTTTTTGATTATTTTGCTGGTTCAGGTACAACTGGGCATACTGTTTTAGAAGTTAGCAGATTGACAAACATAAAAGGTAAGTACATCCTTGTTGAAATGGGTGAATATTTCAACACTGTCACCAAGCCTCGTATGCAAAAAGCAATTTACTCATCTGAATGGAAAGATGGCAAGCCTGTTAATCGTAATACAGGAATATCACATATTATTAAGTACTTCGGACTTGAAGGATATGAAGATGCTCTTTCTAACATTGAGATTTCAGAAAAAGCTGAACAGATGTATGCTTTGTTTGGAGAAGAGTATCTTATTAATTATATGCTTGACATTGAAGCAGAAGGAAGTTTATTGAAACTGGAGAGTTTTAAAACACCTTTTGAATATAAGCTTAAAATAGTTGAAAAAAATGAAACAAAAGAAAAGGTAATTGATATAGTAGAGACATTTAATTACCTCATTGGTTTATCTGTTATGCGTCAAAGTACTGTCACATACTTTGATGTTATTGCGAATGAGCATGGCATCTATGAGGGGGCAGTGCGCCTAGTTAAGGATGCTGGAGGCAAATATGGATTTAAACAGATAGAAGGTACGTTACCTGATGGATGCCGTGCGTTAGTTATTTGGAGAAACATTACAAGTAATCTGATTGAAAGCAACGCTGCATTAGATGCATATTTTACCGATTATTGTATAAACCCACTTAATCGTGAATTTGACGTTATATATGTAAATGGTGATAATAATTTGGAGAACCTTCGTTCAAGTGATGAAAACTGGAAGGTGCGTATGACTGAGATTGATTTTAAGAAGCGCATGTTCGAGGGGGTGTAAGCAATGCCACCTAGAAAAAAGCAAAATAAAACAACTGCAACCTTTAACGATCAGCTTATATTGTTTGAATATTTCTTACATCAATTTGGGAAATCTACTTTGAAGGCCTTAGCTGGAAAGCTTAATGATGCTGAATATGAAGGTTATGATGTGAATCAACATACTCATTTTTATAGTTATCTTATACGTGTTTGTGCAGCAAGCAAAGATAAAGTGATTGTAAGTAAAGATAAGCTAAGCACGTATGATGAGAACATCTGCCGTTATGTCAAACAAATTGGTGAAAAACGTGGCGGCATTGTACTTAAATATTTTCAGTACATAGCTCTGTTATTTACTGAAATGTATCTAGACCTATATTTTACAGAACAAGATAGTTTTATTGAGGACTTAAATCGTTTTATTGACAAGAAGCGTACCGATTCATTGGGGCAGATATATTATAAGCCATACACTAGAGAAAGTATGAATAAGTTGGCTTTTATGTGTGCAACGGGTAGTGGCAAAACGTTGATTATGCACATTAACATCTTGCAGTATATACATTACTTCAAGAAAGCTCAACGATTTAATAGCCGACTGACAATCAATAAAATTATTCTACTATCTCCTAATGAAGGGATGTCTATGCAGCATTTGGACGAATTGAAGCTATCATCCATTAGTGCATCATTATTTCAAAAGGATGCTAGTATAATAAAATCCCCAAAAGATAGTGTAGTCGTTATTGACATGAATAAGCTTAAAGAAGAAGGTAAAGTGAAAACTGTTTCTATAGATAGCTTTGAGCAGAATAACCTAGTACTAGTAGATGAAGGTCATAGAGGTCTCTCGGGGGACGTTTGGTATGATTACCGTACTCGTTTATCTGCGGAAGGCTTTGCTTTTGAATATTCAGCAACTTTTAAACAAGCATTGAAGGTAAATAGTTCAAGGGCGGATGATAAAGGGCTTATGGAGGAATACGGGAAGTCCATAATAATGGACTACTCATACAAATATTTCTATGAAGATGGCTATGGCAAGGACTATCGAATCTACAATCTAAAGGAAAGCATTGACGAGGAACAACGACATCTATACTTGACAGGTTGTTTACTATCCTTCTATCAGCAATTGAAAATATATGAAACCTATGGCAAAGAGTATCAACCTTTTCAAGTTGAGAAACCACTGCTAGTATTTGTAGGTAATCGTGTTACAGCTTCTACATCAAAAACAGAGCTAACAGACGTTGAAGAAGTGCTGGATTTCATTGATAAATTTGTAAATAGAAAAGAAAAAACAGTATCTCGTATCAAGACAGTTCTCGATGAAGATACTGGATTGATTGATGCAAGTGGAAACGAGCTTTTTTATAATGACTTCCAAGCGTTGTTTTCACTGTTTGGTCATACTCTTGATGCAGCAAATGTTTATAGAGATATTTTAAAAGTAGTATTTAATACCGACACCACTTCTGATGAGCCCCGGCTACATTTGGAAAATTTAAGACAGGTTCAGGGTGAAATAGCATTGAGAATTGGCGAATATGGTGAATACTTTGGTGTTATCAATATAGGGGATACAGCAGCTCTTATTAAGAAGTGTGATGAAAAAGGAATTGTAACCAAAACTGAGGAATTTGTTAGTGATTCACTGTTCCGTTTTATAAACAACAAATCATCTAACATTAAGGTGCTTATAGGCTCTCGTAAGTTTACAGAGGGATGGAACAGTTGGCGTGTGTCAACAATGGGATTGATTAACTTTGCAAAAGGAGAAGGTGCACAGGCAATACAGCTTTTTGGGCGTGGCGTTCGTTTAAAGGGTTTAAACGGTGGATTAAAGCGTAGCTGTGCTCTGGATAGAGGTATTAGTGCACCTAAACATATTGAACTGCTTGAAACTCTAACAATATTCGGCATAAAAGCTCAATACATGGAGGATTTTAAAAAGTACATCGAGTTAGAGGATATGCCTTCAAACGAGAAGATACATAACTTTACACTACCTGTCATCAGTAGATTTAATGAAGTAAAAGCCAAGAATTTGAAAGTCATTAAAGTAAAAGATGGTGTCAATTTTAAAAAACAAGCTAAACGACTACTTCTTGATGTGCCTGATGAAGGATTCATGAGATATCTAGTTAAGAACAAGGTAACGATTGATTGTCGTTCAAGAGTTCAAACGATTGAATCCAGTTATAGTGTATTAAATATGCAGTCAACAACTAGTGAACATGCATTGGATAAGGTTTATTTTCCATTTCTTGATTATGAGCGTATATTTGAGGAATTGGAGCTTTATAAAAATGAAAAACACTACTATAACATTAGTGTAGATATGGAAAAGTTACAAGCAATTTTAAGTGTTGAGGGGTGGTATTCTTTTATCATACCGAAAACACACTTGGAAATTGATACAGTAGAAAAGCTTTATACAGCATCTGGTTATTGTGTTATGGTTTTGAAGAGTTATATGGATAAGTTTTATAAATACAAAAAAGAAGAATGGGAAGCTCCATATCTTGAATATCAAGAGCTTACAGAAACAGATAGTAACTTTGTTACTCAGTACAATATATCCTATACCGATACAGGCGAGGGGGATAAAGGTTCTGAAGAACTGGATGAATTTATTAGAAGTATCACTGATATTCTTAATAACAGCAAGGGACTTGATAAATATGAAAAAAGCTGTTACAGGAGCAGTTTAGTGGCATTTGACTTCCGGTCACATTTATATGCACCACTTATTTGTTTAAAAGCAAATGGATTAAAAATACAGGTTTCTCCGGTCAGCTTAAATGAGGATGAAAAGAATTTTATAGATTTACTTAAGCAATATATAGAACAAAACTCAGAAATTTTTGATGACAAAAGTTTGTATTTGCTTCGTAATAAGAGCAAGACAGGAATGGGATTTTTTGAAGCAGGTAACTTCTATCCGGACTATGTTTTATGGATTGATACAGAAGATGTTCAGTATATATCTTTTGTTGACCCGAAAGGCTTGTTACGTATAATGCCTGATGACCCTAAAGTTAAATTCTATATAAAGATAAAGGAATTGGAGACACAGTTGCAGCCTTCATGTACAGATAAAAAAATAGTGCTAAATTCATTTATTATGTCCGGGACACCATCTTTAGATTTAAAAACTTGGTGGAACATGAGCAAGCCTGAACGTGAAGCACGTAATGTTCTAAGTCTTGATAATGAGGACTGTATAGAGGTAATGATTGGGAAAATTTTATCGTAAGGAAAATATTGCCATAGTGATTACAGGCTGATAGGCATAAAAATGCTTATCAGCTTTTGTTTTCATTTTAAAAACCACAAATACTGTGAAGTCATTTAGCCAGTATTAGCAGCTAAAGATAGATTTAGTGAGCAATGTTAGAAGTGATGAAAGTCTTATAAATAAAGCAAACATTGAAATTGTTGGAGTTTAAAAGTTTCAAAATTTTTTTATGAAAAGGGTTGATTTTTTCAGGATATTAAAGTACCATCATTTTCCAATATAAAATTTTAGTTTAAAGGAAAAGGATGTGTAAAGATATGTTTCAAAACGACATTTACATTACAAGAGGAATCAAAGAAAGATTAAACAGTTTGCATTACCTAATGCTTTTTAAGCTTATTGAAGAAATGGAAGTCGAAGAAAAAGACCGTCTTCAAGTATTCAATATCAAGGCTACAGCTGGCAAGCGGATACTGGTTGAGGTCGAACATATTCAGGAGGTTCCAGAGTACCGGGCAGTACATAAGTTTTATACCGACATACCAATTGAAGATATTAAGGTATTTGTCATTGATGATGGTGACCATACAACGATGTTATTACCAAGTGAATACTAAAACTTATAGGAGTGAAAAGAAGCATTTAGTTTATAAGGGAGGTAAAGCACATGGAGTGGAGATGGCTTGATAATGATTTAATAAGAAAAAAGCTAAAAGGTTTGGACTGTATATTATGCTTGGAGGGCTCAGCAGGCTTTTTAGGACTCTCAAATCAGAGTATGACAAACAGAATACAAGTTTATTCAGTAAATCCTATAAATGAAGATGGTATTGAGTGCATACTAGTTGAAAGCTATGATGGCATTGAATACGAAGTCAATGACGATTTAAGGTATACAACACCTGAGCAAACCTTAATAGACCTACTTAAATATGATAGAAGTGTTCAAACAATTTTAGAAGCCTTATCGAATTATTATTTTAAGCACGGTGAATCCTTTGAAACATTACTTCCGGTATTACCAGAAGCATTGATGGAGACATTTGAAAAATACAAGACAGATGCAATAGAATACTATAATGAATAGAGTTTGATTAGGTGAAGACGGTTTATACGAATATGTAAAGGCTTTTGTACAAAAGAATAAACAGTTTATTTTAAAGGTCTGACGGGTGTTTCACCTATCAGGCCTTTTTTAATGCTCTAAATGAAAAAATTGAGCAATGCAGGATAGAACTCATACTCAGCAGAAAAACACCCTATTCATTATTATAAAGTTCGAATCCAACCACAAAGCATAATGGTGATATTAGAGAAAACAAGTAATGGAGGTGCTAGATATGGCGGTAACAGGGTTTAATGTTGGTACTACTTTTAGTATGAAGGATATAAATCTAGCAGTAGACTTCCTATCAGATAAGGAAGCTTTTGAGCCTGATTTACAAAACATCAAAGATAAGATAACCAGAAAAGAGAAATATGAGGGGACAGGGGGTCAAAGCGAACTAACGAATGCTGCACCAGTTGAGCGTGGTAAAGATGTTCCATTTGATAGATATCAGAAGAAAGAGTTAAAAAGACAGGACATATAACAGGACTTAGGGCTGGGATAAGTATTTTCGATTATCCCTTTTGCTTTAAAATTTACAAGTTTAATTGGGGCAAATTTGAGCCAAGGCTTAAAATTAAAATAAAGACTCTTTTCAGGCTTTTAGTATTTACAGTGAATCAACTATCAAATTACATAGACATTAGAAATAAAAGTTCTGTGCCTACAAAACGGCATATAAAAGAGTTATAGATATATTAAAAATGAGGGGGAAGTTCACATGGAAACTAAGAGAAACAAGATTTGGTTAATCATACCTGTATTAGTAATACTGGGAGCAATTATTAAGCAGCTTGTGGTTACATATATAACTCCATATGAAAATGTAGAGATAATACAAGGGCTTTTAGATTTGAGATTCATAAGGCATTATGACGTCTTTCATTTAAATCTTAGTGATAATCCTAAGGCATGGGTTTTAAGTATTGTAATGCTACTTATGGTATTTATTATCGAACTAAGTTTACGTGGAACAAAGGGCTTCGATAAAATAAGCTGGTTTTTAACACAAGTCTTTGAAAAAGCACATTTGCAAGTATCATTATACATCGTAGTTGCAGGTGTTCTTGGTAATATAATAGACAAAAGTTTTAGAGGTTATGTAGTAGATTATTTATATTTCCTTCCCAACACTTCTGACTATGTATATAACTTGGAGGATTTATTCATTTACGGTGGTTATATAGCATTCATCATTGGAATTTTAGTATTCGGCATAGCAATGATAGGTAACAGGGTTAAGAATGAAATTAAGGACAATAGAAAAATAACATTGTTTGGAGGTATATCAAGGTGATAAGGACTATTAGAACTCTCATGCAAATAATAAAGGACTTTTACATGCAGTTACCGGACAGGTTGGAGAATATAAAAGCAATGATTGACGATATAAAACCAGCGGTTATTAAGGACTCTAAGGTCACGAAGGACTCAGGCCTGATAATAGCAGCGTTTGTCGGTCTTGTCCTTGGGGTGATATTCGGGATAATGATTGGGGTGACCCTCTACTCTATTAAAATAGTAGCAAGTTTGATAATATTCCTGAGTATCAACTGCATAATTGGTTTCTTTAAAAACCATTACCTTCATACGAAAAACAGTAGGAAAGTTGAAACCATAGATACATTACTATATACAGAGCTTGTAACATGTATACCTGTATTGGTAATTACAGTACTACCAGCAATATTCTAAAGACAAGTTATTAAATGGTGAAGGCGGTGATAACAGTGGGTAATAGAATCAAATTAAGCAGCATAATTAAAAAGGGCATAGTGATAAGTTTAGCTGTAGTCATGATACTACAATCATTCATGTCAATGGTTCAGTTTGCATACGGGGCTAATAACTACAGCATGGTAGGGACAAATGCATCCCTTGGTTCACCTATACTTGAATCAAATTTTGTAGCGGAAGATTGGAATAAATGGGAGATGTTAACATGGGGCGTATTCTTAAGTAACTTTGCTGTTCCGTTAATAGACGATTATGAATCAGCGTTTGATAGTAACTCCTCAAGGGGTACGAAGGGAGCTGGATATAAGGCATTGGCATTTGGTAGTGGCTCAGACCCAGCCAATGCAAATACAATAAAGGGTTTATTGAACTATGCAGTACAGCAACAAAAAACAGGTGGATTCAAGGAAATCTATGTATCATTCAATGATATATCAAGGGATGGAATAAAAAAGAACGGTTTACCTTCAAATAGTTCTGAAACAAGTGGAGATGAAAACAATGCAAGTACATCAAATGTTGTTGTAGATACTGGAAAAATGAGATTGGCAAACTTTAAAGATATGTTTCTCATGTCAAATAAAAATGAAGGAGATAGCTGGGTAAAGATTGACGAAATAAAAGGGTTGATTAACACAACCGCAAGAATAGTAACCATTGATGGGGATGCTACACAGGAGGGATTGATAGATGAAATTGGTAAGAGTGAAAGATACGTTAGTGTGGCAACCATCAATGAAGGCTCCTTGCCTACTTTCTATGTAAAGTATGGTTCCGGTTATGAAAAGGTATTCGACTATACCGACGGCTGGGATGCACAGATACTAGCGGCATGGATAGCCCGTATAGCTTGCGGAGACTTTAAAGACCAATTCAAGGACTCGTTTAATGATATGTGGTTAAAGTCAAGTGAGTTAAAACTATATTTAGATTGCTTCGGTAATATAGTAGTTCAATACGAAGGGTCAAGGCGAATAATAATTCCAGCTTCAATTAATCAGCACCTAACATCAAGTCCTAAGATTAACCTTATATCATCAATGCTGTTTAACGGGTATAACAGTAATTTATCCGGTTCAGAACTTGCGGTTAGAGGTCAGCAAAGCATCTCTGGATGGTTTGGTCAGGATAAGATATTAGGGATTGATACTACAGACATAAGATTCGGAGGATTACCGGGGCTAGGTTCACATTTAACAGGAGTACCGCAAGGGTTGATACTGATGTACTATGACCTTGATACAATAGCATATCAGACTTATTTCAATGGAGGAATGGCAGCAAATGGAACTAAACAGGTATCAGACATACTTCCTGAGCAAGCTAATAAAACACATTACGGAAAGGCAGTAAAAGAGCTGTTTGACTTGGATGCTAATAAATCACTTGGTAACAAGTATATATTTAAACTTGAAGCAGCAAACATGGACAAATTTGATTTCAAGGGATTCACCGATGGTAAGGCAGGAGACGCATTATCGAATATGCTAAATGCAAGTGGTCAAATAGCAAATATAACTGGTGCTGATGTTAATGCAAAGGTACTCAGTGAAATAATGACCGACAATGGAAAGATAAAGTTATTCTCTGAACCAGTTATAATACCAGTTCAAATGAACAACGGGCGTACAGATTCTAAATTAAATAGCTCTGGTGTGGCTAGGTTATTCATTAACTATTTATATGATGTCTATAAATCAGATAAGAGTACCTTAGCTGGAGATATAAGCAGCAACTATATAAATACATTGTTAAATATGAGTGAGACAGATACCATGAATAAGTTTAAGCAGACAATGCTTGGAACGAAAGATGGAACTGTCTCACAATTATTAGCAGGCTTTGTAGCAGAAAGAAATGATTTATTTAAGTTAAATGTAGACGCAGATAAATTGAAAGGAGCAAACATTGGTGACAAGGGAAATCCATTCAAAGGTATGAAGAGTACTAAGGTGGATGGTAAAAATGCAGCTGAAATAACTTTTTCGGATAAAGGGACTCTTGATTACTTCCCGGGCAGGCTACTTAAAGCATATCCGGTATCAGAAGTAATGAGAGCTGTTGGTAATGTATTAGGTGTAAGAGAAGGAACAGAGTTCAGCTTATATTCAACATATATCTATTTGACATATCTCGATTGGTACGGGGTAAAATCAAAGGGTTTAACAGGTGGAGCTACAAGTGAGTTCAATCCACGTATTTTTAACGGTGAGGAAGACATTTTAAAAGTAGATATAAACACCATTGCAGATATTAAGACGGCGGAAGATAAAAAGAAAGAAGTACTCAATTTTACCTATATGATGTTGCATCCAACGGAAGGTAAGCAATATAGAAACGAGATGATGAATAGTTATCTTACTAACTTTATTTATGATACGTACCAAAAGATAGTGTACGGTAACTCAACATCGTATTATTCAAACATATCACCTAACTTAGCCACACGCAATGCCACAGGATTTTTAGCATTAGATTCATACTCTGACAACTTCATGACAGCGTGGTTTATGAAGATATATACCAAAGTAGCAATGTATATCATAGCAATATCATTTATTTTGATAATAGTCATGGGATTGTTTAAAGGACGGAAAATATCGTGGTTTTTAATAGCATTGACTGTGGTAATCAATACTGTATTGTTAGTTCCGTCAGCAGGTGAAGTAACTCCTGCTGTTATAAATAATTTCGTACAGAACATGTTTAAGGATAAAATGACATACTGGAGTATATCAGAGTCAGTAACTAATGCAACTATGGAAGCGGATGCTGTCAAAAGGACATCTATATCAACTGGTTACTTAAGCTCCCTTAGTAAACAGGAGCAGTCACAGGTAATAGAGCTAGTAAAAACACTAAACGTTGTTTATCTAGATAGGGCTTTAATGCTTAAAAATGATATATCTAGAAAAGTGACACAGACTCAAAGTGGTAATTATGCCGAGATACAAAAGCTTAGGTCAGCTAGATGGATGCTACCTATGATAATGAGACAGTTTACAGCTAACGACGGTTCAGCTAACTATGTATATGTACCTCTAGGAGATATGTACGATGACATATCAAATATGTACTGGTTATACAAACCAGAGGACGCGCTAACATCTACAACAGTTAATGGACAACAACAGACTTCTAACAATGGCAATGGAGCACCCGTGGCTAACACAGAGGAACCTATAAAATTAGCTGACAGGAAATCGTACTACCCTGACTATAAGGACACTACACTAATTTCTAATGGAGCTACTATACCTTATAGAGCTGAAGCGTATTATAGAGGTATATCAGTGGATGAAATGCCTCACACATACTTCTACTTACTAAAAACTAACGCAAATCCGTTAAACAGAGCGTATGGATTTAGTGGTAACTACGAAGGAGAAAAATCATATAGAAAATATGTAGAGACATCATTACAGTCTTCAAAAGCACAATCATTTATATCAACAGCTATGTTACTTGAGCAACAAGCAGGAACATACAATAGATTTGATAGAGGGACAGTAAGACAATCTTTTGGTTACTTGTGGGCAACAGAAAACCCATATCACTTTATGTATGGAGCAGTAAAGAGTAGTTTCCAAACTGATGTAACACTGGGAGCATTAATAGGTAAGCTACAAGGACAGTATAGAAAATTGACTGACGGTGGAGAAGTGAGAACATCATTTATGCACGCAGGAGAGAGTGGGTATATAAGAGACGTAGCAGACTTAGAAGAACTATTCACAAATATGGTGCCGTACTTATATCAAATGCAAATTACAGCAGGCGGATTTGATGGTAAGTCTGGAGTACTGGGAAATGCAGAGATAGAAGAATACGAGATATACAAAAATAACTATAAATCTTGGATGTTTAGAAGTAACTGGGTAACAAAGATTATGGAGTCTCCAGAGTTTACTAGACCAGCAATAGTGAGAGATACAAATGGCAATAAAATAGAAATAAAGAATCCTACTTTGATTGACTGCTATCCTTCAGACAGACCTATGGTGTTCAGTGAAGCGCAAATGCACTCATTAGGATTACACGAGTCTGACTTAAATATAGTGGAACTTAAATCTATTAAAGTAAATAAAGATATATCTAGACGTTGGACACTGCTAATAAACTATGCAAATGTTAAGGGAATGACCAAAGAGGTTATGCTAAGACAAATGACTACAGAAGCAGTACTAGCATTTAACTCGGAGTTCTCTCCGTCTGGGTTGTTAAACGGAGCATACACAATGTATCCTAACGGATTAGATTTAAGAGCAATATCATTCGACTCCGTAATGAAAATGTTAATGCTAAACGTTACTAAAGATACTACTTACATTTATGGGGACACAATGCAAAATATAATAAGTGACGCAGATATATTTAGTGCATCACTGTTACTAACAGCAGCATTCTTGTGTTCGTATATAATACCATTAGTAAGAAACGTAACGATGGGATTAATATTCTATCTAGGATTTGTAGCTATACTATATGCACTACTTGGAAGCAACAAGCAAAAAACTAAAGTGTCGTGTGGTTATATAATAAGTAATTTAATATTCTTAGTGTTAACACTAGTATATTATGCGGTATTCAGTGGTTTGATGGCTGTAACAACATCTGATGCAGTATTAACGGTACAAACAGTACAAGTTAATACTGGAAATCCAGTTTGGAGCTTTATAATCATAATACTAGTCAGTGTGGGTTATATATTCGCCATGTTTAAGATGATAGACTTCTGCTTTAAAAATTATAGGGACATGGGATTAGAAGTTTACACTTCTATAGCAGGAATGGTTACAGAAGGAATAGCAAGTGGTATGGATAGATTAGGAGATAAGATACAAAACTTTGGCAACGAATCTTATTATGAAAGTAGTAGGTCAGATAAAGGTTTATTCAATAGCTTTAGCAGGAGAGGAAGGTTATCAGAGGGTATGAATTCAGGAGAGGTTTATAAGGTTGATTCAGAAGTAAGTAGAGATTCTAACTCTGGTATGGAAGATGATAAGGATTATGTCAGCAGAAGATATGAATATGGCAACTACTACTATGATGATAACTCAGATTCAGAATCAATAGATGTTGAAATAGAAAAAGGAAAGAAAATGAGATAATTAAAGTAAAACAAGGGTTGTCAGTTTGGCAACCCTTACAATTTTAATAAGCATATTTAAAAGCATCAATACAATATCATAAGACATTTTGAAAAAATTAAAATCCACATCTAAAACATATCAATGAATAAAATACAAAACTATAGAGTTAGGAGGATTGTGATATGAAGAAATTACTTGCATTGCTTCTTGTATCATCTATGCTTTCATCTTTTATATTGATAGCATGGGCGACTGATGATTTTGAGCAAGTGGATAATACAAGGAAAACTGTTACTGAAGAAGTTTATGAAGTACCGAATGACATTGAGTTAACTGTACCAGAAGAAATTGAGCAGCAGGGAGATGGAGATGTCACAGCTGAAAAACCGGAGGATACAGAAATTATACTAGTGGAGGAAGCCGTTCCGGCTAGTGAGGTTGGAGAACAGACAGATATTATTATTGAGAATACGGTAATAGTAGAGACAAAGCATCAGCCTTTAGTAACTACACCAAGTGCAATAACAATTAAAGAAGGGAGCTATAGCATTGGTGGTGAAAATATAGACTTTAACACCAGCATAATCCAACCATTTAGTTCAGAGTTTAATATAAATCCAAACAATGGAGGGTTTTCATCAGCACCAGCAATTTTGATAAATACAGGGTCTACAGCATTGATATTAAAGGCAAACTCATGTATAAGCATTGGTGAAAATACCCCTAAGGTTGTTAGAGTAGACAAGTTCCAAAATTGGCTGTCGTTAGGTAGAAAAGACACAGCATCTAATATAGCCTTAGGCATTCAGATTAGAAGTGCGGATGGTTTAGAAGTTTGCAAGTACTGGTTTGATGATGAGAGCAGCCAACGGTCAGAAGTAGTATGTGTAATACAACCGGAAGCAAGAATATCTATTCAGTTAATAGCTAAGCATGGAATGAGTTGGGTAGGTTATCACACATTTCAATATAGATGTTTATTAGAATTTGAGACACTTCCAATACAGGTGAAAGTGCAAGTAGAAACACTGTAGTGATTAGTTACTGGTTACCTGTTACATATAAATATTATCTAGGCTCGTAATTCAAAGGAATTACGGGTCTTTTGATTTTAAGCCTCAAAACAGGCATTTCAGGGTCATTAAGTTTATGAGCTATTGCAAGTTATATTGAAGTCATTTCGTGTAGCAAATTTCAGTAGTACATATTTTAAAAATAATCATCCTGTTATAAGGCATATAGAGAATTAAATTGTAAAGAAAAAAAGATAAGTCAATTGTAGTAACAACGGTAGAAAGGCTTAAAAGGTATAAAAATTATCAGTGTAAGGAGGTGAGTTCTAAAATGATAGCCATAGCAACAGGAAAAAAAGACGTAGATGAAAGTTTAAAAGAATACTTAAAAGATAGTGAGATATTAGAGTCTGTGGAATCTTTATATGAAGATTCGCTTAAATTCGATACAGTAGTTATTTCAAAACATCTAAAGGCAACAGAAATGATAATTAGTGAGCTACTATTATTTTTAAAACAATCGAACAGAAGAATTATATACATCACAAACGAGGATGAAGCTGATGAAATTAAAATGTGCCTCAAATTTGATATACGAGATATCATGTTTGAGCCAGTAGATGTTTACAAGATTAGGCGTATTACTGAAGGTAAAGCAGAGCTATATAACAATAAAACAGATATAAATGCTGAAGATAGTCTGTTTGGCTTTTATGAGGATTTATACGAGAATGAAACAGCTCAGGGATTTAAAAATAGCATTCACCCTTTTGATAAGGGTTTATATGAAAATGAGGAACCTAAGGGAGTTGAGGAAGCAGAGGAAATTAAAAAAGTTGTTGCTGAGAAAGAAAATAATAAAGCGGAGGTAGTAAAAAGTAGTAATGCCAATAATTTAACCAATAATACAGTAGCAATTCCAGTTGTACAAGCCATCAAGAGAGAAAATATATTCGTGTTTACACTAAATTACATCTATAAGTTGCTATCACTATTTGTAAATTTAATAGCGCCTTTATTAGAAAATGTTTACTCGATTGTAGCATCGTTTATTTTAACAGCGGCAGTAGCCTACGGGGCTAGTAAGGGGGAGATTGATATCATTGATTTCATTGATACTTTAGTAAAAATGATAAAGGCTTATTTCAAATTAGGATAGTGTAGCTATAAAAAAAATAGAAAGGAGGAAAAAGCTATGGTGAATAAAAAGTTAATCATAATAATATTGATTATATCTTTGTTATTTACAAATGTATGCACAGCATTTGCTGATACAATAGAACAGCCTATGGATGATGAAGGTATTGTTACAATAGTTGATGATGGAGGTACGATTGATGAAAGCATACCTACAGGTGATGAAGATAGAGCTATAGGCGAAGAAATAACCAGCATAGAGGAAGAAGCAATTAATACAACTGATAATGAATCAACAGAAGAAAAAATCACTCCTACTGGTGAGGAAGTAATGTCAATAAACATTGGAGGAGTTCAAACACAAAATACACCTTACTATGAAATAACTTCTGGTATGCCAAAAGGGACAGTCACAATTAACTATAGATATAGACATTTCAATGGATACTATTATCCAGCTAAAGTATCAGATTATTACTTAGATGTCGCGGGTACACAAATATACACGGCACCAGAGATAGAAGGATTCACTAAACCAGTTGGAGATACCGTTACAGTAACGATAACAACAGAAGGTCAATTTGAAGCACACACCTTCTACTATAATAGAATTGGTTCATTTGGGGTGGTTGATATTTATTATCTAGATGATAGTAGTAATATACTTAGAGACAAAGATATGTATTATGACATTCAAGGTACGCAAATCTACACAGCGCCCGATATAGAGGGTTACAATAAACCGAGTGAAGATACCGTCACATTCACAATAACAGTGGATGGTGACTATTATTATCATTACTTCGTATATACTAAAATATTACCAAAGGGAACAGTTATTATTAACTATCATGATGAGAAAGGAAATTCTATTAAAGAAACAGAGATTTACGCTGATGTCATGGGCAACCAAACCTACACTGCACCGGATATAGAAGGTTACATTAATCCAGATGAAAATTACTATACAGTCAATGTATTTAATGATGGAGATACGTTTGAGCATACATTTATATACAAAAAGTATATTCCCACAGAGATAATTAACATACCTGATGATAATTTTAGAAATCGTATAAAAAACGCTTTGGGTTTGTATTCTGAAGATATTACAACCACTGATATGGCAAAATTAGAGAATCTTAATATTCAGAACATAGATGTGATACACTTTGCCGGAATTGAATATGCGATAAATTTAAAAAATCTAACCTTAAGAAATAATGGATTAGATAGTAGTAATATAACTGAATACTTGCCTGGTATGACCAGTTTAATCAACCTCGAAATAAGTAATAACAATATGACTGATATATGCTCTTTGGCTGGTCTTACTCAGCTGAAAAAACTTACTTTATCGGGTAATGGTATAAGTGATATAAATGCATTGGTTAATCTTGTAAACTTGGAAGAGATTGACTTAGGGTTTAACAACATAGCAGATATTACGGCATTAGAAGGTCTTACAAATTTAAAAAGGATTAACTTAATTCATAATAGAGTAGAAGATATAGAACCCTTGGCAGGTCTGGTTAACTTAAATTGGCTTATGCTTGACAATAACCGTATAGATTTTAATCTAGAACCAAATAAAACTATACATGGGTATTTTCTGAGTAACTTAAACTATTATCAGTTCAGTTTTCAGAGTCCTGCTAAAATATCAACAGTTACAATACACTATCAAGATGATAAAGGGAACACTATTAAAGATACAGATGTTTTTACCAAAAGGGGCGACTCCTATTACATTGAAGCACCAATTATAGAAGGATATAATGTGGTAATGAATGGAGTAATGTGGTTTAACGTACTTTGGAGCGGACAGATATTCGAATATACAATAGTATATAAGGAAGTTCCTATACCAAATGCAACTGTATATATCTATTATAGCGATGATAAAGGTATGGAAATAAGAGAAGGAGATGTTTTTTACAATGTAGTGGAGACTCAAACTTATATAGCACCTCATATTGAGGGCTTTATAAGACCAGTTGTAGACACAATAACTTTCATTGTAAACAGTATTAATCAGCTTTTCATACATGTTTTTTTCTATACAGAGTTAAAACCAGAGACAACAGTAATACTAAATTATGTAAATAGTGAAGGTATCACGATTAAAGAATCTGATGTTTATAATAATGTAACAGGAGCACAAACATTTATTGCACCAGACATAGCAGGTTATATTAAACCGAACATAGATGCAGTAACATTTAGTATTACAGATGATGGAGTTCTGGAGCATACATTTTACTATACAGAGGAGCCTAAAGCAGAGACAATAAGAATAATAATTAATTATGTTGATGGTGAAGGAAAAAATATTAAAGATTCAGATACTCACAATATATTAGGACTAGGAACACATATATACACTGCACCTGACATAGAAGGTTACATTAAACCAGATGTAGATACAGTCACTTTTATCTTAGCGGTAACCAATAAGTTATTAGAGCACGCATTTATCTATTATGAAACAATCATAGAAACACCAGTAGTTGAACAGCCAGTAGTAGAACCACCAGTAAAAGAAGAAACAGTAGTTGAGACAGAACTAATAATTGAACCAGAGCCAGTTGTAGAGCCAGAGTCAGTAGTAGAGACAGAGCTAGTAGATGAACCAAAACCAGTGGATGAATCAGAGCTAGTAGTTGAAACAGAACTAGTCGATGAATCAGAGACAGTAGTTGAACCACAAACAGCAGATGATTCACAACCAGTAGTTGAGACGGAACCAACAGTTGCACTAGAGCCAGTAGTTGAATCAAAACTAGCATTCGAATCAAAGTCAATCATTGAGTCTGTTAAACCTGTTGTGGAATTGGTTGCAGAACCTGCCATAGAAGAAGTAGACGAACCAGTCATTGAGCCAGAACCTGTAGTAGAGCAAACAGACGAGCCAATTATAGAAAAACCAATTGAGGAACCTGTAACCACGATAAATACTGAACCAGAGGGAAAAGAGAAATTACCATTAATACCAATTACAGCAGTTGGAGGTTTGTTCTTAGTTATATTTATACTTCAAAGGAAAAAGAATTTGAAAATATATGCTGTTGAAAACGCAGCAGGTGATGAAGTAGAAAGATTGTTAAGCAAGAGAAGGATTAAAGTACATTCAGATAAGGTTGTAATTGATATCAGTAAAGAGTTGGTAGAGCTTATTGATAAAAAACTGAAAATAGTGTTAAGTAAGAGTTTATCAACAAGATTATTAAATAAGACGATTATATTCAAGAACAATAATAATTATTTTAGTGAAATTACATTAATTGAATTAATTGATGCTATAGAAATAACAAAAGACAATATTATATCAGTTATTAAAAAATAGTAGAATTTTATAACTTAAAGTAAAGGCTCGTAATTCAAATGGAATACGGGTCTTTTGTTTTTATTATTTAAAATATACATTTCAGATTCTTATATTTTAGGAGATAGAACTTATTTTCATAAATCGACACTTTCGAGCAATTTGAAGTATTGCATATAAAAGAAAATACAAGCCATTACAAATACATATTAGTGATTAAATATTGAATTTAAAAGATTGGAGGTGAAAAAGAAATGTTAATTCTAATATCTAAGTTGATTGAAAGTTCAGGTAGAGTAAGCTATAACCTTTATGATGATGATGATGAACGGCATGAAGTATCAAATTGGACATTGAAAGAGATAAGAAAGGGTATTAAGGAAGGACTTGAGATTAAAGGGTTTACTGGGTTAGATTCAATTGGTTTATCAAATTTGAGGGTTAACAGTTACTTCTTAAACGTTGGTATTCATGGAGACAAGGAACATTTTACAGTGGTAAAACGAAAGAAATACTCCAATTCAATTCGTTACGAGATAGTTGATACAGTGGGAAAAAATTACGAACTTGACGAAAAAGATTTAATCCAGATGTACAAAATGGGAGCGGTATTATCCGGTGTTAAAATCGATAAAAATTACTTAATAAGAATAAGTAGACGTGATGTTAAGACAGAGCTATTAAAAAAATAATTAGAAAGGAAGTGGTGTAACTACTATTAAGGTATTTGGAGATTGGAAGTGCAAGTGGTAACAGTAATGAAAGGAGGTAAAACATGAGATGAGGAAAAGGAGGATAAAGTTTACTGCCATAGCATTTGTGGTTACATCAGCAATATTAATGGGATTGTTCTCATGGGTCCCTCTTGTGGCCTATGGTTTAGAATATGTTGCAGGTGATATTTGGATGGGTACAGATGGACAAGTAATGTCAGAACAGCATGCAAAGCAGTGGAGCTATGTAATAATAAATGGTGGAACAGGGATTGGATTGGATGGAGTCGGGATGAATGGTTCATACAAGGGAAGCGTTACTGCCGAAGGTGAAATTATTGGGGTTATGCCAGCCTCAATAAACGGGTTACCAGTAGTAAGATTAGACAAGACATTCTATAACAATCATCAAATTAAAAAAGCACCAGTAATACCTGATACAGTAACAAATATGTGGGGAGCTTATTATGGGTGTATCAATTTAGTTGAAGTACAAAATCTACCAATTAACTTAGTAAATATGGAAGCGACATTCTCATCTTGCTATAAATTAACGACCGTACCTGATATACCAAGTGGCGTTACAAATATGAAACACACGTTTGCTGATTGTAGGAGTTTGGTAGAATCACCTACATTACCAAATAGCGTTACCGAAATGACAGGAACCTTTTATCAATGCTATTCACTTACAACAGTACGTAATATTCCTAACAACATAATTAGTTTAAATAGAACATTTCAAGGGTGCACATCACTTGTTAATGTACCAGACATTCCCTCAAGCGTTGAAAACATGGAGGAGACATTCAAAGGCTGTACATCGTTAATCACCGCACCCAAAATATCAATCAATGTAAAGAATTTATATTCTACATTTATGGGGTGTACGGCACTAACTGGAGAAATAATCATACCAGATGGAACTACAGGTTTATACAGTTTATTCGATGTATTAAGAAACACAATTAAGCCTATTACAATGTTCTACAGCACCTCAAATATTAGAGCGGCGAGCGTATCAGTACCTTCTAATGTTACAAAGATAGGACTAGGGTCTATTGCAGATTTTGAAAACAGTAAGCCTGTCGCAAGTGAGTCATTAGATGGAGATGTTATTGTTCTGGTATTAACAACCACTGGAGATTATTCAGTTGAAGTGGGAGGAACATTACAATTTCAAGCTACAGTAAATAGGGATGACCTTCAATATAGATGGGTTATTCAAGATTTATTTGATACCAATGGTCAAAACCAATACTATGCAAGCATTAATGAAAATGGAGTAGTTACAGGGGTTGAAGCTGGGTACGCAATAGTAGGTTTAATGGTCAAGTTTGAAGATAATTCAGAACATGCCTATGGACTCACCTTAGTAGAGATTACATCCGGAGGGCAAACAGGCTATAACGGGAATGGTTACTATACAGTGCCTGGAAGCTACGTAGGTGGTTGGAATTACGGTTATTCCAGCTATGGTTCAACAAGCACATGGTTTACAGCTAGTAATGGCGGTGGTAATTTCATATTCAACCCTAATTTAGGCGGGGGAACAGGAGGAACAGGTGACAATGGCGGAGGTACTGGGGGCACCGGAGGTTCAGGCGGTACTGGTGGAACTGGTAGTGGAGGTACGTCACCCTATCCAAGCTTAAGCAATGCAGTTACAAAGCAAGACACTCAAATATATGAGACATCAACGAATGTTTCTGGTAATCTATTTGATAAAAGTAATAACTACTTGAGGATTGGAAATTCAACTCAAATAGATGTAGCCAGTATTAATCCAGATAATTCAAAATACAAGCTTGTATCAAAGAGTTTAACTAGTAATCCTAGTGTTTTAATAAATCAGGCTGGAGTTGCCGTTGGAAACTATGAAGGGGTATCCCTCATTCTTTTATTGGATGAGAATAACAAAGTCATAGATACAATGCTGATGTACGTAGGAAATACGGATACATTGGATGGGGATGGCGAAGAAGCATTAAACAACGCCTCAGAAGACCCTAATGATTATGGTTATGTAACAGAGGTTGGAAACGTTGAAGGTTCAGATGGTATAACTGTTAATCCTGATTATACAGGTACAGGACATCTATATATAAGAGGATATGTAGAAGACTTTCTTGCCTATGATATTACCGGACCTGTAGATGGATTGGATTTCATGTTGGATTCAGAAATGAGATTCATTACTACTGAAGCATACTACATTTCAAATACTTCTGCACCAATAATGGTAAGTATTGCAAGTGTTACAAAGGATTCAAATGCTCCTAATCTGGTTGAGGACAGTAAGTTTACTGACTACGAATGGAATAACCTCAGTAGACAGCAGACCAAGGAAAACATCTTATTAAAGCTCAACGGTGTAAATATAATAAACTCTAGTGCTGAAATAGGTTTAATGAGGTCAGGTTATTCATCACCAAGTGAGTTGCCGTTAATTCTTTCAGCAAAATACGGTAAGGCATGGGGAAATAGTTATGAACTTACTTTTAACTATAATTTAATCATAAAGTTTGCAATGGTTTAGACCATTAAAAAAAATAATTTATTTAGGAGGATATTTATTATGAAAAAACTAAGAAAGAATTTGATTGCAGGTTTGATGGTATTAGCTTTAATGGTAAGCATGATTACCACTCCAGCTTTTGCGGCAGACACAATTACACTTAATCCAGATATGTCAGGTACAGGAAGTTTAAATATCAGAGGAAGTGTCTCAGAGTTCCTAGCTTACGATATTACAGGGCCTATTGATGATATGGAGTTTATAATAGATTCTGATAGAAACTTCTTAACTACAGAAAAGACATATGTTTCAGACACACCGGCTCCATTGAATGTGTACGTAGATAGTGTAGCTCCGGCAGTATTAACACCTGAAGAAGTAGGTGACGGATATGTTACAGCACCTACCTTGGTTGCAGATGACGCAGTAGTAGATTGGAATAACCTTTCTAGGGCAGAAACTAAAGCAAAAATAGCTCTTAGCCTTAATGGAGTTAACTTATCATTGAATAATCAACTAATAGGTGAATTAGAGTCGGGGTTTGAAGCTCCTAGTGAGCTACCACTGGTGCTAACTGCTAATTATGGTAAAGCATGGGACGCAGCTTGCAGGGTTAAATACGTTGCAACAGTGAGATTTGAAATGAAATAAGGGCTTAATTAGTAATCCCTGTAGCAAGATTAACAACTTGCTACAGGGAGCTATGCAAATAGACTATACATAGAAGGAAGGTATGAAAAATGAATGTTTTATATGCAAAGGGTGTTAAAGGAGAAAAATTTAGTTTAGTAAATATAGCTTTAGATGAGAGCTTTGTTGTTGAGAAAACACAGGATGAAAAAGTAGTAGTAATCATAGATAATAAGAAATATCGTTTAATTGAGAAGCTTCCCCAAGATAAGAGTAAGGTAATCACTGTTATAGGGTATGTAGAGGTTGGTAAAAAAGAAAACCAGCATTCTAATATAAGTCAGAATGATAAAAGGTTAAATGGTAGCATTGTATCAAGAATTCCGATTCTACAGAAAAAAATAATAGGGCATAAAATAATTGGATATATAAAGATGGAAAACTCTGATTCATATATAGCAGTTACAATAAATAAAAACATTAAATATGTTGTTGCAGCAACAGCAGTAATTGTACTATTCATTGGGATACTTTATATTAACGTGGTTAGACCTACAGTAAATAATGACCCTTTGAACATTAGTGATTTTATAAATGGAGATAAAGGAACCGGAGAGTTTACACGAGAAAAAACGGAGCTAGTTAATAATGGTAATTTCAGATGGTTTGTAAATAGTATACCTCCAATAAAAGACGGGAAGATTTTTATAGGTATAGATAATTCAAAGGAAAATAAATATAGCTGTGTTGTAAAAGTAAGAATAGATAATGTTATTGAAACAAACGACTCTGAATTACAAATAACAAAGCCTATCGAGATATATACTTCCCCATTGTTACATCCAAATGAATATATAGAGTATGGTAATGTAAATCAGAATCTGCCTAAAGGTAAATATAATGGAACTGCTACATTCTATCATTACAATTATATATCTGATAATGACATAAGGCCTGTTGGGAATCCTAAGGAATTTGCCTTGACAATAACGGTGAAATGAAGAATGTCTATGGGATATGTAATAGGTATTCAAACATACTACAAAGGTTATAATGATATACAGTTACATGAGAATGTGATGAAATTTATTACACAGGCATATCAAGGAAAACATGAAGTAATAAAAAATGAAACGGATTACAATGAGCAGATAACAAAGGTAGCAGCAGTTAATATAGGTAAATTACCTAAAAGAAGGTCTTTTAAAAATGATAAACTAATCTATAAAGATGAATACAATGGCTTAATTGAAGTGATTCCATACTTAAAAGGCTGTTTTGATATCTTAGATAATGAATGTGAAGACAAAGTAGAGTTTATAAGGACACAAAACCATTGTGAATTAAGGGTGGAGACTAGTAAATATAAAGTGATAATCACTAAATTAGATTTTTATAGCAGAGAGAAAATTGAAATATACAGTATATGAGCTTGTAAGATTTTGCAGGCTCATTATTTTTTGGCCCCAAAAAAAGTTTATGATTTTTAAAATCACTATTGCAACATTGTGTTAACAGCGTTACAATCCATCAACAATATAAAATTAAAGAAAAGAGGGATGTTTGTATGGGTACAAAGACAGCCATAAACAGGATTGACTTAGGTTATACACGGATTGCTGGTTGGAACTTGTTTGACGAGATAACAAAGGAATTTCAAGAAACCACACCCAAAGAGGTTAAAGACCTTATTAATCATGGGCAAGTTAATGGTTTGAAGTTGAATAACGGCTTGATTGAATTAGATATTGAAGGCTTCAACATGCGTAATATATTAGTGAAAAGCGCTGTCGGAAAGTTTAGACCTTTATACCCCACTACTAGCATGGTGAATTGCATGTATGCAGTAGTTAGAGTGATTGAAACTGACACCGGAAGGCAATATGAAATTATTTCAAATAAATGTGCGAGGGTAAAGGTCACCTCTGAACATTTAAAGATAATAATGGAAATAGGTTATGTCGCAGGTGTTAAGATGGGAACAAATGGAGAAATTGAGATATGTGAGGGTGTGTCTATTGAGGACAAACGCAGTAGTAAAGAGCTATCACAAAATATCGTTCATATTGAGGTCAAGGAAACCGAACGGAGTTTACATGACATACATATAGAGCAGGAGCAGGATTCATCAGTTGAAGCCGATGAAAAAGCAGTAGAAAAAAGTGCTGAATCTGTAGATGACGAGACTATAAATCCTGTTGAGCAAGATGCCAACGGTTCAGATATTGTATTTGACAGTCTTGAAGCATCAGAAGTCAATGATGATAATAATATCACTTCTGATGATACGTCCATAAACATTGATAATGCAGAGGGAAATAATGGTGAGAATCCATCACAAGAGCAGGTTGAAGATAATAAGAAGACTGCTACAAGAAAGACCAGAAAGAAATAGTGATTTGGGACTTTAGATAAGGGTTATTGAAATTGTGATGGCTCTTTTTATTTTGAAGATAAAGTGAACGGATGAAATGAGGATGAAGGCAATAGACCTATTGGAAAAGGGCAGAATTTAGATTTGTTCAGTACGATTGGTATATCCTTCATATCTTAGGCAGGACAGGTAGGACGATGGGAGAGTTTACAAGTACCTTTCAGTTTAATAGCAGAACAAGACGGACAATTTACCCATATCCTTCAATTTAGTAGTTGGAAAAGTTGGAAAGCAGCCCAGTAGGAACAGCAGGACGGACAGATTGATTAAAATGAATAGCTTATCATTAAGAGGAAGTAGACAGCAGGACGAGCAGGGTGGGAGACAGGGTTTACTAGTAACCTTTAAATAAGCAGCAGGAGCAAACGGTCAGTAGGAAAGAACGCTCAGTTGGACAGTCAGCCAGTTTATTCATAACCTTCAATTGAACAAATGGACAGCATGTACTAGCCTTTAATTGAATAGTATATCCCCTTGTACCCTATGTCCAGTTTGTCAAATACAACAAACTTAATCAATAAAACCGCTAACATTTGAGGTATTGATTATAAATCAGTAATAGAAAAAAGTGAGACAGAAGGAAATTGAAGTGTAAAACAGTGGTTGACACAAATGAGACAAAGGTAAATTAGGATATAGGCAAAGGTTTAAATGGAACTAAGAAATTCATTGTTTGATACCTTAGTAATCTCAAGTCAATTAGGTGGATGAAATTTTTAAAATACATATTTTGGAGCAGTCAATTGAAAAAGGCGTATAATCTCATGTATCTATAACACTTGAAATAAAAATTAAGCCTTTAAAATAGTTTAATAGGAACCAACGATTGATACCAGCCAATTAACATAGAGGGTTTATTAAGGACATTCCACTAAGCATACGGATAGACAATACCAATCAGCATTTTGAGTAATTTAAAGTTGGTTTAGATTAAATAACGAATAAGGTGAAATTAGACTTCTACAGTATGAAAAAACAACTAATTCAGTGGAACAATTTCTGGTATACATCAGCTACTGAAAAATGGGGTTTTAGAATATTGAAAAGTTTAGAAGATGGTATATACAGTAAAGTGGATAGAGGGCATGAGGGACAGGGGGGGGCGAAATAGAAGAAATGGACGAAGTGAAGAATGGGACGGATGAAGGCTTGGCAGGTTTACACTGGAAAGATTGAATACATAAAACAGCTTGCCCATATCAAGATTGTTTACATTGGATAATACCTCAGTTTGTACTATGTCATAGATTGTTTACATTGGATAGATTGTACGATACCAGAGGTTTACATTAGAACACCCCTTAGCATTTACCCAAAGGCAGATGTTAAAGGGTGTTTTATTTATAAAAAGACATAAGGTTAGTTGAGAAACATTACTTCCTTGGATAAAACGGGTGAAGTAGCAACAGGCAGCCATGCATGGAATGAGGTTTACATAGATAATATTTGGCTTTCAATAGACCCGACATTTGGCACATTTTCACAACTTCTGAATACAAACCAATGGTTTATAAGTAGCATCCTTCATATGAGAATGTGCAGCTATGTAAATCAGCGTATCTGGTTGATTTTAAGGTAGACAAGCCTATTATTCTTTCAAGGCATATAAAACGACCTTCCTGTAATTAAAAATAAAAACAGAAAGGTGGTTAAAAGAATGAGATTTTTTAAAGATATGCAAGAGCGGTATTTTATCATTGGCAGGGTTTATGAGGATGAAAAGCTAGTAGGTTATAAAATATACGCTGCCTATAAAAAGAAGGTATTAGGGCTTGTAACAAAAGAAGTAGCTTCTAAAGAGTTAAGAGATGCAAAGAGAGCAGGACAGGAGCTAATTATAGTAGGTTTAACTGTTTCAGAATCATATACGATATCTGAAATGCGTAATTGTTCCTATAACATCAACAAGCTTGACAAGGTTAATGGTAAAGGGCATCCAATTCAAGTATTAGGCAATTATGTTTTGATTAGTTTCAGTGGATTCAGTGAAAACAGGAAATACAGGCTAATCAATAGCAAGGGATATGAGAGGATTGTATATCAGGAGGAATTTGAGGTACTATTAGACGAGGGAAAGGTCAATGGAGCAATGAGACCACCTAGAGATAAAGAAAAGATGCATATATACAAACATTGCAACTATAGAGAAAACGGGTTTGAAGAAACATCAATTTAAGAAGGAGGGTTCAGTAATGAGTGGAAAGTTTATGCGAATACGTAAAGTGATAGTTCCTATGCTGACGCTTATAATAATGGTTAGTCAACTGGTTGGATGCTCTATAATGACATCTAATGAGATGGTAGATATGATTAACCAAGGACAGTCAATAACCATTGAACTTCCAGCACCAGCATATGAAATAAATATTAGAGGACAGCAACAGGAAAATATAGACTGGGTTCAATTAGACCAGCTTAAAACATTCAATAATGGATTTAGGCAGGACATAGATAGCTTATTGAATATCAACATAATAAGTCAAAACGGCATTAATGGGAAAAGTGGAAGTTTATATGTAGATGAGGTTGGAGACCGAAACGGAAATACTGCATTGGAAAATGCCTTTAGAAACAAGGTATTTGTAAATAAGTACTGGAACAATGAAACAGTTAAAGGTGAATTAGCAGCATTAGTTGAGCAAGCCTACAGTGATGTTGATAAAAATAGTGAATTTGCAATAATGGCAAGTTTAAACGCCTACTACAATCTGTTACCAGACTATAAGAATCCAGATAGTTTCAATGGAGCTATGAGCTTAACAAGAGAGGAATTTTACACTCTTGTTTTTAAATCAGAAGAAGGAGTAAAACCAATTGAAATAGACACTTCCTTTGAACAAGCCATAGGTGGACAGACTGAGTATAGCAAATATGCTCAAGAGGTAGATGAATACGGCTTTTTAAGTATATTCAATAAGAGTTTAGATGGAACATCCTATAAAGGCAGCATATCAAGAGCAGAAGCAGTTTATATGATAGTGAACAAGCATTTTACACAGGAATTAGCTAAGGTCACTGGAAGAGAGCAGGCATTCAAAGATACTAAGAACGCAGGCGACATAGCATTGAAGCTTGGGTTCAAAGAAAAGATAAACGGAGAGATAATTGGAAAAGACAGATGGCAAGCCTATATACTAGCGGTTTCGGTTCAGCACCCAGATAAAGGTTTACAAGAGGAACTATACAAGGCAATGGTAGTAGCTAAGAACTTGAATTTGATAAATGGCTCAGAGTCGAGATGGGATGAACCCATAAGCAAGGCAGAAGCAATCCAGCTTGTAGTAAATACACATTTAGCAAAGAACAGTTTATACGGATACCTTAGTGAAGTAGAATATGGAAGAATGAATACTAGCAAATTTAATACAGCTAGTGAAAACGCTTTTGAGGTAATAGGTGTAGATGATGAAGGATTTGCATATGGTAAGGATTGGACAGAGGTTCCAGAGAGCATTGCACCAGCTGACCCAAGTAAATTATTAGATAATGGACTTACACTAGGGGAAGTGAAAAGGGCAATTGATATGCAAAGAGAACACTATAAGAAGAATGGGTATTCAGAGAGTGAAATAAATAAGCACCTAGAGGAATTAGCAAAGGAATTTGGTAGTAGCCTTGAAGAAATAAATCGTTTGACAGATACTAAAAACCCTGCACCAGTAATTCAGCAGCCAAAGCAGGGAAGTGAGAAACCTGCACAAGAGACACCTAAAAATAATTCAGATAACTCATCTAGTGGAAGCTATGAAGACCTTCCTGATTGGCTGAAGGAAAATGCTGTAGATGGCACAAAAGGTTCTGTACCAGACCTTGGAGAAAGAAAAAACCCATTTAAGTAAAGTAAGGGATTCATACAAGATAGGACTTCTACATAAATGTAGAAGTCCTAATATTTTAATAGGGAGGAATGAGACATGCGAGCAAAGATTAAAAGGTCAATAGCTAGTTTACTGGTTATGATTTTAATGATAACATCTCTTTCAATCACAGTGTTTGCAAATACATCAGGAGTTGGTGGAGTTGGTGATAAAGATAATAGTGGTTCAGGTCAAGGTGGCGGAGCTGTCAACAGTGCTTATACATGGGACACAAACCAGTCAGGCTACAGATTCACTATCATAAATGAAAATTTTGAACCAGTGTCAAATACGGTAGACTTATTATTTAATAACCCGAGCCAATTAACGAATCCAGCAGACAGATATACTAATTCAAGAGCAACATCATTAAGCTCAGATAATAGTAAATGGAAATTGGTAACAATTGATGAGCTTTACAAAAGTGAAGAGTTTAAAGGTGCAAAATACCCACCAGTGCCAATTAAGTTCATCACAGTAAATGGGAAGACTGCATCACAAGCCCAAGGACAAGCATTTAAAGAGTGGTTTTTAAGTGGTAAAGGAAGTATTACAAGCCCTACAGTAAGCACAGGACAAGGTTTAAGTGTAACCACACCCAATAATAATTCATCGGGGTCATATAATTATGGTACAACTAAGCCTGTGAAAAAAGAGGCAATACCTATTGAGGACTTAGGTTATGTTTCTGTATCTATGCTAAAATATAGCTCAAACTACAGAGGAATTAAACACTCCGAAGCAATGTCTAAAACTATTGAACAAGGTTATTATGAACACGCTAGAAGTATTGTAAATTCATTAAAAAAAACAATAGAGAGTATAGTTTCATTTAGAGCTATGAAAGAGAATAAATCAATTAGCGAAATAAAAGAAGAAGAAGTACTTAGGCAATGGGAGTACTTTAGTAAAATCGGTAAGTCATATGCAGAAACAGTTTATATGTACACAGCTATTATAAGAGAAGTACTTGGAGTAGATTGGACACCAACTCCGTGGGTGCCTAGTATTGATGAGACATTGATGAGCTTGAAGGGCATATCTAGTATAGTAATAGCTTCAAAAGAATTATTATTAGAGCAGATTCCTTTAGCTAGTGAATCAAACAACGAAGGGTATGCATTAAAGTTTCTGAATTATGAAATGAGTAATAAATTTTTGTTTAATTTAATAGGTACTGACAAATCAAAAGGTAAATATGTAACAGACGTAATGATTGAAAATAATTACAGTATCATTGTCGAGCCAATATTTTGGTTTGTTCCAGCAGCAAGTAATAGTTCAGGACTTCCTACATCACCGATTCACTCAAATTATGTTTATGGGACAGTTGGAAACCTTATAGAGTTTTCAAGAAACTATGGTTACAAATATGGAGCAAGCGGTGGAGCTTATGGAACTCTATTAGGAAGTTTAGGCTGGCGATCCATGTACCTTGGTGAGGACTGGCTAGGTAATGGGGTTACAATCAAAGGATATTCGGAGCTTGTAGGGAAAAAGGGATTGAGCGAATTAAATTCAATGTTAGGCAGCAATCAAGGAATAGCAATGCATATTTATGTTACTGATGTTACTGATAGTTTGCAGTCAACAAGAGATTTTTCAAAGGGCGACATACCACATGAAGCACCTGACCCATCAAGTTTAGCTGAGCCGACTGGAGATACTAAGAAATACAAGATTGTGAAGTACTATGAGCAGGAGCTTTCAGATGGTACAGTTGATAGACAGAAATTTATTACGACAGCCAACCCTCCTTCAATTAAAATAGATGATGAGATTTCATATAAAGTGAAGGAATGGTTTATAACAGCATCTGAAAGCAACGGAGAAGCAGATTATATATCTTCAAAATCAATATTATCAAGCACTAGAGAAGGAATAAAAGCTGAAAATGTTAGATTGAGTAATGGTGAAATGAGTTTACATTTATTGTTAGTAAAAAAACCTACTGTAGTTTCATCAACAGGTTTAAATCTTGGCGAGTCTGAAATAAGTAAGGCAATTACCACAATGGATACAGGAATAAACAACTGGGGGCCAAGGACTTTCACCTTTAATTATGCAAGTATGGCTGGTTCAGATGTACATTATTGTGGAGGTTGCAGAACTGATAGTGATGGAGATAGTTATTGTCCAGGACATCAATGTAATGCTCAGTTTGGAGACTCAACTTATAGATATATAATCGGGAACAGTTCAGCCATTGATAATATTCTTGAAGCTAACGGAGCAGGTGGAGTATTCGCATCTAGGCTAGTAAACAATGTTGAATCAGGGTCGGCTAATTTAGGTGGAGGCACTAATAGAATTGAAGACGCTGAATACCAAACAGTAATATGGAGAGGTTTAGATGTTCCAACCATAGCATCCTACAAGGAAGATAGTTCTAACCCATTGAGAGGACTGTTGAACAAGTATGGTAAAGCACCTGTAGGAAATAGAGCTACAAATGGAGTTTATAAAAAGAACCTTACGATACAATTGAATGTGGCTAATGAAAGTGATTTGAACACACATTCAGTTCATAGCTATACAGGTAATATTTTTAAACTAGCACAACACTCCTATAATAATGTAGAAAGTCATTCTGGAGAGTTAAACATCAATGTTTTCAGAGGAAGCAATAGCAAGTCTAGTGGAAATGAAACAATTAAAAATGAAGTACAGACGATTACACCCTTTGGATGGGCAACGAGCATTAATAGTGCAGGATATATGATACAGCAATCTACGCCAATTCAGTTCTATCCATATATTAGAATGACATATCAAACAACTGGCAGTAGTGTAAAGCATGATGTGAATGTCTTGAGTCAGTTTTATTCGGAGATTTTACCTAATGATTTCGCAGAAGCAGCTTGGTACAACGTTAATGAAAATGAGAGTTTATTATTGAGTTCTACTCAATGGAGTTTACATGCAAAAGCGATAAATGGTGGTCAACCTTGGAATGGTAGGAACCAAGTACTTCCTGGGGGTGCAATCTACCAACTTTCAACAGGCGAGGCACCTACTAAAGTAGCATTGGTCACTTGGCAGACGATAGTAGAATCAGACATAAGAAATATGATATATAACACCTTACCAAGCAATGAGTATACTTTGGGCAAGGCAAATGCAGAGCACAAAGTCTTTGTAGACCAAGCTAAGCTTTTAATTGAAAACTTAAGAATCGTTCAATGGGTAAACGGGGATGCAAACGCTACAAATGCTTGGACAAACAACGGTAGGGCAGTAAAAATAACAGGTGGCGGTGAGAATTTATCACCTCTTGGTTTGTCGGGAACAACCAGCAGTGAGGCGAAATACCATCTTAAGGGTGATAGTGCAACAGACGCAGCTAATGAAGGAGATTTGGACATTATAAGAAGTGTTGATTCACAGGATGTATATTTCAAGGTTTTTGCAAATACATCAGGGGATATTTATCTAGCCAAAAGTATTGGAGACATCGAGTCTTTAAGAAGGATAAATGGTACAAACTTACATGGGTCTGGTGCTGTAACGGTAACAAAGATACTATCAAAGAATGATACTATAGCGGATATTGATAATAAACTTACAGGGGATGCTAAAGAGCTTAATGACAGAACACTAATTGTGCAGAATATAGCAATGTCTCTTGAAAGAAACAAAGGAATGGATATGGGGGCATCTTGGGTGACAGATGGACGCTGGTATAATGAAAGCATGGATGGTATCGTGGTCGTGAGAAAATCGACGATATTAGATGTCGGATTTAACAAGCCGGGCGTTAGAACATCAGTACTTGACCCTAAGATTACACCACCAAGCAATGGCCAAAGTGATATGTTTAATAGAGTGCATTTATCTCAATTCAGAGTAGACAGCAAGTCAACAGCAAGCATAGCTCAGAATAAACCTAACGGGTATATTGGAACATTCAAAAATAAGGATATATCCCTCAAAGATGTTGAAAACATATACGTATCGAAGAAATTCTATATACCGAATGTTGTAGTCTCTGATTTGCGTTAAGATAACAGAATAATTATTAAAGAGTACCTTCATTTGATGGGGGTACTCTTTTTTGATGGTTGATATTTGAGTTTATTATATCCTTTCAGCATATCCGATAAGTATATCCTACAGGTATACCTCGATGGTCATGCTAGTTAACCAGATAAATAGTACAGTTTAAACGGTTGATTTCATTGAATTTTAAATAGGTTATTTATAGGATTTAGGAGCGGTTAAGGTCTGATTTGAGTAGGGTTTATAGGATTTGTTGGGGTGAATTTATATTTGGAAATGGGTTTCAGAGCAATTTAAAGGTGTTTTAAGGGGGTGTTTATGGATTGAGATAATAGTGAGTAAGGGTAAGGGTTAAAAAAGATGTCCAAGAGGACCACAGCAAGCCGAAATTATGTGGTAAAATTAGGGAATTTAATGAGTTTTGAGACTTTTAAAGGCTTGTTAATAAAGGTAAATCAATAGTTTCAAGATATACATTAATAACGGAAAAGACTAAGAAAACATGATTATAGGCAAGTGTATAGGATTTAGGTGAAAGTAAGTTCAATTATACAGTTCGATAGTATGTTGTAAGTTTATTGAGACATTCAGTAAGTAATGAAACATAGAGACTGAAATAAACATAGTAAAATTGGTTAGGAGAAAGTAAGTTTCTGAATACATCTAACTAAGGCCAATGTAAGTTCTTAGATATTGGTGCAAAAATAGACATTAAATGGGTGTCAGAGAAGGTGAAATCAAAGGGTACGTCCAGTGGGAGAAAGTAAGTTCATTAAGCCATAGATACTCAGATAGGCATAAGGTAGGTCTTTAATAACTGTCTTTTCTGATGTCGGAAAATTGTTGATTGGTAAATTTGATATATTTTGATAGGCATGATTTGGACTAGTTGAGAAAGTAGTCGTTTGGTTAATTTGATAAAGGTGATTGTATTACTGATACTTCAATATGGCTAGTTAATTATTTTAATGCTGTGAAGGAACTAGTTGAAGATATCAAGTATTGGTGAAAAAGGGTAGACACTAAGGTGGCTTGTTGATATTTAGGCTAGGCTTTATAAAAGAGGGAAAAGTTGAATTTTCGATTGATAAGTTGAGCTGTATTGTGGCTAGCGATAAAAATGTATTTCTTCATTATAAATAGCGATACACGCAAAGCATGGTTGGTCTAAAGAATAATGAAAATTATCATTTTAAGGACTGGAAGGTTTATTAGTAAAGGTTGCAGGACTAAGGAATATCAAAGTTTTATCCAGTGAAAAGGATATGTTTATTTTGCTATAGGTACATACCACTCCCCTATCACATACTTAAATTTGATTTTTTGAAAGGCATTGAAAGGTAGACATTTAAGTTTCTTAAGAATAGACCTATTTTAAGACTTTTTACTGAAAGTACTGAAATTAGGTATTTAGGTAGAAGTTTTGTGGGAAATCGGCTTGAAAACTATGTATTTGGAGAAAAAATAAATTAAAGGAATAAGTAGTTTGGTAAGAAATGATAAAAATGAGGAAATTGGACGTTTAAAGGTTTGATAAACACTGGTATAAAGATATTTAAATTAAAAATTAGAACTGGAGGATTTTATTATGAGAAGCATAATCAGCTTAACAAGAGAAGTGTGTCACTGTTACATGAGAGATGATGGCAGCCTTTATGAAAGACCAATTGGCTCAATAGCTAATAGGAACTTAAGTAAAGATAAAGATGACTTCCTTAAAAAGTATATAGATTTGATAATGAATACCAAGATTGTAAGTAATACAGCTAAACTTTATTTCAAAAGTACGTTGTCATCTGTAGCATCAGTAATAAAACATCATAATATTGCATTACCAGAACATGAGCAAATCAATCTCAAAACGGCACATAACCAGATAGACTATGATGTTAATAAGCTCCTGAAGTATTTCCCAGATGACATGTTGAGTAAAGTAATAGGATTTAGTAATTGTAATTTTGAACTGTATAATAAAGCGTTAAACTTGGCGATATATGATTATAAAGCAAAAAATAAATTGCTAGACAATATCACGTTGACACTACCTAAAGTTCCTGTGCAGGACTCATTAGCTGATGAAGAACTACATGACTTTATTCAAATAATATCCCCTTTTATAAAAAAGCATAGGAAATATGTAGAAGAAAACTTGCAGGGAAAAGTTGTTGGATACTTATACTATTTGATGAGTACCCCTACTCTATCTGGAAGGCATAAGGAACACTATGACTTATTGAAGCAGATTTTGGAATAAATTATATTCAATCTAATGGCTAGTTGAAAGACGGACAGGCAGTAACAATTGAAGAACGGTTTATCAGAGCAGAACATAAGCCATAGACGTTTATAGTCTGTTCTTTTTATTTTAAGTGTAAAATTTTCATCTTTTACATGTCTAGTGAAGTTGTGGATTAGGGCTATGTTTTTAAATATTTTGTCAATTTATGTTCAAGTATAACACTTTTTGCGATATAATCATTTCAACAATACCATGCAAGGAGGATAATTCATGAATAGCATTACAAACATTAAAATAAATTACATGATACTTGAGCAGATTCTTAGGGTGACTGGTACATATAAAAACCTGTGTGATGAGTACAAAAATCTACATGGAATCTTTGCTGAAGAATATAAAGACGCTAAAAAAGATAAAGACGCTGAAGAAGATAAAAACAATGGTAAAAAATATTTTATACGTGAACATGATATCTTAGATGAATTATTTAAACTAGCAAAGACTGGAGATATAAACTCTTTATTTGGGAATGATACAGCCCGGGATATTGTACTTGAATTCATTATAAATTTCACCGGAGTACCCTTAAAGTATTGGTTAGGCGAAGAAAGAATAAAACTTGATATAGTACGTGATTTAGGAGAAAATGAATCTTTGCATCTTGATGACGCATCAATTGATACCGTTGACCTTAGTAAAGATGGATACGATAAAAATATCAGTGAATCAGCATATCATGGAGTATTATATCAAGAACAATTGAAGAATCCACTTCATTTGGATTATGAGGGCATATATCTTTCAGTTTCACGTAAAGAAGAAGCTTCTGATGATGAGATTGAAGAAGCTGAAAATATAGTTGAAAGTTTATATAGTTTAAAAGGATTACTAAAAGTTCTACTACTAAACATGACTGGTGAAATAGAGTTGATTGATAAGAGCAATATTTCTAAGGCTGACAAGTGGAAGCCATACATCAATGAATTGAAAGAACCAACGGAACATGGTATTACCTACTGTCCTAAGTTTATTGAGATAAGAAATGAACCAGTTGAGACTGAAGAAGGATTAGTTGAGACCGAAGAGGGATTAGTTCAGACGATTATCAGAAATATATTTGACTTGGGATATGTTTTTACATTCAGAGATGAATTAAAAAAAAAGTTTAAAATAAAAGTTCCTCCAAAGAAACTTAAATTAAATATTGAAAAGAAAAAATAAAAATATTGAGCAATATTAAAAGAGCATGTCTAAAGATGAATAGACGTGCTTTTTTAATGCTCAAAATTTCTTTAATAATCATGAGGTAGTATTAACTTGTAGCTACAATAAACGCTGGGACGCCAGCTACAGGAGAAAAGGCTATGAGTATAAAAGTTAAAAGCAACAATAAAGAACTTGTTTATTCTAATAAAAAAACAAATGAAGATGTTTCAGCTCTTGACAGAAAGTGTAAAGAGGCGGTAACCTCCCTATCCACGGCTAGTTCAGGTGTTAATTTGAATCCAACACAAGTGTCAAGAAGCACAAGTTTGAAGAAAAACAATAACACAAACCTTGTAAAAGCATTAATCCAAATTATGTATGACCGTGGAGAGATAAATAAAGCTACCTATGAAAAAGTCATTCAAAAGCTTATGAAGGAGGTTGAAAAACATGATAGAACAAAAAGATAAAATAAGAAAAGTAGCTGTCTATGGTCGTGTAAGCTCAGAACATGAAGCACAGCTTTCGGCATTTGAAAATCAAATAATGTGGTATGACAAACAAATTGAAAACCACCCAGAATGGATAGTTAAAGATGAACATAAATACTTTGATAAAGGCATTACAGGCACTCAAGCAAAGAAAAGACCGAGATTTTTACGTATGATTGAAGACGCTAAACAAGGAAAATTTGATTTAATAATCACTCGTGAAGTGAGTAGATTCGCTCGTAATTTGATTGAAGCTCTTACTTATATAAAACAGCTTAGAGAACATGGTGTAGAAGTTTATTTTATAAGCGAAGGACTTAGCACCTTTGACAGAGAAAGCGAAATGATGCTTGCATGGATGTCTGCTTATGCAGAACATGAAGTTAAAAAACTTAGTAAACGTGTGAAAGATGGACAAACGATAGCCAGAACAGAGAAAAAGGTGTTATACGGAACTGGTAACATACTTGGTTACAATCGAAAAGGCGAAACATTCGTAATTGATGAAGAACAAGCTGATTCAGTTCGAATGATATTTAAACTTTACTTAGAAGGTAAAGGTATTCGTACCATTAAATTGGAATTAACTAAAGCAGGGAGAAAAAACTCAGCTGGTGAAGTAAAATGGTATGAGTCAACAATCAGTCGTATTTTAGAGAATCCTATGTATATAGGTAAGCAATATCAAAAGAAGACTACGGTAATTGATGTTATAGAACATAAGGTCAAGAAGAACAATAAAAGTGACTATGTTGTAATAGAAGGGAACTTTGAGCCAATAATTTCGGTCCAGGATTTTGAAAAGGCTGCTGAATTAAGAGCAGAAAGAGTCAAAAAGAACCCTGTGTATTTGTCAATTGAAAATTCCCCTATTTTTTAATTAAAAATTCCCCTAGAGGAGTAAAAAAATTATTGCTCTGAAAGCCAGCGTTTTGTCTCTTTTAATCTGTACGAATTCCCATTCATATTTACTATGTAAGATTTAT